>CAVUGS010000001.1:0-25361 GCA_963741075.1 uncultured Thermoleophilia bacterium
GACATCGACCCGGTCGCGGTGCACGCCGCGGCCGGCAACGCGGCCATGAACGAGCTTGCGCCCACGTTGCTGGTGGGCGACGCGACCGACCCCGCCTACCCGCTGCCGGCCGCCGACGTGGTGGTGGCCAACATCGCGCTCCGCCCGATCCTGCGGCTGGCGGAGCGCTGGTGGCCGGCAGACGGCGGCGGCCCCGCGCGCAATGATGTGGCGCCCGGCGCGGCAGCAGCCGCCCCGCCGGGGGAGCTGCTCCTCTCCGGGCTGCTCGTCGAGCAGGCCGGCGAGGCGCTCGCCGCGTTCCCGGCCTTCGCCGAGGCGGCGCGCACGGACGACGGCACCTGGGTGACGCTGCACCTCACGAGGCAGGCGTGACCAGAGTCGCCGCCAGCTTCGTGGGCTGCAAGGTGAGTCAGGCAGACGGGGAGGAGGCCCTGGCGGGCCTTGCCGCCGCCGGCCTGGAGCCAGTGACCGTCAGAGAGGCCGCGGACGTCGTCGTGGTGCACACCTGCTGCGTGACGGCCGAGGCCGAGCGCAAGTCGCGCCGGCTCGTCCGGCGCGCGGCCTCGGCCGGCAGGCACGTGGTGGTCTGCGGCTGCGCCGCCGCGCTGCACCCGGAGCAGTTCGCCGCCGAGGGCGTGACCGTGGCCGCTCGCCCCGACTGGTCGGAGCTGGGCGGGCAGCTGGCCCGGCAGGGCACGCGCGGTCGCGTCGCTCCGGCTGCTTCGATCGCCGGCGCCGCCGCGCCGCGGGCGACACCCGGCGCGCGTACGCGGCTGGTGCTCAAGGTACAGGACGGCTGCGCCGGCGCGTGCACGTACTGCGTGGTGCGCCTCGTGCGCGGAGAGCCGCGTAGCGTGCCGCTGGCGCAGGCGCTCGCGGCCGCCCGCGAGGGGCTCGCGCAGGGGTGCGGCGAGGTGGTGCTGAGCGGCATCGACCTCGGCGCCTGGCGCGACGGCCGAGCGCGGCTGCCGGAGCTGGTCGCCGCGGTCGCGGAGCTCGAGGGCCTGCGGCGCGTGCGGCTGTCGTCGGTCGAGCCACGGCACGTGGACAATGCCCTTGTGGGCATGCTCGCCCACCCGCGCGTGGCGCGGCACCTGCACGTGCCGCTGCAGTCGGCGGACGACGGGGTGCTGCGGGACATGCGCCGCCCGTACTCGTTCGCGCGCTACCTGCGCGCGGTCGATGGCCTCCGGGAGGTTCCGGGCGGCGCGACCCTCAGCACGGACGTGATCGTCGGCTATCCGACGGAGGACGAGGCGGCGTTCGCGCGCACGCTGGGGGCCCTGCGGAGCGGCCTCTTCGGGCGCGCGCACGTGTTCGCGTACTCGGCGCGGCCGGGCACGGCGGCGGCGGAGCTGCCGCCGCTTCCGGCCGACGTCGTCAAGGAGCGCATGGGGCGCGCGCTGGCCGCCGCCGAGGCGGCCGCCCTGGCCGCGCGCCGCGCCGCGCTCGGTCGCGAGGCCGAGGTCCTGGTCGAGGAGCGGCGCGACGGCCTCTGGAAGGGGTACAGTTCGGAGTACGTACGGTACTCGCTGCGGGGTCACGCGCGGCGTGGCGACCTGGTGCGCGCCGTCGCCGACCAGATCACGGACGACGGCGTGGCCGGCAGCGTCAAGGAGTGAAGGAATGAATAGCCGACGTAGCCAAGCTATCGAGCGGGGCGCCGGAGGGGCACCGCTCAATAGCTGCATCTTCTGCAGGATCGCGGCCGGGGAGATCCCGGCGGAGGTCGTCTTCGAGGACGACCACTTCGTCGCGTTCCGCGACGTCCGGCCGCTCGCGCCGGTGCACGTGCTGGTCATTCCGCGCGAGCACGTCGCGTCGCTGGACGAAGCCGAGGCTCTGGACGGCGGCGCCTCGGCCCGCGCGCTCGGGTTCATCGCCGCCACGGCCCGCTCCGCCGGCGTGGCGGAGAGCGGCTACAGAGTCATCACGAACACGGGTCCCGACGCCGGCCAGGAGGTCATGCACCTGCACTGGCACGTCATCGGCGGGACACGGCTGGGAGGCATGGTATGAGCGGTCTGCCTGCGGCGGCCCGCTCGTGTACGCCGGAAGACGAGGCGTCATGAGCGGTACGACTGCGAGGTCCCGCTCGTGTACGCCGGAAGAGGAGGCGTCATGAGGGAGCTGGGCGCGATCGAACAGCACATCAAGGACGACGCCACCGCGGCGCTCAAAGCGGGTGACAAGCGACGGCGCGAGGCCTGCAACTCGTTCGTCGCCGCGCTCAAGAAGGAGCGCATCGACAGTCGCAAGCAGCCCACCGAGGCCGACGAGCTGACCCTGCTCAAGCGCGAGCGCAAGCGGCGCGCCGAGGCCATCGAGCTCTACGACGGGGCAGGGCGCAAGGACCTCGCCGACCAGGAGCGCTACGAGGAGGAACTCCTCAAGGGCTACATGCCGGAGGAGCTCACGGACGCCGAGCTCGAGGAGCTCGTGGACGAGGCAGTCGCGGCCACCGACGCGGTCACGCCCAAGGACATGGGCAAGGTGATGGGCTGGCTCAAGCCCAAGGTCGCCGGGCGCGCCGACGGCAAGAAGCTCAGCGACCTCGTCCGCGGGCGCCTGGGAGGCTGAAGGTGACGCCTGTGGCGCGCACGGTCATCGATCTGGACAGCAACAACGAGGCTCTCACTCTCGCCGGCGAGCACGACGCGCACCTCAAGATCCTCGAGCAGCGCCTGGACTGCACGCTCACGCTGCGTGGCAACGTCCTGATCCTCGAGGGCGACCTGGAGGGCGTGGAGAAGGCGCGCGCCGCCATCGAGGAACTGCTGACGGTCATCCACAGCGGGCGACCGCTGAACCCGGCGATGGTGGAGTCGCTCATGGACATCGCCGTCAACTCGTCGGGCAAGCCCTCCGAGGTCTACGGCGACGTGGTCTGGACGCACCGCGGCCGGCAGGTGGGCCCGCGCACCGTGAACCAGAAGCTGTACGTGGACGCCATCCGCAAGAACACGATCACCTTCGGCATCGGCCCCGCCGGCACCGGCAAGACGTACCTCGCCACGGCCATGGCCGTGGCCGCGTTCTTCGGCAAGCAGGTGGGGCGCATCATCCTCACGAGGCCGGCCGTGGAGGCGGGGGAGAGCCTGGGCTTCCTGCCCGGCACCGTGAGCGAGAAGGTCGACCCGTACTTCCGGCCGCTGTTCGACGCGCTCTACGACATGATCGACGGCGAGAAGCTGGCGACCCTGATCGAGAAGGGCGAGATCGAGGTCGCGCCGCTGGCGTTCATGCGCGGGCGCACGCTCAACGACTCGTTCATCATCCTCGACGAGGCGCAGAACACCTCGCCCGAGCAGATGAAGATGTTCCTCACGCGCCTCGGGTTCGGCAGCAAGATGGTCGTCACGGGGGACGTCACGCAGATCGACCTGCCGCACAGCCGGACCTCCGGGCTGGTCACGGTGGGCGAGGTCCTGGACGACATCGAGGACATCGGCATCGTGCAGTTCGACGGTCACGACGTGGTGCGCCACAAGCTGGTGCAGCGCATCGTGAACGCCTACAAGGCGCACGACGACGAGATCGGGGCGGCGCGCGCGCAGCGCAGGACGCCGCCCGGCCCGCTTCGCGAGGGGGGCGGCTCGTGAACGTCGTCGAGGTGGTCAACGGGACGCGCACGGCGATCGACGAGGAACTGGTCGCGCGCCTCGTGGCCAAGGTGCTCGACGAGGAGGGCGTGCACGGCGCCGAGGTGGCCGTGACCTTCGTCGGCGAGCGGCGCATCCGCGACCTCAACCGGGAGTACCGCGAGAAGGACGAGGTCACCGACGTGCTCAGCTTCCCGCTCGAGGACTGGGAGGCCGGCGACCCCGCGACCGACGGCGCCGGCGCGCCCGGCGCCGCTGAGGCCGCTGTCGTCGCCTCGCTGGCGCCCGACCTCGGCGAGGTGGCCGAGGCGGTCCTCTCCGGCACCGCCGGACCGCCGCTGCTCCTCGGCGACATCGTGATCTGCGCGCGCCGGGCGCTGGACCAGGCGCGCGGCGACGACCTTCCCCCGTCGCTCGAGGTCGCGGTGCTCCTGACGCACGGCGCCCTCCACCTGCTCGGCTACGACCATGAGACGGACGCCGGCCAGATGGCCCTGCGTCAGGCCGAAGTGCTCGAGCTCGTCGATTGGGAGGGCCTCGTTGTCGCAACGTCGCGGTAACCTGCTCACCAGCTTCAACTTCGCCTTCGACGGCATCGTCCACGCGCTCCGCTACGAGCGCAACATGTGGATCCACTTCGGCATCGCCGCGCTGGTGCTCTTTGCCGGCCTGTTCTTCGCGCTCACCCGGGTCGAGGTCATCGCGCTCCTGGTGGCGATCTCGTTCGTGCTCATCACCGAGATGTTCAACACGGCCATCGAGCACGTCGTCGACCTGGTGACCGACGAGGACGACCCGCGCGCCCGCATCGCCAAGGACGTCTCGGCGGGCGCCGTGCTGGTCGCCGCCGTCAACGCCGTCGCCGTCGCGTACCTGGTGTTCTACGACAAGATCACCAGCGTGCCGTACACCATCCTCAGCAAGCTGCGCGGGTCGCCCATCGACGTGACCGTGATCGCGCTGTTCATCGTCATCCTGGCGGCCATCGCGATGAAGGCGCTGACGCACCGCGGCACCGCCTTCAAGGGCGGCCTGCCGTCGGTACATGCCGCGCTCGCGTTCGCGGCCTGGGTCGCGGTCACGTTCGTGGCCTCGGGCACCACGTTCGCGCTGCCGATCTCGGCGATCACGCTGTTCCTCGCCGCGCTCGTGGCCCAGAGCCGCGTGCAGGCCAAGATCCACACGCTCACCGAGGTGGCCGTGGGCGCGGCACTCGGCATCGCCGTCACCGCGCTCCTCTTCCGCATCTGGTACCCGCTGTGAGCGGTGCACCTTCGGACCACCCCTCGGAGACCCACCCTCGTCGGTCGATGAGCCGCGCGCCCGAGCTCGCAGAGCGGCTTCTCTTCCAGGAGGCGCTGACCGTCGCCGGCAACGCGTACGCGCCGTACTCCGGCTACGCCGTCGGCGCCGTGGCCGTCGGCCCTTCGGGCCGCAGCCACCACGGCGCCAACGTCGAGAACGCCGCCTCTCCGGCGGGGCTCTGCGCGGAGCGGGCTGCGCTCGCCGCGCTCGTCACGCACGGCGAGCGCGAGCTGCGCTACGTCGCCGTCGCCGCCCTGGATGGATCGGACTGCCTGCCCTGCGGGTCCTGCCTGCAGGCGCTCGCCGAGTTCGGCGACCCCGAGATCATCGCCCGCGCCGCCGGCGACTTGACCGTCGTGCGGCTGCGAGAGCTGCTCACGACCCCGTTTGCGCTGCCCGAGGAGGGCCCTGATGAGTGAGGAGTTCCACAGCGGGTTCGTCGCCGTGTTCGGGCGGCCCAACGTGGGCAAGTCCACGCTGGTCAACGCCCTCGTCGGACGCAAGGTCAGCATCGTCAGCGATCACCCGCAGACCACACGGCGGCGCATCACCGGCGTCGTGACCCTCGAGGGCTGCCAGATCGTCCTGCTCGACCTCCCCGGCTTCCAGAAGCCGTTCGACTCGCTCACGCGACGGATGCAGACGGCCGTGGACGACGCGCTGGGCGAGGTGGACGCCGCGCTCGTGCTGCTGAACGCCACCGAGACGTTCGGCTCGGGCGACCGCTACATCACGCAGGCGGTCGCCGAAGCCGGCCGGCCCGCCGTGGTGGCGCTGAACAAGATCGACCTCGTGGACGGGCCCCGGCTGGGCGCGCGCCTCGAGGAGGCGCGCGCCCTCTCGGGCGGCGCCGAGGTCCTGCCCGTCTCCGCCCTGCGGGGAGACGGCCTCTCCGACGTCGTCTCCCGGCTGTCGGCGGCCATGCCGCCCGGCCCCGTGTACTTCCCGGAGGGCCAGCAGAGCGACCAGCCGCTGGAGCTCCTGATCGCCGAGCTCGTGCGCGAGCAGGCGCTGCGGCTGACCCGCGACGAGGTGCCGCACGCGATCGCCGCCGAGGTCACCTCCATCACCGAGCGCGAGGACCGGCCGCTGGTCGAGATCGAGGCCAACGTGATCGTCGAGACCGAGTCGCAGAAGGCCATCGTCGTGGGCAAGGGCGGGCGCGTGGTCAAGGCCGTCGGCAGCGGCGCCCGCCACGAGATCGAGGCGATCCTCGGCGTGCAGGTCTTCCTCGCCCTGCGCGTCAAGGTGCGCAAGCACTGGCGCCGCGACGACCGCTACATCGAGCGCCTTCTCTAGGCACCCCGGCTGCTATACTCGCCCGGCTCTGACTGAACGTCGCCCGCCGTCCGGAGGCCGAGGCGTGCAAGCCGAAGAACTCGCCAAGACCATCGACCACACCCTGCTGCGCGCCGACGCGACGAGCGCGGACGTCCAGACGCTCTGCGCCGAGGCGGCGCGGTACCACTTCGCCGCCGTCTGCCTGTTCCCGCACTTCGTGCCGCTGGCCGCCCGCCTGCTCAGGAGGACGGACGTCAAGACGTGCACCGTCATCTCGTTCCCCTACGGCGCCGACACGCCGCGGATCAAGGCCCTGGCCGCCGACGAGGCCGTGCAGCGCGGCGCCGACGAGGTCGACGTGGTCATCAACGTGCCCGCGTTCCTCTCCACGGAGTTCGGCCTCGTGCGCGACGAGCTCACCGGCGTCGTGCACGCCGTCCACGTGCGCGGCGCCAGCACCGGGCGCGGGCAGGTGATCGTCAAGGCGATCATCGAGACCTGCTACCTGGACGAGAAGATGAAGCGCCTGGCCTGCAAGATCTGCGAGCAGGCCGGCGTGGACTTCGTCAAGACGTCCACGGGCGTCGGGCCGCAGGGCGCGACGGTCGAGGACGTCGAGCTGCTGCGCGACTGCCTGGACGCGAGCATCGGGGTCAAGGCGTCGGGCGGCATCCGCACGGCGGCGGACGCCGAGGCCATGGTCGGCGCCGGCGCCGTCAGGCTCGGCACCAGCGCCGGCGTCTCCATCATGCAGGAGCTCCTCGCCTGACGGGCGGTCGCGCATGATGGACCACGACGCGTTCCTCGAGCTCGTGCGCTACAACGCCGACGGCCTGGTGCCCTGCGTGGTCCAGGCCGTGGACGGCGGCGAGGTGCTCATGGTCGCCTACGCCAACGAGGAGGCCATGCGCGCCACCCTGCGCACCGGAGAAGCGCACTTCTGGAGCCGCAGCCGGCGGGAGCTCTGGCACAAGGGCGGCACCAGCGGCAACGTGCAGCGCGTGGTGTCCGTGCGGCTGGACTGCGACCACGACACGGTGCTGCTGTCCGTCGAGCCTGCCGGCCCCGCCTGCCACACCGGCGCCGTGAGCTGCTTCCGCGACGAGGCCTCAGGCGGCGCGGCCACGGAGCCCGCCGCCGGCGGGTGAGCGGCAGCTCCGCCGGCCGCCGGCGCCGCGTCGGCCTCGCCGGCGTCCTGCTCGTCGCCGTCCTCGTCCTGGCTCTGGCGCTCCGCCTCAAGGGCGTCGCCTGGGGCCTGCCGTACAGCTTCGTCAACGCCGACGAGAGCGTGGTGGTGCCCAAGGCCTTCGCCGCCGCACGCGGTCACCTGAACCCGCAGTTCTTCTTCTATCCGTCGCTCTACTTCTACCTGACCGGCGCGCTCTACGTGCTGGCGGCGCCGGTGTGGTGGCTGCTCGGGAACGGGAACCTGCTGGCGCAGACGTCGTTCGTCGTCGACCCCGGGCCGTACTTCCTGCTGGGCCGCCTGCTCTCGGTGGTCATGGGGACCGCCTCCGTGTACCTCGTCTACCGCCTGGGCCGGGTCGCCTTCGGCCGCCCGGCCGGCCTCCTCGCGGCGCTCCTGCTCGCGGTGGCGCCGCTGCACGTGGCCTACTCGCACATGGCCGTCACCGACGTCACGGCCGTCGCGTTCTCGCTGCTCGCGCTGGTGCTGCTGCAGCGCGCCGCAGGGTCGGCGGGCGCGCCGGCCGCCCCGGCCGCGGAGCCGGCTCCGGCCGGCCCGGCCGAGCCAGTTCCAGCCCGCTCCACGCGCTGGTGGCTCGTGGCCGGCGCCGTCGCCGCCGGGTTGGCGACGTCCACCAAGTACAACCTGGGCGTGCTGGTCCTGCCGGCGACGGTGGCGGCCGTGTACGCCTGCCGCGGCGAGGCCGCCGCTCGCGCGGCGGCCGGCGGCCGCGTGGTCCTCGTCTGGCTGCGCCTGCTCGTCCTGCGTCTGTACCTGCCGATGCTGGCGGCGTTCGTGGTCGCTTCCCCCTTCGTGGTGCTCGACGCGCCGCACTTTTTGCGCGACTTCCGCCGCCAGAGCCAGATCATGGACAGGGGCTGGCTCGGCTTCGAGCACGTCGGCAACGGGTTCTGGTTCAACGTGACCCCCAACCTCACCGGCGCGATCGGCGTGGTGCTGGTCGCGCTCGCGGTCGCCGGGCTCGCCTGGGCGCTGTGGCGCCGCACGCGCCTGGACCTGATGCTGGCGCCCTACGTCATCGTCTACTTCGTGTACATCGGGACCTGGAAGGAGCTGGCCGACCGTTACCTCCTGGTGATCGTGCCGCTGCTGCTCCTGCTCGCGGCGCGCGTCTGCGTCGAGTTCGTGGACCTGGTGCGCCCGCGCGCCCGCCGCGCGGCCATCCCGGTGGCGGTCGCGGTGCTGGCCGTCGCTTTCGTTCTCCCGCTGGCGGACTCCATCGCCTTCGACCGTGCGCTCGGCGGCACCGACACGCGCGAGGCGGCGCGGGAGTGGATCCAGCGGAACGTGCCCGGGGGGTCGCTGATCGCCGTGGAGAACTACGGCCCGCCCCTGGTGCGCGAGGACGTGCTCGAGCACTACCGTGCGGCGGGGTTCGATCCGGTGGCGTACCGCCTGCTCCGGCTCAAGCTGCCGGCGCCGGAGACGCCGGACCGCTCGCGCGACCTTCAGCGGCTGCGCCGGCAGGGGGTGGAGTACGTGATCACGAGCTCCCGGGTGCGCGACCGCGTGCTCGCGGCGCCGGAGGAGTACCCCACCATCGTCGCCTTCTACGCGCAACTGGACGCGCAGGCGGAGCTCGTCAGGGAGTTCCGGCCCGGGCCCGGCGAGACCGGGCCGGTGCTCAGGCTCTACCGGCTGTAGCCGGGCCGCCGAAGTCGCGCCCGGCGCCGGCGGCCGTGCGCCGGGGCGACCCAGCCCGCCGCCTCACCCGCATGCCCGTCACTGCCGGCCGCTCAGCTCGCCCGGCGCCTCGCCTGCCGCCGCCTCGACCTCGCCCTCGGCGATGGGGCGGCGGCCGGGGCGAACGATGGCGTAGGCGAGGAACCCGGGCGGGATCGGCAGCCAGAAGTTGATGATGCGGTAGACGAGCACCACGGCGACGGCGATCGCGGACGGCACGCCGAAGCTCACGAAGAGCGCGATCAGCAGGCCCTCCACCGCGCCCAGGCCACCCGGTGTGGGCGCCAGCGTCCCGATGGAGTAGGCGACCACGAAGGCGACCAGCAGGTGGCCCAGCCCGATGGTGTAGCCGAACGCCTGGAACGTGCACCACAGGCAGAGCATGTCGAAGAACCAGAAGGCGCAGGCGAGCACCAGCGTGGTGCGGAACGCGCCGCGGTGGCTGGTCATGCGCCGCATGCCGATCAGCAGGTTGTCGATCCAGCCGTCGACGTGGCGCTCCTTGACCACCTCGCGCCGCCAGACGCGGTTGACCAGGTGCGCCACCTGGGCGGCGCGACGCCGCAGCCTGGTCGGGCGGTTGTACAGGTAGACCCCGTAGAGGGTCAGCCAGAGGATCAGGACGATGAGGACGACGCCGACCAGGTAGCCGATGATCGAGTCGCCGCCGCGCACGATGATCAGGTACACCATCGCGATGGCGAAGAAGAACCAGAGCACCACGTAGTTGAAGAACTGCTGCGCCGCGATGGCGACGAAGATGATGCCGTGCGGCACCTTGTGCTTCATGAGCGCGTTGTAGGTGACCACCCAGCCGCCGACGCCGCCGGCGGAGAGGATGTGGCTCACGGCGAGGCTGCTCAGGGTGATCGCCCACACTTCGGGCAGGCGCATGCGGATGTCGAGCACGCGCAGGACGTAGCGGAAGAGGTTGGCGTAGCCGGCCAGCGCGGCGATCTCGAGCGCGACCGCGGCCCCCAGCAGCACGTAGCTGGCGTGTGAGACGTACTTGACGGTCTCCTGCGTGTCGACCAGCCTGGGCAGCAGCAGGTAGAGCGCCAGCACGATGACCGCGAAGACGACGATGTGGCGAATGGTCTTCCTGATGGCGTCCCCCCGGGGGATGGCCGGCGGGCCCTCCCGCCGAGGCCAAGACAGTACCACAAGGGGAGGAGGCACCGGACGCGCGCGTGCCCCGGGGGCCTCGCTTCTAGCGCACGCTCAAGTAGGTGGCGAGGCCGGGCGGGATCGGTAGCCAGAAGTTGATGAGGCGGTAGACGAGGACCACCGCGACCGCCGCCGCCGACGGCATGCCGAACCCGACCAGGAGCGCGATCATGACGCCCTCCACGGCGCCCAGGCCCCCAGGCGTAGGTGAGAACGTGCCCACCACATTGGCCACGGCGTAGGCGATGACGACCTTGTCGGGCGAGAGGGTCTGGTGGAAGGCGAGCATGACGAGCAGCAGGCAGACGATGTCGAGGCCCCAGTAGCACGCGGCGAGGCCGACGGTCTTGAGGTGTCCCCAGCCCTCGCGGCGGAGGCGGCGCCAGCCGTCCACGACGCCGTCCAGGTACTCCTCGAGCATGGCCGGGTCGACGCTGATGCGCTTGATCCGTCGCTCCAGCCAGCCGACCACCTTGTGGGCCCGGCGGCGCAGCGAGCTGGGGTGGTTGAGGAGCCAGAAGCCGTAGCCGGCGGCGACGAGCAGCAGCGAGACGAAGATGCCGGCGACGACCGTGGCCGCGTCGCCTCCCTGGCCGCGCAGGATGAGCACGATGAGGCCGGCGGCGAACAGGGCGAACAGCACGATGTAGGCGAACGCGTTCTGGAAGATGACGGCGATGAGCACCAGGGAGTGGGGCATGCCGCGCTTCTGGAGTACGCGGTAGGTGACGGCCGCGCCGCCCACGCCGCCGGCGGAGAAGAGGTGGGCGGCGGCGAGCCCGGCGAGGTTGATGCGCAGCGCCAGGCCAAGCGTCACGGGGTAGCGCAGCAGGTCGAGCAGGCGGCGGAAGAGCAGCGAGTAGAAGAGCAGCGAGACGCACTCGACGGCGACGGCGACCACGAGCCACGCGGGCGTGGCGTCCCGGATGAGCTCGATCGCATGCGCCTGGCCCGCGAGCCGCGGCAGGATGAGGAACAGCGCGACGATGATGACGAGGAAGATGATCGCCGCGCGCCACGGGTGGCGGCGGCGAGGTGCCTGCTGGTCGCTCAGCGCTACTTCTTGCCGCCGCGACGCTGGCGCGCGGCCGCCGGGCGCTCGTCGCCGAGCACGGCGCGCTCGATCTCCTGGCGGCGGATCCAGGCGTACGCGACCGACGCCGGCACGCAGGTGACGGGGATGAGGCACAGCACGAACCAGCCCCAGCGTCTGGCGGTGAAGGTGACGTAGGCGCCGAAGACCTCGGTCGCCGCCCACCCGGTGAGCAGGACCAGGCCCCAGACGACGTAGACGGCCTGGGGGATGAACGTCACGGAGAGCGCCACGCCGAAGGCGCGCAGCAGGAAGAGAGCGAGTGTGACGCTCGAGAGCAGGAACAGGTTGGCGATGCGACGCAACTCGAGCGCGGTCTGTGCGTCGACCTCCGCGCCGGCGGTGTCCTTGTCGTACTTCATGAAGTCGAAGAGGCCGGCCATCCCCGTCACCGCCCGAGATGCGTGTCGCGCCGTCCGGTGGGGCATGAACCGGAGGACGCGGAAAGGACCGGACTAGTCTTGAGGATGGAGGCACACATCTCAACCCCTCCCCGCGGCCACGCCGCCGTCTACGACGCCGTCATGTGGCCGTTCGAGCGCGCCGGTCTGGGCGCCTGGCGGGGGCGCCTCGCCGCCGAAGCGCGGGGGCGCGTGATCGAGATCGGCACGGGGACGGGGGCCCAGTTCCGCTGGTACGCGCCGGACGCTTCGGTCACGGCGGTGGAGCCGGATGCCTCCATGAGGGAGCGCGCGCGGCGGCGGGCGCCGCGGGCCGCCGCACGCATCGGCGTGGTCGAGGGCCGCGCCGAAGAACTCCCGTTCGCGGGCGCGAGCTTCGACGCCGCCGTGAGCGCGTTCGCGCTGTGCACGGTGGCGGACCCGGCGACGGCGCTCGCCGAGCTCCGCCGGGTCCTCGTCCCGGGCGGGACGCTGCTGCTGCTCGAGCACGTGCACCTGCCCTGGGAGCCGGGGAGGACCCTGCAGAGCAGGGCGGCCCCGGCCTGGGCGGCCGTCGCCGGCGGGTGCCACATCGACCGCGATACCGTGAGGACCGCCGTCGAGGCCGGGTTCCACGTCGCCGAGCAGCGCGCCCATGTGGCCGGATGGATCGTGGAGGCTCGCCTCAGCGCCCCCTCGTCCGGCGGTTGAGGCAGGTCTCATGTGCGCATCGAGGGTTCGTTCATGGCGCGCATGAATGCTCCTCGGGCAGAACGCGAGCGACGGCTCACCCGCAGCTCGAAGGATCGGCCGTCTTGAGCCTGCGCGGCCGGCTGCCTCGAGCCTGAGAGGGGTCTCGGCCGGAGCTTGAGACTTGCGCCCGGGGCAGCCCGCATCGCCTGCGACGGGTTGCAGGACCGGCCCAGTCCTGCTTGACTGACTCCCCGAACGACAACGAGGCGTCTGACGCGCCCCCACATCCGTTCGCCCCCTTCTTCACCCTCACCCCCCTCACACGGCGTTCGCATGCGGGCTCAGCGCGGTCTAAACGCCGAACGCCCCTCCCGCACAGGCTGACTGCCGCTGCCCGAGGGGAAACCGCGTCGAAAGGACGTTGTGAGACGAAGCAAGAGCTGGATCGCCATCGTCGCGATCATCATCGTCGCCACTGCCCTGGCCGCCATCGCCCTCCCCCAGAAGGCCGAGGCCGCCTCACTCAAGGGCAAGCTGAACGCCGCGAAGCGCGCCCTGCGCCAGTCGGCCCACCGCCTCACCACCGCCCAAAAGGACCTGGCCGCCGCTATCGCCGCCACGGACACCGCTCTCGGTACCGATCCCGCGGCCACACCGACGCCGGCCGCCACGCCCACCCCGGTTGCCTCTCCGAGCCCCGCCGTGGCCGCCGCGACGCCGACCGTCGACGAGCTCAAGGCGAGAGTCGCCAAAGCCCGTCACGCGGTCCACGTCTGGAAGCAGCGCGTGCGCCGTCTCGCCAAGCAGTACCGTTTCCAGCTCAAGATGGCCGAGTGGGAGCGCCGCGGGAAGTGGATGCCCATCATCAAGGTCGCCGCAGCCAGGTACCACGTCAAGGCCGACGGCATGTACCGCATGATGATGCGCGAGTCCGGTGGCCAGCGGTACGCGGGCGCCAGCAGCGCGTACAAGGGCCTGTTCCAGTACTGGTCCGGCACCTGGGCCGCCAGCTGGAACCCGTATCGCAGCGACAGCATCTACGACGGCAGCTCGCAGATCTTCGCCACCGCCTGCGCCATCAGCAAGGGCATGGGTCCGCAGATGTGGACCACCACGTTCGCTTCGCAGTACTGATCGCGGACGGCTGACGGCGCCGCGCTCCGCGCGCAGGCGCCGTCTGCTGAAGCGGCCGCCGGGAGCTCCTCGCGAGCTTCCGGCGGCCGTTCTCTTTCCGGGACCCGTCGTCTGCGGCAGCCGGCGCCCGCGGGCGCGACGCTGGATGGCACGCGCACCGCAACGCCGGCGTGCGCGCAGGTCGGTGCTAGCATCCGGCTCACCATCGACAGGAGGGGGTCCGGGATGTGTCCGGAGATCATGCACGCGTGGTCGTGCGACGAGGAGCACTTCGAAGACGACGCCGCCCTTGCCCGGCATCTCGCGGCCCGCATCGACGACGGCGAGAACCACATCAGCTTCTCGAGAGAGGGCTGCTGGTTCCGCCTCGACTACGAGGACCGGGAGTACCCCGCGACCACGACACCGCCGGTAGACGGGTTCTCGCGCAGTCGCACCTACAGCGTGATCCTGATCACCAACTCCCCCCACTGCACGGGCGGCAACGTGTTCACCGCCACCTGGCCTGACGGCTACACCTACGGACCGGTGGAGGTGGTCGCACGGGATGCTCCTCCGGATGCTCGGGTCGTCCCGGACGGCACCGCCGGCGACGTGCTGCAGGTCCTGACCGGCATGGTCGTGGTCCTCTGGCCCGATCGCAACGACCTCTAGCGCGCACGGGGCCAAGCGGACGCGACTCGCGTTAGAGGTCCGCCGCGGTTGTCGGATCGTCTCACCGGGTCGTGCGGACCCGGCGACCACGGCCCTGAGCTGTGTCCGTCGTGGCGACGAGATGCGCAGGCAGGCCGGGATGCGGCAGAATAGGCGCGTCGCAGCACACCGTGCCGGTGTGGCGGAACTGGTAGACGCGCTCGACTCAAAATCGGGTGCCCCGAAAGGGCGTGTGGGTTCGAGTCCCACCTCCGGCACCACTGCTGCTCGCGTGCGTCGCCTGCGCTCCCGCGTGCGCGCGGGGAGCGGGCGTCTGGTAGGATTGCTGTCCCGTACGCGACTGCGGGCATGACGATTCCCTCCGCCCCTCGTTCCTCGTCGGGCGGCTGTGCACGGAGAGGAGCACGACGCATGACGGTGCGGCTCTTGGGGCTCAACTGCAGCCCCCGCGACAACAGCAACAGCGGCATCATGCTCGAGCGAGCTTTCGAGAAGCTCGACGCCACGTACCCCGGCGAGTGCGACCACGAGGTCATCAGCCTGCGCGACCTGCACATCGAGCCGTGCAAGGCCTGCGCCGTCTGTGGCAAGAAGAAGGACGGCACGTTCATCCCCTGCGTCCGCGAGGACGAAGACGACGTGCAGGGAGTCCTCGACGCCATGGTGGCGGCCGACGGCCTGCTCGTGGCGACGCCCGTGTACTTCGGGCTCCCGTCCGACCTGTTCTCCAAGTTCATCATGCGCACGCGGCCGCTGCGCCACCAGGACTTCAAGCTCGCCGACAAGCCGCTCGGCGTGCTCGCCACCGCGGGCCGCCGCTCCGGCGGCGCAGAGACCGCGATCCTCGCCACGTGGCTGCCCTTCGTGCGCAACGGCTGCCTCGTGGTCGGCAACGGCGACGGCACCTGCCAGTTCGGCGCCTACGGCTGGGCCGGCGCCCGCGGCCACATCCTGAGCGACGAGTGGGGCATCGAGCAGAGCTTCCAGACGGCGCAGCGCGTGTTCACGCTGGCCGGCGTCATCAAGGCCGGTATCGAGGCCTCAGGCTATGCGAACTACATGAAGTTCTCGTACTCGCAGGGCACCCGTACCTGAGGCGCCCGCCTCTTCCCGTAAGGAGCCTCCATGTCCGACGCCGACACGATCCTCGAGTTCATCCGCGACGAGGCCGACCTCGAAGAAGACGAGGTCACCGCCGACACGTCGCTGTTCCGCGACCAGCTGCTCGACTCCATGAACCTCACGGCCCTCATCGCCTTCCTCGAGGAGGAGTTCGCGATCAAGGTGAAGCCCATGGACATCGTCTACGAGAACCTCGACACCGTGAACCACATGCTGGCCTACGTCGCGCGCAAGAGGGCGGGCGATGCCTGAGCCGGGCGGCGAGAAGGGGCCGGCGGAGGGCACCGAGAGCCCGCAGCCGGCCAAGGTCCGCGGTCAGTGGTTCTACTACGGTCTCGGGCTGAGTCTGCAGACGTTTCTCTGGTTCCTGCTGTTCCTGGCGATCACCGTCGCCGTGCTCGTGGGCGGCAAGCTCACCGAGTTCCGCTACGTCGGCTTCTGACCCCATCCCCGAAGCCGTCATGACTCACGCACCGCTGATGACCGACGCCGTCGCGCGCCTGCGCCGCTGGGCGGCCGAGCGCGCCGGCGAGACGCTGCTGCGCACGCGCGGCCGGATCTACACGTACGCGGACATGGAGGCCCGGGCGACGCGTGTCGCGGCGGCCCTCCTGGCCGCCGCCGGCCGCCGCGGCGCCCGCGTCGCGCTGGTGCTCGAGGAGTACGACCAGTTCTTCGTCTGCATGCTGGGCGCGTGGCTGGCCGGCCAGGTCGTCGTGCCGCTCAACACCAGCCTGCCGCAGCACGACGTGGACTGGCTGCTGGGCAAGTCGCGGCCGGACGTGCTCGTGCTGCCGGACGACGAGGCCTGCCCGACCGCCGGGGGCGGTCCGGTGCGGCTCGTCGTCAGCGCAGACGCGGACGGCCTGGTGGACGGCGTGCGGGCGGCGGGCGGCGAAGCAGTCCCCGCCGTCCCGGCGGCCGAGCTCGAGGCCGTCGGCGCGGACGAGATGGCGATGATCATGTTCACGTCCGGCACGACGGGGCTGCCCAAGGGCGTCTGCCAGACGCTGCGGGCCGTCTCGAGCAACGCCGGCAACGTGGCGCTCACGCTGGGGCTCGGGGCCGAGGACCGCATCTTCGTCAACACGCCGCCGTACTTCACCAGCGGCATCTGTCACTTCCTCACGCTGCTGGCCAACGGCGGCGGCGTGGCCGGCCAGCTGGGCTTCTACTTCGGCACCGGCCTGCTCGACGAGATGGAGAAGGAGGGCTGCACCGGCTTCGGCGGCGCGCCCGCCCATCTGGTACGCGTTGTCGAGCCGATGGAGGAGCCGCGCGTCCACCCGTTCCGCTTCTGGGTGAGCAGCGGCGACCACCTGCCGCTGCCGGTGATCGAGAAGTTCCAAAGGATGCTGCCGGGCGTCGGCCTGTTCAACATGTACGGCCTCACCGAGGTGAGCGGCCGGCTGTGCGTGCTGCCGCCGGCCGAGCTCGACGTCAAGGTCGGCTCCGTCGGCCGGCCCATCGGCGACATGCGCGTGGTGGCGCGGCGCGGCGACCTCACTGAGGCCGCGCCGGGCGAGCAGGGCGAACTCTACGTGACCGGCTCGCTGCTCATGCAGGGCTACCTGGACGAGCCGGAGATCACGGCCAAGACGCTCACGCCGCAGGGCCTCAAGACCGGTGACTTCGGCAAGGTCGACGAGAGCGGCGCCGTGTGGATCGCCGGCCGCAAGGACGACATCATCAAGCGCGGCGGCGAGAAGGTCAGCATCATCCACGTGCAGGAGGCGCTGCAGGGGCTCGGGCGCTTCGCCGACGTCGCCGTGGTGGCCGCGCCCGATGAGATCCTCGGCCACGTGCCGGTGGCGTTCGTCGTCCCGCACGAGCCCGACGGCTTCAAGGCGTCCAGGCTGCTGCGTGAGCTGCGCGGCGTGCTGCCGTCGACGTCCCTGCCCAGCCGCGTGATCGCCGTCGAGGCGATCCCGCGCACCGGATCCGGAAAGGCGATCAGGGCCGAGCTGCAGAAGCTCCTCGCCGAGGAGCTGGGGTGAACAGCTTCAGGAGGGGCCTGCGCAACAGGAATCCTCTGGTGCTCGTCGTGGCGCTGGCGCTCCTCGTGCCGGCGCTTCTCGGCATTCAGAGCTGGTTCACCAGCGGCGCCTGGAGCGCCGTGCCGGTGCAGAGCTGGGTGCGCAACTCCACTGACGACTACATGGTGGTCTCGTGGATGGTCGGGCGGCTCAAGCAGCACCCGCCCGAGGTGCCGCTCGCGGTGCTGCTCGGCGGCTCGAGCGGCCGCGAGGCCATCGTCAGCGGCCCCTCGCTGGCCCGCCAGGTGGAGGCGTCCGGCGGGCCCGAGATCGACGCGTACAACCTGAGCTCGCGCATGCAGCGCTACGCGCAGAGCTGGGCGATCGTCGACAACCTGCCGGACACGCCGACGACGGTGCTGGTCGGCGTGAACCTCGGCCGGTTCACCACCAGTCCCGAGAGCAACTACAACCAGGTCATCGGGCGCGAACTGCTGCTCAAGAGCGACTCGCTGCGCCGCTGGGTGAACGACCACTCGGGCGAGCACAAGTACTCCTACACCATCCTCCCGGGCATCTTCTCGGCGCTCACCTCGTACCTGCAGCAGCGCGAGAACGACCTCCTCTACAAGCACCGCCTGCACTCCAAGCCGTACAAACCGCACCCGTTCGACAAGCGGCACGCCCTGTCCGACGCGGAGAAGCAGGACCTCGTCAAGAAG
Source organism: uncultured Thermoleophilia bacterium (assembly GCA_963741075.1). Lineage (GTDB taxonomy): Bacteria > Actinomycetota > Thermoleophilia > UBA2241 > UBA2241 > CAIXSE01. Next base: position 18,020 of record CAVUGS010000001.1, read on the forward strand.
TGGCTGGACCGCTACTACCCGGCGTTCCGCAAGGTGCACGAGTTCGACGCGGCCATGCTCGACGGCCTGATCGCAGAGGGCAGGCGGCGCGGGCTCGACATGGTCATCGTCGAGCTCCCGTGGAACCGGGAGGTCATCGGCGACGCGTTCGACGCGGCCATGGCCGCCTACAAGGCGCCGACGACGGCCATCGCCGAGAAGTACGACGTGCCCTACCTGGACTTCAACGCGGAGCTCGCGATCCCCAGTGAAGATTTCCTCGACCTCTCACACCTGCGCCCGGAGGGGCGGGCGATCTGGCAGGCCGAACTCGCCCGCCAGCTCGCGCTGCTGTACGACGACGGCACCCTGCGGACTGTGCTCTGATGGCCGCCTTCCGCCGCGGGTTCCGCAACCGTAGCCCGCTCGTGCTGGTCGCCGCCGCGATCCTGCTGGTGCCGGCGCTGCTGGGTTTCCAGTGGCTGTTCACGAGCGGCGTCTGGACCGCGGTGCCGCTCGACGCCGCCCTGCGCAACAGGCAAGACTCGTTCACGTACATCTCCTGGACCGTGGGCAAGGTGCGGCAGGACCAGCCGGGCACGCCGGGGCTGTACCTGCTCGGCGGCTCGAGCGCGCGCGAGTCGATCGTGAGCGGCGACGCGCTCGCCGCCGAGATCGCCGATCTCGGCGGGCCTCGAGTCGCCGCCTACGACCTCGGCTCGATCAACCAGAACTTCGCCCAGAGCCTGACGGTGGTGGACAGCGCACCAGACACGCCGGCCTGGCTGCTGGTGGGCATCAACCTCGGCCGCTTCACGGCGACCAGGGAGCAGAACGCCGTCCAGGCCGAGGGCCGCGAGATGCTGCTCGAGAGCGGCGGCGTCCAGGACTTCGTGTCCGCCGAGTGGGGTCTCCAGGAGTACTCCTACACCATCCTTCCGGGCATCTGGGCGTACATCACCGACTGGATGCGCGCGCACGGCAGCAATCTGCTGGAGGGCGACCCGCCGAGCACCGAGTACGAGCTGCACCGGTACTCGGCGCAGACCCGGCGCTCGGACGGCCAGAAGAAGCGCCTCGTCCAGAAGTGGAACGCGAGCCGCAAGCCGGTCTTCGAGCAGAACCTGGACGCCAACCTGCAGATGCTCGAGGCGCTGCTGGCGCAGGCCCGCGAGCGCGGCGTCCGCGTGGTGCTGCTCGAACTGCCGCTCAACGAGGAGATCGTCGGCGACAGCTTCGCCGACTCCCAGCGGCAGTACCAGGGGCCGGTCACGGCGCTCGCCCGCGAGTACGGCGCGCCGTACCTCGACCTCAACCAGACCGTCGACATCCCCAGCCGCGACTTCCAGGACCTCTCGCATCTCATCGCGCCCGGGCGCGTCATCTGGCAACATGCACTGGCGAAGGAGCTTGCCCCGCTCCTCAGCAAGGACTCTGGAGGGAGTAGCGGGTGAAGATCTACTTCACGCTGTACCTGATCCCCGTGATCATCGTCGCGCTGCTCGTGTTCTGGCTCGCGCTGCGCAAGGACACCCACCGGCTGATCTTCGTCCTGGTGCTCAGCGTGGCCGTGCTGGCGGTACTGAACCCCGCATTCGCCGCCATCGCCGTCGGGCTGGTTCTCGTCACCCACCAGCTGGTGGAGGCCAAGCGACGCGAGAAGCTGCGCGGTGCGCGCGTCGTCCTCATCGCCGTGATCATCGCCCTGGTCACGCTCGGCATCGGCAAGTACGGCCAGCGGGGCGCCATCGCCATCTGGGGCGGCGACGACTGGGTGATCAGCCACCTCATCATGCCGCTGGGCATCAGTTACTTCGTGTTCCGCATGCTGCAGTACGTGTTCGACTGCATGCGCGGCGTGATCCGGGAGAACAACCTGCTGCGCCTGGCGGCGTTCATGATGTTCATCCCGACGTTCCCGGCCGGCCCGCTCGAGACCTACCAGGGCTTCTACGAGAAGCGCACCCCGGGATTCGACCGCCAGGAGTTCTACTACGGCCTGCGGCGCATCGCCGTCGGCTACTTCAAGAAGGTCTTCGTCGTCGACTTCCTCTTCTCGATCTTCTTCGGCAAGATCGTCACGACGATCGGCAGGACCGACTTCGACCCGCACGACGTCGGCACCTGGTGGCCGCTCGCCTACTGCATCATCGTGTTCGTGCGCGCTTACTTCGACCTCTCCGCGTACACCGACCTCGCCATCGGCGTCTCGCGCCTGTTCGGGTTCCGGATCATGGAGAACTTCCACTACCCCTTCTGGCAGAAGAACCTGAGCGACTTCTGGCGCAGCTGGCACATCTCGCTCAGCACCTGGTGCCGCAACAACGTCTACTTCCCGGTGTTCGGCCTCACGCGCAAGACGTGGCTGGGACTCTACGCGAGCATGCTCACCATGGGCCTGTGGCACTACGTGGACCTCAACTGGCTGGCCTGGGGCCTGTACCACGGCACCGGCCTCGTGATCGTGGCGCGCTGGGAGCGCTGGAAGAAGAAGCGCAAGAAGGCGCGCAAGAAGGCGGGTCTGCCGCCGGCGGCCGGGTACGAGAAGGTCACCAGGTGGCTGGGCTACCCGGCGACGTTCCTGTACGTGGCCCTGGGTTACGCCTTCGTCTCCACGGGGAGTTTCGAACAGGCCCTCAAGATCCTGTACAACGTCGTGCGCCTGCCGCTGGCGTGGATCCACGGCGTTGTGGTGTGAGACCATTGAGTGAGGTCGGTGAAAGAAGACGGTGAGCCTGCGTGACACACAGTACGCCGACGCGCGGCGCGCGTTCGGCCGCGGATTCCGCCAGCGCAGCCCGCTGGTGCTGCTCGCGGCCGCCCTCTTCGCGGCCGTCGCCATCTTCGCCGTACAGGGACTGCTCTTCGACGGCGGCTTGACGACCGTCGACGAGGGCCGGCTGCTGCGCATCTCGCACGACGACTACGTGCACGTGTCCGTGCGCGTGCAGCAGCTGCGCAAGGACCCGCCGCCGACGCGAACCATCTACCTCTTCGGCGGGTCCGGCACCATGGAGTCCTTCATCAGCGAGGCGTCGCTGTCCGCCGCCGTCAGCCGGGACGCCGGCCGGCGGGTCCGGGTCGTCAGCCTGGCGGCGCACCAGGAGAGCATGGCCATGTCCCTGGCGCTCGTCGACAACCTTCCGCCCGGGCCGGCCACCCTCGCGCTGGGTCTCGCGCCGATCCGCGTGACCGGCGCGCCCGAGCGCGACGCCGAGCTTCTCAGCAGCCGCACGCTGTTGCTGCGCAGCCCGCGGCTCGAGCGGATCGCGCCGCAGTACTTCGGGAAGAAGGCGCCCACCACCGGGGCTATCCCGGGCATCTTCGACTATCTGGGCTCGTACCTGCGCGAGCGCGCGGCCGGCGACACGCCGTGGGGCGGCCGCATCATCTACGCGACGCACTACTACCCCTGGGGCGCCAAGGGTCACACGCAGTTCGGCAAGCGGCACAACGTGCTCTTCGTCCTGGAGAAGGACGTCAGGCTGTACCGCAGGTACGCGGACTACAACTTCGCCATGCTCGAGGAGATCCTCAAGCTCGCCGACGAGCGCGGCTTCGACGTGGTGCTGTACGACCAGCCGCTCAACGCGTTCGCCGCCGGCGCCGACTGGAGCGGGGTCGTGCCGGCGTACCGCAAGCGTGCCCGCGCGCTCGCGGAGAAGTACGACGTGCCCTACGTGAACATCGGGCGCCACGTGGAACTGACCGACGGGGACTTCGCCGACCTCTTCCACCTGCTCGCGCAGGGCCGGCTCAAGTGGCAGCCGGAGATGGCGCGGCGGCTGGCGTCCACCCTGCCCGTGGCCTACGGCTCGGTCGCGGCCGCGCCGCCCGCCGCGCGTCCGGCAGCAGCGCTGCAATAACGCCGGGCGCCTCCGGGCGCCGCGGCCGCACCCCGGTCCTGATCCAGAGCGGGCGTCACGCGTGCGCGACTACTGGCTGCGCCGGCCGCCTGCGACATCGCCTACCCGCCCGGTGTGGGGGGCGGGTCGAACCAAGGCGGGGCGGCCTCCCCGATCCTGATCTGTCTGCCCGGCCGGAGCCGGCCGCCCGAGGCGCTGCTCGAGGGCGGCCTGCGCTTCGGCGACTTTCGTGCCGACGGTATCGAGAAGCGCGGCGTCACGCCCTTCGCCGTCGCCGCGCTGCAGGCCAGCGACATGTCCTGGCACGCGCGCGCGACAGGCGACGACGCCATGGCGATGCTCTTCGACGAGTTCGTCCCGTTCCTGCGCGACCAGCGGGACCTGACCGGCCAGATGGCGAATCATGTGCTGGTCCATGGGCGGGTACGGGGCGCTGCGGGCGGCGGAGCTGCACGCGCAGGACTTCGCCGCGGTCTGCGGAGTGAGCGCCGCCCTGTGCGCTGCTAAGAGGACGGCGTCGGCGACGCGTTCGACAGCGCCGCCGACTACGCGCGCAACGATGTGTACGCGGACGCCGGCAAGCTGCGCGGCCTGCCGGTGCGGCTGGACTGCTAGACGCGCGGCACGAAGCGGCCGGCGTCCCAGCCCTCGTCCGCGATGCGTCGCGTCACCGCCGCCGCCAGCAGCGCGCCGGCCTCGGCGTCGTCCGGTTGGGTGACCTCGAACGCCGAGTGCATGTTGCGCACCGGCACGCTGAACGAGAGCGTCGCGGCGTTGCCGGCCGCCATCAGCTCCTCCGCGTCCGTGGACGTGTTGCCGGGCATCGCCTTGACCTGCACGGGGATGCCCTCGTCCTCGGCGACCTGGATGGCCAGGTCGGTGAGCGCGAGGTTGCCGGCGGCGCCGCGGTGGATCACCGGGCCGGCGCCGAGCTTGACCTCGCCGCCGAGCTTCTTGGCGTCCAGGCCCGGGTCGTCGCTGGCGAAGTCGACGTCGACGACGATGATGACGTCCGGCTGCCAGCGGATGGCCATGGCCTTGGCGCCCATGAACGTCGTCTCCTCGTGCACGGTGAGCAACGCCGTGAGGTCGGCGGCCGCCGGCGCCGCGGCGTAGTGCTCGAGCGCGCGCAGGCACACGTAGACGCCGGCGCGGTTGTCGAACGCCGGCGAGGCGTAGCGGCCGCCGGCGAGCTCGAGGAAGTTCGGCGGGAACGTGATCGGGTCGCCGATCTGGACGAGCTCGAGGGCCTCGGCGCGCGTGGAACAGCCGAGGTCGAGCCACTGGTCGCTCAGGTCCGGCGCCTTGGCACGCTCGTCCTTGCTCATCTTGTGTGACGGCTTGCGACCGACCACGCCGTTCACCGCACCCTTGGAGCCGTGGACGATGAGGTTGCGGCCGGGGAGGAGCTGCGGGTCCACGCCGCCGATCTTGTCGAACGAGACGAACCCGTGCTCGTCCACGTAGGTGACGATGAGGCCGATCTGGTCGGCGTGGGCGGTGACCACGACGCCCGGTGCGCCTTCGCCCTGCACGGTGCCCCAGACGTTGCCCAGCGGGTCGCCCTGGGGTTCGGACAGCGCCGCCAGGCGGCGCCGGACGAGGTCCTGTACGGGGGCTTCGAACCCGGTGGGGGCGGGGGCGGCGCACAGGTCGCGCAGCAGGTCGAGGTCGGTCGCCATTGAGTCCTCCGGGATCGTGGCTTCGGGCCGGGCGGCCGGCGAGGCTGCGCCGGCCGGCCTCAGGCATCCTACCCGCTGCGGCGCATGTGGGCATCCAGGCCGGCGGCCGGCGGCCGGGCGCGCGGGGGCGCGTTGTTGTATCGTCGCGGCATCGAGACGTCGGCCGGACAAGACCGGCGGCCGCAACGCCGCCGCTCCGCCCAGCGCCAGCGCCAACTGCGGCGCCGGCGCGGCGTCGCGCTCCTCGTGCTCGTCGTCCTCGTCATCCTCGTGCTTCTGCTCGTGCTGCGCGCCGCCTCGTGCGCCGGCTGCGGCTGCGGCGGGGGAGACCAGCCGGTCGCGCAGGCGGGACCGGTGCCGCCGCCGCCCGTCCCGGCGCTCACCGGCGACGGCGTCAAGGTGGGGACCTTCCTCGGCAACTACGGGCGCCGGTTCTACGGCCTCGGGCCGGTCCCGAAGCACCTCGACCTGCTCTGGAAGGTCGACCTGGGCAGCAACTGGAGCTCCGGCAAGTACGACAAGGACAAGCCGAGCAAGTGGTCGGGGAGTGGCTGGACCGGTCAGCCGAGCATCGTCGTCGACGGCGGCAAGCCGTACGTCATCGCCAGCTCGTACTCCTACAACCTCCGCCGCATCGACGCGACCACCGGCAAGGTCGTCTGGGCGTACAAGTTCGACGACATCATCAAGAGCAGCCCGTCGGTGTTCCTGAACCCCTCGCCGACGGGCCCCGACGACAAGTACATCGTTGTCGCAGGCTCGCGGCGCGGCTACCCGCTCAAGATCGACGACCCGACCGTGGCGCCCTTGCGCGCCGTCACCTTCGGCAGCGGAAAGGAGCTCTGGCGCCTGCCGGTGCCGCAGACCCGCAACTACAGCCGCGACTGCGACGGCAGCGGGTTCTTCTACGACGGCGTCTTCTACATCGGCGTGGAGAGCGGCTGGTTCTACGCGCTCGACCCGCTCAAGACGCAGCCGTGGACGGACTGGAAGAAGCCACTCATCCTGCACCAGCGGCTGCTGCTGGGCGACTCGCGCAACGCGAACCACGCAGACGACGTGGCGCTTGAGTCGTCGGCCGCTGCGGTCGGCAAGAACCTGTACATCGCGTCGGGCGCCGGCCACGTGTACGGTCTCCGGCGCTCGGACCTCACGGTCGTGTGGGACTACTTCATCGGCTCGGACCTCAACGGCACGCCCGTGCCCACCAGGAAGGGCCTGCTGCTGCAGGCCGTGGAGAAGCAGTTCATCAAGGGCAAGGGCGGCATGCTGGCGATCGACCCGAAGAAGCCGGCCGGCCAGGCTGCCGTCTGGTACCTCCCGACCGGGAATCGCAAGGTCGGCGACTGGGCCGGCGGCGTCGTGGGGTCGGCCGCGGTCAACGACGAGTACAACGCCGAGGGCACGTATCCGGCGCTGTGCGCCTTCAACGCCGTCGACGGCTACCTCTACGTCACCTCGCAGGACACCATGAGCGATGCCACCGTGGCCGGGCCCAACCTCGAGAAGGGGCTCAAGACGCCGGTCCGGGTCGCGAAGATCTGGAACGGCGGCGCCGTGTCGACGCCGCTGCTCTTCGGCACCGCGCTGGTCTCCGCGAGCTACGACCAGCGCGTGCACCTCTTCGACATCGAGTACGCGCCGGCCCAGAAGGGCGACGCCGGCGCGCTCCCGAGCGCCAACGGCGACGGCAACTACTGGACCGTGAGCCTCAAGGAGCGCGACCAGTTCTTCGCCGGAGGCGGCTTCGAGTCGACGCCGACGCTGTGGGACGGCCGCGTGTACATCGGCTGCAGGGACGGCTGGTTCTACTGC
>CAVUGS010000002.1:0-354630 GCA_963741075.1 uncultured Thermoleophilia bacterium
GCGCTCTCCACGCTGTGCAACTGCGGCATCTACGCGTTCGAGCCGGGCATCTTCGACTGCATCAAGCCCGGCTCGTTCACGGACTGGGCCAAGGACGTCTTCCCGGCGCTGCTGGAGGACGGGCTGCCGTTCCACTGCTGGGAGCTCGAGAGCTACTGGAACGACGTCGGCAACATCGAGCAGTACCGCCTGAGCAACTTCGACGCCCTGCTGGGCCGGGTGGCGCTGGAAGTCCCCGGCCGCCAGATCGCGCCGCGCGTGTGGGTCGGTCAGGGCACCGAGATCGAGGCGGGCGTTCGTCTCGAGCCGCCGATCCTCCTCGGCGCCGGCTGCCTCATCGAGTCCGGCGCCGAGCTCATCGGCCCGCTCATCATCGGCGACGGCTGCGTCGTCGAACGTGGCGCCGTGCTCGAGGGCGTCATCCAGTGGGACGGCGCCAAGGCCGGGCGCGGCTCGCGACTCGCGGGCAGCATCCTGGGCCGTCACGTGGTCGTCCACCACGAGGCGGTCGTCCGTGAGGACACGGTCATCGGCGACCGTTCCGAGGTCGCGCCGCACAGTCACGTCGACGCCGGCGCCCGCGTCGAGCCGCGCAGCCTCGTCGGACCCGACGGTCCCGGCGGCGGCGCGGAGTGAGCGCCGTGCCGCGGGTGCACGCCGGGGGCGCACTCGACGGCCTGCTGGACCTCGTCTTCCCACGGCGCTGCGTCGTGTGCCGCGCGCCGGGCGCGTGGCTGTGTCCGGCGTGCGCGCAGGACCTCCGGCCGCTGCCCGACGACCGCTGCCGGCGCTGCGGCGCGCCGCTCAGGCGCGCCGGCCGCCCGGCCCGTCCGTCGCGCGCCGGTTCTGCCGGCCCCAGGATGCCGGCCTGCCGCGAATGCGCCGGCCGCGACCTCGCCTTCGCCTCCGCGTCGGCGGCCTTCTGCTACGAGGGGCCGGCGCGCGCGCTGGTCACCGCGTGCAAGTTCCGTGCGCTGCGCTCGCTCACCGACGACCTGGCGACGCGCGCGGCGCCCGCGTTCGCAGCGGCCGCCGCCGGCGACGACGCCGTCGTCACCTCCGTGCCGGCCCACCGCGACCACCGCCTCGAGCGCGGCTTCGACCTCGCGGAGTCCCTCGCCCGGCGGCTTGCACGCGACGCCGGGCTCACCTATGCTCCGCTGCTCCGCCGCGTGCGTCACGGAGCTCGCCAGAGCGGGCTCGACAGGGCTTCGCGCGCGGCCAACGTCCACCATGCGTTCGCGTTGCGCGATGGCGGCTTCGGGGTAGGTAATAGACTCAAGCGAGTGATCATCATTGACGACGTCTACACCACAGGTGAAACGTTGAACCAGTGTGCGCAAGCGCTCGCTAACGCCGCAGCTCTCGACCCCCTCGTCTTCACCTTCGCACGTACCGTTCGTGCGACTCCTGCCCCAACATCGCGAGACCACGCCGTCCCGAAGGAGCGATGTCCATGAAAACCCAGATCAAGGGCCGCAACGTCACCGTGACCCCGGCACTGCAGGACTACGCCAACGAGAAGATCGAGCACGTCCACAAGCTCCTCCTGCAGCGGAAGATCGACGAAGTGACGAGGGTAGAGCTCGAGCTCCAGGTCGAGAAGAACCCGAGCATCCCCGAGCCGTGCATCGCCGAGGCGACGGTGTTCACCCGCGGTCCCGTGATCAGAGCGCGCGAGTCCTCCACCGACATGTACGCCGCCATCGACCTGGTGTCGGACAAGCTGGTGCGCCGCGTCAAGAAGTACCACGACAAGATCCACGGCAAGACCAGGCACGGCCACGACAAGATCGTGGCCCCGGTCGAGCCGGCGCCCGAGCTCGCGCCGGTGGCCGCCGCCACCGCGCTCGCCGACGAGCTGGCCGGCCAGTCGGAGCACGCCGGCGACAACGGCCGCATCGTGAAGACCAAGCAGTTCGCCCTCAAGCCGATGTCGGTGCACGAGGCCACGCTCCAGATGGAGCTCGTGGGGCACGACTTCTTCGTCTTCACGAACGCCGAGTCGAACCGCACCAACGTCGTGTACCGCCGCAACGACGGACACTACGGGCTGATCGAGCCGGCGGAGAATTAGCGAGGGAACAGTACAAATCGAGGGGGGCGCGGTGAGGCGCACCACTCAATTGAAGGACGGAAGAGGACTCAATCGAGGGGTGCGCCGCAGGGCACCACTCAATTAGCGACGGAAGCCGCGAGGTCTGGGTCCGGCTGCGCGCCCGGCGGCCGCTGCGGGCGCCGGGCGCGCGCCGTGCGACTCGCCCCGCGCGCTGTGCGACAATGGGCGTAGACCTTTTCTCCGATATTCCGGGAGCAGTGCCCCAGTGATCAAGATCGTCGACAAGCTGCTGCACGCCGGTGAAGGCCGGCGCCTCAAGACACTCCAGGAGCAGACCCAGAGGGTCACCGACCTGGAGCCGGACGTGGCCGCCCTGAGCGACGAGCAGTTGCGCGCCAAGACGGCCGAGTTCCGCGAGCGTCACGACAACGGCGAGATGCTCGACGACCTGCTGTTCGAGGCGTTCGCCGTCGCCCGAGAGGCGGGCAGGCGCGCGCTCGGCATGCGCCCCTTCGACGTCCAGGTGCTGGGCGGCATCGTCCTCCACGACGGCGACATCGCCGAGATGAAGACCGGTGAGGGCAAGACCCTCGTCGCCACGATGCCGATGTACCTCAACGGACTCTCCGGCCACGGCGCCCACCTCGTCACCGTGAACGACTACCTGGCCAAGCGCGACGCCGAGTGGATGGGCCAGGTGTACCGCTTCCTGGGCCTGGAGGTCGGCGTCATCCAGGCAAACATGACGCCGGAGGAGCGCCGCGCGCAGTACAACGCCGACGTCACCTACGGCACCAACTCCGAGTTCGGCTTCGACTACCTGCGCGACAACATGACCATGCGCCGCGAGCACATGGTCCAGCGCGGACACGCCTTCTGCATCGTGGACGAGGTCGACTCGATCCTCATCGACGAGGCGCGCACCCCGCTCATCATCAGCGGCGCGCCCGAGACGGCTGCCGACACGTATCGCCAGTTCGCGCGCGTCGTGCCACGCCTCATCCCCGGTGAGGACTACGAGGTCGACGAGAAGCAGCGCACCGTGGCGGTCACCGAGAGCGGCGTCGCCAAGGTCGAACGCGCCCTCGACATCGACAACCTCTACAAGGACTCCAACGGCGGCCTGGTCAATCACTTCATCCAGGCGCTGCGCGCGGAGGCGCTGTACGCCAAAGACGTCGAATACGTCGTCCAGAACGGCGAGGTCCTCATCGTCGACGAGTTCACCGGCCGCATCCTGGAGGGCAGGCGTTACTCCGAGGGCCTGCACCAGGCCATCGAGGCCAAGGAGAAGGTGCCGATCCGCGAGGAGAACCAGACGCTCGCGACCATCACGCTGCAGAACTACTTCCGCATGTACGACGTCCTCGCCGGCATGACCGGTACGGCCAAGACCGAGGAGGACGAGTTCCGCCAGATCTACCAGCTCGAGGTCGTGCAGATCCCGACCAACTCGCCCATGGTCCGCCTGGACGAGAACGACTACATCTTCACGACCGCCAAGGAGAAGTACGCCGCGGTCGTCGAGGACGTCGTCGAGCGGTACGAGATGGGCCAGCCGGTGCTGGTCGGCACCGTGTCCGTCGAGGTCAGCGAGATGCTCTCGCGCCTGCTCGAGCGGCACGGCGTGGAGCACAACGTGCTCAACGCCAAGCAGCACGAGCGCGAGGCGCACATCATCGAGAACGCCGGCCAGAAGGGCGCGATCACCATCGCCACCAACATGGCCGGCCGCGGCGTCGACATCAAGCTCGGCGAGGGCGTGATCGAGGCCGGCGGCCTGTACGTGCTCGGCACCGAGCGCCACGAGAGCCGCCGCATCGACAACCAGCTTCGCGGCCGTTCCGGCCGCCAGGGCGACCCGGGAGAGAGCCGCTTCTACCTCTCGGCCGAGGACGAGCTCATCCGCCTGTTCGCCGGCGACCGCATGTTCAAGATCCTCAGCCGCCTCGGCCCGCAGGAAGGTCAGCCGATCGAGGCCAAGATGCTGAGCAGCGTCGTGGAGAAGGCGCAGGTCAAGGTCGAGGAGCTCAACTTCATGCGCCGCAAGAACGTCCTCAAGTACGACGAGGTCATGAACGAGCAGCGCCGCGTCATCTACGACCAGCGGCAGCGCATCCTCATGGGCGAGGACTTCGGCGAGCAGGTGCGCGAGATGGTCGCCGAGCTGGTCGAGAGCTCAGTGCGCGGAGGCCTCGAGGGCGAGCAGTACTCGGAGGACTGGGACCTGGACTCCCTGTTCATCGGCCTCAAGCAGCTCTACTCGCCGGCGCTCAAGAAGATCGGACATCGACGTGGAGAACGCCACGGTCGACGAGGTCGTCGACCTCGCGGTGGACGACGCGCTCGAGCAGTACGACGAGCGCGAGCGCGTGATCGGCGCGGAGCAGATGCGCAGCGTGGAGCGCGCCGTCATGCTCCAGGTCATCGACGGCCGCTGGAAGGACCACCTGCTCGACATGGACTACCTGCAGGAGGGCATCCACCTGCGGGCGCTCGGGCAGCGGGACCCGCTGGTCGAGTACAAGAGCGAGGGGTTCGACCTCTTCAACGACATGCTCGAGAGCGTCAAGACCAGCACGGTCACCACGCTCATGAAGAACAGCCCCGAGGACCTCGCGATGTTCACGGCCATCACGCTCGACGAGCCGGTGGTGGCGCTCAACTACACGAGCGGCGACGACCTGATCAACCAGACGTCGTTCACCGGCGCCGCCATGGCCGCCGGCGACTTCCCGGCCGACGACGGCTTCGCCGACCGGCCGCTGCCCAATGTGGCCGCCGGTGGCGGCGGGCGCGGGGCGACCACCACGAGCACTGCGCCGGTCCAGGTGCAGCAGCGGGTCGTCTTCGACAAGGTCGGGCGCAACGACCCGTGCCCGTGCGGAAGCGGGAAGAAGTACAAGAAGTGTCACGGAGCCTGAGCGGCTCTGCCGCTCCTGCGCTCCATGACTCAACTTCCTCTCGCCTGACGGCTCGCCAGCGAGTTGTGTCACGGGGCCTGACCGGGCCCCGGCCCCGATCAGCGCTTGATGGGCCCAGCTGTGAGTAACTCGCCGCACTCGGCGGCGCGGAGGGGCCTGCTGTAGAGGAAGCCCTGCATCGCGTCGCACCCCTCATCCCGCAGGGCCCGGCGCTCCTCGGCAGTCTCCACGCCCTCTGCCACGACCGTCAGGCCGAGCCTGTGTCCCAGGGCGATGACCGCGGCGGCCACCGCGGCGTGCTCGGGCACGGTCGGCAGGTCGCGCACGAAGGAGCGGTCGATCTTCACCGTCGAGATCTTCAGGCGCACGAGGTGACTGAGCGACGAGTAGCCGGTCCCGAAGTCGTCGATGGCGACGCGGACTCCCATGGTGCGAAGAGCTCCAAGGATCTGCGCCGTGTGGCGTGCGTCCCTCATCGCAGCGGTCTCGGTGATCTCCAGCTCGAGCGCGTGCGGGTCGAATCCCGTGTCTCGGAGTGTGCGCCGCACCGTCTCCACCAGCGCGTCCTCGTGCAGCTCGCGGGCGCTGATGTTGACGCTCATGAGCAACGGCCGTCCCAGCTTGCGGTGCCAGGCGCGCCCCTGCCTGCACGCCTCCCTGAGGACCCAGGCGCCAATGGGGATCACGGCACCGCTCTCCTCGGCGAACGGGATGAACTCGAGGGGCGGCACGATCCCGCGCTCGGGATGCCGCCAGCGGATCAGGGCCTCTACCGCGACGATCTCCTCGGAGCCCGCCGCGACGACGGGCTGATAGTCGAGGAAGAATCGACCAGTCGCGAGCCCGTCATCCAGCGCAGCGTTCAGCATCTGGCGGCCGAGGAGCTCGGCGTTCATGCTCGGGTGGAAGAACTGCCAGTGGTCGCCGCCCTCGTTCGAGGCCCGGCGCATCGCGGCATCGGCGTTGCTGAGGAGCTCCACGGCGGTCACGCCGTCGCTGGGGTAGATGGCCACGCCCATGCTCAGGGTCAGCAGGAGGTCGTGCCGACCGACCGTCAGCGGCCCTGCTGCGGCGGCGAGGATGCCGCGCACGGCCGCCTCTGCCTCGGACGCCCCGGCGGCGCCGGGCAGCAGGGCCGCGAAGGCGCCGCCTCCGAGATACGCGACCGTGTCTTCCGCCCGCCCGACGCCGTGAAGGCGCCGGCCAAGCTCCTCGAGCAGCAGGTCCGAATCCCTGGGCCCGAGGCTGGAGCCCAGGGCGTCGAAGCGATCGACGCGGAAGACGGCGACCGAGAAGGCCAGGCGTTTGCGGTGGGCGTGCTTCAGCGCCTGGCCGGTGCGCTCCTCCAGGAGCGCTGCGTCCGCGAGGCCGGTCACAGGGTCGTGGAGCCACCGGCCGGCCGGCATCGTGTCACTGCTGCCCTCGGGCTTCTCGTTCATGCCGTCCTCTGGTCTGGGTGCTCGACTACTGTGCCCACATCCGCCTTTGCACAGGCAGTCTTCGCCTTCTCCGCCCGCGGGTCCTGCGACGGATGGCTGAAGCCCCTGGCGGATTCGGGTACACTACCTCGGTCATGACGACCAACGCCTCAGAAGCACTCGTTCACCTGGATGAGCTCCGCGAGCGGTTGAAGGAAGCCTCAGGGCGCCTCGGCTGGCTGCGGAGCTATCTTTGACCCCCCCAGGCTGACAGGGCAGATCGAGGCGCTGGAAGAGCGCATGCGCGCTCCCGACTTCTGGGACGACCAGGAGCAGGCCTCCAGAGTCTCCGCCGAGTACAGCCGCGCCAAGCGCCGGCTCGAGGACTTCGCCGCGCTCGAAGCCCGGTTCGCCGATCTCGACTCCACCGAGGAGCTGCTGCGCGAGGAGCTCAGCGGCGACAGCGTTGACGAGGAGCTCCTGCAGGAGCTCGTGGCCGGCGTCGCATCCCTCGAGGCCGACCTGCAGCGCGGCGAGGAGCTCCGCTTCTTCAGCGGCAAGTACGACGAGGGCGGCGCCATCCTCACCATCCACCCCGGCGCCGGCGGCACCGAGTCCCAGGACTGGGCCGAGATGCTGCTGCGCATGTACCTCCGCTGGTTCGAGCGCCGCGGCTTCAAGGTCGAGGTCAACGACCTGCAGGACGGCGACGAGGCGGGGCTCAAGAGCGCCACGCTCACCGTCGAGGGCGAGAACGTGTACGGGCTCATCCAGGCCGAGCGCGGCGTCCACCGGCTCGTCCGCATGAGCCCGTTCGACTCCGCGAACCGGCGTCACACCAGCTTCGTGTCGGTCGACGCGTCTCCGCTGGTCAGCGACGACGTCGACGTCGAGATCAACGACGACGACCTGCGCATCGACACGTACCGCTCCAGCGGCGCGGGCGGCCAGCACGTCAACAAGACCAGCTCGGCCATCCGCATCACCCACCTGCCGACCAACATCGTGGTCCAGTGCCAGAACGAGCGCTCGCAGCTGCAGAACAAGACGGTGGCCATGCACATGCTCAAGTCGAAGCTGGTGGAGCTCGAGGAGCGCAAGCTGGCCGAGGAGCTGGCGCGCGAGCGCGGCGAAGTGCTCAACGTCGACTTCGGCAGCCAGATCCGCAGCTACGTGCTGCATCCCTACCAGATGGTGAAGGACACGCGGACCGGCTACGAGGTCGGCAACGCGCAGAGCGTGCTCGACGGCGACCTCGACGGGTTCGTCCACTCCTATCTGGTCTGGCGCGCGGGCGGCAGCGAGTCGCGCAAGTAGCCGACGGCATGGACGTGCCGACCCTCGAGGGCTCCCTCGTCAGGCTGCGTCCCGTGGCCGCAGCCGATCTGCCGCCGCTGCTCGCGATCCTCGACGAGCCGGAGGTGGCGCGCTGGTGGCGCCGCGCCGAGTGGGAGCGGGTGGACGAGCTCGGCGCGGTGACGTTCGTCATCGAGTGGCCGCAAGACGGCGCCGTCGCCGGCTGCATCCAGTACTCCGAGGAGACCGACCCCGACTACCTCTCGGCGGCCGTGGACATCTTCGTCGGTACGGCCGCTCAGGGACGCGGGGTCGGTCCGGACGCCATGCGCACGCTCATCGCCTGGCTGTTCGACGGGCGCGGGCACCACCGCCTGACCGTGGATCCGGCGGCGGAGAACGCCCGCGCCATCCACGTCTACGAGAAGCTGGGCTTCCGTCCCGTGGGCGTGCTGCGGCGGTACGAGCGCGTCGAGGACGGCGTCTGGCGCGACGCGCTCCTGATGGAGCTGCTCGCCGAGGACTTCAGGCGGGCGTAGGCGCCTTCATGCTGTGCAGCTGCTTCCACAATGGCGGCGGCCCGGCGGTCGATGCCGGCGGCCGGGCCGCCGGTCCGGCGCGTCGCACCCTGCGATAGCATGGGCCGATGAGCGCCTCCCCGTATCCCAAGATCGAGCTGCACGTGCACCTCGAGGCGACCATCCGGCCCGCGCGCCTGCTGGAGCTGGGCCGGCGCAACGACGTGCAGCTGCCGGCGCGGACGGTCTCGGGTCTGGAGCGTTTCTGCCGCTTCCGCGGGTTCGACGAGTTCATCGCCGTGTGGGTCAAGACGACGGGCGTGCTGCGCCGCGGCCGGGACTTCCGCCAGATCGTGGTCGACTACGCCGCGGAGCTGGCGAGCCAGGGCTGCTACTACGCCGAGCCCCTGTTCTCGCCCTCCGAGCCGGTGATGCGCGGCGTGCCCTGGCAGGAGGTGTTCGACGGGTACTGCGACGGCGCCGTCGAGGCGCGTGAGCTGCTCGGCGTCGAGCTCCGCTTCACGCCGGACATCACGCGCAACTTCCCACCCGAGATCGGCGAGCACCTCGCCGCCTGGGCGGCCCGCTACCGCGACCGCGGCGTGGCCGGCATCAGCCTCGGCGGCAGCGAGAGCCGGTTCCCGCCGGAGCCGTTCGCCCGCGCCTTCG
The DNA here is from genome assembly GCA_963741075.1 of uncultured Thermoleophilia bacterium. Classification (GTDB taxonomy): domain Bacteria; phylum Actinomycetota; class Thermoleophilia; order UBA2241; family UBA2241; genus CAIXSE01. Next base: position 8,885 of record CAVUGS010000002.1, read on the forward strand.
CCATCGCCCGCGAGGGCGGGCTCAAGGCGGCGCCGCACGCGGGCGAGACCGCCGGCCCCGCGTCGATCCGCTCCGCCCTCGACGACCTCCACGCCGACCGGCTGCGGCACGGCGTCAGGGCGGTGGAGGACGCCGCGCTGCTGGCGGAGCTTGCCGAGCGCGGCGTCGTCTGCGACGTCACGCCGGTGAGCAACCTGCGCACCGGCGTGGTGCGCTCGCTGGACGAGCACCCGCTGCCGGCCATGCTGGCCGCCGGCGTCAAGTGCTCCATCGGCAGCGACGACCCGGTGCTCATGCAGACCTCGCTCTCCGAGGACTCGGCCGTCGCCGTCCGCCTGGGCCACACGCCGCGGGCGATGTACGAGCACGCCGTCGCGGGCGCGTTCTGCGACGACCTGACGCGCGCCCGCCTCACGGCCGCCGGCGAGGCGTTCGACTGGGACGCGCTCGCCGCCGCCCCGACTCAGCTGGGGGCGGAGTGGGCACCCTAGAGACACCAGTCCGGCCTCTGGAGAGTCCCGTGCGCGCTCGCCGCCTCACGACCGTCCTGATCCTCGTCTCCGCCGCGTATGCGGTGGGCGCGTTCCTTCTGCCCCTGGGGGCCGTCGAGATCCTCGGCGCGCCGCTGGTCGTCGCCGGCGCCTACCTGCTCGGGCTGCGCGGCGGCATCGTCGTCGCGCTCTGGGCGACCCTGGTCGCGACCATCGCCTTCCTCTCCGTGCGCCCCGGTCGCATGGACGACTACGTCCTCACCGTCGCGAGCTACCTCGTCCTCGGAGCGCTGGTCGGCCTCGCGACGGACCGCTTTCACCGGCAGAAGCTCCAGCTGGAGGAGGCCGTCGAGGATGCCGGGCTGGCGCGCAAGCAGTACGCCGCCAGCGAAGGCCGGTACCGCCTCCTGTTCGAGCGCAGCGCCGACCCGGTCTACCTGCACGGTCTGGACGCGCACGGCGAGCCCACCCGGTTCATCGCCGTCAACGACGCCACCTGTGACCTGCTCGGCTACACGCGCGAGGAACTGCGCGGCCTGACGCCGCGGGCCATCGACGCCGCGCCGGCGCCCGGTCAGCTGCGCCGCATGATGACGCGGCTGATGCTGGAGGGCGCGGTGCGCTACGAGAGTGTGCGCAGGACGCGCGGCGGCGAGCTGATCCCGGTGGAGGTCAGCTCGAGCCTCACCGAGGTCGAGGGCGAACTGGTCGTGCTCACCATCTCGCGGGACATCAGCGAGCGGCAGCGCGAGGTCCGCCGCCTTGAGGAGCTCACGCTGCGCGACGAGCTCACCGGGCTGTTCAACCGCCGCGGACTGGACGTGATGCTCCCCGAGCAGGCCAAGCGCTCCAAGCGCTCGGGTCGCCCCGTCATCGTGCTCTACGGCGACATCGACCGCTTCAAGACGCTCAACGACGCCTACGGCCACGAGCGCGGCGACGACGTCCTCGTCGCCGTCGCCGGCGCGCTGCGCACCGCCTTCCGCGAGACCGACCTGATCGCCCGCCTCGGCGGCGACGAGTTCTGCGTGATCGCCGAGACCGACGACATCGCGCCGGCGCAGTTCGGGGAACGCGTGGACGCGGCCGTCCAGACCGCCGGAGAGGAGCTGGGCATGACCGTGGGCCTCAGCCACGGCGAGGTCACCACCGACTGGCACGGCCTCGAGGATCCGCGGGGGGTACTTGCGGAGGCCGACGCGCGCATGTACGAGGCCAAGCACTCGCGCGGTGTCGGCTGACGCGGCCGGTCGGACCGCCCGCGGCCGGGGCCGCGGTCGCCTCGCTTGAGCGTCCGCGCTTGAGGGTAGAATGCAGACCTGATAAGGTTTGATTCGAACCACGGGAGCCGGTTTCCCGCCCAGGCGCCAAGCGCCGGGCCTTCCTCCCGCATGAGACCCACAGACATTGTGAACAACCGGGCAGTGTTCTGAAGGAAAGGAACACCAGTCCGTACTGAGTCTGGCCGCCCTGCGGGTGGCCCCCCACAAGACGAACTCCCGCGCACACCGCTGGTCCCGGGCGAGCATGCGAATGCCCCCGCTGCCAGTGGTGATTCGCCGCGTACGGAGCCGTCGAGGAAGAGAGAATCTGTGACCCCCAGCACCACCGACACGACCATCCCCGCTCCCGCCGAGCGCTCGTCCGAGGACGCGGCGTCCGCCCAGAGCGGCGAGAAGCGCCGCCGCAAGCGCGGCGGCAGGCGCCGCCACGGGAGCGGTGCCGCTGACGGCGCCGCGCAGAGCGGCGCCCCGCGGGCCGAGACGATCGCCGCGCAGACGGCGACGAGCACCTCTCAGGCTGCGCCGACCGGCGCGCAGGACTCGCCGGCCGCGGCCTACAACACGTCTGCCCCGGCACCGGCCGCTCCGTCCGCTGCGCCCGAGCGCAGCGAGCGATCCGCGGACCGCGGCGAGAGCCGCGGTCGCAAGGACGACCGCCCGCGCCGCGACGACCGCGGCGGCAAGGGCCGTGGCGAGCGTGACCGCGGCCACGGCCGTGACCGCGGCGGCCAGGGCGTCGACGAGTCCTACAAGGAGCGCAAGCACGTCGAGCAGCCTGCCGGTCCGGCCCCCGAGGTCGAGATCCCGGCGTTCGCCGCCCTCGGCCTCGAGGGCAAGCTGCTGGCCGGCGTGGCGGCCATGGGCTACGTCGACCCCACGCCGATCCAGGAGCACGCCATCCCGCGCGTGCTCGCCGGCCGCGACGTCGTGGGCTGCGCCCAGACGGGCACCGGCAAGACGGCCGCCTTCGTGCTGCCCATCCTCCAGAACATGAACGCGCCGATGACCGTGGACGGCAAGAAGGCGCATCCGACGGCTCTCGTCGTCACTCCGACCCGCGAGCTGTGCGGCCAGATCGAGGAGGTCGGCGAGACGCTGGCCACCTACAGCGGCCGCCGCGTCGTCGCCGTCTTCGGCGGCGTCCCCTACGACCCGCAGGCCAAGCGCATCCGCAAGGGCGTCGACCTGCTGGTCGCCACCCCCGGCCGCCTGCTCGACATGCTGCGCCAGGGCGACGTCCTGCTCGACAAGGTCGACACGCTCGTCCTGGACGAGGCCGACCGCATGCTCGACATGGGCTTCTGGCCCGACGTGAAGCGCATCATCGACGCCATCCCCGCCAAGCGCCAGAACCTGTTCTTCTCGGCGACCATGAGCAAGACCGTGCTCAGCATCATCGCCGACACGCTGCACGACCCGATCTTCATCGAGCTGGGCGGCAGCGCCCAGCCGGTCGAGAACGTCGAGCAGAAGGTCCTGCCGGTCAACCACGAGCAGAAGGTCGACCTGCTGGTCGAGTACTTCCGCCACCACGATCCCGAGCGCACGCTGGTGTTCACGCGCACGCGCCGCCGGGCGGAGCGCCTCGCGCGCACGCTCAACAAGGCCGGCATCACCTGCGAGGCCATCCACGGCGACCGCACGCAGGGGCAGCGCCAGCAGGCGCTCGACGGGTTCAAGAACGGCAAGATCGCCGTGCTCGTGGCGACCGACGTGGTCGCCCGCGGCATCGACGTCGACAACATCACGCACGTGATCAACTTCGACATCCCGACCAACCCCGAGGACTACGTGCATCGCATCGGCCGCACGGCCCGCGCGGGCGCCAGCGGCATCGCCGTGAGCCTGCTCACCGCCGAGGACGTGCACGACCTGGTCGCCATCGAGCGGCTCATCGGGGCGACGCTCGAGCGTCACGACCTGCCGGACTTCGACTACGAGAAGCGCGTGATCCTCGAGAGCAGCCAGGTGCGGCCGCGCCCGGGCAAGCTGCTCTGGAACGGCGGCGCCAACCGCGCCTGGAACAAGACCGGCGTCAAGCGCCGCGTGCCGGGCAAGCGCTCGCGCTGACCCGGCTCAGGTCGCGGCGCGGTGTGGAAGCCTCCGGCTGACACCGCGCCGCGACCTTGCTATACTCCCGTCCCGCGTGGGCGACTAGCTCAGTTGGGAGAGCGCGTGCTCGACAAGCACGAGGTCGTTGGTTCAATTCCAACGTCGCCCACCACGCGAAGACTCCCCGCACCCGGCACGGCCGAACGGTTCGCTGTCGTCGGGTAGAGTCGGGCCGCCTCTGGCCGTCCTGCTCGACCGGGCGCGACGAGTAGACTGACGTCGCCGTGATGAATGCCCCGCATGCCCCCACCGTCGACGTCGGTGTCCTGCTCGCCGGCGGCAGCAGTCGACGCGCCGGCGTCGACAAGCGCTTCCTCGTCCTCGAGGGGCGCACCTTGCTGGTGCGCAACCTCACTTTCCTCCACGACCTCTTCCCGGCGGTCACGGTGGTCATCGGCCGCGGGCAGTCGCTCGACTTCGGCGACGGCGGCGCCGTCGAGGTGCTTCGCGACGCCTGGCCCGGGGGTTCGCCGCTCGCTGGCATCGCCACCGCGCTCGCGCATTTCCGCCGGCCGCTGTTCGCGCTGGCAGTCGACATCGCCACTCCCCGGCGCGACGCCGCCGACGCCGTCATCGCAGCGTTCCGCGGCCACGACGCCTCATTGCCCGCTATCGGGCGCGAGTACCATCAGCCCCTGTTTGCGGTATACGGGCCCACGTGCCTGGAGCCTATGGTCGCTCTCCTCGAGTCAGGTCGCCATCGCATCGTCGACATCTTCGACCGCGTCTCTCCGGCGGAGGTGCCCTTTCCCGACGACTCGTTGTTCCACAACATCAACACAATGAGCGACTACCGTGAAGCACGCAGGACGGCGCGGGCGTCTGCGAGCGGGGCGGTACCGGCCGGCGGAGCCCAGCCGGCGCTGGTCGCGATCGTCGGCGGAAATCACTCTGCCAGAACGGCGCTCATCGAGTCGGTCGTGCCCGAGCTCGTGAAGTTCGGGCTGCGCGTCGGCACCATCGCGCGGCGGGCGCACAGCCTCGAGATCGGCCGCCACGGCGACGACCTGTGGCGTGACGGTGGGGCGGGCGGGCTCGCCTCCGCCGCGCCTGAGAGACTCGCGTTCTCTGACGGCGCGGGCGGCGAGACGCCCCTTGTGGACATCACGCGACGCTCCTTGGGAGACGTCGACCTCGTTGTTGCTGACGCATTCCGGCTCGACGGCGCCTCACTACATCGAGGTCCTCAGTGACGGGGCGGTCTGCGAGGCGCGGCTCCACGCCCCGAGCGAAGCACTTGCGATGCGTACCGATGCCGAGGCGCGTCACGCGCACCGCTTCGCCCTTGGCGACACGGTCGGCCTGGCGCGGTTCATCGCCGCCCGCCTGGACACGTTGCGCACGTACTGACCGCGCGGCGATGCGCTCAGTCAGCCGGGAAGGGGCGAAGCCGGGCCTCGGTCGGCTGAGCGCGGCAGCGCGGCCGGTCAGCTCGAAGAAGGCTGCCGGAAGGGTCTTGGCTGGCGCTACCATTTCCTACATAGACAGACGTTGACACGGAAGCGCGCTTGACGCAGGCTGTGTCTGCATACCGGGAAGGCTACCCCAGCGGAAGGGATGGCCTGGCTGGATTGACGCCCCCGCCTCCTCTCAGCCGGGCTGCCAGGATTCGATCGATCTTGGTGGCTCGGCTGTTGTGCATTTCGGAAGCGGCCCATGTGGAAGCGTTTCGGGAAGCGAGATGACTTCCCGTGGTCCGCCTACGGACGAACCTGTTTCCACGTCGGGAATCAACGGCAGTCTGACGCCGCGGATGTGATAGGCAAGGATGGTCACCAAACGGAAGGAGGGTCACGTATGCAGTGTTACGTGTGCGCGAAGGCCGGCAAGCAGACCGAGGCGGTCGGCATCTGTATCGTGTGCGGCATGGGTCTCTGCATGGATCACGCGCTCCGGGAGGATGTCGACTTGTGGGAGGGCGGCTACCCGTTCCCCAACAAGAAGGCCGCGAAGAAGCTGCCCAGGATCCTCTGCGCGGAGTGCAAGGAGTCGCTGGGCGAAGGTTCGCCAGCCCGCGTCGCTCGTGAAGGGGTGTAGGGACTCCGAGTCGCATCTAGCACGTCGCGGCTCGCGCTCTCAGCCGACTCCGGTCGGCTGCCCACAAGCCGGAGCGTCGCCGGGGCGCCCCGCAGCGCGCGCAACGCGATGAGACTGTTGCGTTTTGCCAGACCCGCCCCCCACGGGGATGGGAACCAGTTCGGATCTGCCGGGAGGTAGAGATGTCGCTCTACGAGAAGATGATCAATGAGGCCGTCGGCGCGACCAAGGCAGTGTTCGGCGTGAACAAGGCCAACCGCGGCGGCACCTTCAAGGTCACCGATGCCAAGCCCTACGTAGACGCCGTGAACAAGATGACGGTGTACGAGGGGCAGTCCAAGGAGGTCATCGACCTCCACGTGAAGTCGGTCAACGCCCATTTCGACGTCATGACCTCGCTCACGGACACGGTGCGTCCCGAGGACGACCCGTTCGTCGAGCACTACCAGACGCCGCCGATCCTCGAGATCATGTACGAGGAGGATCCGGAGTTCAAGGCGTCGATGTGGAAGTTCATCGACGCGATCGCCGCGAACAAGGCGCTCATCGGCCGGGAGGTCCGTGCGCCGCTACGGTGGCATGTACGGCCCCACCTGCGTCGTCGACTTCGCGATGTCTGTCGGCTCGGTGCCCAACGTCGTGAACCAGATCCTCACCGACATGGACATCCCCAAGGATCACAAGCAGACCATCCTCGCCTGCAAGTCCTGGGGCATGAACACCTCCTACGGACTGGCCGGCGCGTTCCGCGCCGCGCTGGAGTCGGGCAAGACGGCGGCCGAGGCCGAGCAGGCCGAGGTCGACATGCTGCAGTTCGTGTACCGTGAGCCCATCGGCCGCCCAGGCGCAGCTCATGGACACGCACAACCTCGGCGGCCACGGCCCGCACACCTCCTTCGACACGCGCAAGTACATGGCGGGCTACAAGGAGAAGATGCGCGCGTCCGTCGTCGCCGCCATGAAGGGCGGCGTGCACTACGCCAACATCACGGCCGTTCCCGCCTACTGCGTCGGCGACGTCGCCCACCACATCGCGCAGTCGGCCTACAACATGTTCAACGACGACATGGTGTTCGCGATCTACGAGGCCGTCACCGGCGTGCTCGAGAACACGCTCAACCGCGCCCTCAAGGCCGACGCCTTCAAGGGTCCCTACGACGTCCTGTCGGTCGCAACGGGTTCCACGGCCTGCGCGACGGCCTACATCCTGTGGAAGGACAGCTTCACCGTCCCGATGGTGATCGACCTGCTGAACAAGCGCTTCCACAACTATGCGGCCATGCATCCGGATCGCGGCGAGGCCGACGAGCTGCACAACGTCGACTTCATGGACATCCTCAAGCGCGGTGAGGCGATCCTCGACATCACCCCGCTCGGCAAGGGTGGCAAGATCAAGGGCGTCGAGGTCGACCTGAGCACGGTCGACAGCAACGAGGTCATCAGCAACCCGCAGCGCTACACCTACCCGGCCTGCGCCATCACGCAGCGCTTCGCGGCCCTGATGACGCTTGTCCGACTTCCCGTGCTTCCTCACGCCTGAGTGCACCACCGCGACCCTCATGACGAACGCCATCGCCGCTGGCCCCCGGCACGTCCAGGCGCTCCGGTGCGTGGCTGCAAGCAGTGCGCCGACCTGCGACCTGATCAAGAGGAACGTCCCGATGGCGACCGGCCTCGGTTCCGGCGCCAAGGGCTACTGCCAGTGGCACGTGACCGTCTGACGCAACGAATAACGTGCATCTGACGCGACGCTGAGCGGAACGAGCGGGGATCGGGAAGAGGGTATCCCGATCCCCGCTCGGACCACCGCCCTGTCAATTCGTTCCTGGAGGTGACACTGTGCCGCAACCCAGCCTTATGAAGCGCGCCATCGCCGAGCTGATCGGCACCTGGGTGCTGGTGTTCCTGGGCACGGGCTCCGTAGTGACGATGGTCGTGTTCTTCAAGTCTCTCGATGGCGCGTCAATCAGGCCGCTGCTGCTGCTCATCGGCATATCCTTCGGTGTCGCGGTGCTCGTCATGATCTACGCCTTCGGGCACATCTCGGGCACCCACATCAACCCCGCGGTGAGCATCGCCCTGTGGATCACCGGGCGCTTTCCGACCAGGGACATGGTGACGTATGTCATCGCGCAGCTGATCGGCGGGTTCCTCGCGTCGGCGACGATCTATGCCCTCTGGGGGTCGCGCGCCGTCGACGCGGGACTCGGCATCACGCTGCCGGGAGTCGGGGTGAGCTACACCCAGGCGATCCTCGTCGAGATAGTCCTGACGTTCTTCCTGGGGCTCGCGATCTGGGGCTCGGCGGTCGACAGCCGGGCGCCCGGGGGCTTCGCAGGGCTCGCCATCGGCCTCGTGGTCGCCGCTGACATCTGGGTCGGAGGCCCACTCACTGGGGCGTCGATGAACACCGGCGCGTTCCTTCGGGCCGTTCCTCGGCGAGAGTGCGTTCGGCGGCTCGGCCGATTGGGCCAAGTTCCCGATCTACATCATCGGGCCGATCGTCGGGCTGGCCCTGGCAGGCTTCGTGTACGACTACATCGCAGACCTGAAGAAGAAGGCCGCGTCTGAGTGAACGACGTGCCGCAGTGTCCTTTTCGGGCAGACGGCGCGGCGCGAAGAAGCAGTGATGGGGCGAAGGCGGGGGCGTGACGCTGGTCGCGATCGCCCCCGCCTTCGTTGCCCTAGGGCGACAAAACGTCGAGCGGGAATGTGGAGAACGGGATGAACGACAGGGGCATCAGGCTGCTCGGGCGTATCCGGGAAGTTCGCGTCTGAAGGCCACAGACTTCGCGGTGAACGAGGCGCTCAGGTACGCCGGTGAGCAGCACGGTGCTGACGTCGACTACTTCAGCGCTCATCGCAAGTCCATCGGGTTCTGCGTGCACTGCGACGCGTGCATTCGCAAGAAGCAGGGATGTGCCTTCAAGGATGACATGGAGGAGGTGTATCCCAAGCTCGAATGGGCGGACGCCTGGATTCTCGGTACGCCCGTGTACCAGGGGCAGGTGAGCGGCCAGTTGAAAGCGATCCTCGACCGCTGCCGGGCACTCGTCGCCGGCGAACCCGCGCGTCTTTCGCAACAAGGTCGGGGCGGGCATCGCCGTCGGGGGAGACCGCAGCGGCGGCCAGGAGCCCACGCTCCAGACGATCGACGGGCTTCTATCTCATCAACGAGATGATCCCCGTCGGCGGCGGCGCGTTCGGAGCGAACCTCGGCGCCGCCATCTGGTCCCACGACAAGGGCGCCGCCGGCGTCGAGGCCGACGATGAGGGCGTCCGCGCGATTCACCGTGTCGTCGACCGCCTGGTCGAGGTCACCCGTCTGGTCGCCCGTCCGCTATCCTGAGGAGGTCGATGACGATGACGCTGAAGGTTGTGTGGGGCATCAGCGGTTCCGGCGACAAGATGCCCGAGACCGTCGCTGCCATGGTGGAGGCGCGAGAACGGCTCGACCTGGAGATCACGGCGGCTGTGTCCATCGCCGGGGAGCGGGTGCTGCGCTGGTACAAGCTCGCGCGAGACGGTCGACGAGATCGCGAAGTCGGTGAAGATCGAGAAGGACGCGAACTCGCCGTTCATCACTGGGCCGTTGCAGATCGGTCAGTACGATTGCCTGCTCGTGGCGCCCGCCACTGCGAACTCGGTGGCGAAGATCGTGCACGGCATCGAGGACAGCATGCTGACGAACGCCGTCGGGCAGACCGCCAAGTCGACGACGCCGATCTACATCATGCCGGTCGATCTTCGCCCAGGCACGACGGTGACCATGCGCCCCGGCGGCGAGCGCCTCGAGCTCAAGATCCGCGCGATCGACGTGGAGAACACGAACAAGTTGCGCACGATGGAAGGCATCAGCGTGTTCGAATCGCCCTCCGAGATCGAGGGCATCCTCCGCGCCTGCGCGGAGCGGCAGGACGTCGCCTCGTGAGGGTGTCGGTCGCCACCGGCTGCAGGCTGCACCTGGGCTTCACCAACCTGAGCGACGACGTGGGCCGCTGCTACGGGAGCCTCGGCGTCGCCCTGGATCGTCCCAGCACGACCGTCGTGGTGGAGGAAGGCCGTGAAGCGGCCGTCGTCGGCGGCGACCCGGAGCAGATCCGCGCGTGCATGCAGCGCTTCTGCGACCACTATCAGGTCGACCCCAGGGTCTCCATCGAGGTGCGCGAGAGCATCCCCCAGCATGTCGGCCTCGGCTCGGGTACGCAGCTTGCTTTGGCCATCGGCATGGGCCTGGCGACGGTCTGCGGTATCGATATCGATGTGTGGGACATCGCCGCGGCCATGGGCAGGGGACGCCGGTCCGGGATCGGAACGGCGTCGTTCCAGACGGGCGGATTCGTCATCGATGCCGGACACAAGAAGGGTGGGTCCGGTCGGGTCGCGGCGCCGACGGTCGTATGGCGCCGCGATTTTCCCGCGGACTGGCTGTTTGTCGTGGTCGTTCCCGACGTGGACAGCGGTCTCAGCGGACACAGCGAAGAGGGGGTTTTCGGAGCGCTGGGGCCGTCGGTACGGATCTCCGAGGAGGTCTGCAGGATCACGCAACTCCGGCTGATGCCGGCGCTTGTCGAACACGACATCGAGGAGTTCGGCCGCGCCTTGACTGCGGTGGACCGCAAGACGGGGGCCTACTTCTCGGATGTGCAGGGCGGCATCTACAGCGGGGGGGAGACCAACGCGGCCGTCGATGCCCTGCTGAGCGCCGGCGCCTACGGGGCTGGACAGAGTTCCTGGGGGCCGGCGGTGTACGGCCTGGTGCACGAGAGGGATGTGGGGAGGGTCGAAGCGGCGGTCAGGGAATCCCTGGCGGGCGCTGGCCGAGGAGCGCAGGTCTTCGTGAGTCACGGCCGCAACACGGAAGCGCAGAGTGGAAGTGCCGAGGGCCGGGCTATGAGGTCGGGCCGAGGTCCTGGAGGAGCGCAGCCAGTGCACGCTCGTAGGCAGATCCGGGCGCCACTTTGCGCACGACCCGGTAGTTCTCTGTGAGCGCCGTCAGCGTACCCACGGCGCTTCGCCGCTCCAGTCTCGTGGCAAGCACCAGGCTCTCGAGCAGGAGCCCCTCGGCGCGGTTGATCAAGCGAGGCGTCGCGATGCGGTGCACGCACCTGACGTCGCCCACGAGGCGCACTCTGTCGCCACTGGGGGTCGCGCTGCTCAGGACGAGCTCGGCATTGACCGTGCATCCGGCGACGACGGGCGCATGGACGCTTTGCGCCTCCGCAAACTGCAGCTGCGCCGGGGCTCGCAACGCCGCGTACAGCATTCCGGCGTCCTCGGGGAAGTTGGCCGCGAAGTTGCCGCTGTCCAGGATGTTCGCCAGCGTCTGCGAGCCGTTGTACACGTCCATGCACAGCTTGTCGGGGCCGCTGGTCCATACGCCGATGGGAGCCGCGTGGGGGGTGCCGTCGCGGAATGTGGAGATCAGGACTTCGTAGATCCAGCGGTCCTGCATGCCGAGTCGGCGCAGCTGATCCATGTGCGATCCTGTTCACGGAGGCGGGTCACGCCTCTCCGGGTAGGGACAACCAAGATGGAGAGGGAGTATATCTCGGGTGGACGCGGGCGAAGTCTGTCGTCGGGCTCGGACTCCCTCGGCCGAGGGAGGTCAGCGTGTCATGAAGAAGATCCTGCTTCAGCTCGACAGCGATCGTACTGCGAGTGTGTTCGACGCGGTCGACTGCCTACGACGCTGGCGCGGACGTGCTTCTTCAGCATGGCTCGGTGGAGCCGGCTGAGGTCCGTGCCATCGTCTACGGGGCAATGTTCACGCGCGGCGGCGAAGACCTCAAGAATTCGGCCGTGTTCATCGGCGGGGCCGATGTGGCAAAGGGCGAAGCCATGCTCAAGGAAGCCTGCGGCGCCTTCTTCGGGCCGGTCCGGGTCTCCGTGATGCTGGATGCCAATGGCTGCAATACCACGGCGACCGCTGCCGTCGTCAAGCTGCTCTCCGCTGGTGACCTGCGCGGCAAGAAGACGGTCGTGCTGGCCGGTACCGGCCCGGTCGGCCGCAGGGCGGCAGGGCTCCTCGCCAAGGAAGGGGCGGACGTGGTCGTGGCCGAGACCTTGCCCACGGAGACGCTGGAGCGGGCGAAGGCCGCCTGCGCCACCATCGAAGAGCGCTTCGGGGTACAGGTGACACCCGCCGCCGCGGCCGACGAAGCCGCCACCGCGCGCGTGCTCGAGGGGGCGGAGGCGGTCCTCTGCACTGGCGCCGCCGGGCTCCAGTTGGTCTCCGAGGCGATCTGGAGAGACCACTCCAGCCTGCATGTGCTGGGCGATGTGAACGCCGTCCCGCCGATCGGCCTGGAGGGCGCCAAGGCGACATGGGACGGCAAGGACGTTGACGGCAAGATCGTCTTCGGGGCTCTCGGCATCGGCGGCCTCAAGATGAAGATCCACCGTCGTTCCGTCGGACGGCTCTTCGAACAGAACGACCTTGTCCTGGATGCGGAGGAGATCTTCGCCCTCGCCAAGGAGCTGGCGCGGTAGTGCGGATCCTGGTCCTCGGAGTGAGCACGCGGGCGATGATCGACTCCGCGGTCCAAAGCGGGCACGACGTCGTGGCCGTGACTTCTTCGGCGATCGCGATCAGGCGCGATTGGCGGAGAGCTACGCGCTGCAGCGGGATCTCGGCCTGCCGGCGACCGCGGAGGGTCTCGGCGTCGGCGGCGCGACGTATCGATGCCGACGCGGTCGTCTACGGCTCGAATCTGGAGAACCACCCCGAGGTGATCGGCGAGCTGTCCCTCAGACTGCGGCTTCTGGGCAATCCGGCCGAGGTGGTTCGGGATGTGCGCGACTGGGCTCTGCTCCGACGCGTCTGTCGGGAAGCGGGGATCGCGCACCCGGTGACCCTGCTCCGCGGGGAGGAGGCGCGCGCCGGCCGCGGCCGTTGGCTGAAGAAGCGCCTGCGCAGCGGCGGCGGCCACGGGATCGCCGCGTGGGATGGCGCAGCGCTGGACGACGCCCACCTGCTGCAGGCCGAAGTGGACGGCCGCGCGGCCTCGGTCGCGTTCGTGGCCGACGGCAAGGAGGGTCGCATCTTCGGTCTCACCGAGCAGCTCCTCGGGCGCTCCGCCTTGGGTGGCTCCGGATTCGCCTGGTGCGGCAACGTCCTGCCGCTCGAGGTCCCGGGGGCGGACGCCGCTTCGGTCCGCGCCCGACTTGAGCATATGGTGTCGTGCCTGACCCGGTACTTCGGCCTCGTGGGCGTCAACGGGTTGGACGTGGTGATCGGCCGCGACCCTGAAGGCGTCGTGCGGCCGTATCTGATCGAGGTCAACCCGCGCTTCAGCGGTTCCATGGAGCTGGCGGAACGGGCCTTCGGGGTCAGCGTGTTCGCGCTCCACGTCGAAGGCTCCGCCGGCCGTATGCCGCGCGATCACGCCGGCGACTCCGTCCCCGATGGCTGCGTCGGCAAGGGTATCGTGTACGCCAGGCGCCCGATCGCGGCCCCCGACACGGAGGCGTGGCTGACCCGCGGCGTCCGGGACGTACCGTGGCCCGGCCAGCGCATCGCCGCCGGGCATCCCGTGTGCACAGTGCTGGCTCACGGCCGAGACCGTGAGGCGTGCCTGGCCGGCCTCTTCTCGGCCGCGGCCGCAGTGTACGCAGACAGCGAGGAACGAAAGGAGGGGCGCCGTGAGCGAATCACTCACCTTGATCACCGGTCGCACGCGTAAGCAGGCGATCGGCATGCACAAGGGCAAGGACTCGCCCGAGTACCATGAAGCGACGGCTCTCGTCGAGTTGAACCCCGAAGACATGGCCCGACTTGGCATCGAGGACGGCGGACAAGTGCTCCTCCGCACGGCGGAGGGTGAGATCGAGCTCACGGCTCATGCCGGCTCATTGCCGGCGGGGCTCGCCTTCGTCCCCATGGGGACGCTGGTCAATAAGCTCATCGGGACGGAGACCCTGGGGACGGGCATGCCTTCGTTCAAAGGACAGAAGGTGGATGTGGCGCCTGTCGCAGAGAGAAAGGCATACGACATGAGCACGATGGTCGAGAATGTCGCCTGCCCGTTCTGCGGGTGCCTCTGCGACGATCTCACGGTCGAGGCGGAGGGCACGGAGATCCTCAAGGTGCGTCTCGCGTGTTCGAGCGGGCAGGGCATCTTCAAGGACTACGATCCGCGTCCACGTCGACCGCTGATCGACGGGCGGGAGGTGGAGTGGGACGAAGCCGTCGCCGAGGCGGCGAAGATCCTCACAGCGGCCGACAGCCCGCTCATCTACGGTCTCAGCTCGTCGGCCAGCGAGGCGCAGCGCAAGGCGGTCGCACTGGCCGACCGCCTCGGCGCGGTGATCGACTCCACCTCATCGGTCTGTCACGGTCCTACCGGCCTCGCCATGCAGGCCGTCGGCGAGCCCACGTGCACGCTCGGCGAGATCCGCGACCGCGCCGACCTGCTCGTCTTCTGGGGCTGCAACCCGGACGCCTCGCACCTGCGTCACTTCCCGCGCTTCTCGCTCACCCCCAAAGGCGCCCTCACTCCCAACGGCCGTGCCGACCGGACCGTCTACGTGGTCGACGTGCGGCCCACGGGCAGCTCGAAGAAGGCCGACCACTTCCTGCAGGTCGACGTCGGCTCGGACTTCGAGGTGCTCACGACGCTGCGGCTGCTGGTGAAGGGCATGGAGCCGTCGGCAGATGTCGTCGGCGGCGTACCGGTGACGGAGCTCCGGGAGCTCGCCGAGCGCATGAAGTCCTGTCGCTACGGCGTCGCCTTCATGGGCATGGGCCTCACGATGACGCCGGCGCGCCAGCTCAACGTGGCTGAGCTCTTCACGCTGGTCGCGGAGCTGAACGAGTTCGCCAAGTTCTCCGTGCTGCCCATGCGCGGACACGGCAATGTGACGGGCGCCGACCAGGTGCTGAGCTGGACCACGGGCTATCCGTTCGCGGTCAGCTTCGCGCGCGGCTACCCGCAGTTCAGCCCCGGTGAGTTCTCGGCGGTGGACATGCTGGCGCGCCGGGCCGCTGACGCCGCAGTGATCATCGCCTCCGACCCCGGGGCACACTTCCCGGCCGCCGCCGCCGCGCATCTCAGACGCATCCCGACGATCGTCCTCGACCACGGACCGAGCGTGGTGGCGTCTCACGCCAGCGTGCTGTTTCCGACGGCGGCCTACGGCGTCGACGCGGCCGGCACCGCCTACCGCATGGACAACATTCCCATTCCTCTGAAGCGGGTCATCTCGACGGGGCGCGTCACCGACGAGGAGGTCCTCGATCGGATCATCGAGGCGGTGGCATGATGCTGGGCATTCTCGGCGGGCGCATCTACGACCCGCGGAACGGCAAGGACGGCGAGGTCGGCGATATCTGGGTGAAGGACGGCCGCGTGGTCGCGCCGGAAGACGTGGACCGGGAGGCCGCGCAGACCATCGACGCCGCCGGCCTCGTGGTCATGCCCGGCGGCGTGGACATCCACGCGCACATCGTCGGCGCCGAGGTGAACCTGGGCCGCAAGATGCGGCCGGAGGACCACCGCGGGCACGAGCGCGCGCGCTCGGGCAACCTGCGCGCGGGCGTACGGGGGGACGGTCCCCTCCACCCATCTGACCGGCTATCTCTACTCCGAGCTCGGCTACACCACCGTGATGCAGGCGTCCGCCGCGCCTCTGGCGGTCCGGCACACGCACGAGGAGCTCGAGGACGTGCCCAACCTCGACAAGGGCGCGTTCATCGTCATGGGCAACAACCACTTCGTCATGCAGTGCATCGCCGACAAGCAGCCCGAGCAAGGCGCGCGACTACGTGGCCTGGCTCCTGGGAGCCAGCCGAGGCTACGCCATCAAGGTCGTGAATCCCGGCGGCGTCGAGAACTGGAAGTGGGGCAAGAACGTCGCCGAGCTCGACGATGAGGTGATCGGCTACGGGGTCACCCCGCGGCAGATCGTGCAGACCCTGGCCACGATCGCCGACGACCTCGGCCTTCCGCATGCGGTCCACATCCACGGCATCAACCTGGGCCGCCACACCAGCGCCCGCACGACCATCGAGATGATCGCCGCCCTCGACGGACATCGCGCGCATCTGTGCCACCTTCAGTTCCTGAGCTACGGGGCGGGACGCGGCCACGTGCACAAGTCGGAGGCGGTCGCCGTCGCGGCGGCGGTCAATGCGAGCTCCGGGCTCACCGTGGACGTCGGGCAGGTCATCTTCGGCCAGGCCACGACCATGACCTGTGACGGCCCTCTCCAGTACGGGCTGCATCGCACGACCGGCCACAAGTGGATCAACGACGACGTGGAGGGCGAATCGGGCGGGGGGATCGTGCCGATCACCTACAAGCCCGGCAATCCCATCAACGGGACGATGTGGCTCACCGGCATGGAACTGTTCCTGCTGATCGACGACCCGTGGCGGGTCTTCCTGAGCACCGACCATCCCAACGCCGGTCCCTTCACGAGCTACCCGCAGGTCATCAGACTGCTCATGGACCGCGACTACCGGCGGGAGATGTTCGAGAGCCTGCACCCGCGGGCGCGCAGAGGAGCCCTGCTCCCGGAGCTCGATCGCGAGTATTCGCTCGGCGAGATCGCCGTGATCACTCGCGCAGGTCCGGCGCGGGCGCTCGGCCTCGAGCACAAGGGCCACCTGGGCGTGGGCGCCGACGGCGACATCGCCGTCTACGAGGAGTGCGCCGACAAGGAGGCGATGTTCGCGCGCCCGCGGTACGTGTACAAGGGCGGCGAGCTCGTGGCCCGCGACGGCGCCGCCGTCGCGGACGTGAGCCGGACGCACGTTCTCGGTGGCGCCGGAGTACGACGCGGGCATCGAGGCGGAGCTCCGCGAGTACTTCAAGGAGGCGTACACCGTGTCTTTCGACAACTACTCCGCGCTGTCCGGTCACGGGGTCCCGACCGAGATCGTCGCCTGCGGCTGAGGAGGCCTGCGCATGCCAGAAGACCCCGGATGCCGCGTCCAGCGTGACGTGCAGCAAGAGCGGCCGGCCGTGTCCGTGGCGCTGAGCCGCGCGGGCGTGACCAATCTGCGCCGCATCATCTCGATCAAGGACGGAGACAAGGCCGAGCTGTTCTACGCGACACTCGACCTCTACGCCGACCTCGGCCCCGAGCAGGCCGGCGTCCACATGTCGCGCTTCAGCGAGGTCGTCGAGGACCTCGCCGAGGGCCTGACGCGGAGGCCGTTCGCCGACATCGAGACCCTTGCCCGAAGCATGGCCGAGGAGGTGGTCGAGACCCAGGAGGCCTTGCGGGCCGAAGTCCACATCAAAGCGCAGTCCCCGATCATGAAGCAGACCCCGGTCACGCACCGGCCTACCGAGCAGCTCTTCACCCTGGTGGGCATCGCCGTCGGCGACGCGCACGCGCACGCGCCTCCTGGTCGGCGTCGAGGTGAACGGCCTGACAGTGTGTCCTTGCGCCCAGGACATGGTGCGTGATCAGTCCCTCGACCGCCTCTGCGAGAGCGGCTACAGCGAGGAGGAGGGCGAACGCATCCTGAGCCTGCTGCCCATCGCCTCGCACAACCAGCGCGGTCGAGGCACTCTGCTGATCGGCTCGGAGCGTCGCGTGGGCGCCGAGGACCTGGTGGACATCGTCGAACAGTCCATGAGCTCCGAGATCTACGAGCTGCTCAAGCGCCCCGACGAGCTGTACGTCGTCGACAAGGCGCACCGCAATCCGCGCTTCGTGGAGGACGTCGTGCGCGAGATGCTGCGCCGCGTCGTCGGTGACCTACCCCGACCTCTCGGATGACGCCTTCGTCCTGGCCCGCCAGGAGAACTTCGAGGGCATCCACGAGCACAACGCCTTCGCCGAGCGCTTCGGCACCATGGCGGAGATCCGCCCCGAGCTCGCCGCAGAGGCGTTCGCCGCCCGGCACACCGCTCTCGACGAGTGGCTTGCGGGCTAGGGGGGCTCCGGTCGTGCCCGATACGCTGTTCGTGACCGGGAGGCTCGCCGCCGATGCGCTGCGCAGGACTCTCGACAGGCTCGAGCTGGATTTCGACTACGACGTCGCGGTCCTCGGCGGCTCTGTGGCGGCGCTCATGCGCACCGAGTGGATCGCCCGGCGACTGCCGGACGACTGCGGCTGTCGGCAGGTGATGATCCCCGGGCTCTGCAGGGGCGACCTCGCCGCGATCGAGGCCAGGGTCGGTGTCCCGGTGGTCCGCGGGCCCAAGGATCTCAAGGATCTGCCCGCCTTCTTCGGGCAGGCCCGCGACCTCGAGGGCTACGGCGAGTACAAAGCGCAGATACTCGCCGAGATCGTCGAGGCCTACCGGATGCCTTTCGCCGACATCCTCACCCAGGCCGAGTACTTCCGCGCCAGCGGCGCCGACGTCATCGACCTCGGCTGCCCGCCGATGGAGGCGTTCCCGGGCGTCGGCGAGGTGGTCGCGGGACTCAAGGAGCGCGGGTTCACGGTCAGCATCGACACCTTTCACCCGCAGACCATCCGCGAAGCCGACGCGGCGGGGGCCGATCTTCTGCTCAGCGTGAACGCGCAGAACATGGACCTGGTGCCGCACGTGCGCTGCAAGGTCGTCGTGATCCCCGACTTCGGAGAGGGTCTCGAGTCGCTGGAGCGCAACATCCGCAGGGTCGACGCTCTGGGCGCAGCGTACGTCATCGACCCCATCCTCGACCCGCTCAGCTTCGGCTTCACTGCCTCGCTCGAGCGGTTCTGCGAAACGCGCCGGCGGCACCCCGAGTCAGAGATGCTCATGGGCCTCGGCAACCTCACGGAGCTCACCGACGCCGACAGCGTCGGCATCAACGCGGTGATGGCCGGCATCATCGCCGAGCTGGGCATCGACTACGTGCTCACGACGGAGGTCGTCAGCTGGGCGCGCGGCGCGGTGCGCGAGCTCGACCTGGCCCGCAAGCTGATGCACTACGCGCTGCTCAACCGAGTGCTTCCCAAAGGCCTCGACGACGGTCTCGTCGCGCTCAAGGACACCCCGTTCGAGACGTACTCGGAGACGGAGCTGCGTGACATGCAGACTCGCGTGCGCGACAAGAACTACCGGATCTTCGCGAACCGCGAGTGGATCTATCGTCTTCAATCGCGAGACGTTCCTGCGTGGCAACGACCCTCACGATCTCTTCGCGGCCCTGGATGCGCCGGATCCCAGCCACGCCTTCTATCTCGGCCGCGAGCTCGAGCGGGCGGCGCTGGCGGTGCGCCTGGGCAAGAAGTACACCCAGGAATCGCCGCTGCGCTGGGGGTATCTGAGCGACGCGCGCGACGAGGCGGAGCCGTCGTGACACGGGCGATCGGCATCGACCCCGGGACGGTGAGCTTCGACATGTGCGGCCGCGACGGAGACGAGCTGTTCCTCGACGCGACGTATCGAACCTCCGACGTGCGAGACGATCCCGAAGTCGCTGGTCGAGGTCTTGCGCGCCGCCGGTCCCGTGGACCTGATCGTCGGCCCGTCGGGGTACGGACTGCCTTGGCCGGACGTCCGCGACCTCGGCCCGGAGGAGCTCGAGATGCTGGTGCTGGCGGATGCCGGAGATGGGCCGCGGGGGACGATCGTCGGCGGCACTGGGCCGGGTGCTGGAGGCGCTCAAGGCGAGCGGTCTGCCGGTCTGCCTGGCGCCCGGCGTGCTGCAGCTCACCACCGTCCCGGAGCATCGCAAGGCCAACCGGATCGACATGGGCACCGCCGACAAGCTCTGCGCCGTCGCGTTGGCAGTGTGGGATCAGGCGCGTCGCCTGGACGTTGCGGTACGACGAGACTTCGTTCGTGTCCGTCGAAGTCGGCGGCGCCTTCACGGCCGTCGTCGCCGTCGAGCGAGGCGCGATCATCGACGGCGCCGGCGGCACGAGTGGCGCGCATGGGCTTCCGCGCGCTGGGCGCCATGGACGGCGAGCTCGCATACCTGCTCAGGGCCTTCTCAAAGGATGTCCTTGCGAGCGGGGGAGCGGCGTGGATCGCCGGGACCCCCGACTGCTCGCCAGAAGAGTTTGCGCTCGCCGCGGCGAGCGAGCCGCGCGCCTCGGTCGCGCTGGCTGCCCTGCTCGAACAGGTGACGAAGGCCGTCGCCGCCGAGTCGATACTGCTCGAGGCGCCCCGCGAGATCCTGCTGTCGGGGCGCCTCATCCGCGTGCCGGAGCTGCGCCGCCGCCTGGTCGACGCGCTGGGCCGGTTCGCCCCTGTCCGAGTGACGGAAGGCTATGCGCGCGTCTGTAGTGAGGCCGCGCAAGGGGCCGCCCTTCTCGGCCAGGGACTGGCAGGTGATAGCGGCCTGAGCGGACTCGTGGACGCCATGGGCCTGCGCGGTGCGTGTGGCGGCGTGCTGGACCACCTGTTCGTCAGTGAAGCCGAGACTCTCCGCAGTCGCCACCCGGCGTCACAGCGTCTGCAGGTTCCGTTCTGGGAAAGGAGCTAGCCCCTCATGCACATCAACGGAGTGGAGATAGAGGACACGTTCGCCGAGGCCTTCGGGATGTGGGGTTCGCGCCTCATCGTGACTGGGGACGACGTGAATTGGGCGCGCACGGCGGCCGAGGCGGCCACGGGCTTCGCCACATCCATCATCGGTTGCGGCTGCGAAGCGGGCACGAACGATCTGGCCGCCGATGAGCAGACGCCTGATGGGCGCCCCGGCGTTGCGGCGCTGGTGTTCACGACGTCGCGCAAGAACATGGAGGCTCAGCTGGTGCAGCGCGTCGGCCAGGCGGTGATGACCTCCGCGACCTCGGCCTGCTACAACGGCCTCGACGCCGATGAGAAGCTCAAGGTCGGCGGCAAGCTTCGCTACTTTGGCGACGGCTTCCAGCGGAGCAAGCTGCTGGATGGCCGACGTCTGTGGCGCGTCCCGGTGATGGACGGGGAGTTCGTGGTCGAGGAGAGCTTCGGCGTCGTCAAGGGCGTCGGCGGCGGCAACTTCTTCATGATGGCGCACAGCCTGAGCGCGGCGCTCGCCGCGGCGCAGGCGGCGGTCGCCGCGATGCGCGCGGTGCCGGGCGTCATCATGCCGTTTCCCGGCGGCGTCGTGCGCAGCGGCAGCAAGATCTCCTCACGCTACAAGGGTCAGAGCGTCTCAAGCAACACTCCCTACTGCCCGACGCTGCGCGGTCAGGAGGACAGCGCCCTCAGAGAAGGGGAGAATGCGGTCCTTGAGATCGTCGTGGACGGGCTCGAGTGAAGCTGCGGTCGCGAAGGCCATGCGTGCGGGCATCGCCGCCGCCTGTCTGCCCGGAGTGACGCGCATCTCGGCGGGCAATTACGGAGGCTCGCTGGGGCAGTTCCGTTTCGCCCTTCTCGAGCTGATGACCACATGAGGCGGCCGCAGGCCGATCCTGGGGTGACCGAGAGGAGGCATCGGCGATGGGATGCATAGCGTGTGCGGCGCTCGTGCTCGACGGCGACGGCGTGACACTGACGCGCAAGGAATCCAGCTCGATCCCGGTGGAGGCGGACTCCATCTGCCCGGACCGCTTCATGGGCCTCGGGCAGACCCAGATCGCCGAGCTGCCCGCCTACTACGGGCGTCGCAAGGTCACTCTCGGGGACCTCTTCGAGGTCGACGGCGCCGGGGCGGACAACGTGACCGTGAGCGGCGATCTCAAGGCCGTCAAGAAGATCGGGCAGGGGATGTCGATGGGGCGCGTCACCGTGACCGGGGACGTGGGTCCGCATCTCGGCGCGTACATGTCCGGCGGCGAGATCGTCGTCGAGGGCAACGCCGGTGACTGGGTGGGCGCCCATATGTCGGGCGGCCGCATCGTCGTCGAGGGCGACGCCGGTCACTTCGTCGGCGCAGCGTACTCGGGCGAGACTCACGGCGTGAGCGGCGGGACCATCATCGTCGGCGGCAACGCCGGGCGAGAAGTCGGCGGCCGCATGCGTCGCGGCCTCATCGTCGTGCTCGGCGACGCCGGCGAGTTCGCCGGCGCGGGCATGCTCGCCGGCACCGTGTTCGTGCGCGGCCGCCTCGGAGGACGCCCGGGCGCGGGCATGAAGCGCGGCACCATCGTGGCCTTCGGCGAAGCGCCGGAGCTGCTGCCCACGTTCCGCTATGCGTGCAGCTACCGGCCCGGTGTTCCTGCAGTGCTATCTGCAGAGCCTGGACGCCTCCGGCCTCATCGATGAGCCCTGGCCTCCCCGGCGGGGAGTTCCGGCGCTACGTGGGGGACATGAACAGCGGCGGGAGAGGGGAGGTCCTGGTCCGTGATCAGTCTCAATGACCGCGCCCACGCCATCTTCCGGAGGCTGAGCGACGCCGCTGAGTCGCTGCAGGTCGCGGTCTCGCGAGCTTGAGAACGGCGCCACGGTCCTCGACGCGGGCGTCTGAAGTCGACGGCTCGCTGGAGGCGGGCCGCCTGTTCTCCGAAGTCTGTCTCGGCGGGCTGGGGGACGTCCAGCTGCGCCAGCTTCACCTTGACGATCTCACCCTCCCGGGCGTCGAGGTGAGTGTCCACCAGCCCCTTCTGGCCTGCATGGCCTCGCAGTACGCCGGCTGGGCGATCAACGTGCCCGCGACCGCCGGCTCGAAGAAGTACTTCGCCATGGGCTCCGGGCCGGCGAGGGCCCTGCATCGGGGCGACCCCATCTTCGCCGATATCGACTACCGCGACCCCGCGACGGTAGCCGTGCTGACGCTGGAATCGAACCGCCTGCCGTCGGCGGACGTGGCCGCCTGGGTCGCCGGCAAGTGCGGCGTGCCGACCGACCGCCTCTTTCTGCTCGTCGCGCCGACCGCGAGCATCGTGGGCTCGGTGCAGATCGCCGCGCGTATCGTCGAGACGGGGCTCCACAAGATGCACGAGGTGGGCTTCGACATCTCGACGGTGCGGTCCGGCTTCGGTTCGTGCCCGCTGGCGCCGGTGGCCGCGGACGACCTCACGGCCATCGGCCGCACCAACGACGCGGTCCTGTACGGCGGTCGTGCCTGGTACACGGTGCACACAGAGGATGACCGGATCGAGCGCGTGATCGAGCGCCTGCCGTCAGTCGCCTCAAGCGACTACGGCGTGCCGTTCGGAGAGCTCTTTCGCCGCCACGGGAACGACTTCTACAAGATCGACCCCCTGCTGTTCAGCCCAGCCGAGATCGCCATCACCAACAGCGCGAGCGGCCGGACCTTCCACGCCGGCGGCGTCAACGCGATCCGTCCTTCGGGCGTCTCTGTTCGAATGAAGCTCGCGATCCTTGGACAGAACGGGGGCTGGCACACGGAGAGCCTCCGCCAGCGCCCTGGCGCGGCGCGGGCTCTCGGCCGAGTGCTATCCCGTCACCCAGCTGAC
This sequence comes from uncultured Thermoleophilia bacterium, assembly GCA_963741075.1. Classification (GTDB taxonomy): domain Bacteria; phylum Actinomycetota; class Thermoleophilia; order UBA2241; family UBA2241; genus CAIXSE01. The sequence goes on from CAVUGS010000002.1 coordinate 32,047, forward strand.
CGCCAGGGTGGCCGGCAAGCCTCGCCTGACCGCCGCGACGGCGTCCCTGGACGACTGCGACGTCGTGTTCGTGCGCGCCATCCCATCGGGTTCGCTGGAGCAGGTGGTCTTTCGCATGGACGCCCTGCGCATGCTCGAGCACGGGGGCGTGAGGGTGGTCAACTCGGCGTTCGCCATCGAGCACGGCGTCGACAAGTACTACACGTCGGCGCGGCTGCAGGATGCGGGCCTGCCGACGCCGCGCACCCTGGTCGCCGAACGCTTCGACGAGGCGCTGGCCGCCTTCGAGGAATTGGGCGGCGACGTGGTCGTCAAGCCCCTCTTCGGCTCCGAGGGCAGGGGCATCGTCAGGGTCTCGGACAGCGACACCGCGTACCGCGTGTTCCGCGCTCTCGAGCTCGGCCGCTACATCTACTGCGTGCAGGAGTTCGTGCCTCACGGCCGCGAGGACATCCGCGTCTTCGTGGTCGGTGAGCGCGTCATCGGCGCCATGCTGCGGCGCGGACAGGGATGGAAGACGAACGCCGCCCAAGGAGCCATCGGTGAGCCGGTGGAGTTGGACGACCAGTCTGGTCGACCTGAGCCTGCGGGCGACGCGGGTGGTCGGCGCCGAGCACGCCGGCGTCGACATCCTGCCGTGCGATGACGGCGGGTACAGCGTCATCGAGGTCAACACCATCCCGGGCTGGCGGGCGCTCGCTGCGGCCACCGGAGTCGATGCCGCGCAGAGCCTTGTGGATCACGTCCTCGAGGAGGTGGGGTGGAGCGGCTGACGGGCGTCGAGATCGCCTGGGCGGCGCAGCTCGCCTGCCTGTTCGAGGCGAGCGTCGACAAGCCCGGCAACGTGTCGCCGCGCGTCGGCTTCTCCGACGCGCGCTTCGAGGACTTCGCGGCCAGCGCCGTGGCGATCGGGCCGGCGCTGCGCGACGCGGGGCTGGCGACCGTGGGTGAGACCATCGCGAGGGCGGCGGCCGATACGCGCCGCCTCGTGGCCACCAACACCAATCTCGGCATGATCCTGCTGCTCGCGCCCTTGGCGAGGGCCGCCGCGCTCTCCCGAAGCCGGAGGCGGCCTGCGCGCCGCCGTGAGCGCGCGTCCTCGACGGACTTGACGTTGCAGGACGCGCGCCTGGCCTACGAGGCCATCCGCGAGGCCTCTCCCGCCGGCATGGGCGAGGTCGACCGCCACGACGTGGGCGGGGACGAGGTGACCGTCACCCTGCGCGAGGCGATGGACGCCGCGCGCGAGCGCGATTCCATCGCCCGGGAGTACGTCACCGACTTCGAGATCACGTTCGCGCTCGGCGCGGACACGCTCATCCGCTGCTGGCAAGACGGCGTCGCCTTCTCGGACGCCATCTTGACCACCTTCCTCACGATCCTCGCCGAGGTACCCGACACGCTGATCGCGCGCAAGAACGGCAAGGCGCGTCGCGGAGGACGTGTCGCGACGCGCGGCCCGCGTGTTGTCCTCCGGAGGAAGCCTCACCGAGCGGGGGCGTGCCGGCCTCTCCGAGCTGGCGCGCGAGCTCGGCGACGAGGCCCACGCGCTGAACCCGGGCACGACCGCCGACTTCGTCGCCGCCTCGATCTTCGTCTTCCTGACAGAGGGCGGGATGCTCGCCGACGTGCCGGCTCTCACGGCTCACTGGTGAGTCGGTGGTCGTCCGGCCGCGCGGCGCGGATGTCCGCGGCCGTGATCCAGCCGCGATGAAGCGCCGTCGCGAGCAGTACGCCATCGGCGCCGGCCTCGGCGAGCGCCCGCAGGTCCTCGGCGGTGCGCACGCCGCCTCCGGCGATCAGGCGCAGATCCGGGAAGGCGTCGCGCACGGCTCGCAGCGTTTCGAGATCCGGTCCCGCGCCGGTGCCGACGTGGCGCAGCGCCAGCAAGATGACCTCGGTCACATCCTCGTTGGCGAGCAGCTCGATCGCGGCCAACGGCGGCCGGCCGGAAAGCGCGGAGCATCTGCTGAGGACGCCGGCGTCGCCGACGTCGACGCTGACCAGCATCTGCGCCGACCGACAGGGTCTTGCGGATCGCGCGCAGGGAACCGATGTCGGTCAGCGTCTCCGTGCCGACGATGACTCGCGCGGCTCCGGCCTCGAGCAGCCGGGACGCGGCCTCCGGGTCGCTGACCCCCGCGTCCACCCAAGGCTCCGCCCCGAGGTGCATCGCGCAGCTCACGGACGACCTCTCGCTGATCGCCCGTGCCCTCGAGCGCGTCGAGGTCGGCGACGTACACGGCCTTGCCGTCGCACTCACGGCACAGGGCCCGCGCGATGGCCACCGGGTCGCTGCCGGCGACGAGCCCGCTGCGGACGGCGCGGTAGTGCTGCCGTTCGCCGCGCAGCCCCTGCACGACTCGTCCGCCCATGAGGTCTAGGACCGGAATGGCATCCACGCGGCCTCTCCCTTCAGCGATCCTGGTGCACGAGTACGTCACCGGCGGCGGATGGCCCACGCCCGACCTGCCGCCCGGTCTCGCCGAGGAGGCGCTGGCTATCCTGCGCGCGTTGCTCGCCGACCTGCGTGCCTGGGGCAGGTTCCCCGTGGTGACCACGCGCGACCGGCGTCTCCACGGCACACGCGCTGACGGCGGATCGCGTCGTCGATCTCGACGCCGAAGTCTACCCCACCAGGGTGCTGGAACTGGCGCGCGAGTGTGGCGCGGCGCTCGTCGTCGCCCCCGAGGGCGGCGGTGTTCTCGAGCACCTGAGCTCGCTGGTGTCGGACGCCGGCGTCTGCCTGCTCGGAAGCCCGCCCGAGGCCGTGGCCGTGGCGGCGGACAAATGGGAGTGCTACCGGCGGTTCTCGCGAGCCGGACTGCCCACGCCGAGGACGATACGGGTCTCCCCGGGCGCCGCCTCCGTGGCGGCGGCGCGGCTCGGCTACCCGGTGGTCGTCAAGCCCCTCGACGGCGCCGGCTGCGACGGTGTGGTCCTGGCTGCGGATGACGACGCCCTGAAGAGAGCCCTACGCCAGCCGGCGCTGCGCGGTGCGGAATCGATCCTCGTGCAGAAGTACGCTTCGGGCTCGGCGGCCAGCGTGTCGCTGCTGGTCGCCGGTGGTCGCTCGACCGTGCTCAGCCTGAACGAGCAGCGGGTGCGCGCGGGCATCCCGTTCGCGTACGATGGCGGAGTCGCCTCGTGGCCTCATCCGCGGCGCGCGGAGGCATGCGAGCTCGGGCAAAGGGCCGTGGCCCTGGTGCCCGGCCTGCAGGGATATGTGGGGGTCGACCTGGTACTGGGCGAGGAGACGTGCTGGCTGATCGAGATCAATCCGCGGGTGACGACGTCATACGTGGGGCTGCGCCGCGTCGTCGACCTCAACATGGTCGCGGCGCTCTGGCACGCCTGCCGGGACGGCTCTCTGCCCGCCTCGGTGGCCGTTCCGCCCCTCGCGGCCTTCGGAAAGGGGTGGGCTGATGACTGGTGAGTCGCTGGTGACCGTCGGCTGGGACGTGGGCGGCGTCCAGGTCAAGGCCGCCCGCGTGGAGTCGCGTGCCGGCGCTTCGTGCGCGGTGCGCACGGCGGTGCGTCCGTTCGAGGTGTGGCGCGACCGCGAGCGCCTCCCAGCCGTCCTCATCGAGGTGGCTGAGGAGCTCGCGCTCGACCCCGACACGCCGCTCGCGCTGACCATGACGGCCGAGCTCTCGGACGCCTTCAGAAGCAAGCGGGAAGGGGTCCTGTTCGTGATGGATGGTGTCCGCAGGGCTTTCCCGCGGAATCCCGTGTCCGTGCTCGACAGCCGCGGCGAGTTCGCGGCGCTGCCCCAGGCCCGCTCGCGCCCACTCGACTTCGCGGCCACGAACTGGATCGCTTCGGCCCTGTTCGCGGCCTCGCGCGTCGACGACTGCATCCTCGTGGACGTGGGCAGCACGACCACGGACATCGTCCCCATCAAAGGGGGTCGACTGGCCTGTGAAGGTCGCAACGATCTCACCCGTCTCAGCGCCGGTGAACTCGTCTACACCGGCGTGCTGCGCACCAACCCCAACACGCTGACGACCTCCGTGCCGGTGCGCGGCCGTCCCTGCAGGGTCGCCGCCGAGTATTTCGCGGTGATGGCGGACGCCTACGTGCTGCTGGGTCGCCTGGATGCGGCGGACTACACCTGCCCCACGCCTGACGGGCGAGATTCCTCGCCTGCCGCCTGCGCGGAGCGCCTGGCGCGCCTCGTGTGCGCCGATCGCGAGATGCTGAGCGAGCCCGAGATCATCAAGATCGCGCGCTACCTGGTCGAATGCCAGCTGCGGGTCGTGAGCGAGGGACTCCTCCAGGTCATGTCGCGCCGGGCACGAGGCCGCCGTCGCGCCTGCCGGCGTCGGCGCCTTTCTCGCTGCCGAAGTGGCCGGTCGTCTGGGTCTTGCGGTGCTCCCCGCAGGAAGCATCTGGGGGAACGAGGGGGTGGCGCTGCCGGCAGTCGCCGCAGCCCGGTTGCTGGCCGCGAGCACTGCGGTGGCAGGGTCGTGATCGACGCGGTCGTCAAGGTGGGCGGCAGCCTCGGCCGCGGGACCTGCCTGCCGGACGCTGGGCGCGCGCCTCGTCGAGCTCGGCCGCCGCTATGGACTGCTGGTGGTGCCGGGCGGCGGCGTCTTCGCCGACGCGGTGAGGGAGCAGGACAAGAAGTTCGGCCTGCGGTCCGGCACCGCGCACTGGATGGCCATTCTCGCCATGGACCAGTATGGTCATCTGCTCGCCGACCTGATGCCCGGCTGCGCGCTCGTGCGTACACTCGGCGACGCGCGTGCGCGAGCCGCCTACAATGGCGTCACCGTGCTGCTGCCGTCTGAGCCTCTGCGGCGCGCCGACGCGCTGCCTCACAGCTGGTCGGTGACCTCGGACTCCATCGCCGCGTGGCTGACCGGGCAGGTCGGTGCGCGTCTCCTGGTGCTCCTGAAGGACCGCCACGGCATGGCGAGTCTCGCGGCCACGCCGGCGTCCGCGCCGGCGGGCGCGATGACGGTCGCGGAGCTGGCCTCCTCCCCCGGCGTCGACGTCGCCTGGCCGGACTGCTGGCCGCCGATCCCACCTACGACCTGTGGATCATCGATGGCGAACGCCCCGAGCGGCTGACCGAGCTGCTCGAGGCTGGGAGGACGGAAGGGGTCAGGCTTGCGCGACCAGGTCCTTGAGCCGCAGCACAGCCGTCGCGGTCGACGCTCCCGTCCCTGCGGCCATCGCGACAGGCGGCGCCACGAAATCCGACGATGTCCGGCGCCAGCTCGCGCAGGCGCTGCATGTCGGCGACGCGCAGCGAGCCCGGCCAGGGCACAGAGCAGCCCGGCCTCGCGACAGCGCGCCACGAAGCTCTCGAGCTCGGCTGCGCCGAGCTCCGTCAGGAGAGTACCGCCGCTCTTCAAGGCCGTATCGATCATGCAGCCGTCGGCCCCGGCCTCAGCGGCGACGGCCGGCAGTTCGAGGGGCGGGAGCGACCCGGTCTTGCGCGCGTCGGCGTAGGCGGTCGCCATGATGCGGACCCGAGGGTCCTGGTCGCGCCCCGCGCGGCACACCGCGGAGAGCAGGGCGAAGGCCTCGTCGTGGTCGCGCGGCCCGAGCAGCCCGACCTTCACATACTGCACGCCGCAGCCGGCGGCCCCCGCGGCCGCGAGGGCGGCCATTCCAGGCAGGTTGGGGAAGTCGCCGATGGCCGCGCTCACAGGGATCTCGGTCGGCGTGATCTCGCGCACACGTCGGATCACGTGAGGGAAGTTGGCGCCCAGCGATCCCTCGCGCGGGTTCTTGACGTCCACGATGTCCGCGTGCCCGGAGACGGCGGCCTCGACTTCGTGCTCGCCGACCACGCTGATGAGTAGCTCCATGCCGGTCGTCCTTCGCATCTCCTCGGTGACCGCCAGCGTACATGCGCCTGCGAGTCCGGTACAAGCGAGGGGCTGAGCGTGTCCTCGGGAGATCGTCGAGACGCATCGGCGCTCGAAGGCGCCGCTGTTGAGACCGCGGCCGGCCTCATCTTCACGGTGAAGGGAGTCGTGCACCCCCCGGATCGTATCGTCGCGTACCTGCGGTACGTGCCCGACCAGCGCGGGGAGCGGCTGCGCGGCCGGCAGCGATACCGCCGGGTGTACAGCGTCGCGGAGCGCGAGGAGACGCTGCGCGCCCTGGGCCTTTCGTACCGTGTGGACGACCCCATGCTTGGCGTTCCGGTGGACGCCGTGCCGTGGGACGACGTGACGCGCGTCTACGATCCGCGCGAGCGGCTGCAGCGGCTGCGCGACACCGGGTCCGACGGCGCGCTCACGGAGGACGCTCTTGCCCTCGCGGAACTGCTGCGCGATGCCGCCGGTGTGCCGGGGACGGCGCTGGGCCTGACCGGTTCGCTGCTGTTCGACCTGCACACCGCCTGATTCGGACATCGACCTCGTGGTGTACGGCGACGGCGAGTGCCGCAGAGTGCATGCGGCGCTGACGCGCCTTCTTGGCGATTCTTCCTCTGCGGTGAGGCGCCCGCGCGGCGAGGAGCTCGCGGCGATCCACGCGATGCACCGCGAGGATACGCCACTCTCTGCCGCCGACTTCGTGCGTCTGCAGGCCGGCAAGGTCAACGAGGGTCGGTTCGCCGGCCGGCCCTACTTCGTTCGCTTCGTGAAGCTGCCGGAGGAGGTGCCTGAGCGTTACGGAGACCCGCGCTTTGCGCCCGCGGGTCGGGCACTCGTGGAGGCCCGGGTCGTCGACGCCCGCGATGCCCTGTTCACGCCCTGCCGCTACGGGATCAGCGGGCCGCGGTTCCTCGAAGGTCCGCGCATAGCCGACCTCGGTGAGGTGGTCTCGTTCCGCGGCCGTTTCGCGGACCAGGCGCGGGCCGGCCAGAGGGTGCGCGCGTGCGGAGCATTGGAGCGAGTCGTCTGGCGCGGGCGCCCCGCGACGACGCGCCTGGTGGTTGGTGGTCGGCCCGGCGACTTTCTCCTGGGGCTCGAGGGCGACTGAGCCGGGCGGCCCGGTTGGCGTGTCCGTGCAAGGAAGTGGGCCGATCGGGCTCCGTGCCGGCCTGCCGGCGCCCTCAGGCGCCGGCGATCGCCGCGCTCGCGGCGCCGACGAGCGCTCGCGCGGCCGCGCAGGCGTCGTCCGGCGTGGCCGCGCGCGTCACGGCGTCGATGAGCGCGCTGCCGATGATGACGCCGTCGGCCAGCGTCGGCCACGCTCGGCCGCCTGCTCCGGCGTCGAGATCCCGAAGCCCACCGCGAGCGGCGCGTCCGTGCGCTCGCGCAGGCGCGCGAGCAGCGCCGGCAGCTCGGCGCCGACCTCGGCGCGGGCGCCGGTGACGCCGGTCACGGCGACGCAGTACACGAACGAGGTGGCCGCGGCGGCGACGAGGTCCAGCCGCGCGTCGGTGCTCGTCGGCGTCGCCATGGGCACCAGCGAGACGCCGGCGCCGGCGGCGAGCAGAGCCAGCCCGCCGTCCTCCCGCGCCAGCGAGACGTCGCGTCCGGCGGCCTCGTCGAGCGGCAGGTCGGGGATCACAAGGGCTTCCACGCCGGCGGTCGCGGCGCGCTCGAAGAACCGTCCGGGGCCGTAGGCGAGCACCGAGTTCAGGTAGGTGAGCAGCACGAAGGGCGCGCCGGCGCTGTGCGCGGCGGCCAGCCCCAGGACGTCGTCCGGCGTGACGCCGGACAGGAGCGCGGCGTGCGTGGACTGCTGCACCACGGGGCCGTCGGCGATCGGGTCGGAGAACGGGATGCCGAGCTCGACGATGTCGGCGCCGGCGTCGATGAGGGTCGCGATCAGGAGGTGGCTGGTCTCGAGCGACGGATGGCCGCCGGTGAGGTACGGGATGAGGGCCGCGCGTCCGGCGCGCGGCGCCGCGAACGCGCGCGCCACGCGTGGCGCGAGCCCGCTCGGCAGGACGCGCGGCTCGAGCTCGTCGCCGGCGTGTCCGGCCCCGGCTTCGGCAGGACCGGCCGGCGGCGTGACTCCCGGCTCGTCCGGCTTGTGCGGCAGCTTGCGCACGCTCACGACAGCACCCCCAGCTTCGCACCGGCCTCGTAGACGTCTTTGTCGCCCCGCCCCGAGAGGTTGACGATGACGAGGTCGCCGCGGGCGAAGCGCGTCCCGTCCGGCTCGAACCCGTCGGTCTCACCCGGGATCGTGAACCGGCCGGTCTCGGAGGGCGAGGGGGCGGTCGGCTCGGCGCTCGACGGCCCGCGCAGCACGTAGGCCACGGCGTGGGCGCTCTCGAGCGCCGGGATGATGCCCTCGAGCTCGGAGAGCGTGCGGAAGGCGGCGAGAGCCTCGTCGTCCGTCGCCGCCGCGTAGGCCGCCCGGCCCGAGTCCTTGAGCCACGAGTGCTCGGGCCCGACGCCGGGGTAGTCCAGGCCGGCCGAGATCGAGTGCGCCTCGGCCACCTGGCCCCAGGCGTCCTGCAGCAGGTAGCTGTACGAGCCGTGCAGGACGCCCGGCGAGCCCTTGGCGAGCGGGGCGCCGTGGCGGCCGTCCAGGCCTTCTCCGGCCGCCTCGACGCCGGTCAGCCGCACCGAGGCGAGGTCGCGGAAGGCGTGGAAGATGCCCATGGCGTTGGAGCCGCCGCCGACGCAGGCGACCACCTCGTCCGGGAGGTGGCCGAAGCGCTCGCGCACCTGCGCGATGGTCTCGGCGCCGATGACGGCCTGGAAGTCGCGCACCATCGCCGGGTACGGCGCCGGGCCCGCGACCGACCCGATGACGTAGAAGGTCTCGCGCACGTTGGTGACCCAGTCGCGCAGCGCCTCGTTCATCGCGTCCTTGAGCGTGCGCGAGCCGCTCTCCACCGGCACGACCGTGGCGCCGAGCAGGCGCATGCGCACGACGTTGAGCTCCTGCCGGCGCACGTCCTCGGCGCCCATGTAGACGACGCACTCGAGGTCGAGCAGCGCGCACGCGGTCGCCGTGGCGACGCCGTGCTGGCCGGCGCCGGTCTCGGCGATGACGCGGCGCTTGCCCATCCGCCTGGCGAGCAGCGCCTGGCCGAGGACGTTGTTGATCTTGTGCGCGCCGGTGTGGCAGAGGTCCTCGCGCTTGAGCAGGATGGTGGCGCCGCAGCGCGCGCTCAGCCGCTCGGCGTGGAACAGCGGCGTGGGGCGGCCGGCGTACTCGGCGAGAAGGTGCGCGAGCTCGGCCTGGAAGGCCGCGTCCGCGCGCGCCTCCTCGTAGGCGGCCGTGAGCTCGTCGAGCGCCGGGATCAGCGTCTCCGGCACGAAGCGACCGCCGTACGGGCCGAAGCGAGTCTCGATGGTCACTCTTCGTTCTCCCTCGCGACCGCGGCCTGCTCCGCGGCTGCCTTGTCGGCGCGCTGCACGGCGGCGAAGAAGTCACGCAGTCGCGGCGCGTCCTTGATGCCGGGCACCCACTCGACGCCGCTGGAGACGTCGACCACGGCGGGGTGGACCGCGGCGATGGCGGCGGCCACCGTGGACGGCTTGAGCCCTCCGGCGAGCACGAGGTTCTCGGTCGGCGTGGCAGGGTCGGCCGCGAGCCGCTCCCAGTCGAGTCGGCGGCCGGTGCCGCCGTAGCTGCCGGGCACGCGGGCGTCGAGGAGGATGAAGTCCGCGAGCTCGGCGTCGGCGGTGTCCGCGGCGGCGATGACGAGCGGCTCGACGCCGGCCTCCGCCGCCGCGGCCCGCACCGCGGCGACCGTCGGGCCGTCTGCGCCTGCCGACAGCTGCACGGCGCCGAGCTTCGCGGTGGCCACGGCAGCGGCGATCCAGGCCGGCGTCTGCGTGGTGACGACGGCGACGGTCAGGGCGTCACCGGCTGCGGCGGCGAGGTCGCGGGCGCGCGCGGGGACCACGTGCCGCGGGCTCGCGGCCAGCACGAAGCCGATCGCCCACGCGCCGAGCTCCACCGCGAGGCGGACGTCCTCGGCGCGCGTGAGGCCGCAGACCTTGACCCGCGTCATGCCGGCCACCCCGGGTCCTTGAGGCTGCCGATGAGCGCGGCAAGCTCGTCGGGAGGAGTGCGCACCAGGGTCTCGCCGACCAGCAGCGCGCGGGCGCCCGCGAGCGCCGCGCGGCAGGCGTCGGCCGGGGTCGAGATGCCGCTCTCGCTGACGGGGAACATGCACGGGCCCAGCGCTGGCGCCAGGTATTCGGTGGTCTCCAGGTCTACCTCCAGGGTGACGAGGTCGCGGTTGTTGATGCCGACAAGGGTACAGCCCGCGCGGCATGCCGCGGCGCGTCTCTTCCAGGTCGTGGACCTCGACGAGGGGGTCGAGCCCGCAGTCCAGGGCCTCGATGAGCAGGTCGTGCAGGCGGTCGTCGCTGAGGATGGCGACGATGAGGAGCACGGCGGCGGCCCCCGCCTCGGCCGCCTCCCAGATCTGCCCGCGGTCGACGATGAAGTCCTTGCGCAGCACGGGCAGGTCGACCGCGGCGGCCACGGCGCGCAGGTCGTCGAGCGAGCCGCCGAACCGCGTGGGCTCGGTGAGCACCGAGATCGCGTCGGCCCCGGCAGCCTCGTAGGCGCGCGCCTGGGCGACGGCGTCGAGCTCGGGGGCGATGTCGCCCTTGCTGGGCGAGCGCCGCTTGACCTCGGCGATGACGGCGAGCTGCGGGCTGGGCGCGCCGGGGGTCCAGGTCGGGCGGGCGAGCGCTTCGCGCAGGCGCCCGGGCTCACCGACCTGCTCGGGCCGGCGCAGGCGGCCGCCGACGCGGGCCGCGGCCACGCGCCGCCGCGAACCGGCGATCATCTCGGCGAGGAAGCCGCCGGGAGCGGGCTGGTCGTAGGCCTGTGCGGGGCGGCGTGGGCCGGCGCCCGTAGGCTGAAGCTCGCCGCTCATGCGCTCTCCAGGGCCAGCCGCCGGGTGGTCGCGACGAGGGCGTCGAGCTTGGCGCGGGCGGCGCCGGAGGCGACGGCCGCCCGCGCCTCGTCCACGCCCTCGGCGATGCTGCCGGCGGCCTCCGCGATGTACAGCGCCGCGCCGGCGTTGAGCAGCACGACGTCGAGGCGCGGCCCGGGCTCGCCGTCGACCACGGCGCGCAGCAGGGCGGCGTTCTCGGTCGCGTCGCCGCCGGCGAGGTCCGCCAGGCGAGCCTGTCGCATGCCGAACTGCTCGCGGCGTCACCTGGTAGCGCTCGTCGTAGCCCTGGCCGGCGAACACCTCGACCACGCTCGTGGGGCAGGTGGTCGAGATCTCGTCCAGGCCGTCGTCGCTGTGCACGATGAGGTTGCGCGCGTTGCCCATCATCCGCACCGCCTGGGCGATGCGGTCCACGTAGCGCGCGTCGGCGACGCCGATGAGCTGGTGGCGCGCGCCGGCCGGGTTGGTGAGCGGGCCGATGAGGTTGAACGTCGTGGCCATGCCCAGCTCGCGGCGCACCGGCGCGACGTGCTTCATGGCGAGGTGGTGGCGCGGCGCGAACATGAAGCCGATGCCGCACGCGGCGATGCAGCGGCTCACCTGCTCCGGCGCGAGGTCGATGGCGACGCCGAGCGCCTCCAGGACGTCGGCGCTGCCGCACTTGCTGGTCGCCGAGCGGTTGCCGTGCTTGGCCACGGTGACGCCGGCGGCAGCGGCCACGAGCGCCGCCGCCGTCGAGATGTTGAAGGTGCCGGCGCGCGTCGCCGCCGGTGCCGCAGGTGTCGAGGATGACGTCGGCGTCCACCTCGACCTTCTCGGCCAGCTCGCTCATGGCCCTGGCCATGCCGACGATCTCCGCCGCGGTCTCGCCCTTGACGCGCAGCGCGCTGAGAAAGGCGGCCGTCTGGGCCTCGCCGGCGCGGCCGCCCATGATCTCGAGCAGCACGCCGCGGGCGTCCGCCTCTGTGAGGTCGCGTCCGGCGGTCAGCTCCGCGAGCGCCGCGCTGAGGACGTCATTCGGCACGGCCGGCCTCCTTCTGCGCCGCCGCGCCGCCCTCCGCGCCGCGTCATGCGCAGGAACGTCGCCAGCAGGTCGAGCCCGACCTCGGTCAGCACGCTCTCGGGGTGGAACTGCACGCCGTGCACCGGCAGCTCGCGGTGGCTCACGCCCATCACGACGCCCTCGGCGTTCCAGGCGGTGAGCGCGAGGCAGTCGGGCAGCTTCTCGTCGACGACGAGCGAGTGGTAGCGGGTGGCCGTGAACGGGTCGGGCAGGCCGGCGAACACGCCGGCGCCGTCGTGGTGGATCTGGTCGGTCTTGCCGTGCACGGGCGCGCCGGCGCGCCGCACCACGCCGCCGTACACCTGGCCGATGGCCTGGTGGCCGAGGCACACGCCGAGCACCGGCAGGCGCGCGGCGCCGAAGTGCGCGATGGCGTCCATGCTGATGCCGGCCTCGTTGGGCGTGCAGGGGCCGGGGGAGACCACCAGGTGGGTCGGGCGCGGCCGCCTCGATCTCGGCGATGGTCACGTGGTCGTTGCGCTTGACGGTGATGTCGGCGCCCAGCTCGCCGAGGAACTGCACGAGGTTGTAGGTGAAGGAGTCGTAGTTGTCGATCATGAAGACCCGGGCGCCGTCGCCGGCCCGGGGGGCGGTGGCCGTCATGGTGTTCCTCCGTCGCCGAACTGCTCGTGGGCGAGGTCGATGGCGCGCAGCAGCGCCGCCGCCTTGTTCCTGGTCTCAGCGTACTCCTTCTCGGGCACCGAGTCGGCCACGATGCCGGCGCCGGCCTGCACGTGGGCCACGCCGTCCTTGACGATCACCGTGCGGATGCAGATGCAGGTGTCGAGGTCGCCGCCGTAGCTGAGGTAGCCGATGGCGCCGGCGTAGGGGCCGCGGCGCACGGTCTCGAGCTCGTCGACGATCTGCATGGCGCGCACCTTGGGGGCGCCGCTCACGGTGCCGGCGGGGAAGGCGGCCTTGAGCGCGTCGGTCGGGTCCTCGCCCGCCGCCAGCGTGCCGCTCACGGACGAGACCATGTGGATGACGTGCGAGTAGAGCTCCATCTCCATGAACTCGTCGACCTTGACGGTGCCGGGGACGCAGACGCGGCCGAGGTCGTTGCGGCCGAGGTCGACGAGCATGACGTGCTCGGCGCGCTCCTTCTCGTCGGCGCGCAGGTCCTCCATGAGGCGCCGGTCCTCGGCGGGGCTCGCGCCCCGCCGGCGGGTGCCGGCGATCGGCCGCGTCTCGACGCGGTCGCCCTGCACGGTGACCAGCGGCTCCGGGCTCGAGCCGCAGAGGGCGAAGTCGTCGAAGGCGATGTAGTAGAGGTACGGGCTCGGGTTCACGGCGCGGATGCCGCGGTAGATCGAGAACGGCGAGACGTCCACGGGCGTGCTGAAGCGCTGGCTGAGCACGACCTGGAAGGCGTCGCCGGCGTAGATGTACTCGCGGATGCGCTCCACGCCGGTCTCGTACTGCTCGCGGGTCATCGAGGACGTGACCGGGCGCGACGGCGGCGCGGGGTCCGCGGTGACCTCGGCCGCGTCGACCATGCGGCCGGCCGCGCCGGCGGGGAGGGGCGCGGCCAGCTTCTCGCGCACGTCGGCGATGCGCTCCACGGCGCGCTCGTAGGGGCCGTCCACGTCGCGCCCGTCGACGAACGCGTTGGCGACGACCGTGATGGTGTGCTTGAGGTGGTCGAACACCAGCACGGTGTCGGCCAGCAGGAACGCCATCTCGGGCAGGCCGAGGTCGTCGGGCGGCGCGTCCGGCAGCGGCTCCAGGCGCCGCACGAGGTCGTAGCCGAAGTAGCCGACGAGGCCGCCGGCGAGCGGCGGCAAGGCTGCGGCCTCGCCGCTCGCCGGCGGCCGGTAGCTGCGCATGAGGTCGGCGACGGCGGTGAAGGGGTCGTCGTGCTCCAGGCTCAGCCGGTCGCCGTTCTCCTGCACCGTGAGGCGCCCGTCCTGATAGGTCACGAGGGCGCGGGCGCCGACGCCGAGGAACGAGAAGCGGCCCATGTGCTGGCCCTGCTCGGCGCTCTCCAGGAGGAACGCGCGGCGGGGCGCGCCGAGCTTGAGGAACGCCGAGACGGGGGTCTCGAGGTCGGAGACGAACGAGTGGGTGATGGGCAGGACGTTGTGGGCCAGTGCGAGGCGGCGCGCCTCGACTAGCTCAGGTATGACTCGTATGTCCTTCGCCACGGGCCAGGCATGTGACACCTCCGGTGAGCACGGGGCCCGTCATCACACGTGCCTGCCGTCCCGGCAGGCGGTCTGGGAACCGTAGGGCAGAGGGCCGGGGGCTGTCAAGCGTGCCCGGCCTCTGCAGGACGCGGCGCGTCGGGCGGCGGCCGCTCAGCCGCGCGCCGCGGCGGCGATGGCCTCGCGGATGAGCTGGACGCCCCGCGAGGCGTCGTCGGCCCACAGGTCGGCGCCGGTCCAGCCGCCGGTCTGCTCGTCGACGATGCCGCCGCCGATGATCACCGGCAGGCGGCGGCCGATGAGGGCCTCGCCGCCGTGCACCGCGTCCACCGTCGCCTTCATGCCTTCCGTGGCGACGGTGAGCAGGCCGGAGAGCCCGACGATGTCCGGCTGCAGCTCGACGGCCTTGCGCACGACCTCGTCGGGCGACACGTCGACGCCGAGGTCGTGCACGACGATCCCGTAGGACCGCAGCATCATGATGACGATGTTCTTGCCGAGGTCGTGGATGTCGCCGCGGACCGTGCACATGAGCACGGTGCCCTGGCCGGCGTCGGCGGTGGTCTCGGGGAGGAGCGGGCCGAGGTCGACCATGGCCTCGCGGAAGATCTCGCCGGCCATGATGAGGCCGGAGATGAAGTACTTGCCGGACTGGTAGTGCTCGCCGACCCAGCGCATGCCCACCTGGCACTCCTCGATGATCGCCAGGGGGTCCTCTCCGGCGGCGATGCGCGCCTGGACCGCGTCGAGCGCGCCCTGCTCGTCCAGCGCGGCGATGCGGGCGGCGAGCGACGCCGGGTCGAGGCCTTCGAACTCGGTCATCGGCGGTTCCTCCTCGCGCCGGCGTCGCCGTCGGGCGCCGGGGCGCCGACGCTGGCACGGAACGAGAACAGGTCGCCGCGGCAGATGAAGCAGCCCCAGCTGATCGGCTTCTCGTCGTAGCCGTAGAAGATGTGCTCGAGCACCCAGGCGGCGCTGCCGGCGGGCAGCGCGAGCCGGCCCGCCTCCTCCTCGGTGAGCACCGAGGCGTGGAGGATGAGTTCGCCGCGCTTGGGGCCGCTGCCCACGCCGCCCTCGAACATGTCGCGCAGGGCGGTGACGTCGAGCTCGGACTCGATCGTCGGGCGCGTGGGGTCGTAGACGAGCGACTCGCGGTGGTAGATGAGCGGCTGCTCGTCGCGCTGCAGGATGCGGCGGATGGAGACGACGTGCGTGCCGTCCGCCACGCCGAGGTTGGCGGCGGCGCGCGGCCCGGCGGGCAGCACGCGCGCCTCGACGACCTTCGCGGTCACGCCCGGCTCGGCCAGGATGTCGTGGAACTCGCTGAGGTCGAACGTGGCGGTGGCCAGGCGCAGGGGCTGGACGAAGGTGCCGCGGCCGCGCGTCGTGCTGACGGCGCCCTGATCGAGCAGCATGCCGATGGCCCGGCGCACGGTCATGGGGCTGACGTCGTAGGCGGAGCACAGCTCCGACTCCGTGGGGAGCTGATCGCCCGCCTGGTACTGCCCGCTGGCGATCGCCCGCCGGAGGATGTTGACCAGCTGGATGTACGCCGGCTCGAAGGACGAGCGGTCGATCCCGCGCCCCTCGGGGATGGTCGCCGTCGCTCGGGTAGTCTGGACCCTCTCCGCCATGCGGCGCATCCTATCAAATCGCCTGATGAGCTTGCCTTTTCCGAAATATCTATACATTATGTGCTGCACGGTGACAAGGCGCCGTTGCGGGCGCCCCGGCGAGCCATCAGGGAGGTACGCATGTCGAAGGAGCTGACCGACGCCATCGTCGGCATGGACGAGGACGGGGCGCTGCGTCTCGTCGCGCAGATGCTGGACGCCGGCGCCGATCCGGGCGACGTGCTCGAAGAGGCCAAGGCCGCGATGACGGTGCTCGGCGACAAGTTCGAGTGCGAAGAGGTCTTCATCCCCGAGCTCATCATGGGCGGCGAGATCATGAAGCAGATCGCCGAGGAGCTGAAGCCGCGCATCAAGGGTGAGGCGGCCGTCGCCGACCGCGGCACGATCGTGCTGGGCACCGTCGCCGGCGACATCCACGACATCGGCAAGGACGTCGTCGTGCTCATGCTCGACGTCAACGGCTACGACGTGCACGACCTCGGCATCGACGTGCCGATCGAGAAGTTCGTCGCCGCCATCGACGAGCTCAAGCCCCAGGTGGTCGGCCTGTCCGGTCTGCTCACGCTCGCCTTCGACTCGATGAAGGCGACCATCGCCGGAATCGCCGACGCGGGGCTGCGCGACCAGGTCAAGATCATGATCGGCGGCTCGCCGGTGGACGAGCAGATCTGCGCCTACACCGGCGCCGACGGCTGGGGCCGCGACGCGGCGGCCGCGCTGCGCCTGGCCGCCGAGTGGACGGGGGGTGCGGCATGACCGCGACGCCCGAGGAGCTCTACGCGCAGCGCGAGCAGCGCTTCAACGACGTCGTCGCGCTCAGGAAGCCCGACCGCGTGCCCGTGATGCCGCTCTACGTGCACAACTTCCCGACGCTCATCAAGGGCATCTCCAACAAGGACGCCGGTTACGACCACGAGACGCGCTGGCAGTCCACCAAGGAGGCCACCCTCCGCTTCGGCTGGAACTTCGCGCCGACCAACGACGTCCTCGCCTCCGACTTCTTCGCCGCCTACGGCAACAAGCAGATCATGTGGGCCGGGGAGGAGGGCGGCCTCGCCGACGACGCGCCGTACCAGTGGGTCGAGGACGAGTACGTCAAGGCCGACGAGCTGGCCGAGTTCGTCGCCGACCCCAACGGCTTCACCTTCAACAAGATCCTTCCGCGCATGGGCTCCAAGCTGGAGGGCCTCGGCCAGATCCCGCTGCCGCCGCTGTACTGGTTCTCCAACAGCTACTACCTGCAGGTGCTCGGCAACATGCTCGGCATCCCACCGCTCAAGGCCGCGCTGCAGGCGATGCTGGACATCGCCGAGGCGCAGGAGAAGACCAACGCCGCCAACGGCAAGTACCTGCAGGAGATGAAGGACCTCGGGTATCCCGCGACCTGGGGCGCGGCGCTCATCCCGGCGTTCGACGTCGTCTCGGACACGTTCCGCAGTCTGCGCGGCAGCACGCTCGACATGTTCCGCCAGCCGGACACGCTGCTGCAGGCGATCGACGTGATGCAGGACGCGACCATCGGCCTGTTGCACGCCGCCTTCGCCGTCACCGGGATCCCGCGGCAGTTCATCCCGATGCACAAGGGAGCCGGCGGGTTCATGGGCGACGAGCAGTTCGCGAAGTTCTACTGGCCGACGTTCAAGGCGCTCATCGAGGAGTGCGTGGCCGCCGGCATCACGCCGATGCCGCTGTTCGAGGGCGACTACACGCCGCGCCTCGAGTTCCTGGCGGAGCTCCCGCCGGGCAAGGTCGCGGCGCACTTCGACCGCATCGACCGCAAGAAGTTCAAGGAGGTCTGCGGCGACGTCCTCTGCTTCTGGGGCAACGTGCCGAGCTCCCTGCTCGTCACCGGGACCCCCAGCAGGTCAAGGACGACGTCAAGGAACTGATCGACCTGTTCGGGGAGACCGGGCTCATCATCGACGGCCCCGGGCGGCATCCCCGACCAGGCGAAGCCCGAGAACGTCGAGGCGCTCGCTGAGGCCGTCGAGGAGTTCGGCGTACTCTGAGTGGGGCGGAAGCGTGACCGGTCGATCTCGCCCGCCTCTGAGCATCCGCGATGTGGGAAGAGTGCCTTGACTCCGTGGGCGCCTATATCTATATAACCACCTATATCCGCGGTCTGAGTCAGGGGACTCACACCGCCCGGCAGCTATCCAGGGGGAAGCTATGAAGTGCTTGGGCAGATCGTTCGGTACGCGAGGGGCGGTGCTCGCCCTGACGCTGCTCCTGCTCGTCGCCGCACTGCTGGCCGCGGCGTGCGGCAGCAGCAGCGGTACGAGCAGTGACAGCAGCGGCGGCAAGACGATCGTGATCGGCGTCGACGCCTCGATGAGCGGCCCGCTGGCCGGCTTCGGGGCCTTCGAGAAGTGGGCCATCGAGACCGCCGCCGCCGATCAGAACGCCAAGGGCGGCGTCACCGTCGACGGCGAGAAGGCCACCATCAAGATCGTCCTCCTCGACGACAAGAGCGACGCCAATGTCGCGTCGAGCAACGTCGACACGCTCATCAACAAGGAGGGCGCCGTCGCCATCATCGGCCCGGTCACCCCGTCGGTCGGCAATCCCGCCGCCCTGGCCGCCGAGAAGAGCGGCATCCCGTACCTGGAGACTGGCAATCCGCTCGAGCCCTTCATGGCCGTCAAGGACTGGAAGTACGCCTTCGACTTCTTCGTCTCCGGCGTCGAACTCGGCGACGACAACTTCAAGGTCATGACCGACCTGGGCCTCAAGGCGAAGACCAACAGCATCGTCGCGACTTGCGTCGACAACAGCCCCGACGGCCCGGTCTTCGACGCCATGTGGACCGCCGCCGCCAAGAAGTACGGCTGGAAGCAGGTCAAGATGCCGCCGTACCCGGCCAGCGCCACCGAGTTCAACAGTCTCATCCAGAAGGTCAAGGAGTCCGGCGCGGACTACATGATCGCGCTGGGCGACACGCCACAGCTGGTCGCGCTGCGCAAGCAGATGGATGCCGCCGGGCTCCACCCCAAGATCCTGGACTTCGCCCGCGGCGCGCAGTTGCAGCAGTTCGCCGACTCGCTCGGCACGCTCTCCAACGGCGTCATGATCGAGAGCTACTGGCTGCCCGAGATGCCGTATCCGGGCGCCGCCGAGGTGGGCAAGCGCTACATCGACGACACCGGCCAGAGCATGGGCCAGATCCTCGGTCCCGAATACGCGGCGGGCCAGATCATGTTCGACGCCATCAATCGCGCCGGCTCGACCGACCCACAGAAGATCGTCGACGCCATCGCAGCCACGGACGGCGATTTCGTCTGCGGCCCGGTCAAATTCGATGCGAAGCACACCTCCGCCATCCCCGTCATCTGGACGCAGTGGCAGGACCAGAAGTCCGTCATCATCTGGCCGCAGGACGTTGCGACAGGCGAGGTGATCTTCCCGCTGCCCTGAGCGATCGTCCGGCGTTGGCCAGCCTGGCAGACGGCCGTTACGCGGGCGGGGGCGTCCTCTTGGACGCCCCCGCCCGCTCGTCGTAAAGAGGCAATGCATCCGCGCTCTTGCGGCGAGGAAGCGGAAGGGCCACCACGCGGACCGGCCCTTCCGCTTGACAGGCTTCTCGCTGAATATCTATATATAATGCCCAAGCTTGCCAGATGCGGGGCGCATAGGCCTCGTGATGTCGAAACCGACAAAGGGGAGAGAATGCGACGTTTCAAGCACACCTATGCCGTGGGGCTGGCGGTATTGCTCCTGCTGAGCGTCATGCTCGGCAGTGCCGTGCTCGCGGCCGGTTGCGGCAGCAGCTCCGGCGGTGACTCCGGCGGAGGCGGCGAGGTCGTCATCGGCATCGACGCGTCCATGAGCGGTCCGCTCGCCGGCTTCGGCGCCTATGAGAAGTGGGCCATCGAGAAGGCCGTCGCAGAGGCGAATGCAGCCGGCGGCATCGACGTCGGCGGCACCAAGATGACGGTCAAGACCGTCCTCCTCGACGACAAGAGCGACCCCAACGTCGCCTCCAGCAACGTCGACACGCTCATCAACAAGGACGGCGCCATCGCCATCATCGGCCCGATCGTGCCGACGGTGGGCAACGCCGCCGCGCTGGCCGCCGAGAAGAACGGTATCCCGTACCTCGAGACCGGTAACCCGCTCGAGCCATTCGTCGGCGTCAAGGCCGACTCCGGCGGCTGGAAGTACGCGTTCGACTTCTTCGTGCTCGCTCCGCCGGTCGCCGAGAACGCCTACAAGTTCCCGGGTGACCTCGGCCTCAAGACCAACATGAAGACCTTCATCAGCGTCGACAACAGCCCCGACGGCCCGGTGTTCGGCCCCGCTGCCAAGAAGGCCGCCGAGGCCAACGGCTGGACCGTCGTCGGTATGGAGACGCACCCGTCCACGCAGACCGAGTTCAACAGCCTCATCTCCAAGATGAAGGAGTCGGGCGCCGACTACGTGTACGTCCTTGGCGACACCCCGACGTTCATCGCCCTGCGCAAGCAGATGGACGCGGCCGGCTACGTGCCCAAGATCCTGTACTTCCAGCGTGGCGCGCAGCTCCAGGAGTTTGCGGACGCTGCCGGCGACCTCTCCAACGGCATCACCCTCGAGGCCTACTGGCTCCCGAGCATGCCGTATCCGGGCGCTGCCGACCTCGGCGCGGCCTATGAGCAGGACACCGGCAAGAAGGCCGGCCAGATCCTCGGCCCGGAGTACGCCGCGGCCCAGATCATGATGCAGGCCATCAGCAAGGCCGGCAGCACCGAGCCGCAGGCCATCGTGGACGCCCTCGCGGCCACCGATGGCGAGTTCGTGTGCGGCCCGGTCAAGTTCGACGCCAACCACACCGCGGCGCTGAACCTGGTCGTCGCCCAGTGGCAGGACGGCAGCTCGGTGCAGATCTGGCCCGAGGGCGAAGGCGCTGTCCCGGCTCTGTTCCCGATGCCGTGACGGCTGTCCGACCCGATCACCTGATCTGATCCAGAGGAGACTCGCCGATGCCCAGCAGTACCGAACTGATCACCGCGATCCTCAGCGGTCTGGGCATCGGCGGTCTCTTCGCCGTCGCCGCCCTGGGGCTCTCCCTGGTGTTCGGCGTCATGCGGCTCATCAACCTGGCCCACGGCGAGCTCATCGTCCTGGGCGCCTACCTCGCATTCAGCCTCTCGGAGTGGATCGGCATCGACCCGCTCGTGAGCATGCTCATCGTCGCGCCGGTGGTGGCTCTGATCGCCTACCCGCTGCAGCGGTGGGGCCTCACCCCGGTGATGAGCAAGGGCGCCACGGCGCCCCTGCTCATCACCTTCGGGGTATCCGTCGTGCTGCAGAACCTGTTCATCCTCGTCTACACGCCCGACGTCCGGTCACTGAGCGCCTCCTACTCGCAGGCGAACTTCTCGATCGGCAGCGTCACGATCCCCGTCATCTACGTGATCACGCTGGCGGCGGGGATCGTGCTGCTGTACGCCACGCATCTGGTCGTCACCCGTACCGGCTTCGGCCGGCAGCTTCGTGCCGGGTCTGAGGATCCCGCGGCTGCCGGCATGATGGGCGTCAACGTCAAGAGCATGTACGCCTGGACCTTCGCCATCGCGGCCGGCTCGGCGGCGATCGCCGGCATCCTCGTCGCGCTGGCCTTCTCATTCGCGCCGTCGGCCGGTACGGCGTACCTCATCACCGGGTTCGCCGTGGTCGTGCTCGGCGGCATCGGCAGCATCAAGGGCACGCTCATCGGAGGCCTGCTGCTCGGCGTCATCGAGAGCATCGGAGCGACGTTCGTCGGCGACGGCTGGCGCGTCTTCATCGGCTGCGTCGTCGTCCTCCTCGTGCTGACCATCCGGCCGCAAGGCCTCTTCGGCACGGTGGAGGGCAACTGATGCGGACCCTCCTCAGCTCGCTTCGCGGGCCCAGGGTCCTGCTCGCGCTGGCCACGGTCATCGTGGCGGTCATCGTGCTGGCGGTGCTTCCACCGTACATCGGCCGCTACTACACGCTGGTCATCTACCAGATGCTCGTGCTGGTCGCCCTGGCGCAGGCCTGGAACATCCTCGCCGGCTACGGCGGCCTCGTCTCGCTGGCGCCGGCCGTCTCGGTGGGCGTGGGCGCTTACACGGCCGCCGTCATCGGCGGGCACCTCGGCTGGCCCCTGCCGCTGCTCATCATCTGCGGCGGTCTCGTCGCCGCCGTGTTCGCGGTGATCTTCAGCGTCCCGATGTTCCGCTTCCGCGGCCTCTACTTCGCCATCGCTACGCTGGTGCTCGCCCAGGCCGTCTACGTGTTCATGGTCAACTGGAACGGTCTCGGCGGCACCACCGGCCTGTTCCTCACCGAGTACACCTCGCAGATCCAGACGCTGTACCCTACGCCCTCGCGCTGGCGGTCATCTCCACGGTCGCCATCTGGGTCGTCCTGCGCACGCGCCTCGGCCTGAGCCTGCGTGCCCTGCGCGACGACGAGGACACCGCGCAGGAGATCGGCGTCTCCACGTTCCGCACCAAGCTGTGGGTGTGGGTGCTGTCGTCGTTCCTCATCGGCATGGTCGGCGCGCTGGAGGCTCTGCGCCTCAGCGTCGTCACGCCGGACGGCGCGCTCTCCATCACCTGGACCATCAACATCGTCAGCGACGACGATCGTCGGCGGCATCGGCACCATCGTCGGCCCCCTCATCGGCGGCGGCTTCACCGTGTGGCTGGCCGAGAGCCTCGCCGACTACCCCGAGCTGCACGTGCTCATCACCGGCCTCATCGTCATCCTGATCATCCGCTTCGCGCCGTTCGGCATCTGGGGCGTCATCAAGCTGGTCGCCGGTAAGTTCGTCGGCAAGAAGGCGCCGACGGAGGCCGGGGAAGAGGCGCAGATCGAGTTGACGGTGGAGCAGAAGGCGGCGTCGTCGGCCGCGGCCGGGAGGATCGCGGACGCCTTGAACGACGTACCCGCGGCGCCCGCCGCCGGTCCGGTACTGCTCAGCTGCGCCGGCCTCACCAAGCGCTACGGCGACGTGGTCGCCGTCTCGGACATCACGCTCGAGGTGCACAAGGGCGAGGTGCTCGGCGTGATCGGCCCCAACGGCGCCGGCAAGAGCACGCTCGTCGGCATGCTGAGCGGCGCGACGCACGCCGACGTCCGGCACCGTCACCTTCGACGGCGCAGGACGTCTCGCACATGCCGTCGTACAAGCGCGCCCGCATGGGCATCGGCCGCACGCACCAGATCCCGCAAGCCGTTCCGCCAGATGACGGTGCTCGAGAACCTCCTGGTCGCGCGCCACTACGGCGCCCGCTCGTCGAGCGGCGGCGGCGTGCACGCGGAGTGCGAGACCATCCTCAGGGAGATGGGCCTCTGGGACGTCGCGCACGTCAATGCTGAAGACCTCACGCTGCTGCAGCTCAAGCGGCTCGAGCTGGCGCGCACGCTGGCGCTCGAGCCCCGTATCCTGCTCATGGACGAGATCGGCGCCGGCCTCGTGGAGTCCGAGGTCCTCGAGCTCATCGAGGTCATCAAGGCCCTGCGTCACCGGGTCGAGGCCATCGTCATCATCGAGCACATCATGGACGTCATCACCGAGTGCAGCGACAGGGTCGCGGTGCTGGACTTCGGCAAGCTCATCGCCGACGGCCCGGTGCAGAAGGTGCTGGCCGAGCCGGAGGTGGTCTCCTGCTACCTGGGCACCGGGTGCGAGGCGCTCGTGCCGCGCATCACGCCGCACGCGGTCAAGGAGGACGCCGCTCCGATCCTCACGGCTGGATCACGTCTCGACCGGCTACGGCCACTTCAAGGCGCTCAACGACATCAGCTTCGACGTGCACCACGGCGAGGTCGTCGCCCTGCTCGGCACCAACGGCGCCGGCAAGACGACTGCCGCTCGCGTCATCAGCGGCATGATCCCGGCCACCGCTGGTCGCATCACGCTCGACGGTCGGGACATCACGTCCCTCGCCTCGCACGACGTGGCCAGGCTCGGGCTCG
This sequence comes from uncultured Thermoleophilia bacterium, assembly GCA_963741075.1. Taxonomy (GTDB): domain Bacteria; phylum Actinomycetota; class Thermoleophilia; order UBA2241; family UBA2241; genus CAIXSE01. Next base: position 55,603 of record CAVUGS010000002.1, read on the forward strand.
CGCACTGCATGGAGGGCCGGCACATCTTCGCCGACCTCACCGTGCACGAGAACCTCGTGCTGGCCGGCGTCGGCCAAGAAGGACGGCATGCAGGACCGGCTCGACGCGGGTCTACGACCTGTTCGACGTGCTGGCCGAGCGCCGCGACAAGTCGGGCAAGCAGCTCTCAGGCGGCCAGCAGCAGATGCTGGCCATCGGCCGCTCTCTGATGGCCGACCCCGACGCTCATCATCTTCGACGAGATCGCCCTCGGGCTTGCCCCGACGACCGTCGACCGCCTCTACGACACCCTCGTCAGGATCCGCGACGAGGGCACCACGATGATCCTCATCGAGCAGAACGTGGAGCGCGGCCTCTCGCTGGCCGACCGCGTCTTCGTGCTCGAGAAGGGCACGATCGCGCTGGGCGGCACTCCGGACGAACTGCGCGGAGACCCTCGCCTCGAGGCGCTGTACATGGGCGAGGCGCAGGTGGAGGAGCCCACCCCGGCTGGGACCACAAGGGAGGAACCGTGACACAAGAGCTGACGCAGGCCATCGTCGACCTTCGGGAAGACGATGCCCTGGCGATGGTCGACGACCTGCTGGCGAGTGGAGCCGACGCCGTCGGCATCCTCGCCGACTGCAAGGCGGCCATGGACGTGATCGGGGAGCGCTTCGCCAACGGCGAGGCCTTCATCCCCGAGCTCATCATGGCCGGCGAGATCATGACCGGCGTCTCCGCGAAGCTGAAGCCGCACCTGGTCGGCGCGGCCCCGGAGGAGAAGCTGGGCGTCGTGGTCATCGGCACCGTGCAGGGCGACATCCACGACATCGGCAAGGACATCGTCGCCACGATGCTCGACATCGCCGGGTTCGACGTCGTCGACCTCGGCGTGGACGTCAAGGTCGACGCCTTCATCGCGACGGCCCGGGAGAAGCACGCGCAGATCATCGCCATGAGCTGCCTGCTGACCAGCGCCATCGACAGCATGAAGCGCGTGGTCGCCGCGGCGGGCGAGGCCGGCATCCGCGGCGACGTCAAGCTCATGGTCGGCGGCGCGCCGATCACCGAGCAGGTCGTCGCCTATACTGGCGCAGACGGCTTCGGCAAGGACGCCGTGGAGGCCGTCGAGCTCGCCAAGCAGTGGATCGGGGGTGCCTGAGATGTTCGCCGAGAACTGGGACAAGATGACCCCTGAGGAGCGGTTCGAGAAGCGCTTCGACGTGTGGCAGAACCCGGACGTCGAGTTCGCCTCCGACGCCGTCAAGGCGGAGTACCAGGAGCGCGTGCAGATGTTCAAGGACGCGGTCCAGCTCAAGAAGCCGTCGCGGCCGCCCATCGCTCCGTGGATCGCGCTGTTCCCCGGCCTCGACGCCGGGCTCACCGCCAAGGAGACGTACTACGACTTCGACAAGCTCTACGACGCCTGGCAGCGCTTCCACGACATCTACCGGCCGGACGTGCTCGCCTTCACCATCAACATCGCGCCGGTGAAGGTGTACGACGCCCTCGACTACAGGCCTCTACGACTGGCCCGGCCACGGCGTCGGCGAGGACTCCGGCTACCAGTACAACGAGGCCGAGTACATGAAGGCCGACGAGTACGACAAGCTCATCGCCGACCCCTCCAACTACTGGCAGCGCTTCTACCTGCCGCGGGTGATCGGCGCCATGCAGCCGTGGACCACGCTCGACCCGTTCACCGACCTGGTCGAGGGTCCGATGGTCGGCCCGTTCTTCATCCCCTTCGGCACGCCGCCCGTGCAGGACATGCTCAAGAAGATGATGGAGGCCGGCAACGCGGCGCTCGAGTGGATCCAGGCCATGACCCGGATGGACGGCGACTCCATGGCGAACTTCGGCATCCCGGGCTTCGCCGGCGGCGCGACCAAGGCGCCCTACGACATCCTCGGCGACACCATGCGCGGCACGCGCGGCCTGATGCTGGACAAGTTCCGCCAGCCGGAGAAGGTGCTCGAGGCGTGCGACCGGCTCGTCCCGCTCGCCATCGACTGGGGCGTCCGCCCGTGCAACATCAACAAGCACCCGTTCGTGTTCATCCCGCTGCACAAGGGCGCCGACGGGTTCCTGAGTGACGAGGACTTCCGCACGTTCTACTGGCCGTCGTTCAAGAAGGTCCTGCTCGGCCTCATCGAAGAGGGCATCACGCCGCTGTGCTTCGCCGAGGGCGGCTACAACGAGCGCCTCGAGGCCATCCACGACCCGGAGATCCCCGCCGGCAAGATGATCTGGATGTTCGACGCCACCAACATGAGCGAGGCCAAGAAGCACCTGGGCGGCTACCAGTGCTTCGGCGGCAACGTGCCGGGCGCCCTGCTCACCACCGGCACGGTGCAGGACATGGACGACTACGTGCGCCAGCTCATGGAGGACGTGGCCGGCGACGGCGGGTTCATCCTGGGCTCGGGCATCGTCATCGACGCCGCCAAGCCCGAGTGCGTGAAGGCCATGATCGACGCCGGCAAGAAGTACGGCGCGCAGGTCTGACGCAGCACGGAGACGGGCCTGACCCGCCAGGCTCCGGAGCGCGTGACGGCGGCGGGGGTCGGCAAGGACCCCCGCCGCCGTTCGTCGCTGGCCTGCGGCCGCCGGACTCCGGCCCGGGCGCGCCGCTTCCTACGCCAGCAGCGACCTCACGACGTCGAGGCCGCGGGAGGCGTCGTCGCACCAGCCGTCGGCGCCGAGCCGTTCATTGACCATCTCGTCGACCGCCGCGCCGCCGAGGACGATGGGCAGGTGCGGGTGCCAGGCGGCCGACTGCCTCCGCACGATGTCGATCGTCTCGCGCAGGGCCTCGTAGCCGGACGTGAGGAGGCACGAGAGGCCGAGGACATCCGGGCGCTCTCGTTCCACCGCCTCGGCGATCTGTTCCGGCGCCACGTTGACGCCGAGATCGACCATGGTGAAGCCGTCCGCGTCGAGCAGCGCGATCACGATGTTCTTGCCGATGTCGTGGATGTCGCCGCGGACGGTGGCGATGACCATCTTGCCCCCTCCGGCACTGCTGCGCGTGACGGCGATGCGGGGGATGAGCAGTTCCGTGGCCTCGCGGATGATCTCCCCGGCCATGATGAGCGCCGAGATGTAGTACGTGCCCTCCTCGTAGAGGCGGCCGACCCTCTCCATGCCCGAGCGGCACTCCGCGACCAGCGCGGCCGGGTCGTCGCCGGCATCCAGTCGCTCGCGGATCTGCGCGAGCGCGGCGCGCTCGTCCATGCGCACGATGAGCTCGTCGAGGCGCTCGTTCGCAGGACTGCTCACGGCGTCACGCTCCTTCCTGTGGCCCCACGACGCCCACGGTGGTCGTGAAGCTCAGCCGGTCGGCGCGGCCGACGAAGCGGCCCCAGCTCTCCGGGCGGTCGTCGAAGTCGTAGAAGAGGTGCTCGAGGACCCAGGCAGAGTCCTCCGGGGCTCTCGCCCAGGTGCGCCGCCTCCGGCTCGGTGAACGCCGAGGCGTGAAGCGTGAGCCGCCCGTACTTGAGGTCGGCGCCGGACGCGCCCGAGAAGAGGTCCTGCAGCGCCGTGGTCGCAAGTTCGGCCTCGACCAGCGGGCCGCGCGGGGTCGAAGACGAGATACTCGCTGTGGTAGAAGACCGGTTCTTCGCCGCGCAGAAGGAGCCGCTTGATGGAGATCACGCGGTCGTGCTCGGCGACGGCCAGCTTCTCGGCGACGCGCGGCCCCGCTGAGACGATGCGCGCCTCGAGGATGCGCGCCTCGATGTCCGGGTTCGCCAGGTACCGGATGAGGTCGGCCAGGTCGAACGTCGCCGCCGCGAGCTGCGGCGGCTTCACGAACGTGCCGCGGCCGTGCTCCGTGACGACGACGTCGTCGCGCACGAGCTCGCCGATGGCGCGGCGTACCGTCATCGGGCTGACCTCGAACGCCGCGCACAGCTCCGCCTCGGACGGCAGGCGGTCGCCGGGACGGTAGTCCCCGCGCGCGACGCGCTCGCGGATGGTGCGCGCGAGCTGGGCGTAGGGCGGCTCGAACGACCCGCGGTCTATCGGCGTGCTGTTCCTCACCTCGGCGTTCTCCAGGTCCTCGCGCCGTCGAGCGACGGCTACGTGCGGGCATTCTACCACCGATCAGCGCAACTTCCCTAGACCAGTAGGGGAGTTTCTGGTACCATCGTCGCGCAAGACCACGGCGTGGCCAGCTGGCTGCGCCGACGATGGGAGAGCCCCCGCCTCTTGCGGAGCGGGATGCTCTCGGGCCAGACCAGGGAGGATCGATGCCATCCGGACTCAAGGAAGCCGTGATCGAGCTGCGCGAAGAGGACGCGCTGCGGATCGCCGAAGAGGAGCTGAAGGGCGGGACGGACCCGCTCGAGGTCGTCGCCGCCTGCCGTGAGGCGATGGACGTGATCGGCCAGCGTTTCGCCGACGGCGAGGCGTTCATCCCCGAGCTCATCATGGCCGGCGAGATCATGACCGGGCATCACCGCCAAGCTGAAGCCGTACCTCAAGGCCGACGCCGCCGGCGAGAAGCTCGGCACCGTGGTGATGTGCACCGTGCAGGGCGATATCCACGACATCGGCAAGGACATCGTCGTCACCATGCTGGACATCGCCGGGTTCGAGGTCGTCGACCTCGGCGTGGACGTGCCGGTCGCCAAGGTCGTTGAGACGGTTCGCGACCGCAAGGCGCAGGTGCTTGGGCTCAGCGGGCTGCTCACGGTCGCCTTCGAGTCGATGAAGGCCACCGTGGCCGCCGTCGACGAGGCCGGCCTGCGCGGCGACGTCAAGATCATGCTCGGCGGCGCGCCCGTGACCGACGCCGTCGTGGAGTTCGCCGGCGCCGACGCCTGGGGCAAGGACGCCGTGGCCGCGGTCGAGCTCGCCAAGTCGTGGGTGGGAGGTGCGTCATGACGCTGCCCGAGAATTGGAACGAGCTCACGCCGGACGAGCGGCTGCAGTTCCGCCTCGACGCGTGGCAGAACGTGCCCATCGAGTTCGCCACTCCTGAGGTCGCCCAGGCCTACCGCGACCGCGTGCAGCTCTACCGCGACGTGCTCGAGCTCAAGAAGCCGGCGACCGTGCCGATCGCGCCGTGGATCGGCCTCCTGCCGTTCCGCTACTTCGGGCACACCGCCAAGCAGGCGTACTACGACTACGAGATCTTCAAGGAAGACTGGTTCCGGTTCCACGAGGAGACCATGCCCGACGGGCTCGGCCTGACCCTGGGCATCGTGCCGGGCAAGCTGTTCGACATCCTCGACTACCACCTCTACGACTGGCCCGGGCACGGTACGCCGGAGGACACCTGCTACCAGTACAGCGAGCAGGAGTGGATGAAGGGTGACGAGTACGCGGCCCTGATCCAGGATCCGGGCACGTACTGGCAGCGCACCTACCTGCCGCGGGTGTTCGGCGCCATGGAGCCGTTCTCCATGCTGGCGCCGTGGACCGACCTGGTGGAGATCCCGTTCACGGCGCCGTTCTTCGCCGGCTTCTCCGCGCCGCCGGTCAAGGAGATGCTCAAGAAGCTGGCCGAGGCCGGCGACGCCGCCATGGAGTGGCTGCAGGCGGCCATGGCGGCCGACGGCAGGGTCATGGCCACCCTCGGCATCCCGCAGACGGCCGGCGGCGCCACCAAGGCGCCGTACGACATCCTCGGCGACACCATGCGCGGCACGCGCGGACTGATGCTGGACAAGTTCCGCCAGCCGGAGAACGTCAAGGCGGCGATGGAGAGGCTCGTGCCGCAGGCGATCGACTGGGCCGTGCGCTCCAACAACATGACGGGCAACCCCATCGTGTTCATCCCGATCCACAAGGGCGCCGACGGGTTCATGTCCGACGCCGACTTCAAGGAGCTCTACTGGCCGACCTTCAAGGCCGTGCTCCTCGGCCTGATCGAAGAGGGCCTGGTGCCGTGGGTGTTCGTCGAGGGCTCCTACAACGAACGCCTCGAGGTCATCGCCGACGAGGACATCCCGGCGCACCGCATGATCTGGATGTTCGACGCCACCGACATGGAGCGCGCCAAGGCCGTCGTCGGCAAGCGCCAGTGCATCGGCGGCAACGTGCCCGCCGCGCTCTTCGCCATGGGCACGACCGGGGAGATGGACACCTACGTCAAGGACCTGCTCGGCAAGACCGCCGGGGACGGCGGCTTCATCCTGAGCAGCGGCATCGTGCTGGACGAGGCCGACCCGGCCGCGTACCGGGCGTTCATCGAGGCCGGCCGCAAGTACGGCGCCGGGGTCTGACCGGTTTCGTCCCACTCACCGGTCTGTGAGCACCGGAGCGGACCTCGAGCGAGAAACGGCGGGGGACCCATGCGGGTCCCCCGCCGTCGTTCGTCATGGTCCGCCATCGTGGCTAGTGCGCGTCATCGGGTGTCGCGCAGTCGCCCGTGATCGACACGTCCATGTCGGCGTCCAGCGCGGCGGCGGCGAGACCCTCCGTGACGAGCGCCCCGATGGTGTCGCGGCGAAGACCGTAGACGAGGACGGCCAGGTCGACGTGCAGCGTTTCTCCCAAGGGCATCGGCTCCCGCCCGGCGCCACGGCAAGCCGCTCCGGTGCGTCGAGACGTGAGGCTGCAGGTGAAGGCGCGCCCCGCCACGCGCGCGTGGCACTTGATGTGGCCGACCAGCGAGCATCCGGCCTCGTCGCAGCGCCGCGCAATGTCTTCGAGCAGGCGCGCCACGAGATCAGACGGTGACGCGACCACCCTGCGCGCCGCAAGCCGGGTCGAGACCGTGTAGGGCTCCAGCGCGTCGGGCTCCGTCACCGCGTGGACCCCGGTGAGGCCATCTGACAGGGCGAGTGCGTGCAGCGCGGCTGCGTCCAGAGCGGAGACCATGTGCACGGGCGCCTCTCCGTTGAGTCGCTTGCTGACCTGTCGTGCCAGTTGCAGCTCTTCGTCGGTTGCCTCGTCCACCTTGGTGATGACGAGTTCGTCCACCCCTGCCACCTGGCTCTCGATGAGCGGCGTCATCACGTCCATGAGCGCCTCCAGGCGGGTGGGGTCGAGCACACCTATTCCGCGAGTGGTGGCGAAGGCGGGGCCACGGTAGTAGGAGAGCGCATCGAGCACGCCGTCGGGCGTTGCCACACCACTCGCCTCAACGATCACGGTCTCGGGCTGTTGCTGGTCGACGAGCTGTTCGAGGGTCTTGACCAGGTCCACCCCCAGCTGGCAGCAGATGCAGCCGGAGGTGATCTCGTACACGGTCAGACCGTCATCGCGCATCGTCTGCTGATCGACGCCGACCTCTCCGATCTCGTTGACGACGAACGCCGTCCGCCGGCCTCTCGCGGCGAGTTCTCGAGCGAGGGCCAGAATGAGGGTCGTCTTCCCCGACCCGAGGAATCCCGAGAAGAGTAGCAGGTCCATGAGAGGCGACAGGGCCGCGGCGCCCGGCTGTGCCGGGCGCCGCGGCGCGCGTCTAGTCTTGCTTGACCGCTTCGATCATTGCCTTGACGTTCTCGTACCTGGCGTCGGGCGGGATGTCGCAGCCTTGGGCGAGGATGAATCCGCCCGGCCCGACCTCGTTGATGAGCCGGTGCGAGTAGGCGGTCACCTCTTGTGGCGTGCCCAGTGACAGCATGCGTGCCGGCACGTCGCCCATGAGGCACATGTGGTCGCCGAGGATCTCCTTGGCCTTGAAGATGTCGGTCTTGCCGTCGAGCGACAGGACGCACTTCGCCTTGGGGAACTCCTTCAAGCGCTCGAGGTCACGCGTCCAGTCGGCGTCGAAGTGGAGGACGGGGATGACGCCCTCCTCGACGGCTACCTCGGCCAGTTCCTTGTAGTACGGGAACACGAAGCGCTCCCACAGGCGCGGCGAGAGGAACTCGCTCGCCGAGCGCCAGCCGCCGAGCCACAGACCCGTGAGCGAGAAGCCGCGGATGAGCTGCCGCATCTGCTCCTTGAGGAAGGGCATCGACGCATCCATGGCGGCCTGGACCTTGTCCGGTCGGCGGTGCAGATCGAGCATGAACTTCTGCATGGAGCGCCCGCCGCAGAAGTACTCGTAGGGAATCGTCGTGACCACGGGGCTGAAGACGACGACCCCTTTCTCGCGCCACGCCGCGAAGGCGTCGGGCAGGGTCTGCACGAATCCGCCGAACCCTTCCGCCACGCCGGGGAGCCGTTCCGCGTAGTAGCGCTCCACCCACGAGCCGAAACCCTCGTCAATGATGGCGTCGTAGTCCGCCTCCGTCATCAACTCAGATTCCTGGACCTGCCAGTCATCGTTCTCGCCGAGATCGCGGCCGGGGATCTTGACCTTGGACAGCCAGATGATGCTCAGCAGGTTCACGTTGTAGCCGGCGTGCTGGATGCCGTCCAGTTCTCCCAGGCCGGTGAAGACCTCGACCATGGTCTTGTACGCGACGACCGGGTCCGTGCAGAACTCAGACACCTTGACTCCGGCGACATGGGCGGTGAAGGCGTCCCCGACCGGCACCACGGGGACGCGATCCGGGGTCTTCAGGGCGACCGCGTCGCGAATGCGCCGTTCGTGGACTTCGAGCAGTTGCTGTGTGGCTGCGTCGGCCATCGTCAGCTCACCCCCAGGTACTTCTTCATACCCGTGACCGCATCTTGCGCGGTGCGACAGTACAAGTCGGCGCCGACGTGCTTCGCCAGCGATTCGTCCACGGGGCCGCCACCGATGTAGATCTGCACCGTATCCCTCAGGCCGGCCTGCTCGATCGCCTCGATGGTCGCCTTCATGTCGCTGAAGACAGTCGTGAGCATGCACGACAGACCGACGAACTGGGGCTTGTGCTCGCGGATGGCGTCTACGAACGCATCGTAGTCGACGTCGGTACCCAGGTCGATGACTTCGACGCCGTTCGAGGTCAAGATCGTAGCCACGATGTCCTTGCCGAACTCGTGGATGTCGTTCTTGACGGTGCCGAGCACCATCGTGGCCAGCGTTTCGCTCTTGCGCCCCTGCAGCTTCTCGGCCAGCGGCGCGTTGACCTTCTTGAAGATGTCGGCGGCGTAGAGGAGTTCGGAGAGGTAGTATTCGCCCTCCTCGAACCGCTTCCCGACGATCTCCATGCCCGCCTGGACGTCCGCGAGGATGGCCATCGGGTCTGTTCCGGCGGAGAGCTGCTCCTCGACGCCGGCGATCACTTCGGATTCCTGCAGATCACCCAAGGCCTGGGCAAGATCGGTCGTGCCCAATGCTGTGCTCCCTTCGTCCGCCCTTCACGCTGAAGGGCGCTCCTGCACCCCTGACCGGTGCCGTTGTGTCGCAGAATAGACTTCCCTAGAGAAGTACGCAACACCTGACCCTAGCTATGCTAGTCTCCTGAGTGACGCGAGCTCGACGAGGAAGAGGACGTGGCGGGGAACACGATCGCAGGCCTGCGGGCCGGTGGTACCAGCGGTGGCGGGGATCCGAAGAGACATCCCTACATGCGCGTGGCGGACGCCATACGGGAGCGCATCGGGCGTGGCGACTACCGTCCAGGCGACCAGCTCCCGTCTGAGTCGCAGTTCTGCGCCGAGTTCGGCGTGAGTCCCATGACTCTTCGACGGGCCCTGGCACTGTTGGGCGACCGCGGCCTGCTGACCGCCGAACAGGGACGCGGTACGTTCGTGCGCCCACTGGATCTCGGCGGGGCCACATTTCGTCTCCACCAGCTGACGAGCCAGTGGCAGGACGGCTCCGTGGACGTGCGTCTGCTTGCGGCGTCCACGGCGAGGGCGAGCGAGCGGGTCGCCGGTGTGCTGCAGCTCCCCGTCGGCCGGCGTACTGTGTACCTGAGGCGTCTGTTGTCGCGGCGCGGCGTGCCGCTCGCCTACCACCACGAGCACGTCGTGTTCGACGCCCGGCGGCCGTTAGTGGAGTCCCAGCTGCGCATCACTTCTCTCGAGGGCTTGCTGCAGACATCCGGCAGCGACGGCTTCTCGCTGGGGCGGCTGCGCATCAGCGCGGTCAACCTGGACGACAAGGCCGCCGCCGCGCTCGATGAGGTGACCGGCGCCGCCGCCTTGTGTCTGGAGCACGTCTTCTACGATTTCGACGAGCACCCGGTGAGCTGGGGATGGTTCCTCTGTCGAGCCGACCAGGTGTCGCTGGAGACGCATGTGGGGCCGGGTCACGCCAAGAGGGGTGAGGCGCCATGGCTCAGCTGAAGGCGATCACCGACGCTCTCATCGAACTCGACGAAGACGAGACGCTCAGGCTCGTGCTGGAGGCCTTGGCCGCCGACGAGCGCTCGCTCCCTCTCGTGCATGCCTGCGAGCAAGCCATGCGCGTCATCGGTGAGCGCTACCAGCGCCAGGAGTACTACCTCTCCGGCCTCATTCTCGCCGGCGAGATCTTCAGCGAAGTGCTTGCGGCGGTCCAGCCGGGGCTTGAGCGCGAGCTGGCCGGCGAGGCGTCCGGCGTGGTCTTGCTGGGAACGGTCGCCGGTGATATCCACGACATAGGCAAGAACCTCACGGGGACGATGCTGCGCAGCTTCGGCTTCACCGTGCATGACCTCGGCATCGACGTCTCGCCGGACACGTTCGTCGAGTCGGCCCTCAGGTGGCGCCCGGACATCGTAGGACTCTCCGGGCTCATCACCGCCTCCTACGGCAGCATGAAGGCCACCACCGCGCTGCTCAAGGCCGAGCGGCGGCTGGAGCCGCCGCCGTTCGTGATCCTGGGTGGCGGCATCATCGACGAGGAAGTGCGGCACTACGTCGGCGCCGACTCCTGGAGCGCGGATGCCATGGAGGGTGTCAGGATCTGCCAGCGCGTGGTCGCCGGCAAACGCCGGCCGGCGGGCGACCAGCACTGAGAACGGCTCGGAGCTGCGCCAGGTTCACTCGCCGCCGACGAACAGCTCTGGTCTGAAGTCCCGCAGGGTGAGCTCATGACCGGGCGGGGCGACGACGAAGTCGTCGCCCCAGTCACCCTCGACGAGGGCGTCCAGGATGCGCGTGGTCCCGGTTACCTCCTCGACGCTCAGGTCGAAAGTCTCGGCGAAGGGTTCCACGCGCGCCCGATACGGCGCCAGATCGTAGCGGCCCGTGTCGATGAGCACGATGCGCGTGTAGTGCTCCAGCAGCAGGCGCATCATCTTCTCGGCACGATCGGCCCCGCGCTTCTCGATGAGCTTCTCGTGCTCGCTCATGATGGTGTCGCACTCATCCAGGTAAGCCTTGGCCACGTAGTAGGAGCCGCGCGCCTTGGCCGACTCAGCGGCGAACGCCTCGTTGGAGCCCAGCATCATGGCGATGCAGTCATCCACTCTTGGCACCACCAGTGTGGCGTGCTCGGTCTTGAGGCCAAGCACCGCATTGGAGCACATGCCGTAACCGAGGACGATCGTGGCTCCCGGCTTGTCCGCGTCGGCCACTGCTGCCCTGAGGGCATCCTTGAGGCGCTCAGGACTCATGTGGAGCTGCGCCTCCAGTGTCGCCGTGCGCACGGTCTCGACCGCTCCTTCGGCCAACTCGCCGAGCACGGCCGGACAGGCGATCAGAAGCACGTCATCGCCGGGCGTCTGGGATCGATCGTCGCTCACCTCGTCCTCATTCCCGTGTCATCGTCGGTTCACCACATGCTGCGCCATCAAAGGGCTGCCAGACGACGCCGTCGAGCGCGCCTCAGCCGCGCCAGGCGGTCTCGGACCCGCTCACGCGCGACCAGGCGCTCGCACGATGGCAGGGAGCGCCTCTTCGTCCACGCCGAAGACGATGACGTTGACCGTGAGGACGGCGTCCTTGGCCACGCCGGCGACGCCTCCGGTGAGCGCCGGCTCGGCCGCGAGCGCCGTGAGGTGGAAGGCGAGGTCGCCGTGACCGCCCACGGTCAGCGTGCCCTTGACGTGGCCGACCAGCGAGCAGCCGGCGTCGGCCAGGCCGCGCGAGAGCGCCGCGCAGAAGCGCGAGACGTCCTGCTCCAGCTGGTCGGCGTGCGCCGGCGCCGCGAAGACGACGTCGGCGCGCGCGGCGAACACCGCCGGGGGCGTGTCGGCCGGCAGGTGCCGCAGGTGGTCGTGGCCGTGGGCGTGCGTCACACGACCGCTCCGAGCAGCCGCTTCATGCCGGCGCCGGTCGCCGCGGACACGGGCAGGACGGACGCCTTGGGCGCCAGCGCGTGCACGCTCTCCAGCACTGCCGCCAGCTCGTCCTCACCGACGGCGTCCACCTTGTTCACGGCGACGACGTCGGCGGCGGCGAGCTGGGCGGTCACCAGCGGTTCGACGACCTCCATGAGCATGGGCCATCGCTCCGCGTCGGCGATGGACAGCACCCGGATGGCGTCTACGCCGGGGCAGTGGTCGACCACCACGCCCAGGATGTCGCCCGGCGCGGCGAGCCCGGTGGGCTCGATGATGACCCAGTCGGGCGCGTAGCGGCTCTCGACGACCCGCAGGGTCTCCACGAGGCCGGCCTGGAGCGTGCAGCAGACGCAGCCGCCGAAGAGCTCCTGGACGGGCAGGCCCTGCTCGCGCACGTAGCCGCCGTCGATGCCGACCTCGCCGATCTCGTTCTCGATGACGGCGAGCGTCGTGCCGTCCTCGGCCATGGCGCGGGCGACCTCGAGGAGCACGGTGGTCTTGCCCGAGCCCAGGAAGCCGGCGATGCAGAGGATGTTCACGCCGGCTGGTCGCCGTCCGGTGCGGCCGGGGGCGGGCCGGAGGCATCGCCGGCGAACAGCTCGGGCCGGAAGTCCTTGAGCGTGAGCTCGTGTCCGGGCGGCGCCACGACGAAGTCGTCGCCCCAGCCGCCCTCCACGAGTGCGTCCAGGATCCGCGTCGTGCCCGGGACTTCCTCGACGGCGAGGTCGAACGTCGCGGCGAAGTCGGCGACGCGTGCCCGGTGCGGCTCCATGTCGTAGCGGCCGGTGTCGATGAGCACGATGCGCGTGTAGTGCTTGAGCAGCAGCCGCATCATGCGCTCCGCCCGCTCGCGGCCGCGCTTCTCCACCAGCTTCTCGTGCTCGCTCATGATGGTGTCGCATTCTTCCAGATACGCCTTGGCGACGTAGTAGCTGCCGCGTTCCTTCTCGGCCTCGGCCGAGAAGGCCTCGTTGGAGCCCAGCAGCATGGCGATGCAGTCGTCGACGCGGGGGACGACCAGGGTGGCGTGCGCGGGTCTTGAGGCCGAGGACCGAGTTGGAGCAGAGGCCGTACCCGAGCACGATGGTCGCGCCGGGGACGTCGGCCTCGGCGACCGCGGCGCGCAGCGCCTCCTTGAGCCGCTCCGGGCTGACGTGCAGCTGCGCCTCGAGCTCGTGGCAGTCGACGCCCTCGACGGCGCCGTCGGCGAGCTCGCCGAGGACGGCCGGGCAGGCGATGAACTTGAGGCCGCCAAGGCCGGGTCTCGGCGGCTGGGGCTGCTCATCGATGGTCATACATCACCAAAGGTCGCGGACGACATGACGGACTTCATGGTAGCAGGAGGGCGCCGGCGGCTTGCCGCCGGCGCCCTCCGTCGGTATCGATCAGGCGTCCGCCGCCGCGTCCGCCATCGCCTTGACGTTGGCGAGCGGCGCGTCGACGGGGATGTCGCAGCCCGACTGCAGGATGAAGCCGGTCGGGCCGATGTCGGCGACGAGCTTGCTGCAGTGGTCGTACACCTGCTCCGGCGTGCCGCTGCTCAGCAGCGCCGGCGGCACGTCGCCCATGATGCACATGTGGTCGCCGAGCACTTCCTTGGCCTTGCGGATGTCGGTCATGCTGTCGAGGGAGAGGACGCACGTCTTGGCCGGCAGCTCGAGCAGTCGCGGCAGGTCACGCGTCCAGTCGGAGTCCAGGTGCAGGATCGGCGTGATGCCCGCCGCCACGGTCTGCGCGACGATCTCCTTCATGTACGGGAAGACGAAACGGTCCCAGAGCGGCTGGGCCAGCATCTTGCTGGCCGACCGCCAGCCGCCGATCCAGATGCCGGGCGCGCCGACGGCGGCGCTGAGGCCGAGGCCGGCGTCGTTGAGGCCCGGCATCATCGCCTGCATCGCCGCCTCGACCTTGTCGGGCGTGCGGTAGAGGTCGAAGACGAACTGGCTGAACGAGCGTCCGCCGCAGAGGTACTCGAACGGCGTCGTGAGCACGCCGACGGCGAGGAACGGCATGGCGGCGGCGTTCGCCTTCTCGACGACGGCGCCGGTCCCTTGGACGAACTTGATGAAGTCCTCGAACTTGCCCGGCGCCACGCGCTCGTTGAGGTAGGCGGCCTGGAACGGCGCCCAGCCGCCCTCGATGATGGCGTCGTAGTCGTCCGGAGTCATCAGGCCGGACTCCTCGACCTGCCAGGGCTCGTCGTCGCCCAGCCCGCCGAAGCCCGGGCGCTTGACCCGCGTCATCCACAAGAAGCTGAGCGACGAGACGTCGAACGACGGGTTGTTCACGGAGTCGGCGTTGCCGACGAGCTCGAACGCCTCGATGTTGGCCTGCGTCGCGAGTAGCGGATCGCTGAGGAACGTCTTGAGGGTCATGCCGGTGACGCGGGCGCTCCACGCGACGCCCTCGAGGCACACGGGGACCTTGTCCACGGGCTCGAGGGCGACCGCCTTGCGCAGGCGCTCCCGCCGGGGATCATCGCTCGGGGCGATCACGAGGCACCTCCTTCGACAGCCTTACCGGCGAGGATGACGGCGTCCTGGGCGCTGGCGCCCGCGCCGTCGGCGCCGAGCTGCTGCGCGAGGTCGTCGCTGACAGGGCCGCCGCCGATCATGATGGTCACCTTGTCGCGGAGGCCGGCAGCGGCGAAGGCCGCGACGGTCTCCTGCATCGCGGGGAAGGCGGTGGTCAGCAGGCACGAGAGGCCGATGACCCTGGCGTCGTTTTCGCGTGCCGCGTCGACGAACTTCTGCGCCGGCACGTCGACGCCCAGGTCCACGACCTTGAAGCCGTTGGCCGAGAGCACGCTGGCGACGATGTTCTTGCCGATGTCGTGGATGTCGGTGTGCACGGTGCCCAGCACGACTGTGCCGCGCGTGCCGGTGTCGGCCGCGGACTGGTCCAGGCCCATCTCGGCCAGCGCGCGCTTGAAGATCTCGGCCGACATGATCAGCTCGGAGAGGAAGTACTCCCCGGCCTCGTACTTGTCCCCGATGTCCTTCATGCCTGCCTGAAGGGCATCGATGATGTCCGCGGGGGCGGTGCCCGCCTCTTTGGCGGCGTGGACGGCGGCGAGGACATCGTCCTCGCGCATCTCGACCAGCGCGCGGGTCAGGGTCTCGGTCAACTGATCCTCCTTGCCTGGGACGGCGCCGCAAGCGCCGGGGACGGTGATGCGAAGTACGTGAGGGCGCGGGCGGCGGGTGTCGGGGGGTCGCCGCCCGCGCCCGTCACGAACGAGGAGCTGTGCTTGCCTGCGTGCACCGGAGGCGTGCTGGGGGGTGGGTGCACGTCGTGGGGTGGCAAGGGGCGCTCCATTGGTCGACGGTCGCTGGCTTGGGGACATTTATCTAGATATTATGCGAAAGATAGATGGACGGCTGCTCGCGTGTCAAGGCGACGGCGTTGTAGGCTGGGCTGTCCCCCGGCAGTGAAGGAGAAAGACTATGGAGTTCGAGAGCGTCATCCGCGGGCGGCGCAGCATCCGCGCCTACACGTCGCAGCCGGTGCCCGAGGGCCTCGTGCGCGAGATCCTCGACGAGGCTCGCTGGGCGCCGTCGTCGCGCAACACGCAGGCGTGGAACGTCTGGGTGGTCAGCGGCGACGCACTCGAGCGCTTCAAGGCCGCGTTCAAGGCCGCCCTCGACCGCGAGGAGTCCGACGCCTCCGATCTGGCCGGCACGGCGACGAGCGACTGGCCACAGGCGTGCTCGCTGCGCGCGGTCGCAGCTCATGAAGACGCGCGCCGAGACGCTGGAAGCGGCCGGCGAAGCATCCGGCCCGGCCGCCTCGCATGGCGCGCATGGCCGACTGCTTCGGCGCCCCCGTCCTGCTCGTCTTCGGCTTCGAGGATTGCCTCGCCCAGCCATATGCCAGCTACGACACGGCCTCGCTGGTCCAGAACGTGTGCCTCGCCGCCCACGACAAGGGGCTCGGCACCTGCCAGTCCACCACGCTGGTCCGCTACCCGGGACTGCTGCGGCAGTTGCTGCCCGGCTCGGAAGAGAAGCGGATGGTGATCGCCGTCACGCTCGGCTATCCGGACCTCGAGGCTCCGGCCAACACCTTCGCGCGCTCGCGCGCCGACCTGGATGAGCTCGTGACCTGGGTGTCGTGAGCCTGGTCAAGCGCATCACGCCGGAGGACGCTTCACCGGCGCCGCTGGCAGCTCCTCGCGCTGACGTCCGTCGGCGCGTTCATGGCGCCGCTGGACGGGTCCATCGTCAGCCGTGGCTCTGCCCAGCATGGGGCAAGGACCTCCACCTGAGCTTCACCGCGGCGATCTGGGTGCAGGCTGCGCTTCTTGCTGACGACGGCCGTCCTCCTGATCCCCGCGGGCCGCCTGGCCGACGAGCACGGCCGCGTGCGCTTCTACCTGCTCGGCATCGCCGTCTTCACGCTGGGCTCGCTGCTCGCGGCGCTCAGCATGAACGGAGCCTGGCTCATCGGCACCCGCATCATCCAGGGGGCGGGGAGCGCCCTGATGTTCGCGACCGTCGGCGGCGATCGTCACCGCGGTCTTCCCGCCCAATGAGCGCGGCCGCGCGCTCGGCATCAACGTCATGGCCGTGTACATCGGCTTGACGTCTGGGTCCTCCGCTGGGCGGCTTCCTCGTCGACACGTTCGGCTGGCGGTGGATCTTCCTGATCAACCTGCCGATCGGGCTCGTCGTGTGCTGTGGGGCCTGGTCCTGCTGCCGCAAGTCCGAGCGGCTCCAGAATGCGCCGCGCGTCGACGTATGCGGGCGCGGCGCTGCTCGGCGTCTTCCTCATCAGTCTGCTCGTGCCGCTCACGTTTCGCCCGGAGTGGGGCTGGGCGGCTCGCCGCCACCCTCGGCCTGCTGCTGCTGTCGGTCGGCGGCGCTCGTCGAGCTTCGTCGTCGTCGAGCGCCGCGTGAAGGCGCCGATCCTCGACCTCGACCTCCTCGCCCAAAACCGGCTGTTCGCCGCCGCCAACCTCGCGGCGCTGCTCAACTACATGGCGCTCTACGCGATCAGCGTGCTCACCGCCATCCATCTGGAGATCGTGCAGGGCCGGTCGGCGTCGGCTCACCGGCTCCTGCATCCTCAGCCAGCCGCGTCATCATGGCCGTCCTCAGCCCCTTCAGCGGCCGCCTCAGCGACCGCATCGGCTCGCGCGTGCTCACCACCGGCGGCATGGTCGCCATCGCCGCGGGCATGGTGCTGCTGGGCATCATGCCGGCGCAGGCGCCGGTGGGGCAGGTGGCCGCGTATCTGGCCCTGGTCGGGCTCGGGATGGCGGCGTTCAGCGCGCCGAACACGTCGGCCATCATGGGCAGCGTGCGCGGGACCAGCTGAGCGTGGCCAGCGCCTTCCTGGGCACGATGCGGACCGCCGGCCAGTCCCTCAGCGTCGCCCTGCTCGGCGGCATCGCCGCGAGCCAGCTCGGGCGGCTCGGCGGCCGTCTGCTCTTCACCCACGGCGGCAGCGGCGCATCCGGTCTCTCCGCCAAGGCCGTGGACGCGTACGCGCAGGGCTACCGCTACGCGATGGCCACCGGCGCCGTGCTCGCGCTGGTCGGGGCGCTCGTCTCGCTCACGCGGGGGGCCCATACGGCCGCTGCCGCGGAAGCCCCGCAGGACGCGCTGACACCCAGGGCGTTTGTGCGCCCGCCCGCGCGGCCAAGCCTCATGTGAGGGACGGGGTCCGAATCCGTCCTCCGGACGGGCGTCGGGACCACAAGCGACCCCCGGCGCCGCAGAGGTGACATCATGCATTCCACGTTGACGACCAGGCGCGCGAGCCTCGTCATGCTCGGCGTGCTCGCGTTTGTCCTGCTGCTCCTCTGGATCGCTGGTCCCACGCTCGGCGCTCCGAGGGCGGGCATCACCGTGGCCCGCGGCGTGCCCGCCGAGGCCGTGGCCGGGACGCCCGGAGGTGCCACGTTTTCCACCCAGCCGCTCGGGTCCGCGTCCATCGCGGCTCCCCTGGGCGCGACGAAGCCGTACTTGACGGTGCCGGTGGCTGCGGCGTGGGCGATCGGCGTGCTCGGCGCGATCGTGCTGATCGGCGGCGTCGGGGCGTTCGCCCTCGCGGAGCGCCGCGCTCGCGGCGGCCGCGCGACGGAGCCTGCGGCTGTCCATCGGCCCACGGCCGGAGAGCGCGACGCACGGCGCGACGACGAGCGGCGCAAGGCGGCCTGAGCTCAGACGACGGGCCGGCGGGAGAGGATGGTCCTCCCGCCGGCCCGTCGACGTCGGTCAGGCCGCCCTCGCGGGCGTCAGGCCGCCCGCTCCTCGGCCGGAGCAGGCTCGAGGCCGGGACCGCCCGGCGCGTGCGGCCCGGCGGGCGCCGGCGTCGCCGCCGGGGCGGCCGGCGCACCCTCGATGCTCAGGTGCGGCAGCCACTCCAGCCAGCTCGGCAGGTACCAGTTCCAGCGGCCGAGCAGCTTCATCGCGGACGGCACCAGGATGGTGCGGATGAGGGTGGCGTCCAGCAGCACGGCGACGGCGAGGCCGAAGCCCATCTGCTGGAACATCACCAGGTCGCCGGCGGCGAAGCCCGCGAACACGGCGACCATGATCAGCGCCGCGCCGGTGATGATGCCGGCGGTCGCGCCGATGCCCTCGGTGACCGCCAGCGTGTTGTCGCCGGTCCTGTCCCAGGCCTCCTTGATGCGGCTCAGGAGGAAGACCTGGTAGTCCATGGAGAGGCCGAACAGCACGGCGAACAGCAGCAGCGGCACCCACTGCTCGACCACCGGGACCTGCTCGAACCCGAGCACGCCGGCGCCCCAGCCCTTGAGCGAGACGAGCGTGACCAGCCCGTAGGCCGCGCCCGACGCTGAGCAGGTTCATCAGGATCGCCTTGAGCGGGATGACGACCGACCGGAACGCCACCAGGAGCAGCAGGAAGCTCAGGCTGAGGACGAGCGCCACGACCCAGGGGAAGTAGCTGTTCACGATGTCGATGTAGTCGAGGTTGCCGGCGGTCTGCCCGGTCACGTAGACGGACGCTCCGCTGCCGTCGAACGCTCTCGGGACGAGCGTGCCGCGCAGCTCGCGCACCTTGTCCAGCGCGAGGTTGCCGACGGCGTCGCCGTTCACGGGCACGGAGAGCAGCGCGAGGTCGCCCGACTTCGCCGTCTGCGCCTGGACCGGCCCGAACGCCGGGTCGCCGGCCAGTTCCTTCGTGAGGCGGGTCATCGCCGCCTGGACGGCCGGCGTGTTCGCATTGCCGTCGACGACGATCTGCACCGGGTTCACGCCGCCGGCCGAGAACTGCTTCTCGAGCACCGCGAAGCCCTGCTTGCTCTCGAAGCTGTTGGGGAACGTGTTGACGCCCGAGACGCCGGTCTTCATGTCGAGGGCGGGGTAGGCGAGCAGCAGCAGGACGCCGACGCCGACGACGAGGGCGATCGGCGGGCCGCTTCATCGCCCGGTAGGCGACGCGGGCGATCCAGGAGGTGCGCCCGGCCGCGCGGTTGTCCAGGATGCGCCGGCCGAGGTACGGCACCTTGAGGCTGTTGACGCGGTCGCCGAGGAGGCTGAGCACGGCTGGCAGCAGCGTCAGCGCGGCGATCACCGACATGCTCACCACGAGGATGGCGCCGATCGCGAGGCTGGCGAAGATGTTGGTCGGCACGATCAGCAGGCCGAGCAGCGCCAGCACCACGGTGAGCCCGCTGAACAGCACCGCGCGGCTGGCGGTGCCGCCGGTGACGGCGATGGCGTCGAGCTTGTCGCGCCCGCGCGCCCGCTCCTCGCGGAAGCGCGAGATGATGAACAGCGAGTAGTCGATGCCCGTCGCCAGGCCCATCATGCTCACCATGTTGATGGCGAACACGGAGACGTCGAATGTCTGGCCGACGAGCGCCGTCAGGCCGACCGCCATGGTGATGGCGATGAGGCTGAGGAGGATCGGCAGCCCGGCCGCGACCACGGCGCCGAACACGATCAGCAGGATGACGAGCGCGATCGGCACACCGATGCCCTCGCCCTTGCGCAGGTCGGTCTCGGCGGTGTGGCTGAAGTCGCTGTTGATGCTCGCGGCGCCGGTGACCAGCGTGTCGAAGCCGCCCTTGCCGTCGGCGGCGTGGACGATCGCGTGGACCTTGTCGATGTTCTTCTCCGCCTGGGTCAGGTCGCCGGCCATGACGACCGGGATGATCGCCGTGTGGCCGTCGGCCGAGATGAGCGTCTTGTCGCCGCCCTGGTACGCGCTCACGGTGCTGTCGACGACGCCGGGGCCGAGGGCCGCGATCTGCTTCTGCAGTCCGAGCACTTCGCTGCGGAAGGCCGGGGCGGTCGCCGGCGTCGCCGCGGAGCGCACGATGACGACCTCGTTGGCCTTCTGCGGCATGTTCATGCGCTGCTGCAGGAGGTCGCGGCCGCGCTGCGAGTCGGGGTTCCCGAGGAAGCTGTACTGCGCGGTGAGGGTGCCCGGGAGCACGAGCACGATGACTGCGACGATGGCGACCAGGGCGGCCGCCCAGAGCGCGAGCGTCAGCCACGGGCGCCGCGCGGATGCCGCGCGCGAGCGTTGTGGTCGAGAGTCGCATGGTGTCCCTTCCTTGCACGGCTCCGCCGGGAGCGGAAGCCGGAGTTATTTGGTCCGATTAGGAAGTGCCTGCCCGCGACCTCCGGCCGGGAAACGCGGCCACGTCGACCCGGGGGCATACGCGGAAACGGGCCGGCGGAAGACGGTGCGTCCTCCGCCGGCCCGTACCGGCCGTGCGGGTCCCGAGCGGCGCCGCGGCGCCGGCGGTCAGCCGGTCAGGTCCTGACCGGCCTGTACTGGTCGCTGCCGAAGCCAAGGACCAGGAACATGATCGGCGCGAACAGCCACAGCAGGATGCCGTAGCCCGCGCCGTGCCCGAAGTTCTCGGCGATCCCCAGCGCGACGATCAGCCACACGATGACGTTGACGATGGGGATGAAGAACAGGATCAGCCACCAGCCGGGCCGTCCGGCGATCTTGATCATCAGATAGGTGTTGTAGAACGGGATGATCGCGCCCCAGCCGGGCTTGTCCGCCTTGATGAACGTCTTCCACGTCCCGGCGATGACCAGGACGATCCAGATGATCTCGATGACGACCCACACGCCCGAGAAGTACGTGTTGGTCTCCGCCGCAACGTGCATCGCGTGCCTCCTCCTGAGACTGTCCGCCGGGTGCAGGAGCTCGGCCCACTTCTACCCGATGACGCGCCTGCGTAGGCGAATGGGCTCGTGCCGAAGGGGACGGGCCGGGGCCGCGTCTGCAGCTCCGGCCCGTCCGGTCGGTCGGTGTGTGTCCGGCTCTAGATCAGCGGCGGCGCCGGAGGCGGCGAGCTCGCCGGCGGCGCCGGTGGGACGTCGGGGGTCTCCGGCGTGCGCGTCCGGGGTCTCCGGCGTGGCGTCCGGGGTCTCCGGCGTAGCGTCCGCGTCGGCGACGTCTGGCGTCGCTGGTGTCTCGACCGGCGCGACGGGTGTCTCGGGCGCAGCGGCCGTGGCCGGCGGCGTCACCGGGGCAGCCGGAGCGGTCGTGGCCGGCGGGGTCACCGGGGCAGCCGGAGCGGCAGGCGCGGCCGCCTGGACGGTGGCAACGGGCGGCGCCGGCGGGGCCGGAGGAGCCGTCGGCACCGCGTAGCCACCAGCCGGCGGCGGCGGAGGCGGCGGAGCGACGCCGTACCCAGCCGGCCGGAGCCGCGGCCACGGGGCCGATGTACTGCGCGTCGCCGAAGCCAAGGATCGGGGCGAACACGAACGGCACGAGCCACAGGCCGATGCCGGTGCCGGCGCCTCTGCCGAACGCCTTGGCCATGTCGAGGCATCCCATGAGATACAGGACGAACATGAGGATGGAGAGGATGATGCCGACGAGCGGGATCCACGAGAGCAGCACCGACGCGACGAGGGCCCAGAACCACCAGCGAGGACGGCCGATCATCTCGACCCAGACCCACCAGTTGTAGATGGGGATGATCGCGGCCCAGCCGGGGCGACCGGCCTTGACGTACATCTTCCACAGGCCGACGACCGTGACCACGTAGATCGCGATCAGGATCAGGATGTAGACGGCCAGCAGAGCGCCCAAAGCCCCGTTGTTCACATCGTAGCTGTAGTTGTTGTTCATGGACCTCCTCCTCGCTGCCAGTACGCCGTTCAGGCGTCTTCGCTGGTGTTCCGCGCAGGGAGCTCGCCTCCTGCCTCGCGGGGTGTATCGGCGGCGAGCCTGAGAACCTGCAGTCCCGAGGGTTCCGAGCGTCTTCGCGCACGCCGCCGGGCGCTTCCGCCCGCGGCTGACGCGCCCCGGCGCCTGCGCGCAGGGAGGGGGCAACCCTCGGCGGCTGCTCAGTTTGCCCAAGAATCGCTCGTTGACGCCCGTCCGCCGCGTCGTATGGTGAGGCGACGCGTCCCGCGGCCGGCCGGCGCCGGGGCGCCACACACGAGACCAGGGGGCGGCATGAGGGTCCACATCGTCTGCGGCGTCCGGGAAGCGTGCGCATGAACTGCCGCCGGTTCGAGGGCAAGGTCGCCCTGGTCACCGGCGGCGCGTCGGGCATCGGGCTGGCGACGGCGGAGCGGCTGCTCGAAGAGGGAGCCGCCGTCGTGATCGCCGATCTGGACGGCGAGGCGGGGGAGGCCGCGGCGGCCGCGTTGCGCGGCCGCGGCCTCGAGCTCGCGAGCGCCGCGCGCTGCGACGTGACGCGCGGCGCCCAGGTGAAGGCGCTCGTGGACGACGTCGTCGCCCGCCACGAACGCCTGGACGTGCTCTTCAACAACGCCGGCATCTTCGAGCCCGGCGAGGTCCACGAGGTGGACGAGGAGGCGTGGGATCGCCAGCTCGGCGTCAATCTGCGGGCGGTCTACCTGGTGGCGCACCACGTGGTGCCCGTCATGCTCGCCCGGGGCGGCGGCGCGATCGTCAACAACGCCTCCGTCGCCGCCCTGGTCGGCGACCGCGCGGCGGCGGCGTACTGCGCGAGCAAGGGCGGCGTTGCCCTGCTCACCAAGCAGATGGCGCTGGACTACGCCGCCCGCGGCATCCGCGTCAACGCCATCTGCTGCGGCGAGATCGACACGCCGCTCTTCGTCAGGGAGTCGTACCAGATCGGCATGACGCCCGACGCGTACCGGGAGCTCCTCGACGAGGCGCACCCCATCGGCCGCATCGGCCTGCCCTCCGAGGCGGCCGCGGCGGTCGCGTTCCTGGCCAGCGACGACGCGAGCTTCGTGACCGGCGTGCTGCTGCCGGTCGACGGCGGCTACGCGGCCCAGTAGGAGGAGACGATGCGCGGACTGGACGGCAAGGTGGCCCTCGTCACCGGCGGGTCCTCGGGCCTCGGCGAGGCGATCGTCTACCGCCTGGCGGAGGAGGGCGCGAGCGTGGCCGTGGGCGGCCGGGACGCGGCGAAGACGCAGGCCGTCGCCGCGCGGGCGGCCGCCCGCTCCCGCGAACACGGCCACGAGCGCGAGCACGCGGTCGTGCTCGGCGACGTCTCCGCCGTCGCCGACTGCGACCGCCTGGTCGCCGAGACGATCGAGCGCTTCGGCGGCCTCGACATCCTCGTCAACTCGGCGGGCGTCTGGCTCGAGAAGTCCATCCTCGACACCAGCGAGGCGGAGTGGGAGTGGTGCGTCGGCACCTGCCTCAAGGGCACGTACTTCATGTGCAAGGCGGGGCTGCGGCACATGGTGCCCGCGCCACCGCGGCGTCATCGTCAACCTGGCGAGCGACTCCGGCATCCACGGCGAGCCGGGCGCGGCCGTCTACTCCGCCGCCAAGGCCGGGGTCGTGATGCTGACGCGCGCCCTCGCCATCGACCACGGCCCGGACGGCGTGCGCGTGTGCAGCGTCAGCCCGGCGATCTTCGACACGCCGATGCTGGCCAACGCCATCGCCGCTGCGCCCGACCCCGTGTCCTACGCTGAGGGGATGGAGGACGAGCTACCCGCTCAGGCGCATCGGCCGGCCGGAGGAGCTCGCCGCCGCGGTCGCCTTCCTGGCGAGCGACGAGGGCAGCTTCGTCACCGGCCGCACGCTGGTCGTGGACGGCGGCGTCACGGCGTGACCGCCGCGGCCTGAGCTGCCCGGCGTCAGTCGCCGGACGGCGGGTTGCCGCCGTGGCAGGAGCAGTAGGCGCCGGTGAAGTTCCCCTGCGGGTGGCAGGCGCTGCAGGCGAACGAGCCGGCGCTGTGCTCGCCGGCCGCCGGGTGGTTGAACGTCGACGGCACGAACGAGCTCGTCGTGTGGCAGCGGGCGCAGTCGGTGAGGCCGCCGTGCTGGCTGCCGTGGCAGCTGCTGCAGTCCCTGCCGGGGGCGTCGAGGCCGTTGGTGTGGCACTTCTCGCACGGGAAGCTCGCGTGCGGCCCTCCCAGCGTCACCGGGTGCGTGAAGTGGTTCGCCCACGATGAAGTGGTGTGGCAGCGCAGGCAGGAGCCGCGGTCGGGGTGCGGCCGGGTGTGACAGTCCTCGCAGCCGTTCTTCGGGTGCTCGAACGTGGAGGGCTTCCAGTGCGTGGGCACGTGACAACGGGCGCACTGGACCTGCTTGACCGTCTTGTGCTGCTTGCTGTGGCAGCTCACGCAGCCGGCGGGGAACCCGACCGTCTGCGGCGTCGCCTTGGTGTGACACTTCTCGCAGACCACCTTGTCGTGCTGCTTGCCGAGGGCCACGGGGTGCCGGAACGTCGACGCCCAGGAGCCGAGCTCGTGGCAGCTGGTGCAGGGACCACGCTCGGCGTGCGGCGCCTCGTGGCAGGTCTGGCAGGCGCCCGAGGCCTGCTTGCCGTCGTGGCAGCGCAGGCAGAACGCCATGCTTGCGGGGTCGACCCACGGCTTGCCGGGGACGCTGGTGTGCACCACCTGGGAGTGGCAGTCGATGCACGGCGTGCCGTCCTGGTGCTGTTCGTGGGAGAACGTCACGGGGGGTGGGGACGAGCCGCCGGCCGGCGATGCGGAGACGGCGGCCGTCGCGCCGACGGACTTCAGCGTGAGCGGGTCCGGGACGCTCCCAGCCGGGTGGCAGTCGCTCGCCGTGCAGGTGGAGTCGGGGATGTGGCGGGTGACCGCGATCGGCGCCTTGACGTCGCCGGTGAAGTGCACCCAGACCTCGCGGAGCGCCGAGCCCTTGGCCTTGACGAACTGCACGGCGCCCGGCTTGATGTGGCAGTGCACGCAGGCGATGTCGCTGTGCTTCGACTTCTCCCACGTGGCGCCGTAGGGCTCCATCTCGTGGCAGGCGTGCTCGCAGAAGCTGTTGCGTTCGGTGTAGGCGGCCGCGGCCAGGGAGGCGCCGGCGAAGATCGCGACGACCACGGCGAGCACGATGCCGATGCGGAGGGCGCGCCGCCGGCGACGCTTGCGCGGCGCCCGGCCGGACTCGCCCCCGCTGCCCGCGGGGGGCACGGGTTCGGGGCTCATGCGGGCACCATACTCCGCGCTCCGTGCGCATTTCCTCCCAGGCGGCGTGGACCACCCGCGTGCGCTCGGCTGGACGAGGGGCATCGGGGCCCGGCCGCCGCGCTCGTCAGGCGCCGGCGGCGACCAGGTCTATCTCGGCGATCAGCTCGGCCTTGCGCTCCGCCGGGAGCAGCGAGGCGGTGATCGAGTTGCGCGCCAGCTGGGCCAGGTCGGCGTGGCTCAGGCCCAGCGCCTGCTGCACGGCCACGTAGTTCTGCAGCAGGTAGCCGCCGAAGTAGGCCGGGTCGTCCGAATTGACCGTCACGACCAGCCCTGCGTCGAGCAGCCGCTTGAGCGGGTGCTGCGCCAGGTCCGGCGTCACCTGCAGCTCGAGGTTGCTGAGCGGGCACATCGTCAGCGGGACGCCGGCCTCGGCGAGGCGCTTCTGGAGGGCGGGGTCCTCGGCCGGCGGCGACGCCGTGGTCGATGCGCCGCACCTGCAGCACGTCCAGCGCCTCGGAGATGTACGCGGGCGGGCCCTCCTCGCCGGCGTGCGCGACGGCGACGAAGCCCGCCGCCCGCGCCTTCTCGTACACCTCGGCGAACTCGGCCGGCGGGTGGCCCAGCTCCGCCGAGTCGATGCCCACTCCGACGATGACGTGCGCGGTAGGGCAGGGCGAGCTCCAGCATCTCCATGGCCTCCGCGGCCGGCCTGTCGCGAAGGAAGCACATGATGAGCCGCCAGCTGATGCCGCGCTCGGCCTCGCCGTCGCGCAGCGCCCTGGTGATGCCGCCCGACGACGTCGGCGAAGGGGACGCCGCGCGGCACGTGGCTCTGCGGGTCGAAGAAGACCTCCACGTGGCGGACGCCGTCGGCGGCGACGCGGCGCACGTAGGCGGCCGTCAGGTCGTAGTAGTCCTGCTCCGCGACGAGCACGGTCACGCCCGCGTAGTAGATGTCGAGGAACTGCTGGAGGTCGCTGAAGCGGTACTGGGCGCGGCACTCCTCCGCCGACGCGCAGGGCAGGTCGATGCCGTTGCGCCGCCCGAGCTCCAGCAGCAGCTCGGGCTCGAGCGTGCCCTCGATGTGCAGGTGGAGCTCCGCCTTGGGCAGCCGGCGGATGAAGCCGGCGACGCGCGCCGTCGCCGTCGGGGGTGGTGGGATCGCTGGGGTCGGACACGCGTTCTCCTTCCGGGGCGGCGGTTGAGGCGGTTGTACCCAGCGCCGGTCGATGTGGCACCGGCCGCGTCTGCGCCCGGGCAGGAGGCGTCCGCCCGGACTGGTAGTGTCACCCTGTGGACAGGGGCCTCGCAGACGTGCGCGTGCTGATCGCGGTGCTGCTGGCCGCCGCCCTGGGGCTCGCCGCGGTGACGGCGAGCGGGTGCGGCGGCCAGGGCGGCTCCGTCCCGCCGGGCGGCGGCGCGACCGCGACCGTTCGAGGCTCCGGCGGGGGGACCGGCGGCGGGACCGGGAGCGGCCCTTCGGGCGGCGCGACGCCGGCGAAGAGCCCGAAGGCGACCAGGAGCCCGGTCTCCGCGCCCTCGCCCGGCGCGCCGCCCACACCCGCGCTGCGCGTCGTCTTCGTCGACGTCGGGCAGGGCGACGCGGCGGCGCTGCGCAGCGGCGCCTGGACCGGGCTGGTGGACGGCGGCCCGTCGGGCTCGC
The DNA here is from genome assembly GCA_963741075.1 of uncultured Thermoleophilia bacterium. Lineage (GTDB taxonomy): Bacteria > Actinomycetota > Thermoleophilia > UBA2241 > UBA2241 > CAIXSE01. The sequence continues at coordinate 82,644 of CAVUGS010000002.1, forward strand.
GAGCCGCCGTCGAGGCAGCGCTGGCCAAGCTCGGCGTGCGCCGCCTGGACACCCTCGTGATCTCGCATCTGCACGCCGACCATATCGGCGGTCTGCCGGCGCTCGTCCGGCGCTACCGGCCGCGCCGGGCCTGGGTGGCCGGCGTCGTCACCGGTCAGTCTCGCGGCGGCGCTGCGCGGCGCCGGCACCGCGGTGGTGCAGGCACGCCGCGGGACTACCGCGCGGTTCGGCAAGGCCAAGGCGTCCGTCCTCGCCCCCGGCGGCCTGAGCGGTGACGCCAACACGGACAGCATCGTGCTGCTGCTGCAGCGCCGGCGGCCGGCGGGTGGTGTTCACCGGCGACTCCACGGGCGGGGGGGAGGCCGCGGCGGGCGCCAGCCTGGCCCGCGGCCCGCCGGTCGACGTCCTCAAGGTCTCGCACCACGGCTCCCGCTCGTCCACCACCGCGGGCTTCGTGCGCGAGGCCCGGCCGCGGGTCGCCGTCATCAGCGTGGGCCCCAACTCCTACGGCCACCCGACCGACGAGACCGTGCGGCGTCTGCGCAGCGGCGGCGCGCGCGTGTACAGCACGCAGAAGAGCGGCTCGATCACGCTCACCGTGACCAGCCGCGGGGCGCTGCGCTGGAGCTTCTCGCGCTCCTCAGCCCCGCTGGTGCGCGGCGCGTCCGGGGGGTGACGCTTCGCGCACGCCGAGGCCGACTGGTACGGCCGTGCAGCGTGTGCGATCGGCCCGGCTGAGCCAGGGTCGCGGCTGAGGCCGCTGCGGGATTCTCCGGTGGCCGCCCGGTGCGGTGCAGCGTCAGTCCTACGGCGACGGGATAGAGTCCGCCTCGTGGAGCGCGAACCCGTCATCTACTCGTGGAGCGCCCAGGGCGGCGTCGAGCGGCTGCGCGTCAGCGGCGGGGAGGGCTGCTGGTTCTGGGACGCCGGCGGGCGCCGCTACCTGGACTTCGCCTCCCAGGTGATGAACCTGAACCTCGGCCACCGGCACCCGCGGCTGGTCGAGGCGGTGCGGCGCCAGGCGGAGACGCTGTACGGCCTGGCGCCGTCCTTCGCCAGCGAGCCGCGGTCGGAGCTCGCCCGGCTGCTCGCCGAGGTGACGCCGGGCGACCTCGGCATGACGCTGTTCACCACGGGCGGCGCCGACGCCAACGAGAACGCCGTCAAGCTGGCGCGCTGGGTGACCGGGCGCCAGAAGGTCGTCGCCCGCTACCGCAGCTATCACGGCGCCACGGCGGGCGCCGCGGCGCTCACCGGCGACCCGCGGCGCTGGCCCGCCGAGCCGGCGGTGCCCGGCGTGGTGCGCATGTTCGACCCGTATCCGTACCGCTGCTCCGCCGGGCACGTGTACGACAGGCACGGCGCCCACAGCTTCGACCCCGCCGCCGGGCACGCCGACGACTGCGCGATCGCCGCCGGCGGCCCGCACCTGGAGGAGATCCTGCAGTACGAGGGGCCGGAGTCGGTCGCCGCCGTCATCCTCGAGACGGTGACCGGCGCCAACGGCGTCCTCGTGCCGCCGCCCGGCTACCTCGCCTCGATCCGGGAGGTCTGCGACCGCCACGGCGTCCTGCTCATCTTCGACGAGGTCCTCACCGGCTTCGGGCGCACCGGGCGCTGGTTCGCCTGCGAGCACTGGGACGTGGTGCCCGACATCATGACGCTGGCCAAGGGCATCAGCGGCGGCGCCGTGCCGCTCGGAGCCATGGTCGTGAGCGAGAAGCTGCGCCCGTGGCTGGAGGAGCACGAGTTCGCGAGCGGGCTCACCGCCTGCGGTCACCCGCTCGCCTGCGCCGCCGGCGTCGCGACCATCGCGGCGATGCGCGAGGAGCGGCTGGTGGAGAACGCGGCGGCCATGGGCGAGGTCCTCGCCGCCGAGCTGCCGGAGCTCACCGACGACCACCGGTCGGTCGGCGAGCTCCGCGGCCTCGGCCTGCTGTGGGGGCTGGAGCTCGTGCGCGACCGCGAGACGCGCGAGCCGCTGGTGCCGTATGCCGCGTCGGGAGAGGCCGCGCAGCCGATGGCGGCCCTCAGGCGGGCCGCCATGGACCGCGGCCTTCACCTCTACGTGCACGGGAACGTGCTGCTGGTCGCGCCGCCGCTGGTCGTCGGGCGCGACGAGCTGGCCACCGGGACTGGGCATCCTCGACGAGGTCCTCGCGGTCGCCGACGGGCTGGCGCGGGCCTGACCGCGGGCCTGACCCTCTAGCCGAGCCCGAGCAGCCCGCGCGCCTGGTCCGGCGTGGCCACCGGCCGTTCCAGCTCGCCGGCCAGTCGCACCGCGCGCTCGACGAGCTGCGCGTTGCCGGTCGCGAGCTCGCGCCGGCGGTAGTAGATGTTGTCCTCGAGCCCGACGCGCACGTGCCCGCCCATGGCCAGCGCGAGCATCGCCATGGGCGTCTGCGTGCGCCCGACGCCGATCACCGACCACGTGGCGTCCTCGGGGAGGAGGTCCACGGCGGCGACCAGGGCCTGGGCGGTCGCCGGCATCCCGTGCCGGGTGCCGGTCACGAACTGGAAGTGCAGGGGCGCCGGGACCTTGCCCTCGGCGTGGTAGCGCAGCGCGGTGTCGACCATACCGAGGTCGAAGCACTCCAGCTCGAGCTTGACGCCCCGCGCCAGCGCCTCGGCCGCCAGCGCGTCCAGGAACTCCGGTTCGTTGACGAAGAGGCCGGCGTCCATCTGGATGGTCCCCGCGTCGAAGCTCGCCATCTCCGGCTGCAGCGAGAGCGGCGCGATGCGCTCGGCGGTCGGCAGGTTCCGGCCGGGGATGCCGCTCGTGGTCAGGCAGAGGATGACGTCGGTCTCAGCCCGCAGCACGTCCACCACGTGGCGGAAGGCGTCCATGTCCTGGGCTCCCACGCCGTCGGCGTCCCGCACGTGCACGTGGACGATCGCCGGCGCCGGCGCGCCACGCGGCGACGCCTTCGGCGGCGATCTCTTCGGGCGTGATCGGGATGGAGGGGGTCTGCTCGCGGCTGATGCGGGAGCCGGTCAGCGCGGCGGTGATGATGACCGGCGGCCGGCGCACGCGGGTCCTTGCTAGCGGAGCGGGTGGCGCATGAGGTGGAGCGTCTCCGCGATGGACGCCGCGTCGATGTCTCGGGAGACGCGGACGGCGCCCGCGGCGCGCGCCCGGGCGACGATGGCGTCGCCGTTCAGCGGCACCAGTTCCGCGCCGAGCCGGGTGAGAAAGCGCTCGGCGTCCCAGGCGTCCTCGCCGGGAAGCGCCGCGCCCAGCAGCGGGAGCTTGAGACCGGCGGCCGTCTCCAGTGCCCAGCGGACCCAGTCGTCTTCGGCGGTGCGCGCTCCGTACAGGCAGAGGGCACTGGTGCAGTGACGCAGCCGGGTCAGGAGGCTCGCACGGATGATGTCGCCGCGCTGGCTCGCGAAGGGTTCGCTGGTCAGCGCCTGGTCGAGGGAGATGCCGCCGCCGGCGAGCAGGCGGGCGGTCACCGGGCGCGCCAGAGCCAGATCGCCGGTCGCGAAGGTGAGAAACACGCGCTGTCTTTTGGTGTCCGCCCGCACGGAGGCTCCCGCTGGCTTCCCCTGCCCGATGTGTATCGGCATCTTCGCCGCCTTCCTGCAGGAACCTGTGTTGCTCGGGCCGACGGTGCGGCGCCGGCCGCCGCTCCGCTCGGGCACGGAGCGGGGCAGGATCAGGCGCCGGCTTCGCCCGGCAGGGCGACGCCGTAGAACCGGCGCACAGGGCGCAGCAGCGCGACGACGAAGATGGCGACCCCGATGCCGCCGAAGATGGGCTGCAGCGCGTCGTACGGAATGATCGTGATCTCGACGAGGATCCAGATCATGAGCCCGCAGCCCACGACGCACGCGGCGTACCAGGCCCAGCGGCGGCGCATCCAGAGGCCGGCCGCCGCCACCAGCGGCAGGACCCCGAGCACGAGCAGCAGGATGAGGCCCGGGATGAGGAAGTCGGAGAACGGCGAGCCGTCCAGCAGGGAGGTCGACATCCTCATGATGGAGCCGTCGGGCGCGAGCGTCAGCGACAGCCCTCCGGCGAGCCCGCCCAGGCCCTGGACGATGAGCAGAGCGAGCAGCAGCCAGGCGGTGACTGGGCGGCGCGGTCGGTCTGCGGCGGGCACGGTCACTCCTTCGTGAGACGTTCTCGAGCGCACCCAGCATACTCGGCCCCGCTCGTGCCGGCAGCCCGTCAACGGCAGACGGTACCGGCCTTCCGGCGAGCGAGTATCCTTTGGCTAAGCCGATTTCCACGCCATGGGACGACGAGCAAAGGAGCCGTATGGCACAAGCCGAGCCCTACCTGGAGAACGAAGCACGCCGCCTGACATCCGCGGAGAGGGCGGCGGGACGAGGGGGACACATGAGATCACGCAGACGCTATCCGGTCGCCGTACTGTTCCTGCTGGCGGCGATCACTCTCACCGCGGCGTTCGCCGCCAACGCGTTCGCACTACCGACGTTCACGCAGGCCGTCGGAGGTTCGGCCCCTGCGAGACGCTGCCACGGCGGCGCGTACCCCACCGGAGTGCACGCCTCGCGGTCCACACAGACTTCATCGCGAGCTGCGCGACCTGCCACAGAGCGGCACTGCGACGCCGCCCGCCGACGAGCGCTGCGCGCGCTGTCACGGCGGCGCTGGCGCATCGTGACGGCCCACGCGAATGCGCCTGCGCCTGCTGCGGGCTGCGTACCGCGACGCGGGTGTCACGTCCCGCGATTCGGACCATCAGCCGCCGACCTCGGTCCGATCGGCACGTCAGTGACCTTGACGGGCACCGGCGTTCACCGGCGCGACCGCGGTCACGTTCAATGGCGCTCGCGGCCACCGACGTTCACCGTCGTCAGCGACACGTCATGACGGTGACAGTGCCGGTCGGCGCCACGACGGGCCCGATCGCCGTCACCGGACCTCGCGGGACGGCACGAGCGCTGGCAGCTTCACGGTCACGGTCGCGGCGAAGCCCGCCATCACCAAGCTCACGCCGACCGCCGGCAAGCGCGGCTCGATCGTGGTGATTACCGGCAAGGCCTTCGGCGCGAAACGCGCGCACCAGCTTCGTGAAGTTCGGAGCGACCAAGGCCTCGAAGTACATCTCGTGGAGCAACACCAAGATCAAGCTGCGCGTTCCCAAGGCGAAGTTCGGCCTGCTGAAGGTCAAGGTGACCACGAGCGTGGGCACGAGCAACGCCAAGAGCTTCCGGGTGAAGCGTAGCACCAGGTGAGCGGACCGGCCAGCGGCCGGAGACTGAAGACGGCGAGGGCGGGCGGTCCGACGAGGACCGCCCGCCCTCGTCGTTTCTGGAAGGCCGCGGAGGCGGCGCCTCAGAGGTCGGCGTGCTCCGGCGCCTCGCGCGCGTCCACGAACCACTCGCGCTCGGCGAAGTCGCCGTCGGTGATGTCGGCGAGCGTCTGCTTGAGGTACCTGCCGGTGGCCTCGACGGCCACCGTGCCGTCCGGCAGCAGGATCTCGCCGCTGCCCTCGAACAGCCGGCTCCTGTCGCGCGTGATGCGCGCCAGGCAGCGGACCTCCTCGTCCAGCGGCAGCGGGCGGCGGAACCGCACCGAGAACTCCACGGTGACGCCCCAGGCGTCGGGCTGCAGCAGCAGGATGGCGCGGCCGATGGTCTCGTCGAGGATCGCCGAGCTCACGCCGCCGTGCAGACGTCCGGGGTAGCTCTGGTGCTCCTCGCGCGGGCTGAAGACGCCGAGGAGCTCGACGGCCGCCGGCGGGGACGCCCTGTGCCTCACCGGCGGCGCCGTCTTCCGGCGCCAGCTCGTAGAAGCGGGCGTGGAGGCCGAACGGGTTGTCGCGGCCGCAGACCAGGCACATGCGGCTGATGTTCTGGGCGCGGTCGATCCTGCGCTGTGTCCTCGACGTGACGACTCCTCTGGTGGCGGCCCGGAGACGCCCCCATCATATGTGACCGTCGACGACGCCGGCGCTTGACCGCCGCGTGGCGGCGGGGAAGGCTGTAGGGGACGCGACGCCGGACGGAGGAGGCCGAGCGGGTGCGCATCCTGGTCGTGGAAGACGCGGAGAAGCTCGCCCGGGCTCTCAAGACGGGACTCGAGGCGGAGGGCTACGCCGTGGACGTGCTGTACGACGGCGCCGCCGCGCGCCGCCGCTTCGCGGCCCGGCGCGGCGCACCATCGCGCCTCAGGGGCGTCCGACCAGCTTCCCTACGACCTGCTGATCCTCGACGTGATGCTGCCCGGCGTGGACGGGTTCACCCTCTGCAGGGAACTGCGCGAGCAGGGTCTCACCTTGCCGGTGCTGATGCTGACGGCGCGGGACGCGACGGCCGACAAGGTCACCGGCCTGGACGCCGGCGCCGACGACTACCTCGTCAAGCCGTTCGCGTTCGAGGAGCTGCTGGCGCGCATCCGCACGCTCCTTCGGCGGCCGCGGCGCGCGCTGCCTCCGGTCCTGGCGCTGGGCGATCTCACGCTCGACCCGGCGGCACGGGTGGCGCGGTACTGCGGCGCGCCGCTCGCCCTGAGTCCCAAGGAGTTCAGTCTGCTGCGAGCTCTTCCTCCTGCACCCGGGAGAGGTGCTCAGCCGCGACTGGATCCTCGACCACGCCTGGGACGACGAGTTCGACTCGTTCTCCAACATCGTCGACGTGTACGCCGGCCGGCTGCGGCGCAAGCTGGACCAGCCGGGCGGCGGCGTGCGGCTCGAGACCGTGCGCGGCGCCGGCTACGTGCTCCGCGCTGAGCGGGCGGACGGCGGCGAAGCCCGCGGCGCCGGGTCGGAAGCCGGTGAGGCGGGCGGATCGGTGGCTGACGCCGCCCGCCCCGACGTCTTCGCGCGGGCCCGCCGCCGGCTGGCGCTGCTGTTCGCCGCGCTCGTCGTGGTGCTGGTCGTCGTCTCCAGCGTCTTCATGTACCTGACGGTGCGGGCCGACATCCGCACGGCGGCGTCCGGCGCCTACCAGGACTCGGAGTCGGAGCAGGCGTTCGTCTCGCGCTCCCTGGGCTCGCTGCGCTGGCAGCTGGTCGCCGTCGACGCCGTGATCGTCATCGTCGTCGGGGCCGGCGGCCTGCTGTACGCGCGCAGCACGCTGCGCCCCATCCGGGAGAGCGTGGCCGCGCAGAAGCGTTTCGTGGCCGACGCGTCCCACGACCTGCGCACGCCGCTGGCGATCATGAAGGCGGAGTTCGAGGTCGCGCTTCGCCGTCCGGACCTCGACGAGAGGACGCGTCCCGTGCTGGTCAGCGGCCTGGAGGAGGTCGACCGCATGTCGGGCATGGTCGAGGACCTGCTCACGCTGTCGCGCATCGACGCGCACCAGGAGCCGCTGGCGCGCGAGCCGCTGGACCTCGTGGCGCTCGCGCGCCAGACCGTGGACGAGTTGAGCGCTCTGGCGGCGTCCGCCGGCGTGGCGTTGCGCGCCGACGCCGCCGGCACGGCGCTCGCCGTCGGCGACGAGGGCCACGTGCGCCGGGCGCTGCGCAACGTGGTGCGCAACGCCGTGGAGCACTCGCCGCCGGGCGCGCACGGTCGAGGTCGCCGTGCGGCCGGCGGCGGCCGGCGCGCAGGTCGTCGTCACGGACCACGGCGAGGGCATGCCGCCGGAGGTGCTGGACCACGTCTTCGACCGGTTCTACCGCGGCGACGCGGCGCGGTCGCGGGCTCGAGGCGGCTCGGGGCTCGGCCTCGCCATCGCGCACTGGGCGCTGCGCGGGATGGGCGGCGACCTGACGCGTCGAGAGCGAGGTCGCCGCCGGCACGCGCGTCACGCTCACCCTGCCGGCGGCCTGAGCCGGCCTGAGCGGGCCTGAGCGGGTCCGGCCGACCGCGAGCGGGACCGGCCGGCGCGGCGCCGTCACGCCGGCACGGCCTCGACGCCTTCAGCACGATGGGGAAGCCGCGGGAGGCGTGGACCCGCCCGCGGCCGTCCACGATGAACCCGTGGTAGCCGGCGAGCCGCGAGATGCTGCTCGAGGAGCTCGCCGCCGGACGCGTACAGGCCGGTGGCGAGCGCGTCGGCGAACGCCAGGTCGTGGCCGATCACCGTGGCCGAGAGCAGCGCCGTCGTCGGGCCTGCCGCTGCGCGGGTCGAGAGGTGGGCTCGCCGCGCTCGTAGGAGCCGGAGGTGGCGACGGCGCCGGCGCCTTCCAGGTCGACGGTCAGCAGGATCCTGTCCGCCGCCAGCGGGTGCTGGATCCCGATCCGCCACGGCCGTCCCGGCGCCGGCCGCCCGTACACGGCGATGTCGCCGCCGGCGTTGATCATCGCCGCCGGCGCGCCGGCCCGCTTCGAACTCGTCCAGCGCGCTCGCGGCCGCCCAGCCCTTGACGAGGCCCGTGGGGTCGACGCCGCCGGGCATGGCCCAGGGGTCGAACCAGCCGTCCGAGGCGACGCGCGCCCGGCGGCAGAGCTCCAGCACCTCGGCGACCTCGGGCGGCGCGTCGCCCAGCCCGATCTCGCCCCGCCGCAGCCGGCTCACGGGACTCTCCGGCTTCCAGGTGCTGAAGACGTCGTCCACCCAGCGCAGCCACGCCTCGGCGCGGCGGCGGGCGTCGTCGATCCGCGTGCCCGCCGCCCGTGCCTCGCGCTCAGTCGTCGTGTCCCTCTCCTCCATGATGCTGAAGGAGACCACCGTTCCCATTACCTGCTGCTGCCAGCTGCGCATTGGGTCCTCCCGCGAGCTTGTCGAGCGCGGCCTGCAGCGAGCGCGCGTAGGCCTGGCTCGTGTACGTGGCGCCGGAGACGCCCTGGATCGGGCCGCCGTTGGAGGCCAGCGTCTGCCGCTCCAGCTGCGGGATGACGCTGTTCGAGATCTGCTGGCTCTGCGGCCCGTGCAGGTTCATCCTGGCCATGCCCACGCTGGTGATCTTGCCGTTCGAGGCCGTGACCTTGACCTGGATGTCTCCCAGGTTGCCGGCCAGCGACTGGTCGCTGCCGACCACGGTCTGGGCGCCCTTGACGTTGGCGTTGCCGGTGGTGAGGGCGGCGGTGGACGCCGCCTGGGTGCCGCCGCCGGCGAGGCCGTGCGGCTTGAAGCTGATCACCGCGGCCAGGCCGGCGGCGGTGGCGGCGATGACGATGGCTGAGCGTTTCATGTCTCCTCCCGTGGTCGGGTCTGGGGCACGCCTAGAAGGCGAAGTCCTCGTGGTGGATGCGCTCGCCGCGGACGCCCAGCGCGCGGGCGGCGGCGATGACGCTCTGCATGAAGCCGCTGGGCCCGCAGACGAACAGGTCCCGCTCGGCGATGTCGGGCACGAGCTGGGCGAGACCGGCCTCGTCCAGGCGGGCGTGCGAGCGCGGCCCGACCAGCTCGTGGAGCTGCCCGCCGCGCTCGCCCACCAGGTGGGCGAGCTCGTCGCGCAGCACCAGGTCGCGCCGGCTGCGGCCGCGCAGGATCGCGACCACGTCCACGTGCCGCGGCAGGTCCTCGAGCAGCGCCCTGACGGGCGTGACCCCGACGCCGGCCGCGACGAGCACGACGCGGTCGGTGTGCCGCGCGTGGTGGGTGAAGGCCCCGTACGGGCCTTCGATGGCCACGCGCGTCCCCGGCTCGATGGCGGCCAGCGAGCTGCTGTGGTCGCCGAGGTCCTTGACGGTGATGCGCATCCGGTTCGCGGTCGGCACCGCCGACAGCGAGTACGGGTGCGCCTGCCACCACATGCCGCGCTTCAGGAAGCGCCAGTGCAGGAACTGGCCGCCGGAGGCCTCGAGCTTGTCGAGGTGCCGTCCCGTCATGGTGACGGAGACCACGCCGGGCGCTTCTTCCTCGACCGAGTGCACCGTGACCTTGTGGTGGAGGCTGCGGGCGACCGGCAGGCCCCAGCGGTAGACGATGACGGCGCCGGCGGTCGCGAACCACAGCGTGAGCCACCAGGCCGTCGCCAGCGGGTGTCCCACGAAGGGGGCGCCGGTCAGGATCTGGTGCGGGATCGACAGCGCGACGGCGAGGTACGTGTAGAGGTGCACGGCCCACCAGGTCTCGTACTTCATCCTGCGCCGCACGTAGCGATACGAGGTGGACCCGGCCAGGAAGAGCAGGCCGAGCCCGGCGACGGCGAGCATCATGCCCGGGAACGTCGTGGCCATCAGGACCAGCTCGTGCCAGGGGCCGGTGGCGACCTGGGTGGCGTAGCCCAGCACGACGGCGACGACGTGGATGCCGATGAGGCCGAGGATGGCCGGGCCGAGCTTGCGGTGCAGCTTGACGAGGCGGTCCTGGCCGATGGCCCGTTCGACCGCCGGGATCCTGGCGATCAGCACCAGCGTGACGAGCAGCAGGTACGTGCCCGACATGGCCGTCACGCGGCCGATGGCGGTGAGCACGCCCCCGGGGCCGGCGAGCACGCTCGCCGACTCGGCCGGGGCGACCAGGGCGACGCTGACGAAGAGGCCGATCGCCCCGAGCACGGCGAGCAGCCGCGCCAGCAGCCGGCGCGACCTCGCCCCGGACGGCGCGGGGCGCGCGGGCGCGCGGGGTCGCGTCAGCGACCGCTCGCGCTCGCGCGCCTCCCAGCCGCCGGCGTCGGCGGCCGCGGCTGCCGGCGCCTTCCCAGTCTGCGTCCATGCCATCCACTCCTCTCGCGCCGGCGGTCGCCGGCGCCCTCGTGCGTGTGTCTCGCGAGGGTTGTCACCGGAAGTGCATGAACGGGAGATGAACGGATCCCGTACCGGGGGTACATCGTGACTGTAGGCACAGGCGATGTTGGGAGACGCAATGTCAGTGAACGCCAACGTGATCGCCGCCCGCCGTCTGCTCGAGGAGGGCTTCGGGAACGGCGACCTGTCGGTCGTGGACGAGTACGTCGCGGACGACTTCATCGAACACCAGAGCGGCGCCCAGGGCATCGGGCCGGACGCCGTCAAGCGGATCATCACCGGCCTGCACGAGTCGCTGACCGACATGACCTTCAGCATCGAGGCCATCGTCGCCGCTCAGGACACGGTGTGGGTGCGCGCGCGCCTGCGGGCGAAGAACACGCTGCCTTACATGGGCTGGCCGGCCACCGGCAGGGACATCGAGATCGACGTGATCGACGTGATCCGGTTCTCGGCCGGCAGGGCGGTCGAGCACTGGGGCGTGGCCGACCGCCTCGGCCTGCTCGAGCAGCTGGAGCTTGCCCCTCAGCGCGAGCGCCGGGTGGCGTGAGCGCCGGCGTCACCGGCTCGGCGGAAGCTCGGCCGCGCCGGGCGCGCGGCCGCGCGCTCAGCCGCGCCAGGTGGCGGTGTACTCGATGCCCGGGCCCGGCAGCGTGAGGCCCGGGTCGTCCACGACCCAGCGCCCGGCCCGGCCACACTGCGCGCGCCACGAGCTCGAAGTGGCACATGGCGATGCCGAGGTCCACGCGCTGCAGGTCGGCGATGCGCAGCACCTTGAAGAACGGGCTGCCCTTGCCGTACCCCTTGGTGCGCACCAGGTAGAAGTGCCAGTCGTCGCCGCGGCGGACGATGCGCCACGGCTGCTTGTTGGTGGCCGACGGCGCCATGCGCACGGCCTCCAGCGCCTCGTCGTAGCCGTCCGGCGCTCGCGGCCCAGCGGCCGGCCGAACTCGCCGGCGAAGAAGAGCTCGTCCGGTGGGAACCGCCGCGTGCCTTCCTCGCGCTCGCGGATGCGCTCGGTGCCGTCGTCCCCGGGATAGCCGATCGAGACGACGGCCGGCATGATCTCGCCGCGGTCGAGGCCGCCGAAGCGGGACGTGAAGCTGCTGCGCGTGAACGTCCCGCCCAGCCAGCACGTGCCCAGGCCGAGCTCGGTGGCCTGCAGGATGACCTCCTCGAGCAGGTAGCCGTAGTCCTCGAGGTCGCCCGGACCCTTGCGCACGGCCCCGACGATGTAGCCCGTCGCGCCCTTGATGAAGCCGTAGGTGCCGAGCCGGCGGAGGGCGCCGGCGTCGTCGGGCGAGGCCGCGATGAGGCCGAAGCGCACGCTCGAGCCGAGCCGGCCGGCGGTCTTGCTCGCCATGTACGCCGTGAGCGCCTCCCGGTCGGCCCCCGAGATCGGCCGCTCGAGGTACGTGCGGCAGGAGTAGCGCCGGTCGATGAGTGTGCGTGCGTCCATCGCCGGCGATACTGCCACACCCGCGCGCCGTCCGCAGCCGGCGCGCGCGTCCGAGGGGCGTCGCGGTTGACGCGGCGCTTCCCACGGGCAAGCATGACCCATGGTCGAGACACCGTGGCTGAGGCAGCAACGAGGCGCGGCCCTGGTGTTCCCGTACTTCCGCACCAGGGCGAGGACCGAGGTCCTGTTCCCACCCCTCGGTCCCGCACTGCTGAGCGCCCACCTCAAGCGGGCCGGCGTCGAGGCGCGGGTGTTCGACGGCACCTTCAGCTCGTTCGACGGGCTGCTCGACGACCTGGTCGCCTGGCGGCCGGCGATCGTCGGCATCTCGGCCATGGTGAGCCTCACCGGCACTGCGCTGCGCGTCGCCGCGGCGGTGCGCGAGCGCCTGCCGGACGCCCTGCTGGTGGCCGGCGGCCCGCTGCCGACCGTCTTCCCGGACCGCTTCCTGCCGCACGTGGACCTCGTGTTCCGCGGGGAGGCCGACATGAGCTTCCCCGCGTTCTGCCGCGACTACCTGGACGCGGGGGGTGACCCCGGCCACGCTCGGTGACCTGCCGCTCGCCGGCTACGCCGGACTGGTGGGCGACGTCGACGGCGTGCGCCTGGCGAACGCGCCGGTGCACCATTCGCAGGAAGAGATCGCCGGCTATCCGCTGCCCGACCGCGGCGACTTCGACCACCGCGCCTACCAGCGCGCGTGGGCGCCTGCCGGCTACCGCCCGACCACGCTGCTCGCGACGCTGGGCTGCCCCTACGGCTGCGAGTTCTGCTCCAAGCCGGTCTTCGGCAACGCCGTCCGCCGCCGCCCGCTGGAGGCGGTCATGGCCGAGGTCGACGACATCGTCCGCCTGGGGTACGACGGCCTCTGGATCGCCGACGACACCTTCACGCTCCACCGCGACTACCTCGAGGCGTTCTGCCGGCGGGTGGCGCCGCTCGGTCTGACGTGGAGCTGCCTGTCGCGCGCCAACGGGATCGACCCGGGCACCGCCGGCATGATGCGGGCGTCGGGCTGCCGGCGCGTCTATCTCGGTCTGGAGTCAGGCAGCCAGGCGACCCTCGACCTCATGCAGAAGCAGATGACGGTCGAGCAGAGCATCCGCGCCGTGGACGCGTACAGCCGCGGCGGGCATCGAGGTCGCGGCCTTCTTCATCGTCGGCTACCCGGGCGAGACCACGGCCGACATCGAGGCGACGTTCGCATTCGCCCTCGACCTGCCGCTCGCCGAGATCTCGTTCAACGTGCCCATGCCGCTGCCGGGCTCGAAGCTGTGGGAGCGCCTGGGCGGCAGCGACGACGGCCGCGACTGGACGCACGAGAACGAGGTCACCTTCGTCTTCGGCTCCGACATCGACGAGGCGTGGCTGCGGCGGCGGATCGACGAGACGATGACCGCGTTCGCGGCCCGGCGCGCGGGCGCGGGACCGGGCCTCGTCAGCGCAGGCGCCGGAACAGCGCCTCTGCCGGCGCCTGAGTGAGCCGTGCGGCGGCGGGGCCGAAGCGCCCGAGCCGCCGCCGCAGCACGAACTGCCCTTTGCCGGTGAGGATGGCGAGGCGCATCTTGGCGGCCGAGAAGTCGCTCTCGAACGTCAACTGCTGGTTCATCAGGAGGCTGCCGTCGGGCCGCGACTCGCCCGTGACGCGGCCCTCCATCCGCTCCCGCAGGGGCGTGCCCGGCAGCGGGTACGGCATCGAGAGACCGAGGTAGTCCAGCGGCAGCGACCGGGCGAAGCGCAGGGTCTCGAGCACGGTGTCGTCGGTCTCGCCGGGGTAGCACAGGATGAAGAAGGCGCCGACCTCGAGGCCGGCGTCGTGGGCGGCCCAGACGGCGTCGCGAGCCTGGGCCACGGTGATGCCCTTGCGCATCACGCGCAGGATCTCGTCGCTGCCGGACTCGATGCCGAAGAAGACGGTCCGGCAGCCGGCGCGGCGCATGCGCCCGGCGGTCGCCCGGTCGACGCCGTCCACCCGGGCGAGGCACTCCCAGGCGAAGCGCAGGCCGCGCCGTTCGATCTCGTCGCAGACGGCGACGACGCGCTCGCGGCCGCATCGTGAAGACGTCGTCGGAGAAGGCGATGCGGTCGTAGCCCAGCGCGAGCACCTGTTCGACCTCGTCGACCACGCTCGCCGGCGAGCGTTCGCGGTAGGAAGAGCCGAAGACGACGTTGCTGCAGAACTCGCAGGCGAACGGGCAGCCGCGGCTGCTCATCACCGTGGTGACGGCGTAGCCGTAGCGCCGCCGTCCGTGGCTGATGTAGGCGGCGTTGGGCAGCAGGTCGCGGGCGGGGAAGGGGAGCGCGTCGAGGTCGGGGGCGAAGGGTCGCGGCGGGCTCGCGGCTGCGCCGCCGTCGCCGCCGCGACGACCACGCCGGGCACGGCGCCCGGGTCCGCGCCGGACGCGTGCGCGGCGAGGACGTCGACCATGGTCTGCTCGCCCTCGCCGCGCACGACCACGTCGAAGTCGGCGAGAAACGATCCGGGCTCGCAGGTCGGCAGCGGCCCGCCGGCGACGAGCAGCTCGCAGCGGCCGCGCAGCTGCCGCGCGAACCACTCGGCGTCCTCGCGCATGGTCGCCATGCAGTAGACGCCGACCACGTCCGCCTGAGCCGCGAGCGCCAGCCGCAGCGCCTGCTCGCGGCTCAGGAAGGTGCAGTCCAGCAGCCGCACGCGGTGCCCGGCCCGTCGCACGCTCGCGGCGACGTACGCGGGCCCGAGCGGCGGAAAGCGGAACCGGGAGCGGTCCAGCGAACGGCGGAAGAAGGGGTAGACGAGGAGCACGGAGCTCATGGCTGCTCCTCGTCGCGCGCCACGCGGAGCGTGTAGGTGAATGTGGCTGGCCCGGGCCGCAGCGAGTAGCCGAACCCGGCCCACGCGAGCCGACCCTTGGCGACCTCGCGGCCGTGGAAGAGGCGGGCGCCGGGGACTCCGGGGTCGGGCGCGCGCTCGAGGCTGAACGAGACGCCGCTCACCGAGGCCACGAACGAGGCGCTCGCGCCGCGGACCTGGTTCCAGGCGCCGATGCCCGAGCCGCGTTCGTCGGCGCCGTCGCTGTCGACGTAGCGGTCGAAGACGTCGGCTCCAAGCTCGTTCATCAGGACAACCTCGGTCACAGAAGCCGGCAGGCGCCCGAGGTCGGCGCTGATGACCACGTCGCCCGGAAGGTCACCGGCCGCGTAGGTCACCGGAACGACTGCGACCTGTGCGGTCTGCTCGAACCGGGTCCTGACGCGCAGCAGCCAGCGGATCCCGTTGGACGCGGCCAGGAGAGGACGGCGGAGCAGGGGGGCGCGTCGGTAGAGCAGGGCGAATGCCTCGCGCAACTCGTCGAGCGGCCGGTGCAGGACGAGGCGGTGGCGGTGTCCCGCGAGACGCTCGACGCGGTCCATGGTGTAGACCATCGTGATCGCGCGTGGGGTCCCCGGATGGACGACGATCTCGGCGCTGCCGGAGAAGACCGCCCGCGGCCCGCGCTTGAGGACCGGCACGCCGAACCCGACGCCCTCGCTGCTCAGCTCCTGCCCCCCGTCGAGCAGCAGCAGTCCCTTCTGCAGCCCGCTCGTCGGGTACGCGGTGACGGCGCCGGGACCGAGCTCGCCCACCGCCGGCGACCCGGCGACCGCGAGCGCGAGGCCGTCGCCCAGCTCGAACAGCGTCCTCACGGCAGTGCCCCTCGCCGCGCCGCGGGCTCCGTGACAGCCGGCCGCCCGGCGGTCTCTGCGGGACCGGCCACCGCGGCCGCTCCCGCCGCCTCCGGCCGTCCCCTCGCCGCGGCCCGCAGCCGCCGCAGGCACACGATGACGATCCACCAGCCGGCGACCTGCCAGGCGACGATGAGGACGATCTGAGCGGCCAGCAGGAGGCCGCCGGACCGCTCCGCCCAGACGGCGCCTCGCGCCACCACGCCGGGCGCGACGGCCCACAGCAGCTTCAGCGGCCAGAGGTACAGCAGCGTGGATGCGAGCGGGAGGACCCAGAGGGCCGTGTACAGGCGCCGGTCGAGGTGGCCGAGCACCACGAGGACCAGAGCCGGCGCCAGCAGGAGGATCACATTCGTCTCCGCCAGCCAGGTGCGCGCGAGGAAGAAGACCAGGGTGAAGGCGACGGTCAGCATGAGCAGGCCGGGGACGTCACGCGCGCCGCGCCGCGCGAGCACGGCCGCTACCACGAGCGCAGGGATCCACAGGAGGCCGAGCAGCCACCAGTGCCCCCCGAGGACGACGGGGTCGGTCCAGAGTCGGGCGACGGTGGCCGGCGACATCGCGCCCGCGAGCGCGAACTGGGCGTTCGCCTGGTGCAGTGGCGACCTGTCCCAGCCGAGGATGAGGAATGGCACGACGTAGAACGCGAAGACGCCGGCGGCGACCACGGCCGCGTAGCGCAGTGCACGGAGCAGGCTGGCGGCGGCGATCACCAGCAGGACGGCGAGGAGCAGCGGCGCGGCGACCGGCTTGACGCAGACCGCGAGCGCCAGCGTGACCGCCGAGAGGTCGCGCCGGCCGGAAGCGACGAGCAGGACCGCCGCGAGGGCGAGGACGGCGACGATCGGGTCGATCTGGCCACGGATCGCCGCGACGTAGATCAGGAACGGGTTGAAGAGAACGGCGAGCCACGCCCGGCGGACGAGCAGGGGCACGGCGCCGAGGTTGTGCAACGCCGCGCCCGACAGGTACGCGAGGCCGATGCCGGCGGCGATCGCCGGCAGCTTGATGGCCACGGCGTAGAACTGCAGGTTCGGCACGATGGCGTAGGTCGCCCGGTAGATGCCGCCGAGCAGCAGCGGCCACGGCGGCGGATAGCCGATCGTCGCGAAGTCGCGGAAGAAGGCGGCGTGGAACACGGCGCTGAGGTCCTGCGGCACGTAGGGGCTGCGGCCGGTCGCGACGAGGTAGCCCGCCGCCTCGAAGACGGTCCTGTCGTAGGACCTGTGCAGCGGGATCGTCGCCAGCGCGAGTTGCAGCAGGATGGCGAACACCAGAAGGCGTCGGTCCGGCGTGCGCAGCCACCTCCAGGCGCCGCCCGTCCACGGCGAGCCCAACGAGTCGTCAGCGGCGGCGCTCTGCCGGCTCACCATGCCGGCCTCCCGTCCCTCGCGGGACTCAAAGGAACCCGCGGAGGCGCTGCGCCGCCGCGTTGGCGAGGCGCAGCTCCACGGGGAAGCCGAAGGCGCGGCGGCGCCAGCGCAGTCTGGCCGCCGCGCACATGGCGCCGTAGGCCGCCTTGAACGCGAGCCCGTGCTCGTCGATCCGGGACTGTGGGTAGAACGCCCAGCGCGTCACCGCGGAGATGGAGCGCAGCTTCTCGACGTACTCGCGGGTGTGCCAGGGCGGGAGGAAGTGGAACACCTCGATCTGGCCCCATTCCGCGAGCGACTGCGGCGGCGCGAATTCAGGCGGCAGCTCGTCGAGCAGCGGGCTCGGGAACGGCGTGTACAGGAAGATCCCGTAGTGCTGCGTGCGCGGGTTGGCGCGGCCCATGGCGTCCATGAGGTCGAACGTCTTCTCCATGTCCGCGTAGGTCTCGCCGGGCAGGCCGCTCAGCCACGAGACGAAGGGGTCGATGGACGGCGCCCAGCGGCGGAGGTTGGCGACCGACGTGAGGATCTCGTCGGCCGAGACCTCCTTGCAGACGACGTCCTGCATACGCGCCGAGCCGCTCTCGCCGCCGAAGTCGAGCTCCATGCAGCCGGCGCGCTCGACCAGGCGCAGGAACTCGCCGTCGTACTTCGCCAGGTAGTCGAAGCGGCAGTTGGCGCGCCAGCGGAACTTGAGGCCGCGGCTGAGGATGAGCTCGCAGATGGCCTCGACGCGCTTGCGGTCGACGAAGAAGTTGTCGTCGACCGGGTCGAGGATCTTGGTCCCGGGGAAGCGGCGCAGCAGCCACTCCATCTCGTCGACGACGCGCTCCGGGCTCTTGCCGCGCCAGCGACGCTTGTTGAAGGCGGTGTTGTAGCAGAAGCCACAGCGGCTGGGGCAGCCGCGGCTGGTCTGCAGGTGGACGCGTCCTGCCTGCAGTGTCGAGTAGAGCGGAAGCGGCAGCAGGTCGTACGGCAGCTCGACGGGGATGGCGTCGAGGTCGACGAGCGCTGCGTCCGGGGTGGAGCGGACGGCCGGGCTGGAGCCGTTGCCGCCGCCGGCCGAGAACGTGATGCCGGCGACCGTCTCGAGCGGCGCGCCGGCCGCGAGCGCGTCGGCCAGCGGCCCGACGGCCGTCTCCCCCTCGCCGCGGACGACGACGTCGACGCGCGCGTCCGCAGCCGTCTGCTCGGGCAGGAGCGTGGGATGCACCCCACCCCAGACGATGGGTGTGCCCGGCCGCTCCGCCCGCACTCTCTCCGCGAACTCGAGGCCGTAGCGGATCTGCGGCCCGCTCATGGCGGTGATGCCGACGAAGACGGGCTCGCCCAGCGGCAGCGTGTGGTAGTCGCCGAGGCGCAGATCGGCGATGCGCGGACGGTAGCCCGAGCCCGCGAGTGCGGAGGCCACGTGCAGGAGTTGGAGCGGCACCTGCGGGTCCGGCGCGCGGTGCCGGCCCGGGAAGACGAGGAGGACCTCCGGGCCCTCACCCATACGTCACCACGTAGACCCAGACGCCCAGCACTGTGGCCAGCAGGTAGACCACGTAGGCGGCGCGCATCCAGTTCTTGTAGCGGGCGACGCTCTCTCCGCGGGCCGTGAGCTGGTTGGCGCGGATGACGACGAACAGCCCGAGCACGACGCCGATGAGGCCCGCCACCGCATGCACGGTGACCAGGGCGTCGACGGACTTGGACAGGTTGCCGGGCAGGCCCGGGCGCACGTACAGCCAGTACGAGCGGATCATCCACGCGACCACCGGGATCGCGTTCAGGACCACTGCCGTCGTCTGCACCCAGCGGTGTGCCGCATAGCGCCCGCTGCGCGCGAGCACGACCCCGGTCGTGAGCAGGACGAACGCGACGAGCATGACGACCAAGGCGAGGTCGGCGCCGACGCTGCCGTTCGTGCCGAGGAACCCCGTGCCGTTCAGATAGGCGACCATGTCGAGACCTCCGTGAGTGGTGTCTGCGACGAGCGTAGTCTTGCCGCGCCCGGAGGACAACATCGACGCCGCGGCCGGATCTCACCGTCGGCGCGGCATTTGTTGGCCTCACACGGTGGCTGTAGTCTGAGGCCGCAAGCGTCCTGGAGGTCAGCTTGGCGACCA
The DNA here is from genome assembly GCA_963741075.1 of uncultured Thermoleophilia bacterium. Taxonomy (GTDB): domain Bacteria; phylum Actinomycetota; class Thermoleophilia; order UBA2241; family UBA2241; genus CAIXSE01. The sequence goes on from CAVUGS010000002.1 coordinate 101,845, forward strand.
CGGTCGGAGAGCGCGTCGATCGAGTGAGTGGGTTTCCTCGTCTGATGGGGCGGGTGGCGGCGCTGGGCCGCCATCGCGTGCTGGTCACGGTGCTCGTGGTCGCGACGATCGCCGGCGCGCTGCTGCTCGACCTCGCGATCCCCAGCTATCCCATCGCGGGTTTCTATCTGGTGCCGGTGACACTCGCCGCGCTCACGATGCGCGTGCGGACCACGCTCGCGGTGAGCCTTCTCTGCCTTGGCCTCGCCCTCTACGTCATCGTGATCCAGAACCGCTGGGACGGTCCGACCATCACGGTGGTGTGCTTCAGCGTCCTCAGCGGCGCGGCGCTGATCGCCCTGGCCTACCTGTTCAAGCAGGTCGACCAGCTGTACGAGACCGAGCGGTCCACCACCGACATGCTCGAGTCGCTGGCGGCGCAGCTGCAGACCCTGCAGGAGGTCGTGGTGCTCGACTCGGACCGCCCGCTGTCCGACCTGCTCCGCCGGGTGATCGACCAGGCCAGCCAGCTGCTGGGCAGCGACGGCTGCTGCGTGTACCGCTACGACCCGGAGCAGCAGGAGCTGGAGGTGGCCGCGGCCAGCGGGGCGTCGCCGTGCGCCGGGACGATCTCGGCGGCCCGGACCGACGAACCCATCGTCCGGGCGCTCGCCGCGCACGCGCCCGTCGCGGTGACGAGGGGGGAGGTGGGCGGCGCGCTGCTCGCCGTCCCCCTGCTCGTGCGCAGTGAGGCGTACGGCGTCCTGGCGCTCTCGTACCGCGAGGAGCGTGTCTTCAACGACCTGGACGTGCGCCTGGCCGCCTCCTTCGGCGGTCAGGTCGCGCTGGCCATCGAGAACGCCCGCCTCCGGGACGAGATCGGCCAGGCGGCGGCGGCCACCGAGCGCTCGCGGCTGGCGCGCGACCTGCACGACTCCGTCACACAGTCGCTCTTCGCCGCGAGCCTCAAGGCCGAGGCCATCCGCCGCCGCTGGCGGCCGACCAGCGACGAGGCGCGCGACAACGTCGAGGATGTGGAGCGGCTCGCGCGCGGCGCGCTCGCCGAGATGCGCACGCTGCTGATGGAGATGCGACCGGACACGCTCGCCGAGGCGTCGCTGGCCACGCTGATCGAGCAGCTCGCGGCCGCCACCGAGGGCGGGTCCCGGGTCACCGTCCACGTCGAGCTTCGCGGGAGCGCGCAGCTGCCCCGGCAGGTCAGCGTCACCCTCTTCCGGATCGCCCAGGAGGCCCTCCAGAACGTGAACCGCCATTCCGGCGCGACCGAGGCGTGGGTTATGCTCGACACCACGGAGGCAGAAGTCCGCCTCTCCGTGCGCGACAACGGACACGGGTTCGACGAGGCGACGGTGACACCGGAGCACTTCGGGCTGGCGATGATGCGCGAGCGCGGGGAGGACGCCGGGGTCGAGGTCGCCGTGGAGAGCGCGCCCGGCGCCGGCGCCACCGTGACGGCGGTCTGGCGGAACGACGAGGGACAAGCATGAACGAGGGAGGCTCAGTGCCGGCAGGCGTCGACGAGAAGAAGATCAAGGTCGTCATCGTCGACGATCACGTGCTGGTGCGCAGCGGCCTCGAGGTCGTGTTCGGCATGTTCGACGACATCGAGCTGGCCGGTCAGGCCGGCGACGGCGATGAGGCGGTGAAGCTGTGCCGCGAGCTCCGGCCCGACGTCGTCCTCATGGACCTGGTGATGCCCGGCCTCTCGGGCGTCGAGGCCACGCGGCAGATCCTCGCCACGTGCCCCGACACCAGGGTCGTCGCCCTCACGAGCTTCACCGACGAGGACCTGATCGGGGAGACGCTCCGTGCCGGCGCGATCGGCTACCTCATGAAGAACGTCTCGGCGGACCAGCTCGCCGACGCCGTGCGGGCGGCGTACGCCGGGCGCTCGACGCTCGCCCCGGAAGCCGCCGACGCGCTCGTGCGCTCCGTCTCCGCGCCGCGGCAGAGCGGCGACTCCCTCACGGCGCGGGAGCGCGAAGTGCTCAAGCTCATGGCCGACGGCCTGACCAACGCCGACATCGCGGAGCGCCTGGTGATCGGCGTCGCCACCGTCAAGACGCACGTGAGCAGCGTCATCTCCAAGCTCGGCGTGTCCACGCGCACGGAGGCCACCGCGCTGGCCATCCGGCGCGGCCTCGTCTAGACGGCCGCCGCGCCGCGGTCGGGCCGAGGCCCGCGGAGGCCGGAGTCATCCTTTCGGATGACCTGTTTGCCCTCCTTTGGACTGGACTGGCAGTCCCTCTCGCGCTCGATGTAGGCCGGGGCCGGGACTGCTTCAATTGACTCCCAGAAGCAGTCCGGTCAGTGGTGCGAGGAGGATGGTGTGGTCGAGATGGTCCTGCTTGCATCCTGCGGTGTGTCGTCCGCCGTGCGCGTGAGCTGAGGGCGCCGTGGCACGCCGCAAACGCCGGGAGGGCCACTCGCTGCACAAGGTGCTGGGGGTCGGCGCCCTGTTCAGCACCGCCTACGGCAACGTAGGCTCCTCCATCTACTACGCCCTCGGCGTCGTCGCCGTGGCGGCGCTCGGCCTGACGCCGGCGGTCTTCGTCATCACCGGCGTGCTGTTCATCGCCACCGCGTGGTCGTACTCCGAGGCCACGGCGGCCATGCCGGAGGCCGGTGGAGCCTCGAGCTTCACGCGCCGCGCGTTCAACGAGTTCGCCAGCTTCGGCATCGGCTGGGCCAGATGCTCACCTACACGGCGACCATCGCCATCTCGGCGCTGTTCGTGCCGCAGTACCTGTCGATCTTCTGGCCGATCCTCAAGGAGCCGCCGTACAACGTCATCGGCGGCGCCATCACCATCGTCGTCCTGGTCATCATCAACATCATCGGCATCAAGGAGGCGGCCAGCCCTCAACGTCGTCCTCGCGCTCCTCGACCTGGGGACGCAGGTCCTCATCATGATCATCGCGCTCGTCCTGCTGCTCGAGCCGAACATCCTGCTGTCGCAGATCCACTGGGGCGTCGCGCCGACCTGGAGCCAGTTCCTCTACGGCCTCGCCATCGGCACCGTGGCCTACACCGGCATCGAGACCATCTCCAACATGGCGGAGGAGGCGCAGCACCCGGACAAGGACGTGCCGCGCTCCATCAACTTCGTCATCATCGCCGTCCTCGTCGTCTACATCGGCATGCCGCTGGCGGCGCTCTCGTCGATGCGGGTCGAGCTACAACACGGTGCCGGTCGAACCCGGCGACCGGCAAGACCGTGCCCGTGCCGGTGGTCCCCGGCGAGCCCGAAGGCACGTACCGGCTCAAGTCGGACCCGAGCGTGGTCGTCTACGTGCCCGCTCGAGACGCTGGAGAACGGCACCACGGTCATCCCGGCGCAGGAGCCGAGCGGCGACGTCGCAGACGGTCGACGGCCAGCAGGTGACCAAGCTGTACGGCACCCAGCTGGGCAGCAACTACGTCGCCGACCCGGTGCTCGGCATGGTGCGCTTCCTGCCGGACAACGTCGTCCTGGCTGCGCTGGATCCTCGGCCCGTGGGTCGGCATCCTGGCCGGCCACCATCCTCTTCATCGCCACCAACGCCGGGCTCATCGGCGTCTCGCGCCTGGCCTTCTCGCTGGGCCAGCATCGCCAGCTGCCGCGCGTGCTGGGGCGCGTCCACCCCACGCGGCTGACGCCGTACGTCGCGATCATCCTCTTCGGCATCATCGCGGTGATCCTCATCTTGCCCGGCGAGATCCCGCTGCTGGCGGACCTCTACGCCTTCGGCTCGATGATCTCGTTCACCGCCGCGCACGTCTCGGTGATCATGCTGCGCTACAGGGAGCCCGACCTCGTGCGGCCGTTCCGCGCGCCGCTCAACGTGCGCATCGCGCGGCACCTACGTGCCGATGACCGCCGTGCTGGGCGCGATGGGCACCTTCGCCGTGTGGTGCGTCATCGTCTACTACAAGCCCGTCAGCGGCATCATCGGCCTCGCCTGGGTCGGCGGTGGGGATCGTCGCCTACGTGATCTTCCGCAAGGCGCAGGGCTACTCCCTCACCAAGACGGTCAAGTCGCCGACCCTGCCCGCGACGCTGCAGGAGGACGTCGTCTACGACCAGCTGCTCGTGCCGGTGCGCGACACCGCCGTGAGCGAGGAGATGATGGTGCTCGCCTGCCAGCTGGCGACCGAGCGCAACTCGTCGATCGACGCGCTGTACGTGATCGAGGTGCCGCTCAACCTGCCGATCGACGCGAGCCTGCCGGAGGAGCGCGAGCGGGCCCGGCAGGTGCTCGAGCGCGCCGCGCAGGCGGCGGACCAGTTCAAGGTGAAGCTCACGCCGGTCGTCGTCACGGCGCGCTCGGCCGGCCGGGCGATCGTCGAAGAGGCCATCGCCCGCCGCTCCGAGGTCATCGTCCTCGGCTCGCAGGGCAAGCGGCGCATCGCCGACAAGGTGTTCGGCCGCACCATCGACTACGTGCTCAACAACCTGCCGTGCGAGGCGATCATCAACGTGATCCCCAAGGCGCCCGCGCACGACGAGCGTGGCGTCGAGCGTCGCCGCCGGCTCGGTCACCATGATCCCGCCGAGCGTCGTGCCGCCGGCGTCGCGCGTCTCCGCGTCCGCCGGCGCCGCGCGGAAGCCCGGCGGCGAGGGCGCCGTGCGCGGCGGCGGCGTGAAGCGCAGGGCGCAGGGTCTGCCGCTCAGCAGGTACCTGCCCTCGCGGCCGGGCCCGGACGGGTCGGACGGTCAGGCGGGCGCCGGCGAGGAAGCCGCCAAGCCCGCGAGCGTCGAGGTGCCGGCACGCGATGCCGGCGGGAGTGACTCGGCGGCGGACTGAGGCCGCCGGCTGAGCCGGCGCGACGCGGCCGCGGCCTCGCGCGCTGCGTCGCCTACGCCAGCGGCAGCGCGACGCGGAAGGTCGTGCCCGCCTCGCGAGCTGGCGAAGGAGACCGTGCCGCCGCCGCGCTCCACGGCGGCCTTCACGATCGCGAGGCCCAGACCGTTGCCGGGGTAGGCCGAGACGTTGCGCGCCCGGTGGAAGCGGCTCGAAGACCTCGCGCTGCTCGTCCGCCGGGATGCCGACGCCGGTGTCGGCGACCGTGGCGACCGCCTGCGGCGCCTTCGCGCCGCACGGTGAGCGTGACCGCGCCGCCCTCCGGCGTGAACTTCACGGCGTTGTCGAGCAGGTTGGCGAGGATCGTCTGCAGGCGGGCGTGCTCGACGGGGACCGGCAGCGGGCCGGCGGCGACGTCGAGCACGAGCTCGACGCCGGCCTGCTCGGCCCGCGAGGCCACGCCGTCGGCCAGCTCGCGGGCGACGGCCGCCAGGTCGGCGCTCTGCGCGCTCGCCGGCCGGCTCGCCGGCCTCGAGGCGCGACAGCTGGAGCAGGTTGTCCGAGAGGCTGGCGAGGCGGCCGGTCTGGGCGAGCGCCCGGTCGACGAGCCGGCGCTCGTCGTCGCTCGTCGCCTTGCGCTCGGCCAGCTCCAGGTCGGCCTGCAGCGCCGTGAGCGGCGTGCCGATCTCGTGCGCCGCGTCGGCGACGAACCGGCGCAGCGACGTCACCGTGGTCTCGACGCGCGTCGGCCATGCCGTTGAACGACTCGCCGAGGCGCCCGACCTCGTCGCCGCCGGCGACGGGCGCGCGGGCGCCGAGGTCGCCGGCGGCCATGCGGTCGCTCGCCTCGGTGAGCGCGACCACCGGCCGCGCGATGCGCGCGCGCGACCAGGTAGCCGGCGAGGGCCGCGAGGCCGACGGCGAGCGCGGCCGCCAGGATCCAGGCCACGGCCGCGCTCATCAGCGCGTCGCGGCCGGACGCCGGCCCTTCGGACAGCTTCACGTAGGCGCCGTTGCCCATGTCCATGGTGAGCGTCCGGCTGGAGCGGGCGTCGCCGCCGGTGCCGAACAGGCCGTTGCCGAGCGGGTTGGGCAGCCCGTCGTGGTCTCCGCGGCCGTGCCCGAAGCCCTCGCCGCGGCCCAGCAGCGTCTCGGCGTCGAGCGTGTTGGGCGAGCCCGAGTCGACGACCAGCGTGCCGTCCTGCGAGTACACCTGCACGCGCGTCTGCGTGGTGAGCGCCGCCGCCTGGGCCCACGTGGTGAGGTCCTGCACGGTGGTGAGCGGCGGCGGGTCCGCCACGACCAGCTTGGCGCTGGCGTTGAGGTAGGAGTCCTCGGCGCGGGTGTAGTGGTTGGCGAGCACGGCGAGGAGGATGCCGCCGAGGATCACCGCGGTGAGCAGCGCCATGCCCGCGTAGGTCAGCGCGAGCCGCCATCTGAGGGAGCCGGTGCGCACGGGCGCCTAGGTCGCCAGCCGGTAGCCGATGCCGGGCACCGTGAGGACGAGCTCGGGGCTGCTGGGCTCGTGCTCGATCTTCTCGCGCAGCCGGCGCACGTGGACGCTGACGGTCTTGTCGTCGTAGAAGTCGGCGTCGCTGCCCCACACGTTCTCGATGAGCTGGCCGCGGCTGAACACCTGGCCGGGGTGCTGGGCGAGGAAGACGAGCAGCCGGAACTCGGTCGGCGTGAGGTTGAGCGAGCGGCCGTCGCGGGTGACGGTGGCGCGGGTGCGGTCGATCGTCGAGGTCGCCCGCGTAGAGCACGTCCGCCTCCGTGGAGGCGAACTCGCCGTAGGCGCGGCGCAGCAGCGAGCGGATGCGCGCGATGAGCTCGCGCAGGTGGTACGGCTTGGTGAGGTAGTCGTCGGCGCCCATCTCGAGGCCGAGGACCTTGTCCATCTGGTCCGACTGCACGGTGAGCATGAGGATGGGCTGCCGCAGGCCGAGCTGGCGCAGCTGGCGGCAGAAGTCGAAGCCGTTGCCGTCGGGCAGCCGCACGTCGAGGACGATGAGCTGCGGGGAGTGGTCGCGGGCGAAGGCGACCCCGCCGCCGCCGGTGGTCTCCCAGTGCACCTGGTAGCCCTCGGTGCCGATGCCCTCGACGAGGGCCTCGCCCACCGCGGGGTCGTCCTCGATGACGAGGATGGTCTGGGCGCGGTCAGCCATGGCCGGAATCGTAGCACGGGGCGCGGCCGCCCCTGCCGGAAGGGGCGGGGGCGGCCGTCACGCCCGCGCGTCGGTGTCACTGCGTGAGCGCCTGCGGCGACGTGGACTGGCTGGGGACGGGGGCGGGCGTCGCTCCCGGCGCCTGCGGCTGGCCGTAGCCGTCGCCGTCCTGGTCCCAGCCCTGGTGGCCGTAGCCCTGGCCGCCCTGGCCCATGCCCGGAGGCACCATGCCCTGGCCGCCCTGGCTGTCGCCCCAGCCCTCGTGGCCGAAGCCCTGGCCGCCGCCGTCGCGGAACATGCCGGGGCCGTCGTCGCCGCGGAAGTCGCCGCGGTCGTGGCCGCCGATGCGTGGTGCCGACGGCCATGCCGCCGAGGAAGCAGGATCACCGCGGCGGCCACGGCGCCGGTGATGACGGCCCAGCGCCGCCGGTACCACGCGCCGCGCGGCGGCGCGGGGGAGCGCCGGCGGGCGCCGCGCGCCGGCGGCATCGCCGCCGTCGGCTGCTCGGCCGCGCGCGGCACCTGGTCCTGCGCCGGCGCCGCCCGGCGGCCGGCGTGGCCTGGGTCTGCGCCTCGGCGGCGCCGGCGGCCGCTGCCGGCCGGCTGCGGCCTCGGGCGCCTCGCCGGCTGGCGGATTCTCCGGCGGCGTGGCGCCGGCGTTCTCGTTGGTCGGATCGGACATCACACACCTCACTGTCTGGTCGGCGCCGGTGGTCTGCCGGCGTCCTGTGACGACTATCCCCGGCCGATGTTGCACGCCGTCTGCGCCGCGGCTACAGGTCCGTAACTCCGCCGCCGGCGCCGGTTACGGACCTGTAGCCGCCGCTCAATCCCGGCTTCACATCCGTCTCCTACAGTGGTCGTGGCCGCTGGGACGGGGCCGTGGAACGCAAACTCCCCTGACGAAAGGAACGCCGATGACCGCACGAGCCCGGCTCTGGCTCGACCTCGGCGCTGTTCGGCGCGCTCTTCCTCGGCTACAACCCCGCGTGGACGGGCGTGGCCGTGCACGAGTGGCTGTGCGTGATCACCGTCGTGCCGCTGCTGTTCCACGTGGTCATCAACTGGGACCAGACGCTGGCGATCCTGCGCCGCTTCGCCGAGATCGTCCGCGCGACGCCCAAGATCAACCTGGTCGTCGACGCCGCGCTCTTCGTCGCCGCCGTGACGGTGATGCTCAGCGGCCTGCTGATCTCGCAGTCGGTCGCCGGGGCGTTCGGCATCACCATCGTGCCCAGCGCGCTGTGGGTGAGCACGCACTCCTGGTCCGCCGACGCCACGATCCTGCTGCTGCTCGTGCACTTCGCGCTGCACTGGCGCTGGATCGCTGAACGCGGCCGGCAAGCTCGGGCGCCCGCGCCCGCAGGCTCCGGCCGACCCCGTCGCCGCCATCCGGCTCGCGACGCGGCGTCTCGACGCACAACCGCCCGCAGGCAGGCAGTACGCCACGGTGCCCGTCCCCAGCGACGCGCGCTACCGGCCCTGACGCCCCGTCCAAGGAGAACCATGAAGAACCTCAGCAGGAACACCGCCGCAGTCCTCGTGCTCACGCTGTTCACCGGGCTCGCCGTGTTCTCGGCCATCCAGCTCGGCGGCCGGCTCTTCGGCACGTCGACGGCGAGCGCCCAGACCGTGACGTCGCAGGCCGCCACCAGCCAGTCGTCCGGCAGCGCCCAGAGCGCCGGCCAGACTACTACGACGACGGGACGAGCGGCTACGGCCAGGGCTCCGGGACGACCGACCCGTACGGGTACGGCGACTCGAGCGGGTCCAGCAGTTCCGGCAGCGGCCAGACCTACACCTGTCCGGCCACGGGCTGTACCGCGTCGAGCTGCCACGCGACGCAGTGACGCGGTCCTGACGGACGAGCGGGCGCGCGAGCCCGGCAGCCGTCCTGCTGCGGCAGGGGCTGCCGGGCTCGCGCGCACGGGGTCCGACGCGCGCCGCCGCCCTTCGTGCGTCCGGCGGAGGCCGGTCGGCCGTAAGGGCGCTCAGGCCACTTCCTAGTAGGCGGCGCCTCCCGCCCTCCTCGACCCGACCGTCAGAAAGCGACGGCCTCCAGTTCCCTCTCCTTCAGGATGTCGCCAAGCGACCAGAATCTGGCCTCGCCGGAGCTGATGCGGAACACCTCGGTGATGGGTTCGAGCGGACGCCCGATGAGATCTTCGAGCGCCGCGCGCTCCTCGCTCACCTGGTGGACGAGCTCGGCGTCGTCGACGAAGTCGACGGCGCCGGTCACCCGCAACGACCTGGCGTCCGGCAGGTCGGCGGCGCCGTTGTAGAAGCAGACCTCCACGCGGGGCTCGCGGTGCAACTGCGCAGAGAGCTCCTTGGGGCTCATGGTCATGAAGTAGAAGCCCCTCTCGTCCGCGAACCAGAGCAGGAGCGGACGCACCCTCGGTCCTCCGTTGTCCGCGCTGGCGAGAAAGCAGATCGGGTGCTCCGTGGCGAAGGCTGTGCACTCGTGCAGGTCCATGTCTGTCTCCTTCGTTCGGCGGCCGGTCACCGGAGCCGGAGCCCGGGGATCCCCAGCTGCAGCGCCTGCACGTCCGGCGAGGTGCCGTCCTCGAAGTCGTAGTAGGCGCCGTTCTCGACGTACAGGGTGGAACGCGTGCGTGAGGTGCTGCCGAACACGGGAGTCGTCGGGTAGTTGAGCCAGCCTGGGTCGTCGACGATCGTGACGAGGCTGCCGGAGGGCGTCAGCCGGAACAGTCCGCCGCTCGGGGAAGCGCCGGTGGTGCCCGCATTGGCCGTGATCCAGAGCCCGCCGTCCGCGTCGAAGGCGATGCCGTCGGCCGTCCTCAGCCGCGTCGCCTGGACGACCCGGCGGACCGCGCCGGCGGTGCCGTCGTCGCGCAGGTGGATGGAGACGATGCGGCCGAAGTCCGAGACGCCGACGTAGGCGTCGTCGCCCTCGAAGGCGATCCCGTTGGCGCCGATGCCGTGAGGCCCCGCGGGCTTGAGCTGGGAGCCGGTCGCCCACGGCGCGGTGGGCGTCGCGATCCCCGCGCCGATCCGCGCGCGCCACACCGCTCCGCCGGCGCTGTCCGTGATGTAGAGCCGGCCGCCGTGGAAGGCGAGGCCGTTGGGCCACACGCCCTCGGGCAGCGCGACGACCTGCGTGAGGGCGTCCCCGTCGACACGGTACACGCCGTTGCCGATGAGTCCGGAGCCCATGTCCCAGAGTGCGACGTAGACGCGGTCGTAGCGGTCGATGGCCACGCCAAGCAGCATCCCGTAGGGCGTGATGTCCATGGTCGCGACGAGGCTCTTCTCGCCTCCGGGCGAGACCCGCCACACCTCGCCGATGTTGGGATCGGCGGTGGTCTCGTCGTAGTACCCCCACCTCGTGAGCGACACGTACAGCGCGCCGTCTCCGCCGGCGGCCATGCCCTCGGCGAAGGCGCCATCGGCCCCTGCTGAGAACGTCGCGACGGTCTGGGGCGCGAGTGGCGCGGCGCCGGCGGCCGCCGCGCCGGCGGCCAGGAGCAGCGTGAGCAGCAGTGCGCCGGTGAGAGTGATGATGACGAAGCGCTTCATGGCGTCCCCCTTCATGCTGGACTGGTCGCCATGAGTCTGGCAGCGGCGGCTCGCCGCGTCGTCACACGAAAGGTGTGAAGCTTTCTAGAGCAGTCCGAAGACACGCCACGCCGAGCACCCGCCGCGCCTCGCCGGTCGACACGCCGGCCTCGCGGGCACATGCCAGACCGAGCTCCGCGTCGTCGAGCATGCGTGCCACGCCTTCCGGCGCCAGGAAGGCGACGCAGCGCCATCTGGTACGAACGCCACGTGGCGGAGCCGTCCGGCATCGGTTCGTTCCCGGCGTCCATCGCACAGGCGGCCCGGCGCCAGGGGCTCTCCCTTGAGCCGGGTCGCCGACCACGGTGCCGTAGAACCAACCGGCCGCCAGGGTGAGCGGAACGTGCTCGCCGAGCTGCCGGTCGGTGAACGAGTCGAGCAGGCGGCGCGCGCTCTCGACCTGGCCGCGATCGACGAGGTCGAAGCACGCCTCGAAGGTCGGCAGTGCGGCCGCCCTTGCGGGGCGATGCTGCGTCAGGTCTCGGCCGGCGCCTCCCAGAGCGAGCGCACGCCGGCGCGGATGGAGGCCGTGGTGACGCGCCCGAGCGGGCCTTCGTCGGGATCCGCTCCCTCGGGACCCGTCTGGATCTCGTCGAAGTGGGTCACGACCGCCTGCGTGAGAAAGCGCGAGCGCTGCGCGTAGCCGTGGGTGTCGGCCTTGGCCCACGGCTGGGTGTAGTAGCGCAGCGGGTGGCTGACGTAGAGCTGCTCGCGGGCGCGCGTGCAGGCGACGTAGAACAGCCGCCGCTCCTCCTCGATCTCGTCGGCGCTGCCGGTGGCCATGTCCGACGGGATGTTGCCGTCGGCGGCGTGGATGACGTAGACGACGTCGAACTCGAGGCCCTTGGCCGAGTGCATGGTGCTGAGGATGAGGTAGTCCTCGTCGAGCAGCGGCGGGCCGGCGAGGTCCTGGGTGTACGCCGGCGGGTCGAGGACCAGCTCGGCGAGGAACTGCGAGCGCGTCTGGGAGCGGGCGGCGAGCGCCCTCGATCTGCTCGAGGTCGCGCAGGCGCGCCTGCGACGTTGTCGTAGCGGCGCTCGAGCAGCGGGCCGTAGACGCTGCGCACGGCGTGGACCTGCGCCGGCACGCCGGACGGGCCGGCGCGCGGCGAGCGTCGCGAAGCAGCTCGACGACGCGCCGGCCAGGCGGCGCGCGCCGGCTCGGGGACGCGGGCGCCGGCCCACGCCGCCGCGAAGTCGCCGGCGGCGGCGCCCAGGCTCTCCAGCAGCGCCGCCGCGGTCTTGGGCCCGATGCCCGGCACGAGGCCGAGCACGCGCAGGCCGGCCATGGCGTCGCTGGGGTTCTCGGCGAGCCGCAGGAAGCTCACGAGGTCCTTGACGTGCGCCATCTCGACGAAGCGCAGCCCGCCGTACTTGTGGAAGGGGATGTTGCGGCGGGAGAGCTCCATCTCGAGCGCCATGGAGTGGTGCTGCGCGCGGAACAGCACGGCCTGCTGCTTGAGCTGCGTGCCCTGCTCGCGGTGCGCGAGGATGCGCTCGCAGAGCCACTGCGTCTGCTCGTCCTCGTCGCGGCAGGTGGCGAGGACCGGGCGCCCGCCGTCGGCGCGGTCCGTCCAGAGCTCCTTGTCGCGCCGCTCGGCGGCCTCGGCGATGAGCGCGTTGGTGGCGGCGAGGATCGGCGCGGTGGAGCGGTAGTTCTGCGTGAGCGTGACGACCTCGGCGCCGGGGAAGCGCTGCTCGAAGTCGAGGATGTTGCGCACCGTGGCGGCGCGGAAGCCGTAGATGGCCTGGGCGTCGTCGCCGACGCAGGTGACGCCGGTGCCGTCCGGGCCGCAGCAGGCTGCACGATGTCGGCCTGCAGCGCGTTGGTGTCCTGGTACTCGTCGACGAGCACGTGGTCGAAGCGCTCGCGGACGCGGGCGCCGCCGGCCGGGTCGGCGAGCAGGCCGTGCCAGAACAGCAGCAGGTCGTCGTAGTCGAGGACCTGCTGCTCCTCCTTGGCGTCGGTGTAGGCGGCGAACAGCTGCGCCAGGTCCTCCTCGGCGGGCAGGCACCAGGGGAACGCCGTGTGCAGCACCTCGTTCAGCGGCAGCTGGGCGTTGACGCAGCGCGAGTAGATGTCGAGGCAGGTGGACTTCTGCGGGAAGCGCGAGCCGCCGCGGCCGAGCCCGAGGTCGCGTGCGCGCGACGTGCAGGAGGTCCTCGGAGTCGCCGCGGTCCATGATCGTGAAGTCGGGCTCGCATGCCGATGTCGCGCGCGTGGATGCGCAGCAGGCGCGCGGCGGCGGCGTGGAAGGTGCCGCCCCAGACGCGCCCGGACGCGCCGCCGGCGCTGTGGCCGCGCGCCGCGAGGACCGCCTCGACCCGGCGCAGCATCTCGGCGGCGGCGCGGCGCGTGAACGTGAGCAGCAGGATGCGCCGCGGGTCGGCGCCGCGCTCGATGAGGTAGGCGACGCGGTGCACGAGCGTGGCGGTCTTGCCGGTGCCGGCGCCGGCGACGATGAGCAGCGGGCCGTCGCCGTGCTGGGCGGCGGCGAGCTGCTCGGCGTTGAGCTCGACGAGCATGGGGAGTCCTCCTCGGGGGGCTGCCGGTGAGGCTAGCACCCGGCACGGACGGATGCGAACGCGTGTTCGCAGGAACGAAGGGACCCGACCGCTCGGGCGATGTGACCCGACCGCCCGGTCCGGCCGTCACATCAGCCGGAGGAGGCCGATGACCTCGAAGGTGACCAGGGAGCCGTAGGCGGCGAAGAGCAGCACGGCCGTGGTGAGCGCCGCGCGGTGGCGCCGCAGCAGCCACAGGCCGAGCGTGGCGACCAGGACCACGCCGATCTTGGCCGCCGCCGCCGGCGCCGTCCCGAGGTCGATCAGCCACGCCATGAGAGGGTTGAGCTCGACGGCGCCCATGCGCAGTACCGAGAGCGTGATCAGCAGGTCGATGACGCTCAGCAGGTTGATCATCACCAGGAGCTCGGCGAGCAGGGCAGGCCGCTCGCGCAGCCGCTGGATCGGCGTCTCGAGCACCAGCGCGACCGGCGAGCGGCAGACGTCGCGGCGCCGGTCGAAACCGGAGCGCCGTTCGACGACCAGGAAGCTGCGCTTGCGACGCCGGTCCGGGCCCCGGGGCCTGCAGGCCGGCGCGGAGACGTCTTCAGGGGATGCGGCCATGCAGGGTCTATACCCCGCGCGTCCGGTTCCCGTCGCCGGTCCGTGGCGTAGCGTCGCCGGACGGTCGGCCGGGGCGCCGTCGTCCGCGTGCGCGGGAACACCCAAGCATCAGCACTCACGAGGAGGTCGTCATGGCCGCTTCTGGTCAGACAGACGACGTCGTGCGGGCGCTGCGGTCTCATCTGACGGGTGAGGTGGTGGGCGCGGGCGACGAGGCATACGACACGGCACGGTCCGTGTGGAACGGGATGATCGACAAGCGGCCGGTCGCGGTGGCGAGCGTGCCGCGACCGCCGACGACGTGGCGGCGGCGGTCGGCGTGGCGCGCGCGGCCGGCCTGCCGATCGCCGTGCGCGGCGGCGGCCACAACGTCGCCGGGCTGGCGACGGCGAGGGCGGCGTGGTGATCGACCTGTCGCCGATGAAGCGGTGACCGTCGACCCGGAGCGCCGCCGCGCGACGCGTCCAGGGCGGCGCGATCTGGCGGGAGGTGGACGCCGCGACGCAGCCCTACGGCCTCGCGGCGCCGGCCGGCCTGGTCTCGGAGACCGGGGTGGCCGGCCTGACGCTCGGCGGCGGCATCGGCTGGCTGCGGCGCAAGCACGGCCTGAGCCTGCGACAATCTGGTCGGCCGCCGAGCTCGTGACGGCCGACGGCCGGGTGGTCCGCGCCTCTCTGGACGAGAACCCGGACCTGCTCTGGGCGCTCCGCGGCGGCGGCGGCAACTTCGGCGTCGTCACCTCGTTCGAGTTCCAACTGCATCCGGTGGGCCCCGAGGTCGCCTACGCGCTCGTCGATCTACGACGGCGCGGAGACCGTGGCAGGCCCTGCGCGCCTTCCGCGCGCTCGGCGCCGGCATGCCGCGCGAGCTCTCGCCGGTCGCCTTCACCGGCAGCGTTGCCGACGGCATGGAAGGCGTGCCCGCCGAGCGCGGACGGCAAGCCCATGCTCGCCGTGGCGGCCGCGTACGTGGGCCCGCCGGACGACGGCGAGGAGGCGCTGCGGCCGCTGCGCGGCCTCGGCGACGGCCGTTCGCCGACCTCAGCGGCCGCATGCCCTACGCGGTCCTCCAGCAGTTCCTCGACGAGGAGTACCCGCGCGGCCGGCACTACTACTGGAAGTCGGCGGCCGTGGCCGAGCTCAGCGACCCGTGATCGACGTCGTCGCCGAGTACGCGGCGACGCAGCCGTCGCCGCTCAGCACCATCGACGTGTGGCTGATGGGCGGCGCCCTCGCGCGAGGAGCCGGCCGGCGGCACCGCCTACTCCGGCCGCTCCGCCGGCTATCTCGTGAACCCCGAGGCGGACTGGGACGATCCGGCCGACGACGCCGTCAACGTGGACTGGGCGCGCCGGCTCATCAAGGCGCTGGAGCCGCACACGGTCGGCAACTACCTGAACTTCCCCGGACTGCTCGAGGAGGGCGAGCGCCAGCTGCGCGCCAGCTTCGGTCCCAACTACGAGCGTCTGGTCGAGGTCAAGACGACGTGGGACCCGGACAACGTGTTCCGCCTCAACCACAACGTGCCGCCGCGGCGTGCGGGAAGGGCGGCGTAGCCTCGGGACGGGCGGTGCTGAGGCGCGCGCGCAGTCGTCAGCGGAAGAGTTGGTGAAGAAACGAGGCCAATCGGCCGACAAAGGCCGTATGGAGTCGGAGAGAGAGGTGCGGCGGTCTGCGCGGCCGCCGCGCTGGCTGCGCGTGGCGGCCGCAGCCGAGATGCTGGAGGTGAGTGAACACACCCTGCGCGCTGGGCCGACGCGGGCGTGGTTCCGTGCCGCCGCACGCCCAGCGGCCAGCGGCAGTTCCTGCCCGGCGACCTGGAGCGCTTCCTCGAGGGCAGCGCAGGCGGCAGAGCCGGCGGGACGCCCCGGCAGCCGGCACGGGCAGCCGCGTCCGGGCAGCGGCGCCCCGGGCGGGAACGCCACGACGGGAACGGCGGCGGTGCGCGCGGCGACGTCGCGCGGCGCGCCTGGGGTTCGCGCGCCCGGGGAGCGACGCGCTCCTGCAGGTGAGTCGCGCGGTCGCGCGCGAAGCAGATCCCCACGCCGCGCTCGAGCTGATCGCCGGTACGCTCCTGGACGCCCTCGCCGTGCAGTGCTGCCTGGTCATGGAGTACGACCACGCGCTCGACGCGCTCGTGTGCGCGGCCGGCGCCCCGAACGTGCACGACGGTGAGGTCTGGCCGCTCGACGACCGTCCGGCGGAGCGCGAGATGCTGCGCAGCGGCGAGCCGCTGCGCGAGCCCTCGCGCCTCTGCGTCCCGTTCGGCCTCGGACCGGCGACGAACGGCTGCCTCGTGCTCCTCGGCCCGCGCGCCGGGCGCCTGCCGGCGGCCGGCCTGGCCCTGGCGCGCGACTTCGGCGACCTCGCGGCGCTGGCCGTCCACCGCTGCAGGCCGACCGCGCGCAGGCACGCAGCAGGCCGCGCGCATGGACTCGCTGCTGCACGCCGGCCGCAGCATGACCTCGAGCCTGGTGCTGCAGGACGTGCTGGACGCCGTGGCGCGCGAGGTGGTGGACACGTTCGGCGCGCGCTACTGCGTCATCTGGGAGTACGTGGAAGACGAGGACAGCTGCGTCGAGCGCGCCGGCTTCGGCGTCGACGACGGCTACAGCGTCGACGGCGAGGTCATCCTGCTGGAGGAGCGGCCCAAGGAGCGCGAGATCCTCTTCAGCCCGGAGCCGGTGCATCGAGACGCTGTCGGACCCGCTGCTCGACGCGCAGAGCCGCGAGTCCATGGAGCGCTGGGGCGAGAAGACCTGCCTCTCGCTGCCGCTGCGCTTCGGCGAGCGCGACGCTCGGCTGCTGGTGGTCTGCGAGACCGAGCGCGAGCGCCGCTTCACCGCCGAGGAGACTGGAGCTGGCGCGCGGACTCGCCAACCAGGCGTCCGCGGCGGTGCACAACGCGCGCGTCTACCGCGACCTCGAGGAGCGCAACATCGAGCTCGAGGCCCGCGCGCGCCGCGAGCGGCTGCTGAACGAGCTCGAGCCTCGAGCTCGGCGCCAGCCTCGATCCGCGCACGGTGCTCGACTCGGCCTGCCGGCGCATCTGCGCGCTCCTCGACGCCAGCGGCTGCGAGATCTGGGCGCAGCAGCGAGGACGGGATCGAGTGCCTCGCCGCCTGGGTGGACGGCGAGGCCGTCGAGGACTGGGTCGGCCGGCGGCTTCCCGTCGAGCGACTGGGCGGTCGACGCGGCTGGCGATCGAGAGCGGCGAGACGCTGGTCGTCGCCTCGCTCGACGACCCGCGCCTCGGGCGAGGCGGAGCGCGCGGTCATGGCGCGAGTGGGACCAGCGCTCGCTGCTCGCCACGCCGCTGCGCGCGCGCGGCCGCATCCTGGGCACGCTCGAGATCACGCAGGCCGGCCGCGAGCGCGTCTTCACCGCCGAGGAGGTCGCGACGGCCGAGGCCTGCGCGCGCATGACGGCGCTGGCCGTCGACAACGCCACGCTCTACGAGCGCCAGGCCGATCACGCCCGGCGGCTGCAGTCGCTGCTCGAGGCCGGCCGGGCCGTCACCTCGTCGCTGGACATCCAGGACGTGCTCGCCGCGCTCGTGCGCACCGCCGCGACGTCGCTCGGCTGCCCGGAGGCGCTCATCTTCGAGTACGACGCCGAGGCCGACACGATGACGATGCGCTCGGTGTACCAGGAGAACCCGACCGTCTACCAGGACCTCGACAAGCCGTACCCGCTCGACGAGTACCCCTCGGACAGGGCGCTGCTGGAGAGCCGATGACGTCGTCGTCGAGACCATCTCCGACCCGGCCCTGCCCGAGGACGTGCGCGAGTCGATGGAGCGTCACGGGGAGAAGACGTGCCTCACCGTCCCGCTGCGGTTCGGGGCCAGCGTCTCGGCATGCTGACGCTGGTCGAGACGGCCGCGGAGCGCGAGTTCTCGGAGGCGGACCTCGAGTTCGCCCGCGGGTTCGCCGAGCAGGCGGCCATGGCCATGCACAACGCGCAGCTCTTCGAGAACGTCAAGGGCCTGCACCTCGGCAACCTGCGGGCGCTCAGCTCGGCGCTCACGGCCAAGGACTTCTACACCATCGGCCACACGGCCCGCGTCGCCGCCTACGCCGTGCTGCTCGCGGCGGAGCTCGGCTGGACCCCGCGGGCGATCCAGCAGCTCGAGGAGGCCACCTACCTGCACGACATCGGCAAGATCGCCGTGGCCGACCGCGTGCTGCTCAAGTCCGGCGCCGCTGACCGACGAGGAGTGGGCGCTGATGAAGCAGCACCCGACCATCAGCGCCGAGATCATCGAGGCCCTGCTGGACGACGACTACGTGGCCGGCGTGCGCCACCACCACGAGCGCTGGGACGGCGGCGGCTACCCGGACGGCCTGGCCGGCGAGGACATCCCGCTCGTCGCCCGGCTCCTCTGCCTCGTGGACTCCTACGACGCCATGTCGTCGCGCCGCGTGTACCGGCCGGCGCTGACGCTACGAGGAGTGCCTCGCGGAGCTGCGCAGCTGCAGCGGCACGCAGTTCGACCCCGGCATGGTGGAGGCGTTCCTGCGCGTGCTCGGCGACATGGCGCGCAGCGGGAGGCGCTGCAGGTCGCGGCCGACGAGGCCGCGGCCGCGCATCGACGCGGCCGACCACGGCGTCCTGCGCCGGCCGGAGGACGCGGCGCGCGCGGAGTACGCGCGCGTCCTGCGCGTCCTGCGCGAGACGCGGCTCGCGCACCCCGAGGTGCAGGCCATGGTCACCGAGGCGCCCGTCGGACGAGCTGCGCTGCATGATCGTCGTCGACTCGACGACGACGACGCGACCGCGGTGCCGCACCGGCGAGGTGGTCTTCTGCGACGACCTCGAGCTCGAGACGTTCGCCGGCCGCCGCGCACCGAGGCGAACGTCGTCGTCGTCGACCGCTGGGGCACCTGGATCGCGGCGGCGGCGCCGATCCGCGCCGAGGACGGCGCGTCGTCGGCGCTGGTCGCCGCAGCCGGTCGCCCGGGGACGGCCTGCCGGCCGGCGTGCTCGGCAGCGCCGTCAGCGACACGTTCTCGGAGATCATGCACACGGCGGGCGCGCGGCAGACGCGCGCGGAGATCGAGTCGATGACCGACGCGCTCACGGGCCTGTACAACCACCGCCGGTTCCACGAGCTGCTGCGCGACACGGTGGACGGCGAGCGCGGCCGACGGCGAGGTCGCGCTGCTCTTCTGCGACATCGACCGCTTCAAGCAGCTCAACGACCGCCACGGGCATCTCGTGGGCGACGACGTGCTGCGGCGGGTGAGCCGCATCATGACGGCGTCGGTGCGCCGCGGCGACGTGGCGGCGCGCTACGGGGGCGACGAGTTCGGCGTGCTGCTGCGCGGCGCCGACATGGACGACGGCGCTGGAGGTCGCGGAGCGGATCCGCGAGCGCGTCGCCGAGCTGTGGGTGGGGCGCGGCGACGCCGCCGCGACGATCAGCATCGGCGTCGCCACGCTCGCCGGGCACGGCGACGCCGAAGGAGCTGCTGGCGAGCGCCGACCGGGCGATGTACGCGGCCAAGGAGGGCGGCCGCGACCGGGTGGTGCGCGCCGACACGCTCGAGACGGCGCCGCCCCGGCTGGCGACGCAGCTCTAGGTCCTCCGGCCGGCCGCCCGGCGGGGGTGCGAGGCGGCCCAATCTGGGTAGAAACGGTCCTCAATCGCGCGGGAGCCGCACCGAGCGATCAGGGGAGGACCCGGAGATGGACATCGATCAGCAGGCGCCGATCACCGCCAGCAGGAGCGTCGACATCTCCGCATCGCCGCTCGAGGTCTGGGCCGTCCTCGCCGACATCGGCCGCTGGCCGTACCTGGAACCCGGACGTCATAGAGGCCCGGCTGGACGGCGAGCTCGCCCCGGCAGCGCGTTCGTGTGGCGCTCCGTCAGGGCACGATCACCTCGGTGCTGCGCTCCGTGGAGACCGGGCGCGAGCTGGGCTGGACGGGCTCGAGCATGGGCGCCCACGGGACCTGGGTCTGGCGCATCGAGCCGACGCAGCGAGGCTCGCGCGTGACCACCGAGGAGTCGTGGAGCGGCTGGTCCACCCGCTTCATGCACAAGCGGCTGGAGCGGTCCCTGCGCGAGGCCGCTGTTCCAGGGCCTGCACAACCTGAAGACCGAGGCGGAGTTCCGTTCGCGCAGGGACCTGCGCCTGGCCGCCTGACGGCGGCCCGGCTCAGCGCCGCGGCGCGCCGGGGATCCTATCTCAGCTGACGGTCCAGCCAGTCGAGCACGCGGTCGATGTTGGCCGCGGTGAAGAAGTCCCCGTCCACGTGGCCGGCGCCGGGGAACAGCGTGATCGCGACCTTGTCCTCGCCGAGCACGCGCCTGAGGGCGCCGGCCAGCCGCTTGGACTGCTGCACGGGCACGGTGCCGTCTGCCGTGCCGTGCTGGATCAGGAACGGCGGGTCGTCCGGTGTGATGTAGGTGATGGGGTCGGCCGCGCGTGCGCGGCGGCGCATCTTCAGCAGCGGGCCGCCGAGGTAGCGCGAGAGCGACGAGGCGCCGGAGTGCTTGTCCGACCGTCCGGCGCCGCTGGCTCGGAAGTCGTGGTCGGTCTTGAGGAACGTGACGGGACCGTACCAGTCGACCACCGCAAAGGTGACGGGACCGTACCAAGTCCACCACCGCCTGCAGCCGAGTCAGCGACTGAACGGCGTTCTCGCTGGCGGAGCAGGGCCCTATGCAGGTAAGGCGGGAGATATAAAAAAAAAAAAAAAAAAAAAAAAAAAAAAAAAAAAAAAAAAAAAAAAAAAAAAAAAAAAAAAAAAAAAAAAAAAAAAAAAAAAAAAAAAAAAAAAAAAAAAAAAAAAAAAAAAAAAAAAATTTTTTTTTTTTTTTT
The DNA here is from genome assembly GCA_963741075.1 of uncultured Thermoleophilia bacterium. Lineage (GTDB taxonomy): Bacteria > Actinomycetota > Thermoleophilia > UBA2241 > UBA2241 > CAIXSE01. Next base: position 122,332 of record CAVUGS010000002.1, read on the forward strand.
TTTTTTTTTTTTTTTTTTTTTTTTTTTTTTTTTTTTTTTTTTTTTTTAAAAAAAAAAAAAAAAAAAAAAAAAAAAAAAAAAAAGACCGTACCAGTCCACCACCGCCTGCAGCCGGTCGACTACCGGCGTTCTCCGCCGGCGGAGCCGGGCAACCTTGCCGCCCAGGCGGATGGAGAAATCATGCCGGACGTGCCGGCGATGGCCGCCAGGTTGCCGCCGGCGCTGTGGCCCCAGGCGGCGAGCGGCGGGGCCCAGCGGGTCGCCGCGTGGTAGGCGCGCGCCATGGGCGGCGGCCTTGACGTCGTAAAAAAAAAAAAAAAAAAAAAAAAAAAAAAAAAAAAAAAAAAAAAAAAAAAAAAAAAAAATTTTTTTTTTTTTTTTTTTTTTTTTTTTTTTTTTTTTTTTTTAAAAAAAAAAAAAAAAAAAAAAAAAAAAAAAAAAAAAAAAACTGCAGCCGGAGAGTCCGACAAAAATCTAGACCGGCGTGAAAATCTCCGCCGGAAAAAGCGGAGACGGCACGCCGGGAACTGGGCCGCGGAGCGGCGGTATTGACTGTAGACGGCCGGCGACGGGTAACGGTGGCCTTAGCCCCGCGGCGAGCGCGGTCTTTGAGGAGCACCGCCGTGAGCTGCCCGTCGCCCTGGTCGAGTTTTACGCCTTTTTCGAGTTTCATTTCCGCCGTGATCTGCGCGTCGGCCTTGTCGCCGTAGGCGAAGCTGCCGCCGATTTGGTATCCCCAGGATCACGCCGCGATACGGCGGCTCGCCCGTCGCCGGCAGATACAGATCGAGGCCGCCTTCTGCGAGGAAGATGTTGCGTCGCTGCGGCGTAGGCTCAGGTGCGGTGGCAGCCGTTGCCGGCCCGGCGTCCCAGGAGATCCGGCGAGAACGAGCCGCGAAGGCCGCGCAGCTTGCACTCCGGAGCGTAGTGTGGCGGAAGAGGACGTGGCCGGCGGCGAGCTAAGGGTACGGCCGGCGCCGCGCGCGACTCGCCGCCCGGCGTGGCCCCTGGGCTGGAAGCTCCCGCCGGCATGCCCTGTCCCGAGCGCCTCCAGTCGTCGACCAGCGCGGCGGGCGCGCGTCAGCGCGATGGCGCAGAATGATCGGCCCTCGTGGTAAGGGCCGGGTCGGTGTCGCGCGCGATGAACCATCGAACTCGAAGGCCGTCGACGCCTCGAGGCCGGCCTCGGCGCCGCGGGCGACCATGCGCTTGAGGAAGAACCGCTGGCAGCCGGGGTTGGGCTCGCCCTCCTGGGTGTACTGGTCGGCGGGCACCCAGGCCCAGCCGGGAGTGGCGGCCAGGCGCCTGACGGCGGCCAGGTCCGGCATCGGCGCATGTCCCGACGGAGCCGCCGACGGACTCCGGCAGGGCGAACTCTCCGTTGGACTGCGCCGCCACCCGTTCGCCGGCGGCCCTGCCGGCGCGTGCGTCTCATGCAAGCCGATGGACGGGCATGGCATTGACGCGCGGGCCGTCGCCCATGGCGCGCATCGCCGAGCAGACTCCTGCGCACTCCGGCGGCCTCGAGGCGCTCGGCGACGACGTCGCGGGTCCTCGCCGGCGCTCATCGCGGGGAGCTCGCGATCAGCCACCGCCCGCCCCGCGCTTCTCGATGAGCGACATGAACATGGTGTCGTGCAGGACCTCGATGTGGCGGCGCGTGATCGGCGACCGCCGTCACGGGGTCGTGGACGCGGAGCGCCGCCAGCAGCTCGCGGTGCTCGTCGTTGGACCCGCGCAGGTACTCGATGGGATACGGCAGGTAGTAGCGGTAGAGGCGCTGGGTGACGCTCTCCATCTCCGCCGCCGCGGCCGCGTAGCCGCTGGCCTCGACGAGCCGGCGGTGGAAGCGCACGTCGGCGCCGTGGTAGTCGGCCCACGTCTCCACGGCGCTCATCTCGTCGATCAGCGCGCGAGCGCGGCTGACGTCGTCGTCGCTCGCGTTGACGGCCGCCAGATGGGCGATGCCACACTCGATGACGAGCCGCTGGTCGATGAGTTGGTGCACGTCGGCGACCGCGGCGCCGTACACCTCGATCTCCCGGACGACGCCGCGCCGCGGCGCGGCCGCGACCATGCGTGCCGCCGTCGCGGCCGCGGCGGCGCTCCAGCACGCCGTGCTTCGCACCGCGAGACAGCGCCCGCCGCACGGTCATCTCGCCGACCTCGAGGGCGGCGGCGATGTCCGGGGCCTCGGGGAGGCGCTCGCCGGGTGGAGCAGAGGTCGACCGATGCCATCGGGGCCCGCACGGAGTCGACCGCCGTAGCCGCCGCAGCCGGCGAAGGGGCCGGCGGTGAGGTCGAGCGCCAGGTCGGCCGGTCGGGCTGTCGCGACGTCGGGTACAGGCGGCGGCGGGGAAGAGCGGGCGGCGAGGACTCATGCGGCCATGCTAGCAGGCGAGAGAAAACTGTTCAACGTGAACACTCTTGACAAAACTGTTCTACATGACCAATTATTGTCCATCATGTTGGAGACCCGCACAGACGGGTCCACGCCCTCTCTGAGAGAGGCAGGTGACGGAAGGATGACCAGACCGCTTCCACTGCTGCTGTTGCAGGCGCCCCCGCGGTCGCCGGAGACGGCGGCGGACGAGCTTCGCGAGGAGCTGACCGGCTTGCTGGCCGACTTTCCCGCGACTCGTCTGGTGGTGTACCCCGAGTACAACACCTGCGGCGTGAGCGGCGACCCCGAGCAGCGACGCGAGGCCTACGAGGGGCTCGCCGAGCCGCTCGACGGCCCGCGCGTCACGGCGCTGCGCGCCATCGCGCGGGACGCCGGCGTCTGGCTGCTCCCGGGCACCGTGCCCGAGCGCGGTGACGACGGCGGCCTGTACAACACCGCCGTCGTCATCGACCCGGCTGGGGGAGGTGGCCGCCAGCTACCGCAAGATCTTCCCCTGGCGGCCCTTCGAGCCCTTCAAGCCCGGCGACCGCTTCGTGGTCTTCGACCTGCCGGGCGCCGGGCGCGTCGGCCTCGGCATCTGCTACGACATCTGGTACCCCGGAGGTCGCGCGCCAGCTGGCCTGGCTGGGCGCGGAGGTCCTCGTGTTCCCGGCGCAGACGTCCACCTGCGACCGCGCCCAGGAGCTCGTCCTGGCGCGTGCGGCCGCCATCGCCAACCAGACCTTCGTCGTGAGCGTCAACGCCGCCGCCCCGGTCGGCACCGGCCAGAGCATCGTCGTCGACCCCGGGGCCTCGTGCGCACGCGGCGCCGAGCGAGGCCCCTGCCGTCCTCACCGACGTCATCGACCTCGACGAGGTCGACCGCGTGCGCACCTACGGGACCTGCGGGCTCAATCGCCTCTGGTCTCAGTTCCGTCCCGACGACGCCGTCCTCGATCTGCCCGCCTACGGCGGCTCCATAGACCCGACGTCATGGGAACCCGGATCAGCCCTCGCCAAGGAGAAGCTCGATGTCTGACAACCCGCAGCAGCTCGACAGGAGCCTCACGCTGTGGCCGATCGTCTTCTTCGGCCTCGCGTACATCACGCCGTTCATCGTGCTGACCACCTTCGGCGTGTTCTCCGAGGCCAGCAACGGCACGCTGCCGACCGCGTACGCCATCGCCGGCATCGCGATGATCTTCACGGCTCTGAGCTACGGCAAGATGGCGCGCGAATTCCCGCTCGCGGGCTCGGCCTACACCTACGCCCGCAAGGCCATCGACCCGCGCGTCGGCTTCATGGTCGGCTGGGCCGTGCTGCTCGACTACTTCTTCCTGCCCATGGTCGTCTGGCTCATCGGTACGGCGTACCTCGCGGCGGAGTTCCCGAGCGTCCCCGGATGGGTGTTCCTGATCGGATTCATCGTCCTGACGACGCTGCTGAACGTGATCGGCATCAAGGTCGCGACGCGCGTCAACATCGCGCTCATCGCCTTCCAGATGGTGGTCCTCGGCTTCTTCATCTTCTTCTCGATCCGCGACGTCTTCGGCTCCGGCGGCGGGGGCTTCAGCTTCGAGCCGTTCTGGAACACGACGTCCACGCTCGCCGCCGTCTCCGCCGGCGCCGCGCTCTGCGCCTACAGCTTCATCGGCTTCGACGCCGTGAGCACGTTCGCCGAGGAGGCGGTCAACCCGCGCAAGACGATCCCGCGGGCCATCCTGCTCACCGCCGCGCTCGCAGCCGTCATCTTCGTGGTGGTGGCCTTAGTCGCCCAGCTGGTGCATCCCGGCGGCGTGTTCACCGACTCGGCCAGCGCGCCGCTGGACATCGCCAAGGCCATCGGCGGCAACCTGTTCGGTTCGATCTTCCTGGCCACCGTGATCATCGCCCAGTTCACCGCCGGCATCCCGATCCAGGCGGCCGGCGCTCGGCTGATGTTCGCCATGGGTCGCGACAACGTGCTGCCCAAGAAGTTCTTCGCCTACATCTCGCCGCGCTTCCACACGCCGGTCATCAACCTCGTGCTGACCGGCGCGGTGGGGCTCATCGCCCTCGGCCTGAGCGTCAGCACCTCGACCAGCTTCATCAACTTCGGCGCCTTCACCGCGTTCGCGTTCGTCAACATCTCCGTGATCGCGCTCTACTTCCGCACGCGCAAGACGCACGACCGCAACTGGGTCTCGTGGGTCGTCCAGCCGCTCATCGGCCTGGGCGTCATCATCTGGATCCTCACCCACCTCGACTGGAAGGCGCTCACGCTCGGCGCCGTCTGGGTGACCATCGGCTTCATCTGGCTGCTCGTCCTGACCAGGGCGTTCCGCGTGCAGCCGCCCGAGATGGACTTCAGCGAAGAGGAAGACCTGGAGTCCGCCGGTGAGCCCCTGCATGCCGGGGCGGCGCCGGCGACGACCTGACCTGAGACGACGTGGCTCGGGCGCCCGGCCAGGCGGCCCGCACAGAGCCACGTGACGCGCGAGCGAGGACGGACCCCCGTGCTCGCGCGCACCGGACGGCCGCGGGGGCGCTGACCAGCGCCCCCGCGGTCCGTTGCCCGTGGAGGCCACGGCATCTCGCGCACGCATGGACAAACGTACTATCGGAGGCTCCCGGGCCGTGCCCGACGCGTGTGGTGAGCAACGTCACTCGCCCCGCGGAGGGGCCGACCAGGGAGCAGCGTGCGGGTCCTCATCGCACACGGGAACCAAGCCGCACAGGGACGCACTCGCCGACGCAGTGCGGGGCGGGGACGAGCCTCTCGAGATCGTGACGGCGAGCGAAGGCTCCGAGACGCTCGAGCTCCTTCTCCAGGACGACCCGCCGGAAGTGGCGCTGGTCGACTGGGACCTGCCCGCGATCGAGGGACCCGAGATGTGCCGGCTGGTGCGCGACTTCCACCACGGCCACGACACGTGGCTGGTGGTCCTGGCCGCAGCGCGACACACCGACACGGCCGACGCGTGGCGGGCCGGCGCGGCCGCCTGCATCTCCACGCCGGCCTCTCCCAGCGCAGTGCGCGCGTGCGTGGACGAGGGCCTGGGCAAGATGCGCCCGGCGCGGCCGCGCGTCGACGCGGTGGTGTGCCCCGACGACGTGGGTCCTCTGCCCGAGGCCGACGGCCGCGCGACGCTGGACGCCGTGCGCCGGCCCGAGGGCACCGGCGACTTCTACGGCTTCGGCGGCGCCGACCTGCGGGCGACCGCCGAGCCGGACCGCGGTCACGGGCCGGCCGCCGCCTCGCGGCCGGAGCCGGACGAGCCCCGCGGCGCGGCGCTCCTGCAGGCGGTACTCGTCGAGCGCTGAGGAGCGGGCCCCGGCAGCCTTGCCCGGTCTCGCCTCGGCCCGCTCCTCAGCGTCCTCGCACTCCCATCCATCATCCGTGATCTGCCCTGCCGCGAGCCTCGCCACGAGGACCTCCCGCCGCGCGCAGCTCACGGACGAGCGCTGCACTTGTCTGTGGCCCGGTCGTCAAGCAACAGCCGTTGGCTGCGCGCCACCCGAGGGCTACGATGATTTGGAACGGTCGGCGGGGAGGAGGCGCAGATGAGACGACGTACGCAGCGCAGGCGGGCGGCCGCGCGGGCGTTGCCGCTCGCGGCCGCGCTCGCGGCGCTGGTGCTCGCGGCCGCGCTCGCGGCCGCCGCCTGCGACATGCCCAGCACGGGCGGCCTCGGCCAGGTGATCGGCTCGGGCACCCCGGTGACGAAGTACTACGACCTGACCGGCGTCACCAAGGTCACGGTGGACAGCGGCTTCAAGGTCGACGTCGACTACGGGGTGAAGGGCGAGGCGTCCGTCACGGTGGACGACAACCTCGTCAAGGAGCACCTCAAGGTCGAGGTCGACGGCGACACCCTGCACGTCGGTCTCGCGCACCTCTGGCGGTACCGCGACGTCACCTTGCGGGCGAGGGTGGTCCTCCCGCGTCTCACCGGGCTGGAGGCGTCCGGCGCGTCCACGGTCGTGGTGACGAAGTTCACGTCCGGGGACCCGTTGCAGCTCGCGGCGTCCGGGTCGAGCGCGGTGAACCTGCTGCTGAACCGCGTCGGCGCCGTCACGCTGGACGTCTCGGGGGCGAGCCGTGTCGAGGGCGACCTCTCCACGGAGGAACTCGGCGGGGGGGTGTCCGGCGGAAGCGTGATCGGGCTGACCGGGTCGGCCGGCGCGCTGCGGCTGGACGTCTCCGGCGGCAGCCGTCTCGACCTGCCCGAGCTGACCGCAGGGGACGCCGACCTGACGCTGTCCGGTGGTTCCAACGGCAGCGTCGTGGTCACGGGCAGGCTCGACGCCGAGGCGAGCGGGGGCTCCAGGCTGGAGTACTCCGGCTCGCCGCAGCTCGGCACCATCGACGTCTCCGGGGGGTCCGCGGTGGAGCCCGCCGGCAACTGAGCGAGATCATCCGCCCCTGCACCGACGCCGACCTCGACGCGATGGTCGCCGTCGTCAACGCCGCGGCGACGGCGTACGCCGGCGTCATCCCCGCGGACCGCTACCACCAGCCCTACATGCCGGTGGACGAACTGCGCGGGGAGATCGCCGCCGGCGTGCGCTTCTGGGGTCTGTTCGACGAATCGGGCGACGGGGGTGACGGGGCGGCTCCCGGCGAGGGCGGGATGCTGGCGGGCGTGATGGGCATCCAGGACGTCGCCGACGTGACGCTCATCCGCCACGCTTACGTGCGCCCCGAGCGGCAGCGCGGCGGCGTGGGCACCCGCCTGCTCGAGCACCTCGTGCGGCTCGCCGACGAGCCGCCGGTCAGGCCTCTGCTGGTGGGCACGTGGGCGGCGGCCTGGTGGGCCGTGGGCTTCTACGAGCGCCACGGCTTCGTCCTCGTCACGCCGGCCGAGAAGGACCGTCTGCTCCACCGCTACTGGAGCATCCCGGAGCGCCAGGTCGAGACGTCCGTGGTGCTGGTGCACCGGCGTCGGGCCGGGCCTGGCGGCGCCTGGCCAAGCGCGGTGATAGGACGTCCGCAGCGCGGGAACACTGCAAGAAGCTGACGGGATTCCGCCCCGCAGCACGAGCAGGACGCGGGCACTCCAGAAGGGGCGCCTCCCGCGCCTGGAGGTGAACTCATGACATCCAGAATGCGGCGACGCGTAGTCACAGTCGTCGTCGCCGCCTTCTCGGCGGTGGCGCTGCTGGCCACCACGGCCGCGGTCGCCGCCGCGACAGTACCCACCGGGTTCGTCGGCGGTCATGCGATGAACGTCGGCAGGGGCGGCATCTTCCGCGTCACGCCCCCGTCCGGGTGGAGCACGGCCTCGATTCTTGGCGGCCTTGCCATCTCGGCCGCGGTCATCGCTCTGGTCGCCTGGGTCGCGATCCGGTCGGACAACCGGTCGCGCGCACGGTTTGCGCTGGCTCCGAGCGGCTCGTCGGCCGGCGAGATCCGGCCGGTTCGCAGCGAGGATCACGAGCGCAAGGCGGCCTGAGGCCGCACGGCGCCGTAAGCCCGGTCACCACTGACCTCCGGGAGCCCTTGCCGCACCGGCGGCGAAGGCTCCCGGAGGCTTCTTACGGATGATCCGCACAGCGGAGCTTGCCCGCCGCCCGGGTTGAAACCGGTCGGCGCGTCTGGCAAAGTGCACGGTATTCCGTGCGTGAAAACACACAGAACCCTCGCGTCACAATCCCGCTCTCTGCCCCAGAGGGTCCTCCTGCGTTCATCGCCCGGAGCCATGGTCTGACAGCGAGACTGGGAGATACCGCCTGATGAGAATCCGCCACGTACCCGTTCTGATCGCGTTGGCGATCGCCGTCGCAGCCCTCCTGGCCGCCGCGATCGCCGGACCCGCGGGGGCTACGCCCTCGAAGACGACCGTGTGCACCAGCTGCCACAGCGGCGCCGCATCGGGAGCCGTCACTGCGACGCCGAGCACGAGCACGCCGGCGGCAGGGGCCGCGTACACGGTCGCGATCAACATCGGCCTGACGTCCAGCGGCAACACCGGGTACCACATCGCCTCCACAGACGCCGCCGGCACGGCGACCACGTGGACCACGGTCTACAGCACCATCGGCTCGCAGACGTCGTGGACGGCCAACATGACCGCTCCCGCCACGCGCGGGCACGTACTACTACAAGGTGTGGTGCGTCAAGGGTCCGAACAACTCCTCCGGCCAGGCCAAGGCCGCCCTCTACAGCATCACCGTGCCGGCGCCGAACCCCACGGCCGCCATCACAAGCCTGACGCCGAACCACGCGCAGTCCGGCGCCAGCGTCGTCATCGCCGGCACCAACCTCGGCAGCGGCGGCACCGTGCGCTTCGGCAGCCACGGTCGCCACGACCACCGCCTGGAGCGCGACCTCGGTCACGGCGACCGTGCCCGCGAGCCTCGCCACCGGCGCCACCACCGTCACCGTGACAGCCCACGGGCGGCGCTGCGTCCAACGCCGTCGCCTTCACAGTCGACGCGCCGCCTGCGCCGACGGCCGCGCTCACCAGCCTCTCGCCTGCCAGCGGTCCCGTCGGCGCGACGCTGACGATCACCGGCACCAACATGGGCGCGTCCGGAGCGGTCACCGTCGGCGGCATCACCGCGGCGACCACCGCCTGGAGCGCCACCTCGGTCACCTGCACGGTGCCCGCCGGTCTGACCATCGGCGCCAAGAACGTCATCGTGACGCCCACCGGCGGCGCGGCCTCCAACGCGCTGACCTTCACCGTCACGCTGCCGCCGGCGCCCACCGCCGCCATCACCAGCCTGACCCCGAACCACGCCCAGACCGGCGCCAGCGTCGTCATCGCCGGCACCAACCTCGGCAGCGGCGGCACCGTGCGCTTCGGCACCACCGTCGGCCACCACCACCGCCTGGAGCGCGACCTCGGTCACCGCGACCGTGCCCGCGGGCCTCGCCGCCGGCGCCACCACCGTCACCGTGCACGCCCACCGGCGGCGCGGCCTCCAACGCCGTCGCCTTCACGGTGGACGCGCCGCCGGCGCCCACCGCCGCCATCACCAGCCTGACCCCGAACCACGCCCAGACCGGCGCCAGCGTCGTCATCGCCGGCACCAACCTCGGCAGCGGCGGCACCGTGCGCTTCGGCACCACGGTCGGCCACCACCACCGCCTGGAGCGCGACCTCGGTCACGGCGACCGTGCCCGCGGGCCTCGCGGCCGGCGCCACCACCGTCACCGTGCAGCCCACCGGCGGCGCGGCCTCCAACGCCGTCGCCTTCACGGTGGACGCGCCGCCGGCGCCCACGGACACGACGGCGCCGACGACCGCGGCGAGCGGCGTCAGCGCCGACGGCTGGTGCAACGGCGCCATCGCGGTCACCCTGACGGCGACCGACGAGGCCGGCGGCTCCGGCGTGGCCTCGATCACCTACCAGGTGGACGGGCGGCGCGCCGGTCACCGTCGACGACCCGAGCACCACGGTCGACCTCGATGCCATCTACGAGGGCGACGCGCTCGGCATGCAGGGCACGCACACCATCGCCTACTACGCGACGGACGTCGCCGGCAACGTCGAGCCTTCGCAGACGCTGACGGTCCACCACGACAGCAGCCGGCCGACGACGAGGGCACCGCGCGCGGCGGCCGTGCGCCGGACGCACGCCGCGGCACTCAAGTACGAGGTCCGCGACGCTACGCCCAACGCCGGGACGGCCACGGTCGTCATCGTCATCAAGAACCGGCACGGCAAGGTCGTGAAGCGGCTGCACCTCGGCACTCAGCCGGTCAACACGGCGCTGACGGCCAGGTTCACCTGCAAGCTGCGCGCCGGGACCTACCGGTTCTCGGTGCAGGCCACCGACGCGGCCGGCAACACGCAGGCCAGCGCCGCATCGCAGAGGCTCACGGTCCGACCGGCCGTCGGCAGCTGAGCGGCGCCTGACACCACGCGTTCTGCCCGAGGGGCCGGCGAAAGCCGGCCCCTCGGTGCGTCCGGGGTGGGAAGCGCCCCGCGGCGGCCGGCGCCCCGCGGCCCGCGTGACCGCTCGCGGCCCCGTGGTAGCGTGGTTCTCAGCGAACGGGGCGCGTCGGCGCCCCAGTGATGAACCAGGAGGCCGCATGATCCAGCTCATCGAGGGAGCCCCCGAGGGAGTGCTGGCGTTCGAGGCCGTCGGCGAGGTGGACGCGGAGGACTACGACGACGTGCTGAAGCCGGCCATCGAAGAGGCGCTGGAGGGCGGCAACCGTCTGCGCTTCGTCTTCGAGATCGGCGGCGAGTTCGACCGCTTCACGGCCGGAGCCGAGTGGCACGACATGACCCTGGGGTTCGAGCACCTCAGCGACTGGCAGCGCTGCGCCCTGGTCACCGACCTGGAGTGGGTGGACCACGCGGCCAAGGCGCTCGGCTGGCTCATGGGCGGCCGCCTCAAGGTGTTCCACGTCGACGAGCTCAAGGCGGCGCTGGAGTGGGCGGCCTCGGACGACTGACGGCCAGGTCCGGCGCCATCAGTCTGTGGCGCCGGTCAGACGCCCTGGTGGGGCTGCAACGCATCGCCCCGAGTAACCGCCTCGGGCAGCGCCGAGGCGCTGGCGGAATCTCGCGGGATAGAATACGTCGCCATGGCCCCGGAAGAGACACTCGACCCCAAGGACTGGGCGGAGCTGCGCGCCCTCGGCCACCGCGCCCTGGACGACGCGATGGACTACATGGAGTCGCTGCGCGACCGCCCCGCGTGGGAGCACGCGCCGGCGCGCGTGAAGGCCCACTTCGACGGGCCGCCGCCGGCTGAGCCGCAGCCGATCGAGGACATCTACGGCGAGTACCTCGAGTACGTGCAGCCATATCAGCTCGGCAACAGCCACCCGCGCTTCTGGGGCTGGGTGCTGGGCAGCGGCACGCCGATGGGGGTGATCGCCGAGATGCTGGCGGCGGCCACCGACTCCGTGAGCGGCATCTACTCCTTCGTGAGCAACAACTACGTCGAGCTGCAGGTGCTGGACTGGTGCAAGGAGCTGCTCGGGTACCCGCCCGACGCCGGCGGCCTGCTCACGAGCGGGTGCTCGGCCTCGAACCTGATCGCGCTGGCGGTGGCGCGCAACGCCAAGGCCGGGTTCGACGTGCGCGGGGAGGGCCTGGCGGGCGCGCCCGTGGGCACGGGCGGCGCGCCCCAGCGCCTCACCGTCTACTGCTCGGCCGAGGCGCACTCGTCGCTGACCAAGGCCGTCGAGCTCCTCGGCATGGGCACGAGCTCGCTGCGCCGCGTGCCCACCGACGACCTCATGCGCATCGACCTCGAGGCGCTCGCCGGGATGGTCGCGCGCGACCGCGAGGACGGGCTGCGACCCATCTGCGTCGTCGGGGTCGCCGGGACCACCAACACGGGGTCCATAGACGACCTCCCGGCCCTCGCCGACTACTGCGAGCGCGAGGGCCTCTGGTTCCACGTGGACGGCGCCTTCGGCGCCTGGGCCGCCATCGCTCCCGCCTCACGGCACCTGGTCGCCGGCATGGAGCGCGCCGACTCGCTCGCCTTCGACCTGCACAAGTGGATGAACCTGACGTACCCCGTCGGCTGCGTGCTGGTGCGGGACGCCGAGGCCCAGCTGCGGACCTTCTCGCTGACCCCGTCCTACCTCGCCCACGGCGAGGGCGAGCGCGGGCTGACCGGGGTGGACGTGCCCTGGCTCTCCGACTACGGGTACGAGCTCTCGCGCGGCTTCAACGCGCTCAAGGTGTGGATGGCGCTCAAGGAGCACGGCGCCGAGAAGTTCAGGCGCGTGATCCAGCAGAACATCGACCAGGCGAGGTACCTCGCCGGCCTGGTCGCGGCCGCCCCCGAGCTGGAGCAGGCGCTGCCGGTGGCGCTCAACATCGTCTGCTTCCGCTACGTGCGGCCCGGCCTGGACGACGCCGCGCTGGACCAGCTCAACAAGGAGATCGAGCTTGAGCTGCAGGAGCGCGGCATCGCCGTGCCCTCGGTCTCGACGATCGGCGGGCGCAAGTACCTGCACGTGGCGGTCGCCAACCACCGCAGCCGCCGCGAGGACTTCGACCTGCTGGTGCGCGAGGTCGTGCGGCTGGGCGGGGAGCTGGCGGCCGGCTGACGCCGACAGGAGCAGGTGGACGTTCCCGGTCCACCCTTGAAGCTCCGCGCGGCCGTCCGACACAATCGGGGCCGACTCTCGCAAGCCGTGCTGCGGTTGTCACTTGACAACCATCGGCCATCTGCCGATACTCAAGAGGAAGGCTCGTGCCACGACGGCGCCATCCCGAACGGAGCGTCGAAGATGCTCTCAGGTACGCAGAGGACCATGGTTGGCGCGTCGAGTTGCTCGGTCCCCGAGCTCATGGCTGGGCCAAGCTGTTCTGTCCTCACAATGACCCCGACTGCCGATGCGGTGAGTTCTGCATCACCGTCGTGTGGGGGACGCCGAGGAGTCCGGAGAACCACGGGCGGCAGATCCGGCGAGTCGTCGACGGGTGCACCCGACGGCAGGAGGGTCCGAGGCATGTCTGGGGCTGACCGATGATTGAGTACGAATTCGCGTTGACGTTTGTGCTTCCGGCCGCGCCTGAGGACATAGACGAACTCATTGAGCGGCTCGGCGAGGCGGGTTGCCACGACGCGACAGTCGGCATCGGCAGGTGGGGAAGGCTTGCGCTCGCGTTCATTCGGGAGGCGGAGAGTGCCGGAGCCGCGTTGCGCAGCGCCCTGGCGGACGTGCGGACCGCGGTGCCAGGCGCGAGGCTGGTCGAGGCCTCGCCGGACCTGGTGGGACTGAGTGACGTGGCGGTCTTGCTCGGCGTCTCGCGCCAGAACGTGCGCAAGCTCATGCTCGCCTGCGAAGCACCCTCGCCGGTGCCGGTCCACGAGGGCAGACCGACGATCTGGCGCCTTGCCAAAGTGCTCGCCTGGCTGCGCGACGAGAAGCAGTACGGTGTGCGACCGGAGCTCATGGAGGTGGCGCTCGCGACGATGCAGGCGAACCTCGCCGTCGAGGCCCGAGACCTCGACGGCGACGCACAGCGGGAGTTCTCCACGCTGCTCGCCTGAGCGCGGCGCGGCCGCGGCGGCCTATGATGAAGTCATGTCAGTCGAGGCCGACTTCCACGCAGCCGCGCGCCTGCTCGCCGAAGGCGACGCGCGCGCGGCCGCCGAGCGTCTGCGCGCCGTCGTGTCCGCCGGCGGTCTCGCGCCCTGGTTCGAGGCCGACGCGCGCTACCTGCTCGGTCGCGCGCTGGGAGCCAGTGGCGACCGCGACGGCATGGCCCTCGAGTGGGGCCGGGTGCTGGGGCTCGACGCCGCGGCCGCGCAGCCGCGGCCGCTCCTGACCCCGGAGGAGTTCGAGTCCGTCGCCCAGGCCGCCCTGGACGAGCTCCCCCAGGCGCTGCTCGACGAGCTCAACGGCGTCGCGCATCATGATCGAGGACCGTCCCTCGCCGGAGATGGTGGCCGACGGCATCGACCCGCGCATCCTCGGCCTGTACCACGGCGTGCCGCTGAACCGGCGCTCCGCCAGCTTCGGCGCCCCCTACGCGGACACGATCCACCTGTTCCGCGCCAACCTGGAGCGCGTGTTCACGACGCGCGCCGCGCTGGTCGAGCACATCCGCGTGACGGTGCTGCACGAGACGGCGCACTTCTTCGGCTACTCGGAGGGCCAGCTCCGGAGCATGGGGCTGGCCTGAGGGCACCGACCGGGCCAGGGTGTGTCTCCGCGTGCGAGCCCGTTGCCGAGCCTCTTTACAACAACTGCTTTAAAGTGTATGTTGTGAGACATGACGACGGACGAGACACCAGGAACCGGCCGGCCGCGCAGCGTCGAGCTGCGTGACGCTCGTGCGCTGCGCGCGCTCGCGCATCCCACGCGGCTCAAGCTCGTCGGCCTGCTGCGGCTGCAGGGGCCGCTGACCGCCACGCAGGCGGCCCGCGAGCTGGGGGAGACGCCGCAGCGCTGCACCTTCCACCTCGGCCAGCTCGCCAAGTACGGGCTCGTCGAGGAGGCCGGGGGAGGCCGCGGGCGCGAGCGCCCGTGGCGGGCCACGGCCTCCTTCACGAGCTGGCCCAACGTCATGACCGAGCAGGAGGCCGCGGCCGCCGGCCAGCTGCTCGAGGCGGTCGTGGCCGAGCAGCACTTCGAGGCGGTCATGGGCTGGATCGAGCGCAAGGACGAGGAGCCGCAGGAGTGGCAGGAGGCCGCGCAGCTGAACGACGTGGCGCTCTACCTGACCGCCGGCGAGCTGGGCGAGCTGGGGCGCGACATCTGGAGCCTGTTCGAGCGGTACCTCGCGCGCGGCGAGCGCGCCGACCTGCGCCCGGAGGGCGCTCGCGCGGTCACCGTCCTCAACCTGGCCTTCCCGCGGCCGGCGGCGGAGGGGCCTGCCGGCGGCTGACGCGCGCGTCACCGCCGGCCCGTGCGCACCATGAAGGCGCTCTCCCGTCTGACCCCCGCGCTCCTCCGCGCGCACCCGCAGTTCCGCCGCTTCTGGACGGGGCAGACGGTGTCGCTGATCGGCGACCAGGTGACGTTCATCGCGCTGCCGCTGGTCGCCGTGCTCGTGCTGGACGCGAGCGCCGCGCAGATGGGCTATCTGACGGCCGCGGCGCTCATCCCCAACCTGCTGTTCTCGCTGCACGCCGGGGCGCTGGTGGACCGCCGCGGCCACCGCCGGCAGCTGATGATCCTGGCCGACGTGGGACGAGGCCTGCTGCTGGCGCTCGTCCCGCTCACCGCGGCCCTCGGGCTGCTGTCGCTGCCGGTGCTGTACGTCATCGCGTTCCTCACCGGCAGCCTCAGCGTGCTCTTCATGGTCGCCTACAGCGCGCTGTTCGTGGCGCTGGTCCCCCGGGACGGCTACGTGGGCGCGCAGTCGCTGCTCAACGGCAGCCGCGCGGTGGCGGGCGTGGTGGGGCCGAGCCTCGGCGGGATGCTCGTGCAGGCGCTCACGGCGCCGCTGGCGATCGCCGTGGACGCCGTGTCCTACGCCGTCTCGGCGGCGTACCTGGCGCGGGTCAAGGTCGTCGAGCCGCCGCGCGAGGAGGAGCGCCGCGGCCTGCTGCTGAGCGGCGCGCGCTTCATCGCCGGGTCGCCGATCGTCCGCCCGGCGCTGCTGGCCACGGCCACGCTCAACTTCTTCGACTACGCGTTCCTGGCGCTGTTCGTCCTCTACGCCACGCGCTCGCTGGGGGTGGCGCCGGGCACGCTCGGCGTGGTGCTGGGCGCCGGCGCCGTGGGCGCGGTGATCGGCGCCGCGGTCACGAGCCGCGTCGTCCGCCGCATCGGCGTCGGCCCGGTGTTCGTGGTGGGCTGCGTGCTCTTCCCGGTGTCGCTGCTGCTGGTGCCGCTCGCCGGCGGCCCGCGCGCTCTGGTGCTGCTCTGCCTGCTGGGCGCGGAGTTCGGCGCCGGGCTGGGCGTGGTGATGCTGGACATCAGCATCGGCTCGATCTTCGCCGCCGTGGTCCCCGACCGCTTCCGCTCGCGCGTCTCCGGCGCCTACATGGTGGTCAACTACGGGGTGCGCCCGCTCGGGTCCCTGGCGGCGGGCGTCCTGGCCACCGCCATCGGCACCCGGGAGACGCTGTGGATCGCGGCCGCCGGCGGCACCCTGGCGGTGCTCTGGCTGGTGCGCTCGCCGCTCCTCAGGATGCGGGAGCTGCCGGAGGGCGCCGACACGATGGCGGAGCCGGCCGGCGAGGCCGCAGCCTGACGGGTCACCCCTTCGGGGTGATATCGAGCGCCGGGGGTCCCTTGTGGACGCCCCTCCGACTGTTCTCGGAATCACCCTCGCGGGGCGAAGACGTGACGAACGCCTGCGCCTAGGCTGAACATGTCAGTCGGGGAGCAGAGGAGCTGGGGAGGAGTCATGAGCAGCACAATCGCCCATAGGACACACATCCACATCCCGTGGATGACCATCGCCATCGTGCTGGTGGCCGCACTGGCCGCCGCGGCGGTGCTCGTTCTCATCAACCAGCCGGCCGACGTGACGGTCGAGACCACGCCTGTGGTCCTGACGGCCCCCGGCGCGGCCGCCATGCCACAGCTCGAGACGCACGCCGAGATCCTCGCCCTGACGGGGAGGGCGCCGGGCGTGGCCGCCGAGACTACCTTCCGGGACACGCGCCACAACTTCCCGGGCGGTGCGCTGCAGGCGTCTGGGGCCGACAGCGCTCCGACCGTCGCCCCGGACACGCGCCACAACTTCCCGTCCGGGACGTCGCTGGACTAGGCAGGACTCTCACCGCCGACCGGCTCGCGGGCGCGGCGAGGCCGGCGGGGACGCGCGAGGGGCGCGAGGGCCGCTGGGGGTGACGAACCCCCGGCGGCCCTCGCCGCGCGCCCACACCGGTCGTGCGGCCGCCGGCCGCCCGGCCAACGCGTGAACCGCCGCGCAGCCGTCCGTCGCCCAGCCCGTCGCCGCGGCTAGGCAACGACCCGTTCTTCTTCGTCGGGCACAGCGTCGCGGCCGCGGCCGTCGGGTGAGCCCTGGTCGCGAAACTGCGTGCGGTACAGCTCGGCGTACAGGCCGCCGGCCGCGAGCAGCTCCTCGTGGCGGCCGCGCTCGGCGATGCGGCCGTCACGCACCACCAGGATCTGGTCGGCGTCGCGCACGGTCGAAAGCCGGTGCGCGATCACCAGCGAGGTCCGCCCGGCGAGCGCGGTCTTGAGGGCCTGCTGAACGGCGCGCTCGGACTCCGAGTCGAGGTGGGCCGTAGCCTCGTCGAGGACGACGATGTCGGGCGCCTTGAGCAGCAGGCGGGCGATGCGCCAGGCGCTGCTTCTCGCCGCCCGAGAGCCGGTAGCCGCGGTCGCCGACGACCGTCTCGAGACCCTCCGGCAGCGACTCGATGAGCGGCAGGATCTGGGCGTCGCGCAGCGCCTCGTGCAGGTCCGCGTCCGTCGCGCTCCGGCTGCGCGTAGAGCAGGTTGGCGCGCACCGTGTCGTGGAAGAGGTGCGCGTCCTGAGTGACGACGCCGACGACCTCGCGCAGCGAGTCGAGGGTGGCGTCGCGCACGTCCATGCCGTTGATGCGCACCGCGCCCGAGCTCACGTCGTACAGGCGCGGCACCAGCTGGCTCATCGTCGTCTTGCCGGCGCCGGAAGGCCCGACGAGGGCGACCAGCTGCCCTGGCTCGGCGGTGAAGCTCATGTCGCGCAGCACCTCGCCCGACGGCGCCTCGCCGAGCACGGCCACCGACTCGAGCGAAGCCAGCGAGACCTCGTCGCTGGTGGGATAGCGTGAAGGCGACGTGGTCGAACTCGATCCTCGCCGGGCCGCGCCGGAGCGGCTTGGCGTCCGGCTTCTCGGCCACCATCGGCGGGAGGTCGAGCACCTCGAACACGCGCTCGAACGAGACCAGCGCCGTCATGATGTCGACGTTGATGTTGGAGAGCGCCGTCAGCGGTCCGTAGAGACGGTTGAGGTAGGCGGTGAGGGCGACGACGGTGCCCACGGCGAGGGTGCCGTGCACCGCGAGCACGCCGCCCCACCCGTACACGAGCGCCGTGGCGATGGCGGCCGTCAGGAACAGCGAGATGTAGAAGAAGCGCGCGTAGAGCGACTGGGTGACGCCGATGTCGCGCACGCGGCCGGCATGCTGCCGGAACGCCTCGTCCTCGACCGCGGGATGCCCGAAAAGCTTGACGAGGAGCGCTCCCGAGACGTTGAAGCGCTCCACCATGGTCGTGTTCATGTCGGCCATGAGCTCGTAGCGCTCCCGGGTGATCGCCTGCAGCTTGCGCCCGAGCCAGCGCGCCGGCAGCAGGAACACGGGGAGGAGGATGAGCGAGACCAGCGTGAGCTGCCAGCTCAGGAAGAACATGATCACCAGCACGATGGCGACGCTGATGAGGTTGCCGATCACCGTGGAGAGCACGTCGGTGAAGGCCTCCTGCGCGCCGGTCACGTCGTTGTTGAGACGGCTGACCAGGGCGCCGGTCTGCGTGCGCGTGAAGAACGCCAGCGGCATGCGCTGCACGTGGTCGAAGACCTTGGTGCGCATGTCGTAGATGAGGCCCTCGCCGACGAGGGAGCTGATGTAGCGCTGCACGAGCGTGAGAGCGGCGTCGGCGATGGCGAGACCGGCGACGAGCAGGGCCAGCCAGACGATGAGCGCGGCGTCGCCGCCCAGGATGCCCTTGTCGATGATCTCGCGGTAGAGCAGCGGGTTGGCCGCGCCGACTACGGCGTCGACCACGACGATGGCGAGGAAGAGTGCGAGCAGTCGCCGGTAGGGATGCACGAAGCTGAGGATGCGGCGCGCCGTGCCCTTGGCGACCTTGGCCGACTTGACGGACTGGTCGCGGCGCAGCGAACGTGCGGCGGTGAAGGCGTTGGGGCCCATCATGTGACGTCTCCGGCGGCCGGCGTCACGGCCTCGTTCGAGCCGCAGCCTGCGTCCGGCTCCGTCAGCACGCTCAGCATTTCGAGCAGCTGAGACTGCTGCGTCGCCGTGAGGCGGCCGAACAGCACCTCCGCACTGGCGCGGCGCGCCTCGCCGATGCGATTCATGAGGGCGAGCCCCTTTGGCGTGAGGCCGACGAGGACCGACCGGCGGTCGGTCTGGTCGGCCCGCCTCACCACCAGGCCGAGCGTCTCCAGGGAGTCGATCATCGAGGTCGCCGAGCGCGGCGCGACCTCGAAGCGCGCCGCCAGGTCGCCGATGCGCATCGGCTCATCCCGGCGCGCCAGGATTCGCAGCACGCGCGACTGTGCGAAGGTGAGCCCGAACGGCGCGAGTTCCTTGACCGACGCCCTGCGCAGACGCCAGGAGGCGCGCGTGAGCGACTCGGCGAGAGGGGAGGCGAGGTTGCCGGTGCCGCTCGCCCTCGGGCCATCGCCTTGCGCCGGCGCAGACTCGCCGTCGGTCGGCAGGGAGTGGGTGGCGGTCATTCGGGACTCCTCGCGGCGCGGAACAGGGAAACCTCATAGTGAGTCATATACATAGTGAGGTATGACCAGTATACGCGACGGCGAAACCCGGCACACAGGCGGTTGGCCGAGCCGAACTCGAAGGGACGCCCGCGCTCCGTTTGCGGGGCGGTCACCGTGGGCAAGCAGGGGCAAACCTGCCAGCGGGCGACCCCGAGGAGGACCCATGGCCGACGACACCATCTACGTGTACATGGCGCTGTATCACTCGCAGCCGGATGCGTGGCAGGACTGGGCCGCCGTGAAAGACCTGCACTCGGCAGGCGTCGTGGAGAGCTACGACGCGGCCGTCGTCACCAAGGAGGACGACGGCAAGGTCCACGTCAGCAAGGTTGAGAAGACCACCCGCAAGGGGGCGTGGACAGGCGTCGGCGTGGGGGCCGTCGTCGGCGTGCTCTTCCCGCCGGCACTGATCGGCTCAGTGGCCGCCGGCGCCCTCACCGGCGGGCTCATCGGCCACGTGTGGAAAGGCATGTCGCGCAAAGACATGCACGAGCTCGGGGACTTCCTCGATCAGGGGGACGCGGCGCTGGTGATCATGTCCAGGCACCAGCTGTCCGACGCCCTCGCCGATGCAACCATCCACGCCAAGGACCACGTCGAGAAGGAGCTCAAGGCCAACCAGAAGGACGTGGAGGACGAACTGCAGAAGGCGTCCGCCGCGACAGAGGACTGAGCAGACTAGGAGCGCAAGGCCGCCTGACGGCCGTCGCAGGGCTCAGGACCGGACCGGGGCGGAGGCGCCGCGGGCGCCCGCCGCCCTGAGCACCTCGAGCGCCCGCAGCGTCACCCAGCGGCTGGGCTCGCCCTTGGTCTCGATGGGGACGACGAAGCGGTCGTTGAAGGTCTGCTGGAGCTTCCAGCGGCCCTGGGCGTCGGCGCGGGAGGCGACGAGGTCCAGCGCTTCGCGCATGCGCTCGTCGCCCAGGATGGGCGTGCCGCCCGTGCCGTCCGGGGCCGCGCCGGCCACCTCGCCCTCGCGCCCGAGGCGCGTGAGGATGAGCAGGATCTCGAGCGCGTCCGTCTGGTACATGAGCGGGAAGCCGAAGCGGCGCCAGCCGGGCTTGGAGGTCGCGCGTGAGGTCGTGGCTGCGCCGGTGGACGTGGTGGCGCAGGAAGTACTCGGCGCCGGCGCTGATGGTGGCGTGCACCGCCGGCGTGCGGCGCTCGGGCGGGATCTCCGCGAGCGCCTTGAGCGCCTTGATCGCTCCCATGCTGCAGGTGTGGCGGCCCCAGCACATCTCGAGCGTGTCGTAGGGCCAGCCGGTGGGCGCGTCGCCCTCGGCGTCGTCGAAGCGCTGGTAGGTGGTGATCCAGTCGACGGCCCGCTGCACGCGCGGGTCGTCCAGCATGCCGAGGCGGATGAGGCTGAAGGTGAGGTTGCCGGTGAGGCACGGGATGACGCAGGCTGTGGAGGCCGCCGCCGGCCTTCTTGCTGCGCTCGGCGGAGAAGCCGCCTGAGTCCGGGTCCTGCGCGTCGCGCAGGATCGCCTCGCAGGCGGCCCGCACCCGCGCGTCCGCGCCGTCGGCGCCGAGCTCGGCGAGGATGAGCAGCGTCCAGACGGTGCCGCGGTACTTGGCCGTGTAGAAGCGGTCGGGGCCTTCCCAGTGCCCGTCCGCCTGCTGCTCGGCCAGGATGCGCGGCACCGGGCCCTCCGTCATGATCGCCCGCCGCGCCTCCTGCACCTCCGGCGCATCCGGCGCGGCGCCGAGCAGCCGCGTGAAGGCGGCGTAGCGCTCCGCCGCGTCGCCCTCGAGGAGCCAGGCGATGGGATCGGGTGACGCCGTGCCGGATCGACCGGTCATGCCCGCATCATAGAACGGTAGGGGCCTTTCGTTACCGTCAAGACGGACTACCATCACCATGTGATGCGCGTCGCGGACACGCGGTGCGCCCGCTCGGGGGAGCGCGAGAGGGGGAGGCAGTCGTGAGACCAGGTGCTGTGCGTCGGTGGTTCGTGGCGGCCGCGGTGCCGCTGTTCCTGCTCGCGGCCGCGGGCTGGCTGACGGCCGGCTGTTCGGCCGACGACGTCGGCAACCTCGGCACGGTGACGGGCTCCGGCACGCCGGCGACGAAGGCGTTCGACTACACCGGCTTCACCGGTCTGCGCGTGGACAGCACCTTCCGTGCCGAGGTGACCCGCGGCGACGCCTTCGCCGTCTCGGTCACCGTGGACGACAACATCGTGCAGCACCTGCGCGTGGAGGTGGACGGCGACACGCTGCGCATCGGCCTGGAGCCGGGCTACGACTACGTGGATGCGACGCTCTCGGCGACGGTGACGATGCCGAGTCTCACCGCGCTCGAGGTGACCGGCGCGGCCAAGGCCGACGTGAGCGGCTTCGCCGCGGGCGACCCGCTCGACCTGCAGGCGTCGGGCGACGGCTCGGTGGCCCTGGCCGGCGCGCGCAACGGCGACGTCAACCTCGACGTGTCCGGCGCAGCCGACGTCTCGGGCGATCTCGCGGCGAAGCAGCTCGGCGGGAACGTGTCGGGCGCCGGCGAGGTGACCCTGACGGGCAGCGCCGAGGCGCTGGCGCTCGAGGCGTCCGGGGCCGGCAAGCTCGAGCTCAGCGGCCTGACGGCGCAGCTCGCCGACCTGCAGCTCTCGGGCGGCGCCACCGCGACGGTGCGCGTGACCGGCAAGCTCGATGTCGAGGCCAGCGGCGGCGCGACGCTCGACTACTACGGCTCGCCGACCCTGGGCACCATGGACGTGTCCGGCGGGGCGAAGGTAAACCGCGCTGGTCCGTGAGGGACCGCCGGCCGACCATGGACATCGACGCCCCGCAGTCGCCGCGAGCATCGAGGAGTCCATCCGCAGTGAGCCCTGCGCGGGAGGGCGTGGCGGAGGGGACCGGCACGACCCCGCGGCGGCCGCCGCGGCACGGCGCCGCGACGTGGTCGTACGCGGCCGGCCCAGCGCACCAGAGCCGATGGTGGTGACCCAGCGCGTCCAGCCGATTCGCGTACCGCGCCGCTACCGGACTTCCGGCGCCCTAAGAAGAGCGCTGCCGCGCGTCCCGGTGAGGCTCGGCACCGAGGCCCGGCTGCGGAGTCCGCCCGCGCCTGCGAACTCAGTCGTTGAGGACCTTCACCCCGTGTGCCTGCAGCCGGGCGGCGGTCGCGTCGAGCTCTGTCATGGGCGGGACGAAGATGACCGCCCCATCGCGCCCTCGCGTGAGCAGCACGCGATAGGCGTTGACGCGCAGCTGGAAGGGGTCGCGCACGTGGGTGCCGTCGCGCGTGGTTCTTGGCGCGAGCGTTGGACCAGGCATCGCCGGTCCACATCAGGTCGGTTCCCCAGGCGAGCAGGACGCCGTCGAGTTCCAGACCCTGGGCACCGAACTCGGTGACGCACTCGCTAAGATTTCGACACGAGCGATGACTCTCGTCGCCTTCGCCGTACCAAGGGCCGAGACGCATGGCCTTGCGTGGACTGCTAGTCGTTCGGGATGCCCCACTCGGCGAGGACTCTTGTCTCGTGAGGAGGCGACAGACCGTAGCGGGCGGCAGGTGCTTCGGCGTAGCGCTTGTGGAAGTAGCTCTTCGCTGTCTCGAGATCGCGGGTCATCCGGAGGTGGTAGCCGGCGGCCTCGAGTAGTGCGGCGAGCTCTCGTCCGTGTGCCGTCGTCGCCATGGGTCAGGAGCCCGTCGACCCATTCGTCCAAGTCCGGCGCGAAGTGGAAGCGCAGCTCGACGGTGAGATCGAGCGCTTCGCTGGCCTCGACGTGCTTGCGGGAAGCGCCGGGTCTCGGAAGAACTCATCGAGCACCCGCTGCGGGGCGTGAATCGTCCATTGCCCTGGCGAGCCGGCTCGTCAGCGCCTCGCGCCATTGGCCGAGGCCAGCTTCTTCGCCTACGTTGATCTCCTGACCCGAGCCGATCAAGTCCGACCAAGACGCACCATTCAGGGATGCGCTCGCCGAAGTCGACAAAGGCCTCTGGCTCGGACTTGTGCTCGCGAAGCCGGGATGCTTGTTGACCACTTGTTGAAGATCCCAGGCGCGCTGCGCCTCGTCGTACACGATCACGTGCTGCGGCGGGATCGCGGCCTTGTCGCCCAGATACTGCTTCATGTAGTCCTTGACGCCGCGCACGAAGGTCTTGCCGCCACCCCCAGCACCCCTCAGTTCGTACTGCAGGACCTCGACGAGAGGGCCGTTGCCGCTGAGGAAGATGGCCGGCGCCGGTCGGCTTGCCGCCGGCGCGTTCGACTCTCAGATCGTCGAGGCTGGGATTGTGGACTGCGCTCAGTCCCACAAGCGTCTTCCCCGAGCCCGGAACCCCTGCGACGAGAACGAGATGCCGCGTGTGCGTGCGCGCCGCCTCGTGCGCGATGGCGGAGATCGCATCGATGGCCGGCTGGGTTTCGGCGAGGGCGCGATGAATCGGCCGGATCTTGCCGTCCAGGAAGAGTTCACGGGCAGCCTGAACCAGCGAGGGTAGCGGGCAGTAGGCGTCCCTGGCCAGGAACTGGTCGGCGGTCAGCGGGCCCTCCTCCCACGAGCGCTGGAGCTTCTGGATGAGGTCGTGCAGCGCGTCAGGGCCAGCGACGTGTACGCCATCACGAACACCCGCGTACCCGTGCGCGCGGGTGGGCACGAGCACGGCGTGCACTTCGCGGTCCGCGCAGTACCTGTGGTAGCAGCGTAGGTCACGGGCGTACGCAGCGGCCTGATCGAGGTCGGCCTGCTCGGGCTCGGTCTTGCCCTTGAGCTCGAGGACGACGACCGCGCCATTCACGAGGAGGACCACATCGGGCCGTCGCGATTCGAGCGGTAGCTCGTACTCCAGAATAGCCGTGTACTGCTGAGCAAGCTCGTCAATCTCAACGACCTCGCCGACCTCGACCTGGATCTTCGGGATGGAGTCGTCCCAGGCGCGAATCTGCGAGTCGCCCGCGTCCGTTAGGAACTCCTGGAGCGAGATGCGGACCACGCGCGGCTCCGTCTCGGAGAAGGTGGGGAAGTCGCTCTCCCAGCCGTAGCGGGCGCGCGCGGAGCCGGACGCGGCGTTCACGAGCGAAGGTGACTGTCGGCCCCAGTGGTCACGAAGATGATACTAGGCGACCGTCTGCCTCTTGACAATGAGGACGAGGCGAAGTGACGAAGCGGGACCTACTGAACGCCGCGGCGGCTCTCGAGGACCTGCGGTCGCGACCTGGCATCGCGGCCACCCGCCGGCGCCGCGAATAACGGACGAGGGCCTTTCGCGGACACGCGTCTTCCGTATGATGCAGGTAGGCGCCACGGGGGGGACGCCGTCTGAGTAGGAGGGGTGGGGACAATGAAGCACTCTGTCTGGCTTCTGGCCGTCGTCGTTCTGGTGGGCGCTGCCGCGCTGATGGCTGCGGCGGCGGCTTCCGCAGCGCCGCTGCCCGCCAAGGCCTGGACCGTGATGGTCTACATCGACGGCGACAACAACCTCGAGGACTACGTCGTCAAGGACATCGAGACCGAGCTCAGCGCGCTGGGCTCCAACGCCAGCGTCAACGTGGTCGCGATCGCCGACCGCGGGCCCGGCTACGACACGAGCCGCGGCGACTGGCAGACGACCAAGGTCTACTACTGCACGCAGGGAATGCTCGCCGACGCGGCCAGTGCGGTGGCCGACTGGGGCGAGCGCAATATGGGCGACCCGCAGACGCTCATGGACTTCGTCGCCTGGGCCAAGACCAACTACCCGGCCACCAACTACCTGCTGGCGTTCTGGGACCACGGCTACATGACCTTCCAGGGGTACACGCTCGGTGGACGATTCGTCCGCCGGTGACGCCCTGGACGAGGACGAGCAGGTGGCCGCCATGGCGACGGCTGGTCCCATCAGCGCGGTCGCCTGGGACATGTGCAATCGCCAGATGCTCGAGGTGGCCGCCGACTGGCAGCCCTACGCGCTGGCGATGGCCGGCAGCGAGTCGTACACCAACTGGGAGGGCATCCAGTACGACGCCGTGATCGCCGCCCTCCGTGCGAACCCTGCGATGACGCCGCAGCAGGTCAGCGACAAGGTCGCGCTGACGGCCCTGGGTGACAGCGACACGTACTCGAGCGTGGCGCTCGACGCGCGCTTCACCACCCTGATGACGGCGGTGGACCAGTGGGCGCTCGCGCTCAAGGCCGGCTTGCCGATCTACAGGAGCGCTTACGTGAGCGCGAGGCGGAGCACCGTGAGCTACTACAGCATCGCCTTCGACCTGTGGCAGCTCGCCTCCAACATCAAGGCCAAGGTCGCCGACGCCACCATCAAGGCCAGGTGCGACGCCGTCATGACTGCCGCGGCCGCCTGCACCACCGCCAACTGGACGAGCACCAACAAGCAGTTCAACAAGAGCAAGGGGCTGGCGGTCTGGATGCCCTCGACGCGCCAGCAGCTGACGCCGTACAGTCGCGACCGACTTCACCTACTACCGGACCTTGCGGCTCAGCACGCAGACCAACTGGGACGAGTTCCTGGCGGCGCTCTGCCAGTGACCGGCTGATTCAGCCGCGTTCGCTCAGCTCGTGGGCGAGGGCGTGGTACTGCTCGTGCACGCCCTCGCCCGTCTCCTCGCGCTCGAGGCGTTCGAACTCGTCGGCCAGCGCTGTCTTGTCCGCAGCGCCGAGTGAGCGCTCGGCGAGCGGGAACAGCACCTTGTTCTCCTTCTCGATGTGGGCGCGCAGCAGGCCGGCGTAGCCCTCGAGGCCGCCGGCGACGGTGAGCGCCGCGGACGGGTCGCCGGTGCCCGCCTCGGGCAGCGCTTCCGCGATCGTCCTCATGTGGCCGCGGCCTTGCTCGTGCTCGGCCAGCATCGCGTTCACAGGGTTCACGGCCATCGGTACCTTCTCGCTCAGCAGCGGGAAGAGCGCCTTCTCCTCCTTGTTGTGGTGGCAGCCGTCGGTGAACTCGCGCGTGAACGTCACCATCTTCTCGACGGCGTCGCCGTCGATCTGCTCGCCGGCGCGGATGCGCGCCGCCTCGCGCTCCATGGCCGCCACCACCAGCGCCACCACCTCGTGCTCGTGCACGAGGACGGAGGTCGGGGTGAGGGCCGGATCGCTGTTGCGCTGGTCGTCCATGGTGTCCCCCTCGGTCGGGTCGTCTGACGACGGAGTACCCGGCGAAGTCGCGGAAGAGGCTTGACCCGCGTCAATGGTGCGGCGCCGGGCGATGGTGGCCCTTCTCCCGGCGTGCCGTTGGGCGTATGGTGCGGAGGCCCGGTGTGTGTCACTCCACCGGGAGTCCATGGATCGGGGAGCCTCCGCCTGCCCGCCTGGGAACGGGCATGCGTGGTGACATAAGGCCCCCCAGGCACGAGGGGGTTAGGGTGATGGGGTACTTCGTCTGCAGGCGGGCCCGCCTGCTTCTCCTGCTGGCACTGATGGCGGCTGTCGTCGTCACGGTCGCACTGCCGGCTCTCGCGCTCGGGGCGGCGCCTCAGGACCCCCTGACGCTGCAGCAGGTCAACGACATCATGAAGGGCGAGATCAGCGGTCAGAAGGCCCTGGAGAACTCGGCCTACGTGTACCGCGGCTGGCGCAACACCGGCGGCCCGTGGTTCAACCAGGTCGAGGACTGGATCGTAGGCCAGCTGGACGGAATGGGCTTCACGCCCGGCGAGGGTTCCAGCGACAACTGTTACTGGATCCAGAAGGACTATCGCAGCGGCAGCGTCTGGGTGCCGCAGTACCTCTCGTTCCAGATCGTCGGCCCTGAGGGCGATGCGGTAGCCGGCGACCCGGCCGCCTACCACTTCGACCATCCGGCGATCGACACGTTCGACCCGACCAGCCCCTACTACCCGTCGTACATGACCCAGCAGTGGGTCATCGACAACCAGCGCACGCCGGCGGAAGAGGCCATCAACGACCGCTGCCACCTGGCCACGGGTTCGGCGTTCACGAGCCCGATGAACACCGACCTGGCGACGGCCGAAGCGGGCGCGATCGTGGCCGATGTGGTCGACGTCGGCACCGTGACTCGCTCGGGTACCCCGTCCAGGTATTCCTGGACCGGCCACGCGGGCACGACCCTGGCGGGCAAGATCCTCTTCTCTGCGACCGCCAGCATGTCCAATCTGACGGCGCTGGCCGGCCAGGAGCTCGCCGTCGCGGCTATGACGCCAGCCGCCCTCTCGAACTACAGCGACCCCGTCATCAACGGGGTCGAGGTCTATCCGAACAACGTCCGCTTCGCGGGCAGCGGCACGACCGCCGCGCCTAAGCGCACCAGCCTGAACATCTCGCGTGAGGACACACGCTTTCTGACGGCGCTCTGCGCCAAGTACGACCAGACCAGCAGCTTCCCGCAGATGAAGCTGTTCGCCATCGGCGGCTCGGTCCCGTATTCGGTCGCTCCCGACACTACAAACATGCTGCGCACGCTCATCGTCGAGATGAAGGGCACGACCAAGGCCGACGAGCGTATCATGGAGATGGCGCACATCCAGGAGCCGGGCGCCGAAGACAACGCCTCGGGCGTCGGCCAGCAGCTCGAGATGCTGCGCGCCACCAAACACCTCATCGAGACCGGCGCGCTGCCGCGACCGCGCCGCACGATGACCTTCATGTGGGGCCAGGAGATGACCATGTCGGGGCTCTACAAAGCCTCGCACCCGGCCCAGTACAACAAGATCGTCGCGGCGTTCTCCAACGACATGGTGGGCGCGGACCAGGCCACCACGGGGGCGGTGTACGTGCTCGACAAGATGCCCGACCCCTCGGCCAGGTACAAGTACCAGACCGACGTGCTGGCGGGCACGACTGCGCCCGCGCCGACACAGTTCCTGCGCGGGCCCGACACCCACACGCTGTGGGGCGCCGGCTCGCTCAGCTGGTACCCGTATGGCGGGCACTTCCTGACCGACCTGTACTTCGAGTCCGGCAAGCTCATGGAGCAGACTTCTCCCGACTTCGACACGCGGTACCGCCTCAAGGCGAGCCCGTGGGAGGGCGGCAGTGACGCCCAGCCGTTCCTGTGGAACACGGACACCGTGGGTGATGTGACCACGCGGCATCCGATCCCGGCGCTGGCGACGTTCTTCTTCACCGACTACACCTACCACTCGTCCATGGACACCATGAAGGCGCTCAGTGCCGACCGTCTGCGGGATGTCGGTCTCATGTCCGGCGTCTTCGCCTACTACCGCGCCGACGCCGACGTGAAGTCGGCCGGCGAGACCATCGACATCGTCAAGGCCGCGGCCTCCCAGCGCTTCAGCTGGGAGAAGGACAACGCCACCGCCCACTTCCTCTGGGCGCTCCTGCACCCCTACGGCGCGCCGGCGACCACCGACGCGGCGCTGCACGAGGCCTACGCCGGCACCGGCTACACGGGCGGACGCTCGATCGGCGAGGCGCAGCTGCTCGGGGAGTGGGGCACCTGGTACCAGCAGGCGGTCACCTCGACTCGCGAGATGTTCGGGGCGGTTGACGGCACCGCCGAGTACGACGCCCACGAGGCGGACGTCCTTGCCGCGGTCGCGGGCGACGCGGCCGATGCCCAGGCACACGCGGCTCACCTGTTCGCCGCCTTCCACTTCAGCGGCGCCTCGATCGCCATCAACGGGGGCGTGGAGTGGGCAACCACGCCGAACGTCACGCTCGCCCTCGGCGCGAGCAGCTACGCCGCCGGCGGCGTGACCGGCATGAGGTTCTCCGACGACGGCAGCACCTGGCCGATGAGCTTCGAGCCCTACGCCGCGGGCAAGGCCCACGCGCTGCAGGGCGCGGACGGCCCGAAGACGGTCTACGTCCAGTTCCGGGATTCGGAGGGCAACATTTCCGATGCTGTGAGCGCGTCCATCAAGCTCGACACGACCGCGCCGGTCATCACGCTCACCACGCCGGCTGACGGCGCCACCTACGTCAAGGACCAGGTCGTGCCCGCCGACTGGTCGACGGCGGACGCCTACTCGGGCGTGGCCACCGAGACCGGCACGGTCGCAAGCGGTGATCCGATCGATACGGCCAGCTTCGGCGCCAAGAGCTTCACCGTGTCGGCGACCGACGTGGCCGGCAACACCGCGACCGCCACGGTCGGCTACTCGGTGTCGTGGGCGAGCGCCGGAGTGCTCCCGCCGCTGAGCGCTGCCCGGACCACCGTGGTCAGCGGCAGCAGCATGGCCGTCAAGTTCCAGGTGGTGGGGGCTGACGGCCGGCCGCTTGGCTCGCTGGCGCCAGTGCTCAGCCTGGCCGAGCGGATCGCGGGCGTGTGGGGCGCGGAGTTCGCGCCTACCTCGACCTCAGCTCCGAAGGACGGGGTGACCTTCCGCTACGACTCCAAGGAGAAGCAATACGTCTACAACCTGAACACCAGGGTGCTGACGGATGGCACCTATCGCTTGCGCATCGCCGTGGGCGGGGGAGGCGAGATCTTCACCCGCATCCAGGTGAAGTAGACCTCGCACTGAGCGTGCGTGTGAGTGAATCGCGCCCAGCTGGGTAGGACGGTCCCACGATCGCGTGCCGACCACGAAGTCGAGGAGCGAGGCATGGCCAAGAAGAAGGACAAGAAGAAGGACAAGAAAAAGAAGAAGGGCAAGAAGAAGGGCAAGAAGAAGTAGGACGGCCTTGTGACGGAGCACCGGCCGGGCGGCGCGAGAGCGTCCTCCCGGCCGGTGCTCCGTCGTGTACGGGCTCGGCCGGTCGACCTGTTCGGCCGTCGCACCGCCACCACGATGCAACGCCCACCATGCGCTCGGCGGCGGTACTTTGAGGCGGTGGACAAGGAGGCTGAGCGACACGGCATCGACATGGTCACGTCCAGGATCGGCTACATCGCGACGCGTGAGGCAGCCGGCTCGGCCGCGGCGATTGTCCACCTTGACCTCGGATCGTCACTCTGGTGTGCCCCGCCGCGGAGCGTCATTCTCCGTGCATGACCGAGGCCATCCGTGGTATATATCAGTGGTATATATCGCGGAGGTGTGCGATGGCTCAGACCGCAAAGCTCTTCATGAACGGCCGCAGCCAGGCGGTCAGGCTGCCGGCTGAGTTCCGGTTCCCGGGCCGCGAGGTGCTCATCGAGCGGCAGGGGGACGCCGTGGTGCTGCGGCCCAAGCCCGAGGGGTGGGACGACTTCTTCGCGCGCCCGTCGCAGGTGCCCGAGGACTTCCTGACGGACCGCAAGGACGGCGCGCCCGAGGACCGCGAGCTCTTCTGATGCGCTACATGCTCGACACGAACATCTGCAGCTACGTGCTCAGGAGCCGGCCGGCCTCGGTCAAGGAGCGCTTCGACGAGGCCGATCCCGATGCGCTGGGCATCTCCGCCGTGGTCCTCGCCGAGTTGCTCTACGGCGCCGCGCGGCACACGGCCGGCGCCGTCATCAGGCGCGAGATCGGCGACTTCGTCTCGCGCCTCGCCGTCCTGCCCTGGGACGAGGCCGCCGCCGAGCACTACGGCGACATCCGCGCCGCGCTGGAGAAGCGCGGCAGCCCGCTCGGCGCCATGGACCTGATGATCGCCGCGCACGCGCGCAGCCGCGGCGCGACGCTCGTGAGCAACGACGTGCGCCACTTCCGCAGGGTTCAGGGACTCCTGGTCGCGAACTGGGTGTGACGCGGGCGGTGCCTCGCCGGCGCGGCGCGGGCAGTGCCCGGTGTGGCGGCGGTCAGCCCAGCCGGGCGATGACGTCGCCGGTGGTGACGATCTCGGCGAAGCCGGCGCCGAGCGCCGTCACCGTGTTCGCGAGCACGACGTCGTGCGGGACCTCGCGGCCTTCGGCGTCCTCGAGGTCGGGGCCCTCTACGGCGTCGGCCGCGAAGAGCACTTCGTAGTCGCGGCCGTGCGCGTCGCGCGCCGTGGTCTCGCAGCAGAAGCTCGTCATGAGGCCGCAGATCACCACCGCCCGCGCGCGGGCGGTGTGCAGCACGGCCTCGAGGTCGGTGCCCAGGAAGGCGCTGTAGCGGCGCTTCGTCACGATCACGTCGCCCGGCTCCACGTGCAGCTCCGGGATGAACTCCACGCGCGGCGTGCCCTCGACGAACGAGTCTTCCTCGTCGGGCGCGGAGAAGTCGCCCATGCGGCCGGCGTCGCTGCCGTCGGCGCGGTGCGCGTGCCTGACGAACACCACGGGCAGGCCCTGGAGGCGGAACGCGTCGATCAGCCGGTTCACGTTGCCGACGATGTCGCGCGCGTGCTCGACGAAGGCCGGTCCGTCCTGGTCGAAGTACTCGCCCTGCACGTCGATCACGAGCAGCGCCACCTGCCGGTGCGCGAGGTCGTAGACCACCTCAGTCGCCGCCACTGCCGCCCGCCCTGATGGCACTTGATGCAGTCCGTCAGCTGGGAGAGGGACTTGCCCTCGTGCTCGCCGACCACGTTGCTCGTGGTGTGCGCGTGGCAGCCGAAGCAGGTGTAGGTCGTCGTGCCGTTGGGATGGCACGTCTGGCAGGTGGACTTCTGCTGGTCGGTGCCGTGGTCCACCGGGAAGACGGAGTGGTCGAAGGTGGCGCCGCTCCAGCCGGCCGTGGTGTGGCAGACGCCGCACTGCGTGCCGAACGAGCCCTTGTGCTTGTCGTCCTTGGCGTGGCACGAGTAGCAGTCCTGCGGCGTCTTCTGGTAGTCCTGGATCGACTTCGCGCTGCCGTGGCAGGCGTTGCACGGCACCGCGGCGTGCTTGCCGGTGAGCTTGAACGGCGAACTTGCTGTGGTCGACCTTGGCGTTGCCGCTGCCGTCGTGGCAGGGCAGGCAGTCCTTGCCGAAGGCGGCCTCGTGCTGCTGCATGAACGCGGCGTCCATGGCGGCGTGGCAGGTGGCGCAGATGGACTGGTCGAACTTGCCGTAGCCCTTGGGGTGGCAGTCGGTGCAGGTGAACCTGCCGCCCTTGGCCTTGTCCCGGTGGCCGCTCAGGCTGAAGCCGGTGACCGCGTGCGGGAAGCTGTTCTCGTTGAGAGAGGTGAGGGAGCCGTTCGGCCCGCCGTGGTCCGGGTGGCAGCCGCCGCACGGCGCCGAGCGCATCGCCGCGAGGGTCCCGTGCAGCCCGGTCTTGCCCGAGATCTGCGAGCCGACGTCGGTGTGGCAGGCCAGGCACTTGTCGGCCATGGTCTGGGAGCTCCACGGCGCCGTGTGGCACG
The DNA here is from genome assembly GCA_963741075.1 of uncultured Thermoleophilia bacterium. Classification (GTDB taxonomy): domain Bacteria; phylum Actinomycetota; class Thermoleophilia; order UBA2241; family UBA2241; genus CAIXSE01. The sequence goes on from CAVUGS010000002.1 coordinate 154,614, forward strand.
CGCCGCAGTGGTTGCCGAGCTGCGCGTGGCTGGCGACGCCGCCGAGCGTCGCGGCTTTGGCCTGCGAGTTCAATGACCCCGGGCTGAACAGCACCGGGCCGAGGAGCAGGGTGAGGGCGACCACGACCACGACCAGCGCCACGGCCACCGCGATCCCGGTGGGGGAGAAGAAGCTCGGCCGCTTGGTCATCGTCGCATCACCAGACTTCGCTCATCGCTGCAGCGTCGCGTAGTAGAGCGCCGCCACCACGTGGATGAAGGCGGCGATGAAGAGCGCCCAGGTGAGGGGCACGTGGAGCGTGTGCCAGGTGGCCAGCGTCTTGCGCCGCCTGAGGAGCCGGACGCGATCCTGCCGGCCGGCATCGCCTGCCGCGGCCGCGAGGCCTCCGGCCGTCCGCGGCACCCGCGTGTAGAGGTAGCGGCCCACCAGGCCGCTCACGACGACGACGACGGTCAGCAGCATCGCCAGCCCCGCGAGCCCGTTGAACTTCATGGCCGTGTGCAGGAGCACCATGTACGGCCCGACCAGCCCGGTCACCATGTGGAACTTGAGCCAGGAGGCGGTGCTGCCCCAGCGCGCGTCGTTGCGCTGCTTGCGCAGGGAGTAGAGGGTGGCCGTCATCAGCATGAGGACGAAGCCCGCGATGCCGATGCCGTGGCCGACGAGGCTCGATGCCGTGGGGAACGCGCTGGCCTGCGAGTAGGCGACGCCGTAGAGCGCCGTGACCGCCACGATGGCGGCGAGCGCGTACGCCAGCTCCGGCAGGTGGCCGAGCCCCGCGAGCCGCTCGCGCCCGCGCGGCGCCGGCACCGCAGCCGGCGTCGGCGCGCTCGCGGCGAGTCCGGACGAGCGTCTAGACAACCTGCTCCTTCCACGCCCGCCAGCCGTCGCCGATCAGGGCGGCGACCTGTGCTCCCGGCGCGGTGAGACGCTCGGCGACGCCGCCGAGGTCCGCGCGTGCCTCGATGAGCTCCTGCAGCTTGAACGAGAGGGCCTGCTCGCCCATCACGACGGCGCCGACGACCGTGCGCTCCACGATCTCCAGCCTGATGCGGGCGCCGTCGGCGTGCGTCTCGACCAGCACCGCGTCACCCAGCTCCGACCAGGTCTGGCTGTCTCCCCGGGACAGGCCCTCGAGGTCGGCGTCCTTGCCGGACCCGACCGCGCCGATGATGGTGGTGTTCATGCCGGCCAGCCGGGTGATGTTGAGCGACGGGCCCTCCTCGTAGGGGTGAGCCGGCCCCGTCGCCATGTTGAGGCCGGCGATGCGGCCCTTGTGGACCGCCGAGTGCCACAGCACTTCGATGGTGCGGCGGCCGGTGACGGGGTTGGCCGTCTCGGCCACGTCTCCGGACGCGAAGATGTCCTCTTCGCTCGTGCGCAGGTACTCGTCCACCAGGATGCCGCGCGCGCAGGCCAGTCCGGCGGCCCTGGCGAGCTCTATCCGTGGGCGCACGCCGATCGCGACGGCCACCAGGTCGCAGGCGATGCGCGTGCCGTCGCCCGTCTCGGCGGCCACCACCCGGCCGTCGCGGCCGACGATGCGCGCCAGCTCCGTGAACGGATGGATGCGCACGCCGCCGGTGCGCAGCTCTTCCTCGACGGTGCGCGACTCCGACTCGGACAGCACGTTCCTCCAGTAGCGGTCCTGGCGCATGAAGTAGTTCACGTTCACGCCGTGCGCCCGCAGGCCCTCCACGATCTCGAGAGCGGTGATGCCCCCGCCGACCACCACCGCGTTCTTCGCCGCGGCGCTTCTGCGGATGATGTCGCGGGCGTCGTCCAGGTCGTCGAGCTTGACCACTCCGTCCAGCTCGGCGCCGGGTACCCGGGCGGGCACGGCCGTGGATCCGGTGGACAGCAGCAGGCGGTCGTAGGCGAGCTTGCCGCCGTCCTCGAGCGTCACCGTGTGCCCGGCGGGGTCGATGCCGACCGCGCTGGCGTTGACCGACGTGACGCCCAGGCTGGTCAGCTCCGCGAACGAGAAGGGCCGCAGGGACTTCTCGGGGATCTCCTTCGCCAGGTAGTAGGCAAGGCCCGGGCGCGAGTAGTAGCCGTGCGGGTCGGCGCTGACCAGGACGATCTCGGCGCCGGGGTCGGCGCCGTGGATGGCCTCGGCCGCCGCTACGGCGCCCGGCCCGCCGCCGATCAGGACGTGGCGTCGCGCCACCTCAGCACGCTCCCTCAGGGCTCACGAGTGCACCGGCGGCGATCGGTTCGAAGCGCAGCAGCCCGCGCGGGCAGCGCTTCACGCATTCCCCACAGGTGAGGCAGCGGCTGTCCACGACCGGCTCGTTGCGCCACACGTGGCGTCGCACGTCGATCGCCATGGGGCAGTTGAACGAGCAGACGCCGCACTGGACGCAGCGTCTGGGTTCCGGCAGGACCCACGCGGTCGCGAGCGTGTCGTACTTCTCCCTGTCCGAGCCGAACCAGCCCATGGCGATCCCGGTTCCCTTCAGCGATCTGCCCGACTCGGAGACGGCGTCAGGCGAGTCACGACCAGTATGCCATCAATACTCCCAGGCGACGGACGGGCTTGCGTTGCCCATGGCTCCACACAGGAACGCGCGGGCGCCCCGGCGAAGGACCTGAGTGCGATGCGTCTGATCCCACCCACCATCTCGGAGAGCACGAAGAGCGACGGCGAGCGCGCCGTCTTCGAGGCGCTCGCCGCCTCCGGCCCCGACACCGCGGGCTGGACCGTCCTCCACTCGTTCGACATCGCCGACCACCGGCGGCAGCTCGCCGGCGAGATCGACTTCCTCTGCGTCGTGCCCGGCAAGGGCGTCCTCGTCGTGGAGGTCAAGGGATGTCACCAGCTCGCCCGCCACGGCGGCGACTGGTACTACGGTCACAGCGCCGAGCCGGACCACCGCGGCCCGTTCCGTCAGGCCGCCGACGCGATGCACAGCGTGCGCCAGCGCCTCGCGAAGCAGCACCCCGAGCTGGCCGGCGTCCCGTTCTGGTCGGCGGCCTGCTTCCCGTTCATCGACTTCACCGAGAGCTCACCGGAGTGGCATTCGTGGCAGATCATCGACCGCCGCGCGCTGCAGGCGCAGCCCATCGCGCGGCTCATCGAGGGGGTGCTCGTGCAGGCGCGCAAGCACCTCGCCGAGCACCACGCCGGCTGGCTCCACGCCGAGAAGGCCGAGCCGACGCCGCAGCAGTGCGACGCATTGGCCAACCTGCTGCGCCCCGACTTCGAGTTCTTCGAGAGCCCCAAGTCCCGCTTCCAGCGGCTGAACGAGGAGGTCCGCCACTACACGGACGAGCAGTTCGAGGCGCTGGACGCCATCGACACCAACCCGCGCATCGTCTTCGACGGGCCGGCGGGCACCGGCAAGACGCTGCTGGCCATCGAGGCCGCGCGCCGCGCCGTCGCGCGCGGCCGCCGCGTGCTGCTCCTGTGCTTCAACCGTCCGCTCGGCCGCTGGCTGCAGGAGGAGACCGCCGGGATGGGGCCCGCCGTCACGGCGCGCACCCTGCACGAGCACCTGCGCCTCCTGGCCGGCATCGTGCCCACGCGCGAACAGCGCTGCCGCACGGAGTTCTGGCAGGACGAGCTGCCCGCGCTGGCGCTCGAGGCGCTGCTCGAGCGCGAGGGAGACGGCGGCCTGTTCGACGAGATCGTGCTCGACGAGGCGCAGGACGTGCTTCGCCGGAGCTACCTGGACGCGCTCGACCTGAGCCTGCGGGGCGGCCTCGAGCGCGGCCACTGGCGCTTCTTCGGCGACTTCACCTGGCAGCGCATCTACGACGCGGCCGCGCTGTCGGTGGACGAGTTCCTCGACCCGCCGGCGGAGGCACGCGCCGCGGGCGCGGCGCCGGTCTCCGCGATGCGCTGCGAACTGCGCATCAACTGCCGCAACACGCCGCGGGTGGCCGGGCTCGCCTGCGCCGCCGGCCACGTCTCGCCCGGCTACCGGCGCGTGCGCCGCCCCGACGACGCCGTCGAGCCCGAGCTGCGCTGGTACGGGGAGGCCGCCGAGCAGCTCGAGCTGCTCCGGTCCGTGCTCACCGAGCTTCGCGACGACGGCTTCAGCGGCCCGCGCGTCGCCGTCCTCAGCCCGCTCGGCAACGAGCGCTGCGCCGCCGCCCAGCTCACCGAGCAGCCGTGGCGGGACCGTCTCGCGCCGCTGGTCAGGGAGCCGGGGGAGGACGAGGAAGAGGAGGACGTCGGCGACTGGCTCACGGCCTGCATCCCCAGCGACCTGGACGCCGTCGACCTGCGCTCCGGCGCCATCAAGTACGCCTCGATCTACCGGTTCAAAGGTCTCGAGGCGCCTGCCGTCGTGATCACCGACGTCGCCGCCGTGGAGAACCCCGTCCAGCGGTCGCTCATCTACGTCGGCTGCACGCGCGCCCTCCACCGGCTCGTCATCCTCGCGGACCGGGGCGTTCGCGCGCAGCTCACCGTCTGACCGGGCCGCGCCCGCGTCAGGCCGCGGCCGACGACCTCTGCTCGATCTTGTGCAGGTCGAGTCGTCCGGCCTGCAGCCACTGCCGGAAGCTCAGCAGGCCGGGGTGCAGGCGGCGCAGTCTCTCCACGTCGGGTGCGTAGTGCGCGTGGTCCTGGAACCAGCGGTACATGCCACGCGCGTGCGGATCCCCGACCTCGCTGAGCGCGATCTGCTCGTAGCGGACCTCCTCGCCGAGCGCCTCGCCGATCAGGGCCGCGACCTCGGCGAAGCTCAGCCTGTCGGCGCCGAGGTCGACCGGATCGGGCCCGAAGGCGAAGGGCCGGTCGAAGGCGAGGCGAGACAGCGCGGCCACGTCCTCCACCGCGATCCAGTGCACGACGTCGAGCTCGTTCAGGGGCGTGCGCAGCACCAGGCCGCCGTGCTCGTCGCGGCGCAGCGCGAACTCGTCGATGTTCTCCATGAGGAACGCCGGGCGCAGCAGCGTCAGCGGCAGGTCGAACTGCCGCAGCAGGCGCTCGACGCCCCACAGCTCGTCGTCCGTCACCGCGCGGTCCTGCTGGGGGTCGCCCACGGCTGCGTAGACGAATCGCTGCACGCCCGCGCGGACCGAGGCCCACGCCAGATTGCGCGCCTGGCGCAGTTCGGCCTGCAGGCCGCCTTCGTCGAAGGGAGTGAAGGCGGCGAACACGTGCGCCGCTCCGGCGAGGTCGCGGACCACCACCTCCGGCGTCTCGAGGCTGTCGTTGAGCACCTCGACGCCGTCGTCGATCAGCCGGCGCGCGGTCGGCGACCAGCGGTTGGGCGTGAGTGCCCGCACGTGGCGCCCGTGCAGCTTGAGCTGCCGCGCCACGGCGCCGCCCTGGTCGCCGAGCGAACCGGCGACCACGGTGAAGCCATCGGGGATCATCATGCCGCCTCGTGCGTCGCGCCGGGCGTCCAGGGGCACGCGGGCGCAGGGGTCTCGGTCGACTCGGTCTGGTCGGTCTGGTCGGTCTCGGGAGTGCCCGTCTCACCGCTCGTCTTGGGAGCGGGGTCGTCGTCGTGAGGGGTCATCTCAGTTCCTCCTCCGGGTGGTACCGGGCACTCATTCGCTTCCCCGACCCCCCGTGGCAAAAACGTCGACGAGTCCCTCAGGCTACGCTCCCAGCCGACCGCGGCGGGCACGCAGATAGGCGACGAGCAGGGCGTCGCGTTCCGCGACCAGCTCGTCGTAGCTGCGCCCCTCCTTCTCGTCCGTCAGCCCTGCGTCCAGGACCTCCGCGGTCTCGGGCGGGAACGTGGTCCACGTCGCGAGGTCGCGGAGCATGCCCTCCTTGACTTCGGCCAGGTGCTGCACGTGGCCGATGATGCCGTCCGGGCCGCCGCCCAGGTCGTAGAGCAGGTGCGGCCCCATCGCGGCCCAGCGCAGGCCGGGCCCGGCGCTGACGGCCTTGTCCACGTCCTCGACGGTGGCGACGCCGCGGAGCACGAGGTCCACGGCCTCGCGCCACAGGGCGGCGGACAGCCGGTTGGCCAGGTAGCCGGGCAGGTCGCGTGTGAGCTTGACCGGCTCCTTGCCGACGCTCTCGTAGAAGGCCGCGGCGCGGTCCATCGCCTCCGGCGACGTCAGCGCGCCGGGCGCGAGCTCCACGAGCGGCACCAGGTGCGGCGGGTTGTAGGGGTGGGCGGCGAGACAGCGTTCCGGTCCGCTCGCCGCCGTCTGGATGTCGCTGATGGAGAGGCCCGACGAGCTCGAGCAGATGAGCGCCTCCGCCGGCGCCGCGGCGCTGACGGCGGCGAACACCTCGCGCTTGATCGCCAGGTCCTCGCGTACGCACTCCTGCACGTGGGTGACGCCGGCGACCGCCGTCGCGAGGTCCGAGGTCCCCGTGAGCAGCTCCACGCCGCGCTCGGCGGCCTGCGGGTCGGCGAGGCCGCTGCCGGCGAGGAAGCCGGCCGCCGCGGCGGCACGCTCCACGGCGGCCTCCAGCCGCGCGCCGTCCACGTCGTGCAGGCGCACCTCGAGTCCCGCGGCCGCGTAGAGGCCGGCCCAGCTGCCTCCGGTCAGGCCGGCCCCGATCACCGCCACAGGCCCCTGGGGGGCGCCGCCGCCCGCGCGCCGCACGTTCGCCTCGCCTGCGTCCTGCATCCCGGGCTCCCTCCGTTCGCTGGCGCCGATTCTACGTCGCCCGCGGCGCGGAGGCGGCAGGTCGCAAGACGAGGGGCGGCGGGAGGACGCAAGGTCCGCCCGCCGCCCCGGTCACTCCCGCCGCTCGTCACGCGGCCCGGTGCTGTTCCTGCGTGGCTTCCTCGAAGCCCTCGTCGGTCTCTTCCACCGTGCCGTAGCGCAGGCTCGCGTCCGTGTACCTCCTCGGGCTGCTCGAGCTGCCTGCGGAGGACGCACTCGCCTCGCTCTGCGGCGCGCCGATCGGCTCGACGACGCGCAGCGGCTGCGGCTCGGGGCTCGACTCGCGCGAGCTCTTTGGCGCGCCCAGGTAGAAGGCGGTGTCGTCGGTCTCCACGAATCTGGCGGAGCTCTGCCGTTCTTCGTGCCCCACGCTGCGGCTGCGGCTGCGTGCGAGGGTGGCCGCCAGCATCGGGACGGCGAGCAGGCCGCCCGCGCCGACGACGATGTAGACGATCCGCTCGCCGGTACTGTCGACGGTCTGCGTTCCGGACTGCGTGAAGATCCACTGGACCAGGTTCCACTCGAACAGACCGACCAGCAGCCAGTTGACGGCGCCGACGATGGCGAGCAACAGGCCCAAGCGGCCTATCGCGTCGTAGGGATTCCTCATGGTGATCGACCCTCTCGGGATGCTCGTGGCGGCGGTCGTCCCCAGCGCTCACCGGCGGCGCTGCGACTGCGGCCCTTTGTCGTGACGCTTCCCTCGTGTTTGCAGGCTAAACTGCGGGCCGCGACGAGGCCGACCGTCAGCCGGCCGGGCGTGAACCGGGCTACGTCCGGCTCGGCGAGCATGGTCCACGAGCCCTTGACGCCCTCGTGCTGCGCGCCGAGTTCCACGTGCAGGCGCGCGATGCCCAGGTCGATGGGCGCCGTCCAGTAGAGCTTGTCCGCGCGCGCCATGACGAGCGCCTCGCCGTCCAGGCGGAAGCGCCACGGCTGCCGGTTGGCCCCCGAGGGCGCGAGCCGGGCCGCCTGCACCGCGGAGACGGCCCACTGCGGCCAGCCGCCGTCCAGGACGCCCGGCGCGATCTTCTCGACGCTGAGGCGCGCCGACGCCTTGACCAGGGTCCGCAGCAGCCGTTCGCCGCCGGCCGGACGCTGCGTGGGGAAGCCCAGCGGCGTGACCGCGATCACCTGCTCGCCGGGCCCCAGGTCGGCCAGGTCGGCCGCGCCGGCCTTGTCGAAGGAGCCGGCGATCCAGCACGTGCCCAGGCCGAGGCGGGTGGCCTCGAGGATGAAGCCCTCGCCGAGGTAGCCGGCGGCCGCCTGCACGTCGTCCGGGGCGGGCCCGTCTGACGGCGCGCGGCCGACGAAGGCGGCGGCGAGCGTCGTGCCCGCCACCATGCCGTAGCCGCCGACGAGGCCGGTGAACAGCTGCCGGGCGGGGTCGTCGACGAGGCACACGCGGGCCGGCGCCGGCACCTCGCCCGGCGTCACCTCCGGTGAGCCGGGCGCGCCCGCCGGCGCGCTGGCGCCGTCGCAGAACACCTCGAGCCGCTCGCGCAGCTCGGCGGAGACGGGGCGGCCGTCGAACTGCCGGCGCGAGATGCGCCGGCCGATCATCTCGTACCACTCGGGCCGGACGTCCATGGGGCGACTATAGGGGGAGGGAGGCGGGGGGTCCAGAGCCGGCGCCGCGGCGAGGCGTCGTCCACCCGGAAGCCGCTTCGCGGCCTGCACGCGGCGGCGCGCCTCCTGTAGGCTTGCGCCGTGAATGCCGTCGCCTACGTCGCGGCGGCCCTCGTCGTCGCCTGGGCCGCCCTCCTGATCGTCGCCCAACTGCTCAACCCCGAGCAGAGCCCGCTGTCCCTGGGCATGAGCGGGCTCGCCCGCGGCCACGCGCCGTGGGTCATGAAGTCCGCCTTCCTGTGCCGCGGCGGGTCGGCGCTGCTGTTCCTGATCGCCGTCCCGGGCGTGCTCGGCACTTCCGGGCTCGCGCTGGCCGGCATCGTGGCCTTCTGGGTGTGGGGCGTGGGCTCCGCGGCGCTGGCCGTCATCGACACCGACATGCCGGGAGAGCCGCCCTCCCGCGCGGGCGCCGCCCACGCGGTCGTCGCTCTGGTCGCCTACGTCGCCGGCGCGGCCGGCGCGCTGCTGCTGTCGCTGGTGCTCCTGGGCGAGCGCGACACCAGCAGTCTGGGCGCCTGGGCGCTGGCGCTGGCGCTCGCGGCCGCGGTCGCCATGGCGGCGCAGTTCGCGGCCTTCGGCGCGGCGGCGCGGGAGGCGCGCGCGGGGGCGGCAGGCGCGGCGAGCCCGGCGGCGAGCCCGGTCGCGAGCCCGGCGGCGGGCTGGAATGCCGACGTGACCCCGGCCCTCGCGGCCACGCCGGAGACCGCCGCGGTGTCGGCCGCGGTCCCGCCGCCGCTCGCCGGCGTGCCTCCGCAGCTCGCCGGCGGCCCGGGCCAGGCGAGGGGCCGGGCGCCTCGCGGCAGCTCCGGCGGCGGCTCGTCGGTCTCTCTCGCCGGCCTCGCCGGCTACGCCGGCCTCCTCCAGCGCATCTTCGTCGGGCTGCTCATGGCCTGGACGCTGCTCGTCGCGCTCGGCATCGGCTCGCTGTAGGAGGGCCGCCCGGCCCATCGGCCGGTGCGACGTTCGAGGGCCGCCTGGCATGTCGCCCTGGTGCGACTGGTTGCATTTAGTGCTGCTATGGGCACTAAACCTCTGTGTCAATTCGACGCACTCATGCACCAGTCCATCAATGAGCGCAAGGAGCTCCTCATGGATATTCGTGACACCCGTGCCTCCGGCTGGCAGACCTTCTCGGGTCTCGTGCTGGCGTTGGGAGGCATCTTCGCTGTGCTTGACGGCCTCATGGCCGTGTACCGTTCCTCGTTCTTCACCGCCAACGCCGTGTACGTCTTCAGCGACCTCAGGACCTGGGGCTGGATCACGTTCTCGCTCGGCGTGCTCGGGATCGCCGCAGGGCTCGCGGTCTTCAGCGGGCGTGAGTGGGCCCGATGGACCGGCATCATCGTCGCCAGCCTCGGCGCGCTCGGCCAGCTGATGTTCGCCCAGGCGTACCCGCTGTGGTCGCTCATGATCATGGGCGTCTACATCCTCGCCGTGTACGGCCTGGCGGTGTACGGCGTCCGGGAGAGCGCGGCCAATGCCGCCGGCAGCCGGTACGAGTCAACGACCACTGAGACGACGCAGCGTCCGTCGGGTATCTCAGATGTAAGCGACCGGGATCGCCGGGCGGCGTAGCCGCTCCCGGCACAGACCGGGACCTGAGTCCGAGATACCGGGGCTGCTGTGGCGGCCCTTGGGACCCGGGAGGCAGCGGACCCCTTCCCGCTGCCTTCCCGGTAGCTCATCGGGCGGCGGGCGTGGCGCCAGACGCACCCGCCGCCCGATCGCTGTCTTCCATCCGCGTTCGCGTCTAGCCGCGCCCTCATTCCTGCTTCGGCCCCAGGCACGACAAACCCCCCGACGGCGGCCCGGCAGTAGGATAGGAGTGACCGGCCGCGCGAGGCTGGTCCGGCCGCACCCCGTCGCCTGCCTGCGGGTCCGACGACGCCCGTGCGGGACGCCATCGGCACCATGGGGGGGAACAGGTGAGCGACACCGGACTCGAGCAGATCCTCGGCGATCTCTATCCTTACAGGAGCACGACCGAGACGTACCGGCGAGTGCCGGAAGAGCCCGTCGACCGCCGCGCGCTCCTCGAGCAGGTCGCGGAGATGGCGCGTTCCGAAGACGCCCTCGGCGACAAGGGCACCGTCTCGGGCAGCATCTACGCCGGCGACCACGCCCACTACCACTTCCTCGGCGAGGTCTTCGACCTCTACTCCCACGCCAACGTCCTGCAGCGCGACATGTACCCGAGCGCCACCAAGTTCGAGGGCGAGATCATCGCGATGACGTCCGACCTCCTGCACGGGACGGGCGTCGGCGTCGTCACCAGCGGCGGCTCCGAGAGTCTGATGACGGCCCTGTACTCCTATCGTGAGGAGGCGCGTGCAGAGCGTGGCGTCACCCGGCCCAACCTGGTGATGCCGGTGACGGCGCACTGCTCCCTCGACAAGGGCGCGCACTGGATGGACGTCGAGATGCGGCACGCGCCCCTCACCGACGGGTACGTCGCGGACGTGGCGGCCATGGCGGACCTCGTCGACGACCAGACGGTCGCCCTCGTGGGCAGCGCCGGCAACTACGCGCACGGCCTCATCGACCCGATCGCGGAGATGGCCGAGCTCGCGCGCTCGCGCGGGATCGGCCTGCACGTCGACGGCTGCCTCGGCGGCTGGCTGCTCCCCTGGGTCGAGCGCCTCGGCTACGACGTCCCGCCCTGGGACTTCCGCGTGCCCGGCGTCACCTCGATCTCCGCCGACACGCACAAGTACGGCTACGGGCTCAAGGGCTCCAGCGTCCTGCTGTACCGCGACAAGGCGCTGCGCAAGCGCCAGTACTTCACCTTCCCGACCTGGCCCGGCGGTCTGTACGTCTCGCCGGGCTTCGCGGGCTCGCGCAGCGGGGGGATCCTGGCGTCGACCTGGGCCGCTCTCGTGGCGACGGGGGAGTCCGGCTATCTCGCGGCGGCCGACGCGATCATGCGCACGGCGACGACGATCAAGGAGGGGATCCGCGAGATGCCCGAGCTCGAGGTGATCGGAGACCCGCTCTTCCTGATCGCCTTCAAGGCGGCGGACGACCTCGACATCTACCTGGTCAATGACTCGCTCATCGCCCAGGGCTGGCGCATGATCGCCCTGCAGATGCCGCCGGCCCTGCACTTCTGCATCACGCGCCCGAACGCGCGGCCGGGCCTCGCGGAGGCGTACCTCGAGGCGCTGTCCGCAGCCGTCGAGTACGCGAAGCAGCACAAAGGCAAGAAGGCGAGGTCGGGCGCGGTGTACGGCTTTGCGGGCACGTCGCTCGGCACCGAGATGGCCAAGTTCGCCATGGCCCGGTTCCTCGACGCCATGCACGACGTGCCCGACAGACCCGGGCGACGCGCGATGAAGAGCCGCCGTAGCCAGGCTCTCGAGCCGGGCAGCGGAGAGGCACCGCTCGGCGAGCCCTGGATCCTCGCCGTCGACCTCGGCAACGGCGGGCCCAAGGTCGCGGTCGTCTCGCTCGACGGCGAGGTCGTCCGCGTGGCCTTCCGCCCCGTCCGCGCCCGCATCGGCCTCGACGGGGCGGCGACCCAGGACGCGGTCGAGTGGTGGACCGGTCTGCGCGCGGCCGCGCGCGAGGCGATCGACGGTGCGGGCGCCGACGGCGCGCAGTTGCACGTCGTCGCGATCACGGGACAGTACGGCTCGTCGGTGCCGGTCGGCGCGGACGGCGAGCCGGCGGGCGACGTCCTGCTCTGGGCCGACACGCGCGCCCGGGACCTCGCGCGAGAGGTGATCGGCGGGCCGCTGAGCATCGGCGGGTTCGCGCCGCACAAGGTGCTTCCGTTCGTGCGCATCACCGGCGGCGCGCCCTCCCCCAGCGGGGCGGACCCCACCGGCCACTGGCTGCTTCTGCGCGAGCGTCTGCGCGACGTCTACGCGAAGACGACGGTCATCCTCGAACCGGTGGACTATCTTGGGCTTCGGTTCACGGGCCGCGCGGCGGCCACCCCTGCGTCGATGCTCGCCTCGTGGATCACCGACAACCGCATCGGGGCGCCGTTCGGGTACGTGGACTCGCTCCTCGTGCGCACGCGGCGGGACCGGTCCAAGCTTCCCGAGCTCGTTCCCACCGGGAGCGTGCTCGGACCGCTGCTCCCCGACGTGGCCGGGGAGCTCGGGGTCGCAGCCGGCGTGCCCGTCGTGTGCGGGATCCCCGATCTGCACGCGGCCGTGGTCGGCTCGGGAGCGATCGCCCCCTACGACACGCACATCGCCATCTCCACCACGGCCTGGATCAGCGCGCGCGTCCCCTTCAAGCGCACCGACGTCCTGCACCAGATCGCCACCGTTCCCGGGCATCGACTCCGCGCATCCCATCGTCGTCAACAACCAGGAGACGGGGGGCGCGGCGCTCCACTGGCTGCGCGAGCAGATCGTCGCTCCGGACGACGGCCTCGTGGGCGGCGGCAGCGGCATCGGCGCGGAGGGCGCCGCCGCCGAGGGCCTGGCGCCGTCGTTCGACGACCTGGTCCGGCTCGCCGGGCAGGCCCCACCCGGGTGCGAGGGCCTGCTGTTCATGCCCTGGCTCAACGGCGAACGCAGTCCGGCGGAGGACAAGACCGTGCGCGCCGGCTGGCTGAACCTCTCGCTGCGCACCGATCGCGCGATGCTGGTGCGCTCCGTGCTCGAGGGCGTCGCGTACAACGCACGCTGGCTGTTCGACGCCTACGAGAAGTTCCTCCGGCGTCCGGTCCCCAAGGTGCGCCTGCTCGGCGGTGGGGCGCAGAGCGACCTCTGGTGCCAGATCTACGCCGACGTCTTCGGGCGACCCGTCGAGCAGGTCGCGGATCCCCGCAACGCGCAACTCCGCGGCGTCGCCCTGTGGGCGCGCATCTGCCTCGGCGAGCTCACGCTCGACGATGTGCCTGCGCTGGTGCCCGTCCCGGAGCGGTTCTCGCCGACGTCCGACGCGGCAGCGCTACGCACGGAGCTACGCGGAGTACCGCAAGCTGTTCGGCAGCCTCAAGGGCCTGTATCACCGGCTCAACCGCGGAGGGTGACGGGCCGGCTTGCCCGCGTGAGCACGGGCGCCGGCCGGCCTAGAGCGTCGTGGTGCGGCCGGCCTCCTCCATGACCTTCACCGGGACGCTGTCGGGGACGTCCTCGCGGATGGCCTTCTTCAACTGGTCGCGTGACGGCGGGTCTCCGGGGCCGATCACGGTGACGACGATCTCGTCGTTGGAGACGGTGACCGTGTCCAGGTGCCACTCCGTGCCCTGCAGCCACTGCTCCGTGTCCGTCTGTACGTCCCTCGTCCACTTCTCGTAGAGCAGCGTGCGCATGGACGCCGCTGCCGAGCGGGACCAGAAGGACGACGATGAGGACGACGATGGCGACGGTGGCGCGGCGTCCGGCGCGCGCGTCGCGATGCTCGGCTTCGCGCTTGTAGCCGGCGGCGGTGAACACGATCGCGCCGGCGATGAGGATCGCTGCGGCGTTGGTGAGGAAGAGGATGAAGGCGCCGAGCGCGAGGTCAAGCGCGCCAGGCGCCGAGGGTGATGCCGACCACGGCGAGCACCGGGACCAGCGAGATGGCGATGGCCACGCCGGCGAGGATGTCGGCGACGTCCTTGCGCGTGAGCGCGAACGACCCGGCGACGCCGACCGCGACGGCGACGCACGAGGTCGAGCAGCGTCGGCGCCGTGCGGCCGACGATCTGCGGGTTCACGTCGATCGGCATGCGGTTCACGGTGACCAGGCCGATGACCACGCCGATGAGGATGTTCACGACGATGCCGCTCACGAGCAGCGCGAGGGAGCGGCGGAGCTCGCGGCGCTCGCCGGCGACGGCCGCGAGCGCCAGACCGTAGATCGGCGTGCCCAGCGGCGCGATGATCATCGCGCCGATCACCGCCGGCGTGGAGTTGCCGATCACGCCGCCGGCGGCGATGACGCTGGCGAGCACGAGCTGCACCCAGAACTTGGTCTTCTTGGCACGCTGCGCGCCGATGTCGAGGAAGAGGTCGTCCTCGATCTCGGCCAGCGGCTTGCGGTACTCGTGCCCCGCGTCGATGGCTCTCGCCAGCCAGCTCACGCTCACCTCCGTCGCCTCGCCTGCGTGATGGCCGGGAGTATACGAAAGGCGGGGCTGGGGTCGGCGGACGGGGCGGTGTCGCCGGTCAGGCTCGCCGCGCCCGCGAGAACCCGAGCGCGGCGAGCCCCAGCGCCACCACGAACAGGATCACCGAGCAGGTCCTGACCACGAGGGCGAGCTGGTCGGTCGCCGCCAGGGCGTTCAGCTCGAGCAGGATGTTGTGCCAGTCGTGCCCGGCGCCCGACCCGTCGTCGCCGAAGAGCGGCAGGATCATCACCTGCGCGTCGGCGATGTACACGGAGACGTTGTGCAGGTTCTCGGCGCGCCCAGGCGACCATGAGGACGACGGCGAACTGGTCGCGCCGCCACCAGAAGTAGCCCGCCAGCAGCAGCGGCGCGGCGACCTGCAGCAACGAGCCGGCGAACGAGCAGAGCAGCGGCGGCGCCCAGAACGTCAGCAGGTGGCCGAACTCGTGCACGCCGAGGTCGAAGGCCGAGAGGATGGGGATCCAGCCTTCGCGGCTGTAGGTGAGCCAGGCGAGCAGGACCGTGACGGCGGCGGCCGTGACCCACTGCCAGGTACGACCCCAGGACGACGTCGCCGGCCTCGGTTCCGGCCTGCCGGCGATGCTGAAGCGCGGGCGCGAGGCGCGGGCGCCCGGCCGCGCGCCGGCCCGCGCGCCGGTCCTCGCGTGCGCTCCCGTGTCCGCCGGCGCCCGCTCGAGCGGCCGCGGCGCCGGCGGCGCCTCTCCGTTGTCAGTCGTCGTTCCCGTCGGTCTCACCCTCCCGGAGCACCATCGGCACGCCCGGCCGCGCCCATGACACTCCATGCGCGCTCTCGTACTGAACGCCCGTTCACCCGTAGGGGGTGATGCCCCGCCGCCGTGCCGGCCCTAGGCTGGAGCAGTGGTCGGGGAACCACACACTTGCCGAAGGGAGCTGTCATGAGCAACTCCATCGCCCACAGGCCACAGGTCCACCACTTCCCGCTGCTGCCGGTCGCTCGCGGTGCTCGCCACCGTGCTGATCGCCATCGCCGTGCTCTACGCGATCAACCCGCCGCAGACGGGGACCACGACCTCGGTCGCCACCGAAGCCATCGTCATGCCGGTCGTCCACCCGTACGCGGTCGCATCCCCCGAGTCGCCGGTCTTCCGTCACGCGCTGATCCGCGTGAACCAGACGGGCGGGTACGAGCGCGCCTACCTCGTCGGCCGGATGCACCTCGTGGAGGGGACGACCCTCGACCCGGTGAGCACCAGCCCGTACGGCATCACCCAGTACAAGGAGCCGAAGTACCCGCGCTGACGCGGGACGCACCCGGCCCTTTCGCGGCGGGCGGCGGTCATGGGGACCGCCGCCCGCCGCTGTCTGTCCTGGCCACGGCGGGTCGCCAACGTCGGTTTCGCATCCGGCGTGCGATACTTCGTACCGGGTGCCCATCTACGACGACATCGCGATCTCCACGGGGGCGTACGCGAACTTCTCGCTCGCGGCGGCCCTGCAGCGCATCGGCGAGATCGCGCCCGCCGCCGAGATCCTGTCGCTGGGCCGGCACAGCCTGCTCGACGCCGCCAACGCACGCGTCATCGAGCTCGCCGGGCTGCCGTTCTCCGTCCACGGTCCGTTCCTTCACTTCGAGTTCGGGAGCCGCTCCCGGCGGCAGCACCGGGCGGCGCTCGAGGAGCACCGCCGCCAGCTCGACGTGGCCGCGGCGCTCGGCGCGCGCGTGTACGTCGTGCACCCCGACCTGCAGCGCAGGTACCGGGGCTGGGACGAGCGCGTCGTCAAGACCCTCGAGGCGTCGTTCGAGCAACTCGCCGCGCTGCAGGAGGAGTACGGCGTCACCATCGCCGTCGAGAACCTGCCCTTCGTGCGCCACACGCACTTCCGCGCGCCCGGGCGACCTCGACCTGCGCGGGCTGGGGCTCTCGCTGGACGTCGGCCACGCGGCCGTTGCGGGTAGTCTCTCCGAGTGGCTGAACGACGGCCGGTACGAGCTCAAGCACGTGCACCTGCACGACAACGAAGGATACGTGGGCGGCGACCAGCACCTGCCGCTGGGGCGCGGCGTCATCGACGCCGCGCCGGTCATGGCGCTCGCCCGCGCCGCCGGCGCCATGGTGGTGCTCGAGCACAAGAACGAAGCCGACGTGATCGAGAGCCTGCGCCACCTGCACGAGCGCGGCCTCATCGACCGAACCGTCAGATAGGGGGGTACATGCCGCCGGCCGCCGATCCCGCACGTGTCGCCGACAGGGTCCGGTTCTTCGGCCGTGTCCCGCCCTTCAAGGATCTGCCCGCGGAGGAACTGGAGAGGATCGCGGGCTCGCTGCGCGAGCGCGCCGTGCCCGCGGGAGAGTCCATCCTCGTCGAGGGCGGACCTCCGGGCGAGGAGCTCTACGTGGTCCGCCTCGGCACCTTCGAGCTGGTGCACAAGGACGCCTACGTGGCGGTCGTCACCGCCGGCGAGATCATCGGCCACCCGACCCTGCTCACCGGCCTGGCGCCCGAGTTCACCGTGCGCGCCCGGGAGGACTCGCTGCTGTACTGCATCCCCCGCGACGAGGCCGTCGGCCTGCTCGGCCGGCCGGCCGGCCTGCAGTGGATGGCCGCGAACCTGCGGGAGCGCCTGCTGCAGGCGGCCGGCACCATGCGCGCGCTGCCCGACGTGCGCACCCTGCCGGTCACGTCGGTCACCCGCAGCAAGCCGCTGTTCTGCGACCCGGAGACGACCGCCCAGGAGGCCGCGGAGATCATGATCGCCGAGAAGCGCTCGGCGATCCTGGTGCGCGGCCCCGGCGGCCGCGGCATCCAGGGCATCGTCACCGACATCGACCTGCGCAACAAGGTGGTCGTCGGGCACGTCTCCCGCCACGCCCCCGTCACGGAGATCATGTCGTCGCCGGTCCACACCATCGGCGCCGGCGTGCTCGCGCCCGAGGCGAGCATCGCCATGATGACCGCCGGCGTGAACCACCTGCCGGTGCTCGACGACGACGGGGAGGTGGTCGGCATCCTGTCCGCCAGCAACCTGATGTCGCTCGAGGCGCGCAGCCCCTTCGCCCTGCGTCGCTCGATCATGGCCGCGCGCGACGACGATGAGCTCATCGCCGCCGCGGCGGACATCCCCAAGCTCTTCCTCGACCTCATGACCGCGCATCTCGACGCCCCGTCGGTGACGCGCGTGCTCACGGTCCTGCACGACGCGCTCACGTCCCGGCTCCTGGAGCTGGTCATCGACCGGCTCGGCGAGCCGCCGGTGCCCTTCGCCTGGCTCGCCTTCGGCAGCGCCGCCCGCGCGGAGCTCACCCTGGCCTCGGACCAGGACAACGGGCTGGCGTTCGACGACACCGACGACCCCGCCGTGGCCGACTACTTCCGCGTGCTCGCGCGCGACGTCAACACGGGCATCGCGCGCTGCGGCCTGCCGGCCGACCCGCACGGCGTGCTCGCGAGCAATCGCGCCTGGCGCATGCCGCTCTCGCAGTGGCGGGCGACGTTCGAGGACTGCCTCCTGGGCAAGGACCTGGACCGCATGGCGCGCGCCAGCGTCTCGTTCGACTACCGCCAGATCTCCGGCGAGCTCTACGTGGACAAGGTGCTCACCGACGTGATCCGCGAGGCCCCGGAGCGCAAGCGCTTCCTGGAGGGGCTCATCCAGCTGGGCACGCGGGTGCGGCCGCCGCTCGGCTTCCGCGGCAAGCTCGAGGGCAGCATCGACATCAAGAAGAACGGCCTGGTGCCCATCCAGAACTACGCGCGCTACTACGCCTTCGCCTCGTCCATCACGTCGGCCTCCACGCTCGAGCGGCTGGCCGCGGTCGTCGAGGTGGCCGGCGAGGACGCCATCCCCGAGCGCGCCCTGCGCGAGGCGTTCATCAGCATGCAGCACCTGCAGCTGCGTCACCACGCCAACCGCCTGCGCAACGGGCGCCCCGTGGACAACATCATCGAGACGTGGACGCTGCCGCCGCTCACGCGCGCGAGCCTGCAGGAGGCCCTGCGCGAGATCGTCTCGGCGCAGAAGCGGTTCAAGCCGGTCGAGACGCCGCGCTGACGAGCGGTCGCTCGCGTCGCCGCGCTCGGGCGGATGGGCGATCGTCCTATAGCGCCGGCCGTCGCGGAGGCCGAGAATCCTGACATGGAGGACCGCCGCGCCCGGCGCGGCCACACCGCGGGGGAGAGAGTGAGACTACTGATCGCGCACGGCGACGCCACCTCGAGAGACATCCTGCGCGAGGTGACGAGAGGCCTCACCTGCCTCGGGCTGGAGCCCGTCGAGTCCGGCGAGGGGACGCACGCCATGTCGCTGCTCCTCGCGGCCAATGCGCCCGCGCTCGCCGTCGTGGACTGGGACCTCCCGGGCTGCGGCGGGCCGGAGCTGTGCCGGCAGCTGCGCGCGCGGCGCCGCTCGCGCCCGCCCTACATCATCCTGATCGCCCCGAGCGAGGAGCACGCCGGCGAGGCCTTCGACGCCGGCGCCGACGACTGCGTCCACGCCGCCGCCGCCAGCCACGAGCTTCAGGCGCGCATCGTCGCCGCGCGCCGGCTCGCCGCGCTGGCGTAGACGTCCCGCGGCCGGCCGGTTCCCGCCGGCCTCTGCCCTCGCCCCGCGCCCGGGCGTAAGATGGCTTGGTCGTGAGCCGCGCCGCACGGGCCGGCTCGAACCAGGGGGACGTCGATGCCCGTGAGAGAGGGTCTCGTGCAGGCCGGCGCCGGCGACCCGCTCGCCGCGGCCGGCGCGGGAGACGTGGTCCCCTCATCCGAAGCTCGGACGCCGTCGTCGGCCAACGGCCTGGTGTTCGCGACTACCGTCGGCTTCCTCGGCCTCGCGGCCGTCCTGCGTTCGGTGCTGGCCTTCGAGGGCGAGCAGCGGCTCGTCGCGCTGGCGCTGCTCGCCGCCTGGTTCGTGCTGGTACTCACGGAGCCGTACATCGTCCGCGTCTGGGCTCCGTCCTTCGTCGCCTACCTGGTGGCCCAGGGCGTCGTGGTCTTCGTGTTGCTCGGGCAGTCCGACTCGAGCGACTTCTACGCCGCCCTGCTGGCAGTGCCGGTGATGCAGGCCATGGGCCGCTGGCGGCCGCGCGCCGTGTGGGTGCTGATCGGGGTGTTCGCGATCGTCACGGGAGTCGGGATCGCAGCTGAGTTCGGCGCGGCCACGCCGGCCATCGTCGCGCTCTACGGCGCCGCCAACGTCTTCTTCGCCGCTTACGCGCTGGCCGCGCGGCGGGCCGTGGAGGCGCGGGCGCGCAACGAGGCCCTGGCCGCGGACCTGCGGCAGGCGAACCAGCGGCTGGCCGACTCCTCGGAGCAGGTCCGGCGGCTGGGCGCCGCGCGTGAGCGGCAGCGCCTGGCGCGCGACCTGCACGACTCGGTGACGCAGACACTGTTCAGCATGACGCTGACCGCCCAGTCAGCGCGGCTGCTCCTGGGCCGCGGGCCCGACGCGGTGGCTGCGCAGCTCGACCAGCTCGACCACCTCGCGCACGGCGCGCTGGAGGAGCTGGCCGCGCTGAGCGCCGACCGGCCGCCCTCCGTCCCCGTTGAAGGCGGCCTCATCGGCGCGCTCGAGCGGCACTGCGTGGAGCGCAAGCTGCGCGACGGGCTGGCGGTCACGCTCGAGGTGGACGGCGACGAGGCCCTGCCGGACGAGGACGGGCAGGCCCTCCTGCGCATCGCCCAGGAGGGCCTGAACAACGTGGTCAAGCACGCCGGCGTCGGGGAGGCGGCGGTGCGGCTGCGCCTGCGCCGCCCGTTCCGCCTCGAGGTGGAGGACCAGGGACGCGGCTTCGACCCGGGGCAGTCCGTCGCCGCCGGGCTGGGACTGACGAGCATGAAGGAGCGCGCCGCGGAGATCGGCTGGAGCCTGACGGTGACCAGCGCGCGCGGCGGCGGGACGCGCGTGGTGGCGGAGCAAGCCGCCGGCGAGGGAGGACCTGACCGTGACTGAGGACGGACCCATCAGGGTGCTCATCGTCGACGATCACCAGGTGGTGCGCCGAGGGCTGCGCACCTTCCTGGACCTGAACGACGACATCGAGGTGGTCGGCGAGGCGCGGGACGGGCTCGAGGGGGTGGAGCTGGCGGCTCGCCTCGAGCCCGACGTCGTGCTCATGGACGTCGTCATGCCGCGGCTGGACGGCATCGAGGCCACGCGGCGCATCAAGGAGCACTCGGCCGCCGTGGGGGTGATCGCGCTGACCAGCTTCGCGGGGGACGACCAGGTGCTGCCGGCCCTCGAGGCCGGCGCCTCGAGCTACCTGCTCAAGGACGTGTCCCCCGAGGAGCTCGTCGAGGCGATCCGCGCCCTGCACCGCGGCGAGCCGCGGCTGCATCCGGACGCCCTGCGCAAGGTGATGGAGGCAGCGATGGGGCCGCGGGCGGGCGAAGCCCCGGCCCGCCCGCCGGCGGCATCGCCGCCTGACGATCTCACCGAGCGCGAGCTCGAGGTCGTCGCTCTGGTCGCGCAGGGCCTCAGCAACCGCGAGATCGCCGAGGCGTTCGTCATCAGCGAGAAGACGGTCAAGACGCACATTGGACACATCCTCGCCAAGCTGGGGCTCAAGGACCGGACCCAGCTCGCCATCTACGCGTTGAAGCACGGCCTCGCCGGCGACGCCGGGGGCCAGGACGTCCCCGGCGGCGACCCGAGGCCGTAGGCGGGAACGTGCTCACGCCCGACCACAGCGTCTCGCCGCCCCGCCGCCTCGGCGTGATCGCCATGCTGGCCGTTTGGGCCGCGCTGCTGGCGCGGACCCTGGTCCTGGCCGACGCCGGCCAGTGGCCCTGGTACCTCGCCGGCTTCGGTGCGTTCCTGGCCATCCTGCTGGTCGTGGTGGTGCGGCGGCCCGCGCCCGAGCCGCTACTGCACGTCGCTCTCGCCGTCCAGGCCGCCATCGTGCTGGTGCTGCTCGCGATCGACCCGGAGCGAGACTTCGTCACCGTGCTGTTCGTGCTCCAGTGCTACCAGGCGGCCGTCGTCTTCCCGGCGCTCCCGCGCACCGTCTGGGTGACGGCGCTCGTGGCGCTCATCGGCGGCTCGCTGGCGCTGGAGCTCGGGCTGGTCCGAGGGCTCTCCCTCGGTCTCGTGCCGATGGCCGCCGGCGTCGTGCTCGCGACCTACGTGGTCGTGACCCGCGAGCTCGACGACGAGCGCGCCGCCAGCGAGCGCATGGTCGCCGACCTGCAGGCGGCGCAGGAGCGCCTCCGGGCCTACGCCGGTCAGGCCGACGAGCTGGCCGCCCTCGAGCAGCGCACGCGGGTCGCCGGCGAGCTCGAGCAGTCAGTCGCGCGGACCCTCGCGAGCGCCCTCGAGGCCGGCGCGGCGGCGCGGGAGCTGCTGGACGAGCCGGACCGTGCCGCCCCGCTGCTCGAGCGGCTCCAGGCGCTGACGAAGGAGGCGCTCGCCCAGATGCGCCGCGTCATCACCGAGCTGCGCCCGTCGCGGAGCTGAGCCGCCGCCGCTTCGCCCGCCTCCACCCGGCCAGGCCCACCTCGGACCTGGGTCGTACCTCCTCAGCCCCAGGTCCTACGCGAAAGATACGCCGCTCGTCACCCGCGAGATGCGCCTCCGGGTCGATGTGCGGCCTGCGTCGCGGCGCGATGATCGTGACGTAGACCGCAGAGACCACGAGGAGGAATCATGAAGGCCCTGGACACAACCCCGACCCGGCTCCACTACATCGACTGGCTGCGGGTGCTGGCCGTGCTCCTGCTCTTCCCGTACCACGTCACGCGGGTCTTCAACACCGAGGCCTTCTACGTGAAGGCCGGCCAGCTCTCGACGGTGCTCGACTACTCCTCGGCTTCGTCTCGGTGTGGCACATGCCGCTGCTCTTCCTGCTGGCCGGCGCCTCCACCTACTTCGCGCTCCGCAAGCGGAGCTCACGGCAGTACCTGGGCGAGCGCTTCACCCGGCTCGGCGTCCCCTTCGTGATGGGCGTGTTCCTCGTGCTCATCCCGGTGCAGACGTGGTACGGCGCCCGCTTCAACTCCGGCTACCAGGACTCGTTCTGGCACTACCTGGTGAGCGGCGACTTCCTGCGGTGGAACATCCAGGACGGCGGCGACTACTTCGGCGGCTTCGGCTTCGGCCACCTGTGGTTCATCTTCGTGCTGCTCCTCGTCGCCGTGATCGCGCTGCCGCTGCTCGCGAACCGCGGCCGAGGCGGCGCCCTGCTGCAGGGCCTCTCGGGCCGCCTCGCCCACCCCGCCGGGTGGCTGCTCGCGGCGCTGCTGATCATGCTCGGCGCGGCCGTCCCGGACCCGACCGGCGCGCTGGCGCCCTTCTACTACCTCGTGTTCTTCGTCCTCGGCTTCGCGGCCGTCTGCGCCCCCGCCTTCATGAAGTCCGCCGAGCGGTACCGCCTGCCGGCGCTGGCCCTCGGCGTCGGCCTCGCCGCCTGGTGGGTGCTCAGCGGCAGCCTCCGTGACTCGCTGCCCGATCCCTCGCTGCAGCTCACCGGGCTCAACTTCCTCGGCGCGCTCGCCACGTGGCTGGTCATCGTCGGCCTCCTCGGGTACGGCCGCCGCTACCTCAACCGGGAGTCCGCGGCGCTCGCCTACCTGGCGGAGGCCTCCTACCCGGTCTATCTGCTCCATCAGACCGTGATCGTGATCGCCGCCTACTACCTGGTCAGCCTGCCGGCCGCCGAGCCTCTCCAGTGGCTGACGCTGCTGGTCGTGTCGGCGACCGGGACCTTCGTCCTCTACGAGCTGGTGCGGCGCTTCCAGACCACGCGCTTCCTCTTCGGGATGCGCCCGCTCCGGAAGGGCGCCCGGCGGGAGCTGAGGGTCGCCCGGCGCGCCGCGGCCTCCTGAACACGGCGACGCCGTCAAGACCCGGACGGGCGGGCCGCCTCGCGGCCCGCCCGTCCTTCTGCGTAGGCGCCTCGCGTGACCCGCGCCGCACTCGCGCCGGGCGGCGGCGCAGAGGCTACGCCGGGTCGCTCACCGCCCGCGCCTCCTCGATGAGGTCGGTGAGGCGGGTGGGGATCGGGTGCTCGCGCAGCAGCCGCGCCATGTACACGGCGTTGTGCGCCAGGTAGCGCGCCGTCTTGTTCGTGTAGAGGTGGCGGTCGCCGCCGGCCTCGATGTAGCTCGGGCCGGGGCCGGCGTCGCCGACCCAGTAGGTGTCCACGTTGGGCGGCACCACGCAGCCGAGGTGGGAGAGGTTGAAGAGCGTCGTCGAGGCGGCGTCGTGGGCGCCGTCCTCGTTGCCGGTGACCACCACGCCGGCGACCTTGCCGTACAGGGGGAACTGCCCGGTGTCGGGATCGCCCTCGTCGTAGCTGCCGTCGAGGCGCTCGATGACGAGCTGGGCCACCGAGCCCCGCACCCCGAACCAGATGGGCGTGCCGATGACGACGATGTCGGCCGCCTTGAGCTTCTCGTAGATCGACGGCCACTCGTCGCCCGGCCCCATGTCCGAGGCGACGCCGAAGGGGACGTTGAAGTCCACGACGCGGAGGATCTCCGTCTCGACGCCGAGCGGCGTCATCAGGTCGGCGACCTTGCGGATGAGCGCCTCGGTGTTCGAGACCTGCGGCGACTTCTTGAGCGTGCAGTTGAGGAAGACGGCCTTGAGCGGCGCATCCGGGCCGGGCTGGGGCGGCATTGGTGACCTCCATCTCTGCGACGAGCTACTGATGATGTCGCAGGACGTACCCGGCGCTCGGGCCCTTGAGGCTGTCGCCGGCGTTGCCGGCCTCAGCGACGCGCCCAGGGCAGCTCGTCCCAGCGCTCCGGGCGGTCGGGCCGCCAGTGGCCGTGGGGCGCGTAGGCGTCGGCCGGCGAGTCCGTCTGCGTCTCGACGCCGGCTTCGTACCTGAGGGCGAGCTCCGAGCGCGGATAGTCGATGCCGCCGTTGGGGCGGGCGCCCAGCATGAGGATCGCGCACGGTCCGTCGCCCGCGCCGATGAAGACGTGATGCGTGCCGGGCGGGCAGTGCACGAAGTCCCAGGCCCGCAGCCGCCGCTCCTCGCCCTCGAGGATCGCGACGCACTCGCCGGCCAGGACGAGGAAGTCCTCCTGCTCCGTCTCCGCGTGGTACAGCGTACTCGGCTGCCCCGGCCAGAAGACGTCCAGGTTCACGCCGACCTGCGGGAACGGCGCCGGCTGAAGGTCGTCGCGCTCGCCGAGCACGCGACGACCCAGCTCGAAGGTGCAGCGCGCGCCGAATTTGGGGTGCACCTGCCAGGCGGCGTCCTTGGCGTTGACCACGAACCAGCCCTCGCTGACCGGCGCGAGGCCGGAGTCGAGGGGTTCGAGGCGTGCTTCGTCGGTCATGGGTCCCTCCGGTTCATTCGGGCTCCGATCACCCGAGGATCTGCCATACCGGGTCTCTTCCCGGTCGAGATGCGCCTGCCGCTCCGCGGCGTCTCACGCTGCTCGCCCACCCTTGCGCTGTTGCGGTTCCTACCCCGTGCGGCGAGCCACGTAGCGTTGGATCAGGACCCTGTCCGCCTCCGACACCGGGGGCTTGGTGGAGACGAACGCGACTCCGATGAGCGTCGCACTCAGCAAGGCTGTCAGGAGCCCTGCGAGGTCGACAAACGTTGCCTTCGCGGGGGGCCCGGCGGGAACACTCGCGTCATCATCCACGACGGGGACCTTCTCGTCGTAGAGGTCAAATGACGAGACGGGAGATGACAGTGAACGTTACATCCGCGGACGGGACGTCCATCGTCTATGAGGCGCAGGGCGCCGGGGCTCCGCTCATCATCGTGAACGGCGCGATCACGACGAGAAGGGGCGGCAGCCAGGCCGGGCTCGCCGCACTGCTGGCGCCGCACTTCACGGTCTACACCTACGACCGCCGCGGGCGCGGCGACAGCGGCGACACGTCGCCGTACGCCGTCGAACGGGAGATCGACGACATCGAGGCGCTGATCGAGAAGGCCGGAGACGCGGCCTACCTGTACGGACACTCATCTGGGGCATGCCTGGCGCTGTTGGCCGCTCGCGCCCTCGGCGCCTCCCGGGTCGCCGGGGTGGCCGCCTACGAGGCGCCCTGGAACGACGACCCGGCCGCCCAGTTGGCGTGGGGGGAGTACCTCGCGGCGCTCGACGAGGCCCTCGATGAGGGACGCCGGGGCGATGCGCTCGCACTGTTCCTGCGCTACGTCGGCACGCCGCCAGAGCAGATCGAGGGCATGCGCAGCACGCCCTTCTGGGCGGAGGGCGAAGCCTTGGCCCCGACCATGCGCTACGACCACGCCGAGATCATGGGTCCCACGGCGGCCGTACCCACCGAGGTGTTGTCGGGCATGTCCGTGCCTGTGCTCGCCCTCTGTGGCGGCGAGGGTATGCCGTTCATGCGCAGCACGGCGCGGACCATCGCCCAGGCGGTCCCCGACGGCGAGGCCGTCACGATCGAGGGTCAGGCGCACGCCGTGCAGCCGGCTGCGTTGGCGCCCGAGCTGATCAGGTTCTTCGAGACTGAAGGCCGGGGGACGCGAACGGCGTGAGGCCGAGGAAACGGACGGACCGGAAAGGCGGGGCATGGCGTACGACGAGGAGCTCGCCGAGCGTGTTCGTGCGGTGGTCGCGAACCGCGACGACATCAACGAGAAGCCGATGTTCGGCGGCCTCTGCATGCTGGCGCACGGCAACATGTTCGCCGGAGTGCAGAGCGACACGCTGATGCTCCGCGTGGGGCCGGAGCGCCACGAGGAGGCCCTGGGCCGGCCGCACGCCCGGATCATGGACTTCAGCGGCCGGCCCATGCGCGGGTACGTCTACGTGGACCCGCCCGGCTTCGCCACCGAGGCTCAGCTTCGTGAATGGGTCGAGCTGAGCCTCGCCTTCGTCGACACGCTGCCGGCCAAGTAGCTCGGCCTCACGGCGAGAAAGCACCGTCCGCCGGGAACACTGGCGCCAACACGAACGACGAGAAGGGTGTATCGATCATGGAAGCCGGATTCCTCGACAAGCCTGCGCCCGCGAAGAGCGGACGCGTCAACGCCAACGGCATCGACTACTACTACGAGATCCACGGCGACGGGGAGCCGCTGCTCGTGCTCCACGGCGGGCTCGGCTCGATCGACATGTTCGGGCCGAGCCCGGCACTGCTCGCCGCCGGCCGGCAGGTGATCGCCGTCGATCTCCACGGCCACGGCCGCACGCCTCTCGGCGACCGGCCGATCAGCCTGATCGACATGGGCGACGACATGGCGGTGCTGCTCGAGCGGCTCGGCTACCGCCAGGTCGACGCGATGGGCTACTCGCTCGGCGGCGGCGTCGCCTTCCGCCTCGCCGTGCAGCACCCCGAGAAGGTGCGCCGCCTCGTGCTGGTCTCGACGGGCTTCAGCCAGGACGGCTTCTATGCGGAGATGCTGCCCCAGCAGGCGCAGGTGAGCTCCGCCATCGCCGACCAGATGAAGGACACGCCGTTGTACGTGAACTACGCCGCGGTCGCTCCGCACCCCGAGGACTTCCCGCGGCTGCTGGACCGCATGGGCGAGGCCATGCGACAGCCCTACGACTACTCGGAGGACGTCAAGCGCCTGCGCATGCCCGTCATGCTCGTCTACGGCGACAGCGACATGTTCCGGCCCGAGCACATCGTCGAGTTCTACCACCTGCTCGGCGGCGGGCTGCGCGACGCCGGCTGGCAGCGCGAGACCATGTCGCAGAACCGGCTCGCGATCATCCCCGACCAGACGCACTACGACGTCTTCGCGTCGTCTGCTCTGGTGCCGACGGTGCTGCCGTTCCTCAACGGTCAGACCTGGGGAGCGAGCCGGTCGGAGGAGGCCACAGAGGGCGGCTTAGGCCCATAGAGCGCCGAAGGCTTCTGCTAGACTCGCAGGGTCAACAGCCCCCGCAAGGTGCGCGGGCGCGCAAGCAGAGAAAGGACCACCCGCATGACCCTGCACGTCACCCTTCCCGACGGCTCCCCTCTCGAACTCGACGACGGCGCGACCGTGCGCGACGCCGCGGCGGCGATCGGCCCGCGGCTGGCCAAGGCCGCCATCGCGGGCCGCGTGACCGCCGCCGCCGACCCGGACGTCACCCTGCTGGTCGACGCGGCCGCGCCGCTGCACGAGGGCGACAAGCTCGACATCGTCACCCTCAAGGGCGAGGACCCCGACGCCGTCGACATCCAGCGGCACTCCGCCTCGCACGTCATGGCGCAGGCCATCGTCCGCCTGTTCCCGGGCACCAAGTACGCCATCGGCCCGACCATCGAGAACGGCTTCTACTACGACCTCCAGCTGCCCGAGCCCATCGCCGAGGCCGACCTGGCGCGCATCGAGAAGGAGATGGCGAAGATCGTCAGCCAGAACCTGCCGGTGGAGCGCTACGAGCTGCCGGTGGACGAGGCGCTCGCGGTGTTCGGGGCCGGCGAGCCCGGTACGGGCGCCTCCGGCCTGCCCCTCGGGCTCGACCAGCCCTTCAAGGTCGAGCTCATCGAGGACCTCGTGACCGCCGCCGAGGCGACCGGCGACGAGGTCCCGACCATCAGCGTCTACCGCCAGGGCGAGTTCGTCGACCTCTGCCGCGGCCCGCACCTGCCCAGCACCAACAAGCTCGGCAACGGCACCTTCAAGCTCACCAGCCTCGCCGGCGCCTACTGGCGCGGCGACGAGAAGAACCCGATGCTCACCCGCGTCTACGGCACCGCCTTCCCGAGCAAGGAGGAGCTGGCGGCGTACCTCGAGGCGCTCGAGCTGGCCCGCCAGCGCGACCACCGGCGCATCGGCCGGGACCTCGACCTCTTCAGCTTCCACGAGGAGGGCCCCGGCTTCCCGTTCTTCCACCCCAAGGGCATGCGCCTCTGGAACGCGATGATCGACTACTGGCGCGCCGAGCACGTGCGCGCCGGCTACGAGGAGATCAGCACCCCGGTGATCCTGCGCCGCGAGCTCTGGGAGCGCAGCGGCCACTGGGACAACTACAAAGAGAACATGTACTTCACCCAGATCGACGACCAGCCGCTACGCGGTGAAGCCCATGAACTGCCCCGGCGGCCTGCTCATCTACAAGAGCCGCCGGCGCTCCTACCGCGACCTGCCGCTGCGCATGGCCGAGCTCGGCCGCGTGCACCGCCACGAGATGAGCGGCGTCCTGCACGGCCTCTTCCGCGTGCGCTACTTCACCCAGGACGACGCGCACATCTACTGCACCCCCGAGCAGCTCGAAGAAGAGGTGCTCGGCGTCGTCCGCTTCATGAAGCACATCTACGCCGCCTTCGGCTTCACCGACGTCAAGATCGAGCTCAGCACCCGGCCGGAGAAGAGCATCGGCTCGGACGAGGTCTGGGAGCTCGCCGAGGGCGTCCTCGCGCGCGTGCTCGAGGGCGAGGGCATCGACTACGTGCTCAACCCCGGCGACGGCGCCTTCTACGGCCCCAAGATCGACTTCCACATCCGCGACGTCATGGGCCGCACCTGGCAGTGCGGCACCATCCAGGTCGACTTCGCCATGCCGGAGCGGCTGGACATCACCTACACCGGGGCCGACAACGAAGAGCATCGGCCGGTCATGATCCACCGCGCGCTGCTCGGCAGCATCGAGCGCTTCATGGGCATCCTGCTCGAGCACTACGGCGGCAACCTGCCGACCTGGCTGGCGCCGGAGCAGGTCCTGGTGCTGCCGATCGCCGACCGCCACGCCGAGTACGCGCGCGAGCGTGATGCGCGCCGTGCGCGCCGCCGGCGCGGGGAGCGGGGCGGACGCGCCGGTCACCATCCACGCCGACGTCGACGACCGCGGCGAGAGCATCGGCAAGCGCATCCGCGACGCGCAGCTGCAGAAGGTGCCCTACATCCTCGTGGTCGGCGACCGCGAGGTGGAGCAGGGCGCCGTCGGCGTGCGCGAGCGCGGCGAGGACAAGGGCGCCCGGCCGCTCGCCGAGTTCATCGACGACCTCGTCGCCGAGGTGCGCGAGCGGCGGCTGCCCGAGGCCGGCTGAGCGGTGGCGAACGAGCCCGAGAAGACCACCGAAGCCTGCCTGCGCTGCGGGAAGCCGCTCTACACGTTCGGCGTGCAGGAGTTCCGGTTGGGAGGCACGACCGGCGGCTGGAAGCTCTTCCTGGGGGAGTGGGCCGAGCTGGGCGAGGACATGATGGGGCTCGAGGTCCTCGCCTGCCGCGGCTGCGGCAAGGTCGAGCTGCGCATCCCTGACGAGAGCTGAGCGGCGGTCCGTGGCCGCGAACCAGATCCGCGACGAGGCGCTCGGCGTCGACTTCTCACTCGACGAGCGCTTCGCCGACGTGGGCTTCGCGCGGGACGAGGACCTGCCGACGGCGCACTTCATCGCCTCCGTGCCCGGCGAGGGCCGGATCGCGGCACTGGCGATCGTGACCGTGGCTTCGGAGCCGCTGCCCGCCGTGGAGTGGCTCGCGCGCCAGGTCTCGCGGGCGCGAGCCTCGTTCGGCGAGTGGTCGCCGGAGGCCCACGAGATGCTGGTGGCGCCCGAGGCGGCTTCGCTCGCCGGGCGCCCGGCCGTCCACGTCCGCTACCGGCTGTTCGGCAGCGGGCCGGAGGACGAGGCGCCCGCCCCGGACGCCGGACCCGTCCCGGCGTCGCTGGTAGAGCACTGGACCGTGCTCGTCGAGGAGCGCCGCTGGCTGCTGGCGATGGAGCTCATGGTGCAGCCGCCGGAGTGGTGGGACGCGGAGCGGGACGAGCTCGAGCTCCCCTTCCGGTCGCTCGAGCTCATCTGACGCCGCGTCCTCGCGGCCGCCGGGGCTGATCCCGGTCGCGGTGGCTGGTGCGGGCGACCGGCAACGTCACCCCGCACCGCCTCGTTGTCATCTTGACCACTTCTGGTCATACTGTGACCATGGACACTGTGACTGTCGCAGAGCTCAAGGCCAGACTCAGCCACTACCTCCGTGAGGTGCGTGAGGGCCGCTCGTTCACGGTGCTCAGCCGCGACATCCCCGTCGCCACGCTCGGGCCCTACGAGCCACCCGGGGTCGGACGACTTCGAGATCATCGAGCCGACGGAGGACCCGGCGCTGTGGGGGCAGGTCGACCTTCCGCCGCTCGTCGCTTCGTCGACATCGTCGGGCTTCTGCGCGAGGTCCGGGAGGACCGCGACTCTCGGCCTCGACGAGCTCATCGAGCATGAGGATGAGGAGGAGCCGGAGGACGAGAGTGATCGCCTACGTCGACTCCTCGGTCGTGGTCCGATACATCCTGCTCCAGCCGGACCGGCTTGCCGACCTCCTCGTGCGGACGCAGCTGGTCACATCGCAGGTGACGCAACTGGAGTGCCTTCGCGACGCTCGACAAGGCCAGGATCGAAGAGCGCACTCGTGCCCGATGAGATCATCGCGGACCGCCGCGCTCTTCTCCCCAGCTGCGGCGCATGCGCCGTGTGCGCCGTGTCGCGTTCCATCCTCGGCGCGTGGGCGATTCCTTTCCGCTGCCGGTCAAGGCGCTGGACGCGATCCACCTTGCCACCGCCTTGCAGTTCAGAGAGCGCGAGCAGCCCGGCCTCGTGTTCGCGACGCACGACCGCCAGCAGGGCCGGCGGCCGCGGCGATGGGCTTCCAGGTCATCGGGCTGTAGACCGCCCTTGACACCCGGGGTCGCCCGCCGCGTCTGATTGCCGGGCGGCGGGTCGACGGGCTGCGGGGGGCGACATGCGGGGCACCGTGTCATCGATGGCTGCGGCTCGAGGCGGCCAGGTGAGGGAGGGCGGCAGATGAGCAGTGAAGACGGCTCGGGACGGCGGGCGACCGGCGGTGCCGGCCGGTCGGCGCGCGCAGCTGGTGGCTGCAGGAGGCGCTGCGCGCCGACCCCGGCGAGCCGTGCCCGGCGCTGGCCGGCGAGGTGACCGCCGACGTCTGCGTCGTCGGCGGCGGGTTCGCCGGCCTCTGGACCGCCTACGAGCTGCACGAGCGCGAGCCGGGTCTCGGCATCGTCCTCGTCGAGGCCGACATCGTCGGCGCCGGCGGCAGCGGCGCCAACGGCGGCTTCTTCTCGCCGTCGTGGACGAGCTCTCGAGCCTGTGCGCGTCGCTCGGGGAGGAGGGCGGGGTGGCCTACGCCGCCGCCCTCGCCGCCATGGTCGACGAGCTCGACGGCTGGATCGCGCGCCACGACGCGCGCGTCGACGCCTGGCACGAGGGCATCCTGTACGCCCGGGCCGGCGACTGGCAGCCCGGGCCCGACGACGGAGACCTTCCGCCTGCTCGAGAAGCACGGCTACGCCGACCGGCTGCGGCGGGTGGACGCCGCCGAGGCGCGGCGCGTCGCCGACTCGCCGCACTTCGTCGGCGGCGTGATCACGCCCGACCTCACGGTCCTCCAGCCGGGCAAGCTCGCGCGCGAGCTGCGGCGGGTGCTGCTCGAGCGCGGCGTGCGCATCTTCGAGGGCACGCCGATGGTGCGCGTGGAGGCCGGCCGGCCGGCCGCGCGTCGTCACGCCGGCCGGCGCCGTCAGCGCAGGCAACGTCGTGCTCACGCACGGGCGCGTGGGCGGCGCGGGAGCGGCACTTCCGCCGCGCCTTCGCCGTCTGCACCGACTTCATGGTCGTCACCGAGCCGATCCCCGAGCTCATCGAGCGAGATCGGCTGGACGTCCCACATGGGCGTCGCCGACCTGCGCGAGATGCTCTACTACCTGCGGCGCACCGCCGACGACCGCATCGCCATCGGCGGCGGCGCCATGGGCATCGTCTGCGGCGCGCGCATCCGCGGCCGGGTGCTCACGGCGCCGCGGCTGGCCGGGCGGCCGCGCACGGCCTGACCTGGCTGTTCCCGCAGCTCGAGGGCGTGCGCTTCGACGCCGCCTGGAGCGGGCCGATGGACATCACCGGCCCGGCGCTGCCGTTCTTCGAGTCGGCGCCGGGCGGCACGGTCCACGCCGGCCTCGGCTTCTCCGGCCACGGCCTGACGAGCACCCGGCTCGGCGGCAAGATCCTGGCCTCGCTGGTGCTGCGGGCCGACGACGAGTGGAGCCGCATGCCGGTCGTCGGCCCGCCGCTCGCCCAGCTCCCGCCGGAGCCGCTGCGCTGGCCGCTGGTCCAGACGGTGAGCCTGGCCTACGAGGCGAGCGACCGGGCGCACGAGCAGGGCGGCGCCCGGGCCTGCTGCCGCGCGCCGTCATCGCCGGCTACGGCCGGTACGGGGGCTGAACAGCGCGACCGGCGGTGACTCGTGACGGGAGCTCGTGGGATGCGGGGGGGCGACGGTTGCGAGTTGGGTGTTTGGGAGCACGAGCATTGTGGCGCCGCTGGTTCGGCGGACGCCGCCACGTGGCTCAGCATGTTCGAAGTGCGGGCGCGCAGCGGCGCGCCCACACGCGCGCAGGAGGTCTACTACGTGCTGGGCGAGGCGAGGTTTGTCGAAGGCGCTGGCGGCGCACGCCAGGGCGACGTCGCTACTTGGGCGGGTCGGTACGGCGCGCGCACGCGGCGCGCGTGTGCGCATGTTGGGTCTTGGTCGACGACTACGAGGGCGTCGAGTACGAGGGCGCGATGCCTCAAGTCGCGGGAGGTACTTGACGCGCGGCGCGAGAAGGCTGAGATGCACACGCCACGAACAGGGGGGGACTGCTCATGGACGTTAGGGTGGGATGTGCACGTGTCGCGGAAGAGGACGCTTCGCGCGCTTGTCGCTGCTCGTTCGGCGGCGCTGCTGCTCGCGCTGCAGCCTGGCGACGTGACGTCGCGGCGCGCGACAGTCTGCGGCCTCACGCGCCTGGAAGACATCTGCGCATCGGCGTTTCGTCGACGACTCGACAGCTCAACCATTCGTCGGCTACACGGAGCTGGCCTACGAGGTGTACTCGCAGAACTACGAGTTCTGGTCGAGCGTCGTCCCGAGGACTTCGTGCCGGCCGGACGGCGTGCGTGAGGGAGAAGTGGGATGGGAAGATGGACGTTACCAAGGGCATCACGTGGCAGGACGGCAGCTCTGACGGCGATGACGTGTTTCACTACAACTACATCATCGAGAACGACATGCGGTGTTCACAACGGGACAAGGGCATCGTAAGGCTGTCAAAGGTGGACGACCACGTCAGCTCATCACTCCAAGCAAGTCCAACATTGCGCTCTGGATCGATCTGCTAAGCAGGTCTGGGAGAAGATGCCCAAGGAGGGGGCAGATGATAAGAATCGATCCGTGGAGTAGCTTAGCTGTCGAGTGGAAGGGTTGTAGTGCGCATGAAGGACTCGGCTGGGGCGCAAGGTGACGAGCTCATTAGTGTTACAGAACGAGCACGATGGTGAGACTCGGTGCTGCATGCGCGCACACTCCCGACCGGAAAAAAAAAAAAAAAAAAAAAAAAAAAAAAAAAAAAAAAAAAAAAAAAAAAAAAAAAAAAAAAAAAAAAAAAAAAAAAAAAAAAAAAAAAAAAAAAAAAAAAAAAAAAAAAAAAAATTTTTTTTTTTTTTTTTTTTTTTTTTTTTTTTTTTTTTTTTTTTTTTTTTTTTTTTTTTTTTTTTTTTTTTTTTTTTTTTTTTTTTTTTTTTTTTTTTTTTTTTTTTTTTTTTTTTTTTTTTTAAAAAAAAAAAAATTTATCATCTAGAGCGGGGCAGGCTACATCGAGTCGCCGACGCAGATGCCGCGACCACGACCGCGCAAAGGGAGCGACGCCATGGAGCCGCGATTGACCACCGCCCAGTCCGAGAGAGTCATGGAGTACCAGAACCACGCGCTCGACTACGCGCGCAGCTCAGGAAAAACATCGACAAGGCTCAGGAGGTCATGTACGCCGACGCCCCGCTGTCCGTCACCGTGTATCCCAAGCTGCTGCAGGCCATCAACACCAAGGAGCGGGCGGGCTGGATCTTCAACCAGACCGGCGGCGACCAGGCGTTCTTCCGCTCCGCCAGCCAGAAGAGCTACCTGACCGTCGCTCCGGCCACGACCGCCGCGAACGAGGCGGCCTCCACCACGTGGATCTGGGCGGTGGTGGCGATCGTCGCGGGCGATGGCGGCCATCGTCGCGCTCGTGCTGGTGCGGCGCAGCCGCCGCGCGGTCGAGGAGGCGTGACGGCCCGGCTCTACGGGACGAGTGACTATTTGATAAGAATTCTCAAATAGTGGGTAGTGTAGGGACGCCCGTTGAAAGGAGCACGCCATGAGCTCGACCCCCGCCACCGTTGGCGGCCCGGCGCCCGCCCCGCGGAGACGTACACCCGAACTCGAGCGCCGTCTTGAGCAGGCTGCGTGTCTGGAACGTCGGCGTCGGCTTGGTCCTCGCCCTCGAGGCCATCGCCATCGCAATCCTGACCAACGGCTTCACCCTGCCGGTGACGGCCACCTACATGACCGGACCACCCGGGACCGCGCCTCAGCTCACCACCTGTTCGACGTGCCGCTCGGCTGGGGCGTCTTCGCCTTCGTTGTCATCTCGGCCGCCGCGCTGTTCACCATCGCTTCACCGGCGGTGTTCAGCTGGTACAAGCGCAACCTGCTGCAGGACCGCAACTACGGGCGCTGGATCGAGTACTTCTTCAGCTCGAGCATCATGATCGTCCTCATCAGCATGATCACCGGCGTCAGCGACGTCGCCGCGCTGCTGGCGATCTTCGGCGTCAACGCCAGCATGATCCTGTTCGGGCTGCTGATGGAGAAGTACGAGTCGCCGGGCAAGCCCAGCTGGCTGTCCTTCTGGTTCGGCAGTTCGCCGGCATCATCCCCTGGATCGTCGTGGCGCTCTACGTGTGGAGCCCGGGTCTCGATGGGCCGGCGCCGCCGA
Source organism: uncultured Thermoleophilia bacterium (assembly GCA_963741075.1). Lineage (GTDB taxonomy): Bacteria > Actinomycetota > Thermoleophilia > UBA2241 > UBA2241 > CAIXSE01. The sequence goes on from CAVUGS010000002.1 coordinate 189,530, forward strand.
CCTTCGTGTACGGCATCATCATCAGCCTGTTCATCTTCTTCAACGTGCTTCGCCCTTAACATGTGGCTGCAGTACCACAGGGTGGGGCAAGTGGCGGGACTACCTGTTCGGCGAGAAGGCGTACATCATCCTGAGCCTGAGCGCGAAGTCGCTGCTGGCCTGGTGGGTGTTCTCCGCGGTGCTGGCGAGCTGAGAGCGTCAATGCGGAGCGGGCGGGGCCGGCGGCGCGAGGCGGCGCCGGCCCCCGTCGCGTACGTTGTATCCTGCGCGCCATGCCCGCGATCAGCGCAGGACTGCTGCTCTACCGCCGGGTGGCCGAGCCCGAGACCGGCGGCCGCCAGGTCGAGGTGCTGCTCGTGCACCCCGGCGGCCCGTACTGGGCCAAGAAGGACGCCGGGGCGTGGAGCATCCCCAAGGGCCTGGCCGAGCCGGACGAGCTGGGGCCGGAGCCGGCCACGGTGAAGGCGGCCAAGGCGCGCAACCGGGCGGCCGAGCGTCGACCTGCTCGCCGTGGCGCGGCGCGAGGTGCGCGAGGAGACGGGGCTGGAGCCCGGGGGACCCTTCCAGCCGCTCGGCGGCGTCAAGGCCCACGGCCACAAGCTGATCTTCGCGTGGGCCACGGAGCACGACTGCGACGCCGCGGCGATCACGAGCAACACCTTCTCGATGGAGTGGCCGCCGCGTTCGGGCAGGCAGGCGGAGTTCCCGGAGGTGGACCGCGCCGCCTGGTTCACTCTGGGGGCGGCGCGGGAGGCCATCGTGCCGGCGCAGCGCCGGTTCCTCGACGACCTCGCGGTCGTCGCGGCCGCCGGCGCCTAGGACTCTCGCGCGGCCGCCTCGCCGCCGGGCGTCCGCCGGCGCGTTCCGCCGGCGCCGCCGGCCCGCCGGCTCGGCCGCCGGCGTCCGCGGCGGCCGCGTCCGCCGCGCGGCGCCGCTCGGCCCCGGCCGGCGGCAGCGAGGGCAGGTGCGGCTTGCCGGCGATGAGGTCGAAGAACGCGTCCCGCCAGGCGATCCAGCGCGCGTCCAGGCGCGCTTCGCGCCGCTGCGCCTTGGCCAGCTTCTTCGGGCCGCTCGCGTACCGCCGGCGCGCCCACGGCGACCTGGGCCGCGCCAGCCGGATCGCGCCGACGATCGCCACGATCGGGACGAACAGGCCCGAGCACGCCGGTCCAGATCTTGCCCTTGAGCAGGCAGAACAGCACCGGGACGATCACCGAAGGACGACCGAGACGGCGACGCGCGATGCGGAACACGTCGCCGCTCAGCCCGGGGTCCTCGAGGTCGCCGAACGGGTTGAGCCCGAGCACGAACAGCGAGGCCGGCGCAGACGACGATGATCACGGCGTCGACCGAGAGCCGCCCCTCCTTGCGCCAGTAGACGTCCTGCAGGTGCAGGATGAGGGCGAACTCGTCCAGCGTGAGCGCGACGCCGGCGCCGAACAGCAGCGCCAGGACCTGGGCGAGGAGGTCCTCGGGCGCCAGGGCGATCAGGCAGATGCCCACCGTCACCATGAGCACGACGCCGATGACCATGTGGTGCACGTGCGTGCCGCCCTCGCTCTCGATGTCGTGGAACCACCAGCTCACCTTGGCCCGGATGAGCCGCGTGTTGATGCGCACGAAGAGGAAGGTGACGAGCAGGCCGACGAGGAACCCGGCCATGGCGGAGCGGGGACCGTCCAGCCAGGACGGCCGACGGCGACGGCGGCCACGTGCAGGATCTAGGTCTCCCTCTCGCGTCCGCGGGTCGGCGCCGCTTCCGCGGCGGAAACGGCGGTTCCGGGAGCCGCCAGGCTCCCCGGGAAGAGTATCGGCAGCTGGCCTACCCAGATGGAGGCAGGTCTCACATGGGTCACAAGGCGCCGTCACTGCTCGAGCTGGTGGGCGCGCAGGGCGAAGGCTGGCGCGCGTTCATCGGCAGCGCGGAGCACGGGGAGTCGTGGGCTGCGCCCGGCGTGAGCGTCGGCATCGGCGGCGAGGCGTCCCACGACCTGAACTGGATCGTGGCCTACGGACCCGACGGGCGTGGGCGACGGCATCGGGATGGCGGCGACGGTGCTGCGCCGGCGCAACCTGCCCGGCGTGCTGTACGCCGCCTCCACAGTAGCGGCTGAGGCGGCCGAGGCGGCCGGCGACCTGGGCTTCGTCTACGCCGGCCACCTGCCGCTCATGGCCGCGCATGCGGGCGATGTCGTGCGCCCCGAACCCGGGCACGCCACCGTCCGCGTCACGGACGTGGAGGGCGTGCTCGCCGCGGGCGACATCCTGGCCGACGCCTTCGACCTGCCGGTCGACTGGTGCCAGCGGCTGCTCGGCGTCGGCTTCGCCGGGCGCACCGACACCGCCGCGTTTCTCGCCCTGCACGACGGCCGTCCGGTCGCCGTGGCCGGCAGCGCCCTGATCGGCGACATCGCCGGCATCTACGGCGTGGGTACGCGGCACTCGCACCGGCGCCGCGGCGCGGCCGCCGCGGCCGTGTCCGCGGCCATCGACCACGAGATGCAGGCGGGCGCTCGCTGGTTCGGCCTGCTCTCATCTCCGCCCGCGGAGCCGTTCTACGCCGGCCTCGGGTTCGTCGTCGTCGACCACGCGAGCGCTTGGGTGCTCGAAGGGGAGTGACGGAGCGCCGGTAGGCGCGGCAGCCTGCGGCGGCCGCGCCTCAGACCCACTGCCGGCGGCGGAACCAGATGAGCATGGCGACCACGACGACGACCTCGGACACGACCGCCAGCCAGAAGAACGGCCAGAACCCCGTGATCGTCCTGACCATCCAGCTGAAGTTCTGGCCGAAGAACCCGACGATGAAGGTGAGCGGCATGAAGATGGTCGCCACGATGGTCAGCCGCTTCATGACCTCGTTGAGCCGGTTGGAGACGGTGGAGAGGTAGACGTCCATCGCGCCGGTGAGCAGGTCGCGGTAGCTGTCGACCAGGTCGCTGATGCGGATGAGGTGGTCGTAGACGTCGCGGTAGTAGCGCTCGATGTCCGGGGTCATGCCGGGGATCTCGATGGCTCCCGAGAACAGCCTGGCGAAGAGGTCGCGCTCGGGGCTGATGACCTTGCGCCACGAGACGAGGCGGTGCTTGAGCCTGAAGACCTGCTGGAGCTGGGCGTCGTCGGGCCTCTTGAGCACGCCGTTCTCCAGCGCGTCGATGCGGTCGTCCAGCTTGGACAGCTCCGGGAAGAAGCTGTCGGCGAGCGCGTCGACGACCCGGTAGAGCGCCTTCGCCGGGTGGAGCGCCGGCGAGCGGCCCTCGGTGGCCTGCCGGCGCAGGTCGGCGAAGGCGGGGCAGTCGTCGTGGTGCACGGTCAGCAGCCACTTCTCGGAGAGGAAGCAGTGCACCTCCACGAGCCCGTCGCGGTCCGGCGCGGCGCCGTAGGCGACGAGGAAGACGAAGTCGTCGAACTGCTCGAGCTTGGGCCGCTGGCCGAAGTGCTCGGCGTCCTCGACGGCGAGGGGGTGGAGGCCGAAGGGCTCTCGCAGCAGCCCGAGTTGCTCGGCCGTCGGCTGATGCAGGTCGAGCCAGAAGAACTCGCCTCGGTCGAGGTGCCCGGCGACGACGCCGCTGTCGATCGTCGTGTGCGTCCCGCTCTCATCGACGAGGAAGCTCTCGTCATGACGCGCCATCGGTGCCTCCGGCTGCTGACGTGCGGGAGCGCCGGCGGCGCTCCGGTCGCCCCTTCATTCGCGGCGCGCAGGGCGGTTCCTAGGTCCGCGCCGCCTTCTGCGTGCCCGGCCACGCCGGCACGGGCGCCGCGTGTTCGACGCGTGCAGGGCGTTTCGTGTATACTGCCGTGCGCCACAAGTGGGAGCTTGCGAGCACCCCACCCTGCGCCCGTTTGGTAGGCCGACAGGGTCCGTCACGAGAAAGGAGATCGTGAGGGCTCGCCGCTGGCGAGCCTTTTTCCGTATATGGGCAGACCATTTTCTCCGAGAGATAGATTCATGAGGGACCGGGCCAACGAGCCCCGTATCCGCATCAACGACGGCATCACGGTGCCGCAGGTGCGCCTCATCGATGAGAACGGCGAACAGCTGGGCATCAAGCCCATCCGCTTCGCGCAGGATTACGCAGCCGACAAGAACCTCGACCTCGTCGAGGTGGCGCCGACCGCCGACCCGCCTGTGTGCCGCATCATGAACTACAGCAAGTATCGCTACGAGCTGGAGCTCAAGGCCAAGCAGGCGCGCAAGCACCAGAGCCAGATCGTGATCAAAGAGATCAAGTTCCGGCCCAAGGTCGGCCAGCACGACTACGAGACCAAGAAGGGTCACGTGCTCCGCTTCCTGGAGCACAAGGACAAGGTCAAGGTCACGATCATGTTCCGGGGCCGCGAGATGGTCCATCCGGAGCGCGGTGAAGCGTTGCTCATGCGCCTCGCCGAAGACGTAAAGGAATACGGCGTCATCGAGTCCAAGCCCCTGCAAGACGGGCGCAACATGGTCATGATGCTCGCGCCGGTGAAGTAGCTGGGAGGAGGTACGCATGCCGAAGACCAAGACTCACAGCGCGTCCAAGAAGCGCTTCCGCCTCACCGGGCACGGGCAAGCTCGTCCGACGCCACGGGATGAAGAGCCACCTCCTGGAGCACAAGAGCGCGAAACGCAAGCGGGGCTTCCGCAAGCTGTACGACGTCAGCCAGGCTGATTCCAAGGGGATCAAGCGGCTGCTCGGGCTCCGCTGAGCCTGCCGACCTAAGATCATGAACCGGCCGGGCCGCAAGACGGACCGCGACCGGTGCAGTTCCAAGGAGTACGACAATGTCTCGTGTCAAACGAAGCGTCAGTGCGCGCAAGAAGCGCCGTAAGGTACTCGAACAGGCCAAGGGCTATCGCGCGACCAAGAACTCGAGCTACAAGAGGGCGAAAGAGCAGGTGCAGCGGAGCGGTCAGTACGCGTACCGCGACCGCCGCGTGCGCAAGCGTGAGTTCCGCAAGCTGTGGATCATCCGCATCAACGCCGGTGCGCGGGAGAACGGTCTCTCGTACAACCAGTTCATGCACGGACTCCAGCTCGCCGAGATCGAGCTCGACCGCAAGATCCTCGCCGACCTGGCCGTGAGCGATCCGGCGTACTTCGCCTCGCTCGTCGACCAGGCGCGCGCGGCCCTCGAAGCGGCCTGACGGCCCGATCGACGGAGGCGAGTCGCTTGGGGTTTTCGGCGCACCACTGACCAGCCCGCAGAACGCCCTCGTCAAGCGGGCGGCGTCTCTGCGCCAGCGTAAGTTCCGCGACCGCGAAGGCGCCTTCCTGGCGGAAGGCGCCGACGTGGTCGCGGCTGCGTTGGCGGCCGGCTGGCGGCCGCAGACCGTGTTCCTGCGCGAGGAGGCCGCGGACGAGCTGGGCGAGCGCCTCGGCCTCATCGCCGGCGCTGCCGGCGGCGGGGGCACGCAGCCGCGCCCGCCGGCGGGCCGCCGACCGGCGTGTTCGTCGTCACCGCGCGCGTCGCCGCGCGTCTCTCGACGCTCGAGACGCCGGCCGACGTGGTCGCGGTGCTGCCGCTGCCCGAGCGCCGGCCCGTCTCGTCCCTGCTCAGGCCGGCGACCAGCCCCAAGACCGCCGCGCTGCAGGAGGGCGGCGGCGAGTCGGCCGCGGCGACCCAGGCGGCCACACTGCTCGTCGTGTACGTGGACGGCGTCCAGGACCCGGGCAACGTCGGCACCCTCGTCAGGGCGGCGGCGGCCTTCGGCGCCTCCGCCCTGGTCACGTCCCCGGGATCGGCCGACCTCTTCGGCCCCAAGACGGTCCGTGCCAGCATGGGCGCGCTCTTCGCCGTGCCGGTGTTCCCGGAGCTGCAGCTGGCCGACGTGGTCGACCAGTTGCCGGGGCGTCACCGTCTACGGCCTCGCCGCCCACGGCGGCGAGCCGCTCGCGGCCGCCGGGCTGAGGCGCCCGGCCGTGCTCGTGGTCGGCGCGGAGCGCGCCGGCCTCTCGCGCGACGGTGTCGGCGCACGTGGACCGGCTCGTGACCATCCCGCTGGCGCCTGCGGCCGCGGTCGAGAGCCTGAACGCCGGCGTGGCCGGCGCCATCGCCCTCTACGAGTTCTCGCGCCGCCCCGCCGGCGCCTCCGAAGACACGTCACGCCGCCCCTCCGCGGCGCAGGAAGGATGACCATGGACGACGCACACCTGCAGGAGCTGCAGCCAGCGAGCGCCCGGCCTCGCGGCCATCTACCACACCGGCCGGGACACCATCCTGCGGGCCGCCGACCTGGCGGCGCTCGAGCAGGCGCGCGTGCAGGTGCTGGGGCGCAAGAGCGCGCTCACGGAGTTCCTGCGCTCCATCCCCAGCCTGCCGGCCGAGGAGCGCCCGCTCGTCGGCAAGGGCGGCAACCTGATCCGCAAGGAGCTCGAGGAGCTCGTCGAGGAGCGCGAGGCGGAGCTCAAGCGCGAGGCGCTCTCCGACTCGCTGGCCCACGAGCGCATCGACGTCACCCTTCCCGGCCAGCCGTTCCCGGCCGGCCACGAGCACCTCATCAGCCAGACGATGCGCGAGGTCGAGGACATCTTCATCGGCCTCGGCTACCAGATCGCCGAGGGTCCCGAGGTCGAGCTCGACTACTACAACTTCACGGCGCTGAACACGCCGCCCAGCCATCCCGCGCGCTCCGCCCACGACACGTTCTGGGTCGTCGAGCAGCGCGAGACGATGCCCGAGGCGGTCGTGGACGCCGACCGCGGCGTCCTGCTGCGCACCCACACCTCTCCCGTCCAGGTGCGCGTGATGGAGCAGCAGCAGCCGCCGGTGTACATCCTCTGCCTCGGCAAGGTGTACCGGCGCGACTCCGACGCGACGCACACGCCGATGTTCCACCAGGTCGAGGGCCTCGTCGTCGACGAGGGCATCACCCTGGCCGACCTCAAGGGCACCGTCGCGCGCTTCACGCGGGAGTTCTTCGGGCCGGACCGGGACATCAGGGTCCGGCCGCACTTCTTCCCGTTCACCGAGCCCAGCATCGAGGTCGACGTGAACTGCGGGCTCTGCGGCGGCAAGGGCTGCCGGTCCTGCAAGTACTCCGGCTGGCTGGAGATCATGGGCGCCGGCATGGTCGACCCCGCCGTCTACAGCTTCGTCGACTACGACCCCGAGAAGGTCAGCGGCTTCGCCTTCGGCATGGGGGTGGAGCGCATGGCGATGCTCAAGCACGGCATCCCCGACCTGCGCCTGTTCTACGACAACGACGTCCGCTTCCTGCGGCAGTTCTGAGGAGGCGGTCACGATGAGAGTCCCGTTCAGCTGGATCAAGGAATACGTCGCCTGGGACGGCACGGTCGAGGAGCTCGCCGAGGTGCTCACCATGTCGGGCACCGAGGTGGAGGGCATCGACTGGGTCGGCGCCCCGCGCGACCCCGAGAACCTGAGCCGCTTCGTGGTCGGCAAGGTCCTCACCAAGGAGAAGCACCCCAACGCCGACAAGCTCAACCTCTGCACGGTCGAGGTGGGGCAGGCCAACGGCGGCGTGCGGCAGATCGTCTGCGGCGCGCACAACTTCGCGGCCGGCGACACCGTCGCCGTCTCGCTCAGCGGCGCCGTGCTCGAGAACGGCCTCAAGCTCAAGAAGGCCAACCTGCGCGGCGTCGAGAGCGACGGCATGATCATGAGCGAGCAGGAGCTCGGCTACGAGGAGAAGAGCCCCGGCATCGCCGTGCTGCCGGACGCGTGGATCGCCGGCGCGCCGCTGCAGGACTACCTGCCGGTCAGCGAGGCCGTGCTCGAGCTCGAGCTGACGTCGAACCGGCCGGACTGCTTCAGCATCTACGGCATCGCCCGCGAGGTCGCGGCGGCGGCCCGGCTGGAGCTGGCGCCGCCGCCCATCGCCGCCCCGGCGGCGTTCGGCGGCGCTCCGGCGTCTGACGCCATCGCCGTCGAGATCGCCGACCCCGACCTGTGCCCGCGGTACGGCGCCACCGTCATCCGCGGCGTCACCATCGCCGACTCCCCGGCGTGGCTCAAGGCACGGCTCACGCACGCCGGCATGCGCCCCATCAGCAACGTCGTCGACGTCACCAACTACGTGATGCTCGCCTGCGGCCAGCCGCTGCACGCGTTCGACGCCGGCAAGATCCGCGGCGGCAAGCTCATCGCCCGCCGCGCTACTGCCGGCGAGCAGATCGTCACCCTCGACGGCGTGCGAGCGCACGCTGGACGACCAGATGCTCGTCATCGCCGACGTGGAGCGGCCGCTGGTCATCGCCGGCGTGTTCGGCAGCGACGACGCCGAGATCGACGAGCACACCACCGACATCGTGCTCGAGGCGGCCAACTTCGCCGGCCCGAGCATCCTGCGCACCGAGCTGCACACCGGCATCCGCAGCGAGGCCAGCAACCGCTTCGAGAAGGGCATCGACGCCAACCTCGTGCCCGGCGGCGCTCGACTTCGCCGACCGGCTGTTCGCCGAGCTCTGCGGCGGCACCGTGGCGCCGGGCATGGTCGACGCCGGCGGCGTGCCGGCCGCGCCTGCGCCGCTCCGGTTCCGGCCGGGCAAGGCGAACGCACTGCTCGGCTACGAGGTCCCGGCAGGCGAGCAGTCCGCCATCCTGCGCCGGCTGGAGTGCGAGGTGGACGAGGCCGGCGTGCCGGTGGGCGCGCGTACCGCGGACGACACCGACGAGTGGACGGTCGCGCCGCCGACGTTCCGGCCGGACCTCATCCGCGAGGTCGACCTCATCGAAGAGGTCGGGCGCATCGCCGGCTACGGCATGGCGCCCGAGACGCTGCCGCGGCACACCACCGCCGGCGGGCTGACCAAGCCGCAGAAGGTGCGGCGCGCCGTCCGGCGCGCCCTGGCCGCCTGCGGCCTGGACGAGGCGATCACCTACTCGTTCATCGCCCCCGATGCCGTCGCTCCACTCGGGCTGCCCGAGGGGGACATCCGCCTCGACCCGGTCAGGCTCTCGAACCCGATGAGCGTCGAGCAGTCGGTGCTGCGCACCATGCTGCTGCCCGGGCTGCTCAAGGCCGTGCGCGACAACCTCGACCGGCTGAACGACCCGCCGAACCTGTTCGAGATCGGCAAGGTCTACCTGTGGGACGAGCCGGTCCCGGCGCCGGCGCACGCGGCCGAGCCCGGCGCCGTGCTTCCGCACGAGCCGGAGGTCGTGGGCATCGTCCTCTCCGGCCCGCTGGAGGCCGAGAACTGGACCGGCGCCGGCCGTCCGACCGACTTCTACACGCTCAAGGGCGTGCGTGGACGCCCTGCTCAAGTCGGTCGGCCTGCAGGGCGAGTACGGGCCGCTCGGCGAGCAGGCCCAGCACTTCCCGTATCTGCACCCCGGCAAGACCGCGCTCGTCAGCGTCAAGGGCGTGGGCGGCACCGGCGTGCTCGGGCAACTGCGCCCGGACGTGGCCGCCGCGTACGGCCTCGACGACGTCGCCGTCTACGTGGCCTCGGTCAACGGCCGCTTCGCCGAGGCGGCGCTGCAGACCACCGCGTTCGAGGACCTCGGCACGTACCCGCCGGCCTCGCAGGACCTCGCGGTCGTCGTCGCCCGCGACGTGCCGGCGGCGGCCGTGGTCGAGCAGGCCCGCCGCGCCGGCGGCAAGCTCGTGCGCAGCGTGCGCGTCTTCGACGTGTACGAGGGCGACCAGGTGCCGCAGGACAAGCGCTCGCTGGCGCTGCGCGTCGTCATGCGCGCTCCGGACCGCACGCTGAACGAGAAGGACATCGCCGGCGTGCGCGCCAAGATCCTCAAGGCCCTGGAGCGGGAGTTCCAGGCCGGCCTGCGCTGAGCGCCTGCCGCTCTGGCCTCGGCCTCACGGCCGGCGCCCGAGCGGCGACACGTGTCCGCGAGGGGCGGGCGGCTCTCCGGCCGCCCGCCCCTCGCTCTTCGGGCCGCGGGGGCGGCGCTGCCGCTCACTCTCGCATTGCGCGGCCGCTCACCCTCGTACTACGCGGCCGCTTGCGCTCGCCATGCTGAGCCGTGAGGATAGCGGCATGCTCCCGGGCCTCCTCACGCCGACCCACGTGCTGTTCCTCGCTGTCATCGTGGCCATCACGTTCGGTCTCCGGAGGCTCACAACGCCGAGGGCGCGGACGTCCCGCGCTGCGCGGGCACCGAGACCCGGCAAGCTCCCGCGCCTCCGCCTCAGGAAGCCGACGCGACGGGAGGCCCACATCGGCTGGCTCCTCATCTGCGTCGTCCTCGCGTTCGCGCTCACGCGGGCGGTCGCGCTGCCCCTGTTCCTGCTCGTCTTCGTCGCAGTGTGGGCCTGCGGCTACGGAGTGCTCGCCCGGCTCTACCGCTGACGCCCGGCGTGCCGGCGGCTGCATGTGCGTGGCCGTGTACATCTCGCCGCCGATGGCAGCAGGGGTCGGCGACATCGTCACTGTGTACGACAAGCAGCATCCCGTCCCGGGGGTGGAGCCGGCCCGATACGCCACCATGCCACCAGCTCGGGCGACGGTGTCAGGCGTCCCCGTCTCGGCGGTCATCTGCTTTGATGCCGACCACAACGACCTCGTGACTCCCCTGGCGGAGACTGGTGGCGTGGTCGCCGTGCCGGCGAACGACTGGAAGAGCTTCGCCGAGATCCACCATCGCGCTGCTGTGTGGGAGGCAGTGGAGACGGGGGCGAGTCTGGTCCGCGCCGCCGGCCATGGCACCTCGTCCATCTACGATCCGGCCGGCAGGGTCGTCGCCAGGGCGTCGAGCTTCGATGGGCCGGTCGTGCTGGTCGCCGATGTCCCGGCGCGCGCTCGTCGAGCGGCCTGACCGAAGGAGACTTGCGTGCATACTTTGCAGGCTGCTGCCTCTCGGCTTGCATGATTCGCGGCGCCCGGGTATAGTGTCGCGACGATGAGCAGCGCCATCACCATCCGGATCTCCCCGCAGGCCCGCACCACGGCGGACCCGCGGCGCTGCGCCGCCCTCCGAGCCCGACGTGCACGACGCGCGCCGGACGGCGGGCGTCTCCGTCTGCTCTAGCTCAACCAGCTAGCAGCTCTCGCAGACCGCCTCACGCCCTCCGCCGGCGACCACACGCCCTGCCCGCGTCCCTCGACGTGCACCCGGAGTGCCTGATGACATCTGCGACCTGTATGCAAATCCCGATCGCCACACCCGCGGCCTCGTCCGCGGCTACCGCCGCCGCGTCCACCGTCGCCGTCGACCCGTGCGTGGCGAGCGCAGGCATCGTCGGCGGCAGCGGCTACACCGGCGCGCTCCTGGCGGAGCTGCTGCTCAAGCATCCCTCGGTCAAGCTGGCCGCGATCAGCTCCGAGACCCTGGCCGGCGAGCCGGTGCAGCAGCACCTTCCGCGGCTGCGCAGCGACCTCGTCTTCTGCAGCCAGGCGGACCTCGGCGGCGTGGACGTCGCGTTTCTCTGCACGCCGCACGGCGACGCGGCGCCGATCGCCAAGAAGCTGCTGGACGACGGCGTCAAGGTCATCGACCTGAGCGCGGACTTCCGGCTGGACGCGGCGACCTACAACGAGTGGTACGGGGAGCACCCGCACCCCGAGCTGCTCCCCGGCGTCTACGGCCTCACCGAGCTGCACCGCGACGAGGTGGCCGGGGCGGACCTCGTGGCCAACCCCGGCTGCTACCCGACGGCAGCGCTGCTCGCGCTGGCGCCGCTCAAGCAGCTCGGCCTCGCCGACGTGATCATCGACGCCAAGTCCGGCGTGAGCGGCGCCGGCAAGGCGCCCAAGCCGAACACGCACTTCTGCAGCGTCGACTCCGACCTCGTCGCCTACGGCGTGCAGTCGCACCGGCACTACCCGGAGATCGCCGCCGGGCTGACGGCGGTCACGACCAAGGCCGGCTTCGGCTCGGCGCCGAACGGGCCGGGCGCGCCGGCCGCCGCCGGGCCGGCGCCGTCGCTCACCTTCGTCCCCCACCTGGTCCCGCTGCAGCGGGGGATCAGCGAGACGATCTACGTGAAGACGGCGACGCTGCCGCTGCCGTCGAGCGCTGAGCTCAAGGCGCTGTACGACGAGTTCTACGCGGGCGAGACCTTCGTCGAGGTCTGCGACGCGCCGCCGCAGCTCAAGGACGTGGCCAACACCAACTACTGCCGCATCTTCCCGCACGTGGACGCCCGGGCCGGCCGGATCGTCGTCATCAGCGTCATCGACAACCTGATGAAGGGCGCCTCCGGGCAGGCCGTGCAGAACATGAACGTCATGCTCGGCCTGCCCGAGCACGAAGGGCTGGTCTGAGATGCTGCCGCAGAGCCGCTTCGCCCCGCTCCCGGAGTACGCGAAGTCCGTCGGCGGCGGCCTGACCGCCCCGCAGGGGTTCCGGGCCGCCGGCGTCGCCAGCGGCGTCAAGAAGCGGGGCAAGCTCGACCTCGCCCTGCTGCTCAGCGAGCAGCCGGCCGTCTCGGCGGCGACCTTCACCAGCAACGCCGCCGCCGCGGCGCCGGTGCGGCTCACGCGCGAGACCAGCGACTGCGGCCGCCTGCGCGCGGTCGTCGTCAACGCGGGCAACGCCAACGCCTGCACCGGCAAGCAGGGGCTCGCCGACGCCGCCAGGATGCGCCTGCTGACGGCCAATCACCTGCGGCTGCCGGTGGAACAGGTCGCCGTCTGCTCCACCGGGCTCATCGGCGTGCACCTGCCCATGGACAAGATCGAGCCCGGCATCGCCGCCGCCGCGGCCGCCCTGCCGGGCGGCGGCGACGCCAAGGCCGCCGAGCACTTCGCCGCGGCCATCCGCACGACCGACAAGCACGCCAAGACCGGGGCGCTCGAGGTCAGGCTGGCCCAGGGCAAGGTCAAGCTCGGCTTCGCCGCCAAGGGCTGCGGCATGATCAGCCCCAACATGGCGACGATGCTGTGCTTCGTCACCTGCGACGCCAAGGTCGGCGCGCAGGAGTGGGCCGACCTGCTGCACGGCGCCGTGGACCGCTCCTTCAACCGGATCACGGTGGACGGCCAGGAGTCGACCAACGACACCGTCCTCGGGCTCTGCAACGGCGCCTCGGGCGTCGAGCCCGGGGAGGAGGGATCGGCGCTGATCGGCCAGGCGCTGGACGCCGCGCTGCTCGCCCTCGCCATCTCCATCGTCGCCGACGGCGAGGGCTCGACGCGGACGATGAAGCTCACGGTGACGGGGGCCAAGGACGAGACGCGGGCCGAGGCGGTCGCCCGCGCCGTCGCCAACTCGCCGCTGGTCAAGACGGCGTTCTACGGCCGCGACCCCAACTGGGGCCGCATCATGCAGGCCATCGGGCAGGCGCTCGGCCGCGACGGCCACGAGCACCTCCCGGCGCGGATCTCCTACGAGGACGTCGTCATCGTCGAGAAGGGGCAGCCGGCGGCGCTGGACAAGGTCCAGCAGAGCCGGCTCGCCGAGATCATGCACCAGCCGGAGATCGATCTGACGGTGGCCCTCAACGGGCCGGGCGCGGCGGCGACCGTCTACTTCAGCGACCTCACCCACGACTACGTCACCCTGAACGCGGAGTACTCGACATGACCGTACGGCATCAGAAGACAGTCAAGACCCTCCTCGAGGCGATGCCGTACATCCGTCGCTTCTGGGGGGCGACCGTCGTCCTCAAGTACGGCGGCGCGGCCATGACCTCGCCGCGGCTCCAGGAGCAGTTCGCCGAGGACGTCGTGCTCCTGCGCCTGGTCGGCATGCGGCCCATCGTCGTCCACGGCGGCGGACCGGCGATCAGCCGGCACATGGCCAGGCTGGGCATGGAGCCGGAGTTCGTGGACGGGCACCGGGTGACCGACGAGGCGACCATGGAGGTCGCCAAGATGGTGCTCGTCGGCAAGGTGAACAAGGAGATCGTCGGCCTCATCAACCGCCACGGCGGTTCGGCCGTCGGCATCTCGGGCCAGGACGGCCGTCTGCTCAGCGTGACGCCCAAGAAGCACACCGACGCGGCCGGCAACGACGTGGACCTGGGCTTCGTGGGCGAGGTCGAGGAGGTCAACACCGAGGTGCTCGACCTGCTCGCCCAGGCCAACATCCCCGTCGTCGCGACGGTCGGCGCGGACGCCACCGGGGAGGCCTACAACGTCAACGCCGACACGGTGGCCGGCGAGGTCGCCGCGGCCATGCACGCCGAGAAGATCATCTTCCTCACCGACGTGGACGGCATCTACGAGGACCAGGGCGCCGACGTCACGCCGGTGTCCGAGTGCGACCTCACCTATCTCGGCGCGCTGCAGGCCGCCGGCCGCATCGGCGGCGGGATGGTCCCCAAGGTGGCCGCCGTGCGCAAGGCGCTCGAGGCCGGCGTGGGGAGCGCCCACATCATCGACGGGCGCGTCGAGCACGCGGTCCTGCTGGAGGTCATGACGGACGCCGGTTGCGGGACCAAGGTGACCGCGTGATGGCGGCGGACCTCAGCGCGGCCCAGGAACCAGTTTGCATATTCCCGGCAGAGGGGGTGTATTCTATGCAGCAGGGTAGCGGGGGAACGGGTGCACTGACCGCAATGCGGCCGGTGGCCCTCGTCGCAGGAGATCCTCAGCGTATGAACCAGCGCGCGCCGATGGGCAAGACCGAACGCCAGCGGCTCATCCAGACGGTGGTCCAGCAGCGGGAGATCGCGACGCAGCGGGAGCTCGTCAGCGCACTCAGCGCCCTCGGCTGCGAGGTCACGCAGGCCACGGTCTCGCGCGACATCCGCGAGCTCGACCTGCAGAAGGTGCGCACCCACCTGGGCCGCGCCAAGTACGTCCTCAGCTCGCGAGAGCGTCCCAAGGACCCCGAGCAGGCGGCTCGCCACGTGCTGCGCGACTTCGCGCGGTCCACGGCGGTGTCAGCCCAGCTGCTGGTGGTGCGCTGCGAGATCGGCACGGCGTCCACCGTCGCGCGCCAGATCGACAACCTCAACCACACGGACATCGTCGGCACCCTCGCCGGCGACGACACCTTCGTGGTCATCCTGGACACGAACGACAAGGCGCACGAGATGAAGCGCTACGTCGATCGTCTCCGAGAGGCCTAGCGCGCAGGCACCCACCCGGCGCGCACTCCACCCTCGTCCTCGGAGAGCCGGCGAGCGGCTTCGCCGCGCCGGCCCCGGCCCATCTCCATCCCCCAAGGAGCATCAACGTGACCAGTCCAAGCTCAGGTAACGGCGCCCCCAACGGCACCATCGTCCTCGCGTACTCGGGCGGCCTCGACACCTCTGCCCTCATACCGTGGCTGAAGGACAAGTACGGCTACGACGTCGTCTGCTGCCTCGTCGACATCGGCCGCGTCAAGGACGTGCCGGGCATCATGGCGCGGGCGGAGGCGGCCGGCGCCATCGCCGCCGTGGCGATCGACGCCAAGGAGGAGTTCGCCGAGCACCACTGCCTGCCGGCGCTCATGGCGAACGCGCTCTACGAGGACAAGTACCCGCTGAGCACGGCCATCGGCCGGCCGCTCATCGCCAAGAAGCTGGTCGAGACGGCGCACAAGTACGGCGCCACCGCCGTCGCCCACGGCTGCACCGGCAAGGGCAACGACCAGGTGCGCATCGACATCGGCGTGCGCGCGCTCGACCCGAACCTCGAGATCATCGCGCCGGCTCGGGCCGCCGACTGGCCGAGCCGGGAGGAGCTCATCGACTACGTCACCGAGCGGAACATCCCGGTGAACCTGACCAAGAAGAGCCCGTACTCGATCGACGAGAACATGTGGGGCCGCAGCAACGAGTGCGGCGTGCTCGAGGACCCGTGGGTCGCACCGCCGGAGGACGCCTTCCAGTTCGTCAAGTCGGTGGCCGACGCGCCGGACGCGCCGCAGACCGTCGTCGTCAGCTTCGAGAAGGGCAAGCCGGTCGCGCTCGACGGCGTGTCCATGGGCATGGTCGAGCTCATCGAGAAGATCGACGCCATCGGCAACGCGCACGGCTTCGGGCGCGTCGACATGATCGAGAACCGGCTCGTCGGCATCAAGAGCCGCGAGGTCTACGAGGTCGCCGGATCCCTGGCGCTCATCACCGCGCACCAGGCGCTCGAGGACCTCGTGCTCACGCGCGACCTGCTGCACTTCAAGAAGACCATCGAGAGCAAGCTCGCCGACATGATCTACGAGGGCCAGTGGTTCGACCCGCTGACCGAGGCCTGCCAGGCGTTCCTCTTCCAGAGCCAGGAGCGGGTCACCGGCGACGTGCGGCTCAAGTTCCACAAGGGCAGCTGCGTGGCGGACGGGCGCAAGAGCGACTTCTCCCTGTACAGCTACAAGCTCGCCACGTACACGACCGAGGACGAGTTCTCGCACACGGCGGCCGCGGGCTTCATCGAGCTGTGGGGTCTGCCGATCGAGGTGTGGGCGCGGGTCGGCAAGGAGCACCACATGATGAAGGAGCTCGAGCTGGAGGACGAGGCCGCGACCGTCTGACGGCGGTCACGAGCCGAGGATCACGGGAGGAGCGGGCGGCCGCCGAAGGGCCGCCGCCCGCCGGCGCTCACGGCCCCGGGGCCGTCCGCCGGAGGTGAGGTCGCCGCAGAGCGGCCGCCCGCTCCGCACCCGTGCGAAAGGCGCGTATGATGCCGGGCATGGACCGGACCAGACAACAGCTGCCGGACGTCGGAGCGGCCCGATGACGGTCGCGCGCTCGGGCCGCTTCGCCGGCGAGCGCGCACCCGCGTTCGTGGCGCTGAACAGCTCGCTGGCGCTCGACTGGCGCCTCTGGCCCGAGGACATCGAGGGGTCGGTCGCGCACGCGCGGGCGCTGCGGGGCGCCGGCATCCTCGGCGCGGACGAGCTCGACGCCATCGAGACCGGCCTCGCGGCCGTAGGCCGGGAGATCGAGTCCGGCGCCTTCGTCCCGGCCGACGCGGACGAGGACGTGCACATGGCCATCGAGCGCCGGCTGACCGAGCTCATCGGCGACGCCGGCGCCAGGCTGCACACCGGGCGCAGCCGCAACGACCAGGTGGTGACGGACGTGCGCCTGCACCTGCGCCGCGTCGCCGAACGCCAGGACGCGGCGCTCGCCTCGGTCCAGCAGTTGCTCGTCGCTCGCGCGGCCGATCACCTCGACACGGTGCTGCCCGCGTACACGCACCTGCAGCGCGCGCAGGTCACGTCCCTGGCGCAGCACCTGCTGGCGTACTTCTGGATGCTCGACCGCGATCGCTCGCGGCTCGAGGCCGCCCGGCAGGCCTGCCTCGAGCTCCCGCTCGGGGCCGGCGCCGCCGTCGGCCTCGACTTCGAGCTCGACCGCGAGGGGGAGGCGGCCGACCTCGGCTTCGAGCGCGTCGCCGAGAACTCCCTCGACGCGGTTGCCGACCGCGACTTCGTCGTGGACTACCTCGCCGCCGCCGCCCAGCTGGGCGCGCACATCTCGCGGCTCGGCGCCGAGCTCGTCCTGTGGGCGACCGCCGAGTTCGGCTTCGTGCGCCTGCCGGACGCCTACGCCGGCGGCTCCAGCATCATGCCGCAGAAGAAGAATCCGGACGCCGCCGAGCTCATGCGCGCCGCCGCGCCGCGGCTGACCGCCGACCTCAGCGGCCTCCTCGGCGTGCTCCACGGCCTCCCGCTCGCCTACAACACCGACCTGCGTGAGGACAAACGCTATCTCTTCGACGCCGTCGACTGCCTCGACCAGGTGCTGCCGGTCATGCACGGGCTGCTCGAGGAGGTCAGCTTCGACGAGGCGCGCATGGCGGCGGCCTGCGATCCCTTCCTGGCCGCCACCGACGTCGCCGACTACCTCGTCGAGAAAGGTGTGCCGTTCCGGGAGGCGCACCACCTCACCGGCGGGCTGGTGCGCCGCTGTCTGGAGCGCGGGGAGGACCTCGCGCACGTGCCGCTCGAGGACCTGCAGGCGCTCTCGCCGGTCTTCGACGAGGGCTACTTCGCGCTTCACGAGCCCGCCGCGCAGCTGGCGCGCAAGCGCTCCCGCGGCGGGTCCGCGCCCGTGCGCGTGCGCGAGCAGCTCGGCCGCGCCCGCGCCGCGCTCGCCGCGCGCCCCTGCTGCTGACGCTCCGCTACACTCCGTGGATGACCGTGCAGCCGCTCCCGCAGTCCTTCTTCGCGCGCAACGCGCTCGAGGTCGCCCACGACCTCATCGGCTGCACGTTCCTGTTCGGCGGCGCCGGCGGGCGCATCGTCGAGACCGAGGCCTACCGCCAGGACGACCCCTGCTGCCACGGGTACCGCGGCCAGACGGACCGCAACGCGGTCCTCTTCGGGCCGCCCGGCCACCTGTACGTCTACTTCACCTACGGCATGCACTTCTGCGCCAACGTGGCCTCCGAGGACGAGGGAGTGGCGGCGGGCGTGCTGCTCCGCGCCCTCGAGCCCGAGCACGGCGTCGCGGACATGGTCGCCCGCCGCGGGGTCCTCGAGCCGCGCCTGCTGGCCTCCGGCCCGGCGCGGCTCGCCCAGGCGCTCGGCATCGGCCGTGCCCAGAACGGCCTCCCCGTCTGGGAGTCGCCGCTGGCGATCCTGCCCCGCGACCCGGCCGCTCCCGAGCCGCACGTCGTCACCACGGCGCGCATCGGCGTGCGCGGCGGCGACCAGAAGCCGTGGCGCTTCGTCGACGCCGACAGCCGCCTTCTCTCGCGACCGCTCGCGCGCACGCCCATCCTGCCCGCTGGGTAAGATAGGAGCGTTCCACCAGCACTTCACGCAGCGCGGCGCCTGCTCACGCTTGCTTCACTTGCGGCGCGCGCCTGAGCAGAAAGGACCACTGTGAAGCTCCGCGAGATCTACGAGACCGCCGTGCGGATGGGCATCGAGGCCGACCCACGCGGCAAGAAGGGCGTCGACGAGTTCCTGGCGCGCACCAAGAAGCGGAACGACGGCCTTCCGGACCACCTCAAGGACCTGGCCGACCCTCAGGAGCTCACCAACCCCTTCAACGACACGCGCATCTACGTCGGCGACCCTGACCTCGAAGTCAAGACCCTGCTCGGCGGCATCGACATGAACACCGGCGAGGTCCTGCTCGCCGACCGCCTGCGCGAGAAGGGCGTGCCCATCGACGCCATCTACACCCACCACCCCGAGGCCTGGGGTCTCACCAGGCTGGACGCGGTGATGGAGGTCCAGGCGGACATCTGGGCGACGCTCGGGGTGCCCATCCAGGCCGGCGAGAAGCTCATCTCCGAGCGCATGGACGAGGTCAAGCGGCGCCTCATGCCCATCAACTACGACCAGGCCATCGACGCGGCGCGCCTGCTCGACGTGCCGTTCTTCTCGGCGCACACGCCGACCGACAACCTCGTGGTCGACTACCTGAACAAGTGGTTCGCGAAGAAGAAGCCGAGCACCATCGAGGACGTGCAGAAGGCGCTGCTCGAGATCCCCGAGTACCGTATCGCCGCGCAGAAGGGCGCCGGTCCCTACACGGGCAAGAGCGGCGGCGGGTCGCGCGCCGGCAAGATCTGGGTCGACATGACCGGCGGCACCGAAGGCCCCAAGAAGGTCATCGAGAAGCTCGCCGACAGCCGGCGTGGGCACCATCGTCGGCATGCACATGGGCCAGGAACTGCGCGACGAGGCCGACAAGCACAGCATCCACGTCATCATCGCCGGCCACATGAGCAGCGACTCGCTCGGCATCAACCTGTTCCTCGACGAGCTCGAGCGGGGCGGGGTCAAGACGATCGCCACCAGCGGGCTCATCCGCGTGCACCGCGACAAGCGCGGCAAGGTGACCGGCGAGGAGCCCGGCGCGCTGCCGCCGCGCTGACTCCGGGCGGCGCCCGCCTCATGACAAGACCCGAGCTTCTCGCGCCGGCGGGGGAGCCGCGCGCCCTGCGCGCGGCCCTCTCCGCCGGCGCGGACGCCGTCTACTTCGGGCTCGCGCGCTGGAGCGCGCGCGCCTTCGCCGGCAACTTCGGCGGCGAGGCGGTGCCTGAGGCCGTCGAGACGGCCCACCGGTACGACGCGCGCGCGTACCTGGCGCTCAACACGCTCCTCAAGGACGACGAGGTCGAGCCGGCGCTCGCGGCGCTGGAGGCGCCGTACCTCGCCGGCCTGGACGCGCTCATCGTCGCCGACCTCGGCTTCGCCGCACGCGTGCGCGAGGAGTACCCGGACCTGCCGCTGCACGCCAGCACCCAGCTGAACACGCACAGCTCGGCGCAGCTGGCGGCGCTGGAGCGGCTCGGCTTCTCGCGCGCGATCCTTGCGCGCGAGCTCAGCCTCGCCGAGATCGCCGCCCTCGAGACGCACGGCCTCGAGCTCGAGGCGTTCGTCCACGGCGCGCTCTGCTACGGCTACTCGGGGGACTGCCTGCTCAGCAGCATGGTCGGCGGCCGCAGCGGCAACCGCGGCCGCTGCAGCCAGTCGTGCCGCTTGCGCTACGCCCTGAAGGCTCCCGGGCTTCCGGCGCTGGAATCGTCGCGGATCCTGTCGACCAGCGACCTGTCGGCGATCGGCGTGCTGCCCGGCTTGCTGGCCGCGGGCGTCACGAGCGTCAAGGTCGAGGGCCGCATGAAGGACGCCGCCTACGTCGGCGTGACGACGTCCGTGTACCGCGAGGCGCTGGATGCGGCGCTCGCGGACCCCGAGGGCTTCGCGGTGCGGCCGGAGTGGAGCGAGCGCCTCGAGCAGAGCTTCTCGCGCTCCTTCACCACCGCTCATCTGCAGGGCCGCCACGACGACGTGCGCAGCGGCGGCCGCGGCGGCCACCGCGGCGTGCTCGTCGGCCGTGTCAGCGGCTTCGACGAGGCGACGGGCCTGGTCCGGATCAAGCTGAGCAAGCCCGTCGCCGAGGGCGACGTCGTCTACCTGTACACGCCGTGGGGCCAGACCGAACCGCGACGGCTGGAGGCAGGGGGCGACGCGACGCTCGCGCTGCACGTGCGCGAGCGCGTCGCCGTCAAGGACCGCCTGTTCCGGCTGGCCGCCGCCGACGTCGGGGAGCTGGGCCGCGACCTGGTCAACGGGCGCGTCGCCCTGCGGCCCATCGAGCTCACGATGCGTCTGAGCGGGGCACAGGGGGCGCCTGCGGCGCTCACGGTCGCGGATCCGGCCGAGGGAGAGCCGGTCACGGTGTCGACGGCCGAACCGCTCGCCGCCGCGAGGACGGCCGCGCTCACCGAGGCGCGCGCACGCGAGGCGCTCGGCGCGCTCGGTGGCACGCCCTACCGGCTCGCCGAGCTCGAGTTCGCGGTCGACGGAGAGGTGTTCCTCGCGGTGGGCGACCTCAAGGATCTGCGCCGGCGTGCCGTGGCGGCGCTCGGGGAGCGCCGCGTGGCCGCCCGCCGGCGCTCCGCCGGGCGCGCTGCGCCCGGTCCCGCAGGCGCCGCGCCCGCAGCGCACGTCTCCGCGCCTTCGGGGCGCCGCGCCCGCGCCGCTCCACGGCACCCCCGGTCGTCCTGCGCCTGCGTCCCGGCGAGGCGCCGCTCTCGCTCCCGCGCGGCGGCGCCTACTGCCTGGACGTGCTCACGGGCGACGCTCCCGAGGTCGTCGTCCGCTCCCGCGACGCGCTGCGCGCGACGGGCTCGCCCGTGCGCCTCCGCCTGCCGGAGGTCCTGTTCGATGCCGACGCGGCCTGGCTGGCAGACCTGCTCGCGCTGGCGTGGGACGCCGTCGTCGTCCGCAGCGCCGGCCTGCTGGCCGGCGCTGAGCGCGGCATTCGTGATCGAGTACCCGCTGCAGGGGCTCAACGGGCTGGCGGCCGGCGTCGCCGCCGGCCTCGCCGGGCGGCCTCCGGCGGCGGTCACCCTGTCGCCGGAGGCATCGCTCGAGGAGATCCCGGCGCTGGCGGGCACGCTCGCCGCTTCCCTCGGCGACGCCGTGCCGGCCCTCGAGATCCTCGCCTTCGGCCGGCAGCAGGTGCTGCACACGCGCGACCTGCTGGGCCGGGCGGAAGGGCTCTACGAGGCGCCCGGCCCGGACGAGCACGTCTCGCTGCTGCTCGAGGACGCCAAGGGCTACGAGTTCCCGGCCGAGGCCGACGCGGGCGGCACGCGGATCTTCAACGCCCGCGTCACCAACCTCGCGCCCAACCTCGACGAACTGCGCGCGGCCGGCGTCGCCACCTTCGTGGTCGAGCAGGCGGCGATGGACGAGGCCGAGCGGGCCGCCTTCGCCTCCGGCGGCCTCGAGGCGCTCGCGCCGCTGGCGTCGCGCGAGCGCTCCACCACCGGCCACCTCTTCCGCGGCGTGGCCTGAGCGGCGCCGGCCGGTCACCGGCGCCGCTCGCCCCGGCCCCGCCGGCGGCCCGCGCCGCGGCGGCGCGCCCTGTGCTATCATCCACGGCGGCCGCGCCGCCCGGCGCGGGCTCGCGCTCCGAGCCTCCGGCCGGCCCGTCCGACCTTGCCGTACCCACGCGAAAGGACCGAGCCGTGGCCGACCGCCGCCTCATCGACGACCTCATGGTCGGCGCCGTCGACGTGCTCCCGGAGGGAGCGCTCGAGGCCAAGCTCGACCTCGCCGAGCGCGAACGGCGGCCGCTGCGCGTCAAGCTGGGCGTGGACCCCACGGCGCCGGACATCCACCTCGGCCACACCGTCGTCCTCAACAAGCTTCGCCAGTTCCAGGACGCCGGGCACGTGGCCGTGCTCATCATCGGCGACTACACGGCGCGCATCGGCGACCCCTCGGGCCGCAGCAAGACGCGGCCCCGCCTGGACGGCGCCGTCATCGACGCCAACGCCGAGACCTACAAGGAGCAGGCGTTCCACATCCTCGACGACGACCCGGCCAGGCTCGACATCCGCTACAACGGCGAGTGGCTGGCGCCGCTCACCATGGAGCAGCTCTTCGAGATCACCGCCACGACCACCGTGGCGCGCATCCTCGAGCGGGACGACTTCGCCAAGCGCTGGGCGGCGCACCAGCCCATCAGCATGCTGGAGATGCTCTATCCCTTCGCCCAGGGCTACGACTCGGTGGCCATCGAGGCGGACATCGAGCTGGGCGGCACCGACCAGGTCTTCAACCTCTTCATGGGGCGCGACCTGCAGTCGCACTTCGGCCAGCGGCCCCAGGCGATCATGACCATGGACATCCTGCCCGGCACCGACGGCGTCGAGCGGATGAGCAAGAGCATCGGGCAACTACATCGGCGTCACCGAGGACCCGCGCGACATCTACGGCAAGGTCATGAGCATCCCCGACGACGTCATGCTCACGTACTACCGCCTGCTCACGCCGCACCACGCCGACGAGCTGGCGCGGATCGAGCAGGACTTCGAGAGCGGCGCCGTGAACCCGCGCGACCTCAAGGCGCGCCTCGCGCGCGAGATCATCACGCGGCTGCGCGGCGCCGAAGCCGCCGCCGCGGCGGAAGAGCACTTCGACAGCGTCTTCCGCCGCCACGAGTCCGCCGCCGACCTGCAGGAGCTCGCGCTCGAGGCCGGCGACGTGGAGGAGGGCGGCACGGTGTTCCTGCCGGCCGTCCTCGAGCGCTGGTTCGGCCAGACGCGCAGCGAGTGGCGCCGGCGCATCCAGCAGGGCGGCGTCAGCCTGGACGGCGAGCCGGTCTCCGACCTCGCCGTCTCCGCCGCCGCGTCTCGCCGGCAAGCACGCTCAAGGCGGGCAAGTCGGCCAAGTCGCAGGGCGTGATCCGGGGCCTCTAGGCCGGCGGCGTGCTCCCGCTGCCCTGCGCGCAGGCTCGATTCGAGCCTGCGCAAGAGAATCTCCGGCATCGAGGTTGACACGCCTCTTTCGCGCGGGTATACTTCCCTAGCGCTTCAGGAGTCCGCTCGTCGCAGACAGCGTCTCGATGATGACCAAGAGCGCGAATCGTTTGAACGGCTCGGCAACTTCGCTGTATACTTGCGAAGTCCCTGCCGGGACGTGTGGTGAGGCAAGCCAAACCCCGCGATCACCTCTGCAGGGTTCGTGCGCGCTGAAACCGCTCACGATTCACCAAGTGCCTACGGGCACGAGGTCTTTGAAAACTGAACAGGATGAGGAAGCCGATCAGCTCGGCGTCGCCCTCGTGGCGGCACGATGATCGGTGGACGCCAGTGCGCCTGGCATGCCTTCGGGTGTGCCTGGTTCAAATGATTTATCCCGTCAGTGACCCTGCATTGCTGAAACCGGCGGCCTTCGGGCCGGCGGACCGGGGGTCACAGACAACCGAAGCATTCGTGCTTCGGCTTTTGAGCTTTCGAGCTCTCTCTAAGCTTGTCTCGCGTCTTCGGACGCTAGCACCAAGTTTTCACGGAGAGTTTGATCCTGGCTCAGGACGAACGCTGGCGGCGTGCTTAACACATGCAAGTCGAACGAGAAAGCACCTTCGGGTGTGAGTACAGCGGCGAACGGGTGAGTAACACGTGGGCAACCTGCCCTAGAGACTGGGATAACGTTCCGAAAGGGACGCTAATACCGGATGACGCGCGACCTGCCAAGTAGGTCGCGCCAAATGGTAGCTTCGGCTTCTGCTCTGGGATGGGCCCGCGCCGGATTAGCTTGTTGGTGAGGTAATGGCTCACCAAGGCGACGATCCGTAGCTGGTCTGAGAGGACGATCAGCCACACTGGGACTGAGACACGGCCCAGACTCCTACGGGAGGCAGCAGTGGGGAATCTTGCGCAATGGGCGAAAGCCTGACGCAGCAACGCCGCGTGAGCGAAGACGGCCTTCGGGTTGTAAAGCTCTGTCAGGAGGGACGAAGCCACTCAGGTGAATAGCCGAGAGGGTGACGGTACCTCCAGAGGAAGCCCCGGCTAACTACGTGCCAGCAGCCGCGGTAATACGTAGGGGGCAAGCGTTGTCCGGAATCATTGGGCGTAAAGCGCGTGTAGGCGGCCATCCAAGTCCGATGTGAAAGCTCGGGGCTCAACCCCGAGTCTGCATTGGAAACTGTATGGCTTGAGTCCGGAAGAGGAGACTGGAATTCCTGGTGTAGCGGTGAAATGCGCAGATATCAGGAAGAACACCGGTGGCGAAGGCGGGTCTCTGGGACGGTACTGACGCTGAGACGCGAAAGCGTGG
Organism: uncultured Thermoleophilia bacterium; assembly: GCA_963741075.1. Taxonomy (GTDB): domain Bacteria; phylum Actinomycetota; class Thermoleophilia; order UBA2241; family UBA2241; genus CAIXSE01. Next base: position 214,337 of record CAVUGS010000002.1, read on the forward strand.
GGAGCAAACAGGATTAGATACCCTGGTAGTCCACGCCGTAAACGATGGGCACTAGGTGTGGGAGGTGTCGACTCCTTCCGTGCCGTAGCTAACGCATTAAGTGCCCCGCCTGGGGAGTACGGCCGCAAGGCTAAAACTCAAAGGAATTGACGGGGGCCCGCACAAGCAGCGGAGCATGTTGTTTAATTCGACGCAACGCGAAGAACCTTACCTGGGTTTGACATGACCGTGTAACTCCTGGAAACAGGAGCCCCTCGCAAGAGGCGCGGCCACAGGTGGTGCATGGCTGTCGTCAGCTCGTGTCGTGAGATGTTGGGTTAAGTCCCGCAACGAGCGCAACCCCTGTCCTATGTTGCCAGCGGGTAATGCCGGGGACTCATAGGATACTGCCGGTGACAAACCGGAGGAAGGTGGGGATGACGTCAAGTCAGCATGCCCCTTATGTCCAGGGCTACAAACGTGCTACAATGGCCGGTACAAAGGGCTGCAATACCGCGAGGTGGAGCGAATCCCAAAAAGCCGGTCCCAGTTCGGATTGGAGGCTGAAACTCGCCTCCATGAAGTCGGAGTTGCTAGTAATCGCAGATCAGCAATGCTGCGGTGAATACGTTCCCGGGCCTTGTACACACCGCCCGTCACACCACGAAAGTCGGTAACACCCGAAGCCGGTGGGCTAACCCGCAAGGGAGGCAGCCGTCGAAGGTGGGATCGGTGATTGGGGTGAAGTCGTAACAAGGTAGCCGTAGCGGAAGCTGCGGCTGGATCACCTCCTTTCTAGGGAGTCGGCGGACTAACCGCCGTGAGCACGGCCTCCATATGTCGGGATGATGTGGCCTTCGGGCTTTCCCATCTCGTCGGAGAACCGTCCTCTAGAACTCTACGTCGACCATTGACGTTCCCGTCTCCGCCCGGTTCGCCCGGACGTGAGCGGCCTCATTCCTGTTCAGTTTTGAAAGATCCAGTGGTCTCCGTGCCGCTCCCGTCCCGGGAGTTGCCGACGCCGGAGCTTCGCACTAGGGTGCGGGCACGGTCAGGGCTTCCGGGAGGTTGAGCATGGATACGAGCAAGCTGTCGCGCTACGACTGGGTCGTGGTCGCGGGCATGATCCTCATGTTCATCGCCCTCTTCCTCACCTGGTACCGCGTCGAGATCGTGCAGCGGCTCCTTCAGGAGCTGCCGGGCGGTCTCAACGGTGGAAGCGTCGACAGCTCCGGGTTCTCAGTCAACGGCTGGCATTACTTCTCCGCCGTCCTGGCCTGGTTGCTCACCGCCGCCGCGACCGCCGTCGTGTTGCTCAAGGCGCTGCCTGCCGTGTCTTTCAGGCTGCAGCTGCCCGAGAGCTTCACGGTCATGGCCCTCGGTGCGATCGCCTTCCTGCTGGTCCTGTATCGCCTCATCGCGATGCCGGCGCCGTCAGAGGCCTTCGGCCGAGGCGCCGGCATCTTCGTCGCGCTGCTGGCGACCTTCGTGGTCGCCGCCGGCGGATTCCTCAAGAACGCGGAGCCACGCTAAGTGTGCCGGTACGCCGGCGCGAACCTTGAAAACTGCAGAGTGGCAAAAGAGTTCTTTTCGGTCAAGATAATAAGAGCCATTGGCGGATGCCTTGGCGCCAGGAGTCGATGAAGGACGTGGACGGCTGCGATAAGCCCCGGTGAGGTGCTGAACAACCTTCGACCCGGGGATTTCCGAATGGGGGAACCCACGTGCGGTAATGCGCACGTACCCGTGCCTGAACACATAGGGCACGTGGAGACAAGCTGGGGAACTGAAACATCTTAGTACCCAGACGAAAGGAAAGAAACCTCGACTCCCTGAGTAGTGGCGAGCGAAAGGGGAATAGCCCAAACCGGCCAGGTGTGATTAGGTGCAGCTCTAATCTGGTCGGGGTTGTAGGGCTCGACTTCACCGTCCTGCATGGCGGTGGGGGAGTTACAAAGGATCTCGGTAGCAGAAAGGCCTGGAACGGCCTACCACAGAGGGCAAACGTCCCGTACGCGAAACCCTGATCCCTCCCTTGTCGAGTACCTGAGTACGGCCGCACACGTGAAACGCGGTCGGAACCCGCGGGGACCACCCCGCAAGGCTAAGTACTACCTGGCGACCGATAGCGGACTAGTACCGTGAGGGAAAGGTGAAAAGAACCCCGGAAGGGGAGTGAAATAGAACCTGAAACCAATGGCTTACAAGCGGTCAGAGCACGGCTTGCCGTGTGATGGCGTACTTTTTGCATAACGGACCGGCGAGTTACTCGTCTCTGGCAAGGTTAAGGAAACGGAGCCGTAGCGAAAGCGAGTCTGAATAGGGCGCTAGTCAGAGGCGGTAGACCCGAAACTGCGTGATCTATCCATGGGCAGGCTGAAGCGGGGGTAAGACCCCGTGAAGGGCCGAACCCAAGTAGGTTGAAAACTGCTGGGATGACCTGTGGATCGGAGTGAAAGGCTAATCAAACGCAGAGATATCTGGTTCTCTCCGAAATATATTTAGGTATAGCCTCATGCGTTCAATCGTGGCTGTAGAGCACTGTTTGGCCTAAGGGGCCCACCAGCTTACCGAAGTCAGACAAACTCCGAATACCACGATTCCAGAGCATGGGAGTCAGACTGCGGGGGATAAGCTCCGTAGTCGAGAGGGAAACAGCCCAGACCACCAGCTAAGGTCCCTAATTGCTAGCTAAGTGGCAAAGGATGTGGGAGTGCACGGACAACCAGGATGTTGGCTTAGAAGCAGCCATCATTTAAAGAAAGCGTAATAGCTCACTGGTCAAGTGTTCCTGCGCCGATAATGTAACGGGGCTCAAGCTAGCAACCGAAGCTGTGGACTTCAGCGCAAGCTGGAGTGGTAGGAGAGCATTCCCAGGCCGCGGAAGCGGCGGCGACAAGCCAGCCGTGGAGGCCTGGGAAGAGAGAATGCCGGTATGAGTAACGAAAGTGACGCGAGAAACGTCACCGCCGAATGCCCAAGGGTTCCTGGGTAAAGCTAATCTTCCCAGGGTTAGTCGGGACCTAAGCCGAGGCCGACAGGCGTAGGCGATGGACAACGGGTTGATATTCCCGTACCACCCACGTGCGTTATCACCGATGGGGGGACGCGGTAGGTAAAGCGGACCATGGCGTTGGTTGACCATGGACAAGCGCGTAGGACGGAGTGTAGGAAAATCCGCACTCCACTAAGTCTGAGACGTGATGTCAGCTGGCGTAAGCCGGCGAGCCGCTGGTTCCTTGCCGCCAAGAAAAGCCTCTAGGGAGTGCGTGTGGTGCCCGTACCAAAACCGCCACAGGTGGGCAAGTAGAGAATACTAAGGCGATCGAGAGAACCCTCGTTAAGGAACTCGGCAAAATGGCCCCGTAACTTCGGGAGAAGGGGCGCCTTGCCAGGTTAGGTTGCATGCCAACCAAAGCGCGGCGAGGCCGCAGAGAATTGGCCCAAGCGACTGTTTACCAAAAACACAGGTCTCTGCTAAGTCGAAAGACGATGTATAGGGGCTGACGCCTGCCCGGTGCCGGAAGGTTAAGAGGAGATGTTAGCTGATCGCAAGAGAGGCGAGGCATTGAATTGAAGCCCCGGTAAACGGCGGCCGTAACTATAACGGTCCTAAGGTAGCGAAATTCCTTGTCGGGTAAGTTCCGACCTGCACGAATGGCGTAACGACTTGGGCGCTGTCTCAACGAGGGACTCGGTGAAATTGTAGTATCGGTGAAGATGCCGATTACCCGCAGAAAGACGGAAAGACCCCGTGAACCTTTACTGCAGCTTGATATTGGAGTCTGGTGCACGTCGTCCAGAATAGGTGGGAGGCTGTGAAGCCGGGACGCCAGTCTCGGTGGAGCCACCTTTGGGATACCACCCTTCGTGTTCTGGGCTTCTAACGCGTGGCCGTAATCCGGCACGCAGACAGTGTCAGGTGGGCAGTTTGACTGGGGCGGTCGCCTCCTAAAATGTAACGGAGGCGCCCAAAGGTTCCCTCAGTACGATTGGAAACCGTACGCAGAGTGTAAAGGCATAAGGGAGCTTGACTGCGAGACTGACAAGTCGAGCAGGGACGAAAGTCGGGCTTAGTGATCCGGCCGTGGAGAGTGGAATCGCGGTCGCTCAACGGATAAAAGGTACTCCGGGGATAACAGGCTTATCCTCCCCAAGAGTCCACATCGACGGGAGGGTTTGGCACCTCGATGTCGGCTCATCGCATCCTGGGGCTGAAGTAGGTCCCAAGGGTTGGGCTGTTCGCCCATTAAAGCGGTACGTGAGCTGGGTTCAGAACGTCGTGAGACAGTTCGGTCCCTATCTTCTGTGGGCGTTGGAGATTTGAGAGGGGTTGCCCCTAGTACGAGAGGACCGGGGTGAACAGACCTCTGGTGTATCAGTTGTCGTGCCAACGGCACTGCTGACTAGCTACGTCTGGAAGTGATAACCGCTGAAAGCATCTAAGCGGGAAGCACGCCTCGAGATGAGATCTCCCACCATCTAGAATGGGTAAGGGCCCAGGTAGACCACCTGGTTGATAGGCTGGATGTGTAAGCACAGCAATGTGTTCAGCAGACCAGTACTAATTGCCCGAGGGCTTGACTTTGAATTCAATTGCCGCTCTGCAGTTTTCAGGTCCGTGTCCGCGTGCCGGCACGCCTTTTTGTGCGCCCGTGTGACGGCGCCAGGTTTTCGGCGGCCATAGCGGAGGGGTCACACCTCTTCCCATTCCGAACAGAGAAGTTAAGCCCTCCAGCGCCGATGGTACTTCAGGGGCGACCCTGCGGGAGAGTAGGACGCCGCCGGATTATTCGAACGAAAGCCCCGTGACGCGAGTCACGGGGCTTTCGTCGTTAAGGCATCTCGTGCGCGGGCGGACTGCGGAGTGCGCAATCCTCGCTCCCCCCGCGACGGATTCTGCGGCAAACCTCGCGCCGGCCTGGCGATTTCGCGTGGCTCGCGTGGCCCTGGAGAAGGCTGTGGTAGCCTGTCCCGTACCCAAGGAGGACGCGCCGTGGCCAAGGCTCGCATCACCTACCTCTCCGAGACGGAGAAGGAGTTCGTCCACGAGAAGACGCTCGAGGTGCTCGAGAAGGTGGGGGTGGCGTACAACACGCCCAAGGCCATCGACCTGCTCGAGGCGGCGGGGGCGCGCGTGGACCGCGAAGCGCTGACCGCGCGCCTCACCTGGGACGTCATCGGGCCGGCGCTGGCGACCGTCCCCCGGACGGTGCTGCTCGCCGGCCGCGACAGCTCACGGGACTGCGTGCTCGGCGGCGGCCGGCTGATCACGACGAGCGACGGCATGACCACGTACATGCTCGACGACGCCACCGGTGAGCGCCGCGACGGCACCGCGGCCGACCTGGCCGACGTCACCCGTCTGTGCGACGCCCTGGAGGAGATCGACACGCTCTGGCCCTCGCCGAATCCGGGCGACGCTCATCCCGCCGTGGCCCCGCTGGTCACCCAGGCGACGATGGTGCGCAACTCTACCAAGCACGTCCAGGACGAAGTCCGCACCCCCGAGATGGTGGAGCCCATCCTCGAGATCTACGAGACCGCGTGCGGCGCGTCGCTGACCGAGCGCCCGTACTTCTCCGTCACCAACTGCACGATCGCGCCGTTGCAGCACGACAGGGACATGACCGAGGCCGGTCTGAAGCTGGTGCATCGCGGCGTGCCGATCTTCGTGCTGCCCATGCCGCAGTCCGGCACCACCGGACCCATGACGCTGCTCGGCACCTGCATCCTCAACATGGCCGAGCTCCTCTCCGGCATCGTGCTCTACCAGCTCGCTCACCCCGGCTGCGCGCTCGTCTCCGGGGTGGGCTCTGCCGTCGCCGACATGCGTTCCGGGGGCTACATAGCGTCCAGCCCTGAGATCGGGCTCATCAACCTGATCTGCCTGGAGATGAGCCGCTTCTACGGGTTGCCCACGCAGGCCACGGGCATGTCGGCCGACGCCAAGGCGGCGAACTTCCAGGCGGGCTCCGAGGGTGGCATGACGGCGCTGACGGCCGCCCTCGGCGGCGCCGACTCGCTCATCTCCGCCGGCGGACTCGACGGCGTGCAGATCTCCAGCTACGCCAAGTACGTGCTGGACGACGACCAGATCGGCGCGCTGCGCCGCTACCTCCGCGAGGACCCCATCGACGACACCACGGCCCTCATGGACGACATCCTCGAGGTCGGGCATCGGCGGCCACTTCCTGGGGTGCAGGAGCACGCGGCGGCACTCCCGCTCGGAGGTCTGGCGCCCGCGCGCGTTCCAGCGCGGCACGTTCGAGGAGTTCGCGGGGCGGCCGCTGGCCACAGAGGCCGCCGCCCGTGCGAAGGAGATCCTCGAGACGCACGAAGTGCCCCCGCTTGCCGATGACGCCGATCGGCACATCGACGAGCTGATCGCGGACTGGGCCGCACGCGGCGTCTGAGCCGGTGCCCAGCGCTACCCACTGCTCGGTGGGCGTCTGGAGTGCGGGCAGTTCGGCCACGGGCGCGAGCCCAGGGCCCTGACCAGACGACTGGACGTCACGGGTCTCGGCTCGTGAGGGTGGAGGGAGCGACGTGCGACCGAAGTTCGAGTATCTGAGCGAGTCGGAGAAGCAGTTCGTCCACGAACAGACCGTGCGCCTGCTCGAGGAGGTCGGCGTCGCCTACAACACGCCGACGCTGACGGGACTGCTCAAGGAGGCCGGCGCCATCGTCGACGAGGCGAGGCTGCAGGCCAAGCTGCCGTGGGAGCTCGTCGAGCGCTGCCTGCGGCAGGTCCCGCGGGAGATCCTGCTCGCCGGACGCGACCCGGAGTACGACTGCACGGTCGGCGCCGGCGGCATGCTCTACACCACCGACGGCGCCGCGACGTACATGCTGGACGACCTCACGGGCGAGCGGCACGAGGGCACTGAAGCCGACCTCGCCGCGATGATGCGCCTGTACGACGCCGTCCCTGAGATCGACTTCACGTGGGCGACGATCACGCCTGGAGACGTCGACGCGCGCGTCGGCAACCTCGAGATGGCGCGCATCACGTTCGAGAACTCGCGCAAGCACCTGCAGGACGAGGTGCGTACGCCCGGCCAGGCGCCGGTGATGATCGAGCTCCTGTAGGCGATCGCCGGCGCGCCGCTCAGCGAACGGCCGATCTGGTCGGCCACGAACTGCACCATCGCGCCGCTCCAGCACGACGCCGAGATGACGGAGGCGCACGTCCTGATGGCCAAGGCTGGCTGTCCCATCTTCGTGCTGCCGATGCCGCAGATGGGCACCACGGGCCCCATGAGCGTCCTCGGCACGAGCATCCTCAACATGGCCGAACTGCTCAGCGCGGTCGTGCTGTTCCAGCTCGCGGTGCCCGGATGCCCCATGGTGTCGGCGGTCGGCTCCGCCGTCGCCGAGATGCGCAGCGGGCTGTACCTCTCGGGCGCCCCGGAGGACGGGCTCATCAACGTCGTCTGCATCGAGATGAGCCGCTTCTACGGCCTGCGCACGCAGGGCAGCGCCGTGAGCTGCGACGCCAAGGCTTGCGACCTGCAGGCCGGCGCCGAGGGCATGCTGACGGGCATGGCCAGCGCGCTCGCAGGAGCGGACATCATGCTGGCCTTCGGGCTCATGGACAGCGCGCAGACGGCCAGCCTCGCCAAGACGGTGCTGGACGCCGACACGGTGAACGCCATCGAGCGCTTCATGCGCGAGGATCCGGTGGACGAGGCCCGGGCGCTGATGGACGACCTGGTCGAGGTCGGCATCGGCGGGCACTTCCTGGCGCGCAGGAGCACCCGGCAGCTGTACCGTGCGGGTGAGCTCTGGCAGCCCCACCTGTGGCACCGCGGGACGTTCGAGCAGCACGCCGGCACGCCGCTGGTCAAGGATGCCTGGGACAGGGCGCAGGCGCTGATCGCGGAGAACGACGTGCCGCCGCTGCCGGAGGACGTCCGGCGGCACGTGCGCGCCGTCATCGACGCGTACGCGCTGGGCGCGGCCTGAGTCGTCCCGCCGCGCGGCCCGCCGCGCGGCGAGGGCCGCCGCGCCCGGTGGCACGCCCGCGGGAGCTCCCCTAGGATCGTCGCATGGCCTTCACCGAGGTGATCGAACGTGCCCGTGGCGTGAGCGGCGAGCTGGTGCTGCGTCGCGCCCCGGCGGGGCTCGAGATCGTCGCCAACGGCGTCTTTCTCGTGTCCGCCGCCAACGGGGCCAGCAGCCGGGCGCTCGCCGCGGCCGCCTGGCCGCACGTGGACGGAGACGCATCTGCGCGTGCTCATCGGCGGCCTGGGCATCGGGGACGCGCTGGACGAGGCCCTGGCCTGCGAGCGCGTCGCCTCCGTCACCGTCGCGGAGCTGGAGCCCGTCGTCGTGCGCTGGTTCCGCGAGCACGGGGGCGAGCCGGCGAGCCGTGCGCAGGCCGCGGAGCGCGCCGGCCGTGCCCGCATCGTGGTCGGCGACGTGGCGGAAGTCCTCGCCGGCTCGGCGGAGTCATGGGACGTCGTCGCCCTGGACACCGACAACGGGCCCGAGTGGCTGGTGCGCGGCGAGAACGCCCGGCTGTACGCGCCGTCTGGCTTGTGCGCGGTCCGCACCGCGCTGCGCCCCGGCGGCGTCGCCGTCTTCTGGTCGCCGGAGGACTACCCCAGCTTCGAGGGCGACCTCCGCGACGTGTTCGACGACGTGCTGACGGCGGCGGCCGTGGACGTGATCGACGGACGGCCGCTCGAGTACACGATGTACGTGGGCCGCAGGGCGGACGGCGGCTGAGCCGCCTCCGGAGTACACTTGAAGGAGCCCGCCCGCGGAGGCGGCACGGCGAGGGGGAGGCGCGACGTGAGCGACGCTGACGACAGGCTGCTCGGGTTGTTCCCGCTCGGCATCGTGCTGCTGCCGGGCGAGGTCGTCCCGCTGCACATCTTCGAGGAGCGCTACAAGAAGCTCATCGGCGAGCGTCTCGACGAGGGCGAGTTCGGCGTCGTGCTCGTCGAGGAGGACACCGTGCGCGAGTGCGGGACTGCGGCCCGGGTCGCCCAGCTCATCGAGGAGATGGACGACGGCCGCATGAACATCCTCGTAGAGGGAGGCCGGCGGTTCCGCATCGTCGAGGTGCGCGAGCCCGCCGACCCCGAGTCCGACTACCTCAGCGCCGAGGTCGACTTCTACAGGGACTCAGAGCCCGAAGGGTCGCCGGCGCTGCACGAGGCCGTCCTGGAGGTGTTCGGGAAGATGCTGGCGCTCATGGATGTGGAGATCCCGGACGAGCCCCCCGGCGAGGGTCCGCTCTCGTTCCGCGTCGCCGCCGCCGTCGACTTCGGCGCCGAGCTCAAGCAGGAACTGCTGGAGTCGCTCAGCGAGGAGCAGCGCCTGGAGACGCTGCTCACGGTGATCACCTCGCTGCTGCCGCGGCTCGAGCTGCGCAAGGAGCGCGAAGAGGCCATCCGCGGCAACGGCAAGGGGTACTGAGGCCGTCGGTCTCGCCGCGGCGCGGCCCCGCGCCTACGGAAGCAGGACGATCTTGCCGAGGTGATCCGCGGCGAGCAGCTCGTGCGCGCGCCGCGCCTCGGACAGCGGCAGCTCCGCGCCGATCACCGGCTTCACCTTGCCCGCCGCCGCCATGGCCGCGATCTCGGCGGCGATGGCGGCCACTCCGGCCCTGCCCGCGTTGTTCAGGTTCATGAACAGGACGGACACGTCCTTGGACAGCGCTTCGCCGATCGGGGCGGTCGCGTCCGGGCCCGGCCCCTGGCCGGTGCCGACGATGCGCCCGCCCTTGGCGACCATCTTGACGTCCGCGGGCAGGTTCACGCTGAGGACGAGCTCGTGGACGAGGTCCACGCCCTTGCCGTCCGTGAGCTCCAGCACCCGGGCGGGGACGTCCTCGGCGCGGAAGTCGATGACGGCCTCGGCGCCGAGGCCGAGGACGAGGTCGGCGGCGCCCGGCCCGCTCGCCGTGGCGAGCACGCGGGCGCCCAGCGCCCTGGCCAGCTGGACCGAGGCGGATCCGACGCCGCCCGACGCGCCCTGCACGAGGACGGTCTCGCCCTCGCGGAGCGCCCCGCGCGTCACGAGGGCGTAGTACGCGGCGGGGAAGGCCATGCCGATCGCCGCCGCGTCGACGAACGACAGCCCGTCGGGCATGTGCACCACCTGCGTCTCGGCGATGAGCGCGTACTCCGCGTAGCTGCCCTCGCTGCCGATGCCGAGACCGCTGAAGGCGACGCGGTCCCCCGGCTTCACGGACGTGATCTCGCCGCCGATCCGCTCCACCACGCCGGCGCCGTCAGACCCGAGGATCTTGGGCGGCTGCTTCGGCGTCGGGAAGCGGTCCTCGCGTACCGAGACGTCCACAGGGTTCACCGTCGCCGCGGCGACCTTGACGAGGATCTGCGCCGGCCCCGGCTCGGGCGTCGGGACCTCTTCGTACACGAGCACCTCGGGTCCGCCGTACTCGTGGATGCGTACCGCCTTCACCGCTGCCTCCTCGGCCGGGGGTCATCTGCGATCTGGGAGGACCATACCCGGCGTGCGACCGGGGCTCACCGGCGACGCGGTGAGCCCCGGTCGAGGGCGATCGTCCGGGCCGGCGCGCCGCAGGGGCCGCCGGCCGCGCGCGGCCGCGGAGGTCAGGCCGGCAGGGACGGCTGCGCCGCCTGCCGCCGGCCCCGCCGCAGCCGCCGCACGACCATCCAGACGACCACGCCGATGGCGCCGAAGACGACGATGAACGGGAGCAGCGCGGTCAGCACCAGCGCCGTGACGCGGGCGCCGTGGCCGAGCAGCTCGATGGAGTTCCAGAACGTGCCGCCGAAGGTGTTGCTGGCGTGGATCGCCGCCGGCGTCGTGTCCTTCTCGGAGACGAAGACCGACAGCGTCGCCGTAGGTGGTGGTCTCCCGCAGCGACTTGAGCTGGGCGGTGAGCTCCTCGATGGTGAGCTGCACCTGGTCGATGCGGTCCTGCACGGCCAGCATCTGGTTGACGGTCGTCGTCTCCTGGAGGAAGCCGACCAGCCGGCGCTCGACGGCGCGGTAGTGACGCAGCCGGGCCTGCAGGTCGACGTACTGAGAGGTGACGTCCTCGCTGGACGTGGAGACGCTCTGGACGTCGCCGAGCTTGGAGAAGCGCTTGATGGCGGTCTCGAACAACTGCTCGGGGACGCGTACCACGAGCGAGGCGTAGGGGTCGTTCGGGGAGGTGGCCGACTTCTCGATGCTTCCGTCGGACGCGACCGGCGCGTCGAGCGGCATGGGCTGGACCGGCCCACCGGCCTGGCTGCCGACGGCGCTCGACATCACGTAGCCGCTCATCGCCGTGGTCATGCTCCTGATGCGGTCCACGGTGGGCAGCAGCGTGCCGCGCTTGACGAGCAGCGAGAGGTCGCCGGTGCGCAGCAGGTAGTGGGCGGACGGCGCCGAGGCCGGCGGGACGGCCGCCGCGAAGTCCTGGCCGTCGGCCGCGCCGCCCGACATGCTCTTGGAGGCCGTGCCGGCGTCCGACCCCATCACCGGCTCGGGCGCGCCTGCCAGGGCGGCACGCTCCGCCGACGTCGTGGCCGCGCCGGGGGCGCCGCCGGTGCTGTCGGCGCTGGTCCCGCCCAGGCTGACGAGTCCGACGACGGCGAACAGGGCGACGACGGCGACCATCGCCAGCGGGACGGCGATCATGATCTTGACCTTGCGAGTCATGGCTTCCTCCTCCTTGGCCGCGCCCCCGCGGCCGGATGGGCCCTCGTTGGCGGTGAGACGCCGGGAGGAGGTGCGGGGTTCAGACGGCGACCCGGGCTCAGAGCCGCAGGAGCTCGGCTCGTCAGCCGGCCGGCGGCTGATCGAGGAGGTCGTCGGGGGGCGCGAAGCCCCGGCGCAGGGTGTTCTCGGTGATCACGCGGGGCTCGAGGAACTGGAGGAGGTAGTCGGGGCCGCCGGCCTTGGAGCCCACGCCGCTCATCTTGAAGCCGCCGAAGGCCTGGCGCTCGACCAGGGCGCCGGTGATGCCGCGGTTGATGTAGAGGTTGCCGACGCGGAACTCCCGGCGCACGCGGGCGATGGCCGCCGGGCTGCGGCTGATGAGGCCGCCGGTGAGCGCGTAGCGGACGCCGTTGGCGATGGCCAGGGCCTCGTCGAGGTCGGCCGCCTTCATGACGGCCACGACCGGGCCGAAGATCTCCTCCTGCGCGATGACCGCGTCAGGGCGGACGCCGGTGAAGACGTGCGGGGCGACGTAGAACCCGCCGCCGGGCCAGCCGCCCGCGGGCGGCTCGACGGCGGCGGCGAGCGTCGCCTCCTTGCGGCCCTGGTCGACGTAGCCGGCGATCTTCTGCCGCGCGTCGGCGGTGATGACGGGGCCGACGCGTGTCGCCGGGTCCTCGGGTGCGCCGACGACGAGGCTGCGCGTCGCCTCTGCGAGCCGGCGCACGAAGTCGTCGTAGGCCGCCTCGAGCACGATCACCCGCGAGGCGGCCGAGCACTTCTGGCCCGCGTAGTGGAAGGCGGAGACGACGACCTCGGCCACGGCCACGTCAAGGTCGGCGTCGGTGTCCACGATGATCGCGTTCTTGCCGCCCATCTCGGCGATGACCTTCTTGACACCCTCGTCGGCGGGGTGCTGCGCGGCCTGGCTGATGATGCGCAGGCCGACGTCCATGGACCCGGTGAAGGCGATGAGGTCCACGCCCGGGTGGCGGACGAGGAAGTCACCGACCTCGCCGCCCGGACTCGGCAGGAAGTTGACGGTGCCGGCCGGCGCGCCGGCGGCCTCCAGGATGCGCGGCCATCTGCGCGGCGATGACAGGGGTCGGGCCGGCCGGCTTCACGATCACGGGGTTCCCGGCCACCAGGGCCGCGCTGGTCATGCCCGTCAGGATCGCGAGCGGGAAGTTCCAGGGCGCCACGACGAGCGCCACGCCGCGCGGCTGGTAGAAGTAGACGTTGTGCTCGCCGGGAACGTGGCCCATGCGCCTGGGCGTGCCCAGGCGCAGCATCTCGCGCCCGTAGTACTCGAGGAAGTCGACCGCCTCGTCCACGTCGCCGTTGGCCTCGCGGCGCGTCTTGCCCGCCTCGAGCGTCATGAGCGCCGAGAGCTCCATGGTCTCGGCGCGCATCAGCTCGGCGGCGCGGAAGAGCACGGACGCGCGGTCCTGCGGCGTGGCGTCACGCCACGCCGGCAACGCGGCGCGCGCCGCCGCCACGGCCGCTTCGGCCTCGGCGCGGCCGCCGTAGGCGACCGTGCCGACCACCTCGTCCGGCGCCGCCGGGTTCACGGAGTCCAGCGTGCGCGCCGTCTCGATGTCGCGGCCGCCGATGCGCAGCGGGTAGTGCGCGCCGAAGCGGCCGCGCACTGCGGCCAGCGCGGCGTCGTAGGCCTCGCGGTTCTCGCGCCGGGAGAAGTCCGCGTGCGGCTGGTTGCGGAACGACGCCGGAGCCCGCGGGTCGGTCGGCTCCACCACGGGCAGCCGTCGCGGCGCGGCGCCGAAGTCCGCCGAGGTCTCGGGCGGGCGGATCGAGCTCATCGACGGCCGCTCCCTCGACGAACGTCTGGCGCAGGAACGAGTCGTTGGCGGTGTTCTCGAGCAGCCGGCGGACGAGGTACGCCATGCCGGGGATGAGCTCGCCCACGGGCGCGTACTCGCGCACGCGCAGGCCCATGCCGCGGACGGCGGCCTTGATCGGGTCGCCCATGCCGTGCAGCATCTGGAGCTCGAAGGCGTTCTGCGCCAGGCCGAGCTCCCGGGCGGTCTCGATGGCGACGGCCAGCGAGCGGACGTTGTGGCTGGCGAACGCCGGGCGGACGACATCGGCGGCCTCCAGCATCACGCGCGTGAGCTTCTCGTACATGGCGTCGGTGTCGGGCTTGTGCGTGAAGACGGGCACCGGCCAGCCCTCCTGCGCGGCGATGACCGTCTCGTAGTCCCAGTAGGCGCCCTTGACGAGGCGCAGGTGGAACGGCCGTCCGCGGTCTCGCGCCCAGCCCACGAGGCGCGCGAGGTCCTGGTCGGCGTCGCGCAGGTACGCCTGCAGCACCAGGCCGGCGTCGTGGTAGTCGCGGAACTCCTCCTCGTCGAGGAGTGACGTGAAGACCTCGAGCGTCAGGTCGCGGACGCGGAACTGCTCGAGGTCGAGCGTCAGGGCCGCCCCCGTCTGGATGCCCTTGCGGAAGATGGGCCGCAGCAGGTGCTTGACCGCGGCGACGCTGCCGGCGAAGTCCACGGGGTCGATCTGCGAGTACAGCGACGTGATCTTGAGGCTGAGGTTGACGCGCGGCAGGGGCCCCCAGGCGGCCTGGTCGATCACGGCGACCGGCCGGCCAGGAGGCCGCCTCGGCGGCCAGGCCGTCGAGCAGGTCGAGGTAGGTGCGCTGGTAGGCGAGGCCCTCGGCTTCGCTGACCGTGGCCTCGCCGAGCACGTCGAGCGTGAACCCGACGCCGTCGCCGCGCAGCGCTCTGAGCGCCGGGACGGCGCTGCGCGCGTCCCGGCCCACGATGAACCGCTGCGCGAAGCTCTCCATCTGTCTGCGGATGACCGCGCTCGCCAGCGGCGCCACGGGCGAGTGCTGGCCGGTGAGGCTGATGCCCCAGCGCAGGGCAGCCGGCGCGGCGACGCCCTCGCGGGCGAAGTACTCGTGCAGGTGGCGGGCGATCTCGTGGCGGCTGCGCAGGGTGGGGAAGACGTCGACGAAGCGGAGCATCTCCACCTTGAGACGCTCGTCCGCCATCGCCCACTCCATGACGTCGCCCTGCAGCCGCTCGCGGCTGAGCCGGCCGGGCTTCTCGCCGGCGATGGCGGTGAAGATGGCCCGGGCGGTACCCTGGATGCGGTCCTCAGTGCTTGCGGCGGTGTCCACCGTCGCCCCCTTCGTCAGCGCGACCGCTCGCCGAAGCGCTCGTAGCTGATCTTGCTCGCCTGCCGCTGGGTGCGCGGCCCTTTCTGCTCGGCGGGATGGCCGACGGCGATGAGGGCGAGCACGCGCCACTCGTCGGGCGGTGCGCCGAGCAGTCCGCAGCAGGCGCGCTCGTACCCGACGACCCTGTCGGGATCCTCCCGGATCCCGCACCAGACGGCGCCCAGTCCGAGCGATTCGGCCTCGAGGAGGATGTTCTCCGTGGCGGCGGAGCAGTCTTCGATCCACCAGGGATGGCCCTTGGCGCGGCCCAGCACGGCGATGACGAGCGGGGCCTTGCCGAGCATCCGTGCCCACTGGTGCAGGTCCTTGAGCCGCCGGCGAGTCTCCGCGTCGCGCACGACGACGAAGTGCCAGGGGCGGTCGTTGTTGGCGCTCGGGGCCGCGAACGCCGCGTCGATCAGCTTCTGCTCGTCTTCGAGCGACACATCCTTCGGCGTGAAGCGGCGAATGCTGCGTCGCGCCAGCATGAGCTCGAGTGCGTCCACCAGGGTCCCTCCGGGTCCGGCTGCGGCTGTGCCGATTCTACCGCCCGTTCGGCGGGTCCAATCCAGTGCCGGTGGCGGTAGAATCGCACAGCCGAGAGGGGACAGATGCCTACCGCCCGCGACGACATCGCCATCACCGACTTCACCATGGACGACTACGCCGTGGTCCACGTGCTGTGGCAGCGCGGCGACCTGTGGATGCGCCCCTCCGACGGCCCCGAGGCGACGCTGCTCAAGCTCACGCGCGACCCCGGGCTCTTTCTGGTCGCGCGCGACGGTGACGGCAGGATCGTCGGCACCGTCATGGGCGGCTGGGACGGCCGCCGCGCCTACGTCTACCACCTCGCCGTGGCGCCCGAGCGCCGCCGCCGTGGCATCGCCGGCGCTCTCATGGACGAGCTCGAAGAGCGCTTCCGCGGGCTCGGCGCGGTGAAGGCCAAGCTGCAGATCCTGGTCGAGAACGAGACGTCCAAGGCGTTCTTCGCCGACCGCGGCTACCTGCTCGAGACCGACTGCGAGCCGTGGGGCAAGGAACTGGTGGCGGGCGGCGCTCCTCCCACCAGGTGATGAGCCCGGGCGTCCCCGTGCGGGAGGCGAGGCGGGTCTGAAGACGACGACGGCGGCCGGCCCCGCGGGCCGGCCGCCGTCGTCGCTGCGTCCGGCGTCGTCTCAGCCGCGCGGCTGCTGCTGCGTGATGCAGTGCACGTTGCCGCCGCCGAGGACGATCTCCCGGCCGGGCACGGTGACGACCTCGCGGTCGGGGAACAGCGCCGGCGATGATCTCGCGGGCGACGTCGTCGTTGGGGTCGTCGAACGTCGGCAGGATGATGCCGCCGTTGACGATGAGGAAGTTGAGGTAGGACGCGGCGGTCTTGTCGCCGGGCCGCCGCGGGATGGAGCCCTCGGCGGAGTCGACGCCCCAGGCCTCCTCCTCGGTGACCTCCATGATGGCCGGCATCGGCACGGTGTGCACCTCGAGCTGCCGGCCCTTGGCGTCCGTGGCCGCGCGCAGCACGCGCAGGTTGTCCTGCAGGAGCTCGTAGCGCCAGTCGTCCTCGTCCTCGGTGACGGCGGCCAGCACCACGCCGGGCCGCACGAAGCAGGCGACGTCGTCCACGTGGCCGTTGGTCTCCTCGGGGTCGATGCCCTTGCCCAGCCAGATCACCTTGTCCACGTTCAGGTAGTCGCGCAGGTGCTGCTCGATCTGCTCGCGCGTCAGGTCGGGATTGCGGCCGGGGCTGAGCAGGCACTCCTCCGTCGTGATGACCGTGCCCTCTCCGTCAACGTGGAACGAGCCGCCCTCCATGACGAGCTGCGCCTTGTAGCGGTCCACGCCTTCGAGCTGGGCGACCTTCTGCGGGACCAGTTGGTCCTTCTCCCAGGGGAAGTAGAGGCCGTCGTAGAGCCCGCCCCAGGCGTTGAAGTCCCAGTCGACGAGGCGGACGTCGCCCTTGTCGTTGACGACGAAGGTCGGGCCGCAGTCGCGCGTCCAGGCGTCGTTGCTCGAGAGCTCGACGACGCGCACCGAGGCCGGCAGGACGTTGACCGCGTTCTCGTACTGGTCGTTGTTGACGCCCACGGTGACGGGCTCGAAGCGGGAGATGGCCGTCGCCACGTCCACCCAGGAGTGCTGGGCGGGCTTGGCGCCGAGGCGCCAGTTGTCGGGGCGCTGGGGCCAGAGCATCCAGATCTGCTTGTGGGGCTCGAACTCACCGGGCATGCGGAAGCCGTCGGCCCGGGGCGTGCTGTCGATGAGCTTGCTCATGGGGATCTCCTCGCCGCCGGGGCGGCCGTCACTCGGCGACGGCGCGCCGCCGCCCCGTGGTGATGTCGATGACGTCGGCGCCGCCGCTCGTGCCGGAGCCGCGGCGTGTCCGCTTGGGCGCCTCCTTGGTGGCCGCCGTCTTCTTGGTGGCGGTCGCCCGCGCGGTCGTCTTCCCGGCCGGGCCTGCGCCTCTACTCCGCTTCGTCGCCTTCTTCGCCGGCGCGTCCGGCACGATGTGCGTCCCCGCCCGTCCGGCCATCGCCGGACCGACCTCGGTCAGCGAGGCGATCACGCTCTCGCCGCCGGCGTCGACGAAGCGCAGGCAGGCCTCGACCTTGGGGCCCATGGAGCCGGCCTTGAAGTGGCCGGCGGCGGCGTAGGCGCGCATCTCCGCGGCGGTGACGCGGCCGAGGCGCCGTCTGCTCCGGCGTGCCGTAGTGCACGTAGGCCTTGGGCACGTCGGTGAGGATGAGCAGGGCGTCGGCGCCGAGCTCCTTGGCGAGCAGCGCGCGCGGCGAGGTCCTTGTCGATGACGGCGTCGATGCCGCTCGAGGGCGCCGCGGCTGCGCACCACCGGCACGCCGCCGCCGCCCGAGCAGACGACGAGGCAGCCGCCGTCCAGCAGGTCGCGGACCGCCTCGAGCTCGACGATCTCGCGCGGCTCGGGGCTGGGCACGACGCGGCGCCAGCCTCTCCCCGCGTCCTCGCGCATGGCGAGGCCCTCCTCGAGCATCATCTTCTTCGCCTCGGCCTCGGAGTAGAAGGGGCCGACCGGCTTGCTAGGGGTCGGCGAACGCCTTGTCCTTGGGGTCGACGGCGACCTGGGTGACGATGGTCACCACCGGCGCCTCGAGCCTGCGCTTGCGCAGGTGGTTGGCGAGGGTCTGCGCCGCCATGTAGCCGATCTGGCCCTGGCTCTCGGCGCCGCAGACGTCCATCGGCATCGGCGCCACCGTCTTGGCCGCGAGGGCGTTCTGGATCAGCAGGTTGCCGACCTGGGGGCCGTTGCCGTGGGTGAGCACGACGCGCCAGCCGTCCTCGACCAGCTGCGCGATGCGGCGCATGGCGCCGTCGATGTTGAACAGCTGCTCCTCGAAGGTGCCGACCTGGCCGGGCTGGAGGATGGCGTTGCCGCCGAGGGCGACGACGACGGTCTTGCCGTTCTTCTTGCCGGTTGCTGCCATTGGTGTCCTTCTATCCTTGCACGTCGCTCACGGCGGCCGGCGCAGCGTCGCCGCTCCCGCGGGTGGAGTGCCGGTAGAGCCACCAGCCTATGAGGAGCGAGACGATCGTGCCACCGCCGGTGATGAGCCAGAACACGCCCTTCGAGACGCCCTCGGCCGGGAAGTAGAAGAAGAGGAAGAGGGTGAGCACGATGCCGACCTCGCAGAGGATGGTGCAGATCCACGCGCCGGCCTTGCCGCCCGGGATCACGTAGGGTCGCGGCTGGTCGGGGTGCTTGCGGCGCAGCACGAGCAGCGCCGGGAACATCAGCAGGTACGGGATCAGGAACACGATCGACGAGAGCGCGAACAGGGTCCAGAAGACGCTGGTCTGGTTCGGGTCGAGCACGTAGGCCAGGATCGTGATCGCCGTGGCGATGATGCCCATGAGCACGAACGCGTAGTCGGGCGTGCCGAAGCGCTTGTTGACGTGGCCGAACACGCCCGGGGCCGTGTCGTCCAGGCCCGTGGCGCTGATCGTCTGGTTGGCGCCGATGGACCAGGTCACCATGTTGCCGAAGAACGTGAACAGCAGGGCGACGATGGCGATGTTGAACAGCCAGCTCGCGCCGCCGAGCACCTCGTCGAACATGAGCTTGAGGGCGTCGGTGATGCCGGTGACGATGCTGACGTCCTCGGTCTTGATCGACGCGAGGATGCCGAACGTCGCGAACATGTACACGGCGAGGATCGCGGCGCCGGCGAGGATGATCATCTTGGGCACGTCGCGCTTCGGGTCCTTGATGTTCCCGCCGGCCGAGCTCATGAGCTCGAAGCCCATGTACGAGTAGATGATGATCGGCAGGAACGAGAGGCTGTCGCGTGTTCCAGGCGGGCAGCCACTGGTCGAGCGAGAAGGAGTTGGCGGCGCCGTTCTTGACGACGTAGGCGACGCCCAGCGCCCCCAGGCCGACGAGCACGATGACCTTGAGCGCGGCGCTCAGGTTGGGCACGAACTTGCTCCACTCGAGCGGCAGGATGCCGACGAGCACGATCGCCCACACCATGGCGATGACGATCACGGCCTCCCAGAACGGCGGCACGTCGACGCCCCAGGCGACCTCGATCGCGCCGATGAACAGCACGAACACGGAGGGCGCCCACAGGGCCACGTTGACCCAGTACATCCACGAGGTCACCGTGCCCCAGCCGGGGCCGAAGGCGGTCTTGACCCACACGTAGATGCCGCCCTCGTCCGGCCAGGCGCTGCCCAGCTCGGCGGTGACGAAGCCGTACGGGATGAAGAACAGCAGGCCGAGGATGATCCAGAAGCCGAGGCCCTGGACGCCCATCGCGGCCGAGCTGCCCACGGTGTCGGCGACGAGGATCGCCGACACGCTGAACAGCACCATGCTGAACAGGCCGAACACCTTCGGCTTCTCTGCGAGCGCTCCCCCGGGCGCTCCTGGCTGGAGATCGGTAGCCATGGTGGTGGTTCCTTTCGCTGAGAACGGGTGGCGCGGGTGCTGCTAGCTGAGCAGGGCCTTGCCGATGGGCTGCAGGTCGGGGTCGGCGGGCAGGTCGTCGATGCCGATCACCGCGAGCATGAGGGCCTTCTGGAAGTGCATCCGGTTCTGGGCCTGCGGGAAGATGAGGCTCATGGGGCCGTCGGCGATCTCGTCCACGACCTCTTCGCCGCGCATCGCCGGGAGGCAGTGCATGAACTTCGTCTCCGGCTTGGCGTGGCTCCACAGCTCGGGATTGACCTGGAAGGCCTTGAACGCCTCGACGCGGTCCTTGTACTCGTCCTCCTGGCCGGTCCACCACCAGCAGTCGGTGTAGATGAAGTCGGCGCCGGCGATGGCCTCGAGCGGGTCGTTGGTGAGCAGGAACGACCCGCCGCTCTCGGCGGCGAACTGCGTGGCGAGCTCGACGAGCTCGGGCGCCATCTCGTAGCCGGCGGCGTTGCCGACGCGGACGTTCAGCCCGAGCTTGGTCAGCGTGGTCGAGAGGGAGTTGCAGGGGTGGGCGGCGTCGCCGACGTAGGCGAACGTGACGCCGGCCAGCGTGCCCGCGCTCTCGAGGATGGTGAGCGCGTCGCTCATGCTCTGGCAGGGGTGCCGGTCGTGGTCCATGCCGTTGATGACCGGCACGGTCGACCACTCGGCGAGCTCGTTCACGGTCTCGTTCTTCTTGCTGCGGATCTCGATGGCGGCGTTGTACTGGCTGAGCGTGCGCGCCGTGTCGGCGATGCTCTCGCGGCCGGGGAGGTGGATCTCGCCGGGGCGCAGGTAGAGCGCGTTGCCGCCGAGCTCGGCGAAGCCGTTCTCGAAGCTGACGCGCGTGCGCGTCGAGGCGGCCTCGAAGATCATCGCCAGGTGCTTGCCGGGGAGGAACGGCGTCAGCGGGCGCTGCTTCCAGAGCGCCTTGAGGTTCACGGCGAGCTTGAGCAGGTCCTCGAGCTCCGCGCGCGTGTAGTCCAGGTCGGTGAGGAAGTGACGGCCGCGGAACTTCTTGAGGGCGGGGAGCGTGGTGTCCAACTCGGTTCCTCCTGTGGTGGTGAGTCGCAAGCGACGTGAGCGCTGTCCGAAAGTTTGTTTGTCCGGACGGACAAATGTATACTACACAGCGTTGCAGCCGCCTGGCAAGCCGAGATCCAGGAGAGGATGAGGAGCCCATGACCCCGATCGACGAGAAGCGCAAGAGCCTGGCGCGCGGGGAGGGGCTCCCGGAGCCGCTGCTGCTCGAAGACCCCATGGAGGCGCTGCCGCCGACCGCGCAGCGGATCCTCGCGGCGGCGCAGCGGCTGCTGGCGGAGGGCGGGTTCGAGGCGCTCAAGCTCTCGGCCATCGCCAGGGAGGCCGGCGAGTCCAAGGCCAGCATCGGCTACCACTTCGGCAACAAGTCCGGTCTGGTCACCGCGCTGGTCGACTCGCTGGCGCACGACTCCAACCGCGGCCTGATCGAGGAGACGGCCGTGGTGCCGGCGGGGGAGGCGCGCGTGCATGCCCTCATCGACGGCGAGACCCGCATCGCCGCCGACGCCGAGAGCTTCCAGTCGTTCTTCGACGTCCTGCCGCACGCGCTGCGCGACCCGGACCTGCGGGAGCGGGTCGCGGCTCTGTACGACGGCTACCGCGAGACCGTGCTTCGCTGCCTCGACGCGGCGGGCCCGGACGCGCCGGCCGAGCTCCGCCCGTTCGCCATGCTCATGATCGCCATCGTCGACGGCCTCGCCATCCAGCACGGCCTCGACCCCGACGGCGCCGACGTGCGCGCCGCCACCGAGCTCTGGGAGCGCCTGGCGCGGCCCTTCCTCACGGCGCCGGGCGAGACGGCGTCCTAGGCCGGTGCGCGCCGCCTGCCGCCGCGCCGAATGTGCCGGCCGCGCCCGGTCGGGTATCCTTAGCCGCATGGACGCGGCCATCATCTGGGACGAGGCGTACGCCGAGCACGACACCGGCGAGCATCCCGAGGGCGCCGACCGGATCGCCTCGGTCGTCGGGCACCTCGAGGGCACGGACCTGTGGGACCGCCTCGTGGTGGCGACCTCGCCGGCGCCGGCCACGGAGGACGACGTCCTCCTCGTGCACACGCCGGCGCATCTCGCGATGGTCAAGCGTGCGGCGCAGGGGTCCGGCACCTGGCTGGACCCGGACACGCACGTCTCGCCGCGGAGCTACGAGATCGCGCTGCTCTCCGCCGGCGGCGCCCTGCTGGCGACGGAGCTCTGGAAGGACGGCCTCGTCCCGTTCGCGCTCATCCGTCCGCCCGGTCATCACGCGACGCCCGACCGGGCCATGGGGTTCTGCCTCTTCAACAACATCGCCATCGCCGCGGCCAGGCTGCTCGCAGCAGGGCTACGAGCGGGTGGCGATCCTCGACTGGGACGTGCACCACGGGAACGGCACGCAGGCCGCGTTCTACGCCGAGCCTCGGGTGCTCTTCGGCTCGGCGCACGAGTGGCCGCACTATCCCGGCAGCGGCTTCTTCCCCGAGTGCGGAGAGGGGGCGGGGGAGGGGTTCACGGTGAACGTCCCCCTGCCGGCGGGCGCGGACGACGGCGACTACGCGAGCGTGTTCGAGCGTCGTGTTCGAGCCGATCGTGCGTCAGTTCAAGCCCCAGGCGCTGCTGGTCTCCGCCGGCCAGGACATCCACCGGGTCGACCCGCTCGGCGACATGCGCGTCGACGAGGCGGGGTTCGCGCAGATGGCGCTCCGCTGCGTGCGGCTGGCGCAGGAGCTCTGCGAGGGCCGGCTGGCGTTCGTGCTCGAGGGCGGCTACGACAGGACGGCGACGGCTCACTCGGTCGAGGCCATCCTGCGCGCGGTGCTCGACGAACGCGCGCCCGAGGTGGGCGGCGGCACCGACAAGGCGGCCGCCGCCGTGGCGCGGGCGCGCGAGGTCCAGTCGGCCTACTGGGACCTGTAGGCCGGGCGGCCGGCGCCGGCCCGGCCCGGCGCGTCGTCAGACGACGATCTGCACGATCCCCAGCCGCTCCATCTCGTCGCGCACGTCCTTGTCCACGGCGTCGTCGACGATCACGGTGTCGATCTTGTCGAGGGTGCAGATGGCGACGTCGCCGATGACGCCGAACTTGCTGGCGTCGGCGAGCACGGCGATCTCGCCGCGCGTCTGGCGGACCATGGCCCGCTCCACGCCGGCGAGGCCGATGCTGGGCGTGGTGACGCCCTCCTCGAGGCTCACGCCGTCCGCGCCCAGGATGAAGCGGCTGGCGTGGAAGGTGGAGACGGCCTCGATGGCGAGCGGCCCCTCGAGCGTGTTGGACCGCGACCGGTAGGACCCGCCCAGGAGCACGACGTCGAGAGAGCTGCGCTGCGCCGTGGAGAGCGCGCCGACGTTGTGCGTGACGATCCTCGCCTTGAGCTGGGGGTCGACGTGGCTGAGCACCTGCGCCGCGGTGGTCCCCGAGCTCAGGAACACGGTCTCTCCCGGCTGGATCATCTCGGCCGCCGCCCTGGCGATGCGCCGCTTCTCCTCGGAGTGGGCGCGCACGTTGGTGGCGTAGAGCGGCTCTTCGAGCATGCGCCGCTTGAGGATCGCGCCCCCGTGCATGCGCGAGAGCAGGCCGGCCTGCTCGAGCTGCTCGAGGTCGCGGCGGATGGTCATCTCCGAGACGCCGAGCGTCTCGCTGAGCACCGAGACCCTGACCGCGCGTCGCTCCTCCAGGAGCTCGACGATGCGCGCCCGCCGCTCCGCGGGGATCATCTCGTGGATCTCGGATGGTACGTCTGGCGCCATGTCGTGCCCCTCGCGCGTCGCCGTTCATAGTGCTACAAGTTCGCACACAGTCGCACATATCATAGGTTCCGCCACGAGGCGGTTCAAGCACGCCGGGCGGTCCTGTCGGGTTCGGAAGCGCGCCCGGACGCGAAACGGCCGCCCCGCGAGGCGGGGCGGCCGTTTCTGTCCTGGCGCGGCGGCGGCGGATTCGCGCCGCCGCAGCGATGCGCGTGCGTCAGGCCAGCAGCGACTTGGCGCGCGCGTAGACGTTGTCGGCGGTGAAGCCGAACTCCTGGAACAGCGTGCCGGCGGGAGCCGAGGCGCCGAAGTGGTCGATACCGATGACGATGCCGCCGTCGCCGACCCAGCGGTCCCAGCCGAACGTCACGCCGGCTTCCACGGCGACGCGCGAGCTGCAGGCGAGCGGCAGCACGCTCTCGCGGTAGTCGGCGTCCTGCCGCTCGAAGAGCCGCATGGAGGCCATGTTGACGAGCCGCGAGCGCACGCCCTCGGCCACCAGACGCTCGTGCGCCTCCAGCGCGAGAGCGACTTCGCTGCCGCTGGCGATGAGGATCACGTCCGGCGCGCCGCCGCCCGAGGCGTCGTCCATGACGTAGGCGCCGCGGGCGATGCCGCCGGCCGCGCGCGTACTTCTCACGGTCGATGGTCGGGAGGTTCTGACGCGTGAGCATGAGGCCGACCGGCGCGTCGGTGGTCTGCAGGGCGATCTTCCAGGCCTCGACCGTCTCGTTGGCGTCGGCCGGACGCAGGTCGACGAAGCCCGGCGTGGCGCGCAGCATGGCCAGGTGCTCGATCGGCTGGTGCGTGGGACCGTCCTCGCCGACGCCGATGCTGTCGTGCGTGAGCACGTAGATCACCGGCTGGCCCATGAGCGCGGAGAGGCGCATGGCCGGGCGCATGTAGTCGACGAACACGAAGAACGTGGCCACGTAGGGGCGGATGCCGCCGTGCGTGGACAGGCCGTTGGCCATGGCGGCCATGGCGAGCTCGCGCACGCCCCAGCGCACGTTGCGCCCGCCGGGGGTGGCCGCCTGCTGGTCGGGCGCGTCCTTGATCAGCGTGTTGTTGGACGGCGCCAGGTCGGCCGAGCCGCCCATGAGCGTCGGCATGTGCGGCGCCACGGCGTTGATGACCTTGCCGGAGGCGGCGCGGGTCGCGATCTTGTCCTCGGTGGTGAAGACGGGGAGGTCGGCGTCCCAGCCCTCGGGCAGGGTGCGGGACCAGGCGTCGTCCCACGACTGGGCGCGGGCGGCGTCGGCCGCGCGCCACGCCTCGTACCGGGGCGTCCACTCGGCGTGCGCCTCGGCGGCCTTCTTGCCGGCGGCGAGGAAGGCCTCGCGCACGTCGTCGGGCACGAAGAACTCGGGGTCGAGCGGCCAGTCGCAGGCTTCCTTGGTCAGCTTGACCTCGTCGGCGCCGAGCGGGGCGCCGTGCGCGGCGGCCTTGTCCTGCTTGTTGGGCGAGCCGCAGCCGATGTGCGTGCGCACGGCGATGAAGGACGGCTTGGCCGGTCTCGGCCTTGGCCGCCGTGATGGCCGCGTCGATGGCCTCGACGTCGTTGCCGTCGGCCACGCGCTGCACGTGCCAGCCGTAGGCCTCGTAGCGCTTGCACACGTCCTCGGTGAAGGCGAGGTCGGTGGAGCCGTCGATGGTGATGTGGTTGTCGTCGTAGATCATGATCGAGCTTGCCGAGCTGCTGGTGGCCGGCGAACGAGGCGGCCTCGCTGGTGATGCCCTCCATCATGCAGCCGTCGCCGGCGAGCACGTAGGTGTAGTGGTCGACCACGTCGCCGTAGGTGGCGGCGAGGAAGCGCTCGGCGACGGCCATGCCGACGGCGTTGGCGACGCCCTGGCCGAGCGGGCCGGTGGTGGTCTCGACGCCCGCCGTGTGCCCGAACTCGGGGTGGCCCGGCGTGCGGCTGCCCCACTGGCGGAACGCCTTGAGGTCGTCCATCGGTCAGGTCGTAGCCGGTGAGGTGGAGCATGGAGTAGAGCAGCATGCTGGCGTGGCCGGCCGAGAGCACGAAGCGGTCACGGTTGGGCCACTGCGGGTCGGCGGGGTCGTAGCGCAGGTGACGGGTGAAGAGGGTGTAGGCGACGGCCGCGGCGCCCATCGGCATGCCGGGATGGCCGGAGTTGGCCTTCTGGACGCCGTCGACGGCGAGGAAGCGGATGGTCTCGACGCACCGGTCCTGCAGGGTCGCGTCGTTCACGACTGTGCTCATTCGGATCCTTTCTTGATGGCCGTCAGCCTCCGCTCTCCCGAGACGACCGGGGGAGAGCGGAGGCTGCGGACGAACGTCAGGCCGGCGTCGGTCGGCTCAGAAGTAGGCCTCGATGAACGCCATGAACCGCTCGCACTCCTCGGGCGTGCCGGGGGTGATGCGGAAGTAGCCTTCCTTGCCGTTGATCGGCTTGATGGTCTTGATGATGATCTGCTGCATGTCGTTGGCGGCCTGCACGATCTCGGCGCTGGTCTTGCCGGTCACGGAGGCGTCGACGAGCATGTAGTTGCCGTGCGCCTCGTAGGGCGTGAGGCCCTTGGCCGAGAGAGCGTCGGCGAACTTCTTCATCCAGTCGTTGTTGTAGACGACCTTGTCCTTGACCTCGCCCGTGTCCAGGATGGCCTCGGCCGCGGCGATCGCCATGAGGCTGAGGTTCCAGGGCAGGTACATGAGGTTGAACGCGTCCACGACGGTGGGGCTGCCGACCATGTAGCCCATGCGGATGCCGGCGAGGCCGAACGCCTTGGAGAACGTGTGCGAGAGGAACACGTGCGGGTACTTCTTGACGAAGTCGACCTTGGCGTCGACCTGCGGATGGTAGTCGAGGTACGCCTCGTCGATGCACATCGGGATGCCGAGCTCGGCGAAGCGGGTGAGGTCGGCGTCGTCGATGAAGATGCCCGTCGGGTTGTTCGGGTTGATGATGAGGATCAGCTTGGTCTTGTCGTTGACGGCGGCGAGCATGCCCTCGACGTCGTACTGCAGGTCCTCGTCACGGAGCGGGATCTGCACCGTCTTGGCGTTGCAGTAGCCGGCGCGCGACGGGAACATCTCGAAGGTCGGGTTGGAGCAGAGGAACTCGTCGCCCGGCTGCAGGAAGATGCGCATCATCGCGTCGATGGTCTCGGACGAGCCGTTGGCGAGGGCGATGTTCTCGGCCGCGAGGCCGTGCAGCTTGCCGAGCTTCTCGCGCAGGCGATAGGCGCGGTCCGGGTAGCGGTTGCCCTTCTTCGCCATGTCGGTGATCGCGGCGACCACGGCGTCCGACGGCGGCACCGGGTTCTCGTTGAGCATCATGCGGCCCAGCTCGGGGTGCGCCCACGCCTTGTCGAGCACGGCCGTGTTGTACTCGGGAGCCGTCCACACGTAGGGGTTGATGAGATCCTTGATGTCCGTCATGCCCACTGTCCTTTCGTCAATCAGGTGACCGTCAGGGCGCAGCTGTCAGGCCTTGCAGTTGCCCTTGAGGCAACCGTCGGCGAAGGCGACCATCTCGTTGGTGGCCTTGGAGAAGGCCTCGTGCGTCTTCACCAGCGCCGGATGCGTGTTGTACTCCTCGCGCGTGTAGCCGTCCTCGTCGTAGGCGCGGGCGAAGTACGGGATCTTGAGCAGCTTCTCCATCACGTCGGCCGGCGGGTCGACGTCGATCTGGTTCGGCTTGAACTTGATCTCGTTCGGCGCGCGGGAAGTTGATGACCTCGTCGATGAAGCTGCGGCGGGCAGGTGACGACGATGCTGGCGCCGGCCTTCTCCTCGAGGTGCCACAGGTGCTGGACGCCGTCGATCGTCGGGCCGAGGCGCAGCGAGCAGGAGAGCATCTTGCTCTGGTAGTTGCGCTCCTTGAGCGTGCGGTAGGCCTTCTTGAAGATCGCGAGCTCGGCGTAGCGGACGTCGGCCTCGCTGACCTCCAGGCCGACCTCGGCGCCGGCCTCACGCAGGCCGCCGAGGTCGCCGTAGCGGGCTTCCATGTGGGTGATGACCGAGCGCCACTTGCTGAGGTCCACGCCGTTGGCCTTGGCCTTCTCGAGGCCGCGCATGACCGACTTGGCGCAGTCGAGCAGCTGCGAGAGCACGAAGGTGAGGGTGTTGTTGGTGGCGATGCCGCGCGAGGTGAGCTCCTCGATGATCTCGTAGCCCTCGGCCGTGCCCGGTACCTTGACCATCACGTTGGGGTTCACGGCGTGGATCTCGAGCGCCTGGGCGAGCATGGCCTCGCCGTCGAACGCGCTGCGCGGGTCGACCTGGCCGGAGAGGAAGCCCTCCTTGTAGCCCGACGCCTCGAACAGCGGCAGGAACATGTCGGAGCCCTGCTTGACGACTTCCTTGTAGAGGAGCCAGAAGAGGCCCTCGGTGTCCAGGCCCTGGTTGTCGGCGAGGACCTTCTGCGCGACCTTCTCCCAGCGCGGCGGGTCGTCCTTGAACGCGGCGAGCGAGAGCGGCGGGTTGGTGGTGACGCCGCGGAAGAGCTGGCTCATCGGGTCGGCCAGTGTTGTACATGCGCGCGAACTGGCCCTTGAGGACGGGCTTGTCGGCGTCGTCGGCCTTGGCCAGCATCTTCTCGCACCAGTTGCCGAAGATGACCGGCGACGAGTCCCACCAGATCTCCATGCCGGGACTGACCGCTACCAGGTCTTCAAAGAGATTGGGGTCTTTCATGGATTACTCCTCCTCGAGGATCGGTTCCGTGGTTCGTGAGAAAGTGAACAAGGAGTCACTCAACTGCACATATTCGCTCCACAGTGCGCATCGTAGTGCACTCGCTCCCGGCTGTCTAGCAGGCCGGCGATGGCGGTGGCCCCAGGCGGGCCTCGCCGCGAGCCTGCGCGGAGGCGAGGTCGCAGAGCCGGCGTCCCTCGCGCGGGCGCGGCAGGGAACGGCGTGCAGCGGTCAGGCGCGCACACGAGAACGGGGCGGGCCGTGAGGCCCGCCCCGTTCGGGAGCGCTTGCTCGCTGTGACGCGACTCAGATGCTGAGGTCGCGCTCGATCTCGGCGAGCTCTTCGGCCGAACCCTGGACCTTCGGGCCCTTGAACCACTTGCGGGCCGAGACGGCGTACCAGAGGCCGGCGCCGCCGATCACGACGAGCACGGCGATCGGAGCGTAGTTGAAGGCCGTGAGCGTGAAGTCGGCGCTCCACGGCACTGCGGTGTTGTACTGCGGCAGCATCAGCAGGATGACGATGAAGACGACCCAGATGATCGCGATCCAGTTGATGATCGGGCCCCACGTCTTGCTGAGCACCCACGGGCCCGGCTGGAACGCGCTGGGGTTGATGCGGCGCAGGAACACCGGCGTCAGGTAGGCGATGTAGAGGCCGATGACGGCGATGGACGTGACCGCCGCGTACGCGGCGATGTTGTACAGGTACGGCAGCGCGAGGATGAACGCGCCGACGGCGCCGAACCAGGCGGTGCGCACGGGGACGTGGGCGCCCTTGCTGACGTGATGCCAGAAGTTCGAGAACGGCACCGCGCCGTCGCGCGAGAACGCGTAGACCATGCGCGAGTTCGCGGTGATCGACGACATGCCGCAGAAGAACTGCGCCACGATGACGACGAGGATGAGCAGCAGGCCGACGGCTTGCCGGCGGCGAAGATCGAAGATCGTCGCCCACGGCACGAGGTCGACAGCGATGGAGTCGTAGCCGGTGTACTCGATGCCGTTGATGGTCACCGGGAACGCATGCGGGATCGCGAAGCTCACGGCCGACCAGCAGGATGAAGCCGGCGATCAGGGAGACCCAGATGGAGTTGACGATGCCCTTCGGGGCCGAGATGCGCGCGTGGATCGTCTCCTCGGAGACGTGCGCCGAGGCGTCGTAGCCGGTGAACGTGTACTGCGCGTTCAGGAGGCCGATGAGGAAGACGTAGAGCGGGATCGTGAAGCCGGAGAGGCCCTCGAACGCCTTCCAGCCCTCGCTGCCGAACAGGAAGCTGACCGACTGGTGGCTGCCCGACGACGGCGCCCAGAACAGCAGCACGAAGATGACCGCCACGCCGATGAGGTGCCAGTACACGGACACGTCGTTGAGCAGGGCGACGAGGCGGACGCTGAACGTGTTGAGCAGGCCCTGGAGGCCGAGCACCACGGCCAGGATGAGGATGGTGGCGTACGGCTCGAGCCACGTCTGCGCTGCCGGTCAGGATCGCCAGGAACGCCGAGATGGAGAAGGCGCAGCCGAAGCTGATGCCGGCGGTGACGGCGACCTGGCCGAGCAGGTTGAACCAGCCGGTGAACCAGGACCAGATCGGGGCGCTGTTGCCGGGAGCCAGCTTGGCGGCCCAGTAGTACAGGCCGCCGGCGGTCGGGAAGGACGGAGCAGATCTCGCCCATCGACATGCCGGCGAAGAGCACGAGCACGCCGACGAGCAGCCAGCCCCAGAGCATGACCGGCGGGCCGCCGTGCAGGAGGCCGTAGCCGTACAGCGTCAGGCAGCCCGAGAGGATGGAGATGATGGTGAAGGACACCGCGAAGTTCGAGAACTTGCTCATGCTCCGGTCGAGCTCCTGGGCGTAGCCCATCGCGTGGAGATCTTTGGTGTCCTGGTCGAGCTCTTCTCTGACCGGTGGTGAAGTGGACATGTCGTCTGGCACGAGGAACCCCCCTTGTTCGCCCGACTGGCCTACGCTGGCGCGTATTGACCGCCATTCAGTACCAAGCGCGGGGAACTGTCAAGGGAGTTGTGCGAACTTGTGACATTCGTGGGAGTTCGTGTGCGAAAAACGGGCGGCGGGCCGTCTGGCCCGCCGCCCGTTCACATCAGGCGATGTGTGAATCAGTTCACACCGGCTTGGCTCAGTAGTCCGCGTCGCCCGCCTTGGTCTTGCCCCAGAACGTCTTGTAGATCAGGGCGGTGTAGATCGAGGACGATGGGCACGAAGATCACCGCGAGGATGAGCATGACCGAGCAGGGTGAGGTGCCCGGACGCGGCGCGCTCCACCGTGAGGCTGGTCGCCGGCGGCGTGCCGCGGGCCGGCACCATGTCGGGGAAGTTGCCCACGGCGGCGATGCCGGCGAGGCCGATGATGATGATCGCCGAGCCGACGAAGGACTTGAGCTCGCCGCCCGCCTTCGATCATCTGCCAGATCGTGTAGAGCACGCCGACCAGGAAGACGACCAGGAACAGCCAGCCGGCGGCGCTGCCGAACACGTTGTCCGACGCGCGCGAGACGGTGAGGATGGTCGCGAGCGAGGTCGCCACGGCGAGCACGGCGCAGATCCAGAACGTCACCTTGCGGTAGCGCCAGGCGCGGTCGTGCAGCGTCGCCCTCCGACTTGACCGACAGCCAGGCGGCGCCGTGCTGCACGAGCAGGAACAGGCCCGTGACGCCGACGAGCAGCGAGTACGGGTTGAGCAGGTCCCAGAAGGTGCCCGATGTAGTTGCCCTGCGCGTCCATCGGCACGCCGCGGATGACGTTGCCGAGGGCGACGCCGACGAGCAGCGCCGGCACCAGGCTGCCGAGGAAGAAGGCGCCGTCCCACACGGCGCTCCAGCTCGGCGTCGCGGTGGCGGAACTCGAGCGACACGGCGCGCAGGATGAGCCCGAACAGCACGAGCATGATCGCCAGGTAGAAGCCGCTGAAGGTCATGGCGTAGACCATCGGGAACGCGGCGAAGATGGCGCCGGCGCCGGTGAGGAGCCAGACCTCGTTGCCGTCCCAGACCGGGCCGATGGAGGCGCGGACCACGCTCTTGTCGTCCTCGGACCTGGCGAGGAACGGGTAGAGCACGCCGGCGCCGAGGTCGAAGCCGTCGAGGATCGACGTAGCACGGTGAGCAGGACGGCGACGAGGACGAACCAGATGTTGGCCAGGGTCATCTCGTCACCTCCCCGCGCCGGCGGGAGCGGGCCGGCGGGCGCTCGGCGCGTCTCCGGCCTCGAGCATCTCGGCCGCGTCCTCGGGGCCCTTCTTGATGATGCCGAGGAAGATCCGCAGCCAGGCGACGAACAGGACGAGGTAGATGAGGCCGAAGAGCCCGAGCGTGGTCCAGATCTGGCCGGCCGAGACGAGCGGCGACACGCCGTCGCTGGTGCGCAGCAGCCCCTGGACGATCCAGGGCTGGCGGCCCACCTCGGCGGCCGTCCAGCCCATGTTGATGGCGAGGATGGACAGCGGGATGCAGGCGATGAGCACCCACAGCAGCCAGCGCGCCCGCTCGAGCCGTCCCGAGCATGTGCATGACGAGCGCCACGCAGGAACACGAGGATGAAGAGCACGCCCAGGGCGATCATCAGGTGGTAGCTCTGGAACGTCGAGCTGCACCGGCGGCCTGTCGGCCGGCGGCCACGCTGTTGAGCCCGGTGACCTCGTGGTCGGGGCTGAGGCCCAGCATGAGGCTGAGGCCGCTCGGGATGCTGATGCCGCGTGGTCGTCTGCCGTCGCCTGTCTGACCCAGCCGAACGAGGTACAGCGGCGCGTTCGTCTGCGTGTCGCCGACGTTCTCGAAGGCGGCCATCTTGACCGGCTGGTGCTCGGCGACCACGAGGGCGCCCCAGTGGCCGAGGAACGGCATGGCGATCGCGAGCGACGAGGCCGACGCGAGGCCGCCCAGAGCATGGCCTGGCGCGCGAAGTGCAGGTGGCGCTTCTTGAGCAGGTAGTACGCGCAGACGCCGGCGACCACGAAGCAGCCGGTGAGCAGGGCCGCCGCGACCGTGTGGAAGTAGCGCGGGCCGATGGACGGGTTGAGCGCCGCCGCCCAGAAGCTCGTGAGCACGGCCTTGCCGTCCTCGACCTTGTAGCCGGCCGGCGTCTGCATCCACGAGTTGGCGATGAGGATCCACAGCGC
This sequence comes from uncultured Thermoleophilia bacterium, assembly GCA_963741075.1. Taxonomy (GTDB): domain Bacteria; phylum Actinomycetota; class Thermoleophilia; order UBA2241; family UBA2241; genus CAIXSE01. Next base: position 246,654 of record CAVUGS010000002.1, read on the forward strand.
CGAGAGGAGCGCGCCGATCCACACCAGCCAGGCGGACACGTAGTAGAAGCGCTTGGAGACCCTCTTGCGGCCGAAGAGCAGGACGCCGAGGAAGGTGGACTCGAGGAAGAAGGCGAACAGGCCCTCGGCCGCCAGCGGCGCGCCGAAGATGTTGCCGACGAAGCGCGAGTAGTCGGCCCAGTTGGTGCCGAAGGCGAACTCCATGGTGATGCCCGTGGCCACGCCGATGGCGAACGTCGCCGTGAAGAGCTTGATCCAGAAGTTGGACGCCGCCCTGTCGGCGGCGATGCCGCTCTTGTAGTAGCGGCGCTCGGAGAGCACGACCATCATCCCCACGCCGATGCTGATGGGGACGAAGATGAAGTGGTACCCGATGGTGAACGCGAACTGGATGCGGGCGAGCGTTACGGCGTCCATTGCGTGTCCGCCACCTCCTTTGGCAAGCGAGTGGGCCGGCGCCGCTCCCCAGTCGGCGCCGGCCAGTACGTGCACATTTTCACTATCGTCGTGGTGCTTTGTCAATGCGAATCTTGTGCGGCGGGCACAATGAGCCGCGGGAGAGGGGCGTTACCCCTGCATGAGAAGTATTAAGGGGAGGTTAAGAGGCCTGTTCAGGCGTGGAGGCCGCGTGCTACTATTCCCGCGGGCCGGCACCGAACGCCGGCCGTTGTGCTGTCTAGGAGGCTGATTCGCTTGTCTGAAGAACAGCTTGAATGTCAGGAATGCTCGGCGCAGTGCGAGAAGGTCGTCTACCCGGCCGCCTGTCTCGCCATGAACTGCCGTTTCCTGTACGCGTTCAAGGAAGACGGCGACACGTTCTTCGGGTGTATCGAGAAGGTGTTCCCGCACGAGATCGACCTGAAGATGTTCCAGGAGATCGAGCGCGGCAAGGGTGGGTTCGGCGTGGTCAAGGTCGCCCGCCAGCCGCTGCCGCAGTGCTCCATCGCGGTGCAGAGCTGCTACGCCACCGGCGAGGGCCCGCTGTGCCGCAACATGTACTTCCGGCGCCGCGACCGGCGTGAGGTGCAGACCGTAGAGGACTGACAGCGACGCGGTCAGAACGATCGAGGATTTGCAGGCGAAACCGCGGCAGCGCCGCGGTTTCGCCGTCTCGGGGGCTGGTATACTGAGACAGCGCAGCCACCAAGGCTGCCCAGTTGGGGGCGAACAGGTCTCGACATGGGCTGTACCGAGGTGGGAGCAGCAGGCCGAGGTCCGGTGGCCTCGTTAAACTGCCGGAACACACTACTTGCCGAGAATAATTCTCTCGCACTCGCCGCCTAAGTAATTAGGTGACGCATCGCACCCGGCTCGCCCGCGGCCGGGACTCGCGGTGTCATCAAGCGGGCTGGGGTGCGGTCGCGCTGCTCCGAGCGAGCGCACCCGAGACTGATCGGAGCTGGCGACCGGCACCCGGCCGACGCGGGGGCCGCGAGCGAGATGAAATGCGCCGGCTAAGCCTGTAGAGACTCCGCCGAGGCGTCCGTGGACGCGGGTTCGATTCCCGCCGCCTCCACCAACTCCGCTTCCGACTCGTCGGACGTACTATACTGCGGGCGTGGAACGGCCAGCCGACATCCTCGCCGCGCCGGCGGGCGCTGCTCCCGCGCCGCCCCGGCGCCCCCGCTGCTCGACCCCTTGCCGGTCAGCATCGTCCTCGCGCTCGTCTTCACCGCCGGCGGGCTGGTCGAGCTGCTCGCGCGCGGGGCCCGTGCCCGGCCGGGTACCGCGCGGACGGCGCCGCCCTCATCGTCCTCACCGTCGCCAGCGGGCTCACGCTGGCCGCGCTCTGGTGGTCGCCGCTGGCGAGCCTCATCGTGGCGGTGCTGCTGCTCTGCGCCCAGGCCCTCGCCGGCTACGAGTACACTCGGCCGCCGTCGGCGCCGTGGTCGTGGCCTCGTTCGCGACGGTCGCCTTCGACCACTGGGGCGGGCCGTGGCCGCCGGCTTCGTGGTCGCCGCCGGCGTCGTCCTCGTGCTCCTGGAGCTGCCCGTCGGTCACGTGGCAGGCGGCGTCGCGACCTGGGTGTCGCTCTCCGTCGTCTGGGTCGTCGCGGTCGTCATCCGCATCTACCGCGGCAGCATCGAGCGGGCCGAGCGCCGGGCGGCGCTGTTCGCGGCCGACCGCGAGGCGCGCGCCCGCGAGGCCGTGGCCGAGGAGCGGGCGCGCATGGCGCGCGAGCTGCACGACAGCGTCGGCCACGCGCTCAACGTGGTCGTGCTGCACGCGGGCGCGGCGCAGCGGATCATCGAGAAGAAGCCGGAGCTGGCGCGCGAGGCGCTCGACTCCATCGAGACGGCGGGCCGCCAGGCGCTCGGCGACATCGAGCGCATGCTCGGCATCCTGCGCGCGCCGGAGGAGGAGGCGTGCTGCGACGTCACGCCCGGGCATGGGCCAGCTGGAGACGCTGTGCGAGCAGGTCCGCGAGGCCGGCCTGCCGGTCGAGCTCGCGTGGAGGGCGAGGCGCGGCCGCTGCCGGCGAGCCTCGACCTGACGGCCTACCGCATCGTGCAGGAGTCGCTGACGAACACGCTCAAGCATGCCGGCAAGACGCGCGCGACCGTGAGCGTCGCGCTACGAGGAGGCGGCGCTCGCCATCGAGGTGCTCGACGAGGGCCGCGGCGTCACGCCGGCGGCACGGCCGGCGGCGGCCGCGGCCTGCTCGGGCATGCGCGAGCGCGTGGCCACTTTCCGGGGAGAGCTCGAGGCGGGCCGCGCGCCGGAGGGCGGGTTCGGCGTCCGCGCGCGGCTGCCGCTGGACGGCGCAGAGGGCCTAAGGTGAGGGGCGGAGCAGCCGCGCCTCACGGGGAAACGGAGGGGACATGACCGTCAAGCTGGTGCTGGCCGACGACGAGCAGCTGGTGCGCTCCGGCCTGCGCCTCATCCTCGAGGCGGAGGACGACATCGAGGTGGTCGGCGAGGCCGGCGACGGCGCCGAGGCGGTCGACGCTCACGCGGCGCCTGGACCCCGACGTGGTGCTCATGGACGTGCAGATGCCGGTGATGAACGGCATCGAGGCGACGCGCGAGATCGTCGCGCTGGGGCGCGAGGACAGCTCGCGCGTCGTGATCCTCACGACCTTCGACCTCGACGAGTACGTGTACGAGGCGCTCAAGGCCGGGGCCAGCGGCTTTCTGCTCAAGCGCACGCCGGCCGAGGACCTCGTCGCCGGCGATCCGCGTGGTGGCGGAGGGCGAGGCGCTGCTCGCGCCCTCGGTGACGCAGCGCCTCATCGAGAACTTCCGCAGCCGCCCGAGCGGCGCCCGCCGCGACGCCAGCGAGCTCGACGACCTCACCGAGCGCGAGCGCGAGGTGCTCGTGCTGGTGGCGCGCGGCATGACCAACGGCGACATCGCCGCGCACCTGTTCCTCAGCGAGGGCACCGTGAAGACGCACGTGAAGCGCATCTTCGCCAAGCTCGGCCTGCACGACCGCACCCAGGCCGTGATCCTCGCCTACGAGGTCGGGCTGGTGCGGCCGGGGGAGAGCGCGGCCGAGTGACCTGAGCCGTCTCCGCCCCCGTCACCATGTGAACGGCCCACGCGCCGCCGTGATACGAACCTGTGCCTGGGCCGACGGCTGCGATGCCGTCGCCGAACATGCTGCCGTTGACGAAGATGGCGTAGATGGGGTCTTGGCCGCCGTTCGGCAGCGGCGAGGAGACGACGACCGTACCTAGTCTCTCCCCGTTCAGCCAGAGGTGGTGGCCGGTGATCGCCGCCGACGCGCCCGCCGGTACCGCGATCGCGAGCGCGAGCAGGAGCGCCGCACTCAGAATCAACATCATCCTGCGGACCATCGTTCTTCCTTTCCCTGCGGCCTCTCAGCGTCGCCCGTCTCGCGCGCCGACCGGGAGGCCTGTGTGCGGCCACCAGAACTCACGGTCTGGGCCGCCCTCCAAGAACGAGAGCAAACTACCCGCGGGGCCTTTCGTCCCGCTTGCGGGTCCCTTACGAAAGGCTGAACGCTCGCCAGTCGGCCGTCCCCGGGCGCGTCCGCGGGGGGTCGCGGGGGTACACAGCAGGTGCAGCAGGCAAGCTGTCCAGAGGAGGTCCGAGACGTGACGCCCGTGGTCCTGGTCGTCGAAGACGAGCCGAGCATCGCCGAGGTCGTGGCCTGTACCTGCGGCGCGCGGGCTACGAGGTGCGACCGTCGGCGACGGGCGAGGCGGCGCTCGAGCGAGATCGGCACGGGCGACGCCCGACCTCGTCGTGCTCGACCTCATGCTGCCGGAGGTCGACGGCTACGAGGTCACGCGCCGGCTGCGGCGCGCGGCGACACGCCCATCATCATGCTGACGGCGCGCAAGGCGAGGTCGACCGCATCGCCGGGCTCGAGATGGGCGCCGACGACTACGTGGTCAAGCCGTTCAGCGCCCAGGAGCTGGTCAGCCGGGTGCGGGCCGTGCTGCGGCGCGCGAGCGGGCCGCCCGGCCGACCTCGCAGGAGGCGCCGCTCGAGTTCGACGACCTCGCCATCGACCCGGTGGCGCGCACCGTCGCGGTGCGCGGCGACGGAGCGCAATCCTGACGGCCAAGGAGTTCGACCTCCTGCCACGCTCGCGCGGCGCCCGCGCCAGGTGTTCAACCGCGACAAGCTGCTCGAGCTGGTGTGGGGCTCGGCGGAGTACATCGACCCCAGCACCGTCACCGTGCACGTGCGCCGGGTGCGCGAGAAGATCGAGGACGACCCCTCGCAGCCGCGCCACATCACGACCGTGTGGGGCGTGGGCTACCGGTTCGAGCCATGAGCGCCGAGGCGAAAGGGCAGCTCGGTCCCGGTGCGGCCGGCGATGCAGGCTTCGGAAGTCGCCCGCCGCTGACCGCAAGGCCTCGCCGCGCCGCAACCTGCTGGTCTTCACGGGCGGCACGTGCTCGCCGTCGCCGGCGGACTGCTCGTCTTCTCGCTCGTCTTCAGGCCGCCGCGCGAACGACTTCGTCGCGATGGCGCTGTTACCTCGGCATCACGGCGGCCATCTCGCTGCTCGCCGGCGTCCTCGCCTACCGCTTCGGCTGGATGCGGCGCTCGCCGCGCCTCGCCTGGACGCTGCTCGCGGGCTACCTGCTCGCCATCATCCTCACCTTCTTCAACGTGCTGGTCACGGCCCGGCTGATGTTCCTGAGCCGGCACGACCTGCTGCTCTCGACCGTGCTGCTCGTGTTCGCCGCCATCATCGCCATGTCGCTCGGCTACCTGGTCTCGGGCACCGTCGTCGCCGCCGTTCGCAGCTGAACCGCGCGGCCGAGGAGGTCGCCGCGCGGCAACCTCGACGTGGTCGTGCCCGGCGAGGGGCCCGACGAGGTCGCCGAGCTGGCCCGGCACTTCAACGAGATGACGGCCGCCTGCGCGAGGCGGAGACGAGCGGCCGAGATCGAGCCGGCGCGCAGCGACCTGCTGATCGCCGTCGGCCACGATCTGCGCACGCCGCTCGCCTCGGTGCGCGTGATCGTCGAGGCGCTGTCCGACGGCGTGGTCGACGACCCGGCGACCGTGCAGCGCTACTGCGCACCGCGCGCAGCGACCTGGCCACCCTCTCGCACCTCGTCGACGACCTCTTCGTGCTGGCGCACCTCGAGTCGGGCGGCGTGGAGCTGGAGCGCAGCCGAACTCGATGGCCGACCTCATCTCCGACATCCTCGAGTCGTTCTCGCTGCGCGCCGAGCAGCAGCAGGTGACGCTCCGCGGCGAGGCGCTGGCCGATACCGAACCTCGACTTCGACGCCGCCTACGTGGAGCGCGTGCTGGCGAACCTGGTCGAGAACGCGCTGCGCTACACGCCGCCGGGCGGCGAGGTCGTCCTGAAGACCGCCGCGTGACGGCGGCGTCGGGTGCAGGTCAGCGACACGGGACCGGGCATCGCCGAGCGCGACGTGCCTCGGGTGTTCGAGCGCTTCTACCGCGGCGAGGCCTCGCGCAGCCGGGCGACCGGCGGCAGCGGCCTCGGGCTGGCGATCGTCAAGGGCGTCGTCGAGGCGCACGGCGGCAGCGTCGGCGTCGCGTCGCTCCCGGGACGGGCACGACGTTCTCGTTCGTCCTCCCGGCGTAGGTCCTTGAGACGAGAGGGCGGAGGGTGACGCGGGGCCGAGATCGGCTCCCTCGCCCGCGCTCCGGCCTTATTGGTCAGTACTGGCCGAGGTGCCCCCCGTCCGGCCAGATGCCGTCGCCGGGCATGTTGGGTCGACCAGTCAGCGGCCGGCGCCGTTCGGGCATCGTCGTGGGCTCGCCCCGGTAGTCGGTAACGCTACGACGCGAAACCTCTCACCCCCGGGGATGCCCGCGGCGCATACGAGGTAGCGGTGCCCGCGTTGCGTGATCTGGCTGAGTCCGAGGCTGGTCGCCTCGGTCCCCGCGCCGGCCGTTTCCACCCGGGCGAAACCGGAGAATCAGATGGGACGCACGTATCGAGCAGAATACGCGACCGCATCAGCTCGGCTCCAGGCTGCGCGGACACCGAGGAGAGCGACCGTTGCCACCCGACTACGTAACAGCACCCGCTGCCGCCCATCACCTGGCGGCGCTCAGGGCCATCGAGCTGAGGGCAGCATCGCGCTTTCACGGGTGGCATGTTCCACCGGCGATGTTCGAGGACGCGACGCCGCTCTCGGTCTTCGAGGCGGCGCAGGTCTCAGGCCACCTCTGGGTCGCCCTCTCCCCGACCGGCCACTGCGTCGGGTTCGCCCTCGTCGAGCCGTCCGGCGATCGTCTGCACCTTGAGGAACTCGACGTCCTGCCGGAGCACGGCGGCCGCGGCCTGGGACGGGCGCTCGTGAGCGAGGTCGAGCGCTGGGCTATCGATAACCACTTCGCCGAGATCACCTTGACGAGCTACCGCGACGTCCCGTGGAACGCGCCCTTCTACGCGCGCCTCGGTTTTCGACCTCGGGGCCGCCGACCTTGACGCCGAGCTGGCCGCGCGGCTTGCGGCCGAGGCCGCCCGCGGGCTGGACACGATGCCGCGCGTGGCCATGCGCAAGCGGCTGAACCGTCCGACAGATGAAGCGGCAGACCTCGAGCGCGCGGACACGACATCCGGCCGGCGCGCGCGAGTGACCGGCGCAACTCTCCTTGCCCTCTGGGAGCGCTCGAGTCCGCGCGACCCATGGCTTCCTCAGCGAAGAAGCGATCGAGTTCCCTCAGGCCCCGGGTGCGCGAGATCCTCGCGGGCGACACGCTCGAGCTGTGGGTCCTCGCCGACAAGCGGACGTGCCGATCGGGTTCCTGGGGCTGGCCGGCGACGCCATCGAGGCGCTGTTCCTAGAGCCCGAACGCCGTCGCCGCGGCGGCGGCCGGCGCCTGGTGGCACACGCGCAGGCGCTCGGGCGGCTCGCTGACGGTGGACGTGAACGAGCAGAACGAGTCGGCGCGTCGCTTCTACAAGGCGCTCGGCTTCGTCACGGTGGGCCGCTCTCCGTAGATGAGAACGGGCTGCCGTACCCGATCCTTCACCTGCGTCGGGCCGCTCCTGGGGGCGGCGCCTGATGGATGGGGACCACCGACCGTTGCAGCGAGATGCGAGCGGCTGAAAGACGCACCAAGGCGCCGCCTCCGCGTGAGCAACGGCATACCCGCGTGCATGTAGACGGAAAGTCAGAAGGATGGCCCATCGTGCGAGAGAGAGGACGCCGTGTCCGTCGACGTGGTGACCGAGATGATCATCAAGCGCCCAAAGGCGGAGGTGGCAGCCTTCGCAGCGGGCCCCGACAACGCACCCAGGTGGTACGCGAACATCAAGTCGGTCGACTGGAAGTCGGAGCCGCCAGTGGGCCTCGGCTCGCGCGTCGCCTTCGTAGCTGAGTTCCTGGGCAGGCGGCTGACGTACACCTATGAGGTCGTGGAGTTCGTTCCCAACGAACGCCTCGTCATGCGCACGAGCGAGGGACCGTTCGCCATGGAGACCACCTACGAGTGGGCCGAAGACAGCACGGGCGGGACGCGGATGACCCTCCGCAACCGCGGCACGCCCTCCGGCTTTTCGCGCCTGGCGGCGCCGCTCCTTGGAGCGAGCATGCGCAAGGCGAACCGCAAGGACCTGGAGCGCCTCAAGAGTCTCCTTGAGACGCCCGCAGACCCGCCCGAGCGCTAGGACTCTCCCACATCGCGTGCAAGCGCCGCGCTGGCAATCCGCGGCGGAACACTCCCGATGACGTAGGGCCGAGGAACCGTGCCTGGCGTAGCCGTCGTATCATGGCGTCACGACTGTGCTTCTCGGCATGCAAAGGGCTGATCCGCGGCCCGATGCCGGATAGTCCGCAGTGCCACCCACGCCCGCAGCCTCCTGCATGGGCGATGATCCACGAGGGGACTGGATGACGAAGTTCAAAGCCGGCCAGGGCGTCGGCGAACGGACGCGGTTCGATGAGCGCGACAATGTGCAGGCGCGTGGCACCCTCGAGCCCGGCTCGGTCGACTACGAGGCCTTCTACGCGCGTCATCCCGAGTGGCGCCGCAAGGATGACCTGATCCGCGCCCTTCCCGGCGTGGGCCGCGTAGGCATCCCGCTGGACACGCCAATGCTGGGCACGCAGCACGACTTCCTCGCGCGCCTCGGGATGAGCGACATGGTCGATGGACCGGTGGCGCCGGAGCGCCGATCGCTCTCTCCTGAGCGCGCCGCCGAAAAGGTCAGGGGCTTCGCACGTCATCTCGGCGCCGACCTCGTGCGCATTGGGCCGCTCGACCCGGCCAACGTCTACACGCACGTCGGCAAGACCTGGGGCGACCCGGCGCGGAGCTGGGGGCAGCCCATAGAGGTGAAGCACCGTAACGCCATCAGCGTCGCGGTCGGCACTCAGCCCCGCCATGCTGAGCACCGGCCCCGTGCTCCCCGAGGTCGTGGAGGTGATGCGCGTGTACGTGCGGCTTGCGACGATCGCGGTCACCCTTGCGGGCTACATCCGCGCTCTGGGATACGGCGCCCGCGCCCAGGTGATGCCCAACTACCAGGTCCTGACCGTGCCTGTCGCCATCGACGCCGGCATGGGTGAGCTCGGCCGGCATGGCCTTATGATCACTAAGGAGCTCGGCAGCGCGCTCAAGCTGGCGACGGTGACCACGGACCTGCCGATGGCCTTCGACCAGCCGAGAGACATCGGCGTCGCGGAGTTCTGCCGTGACTGCCGCATCTGTGCCGAGAGCTGCCCAGGCGGCGCCATCCCGCGCGGAGAACAGACGGTCAGCGAGGGCGTGCGCAAGTGGCGGATCAACCCCGAGGCCTGCTTCAGCGTCTGGAACACGACGGGGACCGACTGCGGCGTGTGCCTGGCGTCGTGCCCGTGGACGAACCCGAGGACCGCGTTCCACCGCCTCTGCGTCGAGGTGGCCTCGCGGAAGATGAAGGCCGGCTGGTGGATGAGCCGCGCGGATGCGCTCGTGTACGGCCGCTTCAAGCCGGCAGCGGTGCCCCGTGGTTCGAAGCCCCGGCCTCTGCCTGGAGGAAATACAAGCGCCTGCGCTGAGCCTAGCGTCAGCGGCTCACCGTCTTCGCCTCCGCGATCAGTTCGTTCAGGTTGGTCTACCAAGAGTGCGGCGGTGCAGGCTAGGTCCTCGCCTACCGCAACGGTGGCGACGGCAGCCTGACCCGACATCCAGACCGTGACTTGGGCTACCGAATCCCCTTCGAAGGATCGCGGCCAACTGGCCTCAGTGCTTTGCCGTGGCGGCCTGCGGGCGCAGGCCGTCGGCTCACGGCTTGAGAGTTCGCGTGGCGGCAGAAGACCGGCCGCCGGCACTGTGACCCCCCTCGGGGGTACTCCGGCCGGCGCCCGAATCCCACTGCCAGTGCGCTGTGATTCCCGCTCCGGGGTGACGACCTCGCGGGCCCTCGCCGCTAGTCTTCATATGCAAGCTGCGGGAGACTACGGGAGGTCAGGCCTTGAACGACTCAGCGCTCACTCGGTTCTTCGGCGTCGTGCGGCGCCCGGAGACCTGGCTGGGGATCCTGTTCAACTGGCTCGCCTTCCCGCTCGGCCTCTTCTACTTCGTCTTCCTGATCACCGGGTCTCGCGCTCGGCGTCGGCCTCGTGGTCGTGTGGGTCGGCATCCCGATCCTGCTCGTCGTCGCCGGCGCCTGGTGGCTGTTCGGTGCGTTCGAGCGGCTGCAGGCCCACTACCTGCTCCGCGCGAACGTCCCGCCTGCGCCGCGCGAGTGGGAGAGGGTCGAGGGCATCTGGGCGCAAGCTCAAGGCGCACTTCGGGAGCGCGGCGACCTGGAAGGACCTGGTCTACCTGCTCGCCAAGCTTCCCTTCGGCATCGTGTCCACACGCTGCTCGTGACGGCCGGGGCGATGGTCTTCTGGTTCGTGGCGATGCCGTTCTTCTCCGTGTTCGACGTGCCGGTGATCAACGGCACATGGGTACCGCCGCTGTGGTTCGGCCTGCTCTGCCTGCCGCTCGGCATCCTCGTGTTCTTCGTGGCGCTGCACGTGCTCAACGGGTGGAGCTGGGTGTGCGCGCGATGGGCCGAGGTGATGTTCAGTGGGCCGGCGCCCCGGGCGGCCGCGCCGCCGGCGCCCGCGCCGCAGTACGCGGCGGCCCTCCGGCGCCGCCGCGGCCCCCGCCCCCCACGGCTCCCATCGCGGCGACGGCCGCGGCTGATCCGGCTGAGCCCGGCACCCGCCCCTGCGGCCCCCGCCGGGCCGGCAGATCCTGCAGACGACGAGACGACGAGCTGACGAAGATGACGGCTCGCGGAGGTGACCCCATGAGAGACGACCGAGTCCTGAGAGTGGTCCGGCCATCGCTCGCGCTGGCCGTCCTGGCCGCCATCCTGATCGTGCTCGGCCTGGCGATCGCCGGGCCGGCGCGATGGCGGCGACCACGTCGCCCAAGTCGAAGGCGACCAAGACGGCCAAGGCGTCGCCGACCAGGTCGGCCAAGCCGATCGCCGCGAGACCCGGCGCGATCGTGCTGCGGCGAGGATCCGAGGTGCGGTTCGGCGAGGACGTCATCGTTCTCAAGGGCACCAGCGTGCCCTCGGTCGTGGTGTTCGGCGGCGACATGCTCGTGAACGGGCGCGTGACCGATTCGGTGGTCGCGTTCGGCGGGGACGTGACGATCAACGGCACCGTCGGCGCTCGACCTGGTCGCGTTCGGCGGCGACGTGAGGCTCGGGCCCCACGCCGTCATCGGGCAAGGACCTCGCCAGCCCAGGACGCCTCGCTGGTGCTCTTCGGCGGCGATCTGACCCAGGCGCCCGGCGCCCAGGTCAACGGCCCGACCAAGACGATCAACGGCGTCCACTGGGGCGACGCTCTCGGCTGGGCGGCGACGAGGCATGCTCCTCAGTCCGGTGGTCGGCATAAGCTTCTTCGGCTGGGATCGTGCAGACGGCGTTCTTCCTGGTGCTCGCGCTGGTGGCCGCGGCGCTGATGCCCAAGCAGCTCCGCGGCCTGCAGGCGCAGCTGGCGCGCACGCCCTGGGCGTCGCTCGGCTGGGGCGCGCTCGCCTTCTTCATCGCGGCGCCCGCGATCCTCGTCGTGCTGGTGATCAGCGTCATCGGGCTGCTGCTGGTGCTGCCCTACATGTTGTTCGTGCTGCTCGCGTACTTCTTCGTGACGACCGCGGTGGCCGCGTTCCTGGCGCAGAAGGTGCTCACGGGTTCGGTGGCAAGGAGAACCTCATGCTGGCCGTGACGCTCGGCGTGGTCGGGACGACGGTCGTCTCGCGGATCCCGGTCATCGGGCCGCTGCTCCTCATGTGCCATGATGGTGTTCGGCATCGGCGCCGCGATCCTCGGCGTGGCCGAGTGGCGGCGCGGCGGCGCGAGGCGGCGGCGGCGCAGGCGGCGGCGAACGCCGCGGCCGCGGCCGGCGTCCCGTCGGCGCCGCCGGGCGCCGCGCCGGCGCCACGGCGCGTCGCCGTCATCACGCCGATCGTGCAGACGTCGCCGCCGCCGCAGCAGGACGCCGCAGGCCGCGCAGGCCGGCGCCGCGCAGGCCGCGGCGATCGCCGCAGTCCGCGGAGCCGCCGCCGGCGCTCGCAAGCGGCCGAGCCGCCAGGCGCACAGCGCCGGTCGAGGCGCCGGCAGCGCCCACCGGCTGACGCCGCAGCGCCGCGACGCCGGCCGCCCCGAGCCGCCGTCGCCCGCGCCGCCGGAGCCGGCGCCCGGGCGGAGCGAGCGCAGCCCCGGATCGCGAGGGACGTGAGGCCTCCAGAGGCCGGTGACCTCGGGCGGCGGGTTCAAGCCGGCCGCCGGCGAGGCATAACAGACAGCAGCGGACGGTGGGCCGCGCCGGGAGGCGCGGCCCACCACGCGCCGTCATAGGCGGCGGCGACGACCAAGGGGGAAGACGTGAGCGACAACATCGACGCGACGATCGTGCAAGACGGGACCAGCGCCGGCCACCTGCGAGGCGGAGAGGACGGTCGGCCTCGGCGGACGCCGTCGTCCAGGCGCGCGGCGTCGAGCGCGACTACGGCCAGGGCGACGCGCTCGTGCGTGCGCTGGCCGGCGTCGACCTCGACCTCCAGCGCGGCGCCTACACGGCGATCATGGGGCCGTCCGGGTCCGGCAAGTCGACGCTGATGCACATCCTCGCCGGCCTCGACAGGCCCACGGCCGGCAACGTCGTGGATCGACGGCCAGGAGATCACCACGCTCAAGGAGCGCGCGCTCACGCAGCTGCGGCGCGACAAGATCGGCTTCATCTTCCAGACCTTCAACCTGCTGCCGACGCTGACGGCGGCGGAGAACATCATGCTGCCGCTGACCATCGCCGGGCGCAAGGGCGACGACGGCTGGATCGACCGAGCTCATCGAGACCGTCGGGCTCGGCGACCGGCTGACGCACAAGCCGTCCGAGCTCAGCGGCGGGCAGCAGCAGCGCGTGGCCGTCGCCCGCGCGCTGGCCTCCCGGCCCGCCGTGCTCTTCGCCGACGAGCCCACCGGCAACCTCGACTCGCGCACCGGGGAGGAGGTCCTGCAGCTCCTCCGGCACTCGCGCGACGACCTCGGCCAGACCATCGTCATGGTCACCCACGACGCGCACGCGGCCACCTACGCCGACCGCATCGTCTTCCTCAAGGACGGCGCCATCGCCCACGACTGCGGCCGGCTCGGCCGCGACGACATCTACGACGTCATCAAGTCGCTCGAGGACGCCTGATGCTCCGGATCGCCTGGCGCAGCCTCACGGCGCACAAGCTGCGGACCTTCCTGACGACGCTCGCCATCCTCCTCGGCGTGGCGATGATCAGCGGCACCTACGTGCTCACCGACCAGATCGACAAGGGCTTCAAGCAGATCTTCACCGACGCCTACAAGGGCATCGACGTCACGGTGACGCGCAAGACGGCGTTCACCGGGCGAGATGTCCGGCGCGACCGCCGGGCTGCCGGAGTCGATGGTCGGCCAGGTGAAGGCCGTGGACGGCGTGGCCGACCGCCGTACGGCTACGTCGCCGGCAGCGGGCGCCGTGGCCGTCGACGGCAAGGTGGTGGGCACCGGCGGCTCGCCGACGCTGTTCTTCTCGTACTCGCCCCAGCGAAGTGAGCCCACCACGTTACGTCGAGGGCGGCCCGCCGAGCGCGCCCGGCGAGGTCGGCATCATCCAGAAGCTCGCCAAGGACAAGGACCTCGGCGTCGGCTCGACGCATCGACGGTCATCACGCCAGGCGGCTCGCGAGCAGGCCACGGTCTCGGCGTGTTCACCTTCGGCGGCGAGTCGTCGCTCGGCGGCTCGCATCCTCATCGACACGACGCTGCCCGACGCGCAGCGCTGGTTCGACATGCAGGGCAGCGTCTCCGAGATCGACGTCCACGGCCGTGGCCGGCGTGTCCGCCGGACGACGCTGGCGGCGCGCGTCCGCGCGGCGCTGCCCGCGACGCCGACGTCAAGACCGGCGCCCAGGCGGCCGCCGACCAGACCAAGCAGATCAGCGACGCGATCGGCGGCTTCCTGCAGGCCGGTGCTGCTGGCCTTCGGCGGCATCGCCGTGCTGGTCGGCGCCTTCATCATCTTCAACGCCTTCTCGATGACGGTGGCGCAGCGGCGCCGCGAGTTCGCCATGCTGCGCGCGCTCGGGCGCGTCGCGCCGCCAGGTGCTCGCCAGCGTCGCCGGCGAGGCCCTGGTCGATGGGCGTGCTGGCGTCGCTGCTCGGCATCGCTCGCCGGCCTCGGCGTCGCCGCCGGCGATCATCCGGCTGTTCCGGCGGTCAACATCGACATCCCGCACAGCGGCCTCGTGCTCGCGCCGCGGACGATCGTCGTCGCCCTGGCCGTCGGCATCCTCGTGACGCTGCTGTCGGCGGTCGATCCCGGCGCCGCGCGCGACGCGCGTGCCGCCGATGGCGGCGCTGCAGGAGGGCGCGGCGCTGCCGCCGTCGCGGTTCGCGCGCTTCACGCCGTTCGTCGGCCGCCGGCGTGGCCATCCTCGGCGCGCTGTTCATCGTCGCCGGCATGTACGGCCCCGGCGGCACGACGACGCAGCGGCTGGGCACCATCGCCCTCGGCGCCGTGCTCGTCTTCGTCGCCGTGGCCATGGTCAGCCGCTACCTCATCCGCCCGATCGCGGGCGGGCTGGGCTGGCCGCTGCAGAAGTTCTCGCCGGTCAGCGGCCGGCTCGCGCGCGACAACAGCATCCGCAATCCCGGGGCGCACGGCGGCGACGGCGTCGGCGCTGATGATCGGCCTCGGCGTGGTCGTGTTCGTGGCCGTGTTCGCCCAGGGGCTCAAGAGCTCGTTCATCGACGGCATCGACCGCATGGTGCGCGCCGACTACATCGTGCAGGGCCAGAACTTCATGCCGCTCCCGAACGACGTGGTGGGCAAGCTGCAGGCCGTGGCGGCGTCCAGGGCGTCTCCGGCCTGGACATCCAGCAGGTGCAGGTCGACAAGAAGCTGACCGCGGTGAACGCGCGTCGATCCCGGCGCACGTTCGGGCCGCTGTGGCAGCTTCGACTGGCTGGGCGGCGGCAGCGACGCGCTGCTCAGGAGCTGGGGACCGCCAAGGCGCTGCGTCGAGCAGCAGACCGCGTCGACGCTCGGGCTGAAGACCGGCCAGAAGTTCACCATGACGACGGTCGACGGCAAGCAGGCCACGTTCACGGTCCGGGGAGTACAAGGGACCCGATGCTGCTGAACGGCATCGTGATCGCGAGCGGCGCGCTACGCCCGTGTGTTCCCGCAGCCGCAGCTCTTCATGGTGTTCGTCGAGGGGGACGCCGGGGCCGGCGGCGACGCAGCAGACTCGCGGCCCTCAAGACGGCCCTCAAGGACGTGCCGACGGCGAAGGTGCAGACCGTCGCGCAGTACAAGGACTCCGTCGTCAAGCAGGTCAACCAGCTGCTCAACCTCCTGTACGGTCTGCTGGCGATGAGCGTGATCATCTCGCTGTTCGGCATCGTCAACACGCTGGTGCTGGCGGTGTTCGAGCGGACGCGTGAGATCGGCCTGACGCGCGCCATCGGGATGTCGCGCCGCCAGGTGCGGCGCCACGGTGCGCTACGAGAGCGTCATCACCTCGATCATCGGCGCGATCATGGGCATCGTCGTCGGCATCGTCTTCGCCTGGGTGGTCACGACGCGGTTCGCCGGGCAGGGGATCACGTTCTCGATCCCCGGCGCCCAGCTCGTCTTCTTCCTGATCCTGGCGGTGATCGTCGGGGTGATCGCCGCCATCCTGCCGGCGTGGCGGGCGGCGAGGATCGACATCCTCGAGGCGATCCACTACGAGTGAGGGCGGGCGCGCCGGCGAGAGCGGCGCGCGCGCCCGAGGGTCAGACCGGCCGGTGCTCGGGTATCATCTCCGGGCACCGGCCGGCCCGTCCTGGAGGGACCATCCAGCTTCTCGACGACCAGCACTGGCATGCGCTTCCTGATGCGGAGGTCATCGACCTCCTCGAGGCGGACGGCGCGGAGGGCCTCGACCGCTTCACGGTCGAGCACCGCCGCGCCCAGTTCGGCCTCAATGCGCTGACGCCACCCAAGGGCCCAGGGGCTCTGCGCCGCTTCCTCACGCAGTTCGCCGACCCGCTCGTGCTCATCCTGCTCGTCTCGGCGATCGTCACCCTGTTTCTCAAGGAGTGGGTCGACGCCGGCGTCATCTTCGGCGTCGTCCTGCTCAACGCCGTCATCGGCTACATCCAGGAGGCCAAGGCGGACGACGCCATCGAGGCGCTCAGCCGAGCGCATGACGCGCCGAGGCCACCGTGCGTGCGCGGCGGCGAGCAGCTGCGCTGCCGGCCACCGAGACTCGTGCCCGGCGACGTCGTGCTGCTGCAGGCCGGCGACAAGGTGCCGGCCGACCTGCGCCTGCTCGCGCGCGCGCGACCTGCGGGTCGACGAGTCGGCGCTGACCGGCGAATCGGTGCCGGTCGAGAAGGACGCGCGAGCCCGTCGCCCGCGACGCGGTCGCTCGCCGACCGCGCCAACATGGCCTACGCCGGCACGCTGGTCACCACGGGACCGGGCGCGGGCGTCGTGGTCGCGACCGGCGACGCGCACCGAGATCGGCCGCATCGCCGGCTGATCGCAGCAGGCGCGACGACCTCGCGACGCCGCTGACCCGCAAGATCGACGCAGTTCAGCCGAGCTCGCTGCTCGTCGTGATCCTCGGCGCTCGCGGCGTTCACCTTCGTCGTCGGCCTGGTGCGCGGCGAGGCCGTCGTCGAGATGTTCATGGCGGCGTCGCGCTGGCGGTGGCGCGATCCCCGAAGGCCTGCCCGCGGCCGTCACCATCACGCTGGCCATCGGCGTGCAGCGCATGGCGCAGCGCCACGCCATCATCCGCAAGCTGCCCGCCGTGGAGACGCTCGGGCAGCACCACCGTCATCTGCTCCGACAAGACCGGCACGCTCACCGCAGAACCAGATGACGGTGCAGCGATCTTCGCCGGCGGCGAGATCTACCGCGTCGACCGGCGGCGGCTACGAGCCGGCGGGCGAGATCGCTCGACGGCGCGGCCGCGTCGGCGCGACGCCGCGCTGCGAGATGCCTGCGCGCCGGCCTGCTCTGCAACGACGCCGCGCTCGACGCGAGACGCGACGGCCGCTGCGAGGTGGACGGCGACCCCACCGAGGCGCGCGCTGCTCGTCGGCGCGCGCACAAGGCCGGGCTCGACCGCGCCGCCGAGCTGCGAGCGCCTGCCGCGCCTCGACGCGATCCCGTTCGATCGCGAGCACCAGTACATGGCCACGCTGCACGACGCTGGCGACGGCCGGCGCGTCGTCTACGTCAAGGGCGCCGTCGAGACGGTGCTCGAGCGCTGCACGCGGCGCTCGACGCGGCCGGCGAGCCGGCCGCGCTCGACGCGCGCCGCCGTGACCGCGAGGCGGCCGACGCATGGCCGCGCGCGGCCTGCGCGTGCTCGCCTTCGCCGCGGCGCGCGTCCGGCCGACGCGGCGCGACGCTCGACCACGACCACGTCGCCGGCGGCCTCACGTTCCTCGGCCTGCAGGGCATGATCGACCCGCCGCGCCCCGAGGCGATCGCGGCGGTCGAGCGCCTGCCAGCAGCGCCGGCATCCGCGTGAAGATGATCACCGGCGACCACGCCGTCACCGCCGCGGCCATCGCCGCGCAGATCGGCCTCGGCCGGCGCCGGCGACGCAGGCCGTGACCGGCGCCGAGCTGGCGACGCTCGACGACGCCGAGCTGCATCGAGCGTCGCGCGACGCGCACCACGTCTTCGCCCGCGTCGCGCCCGAGCAGAAGCTGCGGCTGGTCGGGCGCTGCAGGCCGCAGGGCCACGTCGTCGCGATGACCGGCGACGGCGTCAACGACGCGCCCGCGCTCAAGCAGGCCGACATCGGCGTCGCCATGGGCATCACCGGCACCGACGTGGCCAAGGAGGCCGCCGACATGGTGCTCACCGACGACAACTTCGCCTCCATCGAGGCCGCCGTGGAGGAGGGCCGCGGCGTCTTCGACAACCTGGTCAAGTTCATCGTCTGGATGCTGCCGACCAACGTCGGCGAGGGCGCTCGTCCTGCTCGCGGCGATCGTCCTCGGCGTGGCGCTGCCGATCCTGCCGCTGCAAATCCTCTGGATCAACATGACCACCGCCGTGCTGCTCGGCCTCATCTCGCCTTCGAGCCGAAGGAGCCGGGGATCATGGAGCGCCCGCCGCGCGCGCCCGGAGCCGCCATCTCACGCGCGGCGTCCTCGTCGCGCATCGTCGTCGCCGGTCTGCTCCTGCTCGTCGGCGCGTTCGGCATCTTCGAGTCGGCGGAGGGGCGCGGCCTCGGCGAGCCGGCGCGCGCACCGCAGCCGTCAACGTCTTCATGGCGGTGCAGATCTTCTACCTGTTCGACTGCCGCTCGCTGCGCCGCTCGCTCTTCACCTACAACCCGTTCGGCAATCCGATCATCCTGCTCGGCGTGGGGGTGGTCATCGTGCTGCAACTCCTGTTCACCTACGCTGCCGTTCATGCAGGTCGCCTTCGGGACGGCGGCGATCTCCGGCCTCGGAGTGGGCGGTGATCGTCGCCATCGGCCTCGGCACGATGGTGCTGATGGATCTGGTCGGCGTGGTGCTGCGCCGGCTGCGGATCGCGTGAGGGACGCAGAAGTGTGAGCGCAGGTGACGACGCCGTCGTTCGAGCAGGACCGATCCGGCCGCCCAGCGAGGCGCACAGCCTGCTCGTGCGCGTGATCCGCAACTGCACCTGGAACCGCTGCACGTTCTGCCCGGTGTACAAGGGGACGAAGTCGTCGCTGCGGCCGGTGGAGGACGTGCTCGCCGACGTCGACGCGATGGCGGAGGCCGCCGAGGTGCTGCGCCGCCGCGGCGTCGCCGCCGTGCGCGAGGGCCTGGTGCCGCAGGAGGCGTACCAGGTGTCGCTGTTCCTCGGCGACGGGGCGCGCACGGTCTTCCTGCAGGACGCGGACCCGTGCGCGGTCAAGCCGGAGAAGCTCGCGGCGGTGATCCGCCGGGTCCGCGAGCGCTTCCCGACGGTCGAGCGCGTGACCACGTACGGGCGCGCGAGCACGCTGGCGCGGCGCGCGCCCGAGGACCTCGCGCTGCTGGCCGAGGCCGGGCTCACCCGGGTGCACCTCGGCCTCGAGTCGGGCGCGGACGAGGTGCTGATGGCGATCGACAAGGGCTGCAGCAGCGGCGACCTCATCGCGGCGGGGGAGAAGGTGCTGGGCGCCGGCCTCGAGCTGTGCTTCTACCTGATGCCGGGGCTGGGCGGGCGCGCGGCCGCCGCCGCGCACGTCGCGGGCTCCGCCCGCGTGATCCGCGCGGTGGCGCCGGCCGCGCCCGCCGGCAACCCGCTGGTCGTGCGCCTGCGCACCGCCGCCGTCGTGCCGAGCACGCCGCTCGGCGCGCGCGAGGCGGCGGGCGAGTTCGTGCTGCCCGACGACGTGGAGGTGGCGCAGGAGCTGCGCGACCTGCTCGAGCAGGTCGGGCGACGCGCGCTTCGAGCTGCGCTCCGACCACATGCTGAACCTGCTGCAGGAGCTCGAGGGGTCGCTGCCGCGCGACCGCGAGCGCCTCATCGCGCTGCTCGACGAGTACCTCGGCTGGCCGCGCGACGACCAGGCGCGCTTCGCCGTCGGCGTGCGGCTCGGCGTCTTCCGGCGCCTCGCCGACTACGACGACCCGGCGCGCCGCCGCGCCCTCGACCGGCAGTTCGACGGGTACGAGCAGCCGAGCGCCGACGAGCTGCTGCAGGCCGCGTCGGCGCTCCGCTCCCGCTACATCTGAGCCGCGGCGGCCGCCGGCCGCCGCTGGCGGTCGGCCCGCCTCGCCGCCCGAGGTCGCCCGTCAGGTACCGCTGCACGGTCGGCCCGATCGCCGCCACCAGCTCGTCGATGGTCGCCGAGGCCAGCGGCTCGATGCGGCCGATGTAGCGCATCACCGCGAGGCCGACGAACTGCGAGCCGACGAGCGTCGCGCGCAGCTGCGCGTCGGGCACGCCGAGCACCTCGGTGATGGGCCCGAAGACCTCGCGCGCGAGCAGGTCGCGGATCATGCCCATGGCCGCCTCGTTGGTCATCGCCGAGCGCAGCATGGCCATGAGGCGCACGCGCGTCTCCGGCGGCTCCCAGGCCTCGAGGAAGGTGCGGACGACCGTCGCCCCGAGCTGGTCCGGTCCCGCGGCCATGCCGCGGGCGAAGACCTCGCCCGGCGGAGCGGCAGCTCGAGCGCCTCGGCGAACAGCGCCTCCTTGGAGCCGAAGTAGTGGATGACGAGGGCGGGGTCGACCGCCGCGCGCGCGGCGATGTCGCGGATGGTCGCGCGGTCGTAGCCGTGCTCGGCGAACGCCGCGCGGGCGGCCTCGAGGATGCCGTCGCGCGTGGAGCTCTCGCCGGGGCGGCGGCCGCTGCGGCGGCCGCCGCCCGCCTGGGGCTCCGTCGACGCCGGCGCGGCGCCCGGCGGCTGCGTCCTGTCCGGGCGTCCGCGCTCATTCGTCCATCATCGGCTCGCCGGCCTCGGCCGCCTCGGCGCGGCCGGCCGCCTCCTGCCGCTCCGCGCGCGTCATCTCCTCGTGGCCCTCGTGCTCGCCGAGCCGGCGGCCGGTGATGCAGCGCGGGGATGATGGCGATCAGCGCCGCCAGCGCCGCCGCGTAGAACGGCCACGTGAACGACTCGGCGATGTCGTCGCGGTAGATCGCGGCCACGAGCGTGTTGAGCTTCTCGAACGCGGCCGGGGACGAGCCGGGCGGCTGCGGGGCGCCCTGCAGCGGATCGGTGGTCATCTTGGCCGCGCCGCCGCCGCTGCCGGCCGCGGCCTTGGCGTTCTTGATCAGCGTCGCCGTGTAGGCGCCCTTCTGCGCGGCGCGGGCTGCGGGACGGTCTTCGCGATCACCGCGACCGACGTCTTGCGTCGCGTGCTGCGCGTTCTGCGCGACCGTGTGCGTGAAGACGGCGACGAGCAGGGCCACGCCGACGGTGAAGCCGACCTGGCGCATGGTGTTGAGCGAGCCGGAGCCGACGCCGCGCACCTGCGGCGGCAGCGAGGCCATGGAGGCGGCCGAGAGGGTCGGCATGGCGAGCCCCATGCCGACGCCGATGAAGGCGGCCCGCCACATCACGTCCCAGAGCGTGCGTGTCGCCGCCGAGCTGCGCCAGCAGCGCGAGGCCGACGGCGAAGCACGCCGCGCCGGCCGCGGCCGGGAAGCGGGGGCCGATGCGGTCGTTCAGGCGGCCGGCGTTGGGCGCCACGATCAGCGCGACCACCGGCATGATCGTCAGCGCCATGGCGGCGCGCAGCTCGGAGTAGCCGAGCACGGAGACCAGGAAGAGCACGAGCATCAGGAACGTGCCCGCCCATCGCCAGGCCGACGAACATGACGGCGGTGTTGGCGGCCGTGAACGAGCGGATGCGCAGCAGGTTGACGGGGAACATCGGCGACGAGGTGTGAGGTCTCCCACCACATGAACAGCGGGAAGCTCACGACCGCGACGACGAACAGCGCGATGATGGTCGCCGAGGTCCAGCCCCACGCGTCGCCCTCGACGAGCGCGAGCGTGAGGCAGAAGAGGCCGACGCCGGAGATGAGCATGCCGGGGATGTCGATGCCGCCCTCGAGCCTTCGCCTTGCGCTCGCCCCGCGGGATGACGAGCGCGCAGACGATGACGGCGACGATGCCGATCGGGCACGTTGACGAAGAAGATCCACGACCAGTGGCCGTAGGTCACGAGCACGCCGCCGAGCATGGGGCCGACGGCCGCGGCGGCCGTGCCCAGCGCGCCCCAGATGCCGACGGCCGTGCCCTGCTGGCGCCTGGGGAAGGCGCCCAGCACGATCGCCAGCGAGATCGTGAGCAGCGCCGCGCCGCCGAGGCCCTGGCCGGCGCGGAAGGCGATCAGCCACTCGATGTTCGGCGCGAAGCCGCAGAGCAGCGAGAAGAGCGTGAACGTCACGAGGCCGAAGATGAAGACGCGCTTCTGCCCGTAGCGGTCGGCGACGCGGCCCATGGAGAGGAAGAAGACGGCCAGCACCAGGCTGTAGGCGTTGAGCACCCACGAGGCCTGGCTGACGGTCGCGTGCAGGTCGGTGATGATGGCCGGCATCGCGATGTTGACGATGGTGACGTCGAGCAGCGCCATGAACATGCCGAAGCTGACGGCGACGAGGATCCACCACTTGCGCGGGTGGCCCTGGTCGGCGGTCGGGGGACCGCCGGGGGCGGCGAGGACGGGGTCGGTCACTGGGTGGTCCTTTCGGGATCTCGGCGTGACGTCCTGCCGCGCGAGCGCGAGGCGGACGAAGGTCCTTGAAGGTGGCGCGACCTGGCCTCGCTGATCGTCGGCGTCGCCGGTTCAACGGCTGTTGAGTTCATCACGCGTTGAAGGCCGCGTCAAGCCGTACGTGTGCGGTCCGCGCGATGCTGGCTCGGGCGTTCTCTCACCTTCGACGTGACGTCGAGGGTAACGAAGGTCTGCCGAATCCACCGTGACTCGAGCTCGACACTGCCGAAGCGGCGCAACTGAGCCGATGACGCTTCCGAATCCGTCACGTCGCGGCGCGCGTCGCGAATCCTGCGCTTGAGCCGTGCGTGCTGAGTGCTAGGTTTCGACCCTGCC
Source organism: uncultured Thermoleophilia bacterium (assembly GCA_963741075.1). GTDB lineage: Bacteria > Actinomycetota > Thermoleophilia > UBA2241 > UBA2241 > CAIXSE01. Next base: position 269,126 of record CAVUGS010000002.1, read on the forward strand.
CTGTCCGCCGGCCTGACACCGGCGCGGCGGGACCAGAAGCGAGCGGTCGTGCCGCTTGCCTCTCGAGGAGGCGCACTGCACGATGCCACCCGATACGTCGTCTGGCGCTGGCCGCCCTGCTGGCGCTGTGCGTGACGGCGCGCGGTCGTGCCTGCACAGCGGCGCCCGCGGGCGCGCGCCGGCGGCGCTCCAGCGAGAACCGCGACCAAGGCGCGCGCCCTCGCCGCCGAGATCTCGCTCGCTCGATGCGCCAGATCGGCTCCGCCGTCACGCGGTACTCTCGCGCGACGCGTGCGCTCGAGGCGGTGCGCCGGCAGATCACGGACAACGAGCGGCTGCAGCGTCTCGCGTACAAGGAGCTCGGCCTCGCCCGCGCCACGCTCGCTGCGCGGGCCGTCGCCATGTACAAGCACGACGACGTCACCCCGATGGACGCCGTGTTCGGCGCCGCCGACTTCGAGCGAGCTGGTCACGCAGCTCACCATGGTGCGCACCATCGCCCGGTCCGACCGGGACATCGTGCGCACCATCGAGACCACCAAGCGGGAGCTCACCGACCGGGCGGCAGACGCTCGCGGCCGACGAGCGCACGGCGGAGAAGCTCGTCGGCACCTGCAAGACCGAGCTCGCCACCATCCGCGCGCGCCTCGACGAGCGGCGCGCGGCCCTGGCCGGCGTGCGCTCGGACATCCGCCGCCTCGCCGCCGCGGCGCCGAAGGCGTCGCCCGATCCCGCGCCGACCGTCGAGCCGCCGCAGCCGGGGGCGGCGGCGGCGGCGGCTCCGGGCCCGTGGTGGTCGCTCATCCAGGGCGCGGCCGCGAGCAACGGCGTCAGCGCCCGCGGCATGTACCGTCTCATGATGATCGAGTCCGGCGGCTCCGCCACCGTCGTCGGGCCCGGCGGCTACTACGGGCTCTTCCAGTACGCTCCGAGCACCTGGAAGGGCAGCTGGAACCCCTGGCGGTCGTCGAGCATCACCGACGGCGCGGCCCAGATCAAGGCCACGGCGCTCGCCATCCGCCAGGGCTACGGGCACGCCTGGTGGGACCCCTCCTACACCTGGGCGTTCGAGGGCGACTGAGCTGCGCGCGGGCTCGCCGGCGTGCGCTCGGCGCAGCTGAATCCCCTGCACACGCTGATCCGCTCCGCACGTGCGCCGCGCTTCCGCCGACCGCGTCGCCGCGTCGCGTCCGCGCCGCACGATCGGGGTTGACGGCGCGCCAGCATCCGTTAGACTTCGTTCGGTATTGCTCGAAAGTGCTCGGATTCGTGCGAATCGGCTCCGGGCGACGTCGGACCACGGACCTCGAGCCGACCCTGTGCAGGCACGGGGGCGGCCGGGCGTCGTAGGATGCGAACAGTGGGAGCCTCCGGCGCAGGAAGGTAATAGTGGGCAGTTCAACGCCCGGCCGTCAGGTCTCTCCAAGCCGTCCGGAAGCGCGCCGGACGGCTGCGCGCCGCCTCCGCCTGCGCTCATCGCACACGCCGGTGCGTCGCCTCGCGCTGGCGGCCCCTCGACCAGTGCGGCGTCTCGCTGCCGCACGCCTCGACGCTTGACACTGGGTCGGGCGCGTCTAAGATGTGTTCGACTTTGTTCGGTCTTGCCGGGCCGAGAGGCGCTACGTACTGGGGGAACCGCTGTGTCGCCAGAAGTCCCGGAAGTCCACGAGATGATCCCCGCGGAGCGACGCGCCCGCATCGTCGATCTGGTCAAGGAACGGCGAGCGGTCAGGGTGTCGTCGCTCAGCGAAGACCTGGGTGTCTCGGGGATGACCATCCGCAGAGACCTCGAGCGTCTCGAGGTCGAGGGCGTTCTCGTGCGCACGCACGGCGGCGCCGTCCTCAAGCGGCACATGTCGGAGGAGACGCTCTACGTGGAGCGCGAGACCGCGAGCGCCGAGGAGAAGCGCCGCATCGCCGAGCCGCCGCCGCCCTCATCGAGCCCGGGGAGACGGTGTTCCTCAGCTCGGGGACCACGGCGGCGCAGGTCATCCGGCACATCGACCCCGCGCTCGAGGCCCGCATCGTCACGCACAACGTCGGGCGCCGTCCAGGAGGCCCGCGGCCTGCGCGTCGAGGTCGTCCTCGTCGGCGGCCTGTACCGGCCGCGCTCCAACGCGGTCAGCGGGCCGCTCGCCCTGGAGCACATCGGCCGCTTCCACGCCGGCAAGATGCTCATCGGCGTGGACGGCTTCGACCTCGAGGAGGGTCTCACCACGCCCACCATGGGCATGGCCGGCGTGGAGCGCGCGATGATCGCGCAGACGCGCGGCGAGGTCATCGCGCTGGCCGACGCCTCCAAGATCGGCGTGGTGGCCGACGTCGTCATCTGCGGCCTGGACCAGGTGGACACGGTGATGGTCGACGACGGCGCCGACAAGAGCGTGCGCGACGAGATCGCGCGACTGGGACTGCGATGCATCGTCGTCTGAGCGCGTCGGAGCTCGTGTCAGGAAACTCGGACGAAGCGAGGTCGAGTGGACGTAGGCAAGGCGAACGAGCTCTTCGAGATGGCGGTGCGCCTCGCGACCGACGCGGAGACGCTCCGCGACGCGCTGCAGGTCGAGTTCCTCAGCGGCCAGCTGGCCGAGGTGGTGGCCACCGACTACGACCTCGGCGAGGTGCTGCGCGTCGAGCAGATCTTGGGCGGCTACACCAACCTCAGCTTCGCCGTCGTCGTCGCGGACGCCCGAGGGCGAGCAGCGGTACTTCGTGCGCAAGTACAACCGCGTCAACACCGAGCGCGAGGTGCAGTTCGAGCACGCGCTCGTCAATCACATCAGCGGCAAGGGGTTCCACATCGCCGCCCAGGTGTACCCGAGCAAGGGCGGCGCGACCTACGTCACGCGCGAGGAGACCATCGCCGGCGAGCGCGTCACGCGGCTCTTCGCCGTCTACGAGATGCTCGAGGGCGAGGACAAGTACACCTGGATCAGCAACCGCCTGCACCGACACGGAGTTCGAGAACGGCGCGCGCGTGCTGGCCCGGTTCCACGCGCTCGCCCACGACTTCGACCCCGGCGACCTTGCCCGCGAGCAGCCGCCGATCATGGACTTCGTCGCGCCAGTTCCCGAGCATCTTCGAGGCCTACGCGGCCGCAGTCCCGGGGCACCGCGTTCGACGAGTACTACCTCGCCAAGCTGCCGAGCATCCTCGAGGCCGTCCGCAGCGGCGTGGCCATCGGGCGCCGACCTCGAGGGGATGCCGCGGGTCCCGGTGCACTGCGACTATCACCCCGGCAACCTCAAGTGGGTCGACGAGCAGGGCGTCGGGCTGTTCGACTTCGACTGGTCCAAGCTCGACTACCGGCTCTTCGACGTCGCGCAGGGCATCGTCTACTTCTGCAGCTCGTGGGAGGGCCCGGACGACGGCGAGCGTGCGTCTCGACAAGGCGGCCATCTTCGTGCGCGCCTACCAGGACGAGGCGGCGCGCTTCGAGGTCCCCGGCCCGATGAGCGCCGAGGAGCTGGCCCTGCTGCCGCGCATGGTCGCCAACGCCAACCTGTACATCCTCAACTGGGACCTGATGGCCTACTACGAGGACCCGAGCGTCGACGTCGTCGAGTACCTCACCTACCTCGAGTCACCAGGTCCGCTTCATGGAGTACATCGAGGTCACCATCTGCACGAGCTCGCCCACGATCGCAGAGGAGGCATGACGGCATGAGGTTCGTCGAACTGCTCACGGAGGCGGAGGTACGCCGCACGCACGAGGCCTCGCTCGAGGTCCTCGAGACGGTCGGCATCCTCGCCCACTTCGCGCCCGCGCGCGAGGTCTTCAAGAAGCACGGCTGCACGGTCGACGACGAGACGGGGCTCGTGCGGTTCCCGGCCGCCGTCGTCGAGAAGTACCGCAAGATGGCGCCGCCGAGCTTCACGTTCCGCGGCCGCGACCCGCAGTACGACCGCACCATCCCCGACGACGGCCCGATCGTCGTCACCGGCTCGTCGGCGCCCAACGTCGTCGACCCGGTCACCGGCGTGGAGCGCCGCGCGACGTCGGGCGACATCGCCAACATCGCCCACCTCATCAACGAACTGCCCGGGTTCGACGTGTTCAGCATCTCCACGCTGGCCGACGACGCGCCCGAGGGGCAGTTCAGCCTGAGCCGGTTCTACCCGGCGCTCAAGAACTGCCTCAAGCCCGTGCGCAGCAACACGCCGAACATGAACGACCTGCGCCAGGTCGTGGAGCTCGGCGAGCTCATCGCCGGCGGCAAGGAGGCCTACGCCGAGCGGCCGTGCATCAACCATCACTACTGCCCGATGGTGAGCCCGCTGACCATGGACGTGGACTCCACCGAGGCCGTCATGTGGCTCACCGAGCGCGGTCTGCCGGTGTACACGACGGTGGTCCCCAACGCCGGCCTCACCTCGCCGATGACGCTCATGGGCACCCTCGTGGTCGGCAACGCCGAGTTCCTGGCGATCACCGTGTTCCAGCAGATGGTCAAGGAGGGCACGCCGGTCATCTACGCGAGCCTGCCGACCGTCGCCGACATGCGCACCGGCGCCTACGCGCCGGGCGCCATCGAGACGGGCATCCTGCTCGCGGCGCAGGCGCAGCTGGCGCGCTTCTACGGCGTGCCGTCCGGCGGCTACATCGGCCTCACCAACGCGCACTCCAACGACGCGCAGGCCGGGCTTCGAGACCGGCATGAACACCGTGCTCGGCGTGTCGGCCGGGGCGACGCTGCTCAACATGGGCGGCCTCTTCAGCTCGCTGATGGCGTTCGACTTCGCCAAGGCGGTCGTCGACAACGAGATCGCGATCATGGACAAGCGCGCCTACCGCGGCCTCGAGTTCAGCGAGGAGAACCTCGCGCTCGACGAGATCGCCGCGGTGGGCCCCGGCGGCAGCTACATGGGCCGCAAGCACACCAAGGCACGCATGAAGACCACGGCCGTCCTGCCCAAGCTGGCCAACCGCGACATGCGCCAGCAGTGGGAAGACGCCGGCCGGCCGACGATCCACGACCGCGCCCTCGCCGAGGCGCGCCGCATCCTGGCGCAGCCCAACGAGGCGGTCTGGGACGCCGAGCTCGACGCGAAGATCAGAGAGCACTTCGCCGGCCTCGTCGCCGGCGACGCGACACCGCTGGAGGGCTGAGACCACGAGCTGACCCGAGTCGTACGCGCGATGATGCGGCCGCCGCAGGGCGGCCGGCCAACGTTCAACCGGACCAAGAGGTGCATTCCATGGCGGACACAGACCACTTCGACAAGCTCAAGCAGTCGATCATCGACCAGGACGAGGACCAGGTCCTCGCCGCCGTCAACGCCGCGCTGGACGACGGCGTCGAGGCCAAGGCCATCATCGACCAGGGCCTGCTTCCGGGCCTCAACGTGATCGGCGAGCAGTTCGAGTGCGAGGACATCTTCCTCCCCGAGCTCATGCAGGCGGCCCTCGCCTTCCAGTCGGCGATGGTGATCCTCGAGCCGAAGATCAAGGAGCAGGGCGCGGCGGGCGAGAAGAAGGGCAAGATCGTCCTCGGCACCGTCAAGGGCGACCTCCACTCGATCGGCAAGAACATCCTCAAGCTCCTCTACGAGACCTCCGGCTTCGAGGTGTGGGACCTGGGCATCGACGTCGACCTCTTCCAGTTCGTCGACAAGGCCAAGGAAGTCGATGCCGACATCATCGCCATGTCGGCGCTCCTCACCACCACGCTGGTGGGGCAGAGGGACGTCATCGACGCGCTCAAGGACCAGGGCCAGCGCGACAACTTCAAGGTCATCATCGGCGGCGGCGCGACCACCAAGGAGTGGGCCGACACCATCGGTGCCGACGGTTGGGCGGCCACGGCGTACGAGGCCGTGACTCTGTCCACCAAGCTGGTCTCCTGAGACCCCGCCCGACGACCACGACGACTGCGAGGAGCACGACATGATCGACCTTATCGAGGTCTTCGATCGCGCCGAGACCGGCCCGCTCACCTCTGAGACCGACTACTACATGAAGCGCTACGTCCCCAAGCTCACCGAGGTGATCGCGCGTCACAAGGTGAAGTGGGACAAAGCAGACCATCATCAACACCGACGACACGCTCACCGACGGCGTGTTCCAGGCGGCCGTGGACCTCATCGCCGAGGCCGGCGCGTACTGCCCCGAGACCAACCGCGTGATGCAGTTCACGCGCGACGAGATCGTCCTCGCCTGCGAGCAGGCGCCGAAGGCGGCCACGTTCGGCGAGGGCCGCGAGCGCAACGTCATGCGCGGCCGTCGCCCCGACACCACCGACGACCGTCCGTGGGTGCACGTCGGTGGCGGCATCTACACGACCGACGAGCAGGTCTACATGGACACCGTCGAGAAGATGGCGTCCTTCAACATCGTCAACTCGGTGAGCGTCCCCTCGATCCTGCACCTGCGCGGCAAGGACTCGCGCGTGCGCTCGCCGCAGGAGATCCTCGCGGCCTGCAAGACCGTGCGCCTGGCGCGTGAGGGCATCCGCCGCTCCGGCCGCGCCGGCCTGCCGATCATCAACGGCATCTCCGCGGCCTCCCAGCCGGCGTCGATGTTCGCCGCGACCTATCCGGACTTCGGGCTGCGCCCGAGCGACGGCTTCCTCATCGACTTCCTCTCCGAGATGGTCGTCGGGTACGAGGCGCTGCAGAAGGTCGCCTTCTACAACAGCATCAGCGCCAACATCGGCTCCACCTCCACGCCGCTCTTCGGCGGCTACGCGGGCGGCGCCGAGGGCGTCGCCGTGACGGCCACCGCGTACATGATCATGGGCAACCTGATCTTCCGCGGCAGCTACCACTACAACGCTCCGCTGCACAGCAAGCTGCACCTCTCGTCCACCAAGCCGCTCATCTGGGCGATCGCCATGTCGAACGCCGCCATCGGCCGCAACATGGGCTACCCGATGGTCAACCTGCCGTACCTCGGCGGCGGCTCGGGCACCAAGCAGTACCATTACGAAATGGCCTGCTATATGCTCGCCGTCGTGACGTCTGGTGGAAACGTCTTCTCGGGTCACCCTGCCATGGCGGTCCAGTCGGACTCGCTGGTCCCGGACGACCACAAGTTCCATGCCGAGATCGGCCTCGCCGCCTCCAACCTCACGCGCGCCGAGGCCGAGCCGCTCGCCCAGAAGCTCTTCCCGCTCTTCGGCGACAAGCTCAAGGACCCGGACAAGGGTCTGACGTTCCAGGAGGTCTACGACATGAAGACCAAGCGGATCGCCAACGCGGACTACCAGAAGGCCATGGACGAGGTCCGCGAGGAGCTCGCCGGCATGGGTCTCGAGGTCCCCGTTTCGTGAGCTTGCGTCTCCCTCTACGCTCTTCGCGCGTCATCCCCGCCCGCCTCACGGCGGCGGGGATGACGCCTGTGGCAGCTCGGCGCGCGACCTGCGCCTTCTCATCAACGCCGACATCCGGACGGCCGGGGGGCCGCTCGTAGAGAAAGGCAGGACGCATGGGAGAGCAGGCCCACCTCACGCCTGAGGACATCATCGCCCGTATCGACGACTGGAAGGGCCACGACGTCCGCACCGAAGAGCTCGGCGGCGGCATCACCAACCACAACTACATCGTGTGGGTGGACGGCGGCCCCGAGAACGGCGGCAAGAAGTACGTCATGCGCGTGCCCGGCATCGGCACCGACATGTTCATCGACCGGGACGTCGAGCGCGACTGCATGATCCAGGCCGCCAGGGCGGGCGTGGGGCCGGCGGTCGCCTACCAGATCGACCCCGAGGGCGCCCTCGTCATCGACTTCGTCGAGGGCGAGATCCTGCACCCCGAGACGATGGCCGGGCATCCCGACCGCATCAGGCAGTCGGTCGAGACCGTCAAGGTGTTCCACCAGGACTGCGTCTTCAAGAGCGACATCCATCTCTTCGACATGCTCCGCAAGTACACCAAGATCGCGCGCGACATCAACGCGCCGATGCCGGAGCGCCTCGAGGCGATGCTCGTGGCCATGGAAGACGTGGAGACGGCGACCGCAGCGCAACCCCGTTCCGGCCGTCGCCTGCCACAACGACCTGCTCTCCGAGAACTTCATCATCGACGCCGACGACAAGATGTGGATCATCGACTGGGAGTACGGCGGGATGACCGACCCGTACTTCGATCTCGGCGACTACGTGATGGAGCACCCGTTCACCCGGGACGAAGAGCGACTCATCATCGAGACGTACTGCGGCGAGATGGACGAGAAGTACTTCGGCCGGCTCATGCTCTACAAGGCGCTCTCGGCCATCTGGTGGGGCGTGTGGGCGATGATCCAGCACACGGTGTCGCACATCGACTTCGACTACATGGAATGGGGTCTGGAGCGCATCGCACGCGCCGAGAAGGTCGTGGCCGACCCCGACTACCAGCAGTGGCTGGCGGCACAGTGACAAGGCGACCCGCGTACGCGGCGAAAGGAGGTACGGCGTGAGGGTAAGACTCTTCTTCGCCACGGACGTCCATGGCTCGGAGGTCTGTTGGCGCAAGTTCATCAACTCGGCCAAGCACTACGAGGCCGACGTCCTCATCCTGGGTGGAGACATGACCGGCAAGGCCATCGTGCCGATCACCCAGACGGGTCCCGAGCAGTGGCGCTACCACATGCTCGACATCACGCACGAGCTCAACGGTGCGGACGACCTCGCCAAGGCCGAGCGTCTCATCAAGGACCACGGCTACTATCCCGTGGCTTTGACGCCCGAGGAGCGTGACGAGTACACGAACAACGAGGACAAGCTCGAGGAACTGTTCCACGCCCAGATGCGCAAGACGGTCGAGGAATGGGTCGAGTGGGCTGACGCGAGGCTCGAGGGCAGCGGCATCCAGTGCATCGTCTGCCCCGGCAACGACGACCGCCTGGACATCGACGATATCCTCGCGACCTCCAGGCACCTGCAGGTCGGCGAGGGCAACGTGCTCGACCTGCCCGAGGGGTACCAGCTCGCCTCGAGCGGCTGGACCAACCTCACGCCGTGGGACACCCCGCGCGAAGAAGACGAGCCCAAGCTCAAGGAGCGCATCATGGGCATCGTCAAGCAGGCGACCGTGCCGCCCGAGCGTCTGGTGCTCGGCCTGCACGCGCCGCCCTACGACACGCAGCTCGACGTGGCCCCGAAGATCGACTGGGAGACGCTCACCGTCCAGGGTCAGGATTCGGCGCACGTCGGTTCCACCGCCGTCAAGGAGGTGATCGAAGAGGTCCAGCCCATCCTGTCTCTGCACGGGCACATCCACGAGAGCCGGGCGGCCGTGCGCATCGGCCGTACCCTGGCCGTGAACCCCGGCAGCTCCTACGTGGAGGGCATGGTCGCGGGCGTCGTGGTCGACCTCGATGGCAAGAACAAGCTGAAGCGCTACAGGCTGACCTCCGGGTAAGAGGGCACCCGGAGCAGCATGGAGGGCCCGACCGCGCGCCTGGCGGTCGGGTGACACGTGACAAAGGGGGACTTAGCTGATGGCGACTGACGCTAGCAAGTCGGGCGAGCAGACACTGTTCGTCCGCAAGGCGAGTGGCCTGGTAAAGGGCTGGTCGTCGATGGACGGGTTCCGGTATTCGTTCTTCTCCGTGAACCTGTTCCTCGCGATCTGGTCGATTCGCGTACGCCACCTTCATCCCGGGTGGCAGTCTGTTCTGGTCGATCGTCATCACCGCGATCTTCATCGTCCTCGAGATCATCGTGTACGCGGGTCTGATCTCGGCGATGCCGCGCGCGGGTGGCGACTACGTGTGGATGACACGCATCTTCAACAGCGCGATCGGCTTCATCATCGCCGCTGTAGGCTGGTGGTTCATCCTCTGGCTCTGGACCCCGATCTACGCCGACATGGGCGTCCAGACGACGGTCAAGCCGATCTTCCGCATCCTGGGTCTCAACGGGGCGGCCGACTGGCTGAGCAGCCGCACAGGGCATCTTCGTCGCGTCGCTGGTGGTCATCGCCATCGCCTCGATCCTGGTCGCCGTCGGCATGAAGACCTACGCCAACTTCCAGAAGTGGGCCATGTGGATCGGCCTCGCCGGCGTGATCGTCTGCGGCATCCTGCTGCTCGTCACTTCCGGCGACTCGTTCAAGCAGAAGTTCAACGACGCCGCCAACAAGTACTACGGCGGCGACAAGGGCATGCTCAACCTCCAGAAGTACGAGACCGACGAGTCCGGCTACTTCGTCTACGACGACACCGGTCTTGCCATCAAGACTGTGGAGGGTCGAGACGTACCCCGACGCGTTCACGCAGCTCGAGGCGGTCGGCTCTGGTACGGGCATGCCGACCTCGACGTTCTCGGGCGGCCTGAGCTGGGCCACCTGGACGCTCATCCCGTTCATGATGTTCTGGATGGCGTGGCCGAACTGGGGGGCGACCCTCTACGGCGAGGTCCGAGGGGCCAAGGACTTCCGCAAGAACATCTACCAGATGCTCGGCGGGCTCCTGGTGCCGACGCTGCATCGCCCTCGCCTTCCTTGGGCTGATGACCTGGAAGGTGGGCTACCAGGCGTTCATGGGGATGATGGCGTCGTGGTGGTACTACTCCACCGCAGGGACGAACATCTCCCCGATCGGCGGCGACTACATCTCGCCGACGGCGATGATCTCCTGGATCGTGCCCAACGCGGCGTTCCAGGTCATCCTCATCGCCGCCATCTCGCTCCTGCTCTTCGGCTGGTTCGGTACGCTCTTCCTCTCGTCGACGCGCATGATCTTCGCCTCGGCGTTCGACCGCATCCTGCCTGAGCGCGCGGCCAAGGTGACCTCCGGCGGCGTGCCGACGGTCGCCCTGCTGCTCATGACGATCCCCTCGATCATCATGGCCGCTCTCTACGCCTACACGCCGATCGACGCCGAGAAGGGCGTGACCATCGTCAAGCTCTTCACCTACGACGCGACGGTGGGCATCCTCATCATGTTCCTCGGCTCCGCGCTCGCCTTCATGATCATGCGCTGGCGCGCCCGGGGCATCTGGGAGAACAGCGCGCTGCCCAAGTCGGGCATCGCCGGCCTCCCGTGGATGTCGATCATCGCCGCCATCTACTCGGCGTTCCTGGTGTTCAACCTCTACCTGTTCGTCAAGGACGCCCTCTACGGCGTGAACAACAGCAAGTCCGCCATCTTCATGGGCATCCTGTACGTCGCCGCGCTCATCATCTGGGTCGATCGCGTGGTCGACCCGCAAGCGTCAGGGCATGGCGCTCGGAGACCGTCGCCAAGGAGATCCCGGTCGAGTAGTCGCCGCAGGCGGACTACCGTCGCGAGGGCACGAAGTGCCCGCCGAGCGACGTAAGCACGAGCGGCATCGATTGAAGTGACGTGGGGCGCCGGCGGCGGCCGTAGAGCCGCCGCCGGCGCCCTCACGAAGCGCACACGCAGAGCAGACAAGATCAGGCAAACCCCCGGGACGGCCTGGGACTTCTGATCAGCGACACAGCGGAGGCCGTATAGATGAAGATAATGACGAGAATGGGTGACTCCTCGAACGTGGAGCTCACCAAAGACGAGCTGCGCACGGAGTTCATCACGGGCTCCGAAGAAGCGGCGAAGAAGGCCAAGATCCCCGTCCTCACCGAGAACGAGATCGACTACCTGGTCGACATGTTCGCGGCGCCGACGCGCATCTGGGGCGTCCAGCGCGGCAACGAAGTCGTCATGACCAAGGACGGCTGCGTCAACGCGCTCAACTCCTCGCGCATGTCGAGCGGCGTGGTCGCGCCGGTCAACCGCGAGGTCGGCGTGCGCCTCTTCGAGTCGATGCTCGGCTTCGACTCCATGGAGATCTCGCACAACGACTACTCGGTGAAGCCGCAGCGGTTCCTCAAGGCGCTCGAGATGCTCCACGTCGAGCTCCTCATGGAGACGACGATCTTCCCGCTGCTCTACGGGTTCATGCCGAACCTCGGGCTGTACTACCGCCCGGACGGTTCGTTCGAGAACCCGAGCGACCTCATGCCGATCGGCAAGATCGACGAGGCCCGCAAGACGCAGGAAGAGGCGGGCAAGGCCTGTCTCGAGGACTGCATCGAGATGAGCGACTGCATGGTCGAGATGGGCGCCGACGGCATCGACTTCGACACCGTCGCGTCGACGGGCGACGCGGAGTTCTACTCCGTGCTCAAGGCCTGCGACCACGTCGCCAACGAGACCGGCCTGCCGGTGGAGATCGGCATGTCGGCTGAGATGGTCCTGGGCTTCCACGGCCAGCTCGAGTACAACGGCAAGCGCCTCGCCGGCATGTGGCCGCACCAGCAGCTGCAGGTCTGCGAAGAGGCCGGCTGCGCGATCTTCGGCCCGGTGTCCAACACCAACACCAAGAAGACCGTGCCGTGGAACCTCGCCAAGGCGCTCACCTTCGTGAAGGCCTGCACCGAGATCGCCAAGATCCCCGTGCACCCGAACGTGGGCATGGGCGTCGGCGGCGTGCCGATGTTCGAGACCCCTGCCGTCGACGTCGTGACGCGCTGCAGCGCCGCCATGATCGAGATCGGCCACGCCGACGGGTTGTAGGTGGGTACTGGTGACCCCGCCGGCATGCACATGGCGCATCTGCTGGCCTCGTCGATGGGTGGGATCCGGGCCGCCGGAGATCTGGTGGCAAGGATGCAGCTCAGCAAGAAGATGAGGATCACGGAAGCCAAGCAGTACGTCGCCGACAAGCTCCACGTGACGCCGTTCGACCTGTCCGATCCGACCATGATGCGAGGTCTCAGGGAAGAGCTCGACATCGGGACGATCACGGGCGTGCCCGGCATCGCCAAGGGTCTTGCCGCCAAGGCGCGTATCAGCCAGCTGCTCGACATCCCCATCAACAGCGTCGAGCAGTTCAAGAACAAGACCGGACTGCACTACTGAGTCTGTGAGGGGGCCGGCCGGCCGCGTCAGCGGCCGGCCGGCCCTCGTTCTTCTTTCCACCGCGAAGGAGACCGTGGACCAGGACCGCCGAGAGCTCGTGATGTTCGACTTCGACGGCGTCATCGTCGACTCGCTCGACGTCTTCAGCGCCGCGTTCATCGACGCGTGTACCGCGGCCGGTGTGGAGGGCTTCGCTACGGTCGACGATCTGCTCGCGGTCATGGAGGACAACTTCTACGCGGGCATGCGCGCGCGGGGCGTGGACGACGCGCGCGTCGCGGAAGTACTGCACCGGCTCGGCCAGGCGCTGATCCGCGCCCGGCACTGGCTCAAGCCGTTCCCGCTGGTGCCGCGAGGTGCTCGAGGACCTCGCCGACGCGCGCACCGTGGTGGTCGTGACCTCGAGCCCGGCAGAGGTCGTGGAGGGCTGGCTGCGCGTGCACGAGGTGCACGGCGTGACCGAGGTCGCCGGCGCCGAGACGGCGCGCAGCAAGGTCGAGAAGATCCACGCGCTCCTGGCCCGGTTCCCCGGCCAGGAGGTCTACTGGTACGTCGGCGACACCGCCGGCGACATCCGCGAGGCGCGCGAGGCCGGCGTGACGCCGCTCGGCGTCGCCTGGGGGTGGCACGAGCCGGAGATGCTGGTCGCGGCCGGCGCCGAGCGCATCGCCGCCGCGCCGGCCGAGCTGCTGACGATCATCGCGCCGGAGCTCGCCGGCGACTTCTTCGGCGCCGGCTGAGACGCCGCCCGCGGCCGGCCCGAGCGCCGCCGGACGAGGCCGGTCAGACGTCGTCCTCGTCCTCTTCCTCGGGCGGCGGCCGTCCGTCCGGCCCCAGCCCCATCTCGCGCCACACGCGGCGCCGGCGTGCGCGCAGCGGGAGGGTGACGGCCCACAGGACGAGGAGGAAGGCGGCCATCGCGCCGGCCCAGATCAGCGCCGTCCTGACGCCGGCCGACCAGACGAGCAGGGCCACGAACATGGCCGTGAAGGCGACGGCGGCGATGCGCCAGTAGAGCACGTCGGGCCCGTCAGCGCCGGTGCGGCGGCCGGAACGCGGCCAGGTCGCCGGGCCGCAGCACCTCATCGCCGTCCGTGGCCCCGGCGCCTCCGGCGGGACGCCACGTCGCGCCGAGGGCTTCGCTCTCGGCGGTCCCGCGGCCCCGGATCGCGTAGCGACCGTGGCCGAGGTCGGCGACGATGGGCGAGTACGCGATGCGGTTGTTGAAGCTGGAGAGCTTCATCCCGGCGGCCAGACAGGCGCGTTCGAGCTCGTGCCGCTCCGCCTCTCCGCCGGCGGCGAGGAGCGCGCGCAGCAGGGTGAGCTCGGTGGTCTCGAGGACCTCCTCGGGCGGCGCGGGGTGGTCGGCGACCACCAGGCCTGCGCCCGCGGTGACGCCCTCCAGCCGTTCGCACAGCTCGCCCAGGATGTACTCGGGCATCACGAACTCGCGCATGCGTTCGTCGCGGCGGATGCCGGCGTGCAGGTCTGCGAGGGTCACCTCGCCGGCGACGCTGAGCACCTTGGCCACGCGAGAGACGACGGCGTTCTTGGCCACGGACGGCAGGTAGAACCAGCCTGTGCGCCGCTCCAGCCACACGAAGTCGGCGGGCTCGGAGACGACGGCGGTCACGAGCTCGTCGTCGACCCACACGGCGAGGTCGGCGGCCACGCGGCCCGTCACCTCGCCGACGCGGGCCGCGCCCGCGCGCCGCACGACGGCGCGGGCGGTGTCGACCACGGCGGCGATGACGGCGACGGTGTCGCTCGCCGGGTCCGGCGGGTCGGGCAGGACGACGCGCACGTCCTTGACGGAGTCCAGCGAGAAGGTAGCGTCGCGGCCGAGCACGGCGGCGGCGGTGAGCAGCCCCGCCGGGTCGAACGGCTGCGACGCGACGCGCTCGTCCGCGAGGCGCCGCGCCAGATCGTGCGCCGTGGTGGGCGCGGCGTGCGCCGCGAGCACGAGCGCGCGATCGAGGGCCGGCGCGGCGACCGGCGCCTGGCCGAGCCGCCGGGAGAGGCGCTCGCAGAGCTGGCGCACGCGCTCGCGCGTGATCTCGCCGAGCTCGCGCCCGGTCACCTCGAGGGTGGCGCCGCCGCGTCCGTCCCAGCCCCAGTGGCGCACGGCGAGCTGCGCCGTGCGGCCGGACTCGGCGTTCTCGGCGATCTCGGCCAGTTCGGCCTCGAGAGGACGATCGGACAGCTCCACGGGGGTCTCCACTCCACGCCGCTCAACGTGGCAAAAGGATACACCAGCCGGAGTGGCAAGAAGCGCGCGAGCGGGCAGAATCGGCTCGTGAGGCAAGGGACGGCCTGCACTATGATGTGGCGGACCGCCAACGCGCGCATCCGAGGGGAGCCCGATGGCCGACAAGGCGAAGGACAGGAAGAGGGCCGAGGCCTCCGAGAAGAGCGGGCCGCTCCCGGACATGAGCGCGCCGCCGGCCGAGAAGCCGGGCCACCGCAAGAAGCTGGACCGCGAGACCTACGAGGCCGAGCTCGAGAAGCTGCAGGTCGAACTCGTCAAGCTCCAGGAGTGGATCAAGCACGCGGGGCTGCGCGTCGCGGTCATCTTCGAAGGCCGCGACGCGGCCGGCAAGGGCGGCACGATCAAGCGCGTGACCGAGCATCTCAATCCGCGCGTGGTCAGCATCGCCGCCCTGGCGACGCCGACGGAGCGCGAGCGCACGGAGTGGTACTTCCAGCGCTACGTCGAGCATCTGCCCTCGGCCGGCGAGATGGTCCTCTTCGACCGCTCCTGGTACAACCGCCCCGGCGTCGAGCGCGTCATGGGGTTCTGCACCGAGGACGAGGTGTGGGAGTTCTTCCGCACCTGCCCGGAGTTCGAGCGCATGCTCATCCGCAGCGGCATCATCCTGCTCAAGTACTGGTTCAGCGTGAGCGACGAGGAGCAGGAGAAGCGGTTCCAGGCGCGCCTCAAGGACCCGCTCAAGGTCTGGAAGCTCAGCCCCATGGACCTGCGAGAGCCGCATGCGCTGGGTGGAGTACTCGCAGGCCAAGGACGAGATGTTCGCCTACACGGACACCAAGGACTCTCCCTGGTGGGTGGTCAACGCCGACGACAAGCGCCGCGCCCGGCTGAACATGATCCATCATCTGCTCAGCCAGATCCCCTACGAGGACGTGACGCACCACGACCTGAAGCTGGCCGACCGGCCGCCGGACACGGGCTACGTGCGGCCGCCGATCGACAGCCAGACGTTCGTGCCCGAGGCGTACTGAGGGAGAAGCCTGCGCCGCGCGCTCAGCGCACGGTGACGGTGGTGCGCGCGGCGGCCGCCTCGTGGTTGCCGCCCAGGTCGACCGCCCGGTAGGTCACCGTGATAGACGCCGCGCGAGGCGGGCTTCCAGGTGACGCTCAGCGACTGGCCCGTGAGCTGCCAGCCGGGGTGACCCGAGGCCACCCGGCGACCCTTGGCGTCGGTGATCGCGTAGCTCACGTCCACCTTGGCGCTGAAGGGATCGGCGGCCTTGAAGCTCAGCTTGGTGCCGGTGCCGGCCGACGTGGCCTTGCCGGCCGCCGCGTACAGGTGCGGCCGGTACAGGTCGACGACGACCGTCCTGGCTCACGCTGGTCTCGCCCAGCGCGGAGACGGCGGTGACCGTGTACGTGGGCCGGGAGCTGGCGAGGTACTCGCCCGACCCGGCCCGGCCGTCCCACGTCGCGCTGTGCGCGCCCGGCGGCGAGTGTCGCCCAGCGCGAGCGTGCGCACCACGTCGGCGCCGGCGAG
Source organism: uncultured Thermoleophilia bacterium (assembly GCA_963741075.1). Lineage (GTDB taxonomy): Bacteria > Actinomycetota > Thermoleophilia > UBA2241 > UBA2241 > CAIXSE01. The sequence goes on from CAVUGS010000002.1 coordinate 285,684, forward strand.
GACGCGCACGGTCACCTCGGCCTTGCGCGTGAGCCTGAACCCCAGCTCCGTCGTGTCGCGGGCGCCGTCGTCCGTCCGGGGAGAAGGTGGCGGGGAGCGCGGCGGGGTAGCCGACGGTGCGGTCGACGGCGACCGTGACGCCCCGGCGGGCGATGTTGCCGGCCGCGTCGCGTCGCTCGATGTCGAAGCGGTACTGGCCGTCGGCCGCCGCGGTCAGGCGCGCCGCCGGAGCCGACCCTGCCGTCCCACGTCACCGAGTAGGAACTGGTCTCGCGCGCCCGCCAGCCGTGGAGCCAGCGGACCACGTCGCCGCTCGTGTCCAGGATGCCGACACGGACGTCGCAGGCTTCCGCGGGGGTGTAGGTGACGGCGGCCGACTCAGTCTGGCCGTCGCCGTCCGGGCTGAACCACGCCGGCGCCGTCGCGCCGGTGAGTCGCGGCGCCGCCGTGTCGACGGTGATCTCGGTGCTCGCGACGGCCGGCGCGCCGCCGGCCGGAGTGGCGGTGAGCTCTGCGGTGTACACGCCGTCCGGCACGTCGGCGCCGCCTGAGGTGCCGTCCCAGGTGACGGCGGCGCTCGCGCCGTCGCCGCTCCAGGAGGCGACGGCCTGCCCGCCGGCGTCCCGCACCGTGAGCCGCCACGCCGGCGGTGGCAGTGATGCCGATGTCGAGGGCGGTGGCGTCGAGCACGCCGTCGCCGTTGGGGCTGATGAGCGGGGTGCTCGCGGTCAGCGTGGCGACGACCGTCGTACCCACCCGCCTGGCCACGTCGGTGCGCACGGCCGGGAGCAGCGCGTAGAGAGCCGATCCCGGGCACTCGGTGTAGTTGGCCTGCCGGTGGCCGGCGATGACGGGGAACGTGACCAGGGCGCCCGCTGCGTACTTCTCCGCGGCGCCGCAGGTGAGCTTGGCCGTCCCCGCAGGGTCGAGGCCGTGGATGCCGAGCTTCCAGGCGAGCAGACGCTCGAGTGCGGTGACTGCCTCGGCCGGCGGAGCCTCGTCGATGAACGTGCCCATGACGGAGATGCCGGTGCTGCCGGTGTTGAAGCCGTACACGTGGGCGCCGACGACGCCGCGTGTGACGCCGCCGTAGCGGCCCTCGTAGATGGTCCCGAAGCGGTCGACGAGGAAGTTGTAGGCGATGTCGTTCCAGTGCAGGCTCTGAGTGTGGTAGGCGTAGATGCCGCGGACCAGCGCGGGCGCGTCAGCGCGGGAGTAGAGGTTGCCGCTCGCCGTGTGGTGGACGAACGCCATCTTGACCGGCGCGTAGGACGGCGCTGCGTTACGCAGCGACTCGTCCGCGCCCCACTCCGAGCGGGTGACGATGACGGGAGCGGCCGCCGCGGCCGCGGCCGGCGAGTCGAAGCTGACGCCGGCCACCGTGGCGGCGAGCCGGCGGACGGCGCCGGTGACGCGCGCGGCGACGCCGCCGTCTCCGTGGGGTCGATGGCGACGAGGCGCACGCCGCTGAGCGTCGCCGGCCCGGCGTCGCCGGCGGTGACGGCCGCGACCTGGACGTAGCGGGCCGGGCCGGTCCACACGGCGTCGGTGAAGGCGGTGGCCGCAGTCGCCCTCGCCGGCGAGCTCGAGCGGGCGCCAGCAGCCACGGGCCCCAGGCGGCGCCGTCGAGGCTGGTGCGCAGGCGGATGGCGGCGGAGCCGGCGGCAGGCGCGTCGCAGGTGACGCCGGCCATGGAGAAGCGCATGCCGGCGTCGAGGGTGACGGGTGCTCCGGCGCCGCGGCCGGCCGGTCCGGCGACCGCGAGGCGGCCGTCGCCGGGCGGCCGTGAGCGTGTGCAGGCGGACGGACGGCGTGCGGATCCAGGTGGCCGCGGCGCCGCTCGCGCGCGGGGCGACCCAGACGGCGACGAGCAGCGCGAACAGCGCGACGAGCGTCGTCGCGAGCGTCCGCGTCAGGCGTGGGTGGCGAGCCGTGAGCGAGCGTGTCATGTGGACGCCGGTCTCCCGCTGTCGCTGATCTGCTGCTCCCGTAACGCCCGTAGCGGGTGGACCCTAGCCTGGCGGGGGAGCAGGCCCTGCTTCAACGGGGTCGGCGCGGCCCCTCGGTTTCTTGAGCAAGAAGTGCGCCTCGGCAGGCTGCTCCGCCTGCCTGAGACCTCGCGCGGCGGCTAGTCGGTGCCCTCCTCGCCGCCGAACGGCTCGCCGACGAGCGGCAGGTCGGGGAGGTCTTCGAGGTACCCGGCGACGGCGCGCGCGGCGGCGTCGATGAGATCCGCCTCGGCGAACGCGGTCTCGAGCGCGGCGCCCTGGGCGGCCGCCAGGTCCTGAGCGAGCCGCACGCTGAGGTGGACGAGGGCCGCGGGAGAGGCAGGCCGTGCGTCCGTCTGGTCGGCGAGCGGCACCGTGACGATCCACACGAGCTCGTCGTCGACGGCCACCGGCCGCACGGGGAGCCGCCGCGGCCCGCGCGCGGGCGTACAGGAGAAGAGGGTGGTCATGGCGGCTCCCTGGGCTCGGCGTGGACGTGATGACAGGGAACGCCGCCGCAAAGCCGGAGACGCAGAGTCTGCAGCGACCGCGTCGTGGCCGGGCTGCCGGAGCGGCCCGTGGCCTGCGGCGGCGTTCACGAGCGAGAGTAGCAGGAGGGGCGGACAGATGTTCGTGTGCAGGGGGCAGGAACCCCCGGGGGTTCCCATTCGGCCGGTAGCGGCTAAGATACCTCACCATCTCGTGACCACCACAAGCGAAGGAGTCGGCATGTCGGACAGCGTGTACCGGGTGATGGAAGTCATCGGCTCGAGTTCGGAGTCGTGGGAGAAGGCGGCGAGGAACGCCGTGGAGAAGGCCGGCATCCACCGCGAGGACCTGCGCATCGCCGAGGCCGTCGAGTTCGACATGAAGATCGAGGGCAAGCAGATCGTCGCCTACCGGACGAAGGTGAAGATCTCGTACAAGTACCACGAGATCGTGTGACCGGCGGCCGCGCTGAGCGCGGCCGCACGCGGGAAGGACGCCGGGGGCGGCGGCGCGCTGCGCCGCCGCCCCCGGCGTCTTCGTCCTGAGGCCCGGCGCGACTGCGCCGGCCGGGCCCTCAGCTCACGGCTCGATCTTCTTGAGCTGGGCGTCGATGCCGCTGGCGTGCGCGTGACCTGGCCGGCGGCGTACACTCCGCTCGGCTCCGGCCAGGACCGACCGGTAGATGTCGACGGCGGAGGCCGAACCGCTGGAGACGTTGGTCCAGCGGTCGCCGCCCGTCGGCCAGAACGCCTGGACCCAGCCCTCGGGGCCGAGGCCGGGCTGCACGCCGTAGCCGCCGCAGACGGGGTTGCCGGCGGCGTCCAGGTCGATGGCCTCGAAGTACGCCTCGTTGTCCCCGGGGCCGAGCAGATGGGCCTGGTCCACGCCAGGGCGCCGTCCGCGGACATGCGCGCGACGAACGCGTGGACGACACCTGAGGTGACGTCGGTGGTCCAGCCGGCCGCGAAGGCGTTGCCGGAGGCGTCGACCGCGAGGGCCCGCCCGCCGTCGTCGGCGCCGTTGCCGTCGGCTGCGACGTGGTGCACCTTGGCGCCCGTGTCGGCGTTGACCTCGGCGACGAGCAGGTTCTGCCGCGTCGCCATGAGGCCGGTGGCGGACCCGGTGAGGAAGAGCCGGCGGGCGCCGCCGACCCGGCGATACACGAGCGCGGCCGCGTCCGAGTGCCCCTCATCGCCGTACTGCAGGCGCTTGAGCCACATGGTGGCGCCGCGACGGCTGAGCTTGGCGGTCGCCGCCGCCACCGTACCGCTCTTGCCCTGGCTGGAGCCGGTGACGTAGCAGTTGCCGCCGCCGTCGACGGCGACCCCGGTGGCGAAGTCGCGCACGCCGGGGCCGTCGTAGGTCCAGGACCAGCTGCACGGCTCCGGCCGTCGTCACGGCTAGCGCGAGGTAGTCCTGACCGGTGGTGGCGCCGCGCGTCCCGCCGGAGACGAACGCCGCGCCGGCGCCGTCGAGCGCGAGGTCGGCGACGTAGTCGTCCTTGTGCCCGGGGCCGTCGAAACGACGGACCCACTCACGTGTGCCGTCGGGCGCGAACCGCAGCACGACGACGTCGCGCCCCTTCCACGACGCCGGCGGGGCGACCCCGACGGTGCCGGCCACGATGACGTCGCCGTCGTCGGCGACCGCGACCTGCGCCGCCGCCGCTCCGTTGGCGGCGGGCGACAGCCACGTGCGCGACCAGAGCCTGGTGCCGTCGGCCTTGTACTTGACGAGCAGGAGCGAGCTCGACTCCTCGGTCGCCCGGGTGATGCCGGCGCAGTAGTACACGTTGCCTGGACCGCGGGCGACGTCGAGGAAGGCGTCGCCCCTGGGGCCGGACGTGAACTGGCGCGTCCAGATGGTGTCGCCCCGGCGCCGCCGCGGCGACTGCGGCGAACAGCAGCGGCAGAGCGACGGCAAGGGCGAGCATGACGACGAGCAACGGTGCGCGGCAGCCGCGCCGTGGCGGTCGGCGCGCGATGACGTGCGAGCATACGGGACCCCCCATGAGCTCGGTGATAGTGCGCCGGAGTATACGCCCGGCGCGGCCTCGCCCTACTCCAGCCCGAGGCGGGCGAGCTGCTCCGCCAGGGCGCCGGCCTCGAGGCGGAGCAGGGCGGCCGCGTCCTCGAGGCTCAGGCGGCCGCTGCCCAGGGCGGCGAGCGCCCAGGCGCGCATGGCGGCCGGCACGCGCAGCACCGCCGGCCCCCCGTACTCGCCCTGCGGGAGGACTTCGTCGGGCGTGAGGTGCGCCAGCGTGTCGCGCAGCCCGCCGAGGTACGCCTGACGCGGCAGCAGCTCCCACTCGTGCCGCTGCAGCTCGGTCCGCAGGATGTGGAACTGCTTGCCCTGCAGCCGGCCCGCCGCCCGGGAGCGGTAGAGGGCCGCCCAGGCGCTTATCCCGAAGGCGTTGCCGAGGCCCAGGAGATCCTCGAGGCCGAGCCAGCGCGGCGCCGCGCGGCGCTCGTACCAGCGCTGCACCGCGCGCACGGGCGCCAGCAGTTCCTCGGCGAAGTCGTTGGCGGCGGCCTCCGGAGGTACGTTGCGACTCCACTCGATGCGCCGGTCGACGACGTCGCCGTGTCCGAGCACGTGGTGGGCGAAGGCGTGGGCGAGGGCGAAGCGCTGCAGGACCACGGGGCGGGCCGCGTTGACGAAGATGAACGGGACGCCGAGCTCGGTGAAGGCGGCGGCGACCGGGTGGTCGGCGGCGGGACGGTCCGGCGCGGAGGCCAGGCGCCGACGCGGGCGACGATCACCTGCGCGCCGTAGCCGTCTTCCAGGAGCGGCACCAGGTCGGGGAGCGGGCCGTCGTCGGGGTCGACGTGGAGCTCGCTGCGCCAGAAGCGGGCGACGCGGTCGTAGAGGACGTCTCCGGCCGGGGCGCCCGGGTGCAGCGACGCCGCGGCGTGGGCGACGCGCTCCGGCTTGCCCTCCGCGGAGTGGCCGGTGCTCCAGCGCTGCGCCGGCTCGGGGGCGGCGGCCAGCGCGCGCAGCGCGAACCAGTCGCGCGCGACCGCCGCCGCCTCGTCCGGCAGGCCGCCAGGCTGCGAGACGCCGCGGCCGGAGGCAGTCCTGACCGCCGGCCGGTATGCGGACTCGGCCTCCCCGGACGAACCTGCGGGCAGGTCGCCGTGCGAAATCAGCGACGACAGCTGGGTGAGCGCCTGGGCCCTGAGGTCCTGTCGAGACCGGGCGGGTGAAGGTCGTCCCCCTCGTGACCGGTCACAGGGTCAAAGGAGAGGGACTCGTCGGGGAAGGGGAGGTCCGGACCGGCTCGGTCCGCGCCGGCGAGCACCCCGTCGCCGATCGCGTAGGTCGTCGGCTCGCCCGCGAGGTGGAAGATGTCTGGCGAAGCCGCCGCGGCCCGGGCTGCGGGCGGCGGCGGCTCGGCGCCGCCCTGGAGCAGCTCGTCGGCCGACACGTGCAGCGCCTCGGCGAAGCGCTGCAGCTCGTCGGCGGAGAGGCGGCGCCTGCCTGCCTCGATGCGGCTCACGGCGGACTGGTCGATGCCGACCCACTTGGCGAGGGCGCGCTGGCTCCAGCCTTGCCGCTCGCGCAGGCGCGCGATCTGCGCGCCGATCGCTCGCCTGATGTTCGTCGCGCATCGTTTCCGTCACCTCCGTCTCCTACACTGTGCATCACTGCTACGTCATCCTATGCCCGGTTTCCTGCATCGCGCATCACATCAGACAGGCTTGCAGACTATGTTATAATAGCATCATACAGTGGAATAGATGGTGATGCGTTCGATGATGAAGAGTCATCGCAGGGGATACCAGGAGGAGGCGTCGCTCGCCGGCCGGGCCGGGCCGGCGAGCGGCCACGGAGACGGAGGTGCGTCATGACAGAGGCCAACGAAGTGCTCGGCGGCGCGACGCTCGTCGAGGCGCTGCGACTGGGGGAGAGGCAGGCCCACGGGCCGCTGGCGGTCTTTCCGCTGCGGCTGGGGGGCGGCGACGGTCCCGGCTACATCACCCTGCGCGAGGCGATCGCCCGGCGGCAGGCCACGATCACCGAGGTGAGCGAGGGCGGGTCCGTGCCCGAGCTGCGGGTCGTCAACAAGGGCGACGCGCGCGTGCTGGTGCTTGACGGTGAGGAGCTGCGCGGCGCCAAGCAGAACCGGGTGCTCAACACCACGATCCTCATCGGCAAGCACAGCAGCCTGGTGGTCCCGGTGAGCTGCACCGAGCAGGGGCGCTGGGCCTACGCCTCGCGGGAGTTCGACGAGAGCGAGGTCGTCGCCGACCGGCAGGTGCGCTACGCGATGAAGCACAGCGTGAACGCCTCGCTGGTGTCCGGGCGCCGGCCATCGGTCCGACCAGGGGCGCGTCTGGCGCGAGGTCGGCGCGCTGCACGAGCGGCACGGCACGGCGTCGCCGACGTCGGCCATGCGCGACGCGTACCAGTCGCGCAAGACCGACCTCGACGCCGTGCTCGCCGCCTTCCCGCTGCAGGACGGCCAGCAGGGCATGCTGGTGCTGCACGGCGCCCGCGTGGTCGGTCTCGACCTCGTCTCGCGGGCGCCGCAGTACGCCGAGCTGCACGACAAGCTGCTGCGCAGCTACGCGTTCGAGGCGCTGGTGCGCGACGGGGAGCCGGGCGACAGGGCCGTCGCAGACGCCTTCCTGGAGCGGATCGCGGACCTGCCCGGGCGCCGGTACAAGAGCCCGGGCCTCGGCTGGGACGTGCGCTACGAGGGCGGCGGCGTGCTCGGGTCCGCCCTCACGTACCGCGGGCGCGCGGTGCACGCCGCGTTCTTCGACGTCGGCGGCGTGAGCGGCGCCTCCGCCGGCGCGGGCAGCGGCACGCAGCGCCCGCGCCCGGACTGGCGCATCGCCGACGCGCGCGAACGCGCCCGCCGGCGGCAGGAGCGCTGACGCCCGCACGCACACGCGCTGACGCCCGCACGCACACGCGTCCGGGCGCTGACGGAAGAAGGAGGAGACATGGAGCAGGACAAGCGCGAGAGGGCGTACAGGGCCGCCGCACACATCCACAGGGAGCAACTCCTGCGCGACGCGCCCGAGCGGGCGCGCGTGCTGGACGAGGTCGTCCAGAGCGACGTGGTCGTGGTCGCCGGGGAGTACGACCACGTCGAGTCGGTGCTGCGCGCCCTCGAGGTGCCGCACACCGTCGTGGGCACCGCCGACCTCGACCGGCTGGAACTGCGGCCCGAGCAGCTGCTCATCGTCAACTGCCCGGGCGTCGTCTCGGCGGCCGCCGTCACCCGCATCCGCGCGTTCGTCGAGGCGGGCGGCAGCCTGTTCACCACCGACTGGGCGCTCAAGCACGTCGTCGAGCCGGCGTTTCCCGGCGTGCTCGCCTTCGACAAGGCGCCGACCCGGGACGACGTGGTCCGCATCGAGGTGCTCGACGGCGAGAACATCTACCTGCAGGGCGTGCTGGACGGCCAGGACGACCCGCAGTGGTGGCTGGAGGCCTCGTCGTACCCCATCAGCGTGGTCGACGAGGAGCGCGTCAAGGTGCTCATCACCAGCCGCGAGCTGGGCGAGAAGTACGGCGAGCGGCCCGTGGCGGTGTGGTTCCGCTGGGGCGAGGGCGACGTGTTCCACATGATCAGCCACTACTACCTGCAGCGCACCGAGGAGCGCACGGCGCGCCACCGCGGCAAGGCCGAGGCCTACTTCGCGGAGAAGGGCGTGGACGTGTCAGGCGCGATGATGGCCGCCGTCGACGACCTCAGCGTGGCCGACGTCGAGTCGGCCAAGCCGTCGGCCGCGTTCATGAGCAACGTCATCATCGAGAAGAAGCGGCGGCAGCGGAAGGACTGAGAACCGCAGACCGGCCGGCGGGGAGGGCGCGTCCGCCGGCCGGTGGCGTGCGGCGTGGGGTAGGCTGAAGGCATGTCCGCATGGTCGCCCCTCCAGTACCGCGTGTACCGGACGCTGTGGATCGCCCTCCTCGCGTCCAACATCGGCACCTGGATGCAGGCGGTCGGGGCGGCGTGGATGATGGTCGAGCTGGACGCCTCGCCGACGGTCGTCGCCCTGGTCCAGACGGCGACCTACCTGCCCGTCGTGGTCGTGGGCGTGCTGGCCGGCGCCGCCGCCGACCTCGTGGAACGGCGGCGCCTGCTGCTGATCACCCAGGGGTTCATGCTCGCCGCGGCCGGCGCTCTCGCGGTGCTCTCCGCGCTGGACGCGGTCACGCCGGGGCTCCTCCTGACGCTTCACCTTCGCGCTGGGGCTGGGAGCGGCGTTCAACTTCCCCGCCTGGCAGGCGATCCAGCCGGAGCTGGTGCCCGCGCACGAGCTCAAGCAGGCGGTCACCCTGGGCGGCGCCAACATCAATCTCGGGCCGCGCCATCGGCCCGGCCGTCGGCGGTCTGCTCATCGCCGCGGCGGGGCCGTGGCTGGTGTTCGCGCTCAACGCCGCCTCGTTCGCCTTCGTGTTCGTCGTGCTCTGGCGCTGGAAGCGCCCGGTCGAGGAGGACGTCGGACCGCCGGAGCGCTTCGCCGGGGCGGTCCGGGCCGGCATCCGCTACGCCATGTTCTCGCACATCCTGCACGGCGTCCTGGTGCGCTCGTTCGCGTTCGGCGTGGCCAGCTCCGGCTTCATGTCGCTGCTGCCCGTGTACGCGAGCGAGGAGCTCGGGCTGGGGCTCGGGCGGCCTCGGCATCCTGTTCGGCGCCATGGGGGCCGGGGCCGTGGTCACCGCGGCGGTCATCCCCTCGGTGCGCGAGCGTCTCAGCGCCGACCGCGTGTTCGCCGCCGGCAGCGTGCCTGGTGGCGGCGGGGCTGGTCGCGCTGGCGCTCGTGCGGGCGCCGGCGCTCGCCGTCGCCGCGTCCTTCGTGGTCGGCGTCGGCTGGCTGTTCTGCCTCTCGACGCTCAACGTCGCCTCCCAGGAAGTGCTGCCCGGGCTGGGTGCGCGCCCGCGGGCTCGCGCTCTACCTGACGGCCATCTCCGCCGGCATCGCGCTGGGCGCCGCCCTGTGGGGCAAGCTCGCGAGCGGGATCGGCGTCCCGGCGGCCTACGCGTGGGGCGCGGCGGCGATCGTCGTCACCTTGGCGCTGGCGTGGCGCTGGCGCTTCGACCGCATCGCCGACGTGGACCTGCGACCGGCGCCGATGGCGACGCCGGAGACGCGGCTCATGGAGGACGAGGACGCCGGCAGCCCCGCCCTGGTCGTGGTCGCCTACGAGATCCGGCCAGGAGGCCGAGGACGACTTCTTGCGCGCCTTGCGTCTGGTCGGCCGGGTGCGGCGCCGCACCGGCGCCACGGACTGGTCGGTGTATCGCGACGCGGACAAGCCGTATCGGTTCATCGAGACGTTCGTGCTGCCGAGCTGGGACGAGCACCTGCGCCAGCACCAGCGGCGCACCGTCACCGACCTGGAGCTGCAGCAGGACGTGAAGCAGTACCTGCGCCCCGGCACCGAGCCGACGGCGAAGCACTTCGTGGCGCCGCCGGAGCCGTCCATGCGGCTCTGGCTGCGCTGAGCCGCGGCGGTCAGGGCTCCGCCGCCTCCTCCGGAACGAGCTCCGGGAACAGCACCTCGATCTCCGCGAGCCGGTCGGCGATGCGCTCGCGCAGTTCGCCGTCGGGCTCCTCGGCCAGCCACGCGCCGAGCGCGTCGTGCTCGCCCGGCTCCGGCTGCTCGACGAGTTCGCGCAAGAAGGGGTGGACGAACCCGGACGAGCTGTCGACCGTGAACAGCGCCGCGTCGCGGGCGCGGGTGACGCCCACGTAGACGACGCGGCGCTCCTCCTCCACCTCGGCGGCGCTCCAGCGGGAGACGTCGCAGTCGTAGTCCGGGATGACGATGGAGTCGTACTCCCGCCCCTTGGCGGCGTGGATGGTGCCGATGACCACCGGTCGTCCTCGGACTCCTCGCGCGAGAGCGTGTCGTCGGCCACGCCCAGGTGCGCCTGCTCATCGGCGAGAAGACGGTCCCAGGTGCGCAGGTACGTGACCGGGTCCGGGTAGGTCTGGGCCAGGAGCAGGAGCGAGTCGAAGACCTCGAGCGGGCCGGCGCCGTCGGAGCCCGCGCCGTCGCCGGCCGCGGCCGCGTCGGCCTCCGCGGCCCAGAGGTCGTCGAGCGCGAAGGCCTCGACGACCGTCCAGACGCAGTCGTCGGAGGTGAGCGGGACGGCTGGATCGGTGCCCGGCACCGCGTCCGGACCGGCGACGGGGACCGGGGTCGGCCGGGCGGCGGGGACCAGATCCGGCACGGCGCCCGGCACGGCGCCCGGCGCTCGAGCGCCGCCGCCATCCCGGGACGGAGCGCTTCGACGAGCTCGACGAGGGCGGAGAGCGGGCGCGGACCCGCCGGAGGGCTCCCGGGCCGCGGCTCGACCGGAGATGAGCCCACGGCTGCGCGGCCGCGGCGACGGCCTCGGCCGTGGCGGCGTTCACGTAGCGGTTGGGCCGGTTCAGCAGGCCGGCCAGCGCCGGCCCCGGCAGCTCGTCCGGCGCGCGCACCAGGTCCAGGTACGCGCGCAGCAGCACCGCCGCGGGGTGCGTGAAGAGGGTGCAGCCCAGCGCCGGCGTCCGCGGCACGTCGCCGGCGTCCAGCGCGAGCGCGACCAGCAGTTGCTGCGAGCGGTAGCGGCAGAGCACGGCCAGGTCGCGCCAGCCGCAGCCGAGGCGCGCCTTCTCGGCGCGCAGGAAGGCGCACACGGCCGCGGCGCGCTGCGGCCAGGACGGCGCGCCGAAGAACCGGACCGCGCCGTCCTGCGCGCCGGCGCGCGGCCGGATGTCCTTGGCCTCGCGCACGACGTTGTTGGCGACGAGGCGCGCACCGGTCTCCACGACGGCGCGCGAGCAGCGGTAGTTGGTGCACAGGGTGTACGTGGCCGACCACGGCTTGGGCGGCATCCGCCGGTGGAACTCGAGGATGCCGCGCGGGTCGGCCTGCCGCCAGCCGTAGATGAGCTGGTCGTCGTCGCCGACGACGAACAGCCGCCGGTGCGGCCGCGAGAGCACGTCCACGAGCGCGAGCTGCGCGCCGTTCAGGTCCTGGAACTCGTCCACCAGCACGTGGTCGAAGCGCGACTGGATGAAGGCGCGGTGTCGCGGGGTCCGCCAGCATGTCGGCGACGGCGAAGTAGATCTGATCGTCGAACGACTGCAGGCCGGTCGCCGCCTGCGCGCGGGTGTACTGCGCGTGGACGGGCGCGAACGGCAGGCTGAGCGAGCGGGGTCTCGCCGAGAGCACTCGATCTGCACCTCGACCTCCGCCGACGGTTCGAGCGCGGCGCGCACGCGCGTGAGGCCGTTCATGAACGCGCCGACCGGGTCGCTGCCGCGGCGCGGCTTGAGCTCCCGCAGCGAGACGCCGGCCGTCTCCATGGCGCGCGCCATGAGGGCGCGAAGCGAGCGGCCGTCGTGGTCGAGCGTGAAGCGCGCCCGCAGCACCTCGCGCTGATAGCGGTAGCCGAAGGCGTTGAACGTGGCGCAGTGGACGCCGGCGGGGCGCTCGGACGGGGCGCCGGTGGTCCGCCGGCCGGCCGGGACGGAGCCGCGGCGGACGGGGCGCGGCCGCGCCGGCGTCGTCCGGCGGCGAGCCGAGGCGGCGCGTGCTGCCGATGCCCAGCGCCGCCAGCCGCTCCTCGAGCTGTTCGGCCGCCTTGCGGTTGAAGGCGAGCATGAGGATGCCGGAAGGGTCCGCGCCGCGGTCCACGAGCTCGACCACGCGGCTCACCAGCGTCTTGGTCTTGCCCGAGCCTGCCGGCGCGAGCACGCGCGCCGGGCCGCAGGCGTGCACGACGGCGGCGCGCTGGGCGTCGTCGAGCCGGACCGCGTCCGGGCCGCTCGCGGGCCGGCGCTGCGGCGCGGCTGCCGCCGCAGGGGGTGACTGAGGCCTGGCGGGCGCTGAGCTGCCGGGAGCAGCCGCGTTGCCTCAGCAGGCGGCCGATGTCCTCGAGGTCGAGCGCGGCGGATTCGCCGACGGCGAGGCTGCGCGGCTCGAGGACCTCCGCGCCGAACGGGAAGCCCAGGCAGAACGGCAGGCCGCGCGCGACCAGGGGGTGGACGAGGCGCAGGAGGATCTCCGTGGCCTGCGCCTCGAACTCCTCGCGCGTGCCCTTCCAGTACCAGAGGCCGGCCGCGGGCTGCGTCGCGAAGCAGGGAGCGACGGGGCTCGCCCGGGTCTTCGGTCCAGACGCGCCGGGAGGCGAAGCGCGACGCCCGGCGCTGCCGCCGCCGCCAGCCGGGCGAGCTCGCGGCGCGACGCGACCCCGAAGAAGACGAGCCGCGGCGCGCCGCGCCGGAGCGGCGGGTCTGGCTCGGTCGGAGCGGTGCTGTCGGCTGGCCGGGCTGCGCATGCGGCGGCACGACGCTAGCAGCCGGTCGCGGCCGCGACGAGGGTGACGAGGGTGGACGTTGCCGGGCGTGGTCGAGTGCGACGAGCGGACCTCGGGCAGCGCTGCGGTCGGGCCGGCGGACGGGCGGCCGGCACCGGCCTCAGGTCAGTACGGCGTACAGCGCGCTCGCGAACGGGATGAGCTCGATCGTCTGCCGGTGGCGCAGCTGGCGCGGATCGGCGCCCTCGCCGAAGCCGAGACGGATGCGGTCCAGGGCATCGGCGTCCTTGAGCAGCCAGAGGACGCGGAGGGCGCGCTCGGGATCCGCCAGGCGGCGCGCCTCGTCCCCGCTCGCGGCCAGCTCCGCCGCCAGCGGCGCGGCGCCGCTGTCGGGCAGCGAGTGCCGCAGGATGGCGAAGCGCACGACGGCGGCGTCGGCGGAGGAGAGCTTCGCCGTGAGGCCGAGCTCGTCCGCCCGCTCGGCGCTGCGGCGCCGTGCTCGGGCTCGACGCCGTCGCCCTCGCGCCCGATGTCGTGCCAGAGCGCCGCGTGCAGGACGAGCTCCGCGTCGGCGGGCTCCCAGCCGAGCTGCTCGAGCAGCCGCTGGGCGTGGACGTGCACGCGCTGGGTGTGGCCGGCGCCGTGGAGCCGGGAACGGTGACGGAACCAGCTGCGTCGTCCACGTAGGGCGCACGAGCGGCCCACGCGACGGCGTCCGCGTGGTGAGGGCTGGTCATGGGACCAGCATAGCGCGCGGGCCGGACGGCTGAGGCGGAGGCGCGGACGCCCGCCGACGTCGTGACCCTCTGCTAAGCTGCGGCCATGACCGCGGCTCAACTCGGACATGCCGCTTCGCGAGCGCATGCTGGTGGTCGAGGGCGACATCACCCGCCTCGACGTCGACGCCATCGTCAACGCCGCCAACAGCTCGCTGCTCGGCGGCGGCGGCGTGGACGGCGCCATCCACCGCGCCGCCGGTCCCGGTCTGCTCGCCGAGTGCCGCACGCTGGGCGGCTGCCCGACCGGCGAGGCGCGCATCACCCGTGGCTACGACCTGCCGGCCCGGCACGTGATCCACACGGTGGGCCCGGTCTGGCGGGGCGGACAGGCCGGCGAGGCCGAGCTGCTGCCGCTCGTGCTACACGGAGTCGCTGCGGCTGGCGGACCAGGCCGGGCTCGAGACGGTCGCCTTCCCGGGCATCTCGACCGGCGTGTACGGCTATCCCAAGGCTGAGGCCTGCGACGTCGCCGTGAGCGCGGTCGCCGGCTGGCTCGGCGCGGCACGAGCTGCCGCGCGTGGTCACCTTCTGCTGCTTCGGCGCCGCAGGACGCGGCGCTGTACCGGGCGCGGCTCGGCCTGACGAGCTAGCCGCGTCCCGTGAGCGTGCGCTGCCCGGCTCGGAGGCTGGCTCTGCGGCAAATGGCGCAGGCGTCACGCCGACGTCGACGCTTCACCTACTATGCGAGCCGCGAGGACGCGCGTACACTCAGAAACGAGCCCGCGGGGGGTGCGGGCGCCATGGTGCCGTGCATCGCGCGGCTGGTGCGGCGAGACTAGCGCCGCAGAAGGGGGAGGTGGACGAACGTGAACGTTCTCCATGCACTGACCAGACGGCGGGGCGCCGCGCTGACGTTCCTCGCGCTGGCGGTCGTCGTCGCGCTCGTGGCGCTGGCCGCCGGGTGCGGGGGCTCGAGCGCGACCACCACCAGCACGAGTCCGACCCCGGCCGCCAGCGGCTCGACCGCGGCGGCGACCTGGACGGCGGCCGATCTCGCCAGCGTCACCGACCGACGCAGTCGCTCAAGGCGATGCTGCCGACCGGCATCCAGAGCTCGGGCGATCATCAAGTGCCTGAGCGATATCCCGTATCCGCCGTGGGAGTACTTCGACCCGCCGGACAGCAAGAACCCGGCCGGCTTCGACTACGACCTCTCCCAGGCGCTCGGCAAGAAGATGGGCGTCACGGTCGAGTTCATCGACAAGCCGTTCGACTCGATCCTGCTGCAGATCAAGGGCGGCAACGGCGACATGTCCATGTCGGCCATGTACGACAACCAGGAGCGCCAGGATGCCGGCTTCAGCTTCGTCGACTACACCTTCGACGGCACCGGCATGCTCGTCGTCAAGGGCAATCCGAACGGCATCAACGAACATCGACAGCCTCGCCGGCAAGACGGTCGCCTGCGAGAACGGCACGACGCAGCAGGCGTTCCTGACCAAGCTCAACAAGGAGTTCGTCGCCGCCGGCAAGGAGAAGATGACAGATCCTCTCACTCCCGGGCCAGCCCGAGGCGCTCCTCGCGGTCAAGAGCAACCGCGCCGTCGCCGACCTCACCGACTATTCGACGGCGGTGAACATCGCCAAGACCACCAACGACGGCAACACGTTCGAGGTCGTCAAGGACCCAGCGGCTCCCTATGACCCGCAGATGGACGGCATCGGCATCCTCACCAAGAACAGCCAGCTCGTCGACACCGTCCAGAAGGCGCTGCAGGCGCTGATCGACGACGGCACCTACGGCAAGATCATCGCCGCGTGGGACTTCGTCCCAGTCGAGTCGGCCACGGTCAACGAGGGCCCGGCCTACGCGGCGAGCCACGCGACCACAGTGCAGTAGGCAGTGACGGTCGTGGGACCCTCCGAGCGGCAACGGACTCGGGTCCGCTGCGGCCGGGGCGGGCATGCCCGCCCCGGCCGGCGGCCGCCCCGAGGCGATCAAGGCGATCCCGATCCGCCACTGGGGACGCTGGATCAGCGCGGCCATCGTCATCTACCTCGCCGCCGCGCTGGTCTACTCGTTCATCAAGAACCCCAACGTGGACTGGCCGACGGTCTGGGACTACATGTTCAAGCCCCTGACGCTGCACGGCCTGTCTGCTCACCATCGAGCTGACCTTCATCTCAATGGCCATCGGCGCCGTCGGCGGGGTCGCTGCTGGCCGTCATGCGGCTCTCGGACAACCCCGTGCTGTCGGGCATCGCCTGGGTCTACATCTGGTTCTTCCGCGGCACGCCGGTCTACGTCCAGATCATCCTGTGGGCGCAACCTCGGCGTGCTCTATCCACGGCTCTACGCCGGCCTGCCGTTCTTCGGCGTCGTGTTCGGCTCGACGGACAGCGGCCCGCTGGTGGCGCACATCATCGTCGCCGGCGATCCTCGCCCTCGGCCTCAACGAGGCCGCGTACGCCGCCGAGCTGGTGCGCGCCGGCATCATCTCCGTCGAGGCCGGGCCAGAGCGAGGCGGCGCTCGTCGCTCGGCATGTCGCCGACGCTGACCATGCGCCGCATCGTGCTCCCGCAGGCGATGCGCGTCATCGTCCCGACGTTCGGCAACGAGACCATCAGCATGCTCAAGACGACCTCGCTGATCGCCGCCATCGGCGGCCTCGAGATGTTCGGCCGCCTGCAGCAGGTCTACGCGCAGACGTTCCAGATCATCCCGCTGCTGATCGTGGCCTGCGCCTGGTATCTCTTCCTCACCTCGATCCTGACCGTCGGCCAGGGCTACCTCGAGGCCTACTTCGGCAAGGGCTTCGGCGAGAAGGAGACAGAGGCGGCGGAGAAGCGCGCCGCGAAGCGAGCGCTGAGGGCCAGTGCGCTGCACTCGACGGCGGGTCTCGCACGGTGACCAGGGACGGCAGCCATGGTGACTCGGTCCGCCCGAGGGGCATCTCGTCGACGCGGCCGCGGCCGCGGCCGCGGCGCACGGCCAGCCGATGGTCAAGGCCGAGCAGGTGTGGAAGTCGTTCGGCAAGCTGGACGTGCTCAAGGGCGTCGACTTCGTCGTCCAGCCGCAGGAGACGTTCGTGCTGCTCGGCCCGTCGGGCGGCGGCAAGTCGACGCTGCTGCGCTGCATCAACCACCTCGAGAAGATCGACGCCGGCCGGCTGTACGTGGCCGGCGAGCTCATGGGCTACGTGGATCGCGGCAGCGCCCTGCACGAGATGAGGGCGAAGGACGTCGCCAGGCAGCGCGCCTCCATCGGCATGGTCTTCCAGCGCTTCAACCTGTTCCCGCACAAGACCGCCATCGAGAACGTGATGGAGGCGCCGGTCATGGTGCAGCACGTGCCGCGCAAGCAGGCCGAGGAGGAGGCGATCGACGCTGCTCACGCGTGTCGGCCTCGGCGAGAAGCTGGACACGTACCCGGCGCAGCTCTCCGGCGGCCAGCAGCAGCGCGTCGCCATGGCGCGTGCCCTGGCCATGAAGCCGAAGCTGATGCTCTTCGACGAGCCGACCTCGGCGCTCGACCCGGAGCTGGTCGGCGAGGTGCTCGACGTGATGAAGCAGCTCGCCGTCGACGGCATGACGATGGTCGTCGTCACGCACGAGATGGGCTTCGCCAAGGAGGTCGCCGACGGCGTCGCGCTCATGGACGGCGGCGTGATCGTCGAGCAGGGCCCGCCGCGCGAAGTGCTCGAGAATCCCAAGGAAGAGCGCACCAAGCTGTTTCTCTCGAAGGTGCTCGTCTAGGACGGTGACAACGCAGGCGACGGGCGCGGGCGGCGGCTTCGCCTCCCGCGCCCGTCCGCGCGCCTGGCGACCTCGTCTCCCGTGCCCGTCCGCGCGGTCGTGACTCCCGTCACGGCTCAGCGGTTAGTGAGCAGGCCGCGGCGGGCGTAGACCTCCGCGGCCTCACGCGTCAGCGCGGCGCACAAGGGCGCGTCCGCCGCGTCGAGCCGGGCGGCGATCTCGGCGAGGACGGCGGCCGTGGACCGGCCCGGCCGCAGCGCCTCGTAGACGTCCTCCCGCAGACGCGTCGTAGACACGCGCTCAGAGTGCGGGTACCGCGGCCCCGGGGCGGGCGAGGCGGCGCTCAGGCACGACACGCGATCGGTCAGGAGGGTCGCGTGAGATCGAGGACCCAGCGGTGGGGCAACAGCCTGGCGGTCAGGATCGCCGCCTCGCACCAGCCTCGACTGGCGGACCTGAGGCGTCAGGCTTGCCTGCACGGTGCCCGACGGATCGTGGCCGGGGTGCAGGAGAGGCTGCTGTCACTGCTCGGCGAGCATCGTAGGCGACGATAGAGGCAGCTATACTCACGCGCCGTCCGCGTCGAGCGCGACAGAGGGCTCGGGATCGTTCGCCGAGGCGAACGCGACGAGCCCCGCCTCGTCGTCGCGCTGCGCGAAGCCGTCCAGATTGACCGGCCGCCTGTCGAGTGCCTCGAAGCGGCCCAGCCTGCGCGTCTCCTTGCCCTCTTTCATGCCTCCGATACTACCGAGGCGGCGCGCGTGCGCCAAAGCCCGGAGCCCAGACGAATGTCACCCGCCAGCCGCGCCCGCGGCTATACTCACTCCTCCGGGGGACCCGTCGACGGAGGAGAGACACACATGGACGACGTCAGCGAAGGCACGGCGACGCCGCTGCCCGAGGGCTTCCGCCGGTTCGAGGACACCATGTTCGGCTACGCGCTCGGCGTCCCGGCGCGGTTCGAGCTGCTCGGCACGACGTTCGACCCGGTCGCGCGCGCGATGCGTGCGCTCGACAACGCGACGCCGGAGCACGAGGCCGAGCGACTGACCAAGCTGCCGCAGGGCTTCTGGGACCCGGAGGTAGCGGGCGAGGGCGACGACGGCCGGCCGCGCCCGCTGCGCACCCTGGAGCTCGACTGCTTCCTGAGCGACCGGCCGCTGCGGCAGGACAAGGCGGCGCAGATGTGGTTCCGCATGCGCCGCATCCTCCCCGAGACGCTCGCCGAGATGGACCTGCCCGGCTACGAGCTGGTCGACCAGTACGACACTGCGCTGGGACCCATCGCTGCGCTGGGGTTCGAGTTCCGCTGGGACGGCATGAAGGCGCACGCCGCCGGCGGCGACCGTGCGCTGATCGTCTGGGGACTGACCGCCGTGCAGGTGTTCCAGCTGTACTACCACTGCCCGGCGGAGGAGTGGGACGCGCGCCTGCCCGAGTTCGGGCAGATCCTCAAGGCGTTCGAGCCGCTCGGCTGACCCGCCGACAGGAGATGGAGAGAGCATGACCGCACAGCAGAACGAGGGCGCAGGGCCGGCGCCGGGTGAGGGCGGGGCGGCGGCGGGCGCCGGCGGCCGACCCGAGGGGCTCCGCCGGCACGAGGAACCGGTGTACGGGTACGCGATCACCGTCCCGTCCGCGTTCGTCGCCCTCCTGAACACCGTCGACCCGCTGGCGCGGCTGATGCGCCAGCTCGACGGCAAGGACCTGGACGAGGAGAGCAAGCTCACCGGCAGCTGGCCGGTCGGGTTCGCCGACGCCGAGGTGGTCGACGACATCGGCGAGGGTCACCACGAGCCGCTGCGCCTGCTGGAGTTCGACGTGCTCACCCGTCCCGATCCGCTGAGCGACTCCGAGATCGCCGCCATGCGCGAAGCGGTGCGCGACGGGATGCCGGAGGCGCTCGCGTCGCGCGGCATGCCTGGCTTCGTCTTCCGCGAGGTGCGGGATGCGCGGCTGGGCCCACTCGATGCCCTGACGTTCGAGTACGAGTGGGCGGGGCCGCGCGAGGCCCCCGAGCTCACCGACCGAGCGCTCGTGGTCTGGGCGCCGACGCCGACGGCCGTCTATCAGGTGTACTACCACTGTCCGACCGAGGTCTGGGACGCCTGGCTGCCGGAGCTCGAGCAGATCCTCTCGTCGTTCGAGCTCATCGAGCGGCGGCCGGAGGCCGACCCGGGGACGGCGCCGGAACCGCCCGCCTGACGCCTGCGCCTGGGCAGGCGCCGGACCACCCGCCCTCATGGCCGCGGCGACGTACACTGGGGTGACAGCTAATCCCAGGAGACACCGCATGACCCAGGACCAGGACGCCGCGCCGGCGCCGTATCCGGAGGACTTCCAGCCGTACGTGGACTCGCGCTTCGGCTTCGCCATCGCCATGCCGAAGCGCTTCGAGATCCTCACGGAGACCATCGACCCGCTCGCGCGCATGATGCGCGGCCTGTACGAGCTGTCGGAAGAAGAGGCGGCGGAGCGCCAGGCCCGCCTGCCGATGGGCTTCTTCGACCCGGAGGTCCTGGGCGATCTCGGGGACGGGGACATGCAGCCGCTGCGCCTGTTCGAGTACGAGGCCATCCGCGGACGCGAGGAACCCCTCAGCGAGGAGCAGTCCCAGCAGATGTGGCTGGACATCCAGGGGTTCATGCCGGAGACCCTGGCCAGCGGGCAGATGCCGGGCTACGAGTTCCTCGGGACCCGCGAGACGACCCTCGGCGAGCTCCCGGCGCTGGCCTTCGAGTACAGCTGGGACGGCGTGCGGCCGGGCCACTTCGGCGGCGACCACGCCTGCATCGTGTGGGCGCTGGGGCCGATGACCATGTACCACGTGTACCACCACTGCTCCGGCGACGAGTGGGAGGCGCGCCTGCCCGAGTTCGAGGCGATCCTCGCCACGTTCGAGGTGTTCGAGCCGGTGCAGGGCGGGGAAGCGGCGCGCGGAGGGCGCGGCGCAGGAGGGTGCGGGCGAGGCGCCCGGAGGGCGCGGCGCCGTCGGGCGCGGGCGAGGCCCCGGAGGGCGAGCCGGCCCGGCGGCCGAGTAGGCCGCGCCGGGCTCAGGGCGCGAAGAACTCGCGGAGGACGTCGAGGACGGCCGCTGCTTCGTCGGGGGCAAGCGCGCGAGCTTCTCGTGGGCCGTCGGCATCAGGGGCGGTCCTTGCGCTGGGCGGCCGGATCTTCAGCTGCTGAACGCCACGACGAACGACAGGAGCCTGGCGGGTCTGAGCAGGGTCAACGAGCGGGAGGCAGGTCCAGGCCGGACGTGTGCTCGTCCTGCGGCAGCTCGGCCACCAGGCCCTCGATCCCCAGCACCTGGCGCAGCCGGTCGTAGCGGCGCCGCTCGACCTTGTCGATCCCGGGCTTGCCGCTGGTGGGGGCGTAGCTATGCACACAGGGGCGCGAAATTGCAGTGGGGGCACAGACCGCTCTCGCGGCGCTCGAAGGCGGAGACCTCGAGGGGGATGTTCTGCTCCGGATCGGCCAGCAGCGCGCGCATTTGGGCGATGCCAGCGTGGACGGCCTCGGCGGCCTGCTCGCTGAAGTCCGGGGCCGCCTCGAGCGCGTGCGTGCTGCCCGCGGCCACGTACTCCAGGTAGCCGCGGATCTCGTAGCCCTCGAGCTCGGGGTGGGTCTCGAGGGCCCACCAGATCTGCAGCAGCACCTGCACCGGCTGCGTGTCGTCCTCGCGGCCGGTCTTCCAGTCGATGACGTGCAGGACGCCGTCGTGGACATACGCGAGGTCGGGAGCCGCGAACACCTTGACGCCATCGTGCTCGAAGCTGGCGAAGTCGGGGACCTCGATGCGGCCGGCGTCGCCGCAGGCGGCCAGGCGCTCCCAGTGGGGCGTCGCCAGCAGGCCCTGCATGCACGGCGCGGCCTTCTCGTTCAGCCGGTCCGTCTCGGGCCTGGTGTCCTGCTCCAGGTAGTGGGAGCGGAGCATCTCGATGGACTTGGGGCGGCGCTCGAACGCGGTCCGCCCGTTCTTCGAGCGCGTCCACAGCCGGCGCAGCGCCTCGCGCGTCCGGACCTCCAGCTCATCGGCGAAGGGCAGCTCCTGACCTGCGCGAGCGGCTGCCTCCAGCTCCCGTGCGCGCTCGTCGATCTGCTGGCCGAGCAACGCGTCCAGCGACGTGAGCTTGCCCAGGCGGTACGCCGTACGTGCCTCTTCGCGCGCCTCGTCCAGCCAGCCGTTCCAGCCTGCGTAGTAGGTGAAGAAGTACGCGCGCGGGCACTGGTCGAGCTTGCGTTGCCGGCTGATCGACCAGGCGAACTCCGGATAGGGCTTGATCTCGAACGTCATCACGCACACACCTCCTCGGATATCTCAGTGTCCGCCACTTCGGGGACCGGGGCCAGCGCCTCGATGGATTGACTGCACGGACGTGAACGCCGGTTCGCGGGGCCACATTCTGGAGCAAGAGCCGCTCGGTGGTGGATACGTGAGTGTAGGGGATGGGTCGGACGATACCTGCAAAGTCGACTGCGCTTCGCAAGAGGCTGGCGCGACCGCGGGTATCCCCGAGGCCCGGCGACCCGTAACGGTTCCGCGGGTGACTGCTCTGAGGTGCACCCTCTCGGAGCGCCATCTCGCCGCCTGATGGGTACCCTGTCCTCACATGACCGACTTCGGCAGCATCTGGAAGACCATCCGCGAGGTCGACATCCTCGCCATCCGCCACGAGGCGGAGCGCGACGTGATCGTCGTCTGCGTGGGCGACCCGGCGGCGCTCGAGCACGTGCGCGGTGCTGCTTCTCGATGGTCCCGACCGGTATCCGCGGCAGCTGACGGCCCTCGCGCTGGTGGGGTTCGACCAGGTGAGCGAGCGGGAGCGTTTGATCGCTGAGGCCGACCTGCTGATCGTGGCTCTGGATGCTGGCGCCACGCTCAGCGCCGCGGAGGTGGCGGGCCTCGACCGTCTGGCGGCCCTGCAGCCGCGGCTGCGGATGCTGGTGGCGTTCGGCGAGCGGTCCCGCGAGGTGCCACCCTGGCTGGATCGTCTGGACCAGCGCCACGCGACGTTCGTCGAGCCGCGAGCCGCAGACGCCGCGGAGCGGCTCGCGGCGGCGATCCTGGCCGCGCTGCCGGCCAAGCTCCACCTGGCCGCCGCGCGGCGGCTTCCGGGCCTGCGCTCCGTCTTCGCGCGGCGCCTGACGGCGGAGGTCTCGCTGTCCAACGCGGCCTTCGCCCTGGCCTCGGGCGTGCCGTCGCTGGTGCCCATCCTGGGCATCCCGATCTCGGCCGCGGACACCGTCGTCCTGACGAAGAACCAGGCGCTGATGGTCTACCGCATGGCGCTCGCCTTCGGGGCGCCGCCGGAGTTCCAGAGCCGCATGCTGGAGATCACCCCCGTGATCGGCGCCGCCGTGGTGTGGCGGCAGGTCGCAGGAGGCCTGGTGGGTCTGGTCCCCGGCTACGGGATCCTGCCGAAGACCGCGGTCGCCTACGCCGGCACGTACATCACCGGGCGCGCGGCCGAGCTGTGGTACGCGACCGGAATCGTATCCAAGGCCGACCTGCGACGGTTCCGCGCCGAGGCGACGGCCAGGGCACGCGGCGTGACGGAGCAGATGACCCGCCAGGCGCGCGAGGCGCGCGGAACGGCCGGCCGGAGGGCGCGCGGCGCGACCAGCGGCCTGCGGAAGACGATCGCCCGCGTCGTGCCGCGGCGGCGGCCGCCGGGCGACGGCGATCACGGGTAGGATGCGCTGATGGAACCGGATTCCCAGCCCACCCCTGCGCCGCCCCCCGACGCGGCCGCTCCGACTCCGCAGTGGGAAGAGCGCGACGCCTGGACGGCGCTCGACGACCTCGAGGCTTCGCCGGCGCTCGTGCCGGCGAGCGAGTGGCCGGCCGGCGCCGAGGGCTTGGACCGGCCGGGGCTCTTCGCCTTCTGGGCCTCCGCTGCCGGCGCCGCCGACCTCTCGCGCGGCCTCGACCTGCCGCTCGAGGCCGGGTGCGTCTTCGTCGGGGAGGCCGGAGCCACGAAGTGGCCCTCCGGCCGCGCCAGCACCGACACCCTCGGCGAGCGCATCACCCGCATCCACCTCGGGGGCAAGGTCCGCAGCTCCGTCATCCGGCTCACGCTGGCGTCCATCCTCTTCGTTCAACTGGATGTAGTGGTGCAGGCCGGGATGCTCCTGCAGGCCTCGTCGGAGCAGGAGCTCAGCGAGTGGATGCGCGAGCACCTGCTCGTGGCCGTGCACCCGCACGACGACCGCGACAGCCTCGCCGGCCTCGAGCGGGCCATCGTCGAGCGCCTCGACCCGCCGCTGAACCTCGACGACAACGTCCCGGCGACATCGGTGCGCCAGCGCGTCGCCGCCCTCCGCAGGAGGATCAGCCGAGAAGGCTGAAGCGGCCGCAGCGCGTGGAACGTCGCCCTCCTGCAGGCCAGTGTCACCTTGCCGAGGACCGGGTGACGGAGCGAATACTCGATCCATGTCGCTGTGCACCCCGTTTTGCCGCCGCCGAGAGGCACCTTGTGTGGATATCCCAGTTCTGGGGAGTGAGATGCGGGAGTGCGGCGGCAAGCATCCAGGAGCCAAACCGCTGAGGGGCTTTGGAGGCGCAGGAGTCCTCGAAGTGGTCGACGACCACGAAGGAGACGCCTACCGCGCCGTCTACACCGTGCGCTTCGCCGACAGGGTTTACGTGCGCTTCATGCCTTCCAGAAGAAGTCAACGAGGGGAGTGGCGACCCCAAGGCGCGAGTTGGCGCTCATCCGTGATCGGCTCGGCCAAGCCCAGCTTGAGGAGGAGCGAATGCGGAAGGGAAGCGGCGCATGAAGCAAGCCATGCCGGACCACAAGCCCAGCTCAGGCAATGTCTTCGCCGATCTCGGCCTGCCTGCGCCTGCGGAGTTGTTGGCCAAGGCCGAGTTGGCACGTCGCATCGCGGCCATCGCCGCGGAGCGGAATCTGACTCAGGGCGAGACCGCGACCATGCTGGGCACCACCCAGCCCAAGGTCTCCGAGCTCTTCGCCGGCAAGCTGTCCGGCTTCTCGGTGGAAAGGCTGATCCGCTTCCTCAACGCGTGCGGTCAAGATGTGGAGATCCGCGTCTCGCCCAAGCCGCGAGGTCGCGAGCAGGCGACGCTGCGCGTGTCCGGCCGGGCACGGTAGCGCTGGGGTGCACATGGAGCGCCGACACGCTGCGCGCGCGGCGCCTGGGTCAATCGTGGGGCCGCTGGCGGGCGGACCGCCCGTAGCGGGGTATACTCGCTCACCCCGACTGCAACTCTCCTCTTCCGAAGGTCGTGCCTTTGAAGCTTGTCGTCACCGAGAAGAACATCGCCGCCAAGAAGCTCGCCGAGATCCTGGCCGCCGGCAAGCCCAAGACCGGCAAGGTCTCCAACACCGCCGTCTACACCTTCGAGCGCGACGGGGAGGAGTGGATGAGCATCGGCCTCAAGGGCCACGTGCTCGGCGTGGACTTCCCGCAGCAGATCGTCTTCGGGGACGGCTCCTGGGACGCGGTCTGGGAGGACGACGCCATGAAGGCGCCGGTCGTGATCCCCGCGTCGCTGGCGACGCCGCCCTGGCCGAAGAAGAAGCCCTTCACCACCGACGGCGTCGACCTGAAGGGGTGGAAGCTCGCGTCGCTGCCGTACCTCGTGTGGGCGCCCATCGGCAAGACGCCGGCGGAGCGCGAGCTCATCCGCGCGCTCAAGAGCGCCGCCAGGAAGTCCGACGAGATCGTGATCGCGACGGACTTCGACCGCGAGGGCGAGCTCATCGGCAGCGACGCCGCGGCGCTGGTCCGCGAGGTCAACAAGAAGGCGCCGATCAAGCGTGCCCGGTTCTCGGCGATCACCAAGGGCGAGGTCGTGCGCGCCTTCGCAGGAGCTCGTCCCGGTGGACGACTGCCTCGCGCAGGCGGGCGAGTCGCGCCAGGACATCGACCTCGTGTGGGGCGCGGTGCTCACGCGCTACCTCACCGTGGCCAAGTTCACCGGCTTCGGCAACGTCAAGTCGGCCGGCCGCGTGCAGACGCCCACGCTCGCGCTCATCGTCGAGCGGGAGCGCGAGCGCGAGGCCTTCGTGCCCGAGGACTACTGGACCGTCAAGGGCGCCTTCCGCTCGCGCGGCTCCGGCGCGGCCGAGTTCGCGGCCGTGCACGCCACCAGCCGCTTCAAGAGCGCCGCCGACGCCACGCGCGCCATGGAGGCCGTCGCCGGCCAGACGAGCGGCACGGTCACCGAGGTCGAGAAGAGCAGCAAGAAGGTCCCGCCGCCGATCCCGTTCAACACCACCTCGCTGCAGGCCGCCGCCGCCGCCGAGGGGCTCACGCCGGCGCGCACCATGCGCGTGGCCGAGTCGCTCTACATGGACGGCCTCATCAGCTACCCGCGCGTCGACAACACGGTCTACCCGGCGTCCCTCGACCTCCACGCCATCCTCGACGCCCTGCAGGGCGTGCCCGAGCTACCGGGCCCGCGCCGCGGCGATCGCGTCCGGCGCCGCTGCATCCCACGCGCGGCGAGAAGGAGACCACCGACCACCCGCCGATCCACCCCACGGGCGGCCGCCGACCCGAAGAAGCTGAAGCCCGAGGAGTGGAAGCTCTACAACCTCGTCGCGCGCCGCTTCCTGGCCACGCTCTCCGACCCCGCGGTCATCGAGGGCACCAAGGTGACCATCGACGGTCGGCGGCGAGCCGTTCGTGGCCAAGGGCGACGTCCTCGTGATCCCGGGCTTCCGCGCCATCTACCCCTACGGGCTCAAGAAGGACGAGCAGCTGCCGGCGCTCGGCGAGCAGCGACGAGGTCGACTTCCTGGGCGCCGAGATGACGCAGAAGGCCGACCGCAGCCGCCGGCGCGCTACTCGCAGGGCAAGCTCATCCAGGAGATGGAGAAGCGCGGGCTGGGCACCAAGGCCACCCGCCACGCCATCATCGAGCGCCTGCTCGAGGTCAAGTACGTGGTCGAACGAGCCGCCGCGAGCCGACGAAGCTGGGCCGCGCCGTCATCGAGGCGCTCTCGACGCTTCGCGCAGCGCATCACCACGCCCGACATGA
Organism: uncultured Thermoleophilia bacterium; assembly: GCA_963741075.1. Lineage (GTDB taxonomy): Bacteria > Actinomycetota > Thermoleophilia > UBA2241 > UBA2241 > CAIXSE01. The sequence goes on from CAVUGS010000002.1 coordinate 311,924, forward strand.
CCTCCGAGCTCGAGGCCGAGATGGACGCCATCGCCGACGGCGGCAGGACCCGCGCCGAGGTGGTGGCGCACTCGCGCGAGCTGCTGGCGCGGGCGATGGACGACCTGCTCGCCCAGGGCGGCCGAGGTCGGCGAGATGCTCAAGGCGGCCGGCGACGACGACGCCAAGGTCGGCGTCTGCCCCAAGTCGGGCCACGACCTGCTCATCAAGTCCTCGGCCAAGACCCGCGGCCAGTTCGTCGGCTGCTCGGGCTGGCCGGACTGCGACGTCACCTACCCGCTGCCGCAGGGCAAGATCGAGGCCGTGCCGGAGCCGTGCCCCGTCTGCGGCACGCCGCAGGTCAAGGTCATCCAGTTCCGCAGCAAGCCGCGCATCGTGTGCCTCGACCCGGCCTGCCCGACCAACTACGAGGCCGAGGTCAACGTCGGCGTGTGCCCCACCTGCGCCAAGGCCGGCAAGCACGGCGACCTGATCGCCCGCCGCTCGCCGCGCACGCTCAAGCGCTTCGTGCGCTGCACCAACTACGACGAGTGCCAGCAGAGCTATCCGCTGCCGCAGCGCGGCGACCTGACCGCGACGGGGGAGACCTGCGAGCCGTGCGGGGCGCCGATGGTCATCGTGACCACCAACCGCGGTCCGTGGAAGGTCTGCATCGACCCGGCGTGCCCGGCCCGTCCGCCGCGCACCAAGGCTACGAAGGCGAAGAAGCGCCGCTAGGAGCCTCGACCATCCGCAGGTGCTCGCGCAGGTCGGCGCCCAGGACCGCGTGCAGCTCCGAGTGGTCGCCGGACGGCACCTCGACGAACGTGAACGCGAAGACGGGGTAGCGGTTGAAGTCGGTCCGGCGCAGCTCCGGCACGCGGCTGAAGCGCGCGGCGAAGCCCTCGTAGTCGACGGACTCGATCGCCGCAAGGTCCACCGAGCTCGGCAGGTCGGAGACGATGAGCGCCGTGGTGCGACCGGCCGTCTCGCGCGGCGATGCGGTCCCAGTCCGGGCGCTCGCCGAGCAGGTAGCAGCGATACGGGTTCACGCCGTAGGCGAAGTGCGCGAGGTCGGTCGCGCACCAGCCGCCGAAGCGCATCGGGTTGACCTCGATCGGCGCGACGTGGCCGGCTCCGTCGATGCGCAGCTCAGTGTGGACCGGGAAGTCGGCGAGGCCGGCGCGCCGGCCGATCTCCGCGAGGAACTCCATGGCCGGCGGGCCCAGGCGCGCGACGGTCTCGGCGTCCGTGAGGTAGACGCGGTCGCTGACGTCGTCGGCCGACTCGAAGAGGTGCGCGTAGACGTTGACGAGCACCGGCGCGCCGTCGGCGTCGTAGTAGGCGTCGACGGCGAACTCCTCACCCTCGATGACCTCCTCGACGACGAAGTGCTCCAGGTCCAGCACCTGCTCCGGGTACAGGCGTGCCGAGCGCGCGCACCTCACCCTCGATCTCGTCGACCACCCCCGGCCACGCCGCGGCAGACTCGACCACGTGGACGCCCAGGCTGAAGAAGCCCACGGCCGGCTTGACGATGAAGGGCGCGCGCAGGCGCGTCGGGTCGAACGCGCGCAGCTCGCGCACCGGCACCCCGACGTAGCGGTAGTCCGGATACAGGTCGGCGACGAGATCGCGGAAGGCGACCTTGTCCTTGAACAGCTCGATCCTTCGCGGCAGGTCGGATCCCGAGAGGTGCCCGGCGATCCAGCCGATGGCGTTCTCCGAGTTGGAGTAGAGCCGCGCGCCCGGCCGGCAGGCCGCGGCGGCAAAGGCGGCGTCGTCGCACAGGAGCGCCGCGTGCGCTCCGGGCAGGCGCCGCCGGGCGATCTCGGTGTCGAGGACGGGCAGTCCCAGCTCGCCGGCAGTGGTCGCGAGCAGGTCGGAGACGTACGGCTCTTCGAGGATGAACACGGCGGGTGGACTCCAGGGTCGCTGGCCAGGGGAGGACTTGGCACAGGATAGCGCAGACGGGGCAGGATGGCGGCCGCGCGTCCGCGGCCGGCCGTCAAGCGCCTCCCCGTCCGTCCGACCCTCCGCGTAGCATGCAGACCATGACCGATCCCATCCTGTGGCTCGTCCTGCTGCTCGCCGCGGTCAACGCGCTGCTGCTCGTCGTCCTGCTCGTGCGCTCGGGCGCGGGAGCCCACGGCGGCGCGGACGCGGTGCGCACGGAGCTGCGCGCCGCGCGCGAAGACGCGGAGCGCTCGTCGCGCGCGTCCCGCGACGAGCTCGCGCGCGGCCTCGCGGCGGGCAACGCATGCTCGCCGACACGCTCGGCGGCATGGCCGAGGTGCAGCGCGAGCAGCTGGCCGGCGTCTCCAAGCGGCTCGCGGAGCTCAGCGCCTCCAACCAGACCGCGCTCGACGGCATCCGCACCACCATCGACACCCGCGTCATCGAGCTGCAGGCGGGCAACGAGAAGAAGCTCGAGCAGATGCGCACCACGGTGGACGAGAAGCTCCAGTCCACCCTCGAGAAGCGCCTCGGCGAGTCGTTCAAGCTCGTCAGCGACCAGCTCGAGTCCGTGCAGAAGGGGCTGGGGGAGATGCAGACCCTGGCCACCGGCGTCGGCGACCTCAAGCGGGTGCTCACCAACGTCAAGGCGCGCGGCACCTGGGCCGAGGTCCAGCTGGGCGCGCTGCTCGAGGAGATCCTGGCGCCCGGCCAGTTCGAGCGCAACGTGCACGTCGAGCCCGGCTCCCGCGAGATGGTGGAGTACGCCGTCAAGCTGCCGGGTCCCAGGGACGAGCCCGGCGGCTGCGTCTGGCTGCCCATCGACTCCAAGCTGCCGCAGGAGGACTACGTGCGCATCCAGGACGCCGCCGACGTCGCCGACGCGGAGGCCACGCTGCGCGCCACCGACGCCCTCGCGCGGGCGATCAAGGTGGAGGCGCAGTCCATCCACGACAAGTACGTCAAGCCGCCGTACACCACCGACTTCGGCATCATGTTCCTGGCCACCGAGGGCCTGTACGCCGAGGTCGTGCGCCAGCCCGCGCTGGTCGAGGACCTGCAGCAGCGCTACCGCGTGGTCTGCGCCGGGCCTACCACGCTGGCGGCGCTGCTCAGCAGCCTGCGCATGGGCTTCCAGACGCTGGCGATCGAGCAGCAGGCCGTGGAGGTCTGGCGGGTGCTCGGCGCGGTCAAGACCGAGTTCGGCAAGTTCGGCGGCGTGCTCGACAAGGTCAAGCGGCAGCTCGACACCGCCGGCCGCACCATCGAGGAGACCGGCGTGCGCACGCGCGCCATGGAGCGCAAGCTCCGCGCCGTGGAGCAGTTGCCGGACGCGGAGGCCGAGCTGGTGCTCGACCTGGTCGGCGCCGGCATCGTCGACGACCCCGTGGCTGGGCTCGAGCCGTGCGACTTCGTCGCCGAGTTCGAACACGAGGACGGCGTCACGACGTAGGCGTGCTCCATGCGTCACGCGACCCGGAGGCTCACCAGGGCAGGCTGCCCGAGGGCTGGTCGAGTCGGCGTTCGACTCCCGCGCGCAGATCGGCGACCAGCGAGGCGAGCGCTGCGATCGCGTCGCCTCCCTCCCGGTGCGCACGCTCGAGCGTCTGGAAGCCGGCCTTGGCGACGGCTACGCCGTCGGCGAAGGTAGCCGCGAGGGCTGCTTGAGCCTGCGTGCCGACTCCGGCGCCGACGAAGACGGGCACGCCGCCGATCCCTTGCACCCGCTCGGTGAAGTGGGCGACCTTCTCGAAGACCTCGGCGTCGGTCGGCGGCTCCGTGCTGATGCCGACGGCGTAGGCGAACGAGGCGCCGTGGTCGCACAACTCGGCGAGCTCGTACGGCGTCTGCGCCGGCGAGACGAACGGCACGTGGGCGAGCTCGCCCCAGCATGCGTTGGCGAACCCCCGCGCGCAGTCGGCCGGGATGGGCGCGGCGACGCCCGCGATGCCGGCGTCCAGACACGCGCGCACGAGCCGCCAGGGCTGCTCGGTCAGCAGGACGAAGTGCCGGGCGACGGCGGCATCGGTCCAGAGAAGGATCGGCACCGGTACCTCACGGGCGACCACGGCGGCCGCATCGACCACGCCGGCCGGGTGCCGCGGCGCCCGCGCCTGCAGCTCGATAAGGTCGGCGCCTCGACGCAAGCCTTGGCGGCGGCGACGATCCAAGCCGTCCTCTGATGGGAGGGCAGGCACACCAGCAACGCAGCTTGATCTTCGACCTGCGCCGTCTGGATGACGTCCCTGATCCTGTCCGGGCCGGTCGGCATTGGGCCACTCTACCCGACCGGCCCGACGGACCTCGGCAGGTCGGCAGGCCGCGAGCCGTCGGCGGCGGGCTGGCTCCCGGGGCCGTCAACGGCTTAGCCCGCAGACCTTCGGGCACTCCTCCTACCAGACCGACCCAGCCACGAAGGGAGGGGATCCGATGGATCACGACGGTATCGATCTCAAGCGCGAGCAGCAGGCGACCCTCGCGCGGCCGCGCTACCCGTATTCGACAGTCACCAAGGGCATGGTCCGCGGGATGGACGTGTTCGCCGGGGCGGAGACCACGGTCGTCAAGGCGAAGATCGTCGAGACACTGGCGCCGATCCCGTATCGCGCCTGGGAGACCAGGGAGTACGGTCGTCTGTCGCGGAACGTCGGGGACGACGCGCTGGTGCGCGAGGCCGACGCCGTGATGCGCTGGGGCAGGGAGGCGCAGGACAAGGAGTACCAGCACCTGCGCCTGATCGACGCCAAGCTCCGGGAGGACGGCGTGGAACTGCCGCGCCGGCTCTCGCATCCGATGCCCGCCCTCATGGCCGGCTCGTGGGCGCTCGCGTCGCGCACGCTGTCGGTGGCGTTCATGCGCCGCGCCATCCTCCTGAACGCCGAGGCCGAGGACCACGCCGAGCACTACTACGCCGAGCTGGTCGTGCTGCACCCCGAATGGGAGGAGCAGCCGGCGACGGGCGCGGCCGTCAGTGACTACGGCGAGCTGGCCACCTGGGCCGACGTCTTCCGCCGCATCGGCCTGGACGAGCGCGACCACAGAAACGCCAGCTTCGCCTTCGCCGGCATGCCCGAGCACATCGTGAGCTACGAGGGCATGCCGCCGACGCCGGGCCTGGAGTAGCGCGCGGCCGCACGAACGCCGTCCCCGGCCGCCGCGTCTCGCAGCGAGTACACTGGGCGTCCGACGTCGTACGGAGGCTCGTCGCGCTGACCCGCATCGCTCATCTGCCCAGATTCCGCACGGCCGCGCCGGCCTCGGCCGGCTGGTCCGTCGCGCTCGTCACGACCGTCTGCCTCGCGGCGCTCGCCGTCGCCGCCGTCGCGGCTGCGCCCGCGGCGGCAGGCACCTACGTCGAATCCCACAGCGGCCGAGATCCGCGCCAAGCTCAACGCGGCCGCCGTGGAGCGCCTCATCCCACCCAAGATCCTCTACGGCATCGCCTACCAGGAGAGCACCTGGCGCCAGTTCGACGCCGACGGCGATCCGCTCATCGGCTCCGACGGCAGGGGCATCGGCATCATGCAGGTCACCACCATCCCCGCCGGCGTGGACGTCGAGCGCCTCAAGACCGAGATCGACTACAACATCGCGGTGGGGGCGGACATCCTCGTCGAGAAGTGGGGCTACGCGCCCTCGCGTGTTCCCGGTGATCGGCGACGGCGATCCGCGCTGCTACGAGAACTGGTTCTTCGCGGTGTGGGCGTACAACGGCTGGACCGGGGACAACGTGTATCCGTACCTCGATATGGGAGCACATCACGGACGGGCGCGGATCTGTGGACCGGCCTGCCGGTGACGCCGGTGCCCGGGACGTGGCTGGTGAACGGCTTTCCGGTCGCGCCGGTGGCGACGCCTCAGCCGCAGCACTGGTGGAGCCCCACGCCGCTGCCCAAGCCTTCGCTGAGCGCGCCGCGCGCGCAGAAGCGGGTCGCCGCCGGCGACCGGTTCACCGTCTCCGGCACGCTCGCGCCTAAACACCTCGCCGGCGCGCACTCCGTCGAGCTGCGCCTCTCGCGCTGGAACGGCTCGAGCTGGGTGCTCCGCCGCACGGTGCTCACGACCAACCGCGACGCCGGCGACGTCACCCGCTGGGCCGCCACCTTCGCGCTCGCCAAGACCGGGCGCTGGAAGATCGTCGCCGCGGCGCTGGCCGACGCCGACCACGCCGCCACGACCTCCGCGGCGGCCTTCGTCACGGTCGTTCGCTAGGCGCTCGCTCATCGCCAGTGTGCTGCACAACTACGTCACTGGTCGGTTGTCTGAAACGCTGACCACGGCCGGGCGGGTTTCCGCGGCTCTGACGGACTCGAGGCGGGGAAGCGTCCGGACCTCCAGGCGTGAGACACTGTCGCGCATGAGCGACGAGCATCACCTGCCGCGGAAGGAGAAGGCGAAGGGGTCGGAGGACGACTTCGCCTCCTACGCGTGGCTGCTGATCGGCACGTTCCGGACGGCGGCCGGCTGGCTGGATCTGACGGCCGGCCGCCTCCGCTTCTCCACGCCCGACAAGGTACTGTTCGACGTCCCGCTCGCCGAGGTCACAGACGTCGACTGGCCCTGGTACTACTTCAGCGGCGGCGTGAAGCTGAGCGCCGCCGGCGAGCGTTACCGGCTCTCCTTCGTGCTGCCCAACGGCGCCGAGTACCCGGCGGCGCGGGCGGCCGCGGCCGCAGGCGACCCGGCCGCACTCGCGATCGTGTGGGACAAGGCCTCCGACATCGGCGCCGGCCGCGAAGTGGGCAAGGAGTGGCGCCGGCGGCTCGAAGCGGCTGCGGCAGCGGCCGGGCCTGGGGCGTAGCCCGGCGCTCGGCCCGGGCGCGCCTAGCGCGCGGCCAGGCCGTCCGTCAGGTCGTCCTGGAGCTCGCCCGCCTCCATGCGCAGGGACCAGGCGTGCTGGTGCCCGGTGCGCATGCGGCCCTCGCGCTCCATGGGCAGCAGGAAGAAGCCGTCCGCGACCTCCTGGAACGGCGCCGACCACTCGTCGAGGTCGTGCACGGGCACGACGAGCTCGATGGCGAACGTCTGCGCCGGGCGTGTGCAGCAGCGAGAGGCACTCCACGGGGGCCGGCGGCTCCTCGTCGGCCGGCGGCACCGTCGTGAACTGCAGCACGGGGAACCCGCGCCAGTACAGGCCGGCGGCCTCGACCGCGTGCGCGCCGGTCGCCGCGAGGAACTCGCGGCCCTGGGGCAGGCCGACGTCCTCCCAGTCCCAGGCGCCCAGGAAGCCGGGCGCGAGCGGGAACGAGTCGGTGGTCAGGAGCAGGCTCGGCGCGACCCCGCGGGCGATGCTCTCGACGGTCGCGTCGCGCGTCGTGAACAGCACGGCGGCGGCGATCCGTGAGGGGACGCGCATGCTCCATGCGGCGCCCAGCCGCGGGTCGGCGGCGTCGTCGATGTGCGTGATCAGGGCGTCGTCGTACGTGACGCCGAAGCCGAAGTCGAGATTGCTGTAGGTGACGATTGCCATGGTGCGTTTCCGATCTGGCGGGGGACCCAGCATACGTGAGACGGGCCGCCGGCGCCTCCGGTTCGGCGAGGAGACGAACGTCGCGCCCGGGCGGTATACGCTTGACGCGATGGGATCGGAGCCGTGCGAGGAGGCCTGAGGGTGCGCGTCGCGCTGTTCGTCACCTGTGTGGGCGACACGCTGTTCCCCGAGACGGGGCGGAGCGTGGTGCGCGTCCTGGAGCGGCTGGGGCACGAGGTCGTGTTCCCGGCGGATCAGACGTGCTGCGGCCAGATGCACGTGAACAGCGGCTACCGGGACGACGCGCTGCGCCTGGCGCGGCGGTTCGTGGACGTGATGAGCCGGGACGACGGCGTCGACGCAGTCGTCTCGCCGTCGTCCTCGTGCGTGGGCTGGGTGCGCGAGCTGCTGCCGGGCGTGGCGCGCGAGGCCGGGCAGGAGCAGCTCGCGCGTGACGCCGAGGCGCTCGGCGGCAGGCTCTTCGAATTCTCCGAGTTCCTCGTCCGCCGCCTGGGCGTGGAGGACGTCGGCGCGTCGTATCCGCGGCGCGTCACCCTGCACCCGACCTGCCACTCGCAACGGGTGACGCGCGTCGGCGACGCGCCGCAGCGGCTGCTCGCGCACGTGCGCGGGCTCGAGCTCCTGGAGCTGCCGGAGGCCGCCGAGTGCTGCGGCTTCGGCGGCACGTTCTCCATCAAGAACGCCGACGTCTCGCTGGCCATGCTGGCCGACAAGTGCGCGAACGTCCTGGCGACTGGCGCCGAGGTCGTGACCGCCGTGGACCCGTCGTGCCTGCTGCACATCGGCGGCGGGCTGAGCCGGCTCGCGCCGGCGGCGCCCGGAGGCGGCCCGGCGGTGCGCGCCGTGCACCTGGCGGACATCCTGGCGGCGGAGGATCCGCGCGGCGGCCGCGCCGCCGCTCCGAGTGGCCGCCGGCGGCGCGCGGGGGCGCAGCCGTGAGCCACAGGCGCCCGCACGACTTCCCGGCCGCCGCGCGCGAGGCGCTCGCCGACGCGCAGCTGCGCGCCAACCTGCGCGGCGCCACGCGGACCATCCGCGCTCGCCGCGCCGCGGCCGTTGCGGAGCTCCCCGACTTCGAGGAGCTCCGCGAGCAGGCGCGGCGCGTGCAAGGACGACGCTCTGAGCCGCCTCGACGAGCTGCTGGACGAGTTCGAGGCGGCCGCCGAGGCCGCCGGCGCGCGCGTGCACCGCGCCGCCGACGCGGCGGCCGCCAACGACATCGTCGCCGGCATCGCCCGCGACCACGGCGTCACCGAGCTCGTCAAGATGAAGTCGCTGGCCACCGACGAGATCGGCCTCGACGCCGCGCTCGCGGCGGCCGGCGTCGAGGCCGTCGAGACCGACCTGGCCGAGCTCATCGTGCAGCTGGCCGGCGACACCGCCTCCCACATCCTGGTGCCCGCCATCCACTACAGCCGCGGCCAGGTCCGCGACCTCTTCCTGCGCACGATCGCACGCGGCAGGGACCTCAGCGACGACCCGCACGAGCTGGCCGAGGTCTCCCGGCTGTATCTCCGCGAGCGCTTCCTGCGCGCCGGCATGGGCGTGACCGGCGCCAACGTCGGCGTCGCCGAGACCGGGCACCGTCTGCGTGGTCGAGAACGAGGGCAACGGCCGCATGTGCACCACGCTGCCGCCGGTGCTGGTCACCGTGATGGGCATCGAGAAGGTCGTCCCGACGCTGGAGGACCTGGCCCTGCTGCTGCGCCTGTTGCCGCGCTCGGCGACGGGCGAGCGCATGAGCTCCTACGCGTCGCTCCTCACCGGCGTGTCGCCGGGCGACGGGCCGCAGCGAGTACCACATCGTGCTGCTCGACAACGGCCGCCGCAACGCGCTCGCCGACCCGGTGGGCAGACAGGCGCTGAGGTGCATCCGCTGCAGCGCCTGCCTCAACGTCTGCCCCGTGTACACGCGCGTCGGCGGGCACGCCTACGGGTCCATCTACCCGGGGCCGATCGGCGCCATCCTGACGCCGCAGCTGTGGGGGATGGAGGAGCACGCCAAGCTGCCGTTCGCGTCGTCGCTGTGCGGCGCGTGCGCCGAGGTCTGCCCGGTGGGCATCGACATCCCGGAGGTGCTGCTGCACCTGCGGGAGCGGGCCGTGCGCGAGCAGGCGCCCGCTCCCGAGAAGGCGGCGTTCGCCGCCGCGGCGTGGGTCTTCGGCTCGCCGCGGCGCTTCGCCGCCGCGCAGAAGCTGGGGAGGGCCGCCGAGCTGCCGCTCGCGCGCGGCGGCCTGGTCCGCCGCCTGCCCGGCCCGCTCGCGGGCTGGACGCAGGGGCGCGACCTGCGCCCGGTCGCGCGCCGAGACGTTTCGTGAGTGGTGGGCGAGCGAACGCGGCGCCGCCGCGAGCGAGTCGCGCGAGCGCGGGGAGGAGGCGCCGTGAGCGACGGCGTCGTCGCACCTGTTCGTCGAGCGGCTGGGCCTGCAGCACGTGGAGGTCCGCCGCGTGGCCGGGGACGGCGTCGCGGCCGGGGTCGCCGAGGTCTGCGCCGAGCGCGGCTCCGCAGGCTCGGCGTGCCGCCGGCGCTGCCGCCCGAGTGGCGGCCGGCCGGCGTGGACGTGGTCGAGGACCACGACCTCACTCCGGCCGAGCTCGACGCCCTGGACGCCGCGCTCACCGGCTGCACGCTCGCGATCGCGGAGACTGGCTCGCTCGTGCTCGCCGCCGGCTACGCCGACGGGCGGCGAGCCCTCTCGCTGGTCCCCGACGTCTACCTCTGCGTCGTCGCCGAGGACCAGGTCGAGCCGGACCTTCCCGCGGCGCTGCCGCGGATCGCCGGCCTCATCCGCGAGGAGGGCCGGCCGGTGGTCTTCGTCTCCGGTCCGTCGGCCACCTCGGACATCGAGCTCCAGCGCGTGGAGGGCGTCCACGGCCCGCGGCGCCTCGTCGTCCTGCTGACCGCCTGACGGCGGCCGGCGGAGCGGCTGCGCCGCCGCCGGCCCAGAACGCGTCTGCGAGTCGCCTGCCCGGGAGACACTCAGTGAGAGGACCATCGATCTGGACAGGGGGTGAGAGCCGTGGCCACCTACGAGTTCGTCTGCCGGGAGTGCAATACGGCCTTCGAGGTCACGTGTCACATGGACCAGCGGGAGGCGCAGGCGGTCTGTCCGAAGTGCGGGAGCCATAGCGTCGACCAGGTGTTCACCGCCGCGTTCGCCTCGCCGCCGCCCGACAAGTACTGAGGCGGTGGGCCGGCGGAGCGGCTGCGCCGCCGCCGGCTGGCGCCGGCCTACCGGCCGGCGCAATCCACAGGTTGATGAGCGCGACCTGCGGGAACGACCGCGGCATGACCAGTAACCGCCTCGAGGCCTTCAGCGATGGCGTCATCGCCATCCTCATCACGATCATGGTGCTGGAGCTCGCCGTCCCCAGCATCCACGAGGCGAGCGGCGGGGGCGCCGACACACTGCACGCGCTGTGGGAACTGCGCTTCGTGTTCATCAGCTACGTGCTGAGCTTCGCCTACCTCGCCATCTACTGGAACAACCACCACCACATGCTCTTCGTCACCGAGCGGATCAGCGGCGGTGTGCTGTGGGCGAACATGCACCTGCTCTTCTGGCTGTCGCTCAGTCCCGTTCGCGACCGCCTGGATGGGGGAGAACGACTTCGCCAAGGTCCCGACCGCGGTCTACGGTGTCGTGCTTCTGATGGACGCGGTCGCGTACTTCATCCTGCAGCGCAGCATCATCCACAGCCAGGGTAAGGACTCCCTCCTGGCCCGGGCTGTCGGCCGGGATCTGAAGGGGAAGTCGTCGCCGATCCTCTATGCCGTCGCGATCCCGGCCGCGCTCTGGCAGCCGTGGGTGTCGTACGCGATCTACGTAGGAGTGGCATTGATGTGGATCGTCCCAGACCTGCGCATCGAGCGTGCGGTAGAGGAAGAGGAAGAGGCCGAGGAGATGGCCCACGAGGCCGGGGGCGACGCCTTCGAGGCCGTCAGGGAGTCGGAGGAGGCGGCCGCACGGGCGCGCGATGCGGTCACCAGGCAGGCGAGCGGGCGAGAGGCCTGAGGCAAGCGGACCGTTTCGGTCCCAGATGACCCGGGTACCGTCAGCGCCAGCAGCGAATGCACACAAAGGAGCGACATGGCAGTCCAGGTAGGTCAGCCCGCCCCCGACTTCGCCCTCAAGGGCGTCGTCGACGGCGACTTCGTCGACGTCAAGCTCAGCGACTACCGCGGCAAGTGGGTGGTCCTGTTCTTCTATCCGCTCGACTTCACGTTCGTGTGCCCCACGGAGATCCAGGGCTTCGCCAAGCACAACGACGAGTTCGCGCAGCTCGGCGCACAGGTCCTCGGCGCCAGCGTGGACAGCGAGCACAGCCACAAGGCGTGGATCGAGCGGGACTTCGGCTCCCTGCCGTTCCCGCTCCTCAGCGACATCAAGCGCGAGGCGACGGACGCCTACGGCGTCCTCCTGCCCGACGGCATCGCGCTCCGCGGCACCTTCATCGTCGACCCCGAGGGCACGCTCAAGTACGCCGTCGTGCACTCCAACAACATCGGCCGCAACACCGACGAGACGCTGCGCGTCCTCCAGGCGCTGCAGACCGGCGAGCTCTGCCCGGTCGACTGGCGGCCCGGTCAGGCCACGCTGAGCTAGAGTAGAGTCTGAAGACGGCCGCGGCGCCGCGAGGCGGCCGCCGCGCCGAGTGTGGGGGGCGCCGCGAAGCCGAGACGGCAGCGCGGCGCCTCTCGCGTACGCGATTTGCGGGAAAGGAACAGACATGGCGACCATCGACGACTGGTTCGACGAACGCACGCTCATGGAGCTCGTGCCCATCGAGGTCTACGTGCGCGGTGCGTCGGCGGTCGAGGCCGGCGCGGTCAGGATCATCAAGCGTGACGGCTCGCAGCTGCTGACCTCCGTCGAGGCCGGCGACGACGTCGTCGGCGCGGAGTGGAGCCTGGACGGCGAGCAGCTCACGTTCGCGTGCACCTGCGGCGACGCGGAGCGAGCGCCCGTGCGAGCACCTCATCGCGTCGGCGCTCTCCACCTGGCCCGGCGAGGCGCCGGACGAGGATGAGTGACGGCGGCCTTCGCCTCGGCCGCCCGATCGGATGAGGTGACGACGATGCAGTTCCGCAATCTCGGAGGCACCGGACTCAAGGTGTCCGAGCTCTGCCTGGGCACCATGACGTTCGGGCACGGCTTCATGGGCATCGGTGTGGTGGACCAGCCAGGAGCCGACGCGATCGTCCGCCGCGCGCTGGACGCCGGCGTCAATCTCTTCGACACCGCCGACGTGTACTCGCGCGGCCAGTCGGAGGAGTTGCTCGGGCGGGCGCTCAGGTCCTCGGGCGTGCCCCGTCACTCCGTCGTCGTGGCCACCAAGGTCCGAGGCACCATGAGCGACGCCGCCAACGAGGGCACCGGCGACATCAACAACCGCGGTCTCGGCCGCAAGCACATCCTGGAGGCGATCGACGCCAGCCTGCGGCGGCTCGGCATGGATTACGTCGACCTCTACCAGATCCACGGGGTCGACCCGACGACGCCCATCGAGGAGACGCTCGAGGCGCTCAACGACGTGGTCCGCATGGGCAAGGCCCTCTACATCGGAGTCTCCAATCTGGCGGCGTGGCAGATCGAGCGCGCGCTGGGCATCTCCGAGCGGCGCGGCTGGGCGAAGTTCGCGAGCGTGCAGGCGTACTACTCGCTTGCCGCGCGCGACCTCGAGGTCGACATCCTGCCCATGGCGCGCACTGAGGGGCTCGGCGTGCTGACCTGGTCGCCGCTCGCCGGCGGCTACGTCTCGGGCAAGTACCGCGCCGGCTCGCCGCAGGTGGGCCGGCGCAACCACTTCGACTTCCCGCAGGTCTCGCCGCGCGCCGAGGAGGCGCTCGCGGCGCTCGAAGACGTCGCCCGCGAGCGCGGCGCCAGCATGGCGCGCGTGGCGCTCGCGTGGCTGCGCCAGCAGCCCGGCGTCACCTCCGTCATCATGGGCGTTCGCGACGTGGGCCAGCTCGAGGACGACCTCGGTGCGGCCGACCTTCACCTGACCCCGGACGAGCTCACGCGACTCGGCGAGGCGACCAGACCCGAACTGCCGTATCCGCAGTGGATGATCGTCCGCCAGACCGGCGCTCCGCACACGTACTGACGGGTCGGCGCATCTCCGGCGCAGCCTCCCGAAGAGCCACACGTCGAACGACCGTCCGGGCCGCGGGGACCTCTGAAGGCGGGGACGAGTGGCTGCCTGTCGGGCATCTGCGGAGCTTGCCCGGCCCCGGCGTGCGGCGACAGGTTGACGGAGGGCAGGCGCCGGGTGACGGTCGGACTCGTTCCTGCCGTACAATCGCGCCATGCCTGTCTACGAGTTCCAGTGCGCGAAGTGCGGCGAGCGCTTCGAGATCGTCTCCAGCCTCTCCGAACGCGACGAGAAGGCCGTGTGCCCTCGTGCGGCGGCCGCAAGGTCTCCCAGGTGTTCGGCGGGTTCACGGTGGGCATCTCGCGCACGCGGCTCAACCCCGGCGTGTTCGAGCGCAAGAAGGGCGAGGCGCCCAAGTACAAGCCGCCGGCCGGCGAGTGACGCTCCCGCGAGGCCGGCTACGTCCGGCCACGGCCGGCCGGCGCGGCGTCCCGGGCGGGCGAGTGAAGCCTTGTCCGGCACGTGTTCACCGCGTACGACGACGCCGCGGTGAGGGCCGGAGGCACTGGGCCGACCCTCACCGCGGCGTCGTGATGACCCGGCGGAGTCGCGCGTCGCGGCGCGCGCCGGGGGGTCCGAAGCGCGCGGCACGTCGGCGCGCGGCCCCGCCGGGTCGTCTTCGTGATTCCCACGGGGCCGGAATCGCATGCCGTTTACTGGTCTGACGCGCCGCCGTCGAGGAGGAGCGGCGGCGCGCTCGCGTTCGGCGAGTGAGGGGCGCCGGGCTCTGCCGCCGGGGCCGGGCCGGGCGAGAGCGAAGTCCCGGCGCCCGCCAAGGGATGCTCAGCCTGCGGTGACGGGCGCGCGCACGCGCAGCGCCGCGCGCGCGATGCCGGCGGCGACCGGCACGTCTCCGAGCGCGTCGCCGTCGACGTCGAGGGGGAAGAGGCCGGCGCGGGGCCGGCGTCCCGCCGGCGGGCCCGCCGGCCGCAGTTCGACCTCGCGGCAGGTGAAGTGGTCCACGCCGGGCTCCAGCAGGTGCGTCCCGGCGTACACGGTCCTGAATCGCCCGACGAGGCGCCAGCGCGTCGCGGTCTGGAACGCGATGACCTCCAGCAGACCGTCGTCGAGCCGCGCCATGGGCGCGATGTTCATGCCGCCGCCGAAGGTCCGGCCGTTGCAGACGGCGACGGCGTGGGCGTCCAGAGGAAGCTCGTGGCGCTCGCCCTTCGCATCGACGTAGCTGCAGTCCAGTCTGACCCGGCGGCAGGTGACGATGGCGCGCAGGGTGGCCTGGGCGTAGGCGAGGCGGCCGCCGAGGAACGCCGGCGCGGCGGCGGTGTAGCGGTCGACGAGGCCGCCGATGCCGGCCGAGAGCACGTTGAGCCAGTAGCGCTCGACGGGCCGGCCGTCGAGGCCGGGGAACCGCGCCCAGCCGACGTCCACGGTGCGTTCGGCGCCGCCCCGGAGCGCGGCGAGGTAGGCGCCGAGCTCGTGCGGGATGCCGAGCGAGCGGCCGAAGTCGCCGCCGGTGCCCGGTGCCGACGATGCCGAGGGCGGGGAGGGCGGCGGCGTCGCCGCCCCTGGCGACCCCGGCCCGCGCGCCGCCGGTGCCGGCGCCCGCACCTCGTGCGGCCGGCGCGCCGAGCAGCCCGTTGACGATCTCGTCCAGGGTCCCGTCACCGCCGAGGCCGATGACGAGGGGGCGGCGGTCGCGAGCGGCCGCGGCCGCCAGTGCCGTCGCGTCGCCGCGGCGGCCGGTCTCGGCGACGTCGAGGTCGCCGACCGCGTCGCGGACGGCGGCGATCAGCCGCGACAGGCCGTTGCCGGTGCGCCCGCGGCCGGCGGCCGGGTTGGCGATCACCAGCGGCCGTGTCTCGGCGCCGGGGACGGGGTCGGGGTCGGGGATCTGCATGCCGCGAACGGTACCAGACCCTGCTCCCGGCGTGCAGGGGCGGCCTGGTGCGAAGTTCGCCCAAGCTCGGCAGAAACCCCTGCAAGGATTGCCTATCTGGTGACGCGGGCGCCTGGTCTGGTATGAATGGCCGACAGCGACGGGGAGGCAGCGTGACAGCCATGCAGAGACCGCCGATCGAGCCCATCGAGCCGGCGTTCAGGTGTCAGTATCACTCGGCGGAGCAGCTGGACCGGCTCAAGCAGGCGACGCTGGACATCCTCGAGACCGTGGGCGTGCGCTTCCAGAGCTCCAAGGCGCTGGACCTGCTCGAGGCGGCGGGGGCCGTGCGTGGACAGGGCGACCGAGGTCGCCAGGCTGCCGCCGGCCCTCGTGCTCGAGGCCATGGCGACGGCGCCGCGGCGCTTCGCCCTCGGCGCCCGCGACGCGAGCTGCGACATCGCCGTCGGCGACGGCCGCACCTACTGCACCACGGACGGGTGCGGCGTCGAGATCATCGACTTCCAGACGCGGGAGCGGCGCCGGTCGACCAAGGCCGACCTGGCGGACGTCACGCGTCTCCAGGACGCGCTCTCCAGCATCTCGTTCTGGTGGCCGACGCTCAGCGCCGGCGACTGCGGCGAGACGGCGCAACTGCACGAGCTCGACGCCGGCTGGAACAACACGGTCAAGCACCTGCAGGGCATGGTGAACGGCGAGCGCGAAGCTCGCTACGCCGTGGAGATGGCGACCGTGATCGCCGGCAGCGCGGAGGAGCTGCGCCGCCGGCCGGTGCTGAGCGACCTCATCGGCACGATCTCGCCGCTGGTCGTCGACAAGGACGCGATCGAGGCGGCGCTCGTGTTCGCCGCCGCCGGCGTGCCGGTCACGTGGGTGACGATGCCGACCCTCGGCACCACGGCGCCGGCCACCAAGGCCGGCGCCTACGCCCTCGGGTCGGCCGAGCTCGTCGCCGCGACCGTCGTCCTGCAGCTGGCCAGCCCCGGGGCGCCGGTGCTGCACTCGACCATGCAGAGCTGGGCCGACCCGCGGAGCGGCGACTTCGTCAGCTTCCCGCTCGACGGCCGCACGCGAGCCCTGGGCACGGAGCTCGCGCACCACTGGGGCGTGCCCGCCGAGTCGGCCGCCTGCGGCACCGACTCGCCGGTACCCGGCACCTGGCAGGCCGGCGTCGAGGAGGCCCTCGACCTGGCGCAGGCGGCGCAGGAGGGCTCCGACCTCTTGCCCAGCATCGGACTGGTCGACGTCTACACGCTGTTCTATCCCGAGCACCTCATCCTGGGCGACGACATCTACCATCGGGCCCGCTACGCGGTCATGGACATCGACTTCGACGACGAGGAGATCGCGCTGGACGCCATCGCCGAGGTCGGTCCCGGTGGGCACTTCCTCGGCAACCGCCACACGCGCCGGCACATGCGCGCGGCGGTCACGCCGGCGCTGACCCACCAGCTGGGGCCGGACGGCGCCGCGCGGGACCCCGTCTCAGTCGCGCGCGAGCGGGCCGAAGAGCTGTGGCGCGACTACCGCCCGGAGCCGCTGGAAGAGGACAAGGCGGCCGAGCTGGCGAGGATCCTCGCGGCCGCCGACGCCGAACTGCGCAGCTAGCGGGCGGCCGGGCCAGCGCCCTTACGAGAGGATGCGTAGTGACCGCGCGCAGGTGGAAAGTTCCTCTCGACCAGCGAGGAGAGGAGCATCATGGACGACAATGGGAACGCCCCGAAGGCCGCTGCGGAAGGCGCGGAGGTCAGGCACGGGCTGATCGGCATGGTGCGCGCCGGTGACGCGCACGTTCAGCAGAGCGCCTCGGTCGTCACCACGGCCAGGGGCGGCGCCGACGTGCAGCAGAGCGCGTCGATGGCGTTGATCTCCGGCGGGGACACCAGCATGAAGATGTCGGCCGCCGTGGCCGTGCCGACGCTCGGCGACCTGCACATGGAGAAGTCCGGCGCCCAGTGGGTGGTGGCCGCCGGCGACGTCAGCATCGACAAGGGCGGCTGCGGCGCCGCGGTGGCGCCGACGGTGCGCGTCGACCACGGCGGAGTAGGCGTGGCCCTCGGCTGGCACGTGGACGTCGGCGAGAACAGCCGCGTGCTGTTCGGCCCGCTCGCGGCCGTCGGGCTCGGCCTCGCCTTCGGCATCGGCGTCGGCCTCGTGATGGCCGCGAGCGCCGGGTACGCCGCGAAACAGGCGCTCAACCGCATCCCGCAGCTTCCCTGGCGGTCATGATCATCGTCCGTCATTCGGTGGTCGTCGACGAGCCGGTGCGGAGCGCCGGCTTCCTGTGGGCCGACTTCGTGGCGCACCGCATCTCCGACCGGGACTTCACGCCTGACGAGTGGATCCAGGTGGACAACGCCTGCGGCGTCATGGGCTCCGGAGACGTGACGTTCGAGGCGGTGAGCGTGGCGCGCACCAAGGTCACGCTCAGCGTCAAGCTGGACCTGCAGCCGTCGGACCCGGACACCGGGCACGAGGTGGAGGCCCTGTACCACAGGGCCGTCGCACACCTCGACCGCTTCCACGACTTCGTCGACGCGCGCGTTGCCTGAGCTGGACGCAGGGCGCGCGGGCGGCCGCGACGCGGCCGCCCGCGCGGAGGCGGTCGTGGCCGGCCTCGCTCCGCTCGGGAGCGAGGAGGCGCGCGCCGGCATGGCGCGCTACGGCATCCAGACCGACGAACGCGTTCGGCGTGTCGGTGTACGAGCTGCGCCGCGTGGCCAAAGGGCTCGGGCGCGACCACGACCTCGCGCTCGCGCTGTGGGCGACCGGCAACCACGAGGCGCGCCTGCTGGCCAGCATGGTCGACGACCCGGCGGCGGTGACCGAGGCGCAGATGGAGGCCTGGGCGGCGGCGTTCGACTCGTGGGACGTCTGCGACCAGGTCACGTCCAACCTCTTCGACAAGACGCCGTTCGCCTACGACAAGGTGCGTGAGTGGAGCGCCGCCCCGGACGAGTGGGTCAAGCGGGCGGCGTTCGCGACCGCGGCCGCCCTGGCCGTGCAGGACAAGAAGGCGGCCGACGAGCCCTTCCTGGAGATCCTCGAGCTCTGCCGGCGCGAGGCCGGGGACGACCGCAACTTCGTGAAGAAGGCGGTCAACTGGGCGCTGCGCAACATCGGCAAGCGGAACCTGCGGCTGCACGCGGCGGCGGTCGCCACCGCCGAGGTCATCCTGGAGGAGGCCGAGGCCCGCGCCGCCGACGACCGCAGGGACCCCGCGGCGCGCAGCGGTCGCTGGATCGCCAGGGATGCGCTGCGCGAGCTGCGCAGCGAGAAGACGCTCCAGCGGGTGCGGCGCCGGGGATGAGCCGCCGTTCGGCGGCTCCGGCAGCCGCGCCGCGTCGACGGTTCTCGTGGCGGCAGCGAGTCTGACGTAGTACCGTACAGGTCTGCGAGGGCTGTGCGGGCGAGTCCCGCCACCGAGGGCCAGGGGGGTCGGATGCCGGTCGCCGAGACCAACACCTCGTTCGACGCCGTCCGGCGCCGCCATCCCCGTCTACTGCGCGCCATCACCTGGCTGCGCTCGCACCCGGTGTTCTGCGGCCTCGTGGGCGTCATGGGCATCGCCGCCGTCTTCTTCCTCGACATGTCCGTGCCGGGGTACCTCATGAACGGTCTGTACTTCGTGCCGCTGTTCTTCCTCGCACTTGCGGTGGACTGGCGGGCGGTGGCCTTCGCCGGGTGCACGTGCGGGGCGCTCTCCGTCTTCGTCTTCTTCTGGGAGGACTCGTTCGACGCCGACCGCGCGCTGATCCTGTCCTACGGCGCGCTGATCGGTGCCGCGCTGGTCATGCTCTCGTACCTGATCAAGCGACTCTCGACGGCCACGGACTACGCCGTGCTCCGCGCCCAGCTGTCCGAGGCCGGCGCGGACATCCTCGCCGGCGGCCGCACCCGTGACGACCTCGACGAGCTGCTCGAGTACGCGCTGGAGCGCCTCGGCGAGCAGCTCGACGCCACCAACGGCCTGCTCCTGCTGCTCGAGGACGGCGAGTGGGTGGGCAGGGCCGGCTTCGGCCTCGGCGTGGACGCGCGCCAGGTCGCCGCCCGCTACGCGGACGTGCCGCTGGCGGCGCAGGCGCTGCGCGCGGACGCCGCCGTCTCGCGCGACTTCACCGTCGGCGACCCCTCGCCGCTCGCGCCGCTCGCGGCGCGCGTGCGGCTCGAACGCGCGCTCGTGCTGCCCATGAGCTCCCTCGAGCGCGAGGTCGGCGTGCTCATCTACAACCGCCCGCAGGACGCGGGCGACTACAGCGACGAGCAGGTCGCCCTCGCCGAAGGCCTCGCCCGCTACATCGGCGTCACCGTCGACAACGTGCGCCTCATGATCGAGCTCGACACCCGGCGCCGCGACCTCGAGCTCGTCCGCGACTCGAGCCTCGACTTCGCCCAGAGCCTCGACATGGACGAGGTGCTCGAGGCGGTCGTCACCCGGCTCATCGGCGCCCTGGACATGCACGCCTGCGACATCTACGAGGTGGACGTCGACGCCGGCGTGATGCGCAACCTGGTGAGCTACGACGACGGCGCGTTCGACACCGGCGAGTGGCTGGGCAAGGAGTATCCGATCGACTACTTCGCCACCAGCGCCATGGCCATCCGCAGCCGCCGCCCCGTGATGGTCACCTCCATCGACGACCCGCGGCTCAACTACGCCGAGCGCGACCTCATGAAGCGGTGGGGGCACAACACCGAGCTCATCATCCCGCTGCGCATCCGCGAGCACGTGATCGCCCTCGTGGAGCTGCTCGACGACCGCGAGGGCCGCGACTTCTCCGACGAGGAGGTCGAGCTCGCGCGCAGCATCTGCCGGTTCGCCGCGCTGGCCATCGACAAGGCGCGTCTCTTCGACCAGCAGCGCGCGACGGCCGAGCGGCGCGACCGCCTCTCGCGCCGCCTGCAGCGGCTGCAGTCCTTCGCGGTCGACCTGAACCAGAGGCTCGACCGCGCCGACCTGCAGGAGGTGCTCGACGAGGTCACGCGCGCCGCCGTCGACCTGCTGCACGTGCGTGCGGCGGCGGTCGTCGCCGGCAGCGGCGACTACATCGCCGTGCGCTCGCTGGCGGTGGCCGGGACGGCGTCCGCCGAGCGTCCTCGCGGCGGCCGAGGCGGACCTCCTCGAGCGCTGCGCGCCGGGCATGGCGCCGGACGGCGAGGGCTTCGCCGGCGCCGACAGCATCGCCTGCCAGGCGGGCCACGACGCCACCCTGCTGCTCGCTCCGCTGGAAGGCGAGGCGGCGCCGCAGCCGTCCGCCCTCGTGGTCGCCGACAAGCAGGACGGCGAGTTCGACGACGAGGACCGCCTGCTGCTCTCCACGCTGGCGGCGCAGCTCAACGCCAGCATGCACAACGCCATCGCCTACCAGCGCGAGCACGTGATCGCCGAGACGTTCCAGCAGGCGCTGCTCATGGAGCCGCCGGCCATCCCCGGCATCGAGGTGGGCGTCCACTACAGGGCCGCCACCGACTCGGCGCGCGTGGGCGGCGACTTCTACGACCTGGTCTCGCTGGGACCCGGCAAGCTCATGGTCATCGTCGGTGACGTGTGCGGCAAGAGCCTGGCGGCGGCCGCCCAGTCGGCGGTCGTCCGCTACATGCTGCGCGCCTACGCCGCCGAGGGCTCGCCGGGTGAGGCGCTCTCCCGGCTCAACTCGGCGGTCATCACGCAGACGCCCAACCAGCCGTTCGTCACTCTCGTGGTGGCCTACGTGGACGTGGCGCGGCACATGTTCGAGTACGCCGTGGCCGGACACCCGCGGCCCATCGTGCTCGCCGGGCTGGGGGAGTTCCCCATGCCCGGCGAGGGCAACGTGCCGGTCGGTATCTTCCGCGGCGCCACGTACCCGACCAACCGCGCCGTGCTGCCCGACGACTCGTGCGTCGTGCTCTACACGGACGGCATCACCGACGCCCGCCGGGACGGCGTGCTGTTCGGCGAGGACCGGCTGCACGAGGCGGTGCGCGCCAACCTGCCGCTGGGCGCGCAGGCGCTCGCCGACACGCTGCTGGAGACCGTCAAGGAGTACGCCGGCGGGGTGCTCGCCGACGACTGCGCCGTCGTCGCGATCAAGCTGCCGTAGGCGGCGGCGTCGCGCCGCCCCGCCGCGGCCGGGCGGCGTTCAAGAAGCGCGCGAACGCGTCCACGTCGATGAACCCGAGCAGGCGTCCGCCCGCGTCGACCACCACGGCCCTGTCGGCCTGGCGCTCGCGCAGCAGGCGCAGCACGTCGGCCGCCTCCGTCTCCGGCGACACCTCGGGCATCCGCGGCGCCGGCGTCATGACGTCGCGCACGCGGTCGAAGTCGTAGCGCTCGCGCGCCGCCCGCTGCAGGTCGCGCCGCACATGAGCCCGCCGTACTCGGCCTCAGGGTCCTCCGCGGACACCGGCAGGCAGCGGGTGTCCCAGTCCACGCAGCCGGTCCTTGGCGGCCCAGCCGAGGGTCGTGTACGGCGAGAGCCAGCTCTGGGGCGTGGTCATGAGGCGCGCCGCGGGCACGCCGGCGAGTCGCTGGTCCATCAGCGTCTGCCTCGCCGTGGCGCGCGCCGCCTGGATCATCATCCAGCCGACGAGGATGAGCCAGAGGCCGCCGAGGCTGCCGCCGACCAGGATCTGGGCGGCGCCGAGCGCGATGAAGCCCCAGGCGAAGACCTGTCCGACCACCGCGGCCTGCCGCGGTGGCCCTCACGTGGTCGTGCGAGATGCGCCAGAGCAACGCGCGCAGCACCCTGCCGCCGTCGAGCGGGAAGCCCGGGAGGAGGTTGAAGGCGACCAGCGCCAGGTTCGTGACGCCGAGGTAGGCGAGCAGCGGCGACCAGCTGCTCGGGACCGGGCAGCGCGTAGGCGGCCGCGAGCGACGCACCGCCGATCGCCACGCTCACCAGCGGTCCGGCGATGGCCATCCAGGCCTCATGTCCCGGCGAGTCCGGCTCGCGCTCGAGCTGCGCCACGCCGCCGAGGATGAACAGGGTGATGTTGCGCACCGGGATGCCCTGCGAACGCGCGACCAGCGAGTGGCCGAACTCGTGCGCCAGCACGGACGCGAACAGCAGGAGGGTGGCCACGCCCGCGACGATCCACGTCACGGCCGGACTCCAGCCCGGATAGACGTTGGGGAAGAAGCCGTTGGCCAGCGTGTACGTGAAGAACGCGAGCACGAGGAACCAGCTGGGGTGGAGGGCCACCTCGATGCCGAACACCCGGCCGACTCTGATGCCGTTCATGGTCTCCTCCTCACAGGTGATGCATGAGAGTTGTTCCACGCCCCAAACAAGACGGAACGGATGGGAGGAGGAGGGCGGGAGGTGAGCGCCGGGAGCGGCGGTCAGGCGGCGGTGACGACCGTGGCCATGGCGTCGGCCACGGCGAGCACGGACGCGCGGCGGCCGAGCCGCTCGTCCTCGGCGGCGAGGGCCGCGTCGACGGAGTCGAACGCGGCCACACCGAGATGCGCGAGCGGCTCGAGGAAGCGCGCGTCCGCCGCGCCCGACGACGGCGAGGCGGTAGCGCTCCAGCACGCGGGCGACGACGAACGAGCGCTGGCCGCCGGGGCCGAGCGGCTCGCGCAGGCCGCGCGCCAGCAGCTCCGCCGGCGACGACGGCGGCGGCGAGCACGTCGAGGAAGTTGCGCTCGCCGGGCCCGTCGCCGGCGCCGAGCGGGAGGTCGGCGCAGAGCACGATGAGGCCGCCGTCCGCGAGCGCCGGGCGGGCGGCGAGGCCGAGGTAGGTCGCCGCCCTGCTCGCCTGGTAGAGGCCGTCGCTCTTGGGCGCGTGGACGCCGGCGACGACCACGTCGCGGCGTTCCGCCGGCGGTGCGCAGCCACGCCGGCGCCGCCTCGCGCGGCGAGCGCCTCCTGGACGGCCGCGGGGTCGCCGGCGCGCACCGCGGCCGCGCCGCCTTCCGTCAGCACCAGGTTGACGCCCCAGCGCGAGCGGCGTGCGCGCGGCGATCTCGCAGAGGGTCGCCTGGAACGGGTTGTCCTGCAGGCGAGCCACGCTCGACGCCCGGCTCCGAGATGAACGCCGGGCGGTGCGTCCAGGCGATCGTCTCCCGGCCGGCGCAGCCGATGGCCACGCCTTTGACGCCGCCGGAGAAGCCGGCGTAGAGGTGCGGCTCGACGACGCCGACGGTGACGACGAGGTCGGCCTCCTGCACGCGCCGGGCGATGCGCACCGGCGCGCCCAGCGAGGTCACGCCCGAGGTCCGCGGTCTCGGACTCGATGCCCTGGGCGTCGCAGACCTGCGACCCGCTTGACGACCGCTGGTCCGGCGAGCCGCGCACGCTCCCGGTCCCCGGTCGTGGCGTGCAGGCCGCAGCCGATGGCGACGGTGACGGCGGCGTCGGGCACGCCGGCCGCGTTCAGCTCCTCGAGCAGCGCGAGCAGGACCGGCTCGCTGGGGCAGGGACGCGAGGCGTCGGGGATGGTGACGACCACCGACCGGGCGCCGCGCGCCAGCTCACGCAGGCGCGGCGCCCCCACGGGCGCGGCCAGCGCCGCGCCGATGGCGGCGGGCGAGGTCGGCCAGCGGCTCCCTCGCGGCCGGCGGCTCGAACGCATCGGCGCGGGGCACGGAGAGCCGCCGCGCGCCGCACCACACCCACGGCCGGTCCGCTCACGAGGCCGGCGCGGCGCGCCGGCTGACGCCTCGTGCGAGGCGCGGCGCCACGTCCACCACATGACGATGCAGCCGATGAACGGGAGCAGCGACCACAGGAAGCCGATGGCCAGCCAGTTGAGCAGGTCGCCGTGCGTGCGCCTGCACGCAGACCAGGCGAAGAGCATGCAGATGATGAGCTGGGGGCCGTAGGCGAAGAAGGCCCAGGCGGCGACGTAGGCGCCGTAGGCGACCGGGTTCACCGCGAGCAGGTCGCTCACGCGTAGCTCTCCCGCAGCCGGCGGAGCGACGTCGCGCAGGCCCTCGACCGCCTCCGGCGGGTCGAGCGGGCGCGCCTGGTCGGCGAAGCGCAGCAGGTGGCCGGCGAGCCAGCGGACGTCCACGTAGGGCTGGCTCGCGACGCACGCGCCGTCCGGCAGCGGCTGCACCGGCTGCCGCTCGGCGATCCAGCGGCGCCACCGCCGGGCTGTACCACACGGTGGCGGCCTGGGGCGCGTAGCTGCCGGAGGCCGGGATGCCCTCGCGCCGGTAGAGGTCGAGCTCGACGTCCTCGCGCGGCTCGAAGGTCTCGTCCAGGAGCCGCGCGCTCTTGGTGGTGGCCACGCGGAACACGCGCGATCCCGCCGGCCGTGCGGCACCAGCAGACGAAGTACCACTCGCCGCGGCTGTGCACCAGCAGGTACGGCTCGACGATGCGGTCGGTCACGCGGTCCGTGCCCTCGGTCCAGTACTGGATGGCGAGCAGACGCCGCTCGACGATGGCGCGGTTGACGTCGCGTGAGGATGCCGTCCGCCGGCAGCAGCAGGTCGCCGCCCGACGAGGGCGGGCGCGCCGCCGCGGACGCGGCGCGACCTTGGCGGCGGCGCTCTCGAGGGCGGCGCCGGTGGCGGTGGGCAGGTGGTGCCCGACGAGCTCGATCGCCAGCAGCAGCGTGTCCGCCTGGAGCGGTGAGAGGCGGGCGGGGCGCGCCAGCGCCGGCCCCGCCAGGTCGCAGAACACGCGCAGCCTGCCGCGGCCCTCGAACTCCGCGTAGAGCAGCGGCCGTCGCCGCCGAAGTTGACGAGGTTGAGCAGGCGCACGTCGTCGCGCAGTTCCTCGGCCGACGACGCCCAGGTCGGCGCGCACGGCGGCGACGTCGAGCGAGCGCCTCGTCGTCCTTGCAGCGGCGCAGCAGGTAGCTGGTGAGCGCGGTGAGCCGCGTGAACCGGTCGACCTCCACGCGCAGGTCGGGGTCGGGCCGGCGCCGCCGGGGCGGGGCGGCCGGCGCGGCCGGAGCACGCTGGGACGGCCGCTCGGGCGGCGGGCGCGTCGAGCAGCGCGGCGAGCGCGTCCAGCTGCCCGCGCAGCTGCGCGCGCAGGTCCGCCGGCTCGAGCAGTTCGGCCTCGTCGGCGAGCCCCAGCACCCAGCCGAGCAGCGGCCGCGCGTCGGCGTAGGGCGTCTCGTAGACGATGCCGCCGTCGTCCAGCTGCTCCACCGTGCCGCAGTGGGCCCAGTGCGCCTCGACCCACCACGCCATGGCCGGCGAGACGCGCACGCGCGCCGTGCCGCGGGGCTCGGCCAGCTGCCACGCCGGCCGGTCGCGGTAGGCGCGCGAGGTCGAAGTCCGTCCGGCGGCGCGAAGTCGTGCGGCCGGCGGGTGTGGTGCTTGACGCGCGAGCGGATGCGCGAGAGGCGGAAGGTGCGCAGGGCCTCGCGCAGGTGGCACCAGCCGATGAGGTACCACTCGCCGGCGACCAGCTGCAGGCCGTAGGGGTCGACGATCGCGCTCGATCTCCTCGTCGCGGCTGATGGCGTAGTAGGCGAACTCGACCGTCTTGCGCTCGGCGACCGCCGCCTGCAGCTTCGGCAGGGCGGCGGCCGGCTCGTGTGCCTCGGGCACGACGGTGAGCGGCGGCGCCTCGGCCTCGGCGAGGAGCTCGGGACGGCCCTGCGCCAGGCTGAGCAGCGCCAGCCGGAGCGGCTGCGAGTAGGCGAACCGGTCCTCGAGGACGGCGAGGCAGGCGGCCAGGGCCGTCACCTCGTCGCCGTCCAGCTCGACCGGCTCGAGGTAGTAGGCGTCGGCCGGCAGGCTGTAGAGCTCGGACGAGGTCTCGGAGAGCGGGTCCTCGTCCGAGCGGATCTCGATGCCGAGCTCGCTTGAGCTCGTACGCGGTCCTCGTAGAAGCGCCGCTTGAAGGCCTCCTCCGTCATGGTGGGGTAGCCCTCGACCTTGCTGCGGATCTCGGCGACGCTCACCGGCTGGCCGCGGCGGGACAGCAGCAGCGCGACCAGCGACAGGCGCCGGATGAGCTTGTCGGTGTCCTTGCTGAAGCCCTCTTCGCGGACTCTCTTCGGCTGCACGGCGGCACTCCCGCGGTAGACGGCGAGACGCCGGCGCCACGAGCGGGCGCCGGCGTCTCATGCTACCGCAGAGCGTGGTGTCGAGGCGCGCGGCGGCGCGCCGGCGATGGCCGCGGCGACCGGCGGCGGCCCCTGGGCGTGGGCGTGCGCGCGCCGGCGGGCGCGCGGCGCGGCGTCACGCCGCCGCGCCGCCTCGCACGCGGCGGCGTCAGACGGCCGCCGCCTCCCTGGCCGCGGCGGCGATGATCGCGTCGAACTCGGCGCCCAGGTCGGCCGGGAACTCGGCGGCCGGCGCCGCGAGGATCTCCGCGACCTTCTCCTGCGCCTTCTCGGTCGTGCTCCTGGCCCCGGCGTTCTTCCAGCCGTCGTAGTTGCCGGTCTCGCCGAGCTTGGCCTGCCACAGCTCGCGCACGTGCGCGCGGGTGTGGTTGTCGAAGAGGTAGTTGCCGTTGAAGCCCATCTTCTTGATGAGGTCCACGGCCAGCGTCTCCTCGCTCACCTCGATGCCGGTGAGGATGCGCTTGACCATGCCGATGATCTCGTCGTCGACGACCATGTTCTCGAGGCAGAGGATGCGGGAGCCGTCGAGCAGGCCGGTGCCGAAGGTCACGTCGGCGCCGTTGGAGTACGCCATGAACATGGCGAGGGCGTTCTCGTAGGCGCTCTGGATGCCGGGCTCCTTGGCGGTGGTGGCGCCGGCGCCGTACCAGGCCGGCACGCCGTAGAAGTCGGCCATGTGGCCCTGGCAGGCGCGGATGAGCATGGCCTCGGGCGAGTTGCTCGCGTAGGCGCCGGAGTTCATGTACATCGCCGTCGGGCCGCCGCCGTGCATCACCGGGGCGCCGGGGTGGGCGAGCTGGACCAGCGTGGCGCCGCTGAGGAACTCGGCGTTGTTCACGACGGCCGAGCCGGCGATGGTGATCGGGCCCGTCGCGCCGAGGATCGGCATGGGGTAGAAGCTCACGGGGATGCCGGCCTCGGCGAGCGTCAGCGCCAGGTCCATGCCGTAGCGCTCCTGGTGCAGCGGGCTCACGGTGCAGATGATGGTCGTGAACATCGGGCGGGCCTTGAGCTCTTCCTTGCCGCCCGCCATCGCCTCGGCCATCTTGATGAGGCTGCGCGCCTCCCAGTCCTCCTTGATGCGAGACGACGATGCTGTGCTTCTCGCTGTTGCGCACGCAGGCGTCGAACTCGTGCAGCACGCGCGTCTCGCGGCGGGCAGTCCTGGGCGCTGACGACGGCGCTCGTGGCGCTCACGTTGTCGAGCGCCTGCACGACCTTCGCGCAGTCGGCGAGGTCCTGCTTGACGGAGCTGCGGACCTCGCCCGTCTTCGGGTCGCGGGCGAAGACGCCGCAGCCGTCGGAGCTGATGTAGACGTGCTCGCCGTCCAGCGGCAGGTCGTACTCGGGGTTGCGCGCGCCGAGCGTGTACTCGTGCGGCGCCGTGCTCATGGCGCGCTCGACGACGTCCGCCGGGATCTTCGCCACGGTGGTCTCGCGGTCGACAGTGGCGCCGTTCGCCTCGAGCACGTCGAGGGCGTTCTGCGAGTGGAACTTGACGCCGCACGTTCTCGATGACGTCGAGCGTCGCCTCGTGGATCTGCTTCACGTCGTCCTGCGAGAGCAGCTCGAGCTTGACGCGCTTGCCCGACGTAGCACTTGTCTGCGTAGGCCATCGGTGGGCTCCTTGTCGTTCAGAAGCGGCCGGACTCGACCGCGGCGATGATGTCGTCGAACTCGCGCGCGAGCTCCGCTGGGAACTCGGGCGCGGGGGAGGCGAGGATGCCGTCGGCGACGGCCCGCGCCTTGTCTTCCAGACGCGGGCTGCCCGCGTTCTTCCAGCTCTCGATAGGTGCCGGTCTCGCCGAGCTTCGCCTGCCACAGCTCGCGCACGTGCGCGCGGGTGTGGTTGTCGAAGAGGTAGTTGCCGTCGAAGCCCATCTTCTTGATGAGGTCGACGGCCAGCGTCTCGCGGTCCACGGTGACGCCGCGCAGCAGGCGCGTGACCATGCCGAACACCTCGTCGGCGATCACGAGCTCCTCGAGCGACATCTGCGACACGCTGTCGAGCAGGCCGGCGCCGAAGCAGAAGTCCGCGCCGGCCATCATCTCGAGCACCAGGCCGAGCGTGTTCTCGTAGGCGGCCTGCGCGTCGGGCCGCTTGGCCTTGGTCCCGCCCCAGCCGAGGCCGGCCGGGAGGCCCCAGTGGCGCGCCATCTGGCCCTGCACGGCGCGCAGCAGCAGGGCCTCCGGGACGTTGGCGAAGTACGAGCCGGTGCGCATGAAGAGGGCGGTCGGCCCGCCGGCGTGCACCAGCCTGGCGCCCGGGGAGGACAGCTGGATGGCGGTGACCGCGGCGAGGATCTCCGCGGCGCCGACGACGGCCGTGCCTGCCGGCGTGACCGGGCTGGTCGCGCCGAGGATCGGCATCGGGTAGAGCATCATCGGGATGCCGGCGTCGCCGAGCTCCAGGGCGAGCTCCATGCCGAACCGCTCCATGTGCAGCGGGCTCACCGTGCACAGGATGACGGAGAACGTCGGGCGGGCCTTGAGCTCCGCCGCCCCGCCCGCCACCGCCTCGGCCATGCGGATCAGCGGCCGCGCCTCGGACGCGTCCTTGATGCTCACGACGATGCTGTGCTTGCGCGAGGCGCGCATGCAGGCGTCGAACTCGTGCAGCACGCGGCTCTCCTCGGGGGTGTCCTGGGCGGAGACGAGGGCCGAGGTGGCGGAGAGGTTGTCGAGGCCCTCCACGACGCGCGCGGCTTCGTACACGTCCTGCTTGACGCTCTGGCGCAC
Source organism: uncultured Thermoleophilia bacterium (assembly GCA_963741075.1). Taxonomy (GTDB): domain Bacteria; phylum Actinomycetota; class Thermoleophilia; order UBA2241; family UBA2241; genus CAIXSE01. The sequence continues at coordinate 341,119 of CAVUGS010000002.1, forward strand.
GGTGCCGTCGGCCTCGCGCACCCTGGTGGCGCAGCCGTCGGAGGTCAGGTAGGCGTGCTCGCCGTCGATGGGCAGGTCGAACTCCGGGTCGCGGCCGCCCAGCGTGAAGGAGCGGGGCAGGGTCGCGAGCGCTTCTTCGACGGCGCTCGCCGGGATGCGCGCGACGGTCGTCTCGCGGTCCACCGTCGCGCCGTGGGCCTCGAGCACGTCGAGCGCCCGGTCCGAGTGGAACATGGCGCCGGTCTCGGCGAGCACGTCGAGGGCGGCCTCGTGGATGCGCTCCACCTCGGCCGGGCTGAGGATCTGCAGCGGCCGCCGCCGCCCGACGTAGCGTCCGTCGGCGTGCGTGGTCATGAAACCCCCTTCGGGATGTCGGTAGTCGGTGGTCGTCGCCCCGGTGTCGCCGTGCGTGCACTCGAGGGCGACGAACGGCGAGGTCACGGCGCGCACGAGCGCGTCGTAGTCGACGGCGAAGCGCACTTCGTCGCCCGGGCGCAGCGGCTCGGGCGTGATGAGGATGCAGACGTCGCTCGTCGCGCCGGCGAGGTACGCGCCGGGGAGGAGCGGGCGGAGGCCGCCCGGCTCCATGTCCCGGCGGCCGAGCGCGACCATGGCGTACCAGGCGTCCTCGTCCGGCAGGTGGACCTCGGGCACGTGGCCGAAGGCGTCGAGACCGCCGGGGCCCTCCGGCGCCGGCGGCTTGCGGTAGCACTCGAGCACGGCTGCGGTGAGCACCGGGTCGGTGCGCCGCGAGCCCGGTGATGCCGCGGCCGCTGACGAAGTCGTGGCCGTAGATGGGGCCGCCGCCGCGAGCGGATCTCGGTGGCGAACCGCGGGCGCGTAGCCGTCCAGGTGCTGGACGACGCAGGTGCCGCCGAGGCTGAGCACCGGCTCGGCGGCGCAATGGCCGGCGATCTCCGCCAGGACGTCCTCGGCCTGCCGGAAGAGCTCCTGCGACGGCAGCTGGCCGGAGAGGCAGGCGAAGTTGACGGCCACGCCGGCCAGCTCGACGCCGGGCAGGCCGGCGATCTGGGCCGCGACCGCCGGGGCGGCGTCCGGCAGGACGCCTTCGCGGCGGTCGCCCAGGTCGACGGTGAGCAGGATCTGGACGGGGGCGCCGGGGGCGTGCTCGCCGAGCACGCGGGCGGCGCCCGGGTCGCTCAGCAGCACGCGGTCGGCGACCTGAGCCGCCGTCTCCAGTTCGTCCGCCTGGGGCGCGCGGATGAGCGTGAGCGGCCCCAGCGCCTGTCCGGCGAGCCGGACCAGCGAGGGCAGGCGGCTGTCGGCGAGGCCGGCGCAGCCGGCCTCGAGCAGCACCCGCCCGAGCGCCGGCTCGCCGTCGACGCACTTGGTGACGCCGCAGAGCGTCAGCCCGCGCGCGTGCAGGTCTGCCGGGAGACGCCGCGTCGCTTCGGCGACGGCGTCCAGGTCTATGGTGAGCCGGGGAAGGGTCAATCCCACTCCACTTCGTCTGCCGTGGACGGTACCGCGGGAGGCTGCCGGCGCCGGCCCGGGTGAGGATCAGGTCTCACGGCGGGGCGGAGAGCCGGGCGCGAGGGCGCCCGCGGGCAGAGGACGGCTGTGCCGCCGCCGGCCGCCCGGGTAGGAGCGGGCGCGGCGGTGCGCGTCAGCGGAGGGGGGTATTAGAAGTCGTGGACCTTGCCGCCCGTGAAGGCGGTGAGACGACGGTCGTGAGGGCTTGCGTCTACCACTCGGTTGCGTGTCTCCCGTAGCCGGTGGGACAAAGCGGGCGCAGTATACTTCGCTGACCGCTCATTCGACAAGCAGGGGTGCGTATGCCGGCCACCGACCCGCTGTACACCGTCTGTGACGGTCACTTGTGCTTCGACGGCGTGGACCTCGTCGATCTCGCCGCCGACCGTGAGACGCCCTTCTTCGTGTTCAGCGAGCGGCGCCTGCGGGCCAACGTCGAGGCCGTCGTGGGGTCGTTCCGGCGCTTCCATCCGGCCACCGAGGTCTTCTACGCGAGCAAGGCGTGCTCCAACCTGTGGTTCCTGCGCGTGGCGCGGGACGCCGGCGCCAACGTCGAGGTCAACGCCGGCGGCGAGCTGGACAAGGCGCTGGCGGCGGGGTTCGAGCCGCGGCAGATCGTCTTCAACGGCGTCGCCAAGACGAGGGCGGAGATCGAACGCGCAGTCGCCTGCGGCGTGCGCGCCTTCATGGTCGACTCGCTGCACGAGCTGGGCAGGATCGGCGAGGTCGCGGCCGGCCTGGGCGCGGTGGCCGCGGTGGCTCCGCGCATCGACGTCCACGTGCCGACGCTCACGCACCCCGGCCTCGAGACGGCGCACGGCGGCAAGGCCGGCATCGACCGCGACGACGCCGCGGCCGCGTTCCGCCTGGCCGCCGAGCACCCCAACCTCGAGCCCGCCGGCATGCACCTGCACATCGGCTCGCAGATCACGAGCGTGGAGCCGTACCGGCAGGCGCATCGCGGCGGCGCTCGACCTCGTGGACGAGGTGGAGGCGGCCGCCGGCGTGCGGCTGCAGTTCCTCAACGCCGGCGGCGGCTTCGCCGTGCCGTACCGCGAGGCGCCGGTGACGTGCCACCCGAGCGACTACTTCTGCTCGCTGCTGACGGCCGCCGACTACGCCGAGGTGGTCGGCGGCGCGGCTCGCGGCGCGGCGGCCGGACCTCGACGCTGTTCCTCGAGCCCGGCCGCTCCATCGCCGCCACGACCGCCGTCCTGGTCGCGCGCGTCGAGAACGAGAAGACCAAGGGCCGCCGCGACGCCGCCGGGCGCCGCATCGGCGACGAGCGCTGGGTCACCGTGGACGCCGGCTTCAACACCCTGCTCGAGCACACCAACTACGCACTGGTACTACCGCACCATCGTGGCCTCGCGCGCCGGCGAGGAGGCGGACGCTGACTTCCGCCTCGCCGGCCCGCTGTGCGACGGCGGCGACGTCTTCGCCGGCGACGCCGACTCGCCGTATCGCCGGTTCCCGGCGGCGACGACGGTGGGCGACGTGGTCGCCTTTCTGGACGCCGGCGCCTACACGCTCGAGATGATGAACCCGTACAACGCCCGGCCGACGGCCGCCGCGTTCGCGGTGACGGCCGCCGGCCGGCTGGTGCAGATCAGGCGCAGGGACACCGCCGAGGACCTCGTGGCCCACGACCTCGTGCCCGGCGAGCGGCTGAGCGTCACACGACCCACTGCGGGCGGACCTTGGCGTAGCGGTACTTGGTCCCGCTGTAGCCGAGCTTCCAGTACACGCGGTAGTGGTCGGTGGTGTGCGCGTCGATGACCTTCTGCCCGGCGCTGTTGCTGCCGGCGACGACGGCCACGTGGTCCCACACGCCGTCTCCGGTCCAGTCGTAGTAGATGAAGTCGCCGCGGCTCAGCACGCCCGCCGACGTCTCCCAGTCGGTACGGCGCGTGTTCCAGTAGCGCGATCTGCCTGGTGCAGTTGATCCAGCTCAGGCTGTAGGTGTCGTCCCAGGGAGAGGACGTGCCCTCCTTGTCGTACCACCAGCCGCTGGTCGTCGCGCCGCGGGACTGCGGCATGTCGCCGGCGCGGGCGCACTGCGAGGCGAAGTTGGCGCAGTCGGCCCCGGCGAAGCTGACGAACGTCGGGTTGTACGACAGCGCGTAGGTGTCGGCGTAGGCCTGCGCCGCCGGCCGGTCGTAGCTGATGATGTCGGTGTAGCGGCGCGGGGATGGCCCGTGGGCCGGCGCTCGCGCGGGGAAGAAGCAGCGAGCCGCTCGCACGTTCCGCGCCGCGCGCCGCGCCGCGTACCAGGGCGCGCGACGCTCCCGCGGCCTCCAGGCACGCCGCCTTCAGGACGTCGGTGTAGGCGTCGGCCGTGACGACCCAGCCGTCGCCGCTGCGGGTAAGCGTGAGGGTGTGGTCGACGCCGCTGCCCTCGACGTCCGTGGCGCCGTTCGGCGAACGCCAGGTGAGGAGCGTGACGGCCCGCGCGACGACCACCACCTGCTCGGCCACCGACCGGGTGTCGACCACCGTGACCCGGCAGGTCGCGGATTCGACCGTCCGACCAGCGCTCCGCCCGCGCAGCGCGGCGCCGGCCGCGACCTTGGCCTCGGTGCGGGCCAGCGCGACTGCCAGGGACGACCCAGCGGGCGAGCGTGGCCGCCGGGTCGGCGGCGGTGACGGCGGCTGCGCGCGCCTCGAGGTATCCGGTGGCGGCCGCTTCGGCCCCCGCCGCGGCCTCGCCGGCCGCGGCCGCCGGGGCCGCGGCCGCGAACGCGGCCGCAACCACGGCGGCCGCCACGATGTGCGCCCATCGCCGTCTGTTCATACTGACCCCTTTCGGGAGGGTTACGGGCTGGTGGAGACGGCCGTGATCAGCCATCCCCCCACGGCGCTGCCGACCCTCCCCAGGGTGAAGAACAGGACGGCGAGGCCGTCCGGCAGCGGACAGCCTCGCCCGGCGCGCACGCGCACGCGCGCCTTGAGCACCAGCGTGCGCGCGTCCGGCGCCGCGTAGACGCGGGCGGAGCGGAAGTGGAAGCGGGTGACGCTCGCGAGGGCGCGCCGCGACCAGAGCCGGCGATGTGCGCAGAGCTCTCCGGCGCGCGCGAACTGACCCTGGTCGACCAGGCGGCAGTACAGGCCCACGGTGCGCGCCGCCCGCAGCCTGTCGACGGCCGCGGAGTCCCCGGCCGGCGGGTCACCCGCCGCCGGCCGCGACGGCTGTGCGGCCGCCAGATGCACGTCCGAAGGCACCACGACAGGCGCCCGCGTGTGCTCGCCGCAGGCCGGCGCCAGGACTGACAGTGCGGCAAGGGCGGCCAGGGCGGCGAGCGCCTGGAGGGGGAGTGCGGCTGTGCGGGCGGACGGCATGGGGGCATCGTCCCGCGCGGCCCCCGTGAGCCTCAAGGGTGACACCCCGGTCCACGCGGTGACGTTCACCCGGCCCGATGACGTGCGGCCGCGCCCGTGCGAGAATCCCTCGCGCATGACGGGACCTGACGACACCCTCCCCGGCGCGCCGCTTCAGCAGCCGCCGATCGGCTTCTGGGCGACCGTGCGCCGCGACCTGCGTCTGGGCGTGATCGCCGGGCTGCAGACGTTCTGGGACCTGGCCAAGGTCATGATCCCGGCCTACGGCGTCACGCTCGCCCTGGAGAAGCTCGGGCGTCATCGGGTGGCTGGCCGGCGTCGCGCGGCCGCTCATGCGGGCCCTCGGCCTGCCCGGGGACGCGGCCGTCCCCCTCGTCGTGGGCTACGTGCTCAACATCTACGCCGCCGTGGGATCCATGCAGGCGCTGGACCTCACCGCGCGTCAGATCACCGTGCTCGCCGTCGCCGTCCTCATCGGCCACAACCTGGTGGTGGAGGGCGCCGTGCTCCACAAGGCGGGCATGAACGGCTTCGCCTTCGGCGCGCTGCGCATCGTCGCCGGTCTCGCCGCGGCCGCCGTCGCCAACCTGCTCATGGGGCTGGTCTCATGACGGAGTTCCTGCGCGAATTCGCGACCGGGTCCCTGGACCTGCTGCTCCGCGTGTTCCTCATCGTGGTGCCGATCATGGTGGTGCTCGAGATCTTCGAGGGCACGCGCGCGTTCCGCGCCGTCGTGCGCGCCTGGGCCAAGGTCGTGCGCCACGTGGGCCTCGACGAGCGTTCCGCCGCGCCGACGCTCGTCGGGTTCCTGTTCGGGCTGGCCTACGGCGGCGGGAGTGATCGTGCGCGACGTGCGCCGGCACGACCTCGGCCGCCGCCAGGTGTTCATCATGAGCGTGTTCCTCAGCATGGTGCACGCGATCGTCGAGGACTCGCTCATCTTCATCGCCCTCGGGGCGAGCGTGTTCTGGGTGGTGGCGTACCGCATCGTCTGGGCGGCGCTGGTCACTCTCGCGCTGACCGCGTTGGCAGGCTTCTGGCTGCGGCGGCGAAGGGGCGGCCCCCCGATGCTGGGCGACTGACCCGGGCGGGCGCCGGGCCGCGTTGACGCGAGCCTCTCCGTTCCGTAATCTCGACTGGAATTATCGGGAATCCGCAGCGAGGAGCTGGCGCAAGGTGAACATCTCCATGAAGAGCAGGTACGCGGTCCGCGCCCTCACGGAGCTCGCCCGCGTGGAGCAGACGCAGACGGGCAAGCCCGTGCGCCTGGGCGACATCGCCGAGCGCCGCGACATGCCGCTCCAGTTCCTGGAGCAGGTCTTCGCGGCGCTCCGTCGCGGCGGCATCGTGCGCAGCCGCCGGGGAGCCTCGGGCGGGTACGCCCTCGCCCGCCCGGCCGACGACATCACCATCCTCGACGTGGTGGCGGCGCTCGACGGCGTGCCGTCTCCGGCCGAGTGCACGCAGGGACGCTGCGACCAGGTCGACCGCTGCGGCGCCTCGTCGGTGTGGATCGAGGCGCAGCAGGCGCTCGAGGACGTGCTCACGGCCACCACCATCGGCGACCTGCTGCGGCGCGAGGACGCGCTGCGCGAGGCCGCGCCGATGTACCACATCTGATCCGAGGAGAACGCATGAAGAGGGCAGGGAGCATCACCGAGCTCATCGGCCACACGCCGCTGGTGCGGCTCAACCGGATCTCGGACGAGACCGGCGCCGAGGTGCTCGGCAAGCTCGAGTCGTTCAACCCGGGCGGAAGCGTCAAGGACCGCATCGGTCTCGCCATGATCGAGGCGGCCGAGCAGGAAGGGCTCATCGCTCCCGGGCGCAGCACCATCATCGAGCCGACCAGCGGCAACACCGGCGTCGCCCTCGCCATGGTCGCCGCGGCGCGCGGCTACGACATGGTGCTCACCATGCCCGACTCGATGAGCGTGGAGCGGCGCGCGCTGCTCAAGGCCTACGGCGCGCGCCTCGTCCTCACGCCCGGCGTCGGAAGGCATGACCGGCGCGGTGAACCGCGCCGTCGAGCTCGCCGCCGAGCTGGGCGACGCGTTCGTGCCGCAGCAGTTCGAGAACGCCGCCAACCCCGAGGCGCATCGCCTGACCACTGCCGAGGAGATCTGGGAAGACACCGGCGGCGAGGTCGACGCGTTCGTCGCCGGCGTGGGCACCGGCGGCACGCTCACCGGCGTCGGCCAGGTGCTCAAGGAGCGGCGGCCCGGCGTCCTCGTCGTCGCCATGGAGCCCTCTGATTCGCCGGTGCTGTCCGGTCGCCCCGCCGGCCCGCACCGCATCCAGGGCATCGGCGCCGGCTTCGTGCCCAAGGTCCTGGACGCTGAGGTCTACGACGAGGTCATCACCGTGAGCGCCGACGACGCGTTCGCCATCGCCCGGCGGCTCGCCTCCGAGGAGGGCCTGCTGGTCGGCATCTCCGCCGGCGCCAACGTGTGGGCCGCCGGCGAGATCGCGCGCCGCGATGGCATGGCCGGCAAGGTCGTGGTGACCATCCTGTGCGACACGGGCGAGCGCTATCTCTCGACGCCCCTCTTCGCCGACCTGCCGGAGCCCAAGACGTGAGGATCAGCGGGCAGGAGCGTCAGCGCTACGACTGCCAGCTCGTCCTCAAGGAGGTCGGCGAGCGCGGTCAGGACGCCCTGCGCGCCGGCTCCGCGCTGGTCGTGGGCGCCGGCGGCCTGGGCGCGCCGGTGCTGTTCTACCTCGCGGCCGCCGGCGTCGGGCGCATCGGCATCGTCGACGACGACGTGGTGGAGCTGTCGAACCTGCAGCGCCAGATCCTGTTCACGACCGCCGACATCGGACGGCCCAAGGCCGAGGTGGCGGCGGTGCGGCTGGGCGCGCTCAACCCCGAGGTGACGCTGGAGCCGAACACCTCGCGCCTGTGCGCCGGCACCGCGTTCTCGGTGATCGACGACTACGACGTGGTGGTGACCGCCGTGGACAACTTCCCGACGCGCTACCTGCTCAACGACGCCTGCGTCCTGCGCGGCAAGACCCTGGTGGACGGCGCGGTCCTGCGCATGACGGGGCTGGCCATGACGATCAAGGGCGGGGAGACGGCGTGCTACCGCTGCCTGTTCCCGGAGCCGCCGCCGCCCGCCGGCGTCATCAGCTGCTCGGAGGCCGGGGTGCTCGGCCCCATCCCCGGCCTCATCGGCTCCATCCAGGCGCTCGAGGTCATCAAGGTGCTCACGGGCGCCGGTCAGCCGCTGTACGACCGTCTGGTGCAGTACGACGGCGGCGCCATGACGTTCAACGAAGTCGAGGTCGGTCGCGTGCCTTCGTGCCCCGTGTGCGGCGACCACCCGACGGTCACAGAGCTGGTCGATCTGGATGCCTGACGATCCCGTGCTCGCGCGCCTGCTGGCGCAGTTCGAGGGCGTCGCCGAGGCCTGCGTCGCGTTCTCCGGCGGCGCCGACTCGAGCCTCGTGCTCGCCGCCGCCGTGCGCGCGCTCGGCCCGGAGCACGTGGTGGCCGTGACGGCCACGTCGCCGACGTACCTGGACGAGGAGCTCGCGGCGTCACGGGCGCTGGCCGCGAGCCTTGGCGTCGAGCACGTCGTCGTGGCGACGCGCGAGTTCGACGACGAGCGCTTCGTGGCCAACTCGCGCGAGCGCTGCTACTACTGCAAGGCCGGGCTGCTGGACGAGCTCGCCGAGGTCGCGGCGGCGCACGGCGGCGCGACTCTCGTGGACGGAGCCAACGCCGACGACGTCGGCGACCACCGTCCCGGCATGCGCGCCGCCGCGGAGCGCGGCGTGCTGCAGCCACTGCTCGCCGCCGGCGTCGGCAAGCCTGAGGTCCGGCGGCTCGCGCGCGAGCTGGGCCTGTCCACCTGGGACGCCCCGCAGCAGGCCTGCCTGGCCTCGCGCGTGCCCTACGGCCAGGCCATCACGCCGGACAAGCTGGCCGCGGTCGCGGAAGCCGAGAAGGCGCTGCGCGAGCTCGGCTTCCGCCAGTGCCGCGCGCGTCACCACGGCGACGTGGTGCGCCTGGAGGTGGAGAGCGACCAGCTGGGGCGGGCGCTGGAGCTGCGCGACGAGATCTCGCGGCGGGTCCACGCCGCCGGGTTCACCTACGTCGCCCTCGACCTGGATGGTTTCCGCACGGGAAGCATGAACGAGGCGTGATAGCGTACCGCGGGCCCGGCCTCTGCCTCGGGCAGGCCGGGCCCGGCACACACGACAGAAGGAGGTGACGGCCGTGATCCGCAAGCTGCTCGCCCTTACGGGCCTGAGCGTCGCTGCGTGCTGGTTCCTGGGACGAGGGACGCGCGGCTGTCGCCCCGTCAACGAGATCGTCGGCGCCGTCAGCCAGGACGTCCACACGGCCATCGACGAGGTCACCGGCGACGTGCAGGCGGTCCAGGAGCGCGACCCCGCCGCCACCTCCAAGCTCGAGATCATCACGTCCTATGCCGGGCTGCACGCCCTGTGGCTGCACCGCGTGGCGCACAAGCTGCGCGACATGGGCGTGCCGCTGGCTCCGCGCTGGATCAGCCAGTTCAACCGCTTCGCCACCGGCATCGAGATCCACCCCGGGGCGAAGATCGGCCACGGCCTGTTCATCGACCACGGCTCCGGCGTCGTCATCGGCGAGACCGCCGAGATCGGCGACAACGTGACCATCTACCAGGGCGTCACGCTCGGCGGCACCGGCAAGGAGACCGGCAAGCGTCACCCCACCGTGGGCGACAACGTCGTGTTCGGCGCCGGCGCCAAGGTGCTGGGCGGCATCACCGTGGGCGACAACGCCAAGGTCGGCGCCGGAAGCGTGGTGGTCAGCAACGTGCCCAAGAACTCGACCGTGGTCGGCAACCCGGGGCGGCCGGTGCTGCTGCGAGGTGAGAAGGTCGGCATCCCCGACATCGACTACCGGCACCTGCCCGACCCCGTGGCCGAGGCGATCAAGTGCCTCGTGGCGCGCATCGTGGAGATGGAGAAGGAACTCGACGAGATCCACCCCGAGCGGAGCGGCAAGCGTCAGCAGGCCGTGCGCGAGACGCAGGCCATGCTCGCGGAGCTGCTGCGGTTCGACGAAGGCGCCGGGATCTGACGGCGCTTGCGGCGTGCGCGCCCTGCGCAGCCTCTGCCGGCGTCCCTGCCTTGCGCTGAGCCGCGTCGCGGTCGTCATCCCGGAGGGTGACCGGCGCGCGGAGCTGGGTATGCTACGATTGCTGCCCTCTCAGGCGACCCTTTGAACGGAGCGTGATCACCACATGAGCGAGGTCAGGCGTCTCGTGCTCGACGTCCTCAAGCCCCACCAGCCCACGATGCTCGTGCTCGCCGACAAGCTCGGCGACCTCGAGGGCATCCACGGTGTCGACATCACGCTGATCGAGATCGACAACAAGGTCGAGAACATCAAGATCACGCTGGAGGGCGACGACGTCGACTTCCAGGACGTCGCCGAGGTCGTGCAGGACGCCGGCGGCAGCATCCACTCCATCGACAAGGTCTCGGCCGGCAAGCGCATCATCGACGAGGTCGAGACCCCGCAGGACGCCGGCGCCAGCTGGCTTCGCTGACCGCGCCGGCCTGACTAATGCACGGAAGTGCTATTGAGCGGCCGCGGCCCGCAGGGCTTCGCGTCGGCCGGACTAATGGCCGGAAGCGCGATTGAGCGGGGCGCCGCACGGAGGGCGCAGGGCGGCGCGGACATCCTGGTGAGCCGATGAGCCTTCCGGGCAGTCCCAGCATCGGGACGCGCGTGCGGCGCCAACTGGCCACGCTGCGCCACTACCACGAGATCGCCGAAGTGGGCGAGATCGCCCGCCGGTACTTCGCCATGAACGCCTTCGACGGCGTGCTCACCACCATCGGCGTGCTCGTCGGCGGCTACTTCGGCGGCGTGCGACAGCGCCCGGGCCATCTTCATCGTGGTGCTCACGACGGCCGTCGGCATGGGCGTGTCCGGGTTCTACGGGTCCTACCTCGTCGAGCGCGCCGAGCGCGACCGGGCCATGCGCGAGCTCGAGGAAGTGACGCTCTCGAGCCTGCAGGACTCCGACATCGCATCGGCCTCGCGGTACGCGACCATCGTCATCGCGCTCATCGACGGCGCGTCGCCGTTCGCGGCGGCGATGATCGCCATGATCCCCTTCCTGTTCACGGGCGTGATCTCGATCCACATGGCCTACTACCTCGCCATCGTCGTCGGGCTCGTGGAGCTCTTCGGCCTCGGGATCTTCCTCGGCTCCATCTCGCGCGAGCGGCTCTGGGTCTCGGGCCTCAAGCTCGTCTTCGCCGGCGTGATCGCCCTCGTCATCAGCCTCGTGCTCGGCGGGGGCATCGGATGACGCCGGGCGACCCGCGCGGCGAGCGGGCCGGGCACCCGCTGCTCGCCGGCCTCAACGACGAGCAGCGCAAGGCGGTCACCCACACCGACGGGCCGCTGCTGATCCTCGCCGGCGCCGGCTCGGGCAAGACGCGCGTGCTCACGCACCGGGTGGCCTGGCTCATCCAGGTCGAACGCGTGCGCCCCGACGAGGTCGTCGCCATCACCTTCACCAACAAGGCGGCCGGCGAGATGAAGGAGCGCATCGAAGGCCTCGTGGGTCCGGTCGCGCGCACCATGTGGATCAGCACCTTCCACAGCATGTGCGCGCGTCTGCTGCGCCGCGAGGCCCAGCGCATGGGCTACAAGAGCACGCTTCACGATCCACGACGAGGACGACCGCCGGCGGCTCATCAAGCGCTGCATGGAGGAGCTCAACATCGACCCCAAGCGCTACCCGCCGGAGTCGATCAGCCGCCAGATCAGCGACGCCAAGAACCAGCTGCTGGGGCCCGCCCAGTTCCGCGAGCAGGGCGGGCGCTTCGCGCAGATCGCCGCCGACGTCTACGAGCTCTACGAGAAGCGCCACGCCGAGATGAACGCCATGGACTTCGACGACCTGCTCATGAAGACAGTCGAGCTGCTCGAGGGCTATCCCGACCGGCTCGAGCACTACCAGCAGGCGTTCCGCTTCGTGCTCGTGGACGAGTACCAGGACACCAACCACGCCCAGTACCGCCTCGCCAACCTGCTCGCCGGCGCGCACGGCAACCTCGCCGTGGTCGGCGACGACGACCAGAGCATCTACTCGTGGCGCGGCGCCGACATCCGCAACATCCTCGAGTTCGAGCGCGACCACCCGGACGCGGAGGTCATCCGCCTGGAGCAGAACTACCGCTCCACGCAGAAGATCCTCGACGCGGCCAACGCGGTCGTCACCAACAACCGCAAGCGCAAGGGCAAGAACCTGTGGACCCCGAGGGGGGAGGGCGCGCTCGTCCAGGTCGTGGAGGTCAACGACGAGCGCGCCGAGGCGCAGTTCGTCGCCAGCGAGGTGCAGAAGCTGCTCGAGGGAGAGGCCAAGGGCGCCGAGCGGGCGTACCGGCCGGACGAGGTGGCCGTGCTCTACCGCACCAACGCGCAGAGCCGCGTGCTCGAGGAGCAGTTCGGGCGCTACGCGATCGCCTACCAGGTCATCGGCGGGCCCAAGTTCTACGAGCGCGCCGAGATCCGCGACCTCATCGCCTACCTCACCATCCTCGTGAACCCGGACGACACGCAGCGGCTGCTGCGCATCGTCAACACGCCCAAGCGCGGCATCGGCGCCACCAGCCTGCAGCGCCTGCAGGCGCACGCGGCGAGCGTGGGGGAGAGTCTGTGGACGGCGCTGCGCGAGGCCGACGACGTGCCCGGGCTGTCGGCCGGCGCGGTCAACGGCCTGCTCGCGTTCGCCAGGATCATGGAAGGCCTGCAGGCCACGCAGGCCGGCCGGCCCGTCGCCGAGGTCGTGCGCAGCGTCATCGACGAGAGCGGCTACGAGGCGGCCCTCGCCGCGCAGAAGACGCTCGAGTCCGAGGGCCGTCTGGAGAACATCGAGGAGTTCGTCGAGCGTGGCCGCCGAGTACGACAAGCGCGCCGACGAGCCCAGCCTGGACGGCTTCCTCCAGGAGATCTCGCTGTTCAGCGACAGCGACGCCCTCGCCGACACCAGTTCCCTGCTCACGCTCATGACGCTGCACAACGCCAAGGGTCTCGAGTTCCCGGTGGTCTTCATCGCCGGGATGGAGGAGGGCGTGTTCCCGCACCAGCGCTCGCTGGACGAACAGAACGTGGAGGAGGAGCGGCGGCTCGCCTACGTGGGCATCACGCGCGCCATGGACAGGCTGTACCTCGTGCACGCGCGCGCGAGGACGCTCTGGGGCGCGTCGCAGTACAACATGCCGTCACGCTTCCTCGACGAGATCCCGACCGAGCTCACGGAGCGGCAGACCATCGGCGGCCGTTCGACCAGCTGGGAGTCGGGCGGCGGCCGCGGCAGCTGGGGCGGCGACTCGTGGGGTCGCGGCGGCAGCGGCGGTGGCTGGAGCGGCCGCGGCGGGCGCCGCGACGATGAGGACGGCGACTACGAGACGCTCGGCAGCGGCCGGCGCATCACCGGGCTCGAGAAGAAGAAGGGACTCGACGAGGAGGTGGTCGAGCAGTTCTTCGCTCCCGGCGACCGCGTGCTGCACGCCACGCTCGGCGAGGGCACGGTGCTGGGCATGCAGAGCGGGGGCATCGTGCTCATCCGCTTCGAGAACGACGGCTCCGAGCGCCGGCTCATGGCCAGCGTGGCGCCGCTCAAGAAGCTGCGCGGCTAGCTCTCCCTGGCGGCGGGGGGC
>CAVUGS010000003.1:0-294370 GCA_963741075.1 uncultured Thermoleophilia bacterium
CCGCCCAGGAACTCACGCTCGAGCGCGTCAAGCGCGCCTGGGAGCTCATCCTGCAGCGCGTCCAGGCCGTCCGGGTGCCGCTCTACGGCTTCTTGCGCGACGGCCGGCCGTCCGCCCTCGAGGGGGACGTGCTCACCGTCGCGCTGCCTTCGGAGTTCGCGCTCCGCAACGCGGACCAGCGCGAGAACGCCGAGGTACTCGCCGCCGCCGTGGAGGGCGTCCTGGGACGCCGCGTCACGGCGCGGTTCGAGCTGGCCTCCGGCGCCGCCGCCCAGGCCGCCGCCGCGGGGGCCGCTCCAGCCGCCGCGCCGCAGAGCCCGGCGGCCCTCCCCGATTTCACCGACCAGATCCGTGCCGCGCAGGCCAAGCTCGACGCCGAGCTGCTGCCCGACGAGTCATAAGGAGACCCCGTGGCCAATCCCCAGTACAACAAGATGATGAAGCAGGTCCAGGAGATGCAGCGCAAGATGGCGCAGGCTCAGGAAGAGCTCGCCGTCGAGACCGTCGAGGCCAGCGCCGGCGGCGGCGTCGTGACCGTGGTCGTCACCGGCGCGCTCGAGGTCAAGGAAGTGCGCATCAACCCGGACGCCGTGGACCCCGAGGACGTGGAGATGCTGCAGGACCTCGTCGTCGCCGCCACCAACGAGGCGCTGCGCGCCGCCCAGGACCTCGCGAGCACCAAGCTCGGCGGCGCCACCGGCGGCCTCGACCTGCCCAACATCCCCGGCCTCTTCTGAGTCACGCGGCACCCCCGCGCGCGCCGGCCGGCACGCGCGGGGTTCTCTGCTGGGGCGGCGCCTCCCGGCCGGCGGCGCCCGGGTTTGCAGGCTGCGAACCGCGCGTTTAGAATGTGCATACCGGACTTGATAAGTCCGAGATGTGGCCTCTCGGGCGCGCCGCCCACCACCCCCGGCGCAGACCAAGGACGGACGGCGCACTCGCCGCGGCTTTCGCAGCACGGCGAAGCAGGACCGGCGCCCGTCGCGTTGCCGCTGCCAGCCTAAGCGAGTAGACTGTCTAGCTGGTCTGCGGGCGCCGGAGACGGCGCCCGAATCTTGCATCGAGAGTGCATAGCAAGTCATGTCTAGGGAGCTCACGCGCGAATGTATGCACCACCGGTCGAGCGCCTGATCAGCGAGCTCTCCAAGCTCCCCGGCATCGGCCCCCGCACCGCGCAGCGCCTCACCTTCCACCTGCTCCGGCAGCGCCCGGAAGAGGTACTGCCGCTGGCCGCAGCCATCGTCGAGGTCAAGGAGAAGATCGGGTTCTGCTCCCGCTGCTTCAACCTGGCCGAGGGCGAGCTCTGCACCATCTGCGCCGACCCGCGGCGCGACCCCCGGCTGCTCTGCGTCGTCGAGCAGCCGTTCGACGTGGTCACCATCGAGCGCACGCGCGAGTTCCACGGCTACTACCACGTCCTCGGCGGGGCGCTCAGCCCCATCGACGGCGTCGACCCCGAGGACCTGCACATGGCGGAGCTCCTCGCGCGCGTGGACGGCGACGTCACCGAAGTGATCGTGGCGACCAACCCGACCATGACGGGCGAGGCGACGGCGATGTACGTCGCCGACCTGCTGCCGGAGAGCGTGCGCGTCACGCGCCTCGCCAGCGGCCTGCCGGTGGGCGGCGACCTTGAATACGCCGACGAGCTGACACTGGGCCGCGCCCTCGCCGGGCGCCGCAACGTGCGGCACGGAGAGGAGTGAAGATGGCGACGAAGACCGGCAAGAAGAACGTGAAGGCGGGGCCCGCCCTCACGGAGATCCGCTGGCACGGCCGCGGCGGACAGGGGGCCGTCACCGCGGCCAAGATGGTCGCCGAGCTGGCCCTCGGCGAGGGCAAGTACTTCCAGGCCTTCCCCGAGTACGGCCCGGAGCGCTCCGGCGCGCCGATCGTCGCGTTCACGCGCGTCAGCGACGCGCCGATCCAGGTGTACTCGGGCATCGAGCACCCGCAGATCGTGGTCGTGCTCGACTCGTCCCTGCTGAAGATCGTCGACGTCACCAAGGGCGCGCCCGACGACGCCATCGTGCTCGTCAACAGCGAGCGCTCGCCGGCCCAGCTCCGCAAGGACTCCGGCCTCAAGGGCAACCGGCTCTACACCATCGCCGCGACGCGCATCGCGGTCGAGACCATCAGGCGCCCCATCCCGAACACGCCCATGGTCGGCGCGCTCACGCGCATCACCGGGCTGTTCGACATCGATGACGTCGTCACGTTCCTGCGCGAGGACTTCGGCAAGAAGTTCCCGCCCAAGGTCGTCGAGGGCAACATCGCCGCCATCACGCGCAGCTACGAGGAGGTCCAGGGCGAATGACCGTGGACAAGAAGGCAGGCGCCAAGAAGCCGGCGCCGCTCAAGAAGCCCGCGGCGCGCAAGGCGCCCGCCAAGAAGAAGCCGAGCTGGGACATCAGCGACGTCGACCAGTGGGGCCCTGAGCGCCACGAGCTCGGCGCCACGATCATCGAGGCCGGCAACTCCGTCTACAACGAGACCGGCGGCTGGCGCTCGCTCGTCCCCGAGATCGACGTGGAGAAGTGCGACGGCTGCATGCTGTGCTACTTCTACTGCCCCGACGCCTCGATCATCGTCGAGGACAACAAGGCGACCGGCATCGACCTCGAGCACTGCAAGGGCTGCGGCATCTGCGCCAAGGAGTGCCCGACCAAGGCCATCGTCATGCAGATCGACAAGAAGGAGTGACCGTGGCTGTCACTGAATCCGAGATCCTCGCAGTCACCGGCAACGAGGCCGTCGCCGAGGCGATGGGCCAGATCGACCCGGACGTGGTCTGCGCCTACCCCATCACGCCGCAGACCGAGGTCGTCCAGCTCTACGCGCAGATGGTCGCCGACGGCAAGGTCGGCACCGAGTTCGTGACCGTCGAGAGCGAGCACAGCGCCATGAGCGCCGTGATCGGCTCGGCCGCCGGCGGCGCGCGCACGATGACGGCGACCTCCTCCCAGGGCTTCGCCCTCATGTGGGAGGTCCTCTTCGTCGCCGCGAGCTACCGGCTCCCGGTGGTCATGACCACCGTGAACCGCGCCCTCAGCGGCCCGATCAACATCCACTGCGACCACAGCGACACCATGGGCGGCCGCGACACCGGCTGGGTCCAGCTCTACGGCGAGAACCACCAGGAGGCCTACGACAACTGCATCCAGGCCATCCGCATCGCCGAGCACATGGACGTCCGCCTGCCGGTCATGCACATGTACGACGGCTACGTGATCAGCGGCGCCATCGGCCCGCTGCAGATGCTCACCAAGGACCAGGTCCAGAAGTTCATCGGGCCGTACCGCCCCACCAACCCCATGCTCGACGCCAAGAACCCCGTCACCGTCGGCCCGTTCGACGGCCTGCACGGCTGGTACTTCGAGCACAAGGTCGCCCAGAACCGGGCGATGGACCGCTCGCTCCAGGTCATCCAGGACGTCGCCGACGAGTACGCCGAGATCAGCGGCCGCAAGTACGGCCTGCTCGAGACGTACCAGCTCGAGGACGCCGAGATCGCCATCGTCGTGGTCGGCTCCACCGCCGGCACGACGCGCATGACGGTCGACAAGCTGCGCGCCCGCGGCGTCAAGGCCGGCATGGTGCGCGTGCGCGCGTTCCGGCCGTTCCCGCACGCGGCGTACGCCGAGGCGCTCCAGCACGTGAAGGTCGTGGGCGTCATGGACCGCGCCGACTCGTTCGGCGCCCAGGGCGGCCCGGTCTTCCTCGAGGTCAGGAGCGCCCTCTACGACTGCGACCCGCGCCCCCAGGTCCTGCCGTTCATCTACGGCCTGGGCGGTCGCGACATCTTCCCGGACAACATCGAGCAGGCGTTCGCCGAGCTCGAGAAGACCGCCGGGAGCAAGAAGCGGGCGACGACCGAGCGCCGCTACCTGAATCTGCGTAAGGACTGAGGTGACAAGGATGCCGAGAAGGAACGGCACGACCACCGAGCCCCGCGGCTCGGCCCTCTACGAAGTCCTCAAGGGCATCGACTTCGAGCGCCGCGAGCTCGTGGACAAGACGCGCGGTGTCGGGCCTCTTCGACCTCGTCAAGGACAAGGCCGGGGCCTACAAGTGCTACGCCTGCACGCTGTGCGAGCGCACCTGCCCCGTGGACTGCATCGAGATCGACTACTGCCCCGAGTTCGAAGAGCTCCCGTTCGACGTCGAGGCCGAGCGCGCCGCCGCCCTGGCCACCCTGCCGGGTGAGAGCTGCGGCGCCAACGCCGCCTGCGTCATGGGCGAGCAGCCGGCGGGCTTCGTGCCGGAGATCGACATGAAGCTCTTCGACCCGGTCATCGCCGGCCTGCGCGCCGGCACCGGCCTCGTCGAGGCCCTGCACACGACGCAGGACGCCTACGGCTACCTGCCGCGCGTCGCCCTCGAGAACATCGCCGAGGAGACGCACCTGCCGTTCTCGCGCGTCTTCGGCGTCGCCAGCTTCTACGCCCAGTTCCGGCTCACGCCGGTGGGCAAGCACGTCATCAGCGTGTGCATGGGCACCGCCTGCCACGTCGCCGGCGCGCCCCTGGTCGCCGAGGCGTTCGCGCAGGAGCTCGACATCGCCGTCGGCGCCACCACGCCCGACCTGCTGTTCACGCTCGAGACGGTCAACTGCATCGGCGCCTGCGCCCTGGCGCCGGCGGTCCGCGTCGGCGCCGAGGTCACGCACGCGCGCATGACGCCGCAGGCTGCGCGCAAGCTCGTCCGCACCCTTCGCAAGAAGGAGGCCTGACATGGCCGCGACGAGCAGGCAGACCCGCATCAAGAAGGCCCTCAAGGCCGCATTCCGCCCCGAGCTCGCGACGGGCGGCGAGGACACCGTCAAGATCCGCGTCTGCGCGGGCTCGACGTGCAACGCCACCGGGCGCGCCGCCGTGAGCGACGCGCTCACCAAGGAGCTCGACAAGCGCGGCCTCTCCGACAAGGTCCAGGTCGTCCTCACGGGCTGCCACGGCCTCTGCCAGGAGGGCCCCATCGCCGTCGTCCACCCCAAGGGCGTCTTCTACCCGCGCCTCAAGGCCAGGGACATGGCCGCGATCGTCGAGACCAGCGTGGTCGGCGACGACGTCGTCGAGCGCCTGCTCTATCGCGACCCGGCGACCGGCGAGGCCGTCGCGCTCGAGAAGGACGTGCCCTTCTACGCCGGTCAGACGCGCGTCGTGCGCGCCGAGAACGGCTACATCGACCCCATGTCGATCGACGACTACCTGTCGCGCGGCGGCTACTCCGCCCTGGCGAAGGTCCTCTCCGACGACGCGCCCGAGGCCGTCATCGACGAGGTCGAGCGCTCGGGCCTGCGCGGCCGCGGCGGCGCCGGGTTCCCCACCGGCACCAAGTGGCGCTACTGCCGCGCCAACCCGGGCGAGAAGCACTACCTCATCGCCAACGGCGACGAGGGCGACCCCGGCGCGTTCATGGACCGGGCCATCCTCGAGGACAACCCGCACTCCCTGGTCGAAGGCATGCTCATCGGCGCGTTCGCCATCGGCGCCGACGAGGGCTACATCTACGTCCGCCACGAGTACCCGCTGGCCGTCTCGCGCCTGCGTCTCGCTCTGGAGCAGGCGCGCGAACGCGGCCTGCTGGGCGACGACATCCTCGGCACCGGCTGGAGCTTCGACCTCAAGATCAACCAGGGCGCCGGCGCGTTCGTCTGCGGCGAGTCGACGGCGCTCACGGCCTCCATCGAGGGGCACCGCGGCATGCCGCGCGGCAAGCACATCCGCACCGTGGCCCACGGCCTCTGGCAGCAGCCGACCGACCTGAACAACGTCGAGACGTTCGCCAACGTCCCCTGGATCGTCAATCACGGCGCCGACGCCTTCACGGCCATGGGCACCGACACCTCCAAGGGCACCAAGATCTTCTCGCTCACCGGCAAGGCGCGGAACTCCGGCCTCGTCGAGGTGCCCATGGGCGCCACACTGCGCGAGGTCATCTTCGACGTCGGCGGCGGCATGCAGGACGGCCGCGAGTTCAAGGCCGTGCAGCTCGGCGGCCCGAGCGGCGGCTGCCTGCCGGCCGATCTGCTCGACACGCCGATCGACTTCGAGAACCTCACCAAGCACGGCTCCATGATGGGCTCCGGCGGCATGGTCGTCGTCGACAACGAGACCTGCATGGTCGACTTCGCCAAGTTCTTCTTCGAGTTCACCGCCCAGGAGAGCTGCGGCAAGTGCGTGCCCTGCCGCGTCGGCACGCAGCGCGTGCTCGAGATCCTCGAGCGCATCTCCGCCGGCATGGGCACCGAGCACGACGTCGAGCTGCTCGAGCAGCTCAGCGACGACATCATCGAGGGTTCGCTGTGCCAGCTCGGCGGCAGCGCCCCCAACCCGGTCCTGACCACGCTGCGCTACTTCCGCGACGAGGTCATGGCCCACGTGGTCGAGAAGCGCTGCCCGGCCAAGGTCTGCCGGCCGCTCATCAAGTACGTCATCGACGAGGACGCCTGCACCGGCTGCCACGTCTGCCTCGGGGCCTGCCCCACGCAGGCGATCAGCGGCGAGCGCAAGCAGCTCCACACGATCGACCAGAAGCTCTGCATCAAGTGCGATACCTGCCGTCAGGTGTGCAAGTTCGACGCCATCCCCGTCGTGGACGCGCAACCGGCGCTGGTCGAAGGGAGGCAGCAGTGAGCCCGCGTACCAAGGCTGCCGTACAGCTCACCGTCGACGGCCGCCAGCTCACCGCCCGCGAGGGCGAGACCGTGCTCGAGGTGGCGCGGCGCGAGGGGATCGACATCCCCGCGCTCTGTCACCAGGAGGGCATGGCCGCGTGGGGCGCCTGCCGCCTGTGTCTGGTCGAGGTCGAAGGCCTCGACAAGCTCCAGGCGGCCTGCACCACGTGGGTCAAGGACGGCATGGACGTCAAGACGAACACCAAGCGCGTCCGCGCGCGCCGCGAGAGCTACCTCAAGATGTACCTCTCGGACCACAACGCCTACTGTGAGGCCCCGTGCTCGCACGCGTGCCCCACGCACATCGACATCCCGGCGTACATGGAGGCGCTCGCCTCCGGCGACGCCGCCGGCGCCGCCTCCATCGTGCGCGACGAGCTGCCGTTCCCCGGCATCCTCGGGCGCGTGTGCCCGCGCTACTGCGAGCCCGTGTGCCGCCGCGGCGACGTGGACGAGCCCATCGCCATCTGCGCCCTGCACCGGGCGGCCGCCGACCACAGCGACACGCTGCTGGTGCCGGGCGTGCCGACCGGCCGGCGGGTCGCCGTCATCGGCGCCGGCCCGGCCGGCCTCGCCGCCGCGTGGTTCCTCACGCAGGGCGGCCACGAGGTCACCATCTACGACGCCAACGAGGAGCCGGGCGGATCGCTGCGCTACAGCATCCCCGAGTTCCGGCTGCCCGGGAAGGTCGTCGAGAAGGAGCTCACCCCGCTGTGGAACGCCGGCGTGCGCTTCGTCGGCGAGTCCGAGCTCGGCTACGAGGTGGACCCGGACGGGCTCTTCGACGCCGGCTTCGACGCCGTGATCATCAGCGTCGGCACGTGGGAGGAACCGCGCCACGTCCTCCCCGGCGACGAGGCCGCCATCAGCGGCCTCGAGCTGCTCAAGCGCGTGCGCGAGGGCCGCGCGGTCAAGTTCACGCAGAAGGTCGCCGTGATCGGCGACGGCATCACGGCGTTCGACGTCGCCCGCACGGCGCGCCGCAAGGGCGCCAAGGAGGTCGTCGTCCTCGCCCAGCACGAGGCCGACGACATCCCCGCCGGCGCTCGCGAACTCGCCGCGGCCCTCGAAGAGGGCGTCAAGGTCGAGTTCGGCGTCCTGGCCAAGAAGGTCAAGACCAAGGCCGGCAAGGCGCAGGGCGTGGAGTGCGTCCGCGTGGTGCGCGAGAAGGGCCGCCGCAAGGAGGTCCGCGGCTCGCGCTTCGAGCTCGCCGCGACCACCGTCGTCATGGCCACGGGCTTCGCGCCCCGGCTCGGCGACAGCGCCGACTACCTGCCGCTGGCCGACTCGCGGCTCATCGCCAACTACTACACCGGCCGCACGCCCGAAGAGGGCGTGTTCGCGGCCGGCGACGCCATCACCGGCTCGCAGTCGGCGATCCACGCCGTGGCCGGCGGCAAGCGCACGGCGCTCGCCGTCGACGCGTGGCTGGGCGGCGAGGACCTCGAGCAGCTCGAGGAGCGCCTCGCCGTCTACAACGGCCTGCCGTACCTCGACCAGCTCAAGGACGAGGCGCAGCTCGGCGAGCTGGGCGCGCGTCTCGCCGAGCGCACCCCGGTGTGGCTCAAGATGGGCGCGAGCGCCGAGTCCGCGCCTCGCGCCACCATGCCCAGGGTCGGCAAGCAGAAGCGCCTCACGGCCACCGACCTCGAGGTCGAGAAGGGCTACAGCCTCGCGGCCGCCCGCGCGGAGGCCACGCGCTGCCTGCAGTGCGAGTGCCCGAGCAACGGCGCCTGCGACCTGCAGACGCTCGGCGTCGAGTACGACGTCACCGACAACGACCTCGTCGTGAAGGGCAACCTGGTGCGTGAGGTCGAGCCGCAGTACGAGCACCCGTTCATCCGCCGCGACATGAGCCGCTGCATCGCCTGCGGCAAGTGCGTGCGCGTGTGCCGGGACGTCGCCGGCCCGGCCTGCTACGACTTCACCGGCCGGGGCTTCACCATCAACGTCGACACCCCGTTCAGCGACGCGCTGCAGCTGGCCGACTGCATCAGCTGCGGCCGCTGCGTCACGTCGTGCCCCACCGGCTCGCTCACGTTCAACGAGCGCGAACTGGCCTCGTTCAAGGTCGACGAGAGCCGCTGCATCCTGTGCCACGAGTGCGTGGACGTGTGCCCCGTGGACGCCCTCAAGGACACCAACCACTTCGAGGACGCCCGCGACAAGTGGCGGGAGCTCGTGTCCAAGGGCAGCGAGCTGGCCGGCGGTCACCGCATGTGCGCCGGCTGCGGCGCCCCGATCGCCGTGCGCCAGATCCTCATGGGCACGGAAGACCCGGTCGTCGTCTCGGCGGCCACCGGCTGCCTCGAGGTGAGCACCACCATCTACCCCTACACCTCGTGGAAGGGCAGCTACATCCACACCGCCTTCGAGAACTCGGCCGCGACGCTCTCCGGCGTCGAGACCGCGTACCGCGCCCTCAAGAAGAAGGGCCTCGTCGAGGAGAACACCAAGTTCATCGCCTTCGGCGGCGACGGCGGCACCTACGACATCGGCCTGCAGTCGCTCTCCGGCGCCATGGAGCGCGGCCACCAGATGCTGTACGTCTGCTACGACAACGGCGCCTACATGAACACCGGCTTCCAGCGCTCCGGCGCGACGCCGCAGGGCGCCTGGACGACCACCAGCCCGGTGGGCAAGGCGCAGTCGGGCAAGATCCAGAACCGCAAGAACCTCACCGACATCATGATCGCCCACGAGCTCGGCTACGTGGCCCAGGCCTCGCCGCACGACCCGCGCGACCTCGTGCGCAAGTCGGCCAAGGCCCTGGACACGCCGGGCGCCACGTTCATCAACGTGCTGGCGCCCTGCCCGCGCGGCTGGCGCGCGGACGGCGCGGAGACCATCGACCTCGCCCGCGAGGCCGTGGAGACCTGCTACTGGCCGCTCTTCGAGGTCGTCGACGGTGAGTACCGGCTGACCTACCGGCCACACCACAAGAAGCCGCTGATCCCGTGGCTCAAGCGTCAGGGCCGGTTCGCCCACCTGTTCAAGCCCGGCAACGAGGAGTCGCTGCTCAACCTCGAGGCCTGGGTGGACAACGAGTGGGAGAAGCTCCTGCGCAAGTGCGGCGAGCCCAGCGAGGCCGACTGGCAGGAGTACCTGCAGGCCAACGGCTGCCTGCTGCGCTAGGCTTGCGGACGGCTACCAGCCGACACAGCAGACGCGAAGGGCCGGGGCGCCGCGAGGCGCCCCGGCCCTTCGCCGTCTGCGGACGGCCGCCGGCGCGCTAGAATCCGGGCGAACGACCGGAAGGGACCGTCATGCAGCTCCGTACCGCCACGCGCCCGCGCCGTCGGCCGCGGCATCCCGTTCGTCCTCGCGGCGGCGCTCGCCGCGTGTCGTAGTGCTGTCGGCGGCCGCATGTGGCGGCGGCGCCGGCGACGAGGCCGCCGCGCCGCAGGAGCCGGCGGCCACCCCGACGGCCGAGCGCCGCCAAGAAGCCGAAGCCGGTCGCCAGCCTGCCGCCGCTGGTCGGCATGGGCGACACCGTCAGGTTCCAGACGCCCGAAGGCGCCGTGGTCCGCGTCACCGTGGACGGCTACGCCGACCCCGGCGACGCGCCGCCCGGCGCCACCGCCGACCCCGGCGAGCGCCTCGTGACCCTCGAGCTGAGCGTGACGCCCGAGGGCGCCGAGGGAACCGCCTCCGTCCCCCTGCCGTTCGAGAAGGCGGACTCGTTCATCCTGATCGCGGAGGACGACACGCTCACCGTCGCGCAGCTCGGCGACGACGAGCTTCTGGGGGCGATCCTGCCGCCCGGCGAGACCATCTCCACCACCCTCGCCTTCTCGGTCGGCGCCGCCGCGCCGATCCGCTTCGTGTGCACGCCGGTCGAGGGGTCGCGGCCGCGGTCGGCCACCTGGGACCTGAGCAAGTGAGGGCGGCGGCCGGCCGCGTGCCGGCACAGGCCGCCGGTCAGCGGAAGACCGCCTCCAGGTAGTACACCCAGAACGCCGGGATCTCGCGCACCACGGAATACGGCGTCTGCGGGATCGGCGAGGAGGTGCCGGCCGGCACCGTGAGCACGTTCCAGCCGGCCCGCTGGTACGCCAGCTTGATGCGCGGCAGGTGGTAGAACTGGCTGACGGCCAGGATGCGCGTCCACCCGTCCGCACCGAAGAACGGCACCGTGTCGGCGACCGTCGCGTTGGTGCTGACGCCGTTCGAGTCGACGGCCACATCCCGGGCGGGCACGCCGGCCTTCACGGCGATGTCGCGCATCACGATGGCCTCGTTGAAGCCGCTCTCGCCCACGCCGCCCGAGACGAGGAGACGTCTGACGAGGTGGTCCTTGTAGAGCTGGATCGCCGTCGTCATGCGGTCGTTGAGCGACGTGGACGCCACGCCGCTCCCGTGGACCTGGGCGCCGAAGACGACGGCCACGTCGGCCGGCCGCCGGTAGTCGGTCTTGCCGAAGAAGAAGACCTGGGCGACCGGGAAGAGGAGCACGCAGGCGGCCGCGACGGCGACGAGCACGGCGGCCGCGAGGAGCCGCCGGCGCCGCGGCGCCGGCGGCCGCAGCGCGGCCCACGCGACGAAGACGAGCAGCGCGCAGACGACGAACGAGAGCGGCACCGGGACGCCGGGATCGCACGTCGCCGGCGCGCCAGGACCGATAGAAGCCCACGCCGTTCCAGGCGGTGACGGCGGCGAACGCGAGGCACAGCCGCGGCGGTGGGCCAGCGCCGCCACGGCCGCATCCGCGGCGCGACCGCGTAGCCGAGCAGCGCCGCGGCGACGAGGACGAGGAGCACCCCGGACACGATCCTGCCGACGGCCGGGACGGCGACCCACCAGATGGTGAAGTCGGCGTGCGCGTGGCGCAGCGAGCCGAAGACGCTGACCAGCGTGAAGCCGCCGATGAAGAGGGCGAGCCCGCGAGCGACGGCGGCGACCAGCCAGTTGCGCTGCTTGAGCGCCGGAGCAGCGTCGAGCGCCGGCGGGGCGCTGGAGACGGGCGCGGCGGGTGCCTGCGGGGGGCCGGCCGCCGGCGAAGGAGCCGGCGCGCCGGCGCCGGGGGCCTCGCGCAGTCCGGCGTCCGCGCACATGCGCCGGACTGTATCACGGTCCGGCGGCGGCGCACGGCGAGGGCGGCCGCGACGGCGGCCGCGGGACTTCAGGCCGTCGACAGGTAACGCTGCGCGGCGGCGGCCGCCGTCGAACCTTCGGCCACGGCGGTGGCGATCATGCGCACCTTGCCCGGGTAGGCGGCGAAGTCGCCGACCGCGTACACCCCGGGCAGCCGTGTCTCCATCGCGCTGTCGACGTCGATCTTGCTGCCGCTCAGGCCGAGCCCCCAGTGCTCGATGCCGGAGAGGTCCGGCACCTGGCCGATGCTCACGAGCACGAGGTCGGCGGGCAGCTCCACCGACGACTCGTCCGGGCGCTGCACCACGATGCTCTCGAGGCGCTCCCCGCCCTTCAGTCCGACCACCTCGCCGTTGCTGACCACTTCGATGCCGGCCTCCGCGAACCGGTCCTGCGTGTGCGCGAAGGCGCGGAACTCGTCGCGCCGGCGCACCACGGTGACGTCGGCGACCTCACGCAGCGAGAGCGCCGTGTCGAGCGCCGTGTCGCCGCCCCCGACCACGACGGCGCGCCTGGCGCGAATCTCCTCGAGCGGCGGCAGCCGGTACGCGAGCCCCTTGCCCAGGAACCTCTCCTCGTCCTCGAGGCCGAGGCGGCGCGGCGTGAAGCGTCCGAGGCCCAGCGCCAGGACCAGCGTCCTGGCGTCGTCCTGGCGCAGCGAGCCCTGGATCTTGAAGCCGCCGCCGTTCTGCGGCGTGACGTCCTCGACGGCGCGCCACTCGCGGAGCTCCGCGCCGAACTGCTCGGCCTGCTCCGCGAGGCGCAGGGCGAGCTCCCGCGACGGCAGCGACGGCTGCGCCGGGAAGTTGCTCACCGGCTTGGTCGGGTACAGGTTGATGAGCTGGCCGCCGAAGGCCTCGGCCTCGTAGACGACGGTGCCCAGGCCGCGCAGGCCGGCGTACATGGCGGTCGCCAGGCCCGCCGGCCCGCCGCCGACGATGGCGATGTCGTAGGTGCTCATTCCGGGCTCCCTGCTCGAGTGTCAGTGCGAGCCTTCCACGATTAGAGTGTGCTCACACGCAAAACCTGCTGCGGCCGTGATGAACGCGGCGTCGGCGCTGGCCGGGCTCGTCTTCTGGCTGTTCTGACGGACGCGCGCCGGCCGGGCCAGGCGACTCGCCGGCCGGACGAGCGCTGCCGAGAGGCGCCTCAGGCGACGCGCTCGTCGGCGCCGCTCGCGGCGACCTGGCCGCGCGGCACGCAGGTGGCCGCCGGCTCCGGACCGAAGCAGCCGGCGGCCTCCGCCTCGAGCCCCGGCTCGCCTGCGGGCGCCGTGACGGCGGGCCCCACGGGCTCCGCCCGGTCCGCCCGCCGCGCCACGCCGAGCAGCGGCACGCTCACGCCTTGCACCAGGCCGCCGATCAGCCACGCGAACGGGATGGACACCGTCTGCGAGAGCCAGCCGAGGCCGACCTGGCCCACGGTGGAGCCGGCGTCGCCGAACAGCGCGTCCAGCGAGATGATGGTCGCGCGCTGCTCCGACGGGATGCGCGCGTTCAACCAGCCTTGCTTGACCGGGATCGAGATGCCGAACGCGATCGTCGAGACCAGGTAGAGCGGCACCGCGACCCAGAACTGCTGGATGAGCGCGGCGCCGATGACCGTCACCGTGGTGACCGCGGCGCACGCCATGAGGATCAGCCCGCGGTCCGGCACCCGTGCGGTGATGCGTCCGACCAGCATGTTCCCGAAGATCTGCGTGAGCCCCACGAGCGCGGCGATCACGCCGGTGACCCACACCAGGTCACTGCCGAGCAGGTCGAGGAAGTACTTCTGCCACGAGTAGAAGCCGTACATGAAGAACACGCCCTGCACCAGGGAGGCGAACATGATGAAGCGCACCACCCGGCTGCTGAGCCCGTAGGTGACACCCTCCCTGGCGATGCGCCGCGTCTCGTGGCCGAAGCTCCCCAGCGTGAGCGCCCGCGGCTTGAAGCCCAGATCCCGCATGACGAGAAGTCCGAGCAGGAACGCGGGCACCAGGATGACCGCCCGCGCCACGTAGGGGATCCACAGATCCACCTGGCCCAGCACGCCGCCCAGCGTGGTCCCGATGAGCATGAAGATGCCGAACGTGATGCCGTAGCGGGCGAAGATCGGCTCCAGCCTGCCCTCGTACCCCACCGACTGCAGAGCGTCCACCATCCACGCGTCCACGGCGCCGGTGTAGAACGTGTAGCCGATGCCGAGCAGGGCCGAGGCGGCGGCGAACGGCCACAGGCCGTAGCCGGCGAGGCCGAAGCCGACGTAGAGCAGCGTGGAGACCAGGATCGTGGCGACGGCGAGCAGATAGGAGACGCGGCGGCCGACCGTGTCCGCCACCACCCCGGTCGGCACCTCGAACACCACCTGCGCCACGGTGTAGGCGGCGTTGATCAGCATCACCTCGAAGATGTCGAAGCCCACCGAGAGCAGGAACAGCGTGTTGACGCCCCAGATCAGCGCCTGCGCGAGCGTCGTCGTCGCGGCGATGCCGTAGTACGTGCGGATGATGCGCTGCGCGTCCATGGGCGGTCTCTTCCCTCGGGAAGGCGGCTCGACGCACACCACTGTGCTAGGGAGCCGGCTGCGCCTCCGGCAGGAGCCTGACCAGCTGATCGCTCAGCCGCGACTGCCAGCGCGCGCTTCCCGGCGGCAGCACGTGCATCAGGTCCCAGAAGGACGCCGTGGGCAGCCGCAGGGGATGCGCGTACGCCAGGTAGGTGAAGTGATAGCGCCGGGAGAGACGGCGACAGGCAGAGCGGTACGAGTCGCGCGGGGCGTCCAGGCGGTGGCCTACCACCTCGAGGTCGAGCGGCTGGTCGAGCAGCACGGGCCGGAGCCCGCGCTGCCTGCAGGTCTCCACCAGTCTGAGGATGGCCACCAGATTGGCGTGGCGGCTGGCGAGAAACCCGTCCCAGCGACGGGTCATCCAGCGGGACGCGAGCTCCCGCTTGCGGACGCGTGAGAGTGGCCGGCGGTCGGCGTACCGATGGCGATCCCAGGCGCTCAGCACGGGAGGCTCCCCCGGCGCCGGGGGCTGGACCGCCGCCGGCGGCTGTGTCAGCGGCCGAGCGATGAAGCGGCTGAGGCCGACGCCGATGACGGCGATGCCCCGGGGCACGCCCTCCGGCGTAGGAGGAAGCGCGTGGATCAGCTGACGATCCATGCCGAAGCCCTGATTGTGGCCGGCGAGCGTGAACGCCGCAACGGGAGGCACCCTGCCGGCAGCGGCCGCCCGCCCCTGCAGCTGAGCGATCCACCTGGCGTCGTCCACGACGGACTCGCGAGCGACCGAGTCTCCCAGGTAGTAGACCACCACGGAGGAGGCGGGTTGCGCCTGCACGAGCTGGACGACCTCCCAGCCGTGCGTCCAGTCGTCGACCGTGACCGGCGCCGGGTCGGCGAACGCTGCGGCCGGCGCAGCCCAAGCACCGAGGGCGCCGAGAAGCACGGTGGCAAGAATGGTCGCGGTGTGCCGGGTCATCGGCGCGATTCTACCTGCTGCAGAGACACGACTCGACGCGCAGGACCGTGCTAGAGAGCCGGCTGGGTCTCCGGCAGGAACCTGACCAGCTGGTCGCTCAGCCGCGACTGCCAGACGCGGGAGCCGGGCGGCAGCAGGTGCATGAGGTCCCAGTAGTAGCCGGTCGGCAGGGCGACCGGGGCGCGCAGCGAGAGGTACCTGGCGTGGTAGCGGTGCGCGAGGCGGCGGACGCCGGCGCGGTACGCCTCCCGCGGCCGGTCGAGTCCGTCGCGCACGACCCGGACGTCCAGCGGAAGCTCGAGCACCAGCGGGCGAAGGCCCCGTGCCCGGCTGAGCTCGAGCAGCCTGGCGACGGCGCGCAGGTTGGCCGCGCGATTGCGGCGGAACCCGGCCCAGCGGCGGTCCATCCAGCGCGGGACCAGCTCGTGCTTGCGGCTGAGCGGCAGCGGTGGACGGTCGGCGTAGTGATGCTGGGTCCAGCGGTGGACGACCGCTGCCTTGCCGGCGGCGGGCGGCTCGATGACCGCCGGCCTGCCCGGGACGGGCGGGCCGATGAAGCGGCTGAGCCCGACGCCGATGACGGCGATGCCGCGCGGCGCCCCGGCCTCACGAGCCGGCATGGCGGCGAGCAGCTGCCGGTCCATGCGGAACGTCTGCTCGTGGCTGGCGAGCGTGAAGGCGACGAGGGCGGTCGACTTGCCGGCCGCGGCCGCCCGCCGCCGCAGCTGCAGCGTCCAGCGGGCGTCGCGGACGGTGGACTCGCGGGCGGTCGAGTCGCCGAAGTAGAAGATGGGCGTGCCCCTGGGAGGCCTCAGCTGGACGAGCTGGACGACTTCCCAGGCGTGTCGCCACTCCCCGACGCGCGCCGAGGCGGCGCCGGGAAGCGCGAGAAGCAGAAGCACGAGCGCCGCGAGGACCAGCAGGAGCGCGGCGCGCGCGGCGGATGTCGGCGATACGCCCACGGCGACGCAGTCTATCGCGTCCGGCGGCTCACGGCTGCCCGCATCCGTCGTTGGCCGCAACCGCACGGCCCTCCCGCGCGACCGTCAGACGGGAGTGTCGGCCGAGCAGGCCGGCAACTCACATTCGAGGGCGCCGTCACGCAGCACGATGGTGCGGTCGAAGTACCGCTGGATCTCGGGGTTGTGCGTGACCATGACGATCGTGTTGCCCTCGCGGTGGAGCTCGGCGAACAGGTCCATGACCTCCACCGTCGTCTCGCTGTCGAGCGCGCCCGTGGGCTCGTCGGCGAGGATGAGCGGAGGCTCGTTGACGAGCGCCCGGGCGATGGCGACGCGCTCCTGCTCGCCGCCGGAGAGCTTGCCGGGCAGGTGGCCGCCGCGGTCGGCGAGCCCGACGCGGTCCAGGACCTCGAGGGCGCGGGCGCGCTTCTCGGCGCCCGGCATGCGCTTCACGGCCAGCGGCAGGGTCACGTTCTCGAGCGCCGTCAGGTAGGGCACGAGGTTGAACGACTGGAAGACGAAGCCCAGGTACTCGCGGCGGAAGTCGGCGAGCCGCTCGCCGGGGAGCTCGTACAGGTCGATGCCGTCCACGCAGATCGACCCGGCGGTCGGGTGGCTGAGGCCGCCGAGCATGGCGAGGAACGTGCTCTTGCCGGAGCCCGACTGCCCCATCACGCCGAGGAACGAGCCCTCGGGGACGACGAGGTCCAGGCCGCGGAGGGCGTGCACGGGCGCGCCGTCGCCGGAGAAGGTCTTCTGGAGGCCGCGCACGTCGATGAAGCGCGCGGCCCGCTCGTCCGCCGGCCGCACGTCCGCGGGGACGATCAGGCCGGCCTCGTCTGTCTCGTGCATCTGCATGGTCGCTGCGGTCATACCCTGTCTCCTTGCAGAGGCCTCGCGCGTCACAGCGCGCGCAGCGCCTCGG
Organism: uncultured Thermoleophilia bacterium; assembly: GCA_963741075.1. GTDB lineage: Bacteria > Actinomycetota > Thermoleophilia > UBA2241 > UBA2241 > CAIXSE01. Next base: position 17,124 of record CAVUGS010000003.1, read on the forward strand.
TCGGATCCATCTTGCCGGCGTGAAGCGCCGGATACAGTGACGCCAGTCCGCCGATGGCCACCGCCAGAACGACGGCAGTGAGGCCGAGCAGCGGCGCCCACGCCACCTCGGCGCTGCCGGCGACGAAGGGCAGCACCACGTAGGTGACCGCCATGCCGGCGGCGTACCCGAGCACGCCGGCCACGGTGCTGGCGATGAGCGCCTCGATCAGGATCAGCCGCGTGATGTGCACCTGGCGGAACCCGATGGCGCGGAACACGCCGATCTCACGCGTGCGTTCGCTGACCGAACCCATCACGGTGAGGAACACCACGAGCGCCTCGATGGCGATGACGACGCCGACGATCGCGTAGGTGAAGCGGCGGAACTGGTCGACGGCGTGCTGGCGGCTCTTGACCGCCTCCTGCATCGCCGTGACCTTGGCGTGCGGCAGTGCGTCGCCGATCTCGCCGGCGATCCTGTCGACGGACGCGCCGGCGTAGAGCGCCGCGATCTCCACGAGCGTCACCTTGCCGGGCTGGCGCAGCACCTGCTGGACGGCGCCGAGGTCGGCGATGAGCAGGCTGTCGTCCTGGGACCCGGTCTCGCTGAGGACGCCGGTCACGGTGAAGCGGCGGCCGCCGATGCGCACGTAGTCGCCCATGGTGAGGCCGAGCGTCCGCGCGGCGGCGGAGCCGGTGATGAGCTCGTGGTCGTTGGTCGGCGCGTGCCCGGAACCGACCGACCACCAGCGCTTGAGCTTGAACTGCTGCTCCGGCTGCACGCCGAGCAGCAGGGCGCGGTGGCCCTTGACCTGGACCGCGCCGACCAGCTGCGGCGCGACCGCCGAGATGTCGGCGCGGCTCGGGATGGAGCCGATGCGGGCGACGTCGGCCTGGGACAGCGACTGCTGGCCCACGGAGACCCCGCCGGCGGTGATGCCGCCGTAGCTCAGGGTCACGTCCTTCGTGCGCGGCGTGACCACGATGTTGGCGCCGAAGCTCTGCAGGTTGGCCTTCGTCTGACCGGTCATGGACTGGGTGATGGAGATGAGCGCCACCACGGTGCCGACGCCGATGAGCAGGCCGGCGACCAGGAACGCGGCGCGGCCCTTGCGGCGGCGCAGGTTGTTGAGGGCGACGGTAAGCAGGGTCACGGAGGCGCCTCAGAGCGCGCGCAGCGCGACGGTCGGGTCCATGCGGCTGGCGCGGAGCGCCGGGTACAGCGAGGCGACGGCGCCGATGAGGACGGCGAGGCCGACGGCCCCGCCGGCCAGCGCCGGCGCCCACGTGACCGCCACGCCGTCGCCGGCGAGCAGCGGCAGCAGGGCGTAGCTCACGCCCATGCCGGCGAGGTAGCCGAGCACGCCGGCGAGCAGACTGGCGACGGTCGCCTCGATGAGGATCAGGCCGGTCACGTGCAGGCGCCGGAAGCCGAGTGCGCGGAAGATGCCGATCTCGCGCGTGCGCTCGTTGACCGAGCCCATCATGGTGACGAACACGACCAGCGCCTCGATACCGATGATCACGCCGGCGACGATCCAGCTGAAGGAACGGAACTGGTCGATGGCGTGCATACGGTTCTTGACCTTGTCCTGCATGGCCGTGACCTTGGTCCCGGGCAGCACGCCGCCGAGCTGGGCGACGATCTTCTCCACCGGGCAGTTGCTGCACAGCGCCGCGACCTGGATCATGGAGATCCTGCCCGGCTTGTGCAGGACGCCCTGGGCCGCGGCCAGGTCGGTGATCAGCAGGTTGTCGTCCTGGGAGCCGGTCGGACGCAGGATCCCCGTGACGGTGAACGGCCGTCCGTCGACGCTGAGGACGGCGCCCTTGCGCAGGCGAAGGGCGGTGGCGGCCGCCGAGCCGGCCACGAGCTCGTGGCCGTTCCGCGGCGGCCGCCCGTCCACGCTCCACCACTTCTTGAGGTCGAACTCGTTCTCGGGCTGCACGCCCATGAGCAGGCCCTGGCGTCCCTTGACGCTGACGGCGCCGAGCAGCTCGGGGGCGACGATGGCGATGTTCCTGCTGTTGGGGATGGTCGAGATGCGCGCCAGGTCGGCCTGCCTGATGTCCTGTGCGCCGACCGAGACGCCGCCGAGCGTGACGCCGCCGTAGGTCAGCGAGAGCCCGTCCGTCTGCGGCGCGACGATGATGTTGGCGCCGAACGTCTCCAGATTGTTCTGCGCCTGCACCGTCAGGGCCTGACTGAGCGTGAGCAGCGCCACCACGGTGCCGATGCCCACGAGCAGGCCGGCGACGAGGAACGCCGCCCGCGACTTGCGGCGCCGCAGGTTGCTGAAGGCGACGGTGCGCAGCCTCATCGGTCAGACCTCGGTCCTGTCCGGGATCAGAAGTACTGGGCGCCCTGGGTGAGGCTGTCGGGAGTGATGGTGAGCTGGCCGCCGGAGATCGTCTTGTCCAGCGGGATGGGGTTGCAGCCGCCGGTGATGACGTTGATCTGGTCGCTGGGGAACACCTTGCCGCAGTTGTTGCAGACCATGGTGTCGCCCTCCTGGTGGTAGCCCTTCTTCTGCGCGAAGCACACCTCGCAGGCGTCGAGCGCGGCGCGGACCTTGCCGTTCTTGTCGGCGAGCACGAAGTACTTGACCGTGGTGCCGCCGGCGTCGTAGCTGTAGAAGTGCGCCTTGCCGTCGTTGACCTGGGAGACCGGGATGGTGACGTCACCGCTGGGGGCGGCAGCCGTCGCCGTGGCCGTCTCGCCGCCGCCGCGGTTCATCATGACGATCGTCGCGACGGAGATCAGGGCGATGAGCGCGATGCCCGCCAGCGCGAGGTGAAGCCCGGTACGGCTCTTTGGCTGCTCGAACTGCGCGCGCTTCTCTTCGCGCACCGCCGTCTGAGAACGCTGCTGACCGCCGGTGCGCCGCTTCTTGTTCTGCTTGCCTGACAAGCCGTTCCTCCCTGTACCCGGCCGGGCTGCGCCCGGCCAACGATGGTCTCTGGTCCGAAGTGATAGTAGGGGGGTGAGATGAAGAAGCTGTGTAGATTGGCGGCCCTAGTCCAGCGTCTTCAGGTAGGCGAGCAGGTCGGTCCACTCAGAGACCGTGAGCCGCCACTGCGGCATGGGCGCCTCCAGGCGGCTGCCCTCGGGATCGAGGCCCTGGGTCACGGCCGTCATGATGCCGGCGTCCGAGTAGGCGGGGCCGCGGGTACCGTCGGGCATCAGCATGCCCTGCGGGTCCGTGAGGTTGCCGTAGGTGATGTTGGGCGAGGTGAAGGTCGGGGTGGTGCGTCCGTGGCCATCGGAGCCGTGGCAGGTCGCGCAGCCGGCGCCCAGCATGCCTCCGCCCATCATGCCGCCACCCATCGTGCCGGTGCCACTCGAGCTGCGCGGGATGAGGTCGCCATTCGCATCGGTCCCGGACTGGAAGATCGCTTCGCCTCGGGAGACCGCAGAGCCACTGGCCGAACCTTGGGAGCGCAGCAGGAGAACGCCCACCACTGCCAGCGCCGCGACGGCGAGCGCGACCGCGACGATCACGAGGTCCCCGCGGCGCGCGTTCGCCATTTCTAGAGGTCGCCGAGCCTCTGCAGGTACTCGTCACGGTCGATCTCGCCGGCCGCGTAGCGGCGCTTGAGGATGTCCTTGGGGGACTCCGGCCCGCCCGCGGCGGTCGGCGACGCCGCCGCCGTGGAGGACGCGCCGCCGGTCCGGCTGAGATAGCGCACGAGGAAGACGATGGCCACGATGACGGCGATCGCGGCGATGATGATGAGGGCCAGCGTGACCCAGTCGCCGGAACCCCAGTGCCCGTTACCGTTCCACATCATCGTCGGCAACACCCCCCTCGAATTGCGAACTTCGTAGTACAAACCAGTCTTCCCGATGGGGTCGGCTGCGAACCCGTTACGACCACCGGCCGGAGGGTGAAAGCCCTCCGGCCGGGGTCGTGCCTCGCTCGCGCGGATGAAGTCGAGCTTCTACCAGCCGAAGCCGCCCCACATGCCGCCGAGGCCCATCCAGCCGCCGGCGCCGTAGCGCATGCGGGCGGTGGTCACGGTCAGGTGGTGGTTGCGGTAGAAGTTCTTGACCTGCGTGCGCATGTGCGTGCGCATGCTCTGCATGGCGGTCTGCGCCGCGCTGCCGGTCAGGTTGCCGGCGTAGTGCTGCTGCCAGGCGGTGACCGCGGCGGTCTGCCTCGCGCGCATCGTCATCCACTGGCCGAAGCCGCTGCGGTGACCGGTCATCCACGAGGCGCCGTAGCCGCTGCCCCACATGTGGCTCGGATCCCAGGAGCCGCCCATCATGCCGCCCTGCCAGCCGCCCCACATGCCGGCGGCGGGACAGGTCCAGGCGGCGCCGTTCCCGTACTTCTCGTAGAAGGCCTTCATGTCGTTCCAGTTGTCGGTCCACAGGTCGTGCAGCGCCTGCTGTGCCGCCGGGCGTCGTCAGGTCGGCCTTGTAGGTGTCGTACCAGGCCTGCATGGCCGCGACGTGGTCGGCCTTGAGCTGCAGCCAGGCCGCGAGGGCGTCGGGGTTGTTGGTCAGCCACGAAGCACCGCTGCCGGTGCCCCACATGCCGGTGCCGCCCCAGGAGCCGGAGCCGCCCCACATGCCGCCGCCGCACCAGGAGTCGCCCCAGGTATTGCCGGTCGGGCTGGGCGAAGGCGTGGGTGTGGGAGTCCCCATCATCGTCGGCCAGGGCGAGGGGCTGCCCATCATGCCGCTGCCGCTGGCGCCGGCGATCGGCACCAGCACGGCCACGGCGAGAAGCGCGACCGCGAGGGTGGTGAGGAGAGCCTTGAGGCTCGGTTTCATGTGCTGTTCCATCCCTTGTCTCGTTTGCCAGAGCGGTGAAGCGTCGCTCAATCAGGACTAGCGTAGTCTGCAGGTGTGTCGAAGCTGTGAAGCTCTGGACTGCGGGACCTCCCTCTGTGTCGCGATCCGTTCCTGCACTCTTACGACACGCGGCCGGCCCCGTTCTTACAGTGGGCGCCGCCTACCAGCCGCCGCCCATGCCGGAGCCGCCCGACGAGCCGCTGTCCCAGCTGCCTCCGCCGCTCGAGCCGCTGTCCCAGCTGCCGCCTGAGCCGCTGCCCGAGGAGCCGCCGCTGTTCTTCGAGCCGCTGCCCGACCAGCTGCCGCCGGAGCCGGACCTCTTCGACGAGCCGGAGCCGCTCCAGCCGCTGCCCGAGGACCAGCCCGAGCTGCCGGTGCGGCTGGTCGACATCGTCCAGCTGCCGCCGCCCCAGCTCGAGCTGCCGGACGTCATGCCGCCGCTCGACCACGTGGAGCCGCTGTCCATGGTCCAGGACCAGCCGCCCATGCGGCCGTTCCAGGACCAGCGCCCGGAGTTCCAGCCCATCGGCCAGCCGTGCTTCATCCAGTGCCCGTAGAGGCTCCAGCGGGCCCAGTGCTTGCTCCACTTGCGAAGCGGGCGCCTGCCAGGCGTGGCCCGGGGTGCCCGTCCACGGGTGGGCGTGGGCGTGCTGCACTTCCTTGACCGCCACGGTGCCGCCGATCACGAGCGTCGCGGCGGCGGCGGTGATGCCGATCTTGGTCGTCAGCGCGGCGCCGATCTTGCCGAGCAGCCCGCCGGCGCCGGCAGGGCCGGCGTGCGAGAGGCCGGGGAGGTGCACGCCGTGGCCGACCGGCGCGTGCGGGGCCGGCGCCGGCGCATGCGCGGGAGGCGCCGCCGGGTGCGCGAACGAGGGCATCGCCTGCAGGGCCGCCGGCAGGCTGAGGGGCAGGAGCACCGCGCCCAGCGCGGCCGGCGCCGGCACGTCGCCGGCGAGCTTGGCGAAGGCGGCCTTGAACGAGGCCCTGGCGCGGTGCACGAGCACGTCGGCGTTCGGCCGCGAGACCTCCATGACCTCGGCGATCTCGGCGGGCTCGAGGCCCTGCAGGTCCTTGAGCACGAGGGCGGTGCGGTAGCGTTCGTTCAGCTGCCCGAGCGAGGCCTCGACCAGGGCCACGGTCTCGGCGCGCTGGTACTCGTCGACGCTCGCAGCCGGCGTTCTCGAGCTTCGCGTCGCCGCCGCCGTCGAGGTGCTTGCGCGAGCGCAGGTGGTTGTAGCAGGCGTTCGTGGCCACGCGGTAGAGCCAGGGCTTCAGCTTGCGCACCGGCTCGGCGGCCGGGTCGCGCAGCTGGTTGAAGGCGGTGATGAAGACGTCCTGGGTCAAGTCCTTGGCCTCCTCGCGGTCGCAGACGACGCGGGCGCAGAGGTTGTAGATGGGGGCGCTGTACTCGCCGTAGAGGCGCTCGAAGGCCTGGCTGTCGCCGGCCCTGAGGGCCTCGACCTGAGCTGCGTCCGATTCGCGGGGGCTCATCGCTTCACCTTCGTTTGCTGCCTCTGCCTCTCACGCTTCGTCTGGACCCACGGCTGGGAGGCCGATCCCCGGGGACCGGCCTCCCAGCGATGGGAGTGCGTCTTACCAGCAGCCGCCGCCGCCGGAGTGCGAGCCGCCGCCCCAGCTGCCGGAGTGCGAGCCGCCGGTTCCGTAGCAGCGGTAGCCGCTGTGGCCGGAGGAGCTGCGCGATCCGTAGCTGCCCGAGCTGCCGTTGTAGCTGTGCGAGCCGCTGTAGCTGCGGGAGCTGCTGCCGTTGTTCTGGTAGCGCACGGCGTGACGCTGGGCGTGACGCTGCTGGTGCCTCGCCTGATGCGTGGCGCCGCTGTTCTGACCGTGCATCAGCTTGGCCAGCTGCTTGGCGGTCAGCGTCACCGAGTAGGTGGTCTTGGCCTTGACCGCCTGGCCGGTGGCGGCGTCGGCGTTCGACTGGCCGATGTGCAGGCCGCTGAACGCGGCGACCGTGGCGCCGACGGCGATGACCGCCGTGGCGATGATGGTCTTCAGTGGTGTCATGGCTCCTCCCTCATCAGCGGAATGCTTGCTTTCAGAGGTTGAGACACCGGAAGGGGACGCTTCTTACACCCGGCTCGCCAGATCTTCCTGGACCTCGCGCGCGGCCCTCCGCCATGTTTATGAGTACGCGCACCGACACAAGTACAGTAGGCACTCTGGACCCGCACCAGAGTCAACCCGAGTCCGTTGAGAGGCGATGGTGAGCGAGCGCATCCGCATCGGCGAGCTGGCCAAGCGCACCGGCTGCAGCATCGACGCGATCCGCTACTACGAGCGCGAGGGCCTGCTCCCGCCGGCCCCGCGCAGCGAGGGCAACTTCCGCCTCTACGGAGAGGAAGCGGTCGAGCGCCTGCAGTTCATCCGCCATTGCCGCTCACTCGACATGAACCTGGCCGAGGTCGCTGCGCTGCTTCGCGTCCAGGACCACCCCGACGACGACTGCGAGGACGTGATCGCGCTGCTCGACACTCACATGGAACAGGTCGCCCGGCGCATCGCCGACCTCGAGCGCCTGGAGCGCTACCTCGCGGAGCTGCGCAGCTGCTGCCACGAGGGCAACGTGGCGCGCGAGTGCGGGATCCTCAAGGGGCTGGCGAGCGGCCCGGATGGTAGCGACTGAGGCCCACCCACCCGAGTACGAGAGCCACGGGTGCCGGCCCACCTGCTAGAACCGGCCCGGGACTCAAGCGCAGGCGCGAAGGCGGCAGAGAGCCTCAAGAGTCTGTGATCCGCCTCGACCACGCCGCCATCCTCGCGTGGCTGCGCGAGGACGACCCGGCGCACCTCGCGCGGCTGTGGGCCGCGGCCGACGAGACCCGTCGCCGCCACGTCGGGGATGAGGTCCACCTCCGAGGCCTGATCGAGATCAGCAACCACTGCGTGCGCGCCTGCGGCTACTGCGGCCTGCGCGCCGCCAACCGCGAGATCGAGCGGTATCGCATGAGCGAGGACGAGATCCTCGCCTGCGCCCGCGACGCCGAGGTGTGGGGCTGGGGCACCGTCGTGCTGCAGTCGGGCGAAGACTACGGGCTCGGGACCGCGTGGATCGCCGGCGTGGTGCGGCGCATCAAGGCCGAGACCGGGCTCGCCGTGACGCTGAGCTTCGGCGAGCGTCCGGTGGAGGACCTCGCCGCCTGGCGCGAGGCCGGCGCCGACAGGTATCTGCTCCGCTTCGAGACCTCCGACGAGGAGCTCTACAGGCTCATCCATCCGGACCTCCCCGGCCGGCGCAGCGACCGCATGGCGATCCTGCGCACGCTGCAGCGCCTCGGCTACGAAGCCGGCAGCGGGATCATGGTCGGCGTCCCCGGCCAGACCTGGGCAGCGTGGCCGACGACATCGACCTGTTCCGCGGCATGGACCTCGACATGATCGGCATCGGCCCCTACATCTCCCACCCGCAGACGCAGCTCGGCGACCCGAGCCGGGTCAGGGCGATCCCGCCGGAGGAGCAGGTCCTGGGCGACGAAATGACGATGTACAAGGTCGTCGCCCTCGCCCGCCTGGCGTGCCCGGAGGCGAACATCCCGAGCACGACGGCGCTGGCGACGATCAACAAGGTCGACGGCCGCGAGCAGGGGCTGCAGCGCGGCGCCAACATCGTGATGCCCAACCTCACGCCGCCGGAGTACCGCGTGAAGTACGAGATCTACCCGGACAAGGCCTGCGTCAACGAGACGGCCGAGATGTGCCGTGGGTGCCTGCAGGGCCGGGTCGAATCCATCGGCCGCGTGATCGGCGACGGGCCCGGCAGTCGCAGGCGCGACGGGGACGACGGCCCGTACTGAGGCGGACGGCACGGTCCACGCGGCGGGTGCTGCGCCAGAGCCGGGGCGAGGCCGCATCAACACATCCTCTTCACATGGCCCCCTTATCGTCCTGCGCTCTGCCACAAGACTCACCTGGAGGTTCCCACTTGAAGATGAGACCAGAGAGTCGTGCTGCGCTTGCCGCGGCGGTGATCGCGCTCCTGCTCGTGGCGCTCGCGCTGACGTTGGGCGCTGCGCAGGCCCGTGCCTCCGACGGCGGGATGGCCGGGATGCCGGGGATGACGGAAGAGGAGATGCAGGCGATGGGGCAGCCTCAGGCTGCTCCCCCTCAAGCAAGCACCGATGGTCACGAATCAGAGGCGACGATGGACCCGCACATGAGCATGGGCGGGGGTGCGGTCAATTGGTTCGTGATCGGTGGCTTCATCGTCCTCGTCGCGGGCAGCACCATCGGGGCCATGGCGACGAAGCGCCACCTTGCCAGCCGCATGGCGTCCGGAGAGCTCGCCGGCGCGGGAGCCTTGGATGTCTAAGCGCAGCACCACGATGCCCCGGCGCCCCAAGACGGTGCCCGCGGCCGACATCGAAGAGTTGGAGCTGGCAGTCGCTGCCGACGACGCTGTGCCCGGCGCCCTTCCGCCGTCCGGCCCCGAGCCGAACCTGCTCCACATCGGCTGGATCGGGCGCATGTTCCGCAGCCGCCGCTATCCCGGCGTCTTCCAGCTCGCCGGGCTCATCGTCTTCGGCGCGGTGATGCTGGCGACGCTCTTCGGACCCACCGTGGTCGAGGACAACTTCGGCTCGACCATCGTCTGGATCCTCTGGTGGCCGCTGCTGCCGCTCTCCTACTTCCTCTTCTCGCGCTTCTGGTGCACGGTCTGCCCGTACCCGGTGGTCGGCGAGTGGTTCCAGCGCCTCACCGGCGTGAACCTCAAGGTGCCGCGCCTGCTCAAGAAGTACGGCATCTGGATCATCGACCTCACGTTCCTGTTCATCACCTGGGCCGACCACGTCTTCGGCATCGTCGAGTCGCCGCGCGGCACCGGCTATCTGCTGCTGGCGATGCTGGCCGGCGCGATCGTGATGAGCCTCTTCTTCGAGCGCCGCGCCTTCTGCAGCCACCTCTGCTTCCTCGGCGGGCTCTCGGGCAACTACTCGATGACCTCCTCGCTCGCCTTCCGCGCCAACATCGACAACTGCAAGAAGGTCGGCTGCAAGGACCTCTGGTGCGCCAACGGTTCGGAGCGCGCCGCGGCCTGCCCCCTCTACGAGACGCCGCGGACGATGGACTCGAACCGCGACTGCAACATGTGCGGCAACTGCGTGAAGTCGTGCCCGCACGGTTCGCTGCGGCTGGAGGTGCGCAAGCCCACCTCCGAGTTCTGGAACATCCGCAAGCCCCGCCTCGACGTGGCCTTCCTGGCCATCGTCCTCGTGGGCGTCGTCATCGTGCAGAACCTGACGATGCTCGGCGTCTACCCGACGATCCTCGAGCACGTCGCCATGTTCACGGGCACGGACAACGTCAACGTGAACTTCACGGTCGTGTTCGCGATCGCGATGGTCGCGCCGATCCTGCTGCTGGCCGCCGCGAGCTTCGTCTCGTCGCGCCTGAGCGGCGGCGAGCATGCTGCGCGACTTCACCATCTTCGGCTACGCGCTCATCCCGCTGGACCTGGCGGCGCACATGGCGCACAACCTCTTCCACCTGCTGGGCGAGGGCCTCGCCGTGCCGCGCTCGGTGGTGCTCTGGCTCGGGCGGCACGTGGAGCGGCAGCACCGCGCTGCTCAACACGGCCACGATCGAGGTGCTGCAGTACCTGACGCTCGGAGCCGGCATCCTGGCGACCGTCTACGCCGCGTACCGGATCGCCAGCAAGACGCACGGCCGCAGCGGCTGGCGCGCGCTGATCCCGCAGCTCATGCTGATCGCGCTCCTGCTGGCGATCAACATCTACATGTTCTCGCAGCCGATGGCGCACCGCGCCTGACGCGCCGGCGGCGGGGCGGCAGGCTGCAACAGCCCCGCCCCGCCGCCGCGCGAGGACGAGCGTTCCCGAGCAGCTTCCGAGCTCTTCTTTCGCTGGGCCGCCTTTGGGGTATGTTGGCGCGTGTGGCGCGAGCCCCAGAGGAGGGTCCGTGAGCGAATCCGGCAAGATCGTGGTGATCGACGACGAGGAGTCCGTGCGCGACGTCGTCAGGGCCTACCTGGAGAAGGACGGCTTCACCGTGTACGTAGCGGCGAACGGCCGTGACGGACTCGCGCTCGCCGAGAGGCGCAGGCCCGACCTGATCGTCCTCGACCTCATGCTGCCCGACATCTCCGGCGAGGAGATCTGCCAGGAGGTGCGCAGCCGCTCGGACGTCCCCATCGTCATGCTCACCGCCAAGGCGAGCGAGGAGGAGCGGGTCGGCGGGCTCGTCGCCGGCGCCGACGACTACCTGGTCAAGCCGTTCAGCCCGCGCGAGCTGGTGGCGCGCGTGCGCGCCGTCCTGCGCAGGACCAGAGGCGTGGAGGCGCCCCTCGTGGAGGTCCTTCGGTTCGACGAGGGGCGCCTCGAGATCGACACCGTGAAACGGGCCGTGCTGCGGGACGGGGAGCCGGTGGACCTCACGCCCAACGAGTACAAGCTGCTGCTCGCGCTGGCCACGTACCCGGGGCGGGCGTACTCGCGCTTCGAGCTCGTGAACCGCGTGCAGGGCTACGACTACGAAGGCTACGAGCGGACCATCGACGTGCACGTCAAGAACCTGCGCAAGAAGATCGAGCCCGACCCGTCCAGACCGCGCTACGTGGAGACCGTCACCGGCGTCGGCTACCGGCTTGCGAAGTCGTGAGCGACCGCCGCCGGCGATGGGGCCTTCGGGCCCGCCTCGTGGTCGCGTTGGTCGCGGTGGCCCTGCTGGGCACGGTCGTGACCACCGTCTACTCCAGCATCAGCCTCACCTCGCACCTCGAGGCCTCCGCGCGCGCGCGGATCCACAACTCCGCCATGCACTTCGGCGACGTGGCCGCGGTCGTGTCGCAGAACGGCCGCTGGACTCGGCAGAGCATCGAGACGCTGCACCACCTGGCTCAGGTCGACTTCCTCGCTGCGGACCTGTACGACGAGGCCGGCAAGCTCGTGTTCTCGCACCCGCCGTCGGCGCCCGCACAGGAGGGCGCGGCGGCGACGGCGCCGGTCAAGGTGGGTGACCGGAAGATCGGTACGGTCGTCGTGAGCCGCGACGACGGCAGGCTGTTCACCGGCGAGGAGATCCAGCTGCGCCGGCAGCTGCTGAACATGCACCTGGTGGCCGGCGTGCTCTCCGCAGCGATCGCCGTGCTGGTCGCCCTGTACCTCGCGGTGACGCTCTCGCGGCCGCTGCGGCGCATCCGCGCCGGCGCCGAAGCCATGAGCGCCGGCGACCTGGACACGCGCGTACCGGAGACCGGCGACGACGAGATCGCGGCGGTCGCCGACGCCCTCAACCGCCTCGCCGAGACGCTGCAGCAGGAGGAAGGGTTGCGCAAGGAGAGCGTCGCCGACCTCGCCCACGAGCTGCGCACGCCGGTCCAGGGCATCCTCGCGCGCGTCGAGGCGGCGCAGGACGGCGTGCTGGACGACGAGGCGGCCAACCTCTCGGCGATGCACGACGAGGCGCTGCGCCTGGCGCGTCTGCTCGACGATCTCTCGGCGCTGGCCGAGGCCGAGCGCCCAGGCCTGCTACTGGAGGCCGAGCCCGTCGACCTGGCCGGCATCGCCGCGGCGCAGACGTCGGCGTTCGCCGCCGCGTTCGCCGACCGGGAGATCGCCCTCGCGTCCGATCTCGAGCCTGCCGTCGTCTACGGCGAGCCGAAGCGGCTGGAGCAGATCGTCGTGAATCTGCTCTCCAACGCCCTGCGCTACACGGACGCCGGCGGCTCCGTGCGCGTCGTCGTGCGCCGTACCGGCGACGACGCGCTCCTCGAGGTGCAGGACACCGGCATCGGAATCGCCGCCGAGGACCTGCCGCGCGTGTTCACGCGCTTCTGGCGCGGCGACAGGTCGCGCTCGCGAGACACGGGAGGAGCCGGCATCGGCCTGTCCATCGTCAGGGAACTGGTCCAGGCGCACGGCGGCGCGATCGCCGTGGACAGCGTGCCCGGTGAGGGCTCCGTCTTCCGCGTGGCCCTCCCGCTGTCGGACGAAGCGGCTGGCTGACTCGCCGCTCGCCGCCGTCAGGCGACGTCGGGCAAGTCGGCGGCGCGGAGGAGATTGCGGACCAGCTGCGCACACAGGCGACGGGAGGACATGGCGATCTCGTCCCGCCGCTCGTGCAGCTGCTCCAGCACGTGCGGCGCGCGGTCGCGCAGACCTTTGTTGTCCCGCTTGAGCCAGACCTCGAGCGTCGCCGCGTCGATCTCCGGGTGGAACTGGAGACCCCAGGCCCGGCGCCCCGCACGGAATGCCTGGACGCCCACGTCGCCGTCGCGCAACGCGAGCGGGCAGGCGTGATCGGGCACGGTGAAGGACTGCGCGTGCCACTCCAGCGCGCGGAACTCCCGGGGCACGCCTTCGAACAGCAGGTCCTCGCCGACGAGCCGGATGGGCATCCAGCCGACCGCCGGCTCCGCCCGGTCGAACACGCAGCCGCCGTCCACGCAGGCGAGCTGCTGCGCGCCCAGGCAGATGCCCAGCAGCGGCAGCTCCTGCTCGAGCGCCGCGGCGAGCAGCAGGCGCTCCTGGACGAGGAACGGGTAGACGTCCCCCTGGTCGGTGTTCATGGAGCCGCCGAGGACGATCAGCGCGCGGTACTTCGCCAGCTCGTGGGGGTCGGGCAGCCGCGCACGACCGTGCAGTTGGCGCAAATCGAAATCGACGCTGTCGCGAATCAGCGTCTCCAGAATGGAGCCGGGCTGGCCGATCGCCTGGTGCTGGATGATGAGCACGGAGCCGGCGCGCATGGCGGTCTCCATAACTTGACCAAGTGTATCAGGATTTCGTAGTATACCCGTCCCGTGAAGGAACGAAAACGATGTGACGTGCGAAGCCCACATCACTTGAATCCCTTTGCGAGAACGGGTCCGCGGCGTGCTGGGAAGGTCAGATGAAGGGCGCATGAAGACGGCCTACTCGACATCCACATCACGCCTTCACACGTTCTCCACATCGGGGTGGGACACTCTCGCCAGCGACGCGAACCGAACCCCAAGGCTCCAGCAGTCGCACAAGGCGCGGGTGATCCCCTCCACCGCCCGCGCCGCCCCAAAGCCCCAGGGCGCGGGGCCGCTCCCCAAGCGGCCCCGCGCCCGCCCCTTTTACGGGACCGCGCACGCCGGGCGTGCCGGCTCCCATCGACGGCGTCGTTGGACCGCCCGCGACTGCGCTGATAGCGTGCGGGGACATGGCCAGCGCCCCCGACAACCTCCCCCCCGGGCTCCTCGGCCTGACCACCGCCGAGGCCGACCGCCGCCGCGCGGCCGGCCAGGGCAACGACGTCGAGGTCAGGGCCGGCCGCACCTACGGTCGCATCGTCCGCGACAACGTCTTCAACTTCATCAACAACCTCTTCTACTTCCTCGGCATCCTGCTCCTGGTCCTGGGCAAGCCGCTCGACGCGTTCGCCGTGGTGTTCGTGATCGCCGCCAACACCGTCATCAGCCTGTTCCAGGAGATCCGCGCCAAGCGCGTGATGGACAAGATGGCGATCCTGCTGCGGCCCAAGGCGGGCGTGCTACGCGACGGGGCCGTCCAGGAGATCGACCCGGCGCTGGTGGTGCTGGGTGACGTGCTGCGGCTCGAGCCCGGTGACCAGGTGGTCGTGGACGGGCCGATGGTCGGCGAGGGGCGCATGGAAGTGGACGAGTCGCTGCTCACCGGCGAGTCGGACCTCGTGACCAAGCACCCCGGCGACGACCTCATGTCGGGCAGCTTCTGCATGACGGGCGGCGGCTACTACGAGGCGGCGCAGGTCGGCCTGGACAGCTTCGCCAACAAGCTCACCGCCAAGGCGACGGCGTACAAGCGCGAGCTCACCCCGCTGCAGCGCCAGGTGGTGCAGATCGTCCGCGTGCTGCTCATCGTCGTCATCGTGTTCGAGATCCTGGTGTGGGTGCGCAACGTCATCGGCGGCGTGCCGTTCGTGGAGAGCGTGCGCATGTCCACCGTTATCCTGGCGCTGATCCCCAACGGGCTCGTGCTGAGCATCGCGCTCACCTACGCGCTCGGAGCCATACGGCTGCTGGGCAAGGACGTGCTGGTGCAGCAGTTCAACGCGGTGGAGAGCCTGAGCAACGTCGACGTCCTCTGCACCGACAAGACGGGGACGCTGACCTCGGGCGTGGTGACGTTCGAGGAGGTGGCGGGGCTGGGCGCCGACGACGCGCGCGCAGCGCGCCTGCTCGGCGCCTTCGCCGCCAGCACGACCGACGCCAACCGGACGATCGAGGCACTGCGCACCGCGCTGCCTACCGAACGCGTGGCGGCCGCCCACGAGGCCTTCTTCTCGTCGGACCGCAAGTGGAGCGGCCTCGCCTTCACCGACGGAGAGACGCGCGGCACCTACGTGCTCGGCGCGCCCGAGATCCTGTCGGCGGCGCTCGCCGCCGGCGCGGACTGGCGCCCCCAGGCTGACGAGTGGGCCGCACGCGGCCTGCGCGTCGTCCTGTTCGCCGGGCTCGACGAGCCGGTCGCCTTCTCGGACGACCCGGACGCCCCGCCCGTCCTCCCCGCGAGCCTCCAGGCCCTCGCGCTCATCTGCTTCAGCGACGAGCTCCGCCCCGGCGTGCGCGGCACGCTCGAGGAGTTCTCCGAAGCCGGTATCGACGTCAAGATCATCTCGGGCGACAACCCCAAGACGGTGGTCGCCCTCGCCACGCAGGCCGGCGTGCAGACGCTGCGCCGCCGCGAGGGCGCGGACTCGTTCTGCGACATGGTGCAGGCGGCGACGCCGCACGGCCACCGCCGGCGAGGCCGCCGCGGCCGCGCCGCCCGAGCGTGCGCTCGTGGCCGTCTCCGGCGCCGAGCTCGCCGAGCTCTCACCCGAGGACTTCGCCGCCAAGGCCGACGAGGCCGGCATCTTCGGCCGCGTCACGCCCGAGCAGAAGCAGGACCTCGTCGAGGCCCTGCGCGACCGCGGGCGCTACGTCGCAATGATCGGCGACGGCGTCAACGACGTCATCGCGCTCAAGCAGGCCAACGTCGCCGTGGCCATGCAGGGCGGCAGCCAGGCCGCCCGCAGCGTCGGCGACCTCATCCTCATGAAGGACACCTTCGCCCCGCTCCCCTACGCCTTCCGCGAGGGCCAGCGGATCATCAACGGGATGAACGACATCCTGCGCATCTTCATGGTGCGCATCTTCTTCAAGGCGGCGATGATCGCCATCGTCATGTCGATCGGCGGCTTCCCCTTCGCGCCGCGCCAGTCGGCGCTGCTCTCGTTCTTCGGCGCGACGGTGCCGGCGATCGCCTTCGCGCTCTGGGCGCAGCCGGGACCGACGCCCAAGGTCGGACTCTTCAAGCTGCTGGCACGCTTCGTGGCGCCCGCGGTGCTGTTCATGGCGGGGATCGGGACGGCCGTGTACATGATCTGGGCCATCCCGGCGGAGAACGGCGTCGTCGCCGTCGCCGGCGCCACGGAGAAGGAACTGGCCG
Organism: uncultured Thermoleophilia bacterium; assembly: GCA_963741075.1. Classification (GTDB taxonomy): domain Bacteria; phylum Actinomycetota; class Thermoleophilia; order UBA2241; family UBA2241; genus CAIXSE01. Next base: position 33,316 of record CAVUGS010000003.1, read on the forward strand.
AGAGCGGCTACCCGCCGGCGATGACGGCGCTCACGATCTTCGCCTGCTTCGCCGCCATCTTCCTCATCCTGCTCATCGTGCCGCCGACCAGGTGGTGGTCCGGCGGCGCACCGGTGGTCCGCAACGACTGGCGCATGGTGGGCGTGGTGGGCTTTCTGTTCGCCTGCATGCTCGCGGTGCTCGCGGTCCCGCTCGGGCGCACGCTCTTCGAGATCACCGCGCTGCCGTGGTGGCAGTACCTGGTCCTGCTCGGGCTCGCGTTCATGTGGAGCCAGCTCTGCCTGCTGGTGTGGAAGACCCACCTGCTCGACCGCTGGCTGGGGAGCGCCGAGGACCCGGGCAACGTCTGCGCGAAGGCTGCGGCCAAGGCGGCCGCGGAAGGCACGCCGCGGTCCTGACGCGGTGGCCGGGGGCCGGAGCTCGCTAGACGAGCCCGGCCGACGGGCACACCGACGCCAGCGGGCACTCGCCGCACGCCGGCCGCCGGGCGTGGCAGATGCGGCGGCCGTGCCGCACGAAGTCCACGTGCACGGCGTACACCTGCTCCGCGTCGTCCGCGCCGGCCAGCTCCGTGAGCAGCGGGTGCGCCTGGTCGGCGGTCACCTTCTCGCTGATGATGCCGAGCCGCCGCGCCACGCGGTGCACGTGGGTGTCCACCGGCATGACCGGCCGTTCGAGCGCGAACAGCAGCACGCAGGCGGCCGTCTTGGGTCCGACGCCGGGCAGCGCGACGAGGTACGCCTGCGCCTCCTCGTCGCTCATCCCGTCCAGCTCGCTCAGGTCGGGCGCGCCCGTCCGCTCGCTGATCGCCTCGAGGATCTGCTTGATGCGCGGCGCCTTGGTGTGGGCCAGGCCGCCGAGGGCGATGGCCTCCTCGATCTCCTCGGCGGACGCGTCGCGGGCCGCGGTCCACTCCGGGAACCGCGCCTTGAGCGACGCGAAGGTGCGCTCGGTGTTCACGTCGGCGGTGTTCTGGCTGAGCACCGTGAAGACCAGCTCGTCCACCGGCGGGTAGCGCGGCGAGAGGACAGGGCGGCCGTAGAAGTCGTCCAGCAGGTCGGCCGCCTGCCTGAGCCTCTCCCTGGGTGACCGTGCGCTCATGGGGCGAAGTATAGCGAACGCATTTCGCCGCTCCCCGCCGCGGGAATCATCCCTGGCGAGAGCTTCTTGAGGGGGTGAGACACATGAAAGGCATCCTCGTGCTCAGCGGCTCGGGCCCGCTCCTGCTGCTGAGCTCGTACCCGACCATCGACGACCCGGCGCTGATCGCCAAGCTGCGCGCCAAAGGTCTGGCCAAGTTCCTGGCCTGGGAAGTCCCCGTCGACCACCTGCGTGACCTCTACGGCTACACCTTCCGGGACATCGCCGAGCAGCTCGAGACGCGCAACGACATGCGCGTGCTCGACTTCGACGGGCACCGCATCTTCCTCAACCTGTCGCTGCGCGACCTCGGCGAGCACATCCTCTTCGAGGACCAGCACGTGCTGACGAGAGCCTGACGGCGCGTGGTAGCCTCCCCGGCATGAGCGCAAGCGGACATGCCGGGGACCGCGTGGCTGAGGCGCCGGGCACGCGCCCGGCCGAGGGCTGGCGCTTCTGGATCGACCGCGGCGGCACCTTCACCGACGTGGTGGCGCGGCCGCCGGGCGGCGGTCTGCGGGTGCGCAAGCTGCTCTCGGAAGACCCCGCACGCTACCAGGACGCCGCCGTCCAGGGCGTGCGCGAGCTGCTCGGGCTGGACGGCGGCGAGCCGATCCCCGCGGAGCTCGTCGCCGACGTGCGCATGGGCACGACGGTGGCGACCAACGCGCTCCTGGAGCGCGCGGGGTCGCCGACCCTGTACGTGACCACGCGCGGCTTCGGCGACGCGCTGCGCATCGGCTACCAGGACCGGCCGGACATCTTCGCCCTCGACATCCGGCTGCCGGAGCCGGCCTACGCGCGGGTGCTCGAGGTGGACGAACGCGTCGGCGCGGACGGCACGGTCGTGCGGGAGCTCGACGAGGAGGGGGCGCGGCGCGGGCTCGAAGACGCCCGCCGCGCCGGCCTGGACGCCGTCGCCATCGCCCTCATGCACGGCTACGCCCACCCGGAGCACGAGCGGCGCGTGGCGGAGCTGGCGCGCGCCGCCGGCTTCTCCCAGGTGTCCGTCTCGCACGACACGAGCCCGCTGATGAAGCTCGTCGGCCGCGGCGAGACCACGGTGGTCGACGCCTACCTCTCCCCCATCCTGCGCCGCTACGTGGACGGTGTGGCGGCGCAGCTCGGGGACGTGCGCCTGCGCTTCATGCAGTCGCACGGCGGCCTGACCGACGCCACGCTGTTCCGCGGCAAGGACGCCATCCTCTCGGGGCCGGCCGGCGGCGTGGTCGGCGCCGTGGCGGTGAGCCGCAGGGCCGGGTTCGACAAGGTGGTCGGCTTCGACATGGGCGGTACGTCCACCGACGTGAGCCACTGCGCCGGCGAGCTGGAGCGCAGCTACGAGAGCGTGGTGGGCGGCGTGCGGCTGCGCGCGCCGATGCTGCGCGTGCACACGGTGGCCGCCGGCGGCGGGAGCGTGTGCGCGTTCGAGGGCGGCCGCTACCGCGTCGGGCCGCGCAGCGCGGGGGCGGACCCCGGTCCGGCCTGCTACGGCAAGGGGGGGCCGCTCACCGTGACCGACTGCAACCTGGTGGCCGGCAAGCTGCAGCCGGCGTTCTTCCCGCGCGTGTTCGGGCCGGACGGCGACGCGGCGCTCGACGCGGGGGCGGCACGCGCGGCGCTCGCGGCCGTGGCCGAGCGCATGCGCGCAGCCGGGGTCGAGCCTCCCGCGCCGGAGCAGCTCGCCGACGACTTCATCCGCGTGGCCTGCGAGGCCATGGCCCGCGCCATCAAGCGGATCTCCACGCAGCGCGGGCACGACGTGAGCGGCCACGTGCTCTGCTGCTTCGGCGGCGCGGCGGGCCAACACGCCTGCCTGGTCGCCGACGCGCTGGGCATGACGCAGGTGCTCCTGCACCCACTCGCCGGCGTGCTCAGCGCCTACGGCATGGGGCTGGCGGACGTGCGCGCGCTGCGCGAGCGCAGCATCGAGGCCCCGCTGGAGGAGGCGGGCGGCGGAGCCGCAGCAGAGGCGCTGGCGAAGCTCGAGAGCGCGGCCGTCGACGAGCTCGAACGCCAGGGCATCGCCGCCGCGGTCGTGCACGTCGAGCGCCGCGGCCTGGTCAAGTACCGCGGCACCGACGTCGCGCTGCCCGTGCCCTGGGCCGCTCCGGACGAGATGGCGCGCCGCGTTTCTGGAGCAGCATCACGCCCGCTACGGCTTCCTGATGCCCGGCCGCGGCCTCACGCTGGAGGCCGTCGCAGTCGAGGCGGTGGGCGCGGGCGAGCGCGTGGAGGTCGAGCCGGGCTCCGCACCCGCGGAGGCGCCGGTCGACGGCCACGCCGTCGCACCCGCGGTCGCGCCGCGCGCCGTCGCGGGCGTCTTCACCGGCGGCGGCCGGCACGAGGCGCCGGTGTTCGTGCGCGAGGACCTGCCGCCGGCCGCCGTCGTCGAAGGCCCGGCGCTGGTCTGCGAGGCCACCAGCACGACCGTCGTCGAGCCGGGCTGGCGGGCCGAGGTGCTGGCCGGCGGCGAGCTGCTGCTGCGCAGGACCGCGCCGCCGGCCCGCCCCTCCGCCGACCCCGCGACACGTCTCCCCCCTGCTTCTGGAGGTCTTCAACAGCCTGTTCATGTCCATCGCCGAGCAGATGGGCGCGACCCTCGCCAACACGGCCGTCTCGGTGAACATCAAGGAGCGCCTGGACTTCAGCTGCGCCGTGTTCGACGCCGAGGGCGGCCTCGTCGCCAACGCTCCCCACCTCCCGGTGCACCTCGGCTCCATGGGCGCCTCGGTGCAGGCGGTGCTCGAGCGGCACCGCGGCGAGCTCCGGCCCGGCGACGCCTGGCTGCTGAACTCCCCCTACGCCGGGGGGACCCACCTGCCGGACCTGACGGTGATCACGCCGGTGTTCCTCGAGTCCGGCGCGGCGGACGGCGCAGCCGTCCCCACCGAGCCCCTGTTCTTCGTCGCCTCGCGCGCCCACCACGCCGACGTCGGCGGCATCACGCCCGGCTCGATGCCCCCGGGCAGCCGCACCATCGACGAGGAAGGCGTCCTCATCGAGGACTTCCGCCTGGTCGAGGAGGGCCGTCTGCGCGAGGCCGAGGTCGCGGAGCTGCTCACGTCCGCGGCGCACCCGGTCCGCGACCTGCAGCAGAACCTCGCCGACCTTCGTGCCCAGGTGGCGGCCAACGCCCGCGGGGCGGCAGAGCTGGCACGCATGGTCGCCGAGTTCGGCCTCCCCGTGGTCACCGCCTACATGGGCCACGTGCAGGACAACGCCGCGGAGGCCGTGCGTCGCGTTCTCGACGGCTTCGCCGGGGCCGGGGACGCACCGCGGCGCTTCCGCCAGGATCTGGACGACGGCAGCCGGATCGTCGTGGCCGTGACCATCGACCGCGAGGCCCGCCGCGCGATGGTCGACTTCACCGGCACCTCGCGGCAGCGCGACGACAACTTCAACGCCCCGGAGGCGGTGACGGCGGCGGCCGTGCTCTACGTCTTCCGCACGCTGGTCGACGCCGACATCCCGCTCAACGCCGGCTGCCTCGAGCCCATCGACATCGTCATCCCTCCGGGGAGCATGCTCTCCCCGGTGCGCCCCGCCGCCGTGGCGGCGGGCAACGTGGAGACCTCGCAGGCGGTGACGGCCGCGCTGCTCGGCGCGCTCGGCGCGGCCGCGGCCAGCCAGGGGACGATGAACAACCTCACGTTCGGCGACGACCGCTACCAGTACTACGAGACGCTGTGCGGCGGCGCCGGAGCCGGACCCGGACTGGGACGGCTGCAGCGCCGTGCACACGCACATGACCAACTCGCGCCTCACCGACCCGGAGGTGCTGGAGTGGCGCTATCCCGTGCGCGTGGAGGAGTTCCGCGTGCGGACCGGCAGCGGCGGCGCGGGCGCGCACCACGGCGGCGACGGCGCGGTGCGGCGGCTGCGGTTCCTGGAACCGCTCACGGCGGCGATCGTCTCGAGCAGCCGCCGGGTGCCGCCCTACGGGCTCGCCGGCGGCCTCCCCGGAGCCTGCGGCCGCAACGCGGTCGAGCGGGCTGACGGGACGCTCGAGGAGCTGCCCGGCGTGGCGCAGACGCGCATGGCGCCGGGCGACGTGCTGGTCGTGGAGACGCCGGGCGGCGGCGGCTACGGCGCGCCGCCGGGCCGGGCCGCGGGCCGCCGGGAAGGCCCGGCCGCGGGCCCTCAGGCCTCGTCGTAGGCCGAGAGCGCGGCCGGCAGTACCTGCGTCACCTGGTTGCCGGCCGCAGGCAGGCCGAGCAGCACGGCGCTGATGACCTCTTCGCGCGTCGCCCCGGCCGCCTTGGCGTGCGCGACGTGGAAGGGCACGCCGGTCTCGAGGCGCAGCGCGGCGAGGACGGCCAGATAGGCGAGCGCGCCGGTCTTCTCGTCGAGCGCGCTCGCCCCACCGAGGCCCTGGACCGCACCCATCCACGCCTGCGCGTGAGCGGGAGCCTCGTGGAGGAACGCCTGGAACGCGTCGCTGACGCGGTTCATGTCCTGGTCCGCCATGTCGGGGGCCTCAGTAGGTCGCGGCCTTGCGCTTGAGCTGGGTCCGGCGGCGCCGACGGAGCAGCGCGCTCACCGCCAGGCCGATCAGGAAGCCCACCAGCAGCAACAGCACGAGCATCAGCGCGGCCGGCAGGGAGAACCACCAGAAGAAGAAGTGGATCCGCCAGTCCTCCTTGGTGTTCTGGAGGATGAGGATGATGATCGCGATGGCGATCACGGCCGGCGCGATGAGCCTGCCGTACCCCGGGCTGCTGGGCCTGCTGTCCCGCTGCATCTGCACCTGCGGGCTGTCTTCCGTCGAGCTCATGCCTACCCCCTCGTGGTGGTCTCGAGTTGGTTCGCCGTGCGAGCGGTCTACCCTTGCCGCTCGCGGCGCACGCCGATGACGAACGGCACGGCCGCGTGCCGGAACGGCGCCGTACGGCGTGAGGGGCGGGAGACGCTTCCTGTCTCCCGCCCCTCACGATGAAGGCGGCGACGCCCCCCTGCGGTCGCCGCGGAAGCCGGGCCTCGCGGCCCGGCTCGATGGATCACTGCCTGGCGAAGGCCTCCAGGCCGTCCGCCACGGTCGCGAACACCGAGTCCAGCTGAGCGTCCTCGATGACCAGCGGCGGCTGGATGCGCAGCACGCTGCCGAAGTTGCCGCCGACGCCGATGAGCACGCCGTGGTCGAGGCAGTACTGGCGCACGAAGCCGGCGGCGGCGGTGCCGTAGGCCTTGGTCGCCGGGTCGGCGATGAGCTCGACGCCGACCATGAGGCCCTTGCCGCGCACCTCGCCGATCAGCGGCTGCGTCTTCTGCAGCTCCCGGAAGTTCGCCATCAGGGCGTCGCCCTTGCGCGCCGCGCCGTCCACCACGCCGTCCATGAGGAACTCGATGTTGGCGAGCGCGGCGGCGCAGCTCACGGGGTTGCCGCCGAAGGTGCTGAGGTGGTCGCCGATCTGGAAGGCGTCGGCGATCTCCGCACGGGCGATGAACGCGCTGAGCGGCCAGCCGTCGGCGATGCCCTTGGCCATGGTCATGATGTCCGGCACGACGCCGTAGTGCTCGATGGCGAACAGCTTGCCGGTGCGCCCGAACCCGCTCTGGACCTCGTCGGCGATGAAGAGGATGCCCTCCTCGTCGAGGGTCTCCTTGACGCGCCTGAAGTAGTCGTCCGGCGGCACGATGATGCCGCCCTCGCCCATCACCGGCTCGGCGATGAAGGCGCAGACGGATCCCGAGAGGTGCAGGCGGGCGACCTCGCCGACGCGGCGCGCGCAGAGCAGGTCGCACTTGTCCGGCGTGGTCTCGGCGAAGCAGCGGTAGCAGTACGGCGTGGGCACGAAGGCGACGCCGGGCATGTAGGGGCCGCCGCCCTTCTTGCGGCCGGAGTTGCCGGTCACCGAGAGGGTCGCGAACGAGCGGCCGTGGAAGCTCGACTCGATGGCGAGGAACTCGTTCTTGCCGCTGTAGCGCTTGGCGAGGCGGAACGCGCCTTCGATGGCCTCGGCGCCGCCGTTGCCGAAGAACGTCTTCTGCAGGTCGCCGGGCGTGACCATCGCGAGCTTCTCGGCGAGCGCGCCCACCGACTCGACGTGGTAGACGTAGGAGCAGGCGTGCACGAGCTTGTTGGCCTGGGCGATGGCGGCGTCCAGGATCTGCTGGTTGTGGTGGCCGGCGTTGGTGACGCTGATGCCGGCGAAGCAGTCGATGTACTCGGTGCCGTCGGCGTCGTAGAGATACGCCCCGTCGCCGTGGTCCGCGACCACCGGTTCCACGCGCTTCACGAACCCGGTCATGACGTAGTCGCGGTACTGTTCCTTCACACCCATGGTATCGACCACCCCTTCGGCGAACGCTTGGTTAATCACTTGATTGACTTCTGGTGAGTAGGTTATCAGATGTCCACCGGCTCGCGCCCACGGCGCGTCCCCGCGCCGGCCAGGCAGCGGGCTGAGATTGGCCAGCACGGACAGCCGGCGGCGCGGGTCTCCGGCCGCGACGCCGTGCGCGGCCACGAGCAGGGGGACCGGCGCGTCCGCGCTCGTATAGACTCCCCCTCGTCTCGGGGGGGAATCTCAAGGGCATGGACGACCGGCGCAAGCGAGTGAACATCAAAGACGTGGCCCGCCTCGCGGGCGTCTCGCCGACCACCGTGTCGCACGCCCTGGGCGGGCAGCGCCCGGTGTCCGCGGCCACGCGGCAACGGGTGCAGGATGCCGTGGCCGAGCTGGGTTACCGGCCGCACCCCGGCGCCCGGAGCCTCAAGGCGAGCGGGACCGGGGTCCTCGCGCTCTGCGCCGTCAACGCCACCAGCTCGACCTCCTACGCCGACCTCGAGTACTACTTCCGCATCATCCAGGGCGTGACGGAGGTCGCGCACCAGCACGAGTACGCGCTGGTCGTCATCCCCGACTCCCCGAACGAGGTGTACTGGGACCGGCTCCTCTTCGACGGCGCGATCGTCTGCGACCCTCCGGCGGGCGACGACAACGTGCGCTTCCTGCGTGACCAGGGCCTGCCCTACGTGACCATCGGACGCGACCCGGACCACCCGGACGAGGGGTACTGGGTCGACGACGACGCGGCCGAGGGCACGCGACTGGTGCTCGACCACCTGCTCGCGCACGGCGCGCGCGACGTCGCCGTGATCACGTGGCTCACGACCGACTACTGGACGCAGACGGCGCTCTCCACCTATCGCCTCTGGTGCCGGGATCACGGCCTGGATCCGCGGGTCGAAGCAGTGGAGGAAGACTCAGAGGAGGCCCTCGAGGCCGCGGCACGGCGCCTGCTCGAGGGCCCGCACCGCCCCGACGCGGTATTCGGCGTCTACGAACTGCCGGCGATCGCCGTGCTGCGCCGCGCCGCCGCGCTCGGCATCAGCGTACCCGGCGAGCTCATGGTCGCCGGGCCCAGCGACTTCGGCCTCGCCGAGAACAGCACGCCGCCGATGACGACCCTCGAGTACGACGCCAAGCAGCACGCCCGCGAGGCGGCGGAGATGCTCATCCACCTGGTGCGCGGCGAGCCCGTCGACGAGCCGCGCCACCTGTTCCCGGTCGTGCTCGTCGAGCGCGAGTCGACGCTCCGCTAGAGCGCGACGGCCGCCGGCGAGACCGGGCCATTCCGGCGCCCTACGCCCGCGGCCGCTCGACGCCGCGGCGAGGGCCCGGTGGATCGAACCTTGATCAAGTGCTCAGGTTCGCCGCTGCGGGCCCCCTTGACGAAACCTCGCACACGCGTCTGGGCCGTGTGGACGCAGTCGCAAACTGGCCGCTATACTTGCTTCACCCAAGTGGGCCGTTGAGTCTGGTCACCCCACTATTGCTGGGCCTGCCGCGTATCGCAAAGGAGTCCGTATGTCGGGTTCACCACCCAAGTCCACCGGCGCTGCGTTAGTCGTCGGCGGCGGCGTCGCCGGAATCCAGTGTTCCCTCGACCTCGCAGAGGGGGGGTACAAGGTCTATCTCGTCGAAAAGGCGCCGGCCCTCGGTGGTCACATGGCGCAACTCGACAAGACCTTCCCCACCAACGACTGTTCGATGTGCACCCTGGCGCCCAAGCTGGTCGAGGCCGGCCGGCACCTGAACATCGAGATCGTCACCAACTCCGAGCTCATCGGCCTCGAGGGCGAGCCCGGCAAGTTCGACGCCAAGGTCTACCACCACGCCCGCTTCGTGGACCCGGACCTCTGCACGAGCTGCGGCGAGTGCGCCCCGGTCTGCCCTGTCAAGGTCCCAGACGCCTACAACCAGGAACTGGGCGAGCGCAAGGCCATCTACAAGCTCTACCCGCAGGCAATCCCCAACACCTACGCGGTGACCAAGAAGGGTCACAGTCCCTGCAAGCGGGCCTGCGCCGTGCACACCAGCGCGCAGGGTTACCTCGCCCTCATCGCCGACGGCCGCTACGCCGAGGCGTACACCGTCGCCAGCGACCCCAACCCGTTCACCGCCGTCTGCGGCCGCGTCTGCACGCACAAGTGCGAGACCGACTGCACGCGCGGTGAGGTCGACGAACCGCTGGCCATCGCCGGCCTCAAGCGCTTCGTCAGCGACTACGCCTTCGACAACGTGCCGCTGCCCGAGAAGGCGGAGGTCACGTTCAAGGAGAAGGTCGCGGTAGTGGGCGCGGGCCCCAGCGGTCTCACCGCCGCCCGCGACCTCGCGCTCCTCGGCTACGCCGTCACCGTGTTCGAGAGCAAGCCCGAGCCCGGCGGCATGCTGCGCTTCGGCATCCCCGAGTACCGCCTGCCCAAGGACGCCCTGCAGCAGGACATCGACCGCGTGCTCGCGCTCGGCGTCGACCTGCAGGTCAACAAGGCAGCCGGCAAGGACTTCACCGTCGACGGTCTCCTGAAGAAGGACGGCGGCGGCTACAAGGCCGTCTATCTCGCCGTCGGCCTCCAGGGCGGCCGCACCCTGCCGATCCCCGGCGCCGACGCCAAGGGCGTGCTCGACGCCGTCGGCGTACTCAAGGCCGCCACGCTCGGCGAGAAGGTCGACATGGGCAAGAACGTCGTCGTCATCGGCGGCGGCGACGTGGCCTTCGACGCCGGGCGGTCCGCACTCCGGCTCGGCGCCGAGAAGGTCACCATCAACTGCATCGAGGACGACCAGAGCGTCCCCGCCTCTGACGACGAGCTCACCGAGGGTCTCGACGAGGGCATCAGCTTCAACTGCTCGTGCATGCCCTCGCAGATCGTCACCGACGCCTCCGGCCGCGCCAGCAAGGTCGAGTTCCTGGCCTGCTCGCTCGGCGACCCGGACGAGCGCGGCTGGCGCCCGCCCGTCGCCATCGCCGGCTCGGAGCACACGCTCGACTGCGACACCGTCATCTTCGCCATCGGCCAGAGCATGGTCGAGGACTTCCTCGAGGGGTCCAAGGGCATCAAGGTCGAGAAGGGCCAGATCCTCACGGACAAGACCACGCTCGGTACCGGCAAGAAGGGCGTGTTCGCCGGCGGCGACGCCGCGGCGAGCGCTCCGTGGACGGCCATCGAGGCCGTCGCGGCCGGCCGCCGCGCCGCGCGCAGCATCCACAACTTCCTGCGTGGCGAGGACCTCCTCCCCATCGAGGACGAGGTCATGGACGAGGCCAAGCCCGAGGACGCCGTCCTCGAGCAGACCGCCGTCATGGCGCGCCTCCCCATGCCGCACCTGCCCGGTGCGGCGCGCAAGATCGTCTGGGACGAGGTCAACACGGGGTTCTCCGAGGACCAGGCCGTCGCCGAGGCCAAGCGCTGCCTCAACTGCGCCGATCTGCTCCGAGTGCATGGAGTGCGTCCGGGCCTGCGGCCCCGGCGCCCTGCTGCACGGCGAGCGCGACAAGGAGATCGACATCGAGGTCGGCGCCGTCGTCATGGCCACCGGCTTCGATCCCTACGATCCCGGCGACAAGAGCGAGTACGGCTACAAGCGCTACCCCAACGTGCTCTCGGCGCTCGAGTACGAGCGCACGCTCAGCGCCAGCGGCCCCACCATGGGGGAGGTCAAGCGCCCCTCGGACGGGGTGCACCCCAAGAAGGTCGCCTTCATCCAGTGCGTCGGCTCGCGCGACCAGGAGCACGAGTACTGCTCCAGCGTCTGCTGCATGTTCGCCAACAAGCAGGCGATGCTCACCATCGACCACGAGCCCGACAGCGAGCCGACCGTCTTTCTCATGGACATGCGCGCCCAGGGCAAGGGCTTCGACGCCTTCTACCAGCGCGCGCTGGACAAGGGCGTCAAGTTCATCCGCTCGCGCCCCTCGTACATCAAGGAAGACCCGCTCACCAAGGACCTCCTGATCAGCTGGGAGGACGAGGGCGGCCAGATGCACGAGACGCGCTACGACATGGTGGTGCTCTCGGCCGGCCTCGAGCCTGCGCGCAAGGCGCAGGAGGCTGCCGGCCACGTCGGCGTCGCCCTCAACCGTCACGGCTTCTGCGAGCTGCACGAGTTCAACCCGCTCGAGACGAGCCGCAAGGGCGTCTTCGTCGCCGGCCCGTTCGGCGAGCCCAAGGACATCCCCGACAGCGTCGCCCAGGCCTCGGCCGCCGCGGCGCAGGTCATGACCGGCCTCGCCGACTCGCGCCACACGCTCACGGTCGACAAGGAGTACCCGGCCGAGAAGAACGTGGTCGGCGTGGAGCCGCGCGTCGGCGTCTTCGTCTGCCACTGCGGCAGCAACATCGCCGGCGTCATCGACGTCGAGAGCGTCGCCGAGTACGCCAAGCAGCTGCCCGGCGTCGAGTTCGCCACCGACACGATGTACACGTGCTCGTCGGACAGCCTCTCGCTGATCCGCGAGGCGATCGAGGAGCACGACCTGAACCGCGTCGTCGTCGCCAGCTGCACCCCGCGCACGCACGAGCCGATCTTCCAGGACACTCTGCGCGAGGCCGGGCTCAACCCGTTCCTCTTCGAGATGGCCAACATCCGCGACCAGGCCAGCTGGGTCCACGCCAAGGAGCCGGAGAAGGCCACGCAGAAGGCCAAGGAACTCGTCCAGATGAGCGTGGCCCGGGCGCGTCTGCTCGAGCCCCTCTTCAAGGTCGACGTGCCGCTCACCCACTCCGCCGTCGTCATCGGCGGCGGCGTCGCCGGCATGACCAGCGCGCTGGCGCTCGGCGACATGGGCCACGAGGTCCACCTCATCGAGCGCTCGCCCAAGCTCGGCGGCCACGTGCTCGAGCTCGGCGACACCATCAAGGGCAACGACCCGACGGCGCTGGTCAAGCAGATCGAGCAGCGCCTGGTCGACAACCCCAACGTCAAGATCCACCTCGAAGCCGAGCTCGCCGACTTCCACGGCTTCATCGGCAACTTCTCGAGCGTGATCGGCGAGAAGGACGGCAAGCGCACCGCGGTCGACAACGGCGTCGTCATCGTCGCCACCGGCACGACCGAGGATCGTCCCGACCTGTACGGCCTCGAGTCCAGCCAGAAGGTCGTCACCGGGATGGACCTCGAGCGCATGCTCAAGGAGGACGACCCGGCGCTCGCCGAGGCGAAGTCGGTCGGCTTCATCCTCTGCGCCGGCTCGCTCGACGAGTACAAGCCCTACTGCTCGCGCACCTGCTGCCAGCAGAGCATCAAGAACGCCATCGCACTCAAGGAGAAGGACCCGAGCCGCTCGGTGTATGTCTGGTTCAAGGAGGTCCGCACCTTCGGCCTCCTCGAGGAGTACTACACCAGGGCGCGTGAGCTCGGCGTCATCTTCACGCGCTACGACAACCAGAGCCTGCCGCAGGTGAGCGCCAACGGCAAGGTCAGCGTCTCGGCCCGCGACCCGTACCTGGGCCGCGACGTCGAGCTGCCGCTCGACCTGCTGGTGCTCGCCACTCCCGCCGTGCCTTCGACGGGCGGCAGCGAGCTGAGCAAGCTGCTCAAGGTGCCGCTCACCGCCGACGGCTTCTACCTCGAGGCGCACGTCAAGCTGCGCCCCGTCGACTTCGGCAGCGAGGGGATCTTCCTCTGCGGCGGCGCCCACTACCCCAAGAGCATCGAAGAGACGATCTCGCAGGCCTACGCCGCCGCCGGTCGCGCCGCGTCCATCCTGGCCAAGTCGGTGCTGAAGGCCGGCGGCGTCGTCGCCGAGGTCGACCAGGACAAGTGCGCAGCCTGTCTCACGTGCGTGCGCGTCTGCCCCTACGAGGTGCCGGTCATCGATCTCGAGACCAAGAAGGCCAAGATCGAGGCGGCCGCCTGCCAGGGCTGCGGCGTCTGCGTCAGCGAGTGCCCCGTCAAGGCGATCACCCTGCACCACTACACCGACGCGCAGGTCTTCGCCAAGGAAGAGGCGCTCTTCATGGAGGTGAGCTGAGATGGCCGAGGCCGACGTGAAGACGGCCGGGGCCGAGGGCGGCGAAGCCGCTCCCGAGGCCGCGGACGAGGCGCCGAAGAAGCCCGTGGACCCGAACTTCGAGCCCGAGATCATCGTGTTCGCGTGTCACTACTGCGCCTATGCCGCGGCCGACCTGGCCGGCAGCATGCGCCTGCAGTACCCGACCAACATCCGCATGATCAAGCTGCCGTGCACCGGCAAGCTCGAGGTCATCCACCTGCTCAAGGCCATCGAGGCCGGCGCGGACGGCGTGTACGCCGCCGGCTGCCTCGAGGGTGAGTGCCACTACCTCAAGGGCAACCTGTGGGCGCGCAAGCGCATCAACCACGTCAAGGACCTGCTCGCCGAGGTCGGCATCGAGTCCGAGCGCGTGGAGATGTACAACATGTCGTCGGCCATGGGCGCCAAGTTCGCCGAGGTCGCGACCGAGTTCACCGCGCGCATCAAGGCGCTCGGCCCCAACCCAGTCAAACGCGAAGGCGTGGATGCCCACGCCGTCGCCCGCGAAGCGCTCGGCGGCGTGGCCATGCCCGACGACCCCGCTCCGTCCGTCGCCATCAGTGAGGAAGGACACGCCCAATGATCACCGCCGAACGCAAACCCCTCGACGAGATCCTCGCGCTCGTCGGCGACAAGAAGAAGGTCCTCGTGGCCGGATGCGACACGTGCGTCGCCATCTGCCTCACGGGCGGCGAGAAAGAGGCCGAGATCCTGGCCAGCGAGCTGCGGATCAAGGCAGCGCAGGATGGCCGTGAGGCCGAGATCGAGCACACGGCGGCCATCCGTCAGTGCGAGTGGGAGTACCTCGACATGATCGCCGACAAGGTCGGCGAGGCGGACGTCGTCGTCAGCATGGCGTGCGGCATCGGCATCCAGAGCATGGCCGAGAAGTTCGCGCCACGCGTCGTCGTGCCGGCCGTGAACACCAACATGCTGGGCATGCCGCAGGAGCACGCCGTCTGGCTCGAGCGCTGCGGCGCCTGCGGCGAGTGCGTCATCGGCGAGACCGCCGGCATCTGCCCCGTCGTGCGCTGCAGCAAGAGCCTGATGAACGGCCCCTGCGGCGGTTCGCACGACGGCAAGTGCGAAGTCACGACGCCTGAGAAGGAAGAGATCGACTGCGCCTGGGCGCTCATCTGGGATCGCCTCAAGGAGCAGGGCCGCGAAGAGATGATGTACATCAACAGGCCGCCGAAGAACTGGAGCAAGAGCAGCTCCGGCGGCCCGCGCAAGATGGTGCGTGAGGAGGCGAAGCCGGTATGACCGCGACTGAGTACAAAGCTGGCAGCAACCTCGAGAAGGTCCTGAGCGAGGGCAAGTTCGCGGTAACCGGCGAGTGTGGCCCGCCTAAGAGCACCGACGTCACGGTGATCGAAGAGAAGGCCAAGATCCTCAAGGGCTACGTCGACGCCGTCAACATCACCGACAACCAGACGGCGGTGGTGCGCGTCTGCTCCATGGCTTCGGCGTACACCGCCCAGCAGAACGGTCTCGAGGCCATCATGCAGATGACCTGCCGCGACCGTAACCGCCTCGCCATGCAGGCCGACATCATGGGCGCCAGCACGCTGGGCATCAAGAACATCCTCTGCCTCACCGGCGACCACATGAGCTTCGGCAACCACCCCGAGGCCAAGGGCGTCCACGACCTCGACTCGCTCAACCTCATCAAGATGTACAAGGACATGCGCGACGACAAGAAGTTCCAGTGCGGCGAGGAGATGCCCATCGGTCCCGGGCTTTTCATCGGCTGCGCCGAGAACCCCTTTGCCGACCCCTTCGAGTTCCGCGCCCTGCGCCTCAAGAAGAAGATCGAGGCCGGCGCCGACTTCATCCAGACGCAGTGCATCTTCAACGTCCCCAAGTTCAAGAAGTGGATGGAAGAGGTCCGCGCTCTTGGCCTGCACAAGGAGATCAAGATCCTCGCCGGCATCACGCCGCTCAAGGGCGTCGGCGGCGCGCGCTACATGCAGAAGTTCGTGCCCGGCATCGACGTACCCCAGGACATCGTCGACCGCATGGCCGCCTGCGAGAAGGGTGAACCGTCACAGACCGAGGGCAAGAAGATCGCCGTCGAGATGATCAAGGAGTTCAGCGAGATCGAGGGCGTCGCCGGCGTGCACATCATGGCCATCGAGTGGGAGATCGCCGTGCCCGAGATCGTCGAGGCCGCCGGCCTTATGCCGCGGCCGGCAGTGGCCTAGGAGGCGCGCATGACCACCACCTGCACGCCGAGCGCCTCGCTCAGCCGGCAAGTCACCGCCGGCTGCGACGAGAACGCCAACAAGTGTTACCAGTGCAAGAAGTGCACGTCGGGGTGTCCCGTGGCCCGCTACGCGGACATGCACCCGGCGATGATCATGCGCGCCGTCCAGCTCGGGCAGTACGACATGATCTTCAACGACCGGTTCATCTGGCTGTGCACCGGGTGCGAGACCTGCACGACCCGCTGCCCGCAGGGCATCGACATCGCGACCATCATCGACGAGCTCAAGATCATGGCTCGCAAGCAGGGTCGCATCCCCGCCGGCACGCCGTCGGCGCAGATGCTCCAGCTCAACTACGACTCGTTCGTGCGCTGGGGCCGCATGTGGGAGGTCGAGCTCATCACCCTCGACGTCCTCAGGCGGCCGAGCAGCGTGAAGAACTGGCTCACGCTCGGCCCCAAGATGATGCTCAAGGGCAAGATCAACCCGACGCTCAAGCGCGGCGACACGCTGGCCATGAAGCGCATGGTCCAGACCGCCGAGAGCATCACCAGGGCACGTGAGGCCCAGAACGCCGGGGGCCAGTCATGACGAAGACCCTCGCCTACTATCCCGGCTGCTCGCTGCACGGCACGTCCGGCGAGTTCGACGCCAGCTTCAAGGCGACCGCCCGGGCCCTCGACCTGGTCCTCCAGGAGATCCCGGGCTGGGAGTGCTGCGGCAACACCGCGGCGCACTCCATCAACCGCCTGCTCAGCGTGGCGCTGCCCGTCAACGAGCTCGCCAAGGTCGAGCAGGACATGAAGCTCGACGCGGTGGCCGTCCCGTGCGCCGCCTGCTACAGCCGCTTCAAGACCGGCGCCCACGAAGTCGCCGAGAGCGAGCAGACGGCGGCCGACGTGCGTGCCGTGGTCGGCCGCGCCTACAACGGCGGCGTCGCCGTCGACAACCTCATCGACGTCTACCACGACGCCGTGGGGCTCGAGGAGCTCGACGCCAAGGTGATCAAGCCGTTCGCCGGCCTCAAGGTCGCCTGTTACTACGGCTGCCTGCTCACCCGGCCGCCCAAGGTGACGCTCGCCGACGACCCCGAGTACCCGACGCACATGGAAGAGGTCGTCGAGACCCTGGGCTGCGAAGCGGTGGACTGGAACTACAAGACCGACTGCTGCGGCGCCTCGCTGGCGCTCACCGAGCAGGGCATCGTGGACGACCTGGTCGGTCGCATCCTCACCGACGCCAAGGCGTGCGGCGCGCAGGCCGTGATCGTCGCCTGCCCGCTCTGCCAGGTGAACCTGGACGGCCGCCAGGTCGAGATCACCAAGAAGGACGCCGGCTGGCAGGGCGTCCCCGTGGTGTTCCTCAGCCAGCTCGTCGGCCGCGCCATCGGCCTGGACGACAAGGCCCTCGGCCTCAAGAAGCACCTCGTGGACATCATGGCGGTGATGGCGTAGCCCATCGCGCCGCCGTCAGCCGCGCGCGGCCGGGCGCTCGCCCGGCTCACCGGCCCGAAGCCCACGCCAAGAGAGAAGAGGGGCGCCGCAGCCGCGGCGCCCCTCTTCGCGTACGGAGGCCCGGCAATCGGAGACAGCGACGGCGCGCGACATACACTTTGCGGCCCGCAGGCCCGAGAGTAGAGTCTGGGTGGCATCGCCGACGGCAAGAAAGAGGAGCGGCCATGAACGAGCAGCAGGATCAGTCTCAGGAGGCACGACCGGCGCCGGAGACGCCGGGCGGCGCCGCCGCCGTGGCCACCGGCGGCCGAGCCCTCGTGGTGTACGCGACGAAGCACGGGTCGACCCGGGAGATCGCCGACGCGGTAGCCGCCGAGCTCCGCACCGCGTTCAGCGATGTGGACGTTCGCGAGGCCGGGTCGGCTCCGCCGCCGGCCGGCTACGATGCCATGGTGATCGGCGGCCCCATGATCATGGGCTGGCACCGCGACGCCGAGAAGTACGTCAAGAGGCACCGGGACCAGCTTGCGAACATCCCCTTCGCCCTGTTCGTGACCGCCGCCTCGCTGACCGAGGATGGAATGACCGATCTCCGCGGCGTGCCGGTGGCCAAGGACCCGTGGCTTGTCAAGAAGCCGCGCAGCGCCGACAAGCTCACACGCAAGGAGCGTTATGCCCTGCCGTCCCACTATCTCGGTGACATCTTCAAGGTCTGCGGGCCGGCGCGGCCGCGCAGCACTGCCGTCTTCGCCGGATCACTCGACCTCACCACCATGAACGTCTTTGAGAAGCTGTTCGTGCTGCTGATCGTCGGCGCGACGCCGGGCGACGGCCGCCACTGGGACTTCGTCCGCGATTGGGGCGCCGACGCAGCGAAGGCGCTCTCTGTCACCTGAGAGTCTGGGCGCGGCGGCCGTTCACACAAGGCCGCGGCCCTCGCGCACGAAGAGGAGCAGCAGCAGCGCCACGCCGGCCGAGCCGGCCATCGTCCACCATGCCGGCGTGTAGGCGCCGGTCCGGTCGACGATGTAGCCGAAGACCGGCGGACCAAGGAAGATGCCGACGTTGAAGAACGCCGCCGAGACGCCGGCGGCGGCCCCCGCGGCGGTCTGGCCGCCGGTCTCGCCCGCGAGCGTCCCCATGAGCCCTCCCCAGCCGACGGCGCCGAAGCCGAGCAGGAACAGCACACCCCAGAGCAGCCAGGTCTGACCGGGCTGGATGAGCGCCAGCGCGACGCAGGAGAGGCCGGCCAGGGTGCCCATGCCCTGCAGCGCGGGGACCCGGCGCCGGCGCAGGAGCCGGTCGCTCACCAGCCCGCTGAGGGGCTTGCCGAGGGCGCCGGCGAACTGGCAGAAGGCCAGCAGCCCGGCGGCGACCGCCACGGTATAGCCCCAGTCCGCGTGCAGGTAGAGGACGAGATGAGCCAGCGCCGCGAACTCGACGACGCCGAGGAAGAGCGCGGCGAGCCCCATCATCCAGATGTCGCGCGAGCGGAGCACGGCGGCGAACCCGGGCCTGAGGGCCGCCCGGTCCCTGGCGGCGTCCCCGGTCACGCCGGGCAGGCCCTGGTCGATCTCCGAGACGGTCATAGGCTCGTCCGCCGGGCCCGGCGACTCGCCCGGCCGCGGGTCGCGGTACAGGAGCACCGCGACGGCGCAGACCACGAACGCCAGGCCGGCGGCGAACACGAACCCGGCCTGCCACCCGTAGGCGACCGCGAGGGCCGGCATGATCGCCGCCCCGAGCATGCCGCTGACGTTGACGGCGGACTGGTTCACACCGACCGCCGTCGCCCGCTCCCGCGCCGGGAACCACAGCATGATCGCCTTCACCGCCGTCGGGTAGATGAAGCCGCAGCCGAGTCCTGACGCGCCGAGCAGCAGAAGCATGGTGCCGTAGCTCGGCGCCAGCGCCACGGCGCCGATGCAGACACCGGTGATGACCGTCCCGATCAGGAGAGCACGGCGCACGCCGATGCGGTCCACCAGCCAACCGGCGAAGATCAGCGTCGGCGCGTAGGCGACGGCTGTGGCGCTGGTCAGGCCGCCGATCTGGGCGTTGTTCAGGTCGAACGCGCTCTTGAGGTACGGCGCCAGCGGCCCGACGCAGAGCCGCGAGAGGAACACGACCAGGTACGCCGACCACACCACGCCGAGCGTGACGAAGCGGTAGCGCGACAGGCGTGCAGGTGCGTCGGCGAGGCGCACGGCAGCAGTCGCTGTTGTGGCGGGGGGTTCCACGCGCCGATTCTACCGGCTCCGGGCGCCGGAGACGGCATCGCGCCGGGGCGGACCCGACACTGGACACCGCGATACCTATGTGATATCACTTCGGTATCGAGTATGACGCGGCCGCGCGTGACCCGTGGCGGGATGAGCTCGCCGGCGCGGCCTCCCGGAGGTGGGAGCCATGACAGCAGATCAGAAGACCCCGACCAAAGAGCGCGAGGCTCGTGTGATGAGCGGATGGCCGATGCTGGTCGTCACCATCGCGCTCTACGCCGCGACCCCGGTGCTCATGTACTACGCCTTCGTCAACGGCACCACGAGCACGTCGGGCAGCGCTGTTCCCGACTGGTGGCTCTTCGCCGGCGGGTGCGTCGTGCTCGCCGCGGCCATCCTCCTGAGCCCGGGATTCTTCGCGATCCAGCCCAACGAGGCGCGAGTCCTCATCCTCTTCGGCGCCTACCACGGCAGCTGCAAGCAGGTCGGGTTCCGCTGGGGCAACCCCTTCTACGCCAACGGGCCGGCGGGCAGCAGTTCGCAGACGCAGTGGTCCTGGGGCAAGAAGGACTCGGGCGACGGGCAGGGGCAGAACGCCCCCAAGAAGCTGAAGCGCTACAAGATCAGTCTCCGCGCGCGCACCCTGAACGGCGAGAAGCTCAAGGTGAACGACAAACGCGGCAACCCTGTCGACATCGCCGCCGTGGTCGTCTGGCGCGTCGAGGACACCGCCAAGGCGGTGTTCGACGTCGACGATTTCGAGATGTACGTGGCGACGCAGAGTGAGACGGCCGTGCGTCACCTCGCCAGCGCCTACCCCTACGACTCCGGCGAAACGTTCGCCGACACCGAGGACGAGATCACGCTGCGCGGCAATGTCGACGAGGTCTCAGAGGCGCTGCGCGTCGAGCTCACCGAGCGGCTGGCGCAGGCGGGCGTGACCGTGGAGCAGGCCCGGCTCACCCACCTCGCCTACGCCCCGGAGATCGCGCAGGCGATGCTGCGCCGCCAGCAGGCCGAGGCCGTCATCGCCGCGCGCCGCAAGATCGTCATGGGCGCGACGAGCATGGTCGAGATGGCCCTGGCGGAGTTCAAGGAGCACCAGACCATCGAGTTCGACGAGGAGCGCAAGGCGGCCATGGTCAGCAACCTCATGGTCGTGCTGTGCGGCGAGAGCCAGGTCACCCCGGTCGTGAACACGGGTACGCTGTACACGTGATCGCAGGATCCGGCGGCCGAGGCCCTCACGTGAGGCGGCGATAGCCGGTGGCGGCGCGCAAACAGTACCTGCTGCGCATCGATCCCGAGCTCTGGGGCGAGGTCGAGAAGTGGGCGGCCGACGAGTTGCGCAGCGTCAACGCGCAGGTGGAATACATCCTGCGGGACGCGGTGCGCAGGCGCCGCGGCGGACGGGCCGCCGGGGACGCCGCTTCTGGCGGCGGGCCCTCCGGCGGCCCCAGCGAGACCCGCGACCGGGGTTCGTGACACCCCAGCAGCCGACGCGCGCCGATCCCGCGCAGAAGGAGTCATGGGCAGGCACACCGCAGACGAGCAGGGGCACACCGCCGGACTCGGCCAGAGCCCGTCGGCGGCGGCGGGCGCCCTGCAGCTCATCGAGCTGCGGCGCCGCTACGGCGACCTCGCCGCACTGGACGGCCTCAGCTTCGCCGTGCCGGCCGGCCAGGTCTTCGGCTTTCTCGGCCCGAACGGCGCCGGCAAGACCACGGCGATGCGGGCCATCGTCGGCGTCATGGCCTTGGACGGCGGAGAGGTGCGCTGGCGTGGTGGGCCCGTCGATGCCGAGGCGCGTCGCGCGTTCGGCTACATGCCGGAAGAGCGCGGCCTCTATCCCGGCATGACCGTCCTCGAGCAGCTGGAGTACCTCGGCCGCCTGTACGGGATGAGCTCTGCCACCGCCCGGGAGTCGGCGCTCCGCTGGATGGACCGCTTGGGCGTCGCCGACAAGCGGCCCGCCAAGATCGAGACGCTGTCCCAGGGCAACCAGCAACGGGTACAGCTCGCGGCAGCGCTCGTGCACGACCCGGACCTCCTGGTCCTTGACGAGCCGTTTGCCGGCCTCGACCCCGTCGGCGTCGACGAGATGAGCGAGGTACTGTCGGAGCGCGCCGCAGAGGGCGCTACGGTCCTCTTCTCGAGCCACCAGCTCGACCTGGTGCAGGACATCTGCGAGGCGGTCGCGATCATCCATCGCGGGCGACTGGTGGCGGAGGGAAGCCTCGACGAACTGCGCCGCGGCGGCGAGCCGCACCTGTCCGTGCGCGTCGCCGGCGACCCAGAAGGACGGTGGGCCGGTGGTCTTCCGGCCTCGGCCAGAGTCGCCGGCGTCAAGGCAGGCACCGTGTCCGTCGCCCTCGCCCCGGGCACGGACGCGCAACTCGTCCTCGACGCTGCGCGCGCCGCCGGTGTGGTGGAGCACTTCTCCGTCGACCGGCGTCGGCTGTCGGACGTGTTCCGGGAGGCCGTCGGCGCCCGGCTCGACGAAGCCGAGTCGACGGCCGGAGGGCCGGTGGCCTCGAGCGCGGGAGACGAGCGCACGTGACCCGGTGGCTCGCCGTGCTTTGGCTGGTGGCCGCACGCGAACTGCGGGAGGGAATGCGAGCGCGGTCTTTCCGCGTCGTCACGGTGCTGCTCGTGGCAGCGGTGGCCGCCGCCGTCATCATCCCGGCGGCGCTCAAGGGGCACCGGACCGTGGACAAGGTGGGCGTCGTCGGGACCGCCGACCCCGCCGTCGCCGCCACCATCCGCATCGCCACTCGCATCAGCGGCGCAACCGTGCAGGTCGTCCCGTTCGACAGTCTCGCCGCGGCGCAAGCCCAACTGCGCGAGGGCAGCCTGGCGGCGGTGCTGGTGCCAGGCCGTGCAGTGCTCATCGCGCGCACCCCCTCTGCCGGGACATCGGCGAGCGGGTCCAGCCTGAGCGGCGCCCTCGCGCTCGCCGGAGGGCTGGCGAGCACTTCGGGCGCCACGGCGTCCGGTGGGAGCCTGCCCATCCGCGGGCTGAGCCCGCCACTGACCGCCCTGAGCGTGCGCCTCACGGGACTCGCCGTCACGATGGCGATCTACCTCATCATCCTCATCTACGGGTCGCGCATCACGGTCGGCGTGAGTGAAGAGAAGTCGAGTCGCGTCATCGAGGTGCTGCTTGCTGCCGTGCGGCCCTCGCAGCTCCTCTACGGCAAGGTCCTGGGCCTCGGGATCCTCGCCCTGTCCCAGGCGCTGGCGATCCTCGTCACCTTCGTCGTGCTGGGAGCGCTGGTGGGCTCGAGCCTCTTCCACAGCGCGTCGCTTCAGGTCGTCGCCGTGGGAGCGCTGTGGATCGTCGTCGGCTACGCCTTCTACTGCACTGCCTACGCCGCGGCCGGCTCTCTGGTCGGCAAGCCCTCGGACGCCTACAACGCCTCACTCCCCGTGCAACTGCCCCTCATCTTGTCCTACATCGTCACCTTCACCGTGCTGTACGGGGACGTCGTGCCCGGCTACTACTGGTTCCTCGCCTACTTCCCACCCACCGCACCGATCTCGATGACCGTGCTCGTCGCGGTCGGCGTCGCCCGCCCGTGGCAGGTCGCGCTGTCCGTGGCGCTCTGCCTCGCGGCCACCGTCCTGATGGCGTGGATCGCGAGCAGAGTCTACGGCCGCGGCATCTTGCACGGCGGACCCCGGCTTCGCTGGCGTCAGGCGCTGCAACGGGACAGCTGACAGCCGCGTCATCCGCCGCCGGCTGTTGCGCTCTCCCCGCCGAGCGTGCTAGATTGCCGAATCGGCACACCGAGGTGCCGGTGCTTCACAGCGACGACGCTCCCCAGGCCACCACGGCCGGGGGAGCGTCGCTGCGTTAAGGGAGCAGGAGAGACGCGAAAGGAGGCCGACCCCGGCACACGACACGTCACGCACGCGCACCACGAACCCATGGCCCGCAAAGGATGACTACTATGATGAGCTCCAGGCCGGGGTCCGCACGCACACTGTGGGCCGCACCAGGCACACGAGGGTTATGGACCCGCCCCTCGTTGCTGAAGACGACGCTCGCCGCTCTCGCGGTGGCCGTCGTCATCACGTTCCTCTTCGCGGGTCTCGCCTTGGCCGGCGACCCCACGGGCACGTCGACCGGAGGCGCCGGCGACGTGACCGCCAAGGTCGCCGGCAGCCCCACCACCGAGGAGATCGCCGCCGACCTCGGGCACGTGAAGACGTCACTGAACCTCTTCTTCGTGATCTTCGGCGGCGCGCTCGTGTTCTTCATGCAGGCCGGCTTCGCCATGGTCGAGACCGGATTCTGCCGCTCCAAGAACGCCGTGCACGTCATCATGACCAACTTCGTGATCTTCGCGATCGGCATGATCGCGTACTGGGCGGTCGGCTTCGGCCTCATGTTCGGCGGCGTCGGCACGCTCGCCACGCTGGGCGCGACGCAGCCGCTCGACGGCCTCACCGAGATAGTCCGCGGCTGGGGGATCTTCGGCCACCAGGGCTTCTTCCTGTCGGGCGGCTCCTACGACGTCGTCATCCTCGGCTTCTTCTTCTTCCAGATGGTCTTCATGGACACGACCGCGACCATCCCGACCGGAGCGATGGCCGAGCGCTGGAAGTTCTCCGCGTTCGTCGTCTACGGCTTCTTCATCGCCGCGATCGTCTACCCCATCTTCGGCAACTGGGTCTGGGGCGGCGGCTGGCTCAGCGCCCTCGGCCGCAACGTCGGCCTCGGCCACGGCGCCGTCGACTTCGCCGGCTCCAGCGTGGTGCACATGGTCGGCGGCTTCGCCGCGCTCGCCGGAGCGCTCGTGCTCGGCCCCCGGGTGGGCAAGTTCGCCAAGGACGGTTCGCCCCGGGTGATCCTTGCGCACAACCTTCCGCTGGCCATCCTCGGCGTGATCATCCTCGTGTTCGGGTGGATCGGCTTCAACGGCGCCTCCACCCTGGCGGCCACCGACATGCGCTTCGCGGTCGTCATCGTCAACACGTTCGTCGCCTCGGCGGCCGGCTGCCTCGCGGCCATGTTCCTGGTGTGGAAGAGGTACGGCAAGCCCGACCCCTCGATGGCCGCCAACGGCATGCTCGCCGGCCTCGTGGCCATCACCGCGCCGTGCGCCTTCGTCGACACCATCGGCGCCTTCTTCATCGGCGCGATCGCCGGCTGCATCGTGGTCGGCGCCATCGTCTTCGTCGAGGGCAGGCTCAAGGTCGACGACCCGGTCGGCGCCGTCTCGGTGCACGGTATCTGCGGCCTCTGGGGCGTCCTGGCCGTCGGCCTGTTCGCCGACGGCTCCTACGGCGCCGGCTGGAACGGCGTCGAGGGCACCGTGACCGGCCTGCTCTACGGCGGCGGCTTCGGCCAGCTCGGCGCACAGGCCGTCACCGGCGCCGTCGCGGCCACCTGGGCCTTCGGCACCATGTACGTCTTCTTCAAGGTCCAGGACAGACTGCAGGGCATCCGCGTGACGAGGGACGAGGAGACCATCGGCCTCGACGTGCCCGAGATGGGCGTCGCGGCCTACCCCGACTCGCTGCACCTGTGAGGAGAGAGCCATGAACTACGTCATCGCCATCATCCAGCCGGACAAGCTCGAGGAGGTGCTCGAGGCACTCGAGGAAGAGCGCATCCATCTCGTCACCGCGTCCGACGTCATGGGGCGCGGCAAGCAGAAAGGCGTCGCGGAGATCTACCGCAGCCACGTGGAGCCCGGCAACCTGCTGCGCAAGGTCAAGCTCGAGATCGCCGTGAACGACGACTTCCTCACGCAGACCATCACGACCATCGCCCGGGTCGCGAGGACGGGCAACATCGGCGACGGCAAGATCTTCGTGCTCGATCTGGAGCAGTGCGTGCGCATCCGCACCGGAGAGAGCGGACCGGCCGCCATCGGCTGAGCGGGCTGGGCGGCGGCGGGGCCGAAGGGCCTCGCCGCCGCCGCCGTCAGCCCCAGCAGACGGCGGAGGGATTGCAGGCGCCCGCGAAAGGACAAGACAGCGGTACGGCCAGGGCGTACCGAGGAGGACGAGATGGACGAGCTGGCGGCGGGCATCCACCGGTGGACGGCGCCGCACCCCGAGTGGCGGCCGAAGACCGAGGAAGTCGAGTCGTACGCGCTCGTCGCGGGCGAGGCCTTGCTGCTGGTGGACCCGCTCGTGCCCGCCGAGGACGACGAGCGGCGCACGCCTCTCCTCGCGCAGCTGGAGCTCCTGGCGGCGGCCGCCACGCACGTCGAGCTGCTCATCACGATCCCGTACCACACACGCAGCGCGGAGGCGCTGTTCGAGCGCTTCGCGCCGCAGCGCCCAACGCGTATCTGGGGTCACGCCAACGTGCGCAAGCGGCTGCGGCCGGAGACGCCGCTCGAGGTGGTGCCGGTCGGCGCCGCCGGGACGGCGGCGCCCATCGCCGGAGGAGCGGCAGAGGCGTACACCATCGGCCGCCCGCGCCGCAGCGAGCATCCGCTGTACGTGCCCGCGCTGCGCGCCGCCGTGTTCGGCGACGCCGTGGTCGGCACGCAGGGCGGCCTCCGCTTCTGGAACCAGAGCAGCGGCACCGGCGCGGAGTGGTACCGCGACGTGTTCGCGCGCAGCCTTGCGCCACTGGCGGAGCGCACGGTCGAGCACGTGCTGGTCACGCACGGGCCGCCGGTGATCGGCGACGGCTTGCGGCAGCTCGCCCTGTGCCTGGCCGCGCCGCCGGTGGAGATGTACTGACGCCGGCGGCGGGCACGGTGGCGGGCCCCAGGCGTGCGGAAGCGAAGGGCGGGTGCGGGCGGGAAGGGTAGACCCGCCGGTCCCTCGTGGCCGCCTCAGAGGCGGCTCCCGCCGGCGACGGCCGCGGTCTCGGCGAACAGAGGCCCGCCGAAGTCGTCACCGGCGCCGGCGTGCTCGTCCCCCAGCCGGCCCTGGTCCAGCCAGATGCGCCGCGAAGCGCGGCTGGCCACCCAAGTGTCGTGCGTGACGACGATCAGCGTCTGGCCGCGCTCGCGCCAGAGCTGCTCGAGCAGGCCGATGATGTCGTCGCGCGTGCGCTCGTCGAGGTTGCCGGTAGGCTCGTCGGCGAGGATCACGCGTGGCGCCCGGACGAGCGCCCGCGCGATGGCGACGCGCTGCTGCTCGCCGCCGCTCAGCTCGGAGGGGATGTGCCGGGCCCGGTCGGCGAGGCCGACGCCGGCCAGCGCCTCCCCCGCCCGGCGGCGGCGCTCGTCGGTGCGCACGTGCCAGGGAACGAGAGCCGTCTCAACGTTCTCCTGGGCCGTCAACGTCGGGATGAGGTTGAAGGCCTGAAAGATGAACCCGAACGAGTGGCTCCTGAGCTCCGAGAGGTCGCCCTCCCCCATCTTCGCCAGGTCGCGGCCCTCGAAGTCGAGCCTGCCGCCCGACGGCCGGTCCATGGCGCCCAGCATCTGGAGCAGGGTGGTCTTGCCCGAGCCGGTCGAGCCCTGGATGGCGAGGAACTCACCCTCCTCGATGGTCAGGTCGATGCCGGCCAGCGCGTCGATCTGCTTGCGGCGCTGCGTGTAGCGCTTGGTCACGTCTGTCAGTTCGTAGAGCATCGCGTCTCCGATCTCGTCAAGGTTCAACCCGGCTACGCTGGTCATTGAGCGGTGCCGCTGCGCAGCACCACCCGTTGAATGGCCTGCGGCGTTCAATCGACTCGCCGGAGGGCGTCGGCGGGGCGGAGCCGCGAGGCGCGCCAGCCGCCGAAGGTCCCGGCGATCAGGGCGCCGGCCAGCGCCAGGGCCACGGCGATGCCGACCAGCTCGAGGCTCACCGGCGCCGTCAGGTTCACGGTGACGGTCTGGGCGGCGGCGCCGATGGCGTCCGCCGCCTGCTGCAGGCCGGGAGGCCCGCCCTGGGGCATCTGCAGCGCGTTGCCCATGGTCGCCTTGAGCGCCGGCGAGAAGGCGGCGATCAGCTTCGCGCCGAGGACGCCGAGGGCGACACCGAGGATGGCGCCCACGATGCCGACCACGACCGACTCTCCGAGCACCTGGCCGACGATGCGGCGGCCCTTCCAGCCGAGCGCCTTGAGCGTGCCGAACTCGCGCACGCGGCGGGAGACGGCCGACACGGTCAGCAGGCTGGCGACGGCGAACGCGGCGATCAGGGCCGCGACGGCCAGCCACTTGCCGAGCCGGTCGGCGAGCGTCGAGGCGCTGGAGAGCGAGCCGCTGACCTGGCTGGCAAGGTCCTCAGATGTGGTCACCGTCGCTTTGGGCAGGACCTGCTTGATCTCCTTCTTGACGGCGGCGATGTCGTTGGCGCTGTCCGCCTTCACGTAGATCTGGTTGACCTTGCCCCTGTTGTCGCTGAGCTTCTGCGCCCAGCTCAGGGGGATGTAGAGGTCGGAGGAGGTGCTCCCGGCGGGCAGAGCCACGATGCCGACGATCGCGAACTCCTTGCCGTCGATCTTCTTGGTGTCGCCCACGGACAGCGAGTTCTGTTTGGCGTAGGCCCTGGTGACCAGGGCGACCTTGGCCGTCGCGTCCTCGCCGGTCAGCGACCGCCCGGAGCTGACCTGCGCCGAGCTGAGCGGTCCGAGGCCCAGGTCGGTCGTATCGACGCCCGAGACCGAGAGCGACGAGACGTCGATGGGCGCCATCTGCGCCTGACCCTGCTGGCTGGACGAGGACGCGCTGGAGGAAGACTGACCGCCCTGAGCCGGCATTGCGCCGGCGGCGCCGCCCTGCACCTGGGCGAACTTCCCCTTCACGCTCATGACGTTCATGGTGATGCTGCCGGTGGCGGCGCTCACGCCGCCCAGTGAGGCGATCTGCGCCAGCTTCTTCTCGGAGATCGACTGCTGCCCGGGGCTCGTCATGACCGCGGAGCGGTTGAACTTCTGGCCCTGCCTGGACTCGTCCGGCGGCTGCATGCTGAAGCGCTGCGGACCACCCTGGTCCATCTTCTGCTGCTGCGAGACGGTGACGTCGGTGCCGACCCCGTAAAGCGACTGGAGCACCCGGTCCTGCGCCTTGCCCACGCCGTCGGCGTACGCGGTCACGGCGACCACGAGCGCCACGCCGACGGCAAGGCCGAGGGCGGTGAGCAGCGCCTGGCGATGCCGCCGCCGAAGCTCCCTGAACACGTAGGTGAAGAACATGCTGCCTCCTTGTCCGCGGCGGACGGGGCCGGAGGGTCCCACCGCCCCGGCCTGGCTTCCTTTCGTGTGCCGGTTGTACGCCGCGGGCATGAGAAGCAGCTGAAGTGCACCTGAGGGCGCGCTGAGAATCGGGGGCGCTCGCGGCCGCGGCGAGGCTACAGGCGCCGCTCAGTGTATTCTCAGGAAGTTCTCAGGATGACGACCTATGATGCGCGTAGCGCCAGGGGATCGACGAGCGGAGGGTCAGGATGATGGAAACGCCGGCCGGAGCGACCAGAGTGCTCGTCGTCGACGACGAGCCGAGCATCACCGACCTCGTCTCGATGGCGCTGCGCTACGAGCAGTTCGACGTGCGCGTGGCCGGCAACGGCCGCGAGGCGCTCGCCGCCGTGGAGAGCTTCTCGCCCGACCTGGCGGTGCTCGACATCATGATGCCGGGCATCGACGGGTTCGAGGTGGCGCGCCGCCTGCGCAACGCCGGGGCGCGCCTTCCCATCCTCTTCCTCACCGCCCGCGACGCCACCGAGGACAAGGTCCGCGGGCTCACGCTCGGCGGCGACGACTACATGACCAAGCCGTTCAGCGTCGAGGAGCTCGTCGCGCGCATCCGCGCGATCCTGCGGCGCGTGCAGCCGGCCTCCGCTTCGCCGGGCCGGCTCGCCTTCGCCGACCTCGAGCTGGACGAGGACACGCACGAGGTCTGGCGCGCGGGACGCGAGATCGAGCTGACGGCGACGGAGTTCAAGCTCCTCCGCTACCTGCTCCTCAACGCGCGCCGCGTGCTCAGCAAGGACCAGATCCTCGACCACGTCTGGAACTACGACTTCGGCGGCAACGCCAACATCGTCGAGACCTACGTGAGCTACCTGCGACGCAAGGTCGACGCCGACGGCGCGCCGCTCATCCACACCGTGCGCGGCGTCGGCTACAGCCTGCGCCTGCCCAAGGACTGATGCCCGAAGCATGCGAAGCAGAGCGAGCACTAGAGCGGCCGACGGACTAATGCCGAAGCCATGCGAAGCAGAGCGACACTATTGAGCGGCCGCCGGCCCGCAGGGCCCAGCGGCGGACGGACTAATGCCCGAAGCCATGCGAAGCAGAGCGAGCACTATTGAGCGGCCGCCGGCCCGCAGGGCCCAGCGGCGGACGGACTAATGCCCGAAGCCATGCGAAGCAGAGCGAGCACTATTGAGCGGCCGCCGGCCCGCAGGGCCCAGCGGCGGACGGACTGACGGCGGTCCCATGAGCCTCCGCACCCGCCTGCTGCTCGCCATCCTCGGCCTCGTGGCCGCCGGCCTCGTGGTGGCCGGCGTCGTCACCTACGTCTCGCTGCGCGGGTTCCTGCTGGAGCGCGTCGACGCCCAGCTGCGCGACGCGCGCGTCCCCATGGCCATGGCGCTCACCGACAGCGCCGGGGTGAACGGCCTGCCGGGTGGGCCCGGCGGCACCGCGGGCGGAGCCAACCTGCCGCCGGGCACCTACGGCCAGCTGCGCGATTCGACCGGCAGCGTCCTCAACGCGGTCTCGTTCGCCTACGGCCAGACCGACCTGCCCACGCCGGTGCTGCCCACCCCCCTGCCCGTCCCCTCGGGCGCCGACTACCAGGTCTTCTCGGCCAAGGCGACCTCGGGCGGCCAGGCCTCCGGATTCCGCGTCCTGGTGGAGAACGTGCCGGGCGCCGGGCGGGTGCTCGTCGTCGCCATCCCGCTGAACGAGACGCGGCAGACGCTCGGCCGCCTCGTCGTCATCGAGGTCGTGGTCTCGCTCGTCGTGCTGGCGGCGCTGGCGGCGGCCGCCTGGTGGCTGATCAAGCGCGACCTGCGGCCGCTCGAGACGATGGCCGTCACCGCCGACGCGATCGCCGCCGGCGACCTCGCGCGGCGCGTACAGCCGGCCGAGCCGCAGACCGAGGTCGGCCGGCTCGGCCTCAGCCTGAACACCATGCTCAGCCGGATCGAGGAGGCCTTCGCAGAGCGCGCCGCCACCGAGGAGAAACTGCGGCGCTTCCTCGCCGACGCCTCCCACGAACTGCGCACGCCGCTCACCAGCATCCGCGGCTACGCGGAGGTGTTCGAGCGCGCCAAGGACGACCCCGAGAACCTCGAGCTTGCCATGCGCCGCATCGAGGAGGAGAGCAAGCGCATGGGCGTGATGGTCGAAGAACTGCTGGTGCTCGCGCGGCTCGGCGAGGGCCGCGAGCCGGAGCGCGCGCCGGTGGACCTCGCGCGCGTCGTGGAAGACGCCGTGAACGACGCGCGCGCCGCCGCGCCGGCGCGCGACATCACCCTCGAGCGCGCGGAGACCGCGGACGTGCTCGGCGACGACCACCAGCTCCGCCAGGTCGTCGCCAACCTCCTCGGCAACGCCCTGCGTCACACGCCCGACGACGCGCGGATCCGCGTGACCCTGAGTGCCGCCGACGGGCGCGCCACGCTCGCCGTCGCCGACGACGGCCCCGGGCTCGAACCGGACGTCGCCGCCAAGGTGTTCGAGCCCTTCTTCCGCGCCGACGAGTCGCGCGCCCGCCAGACGGGCGGCGCCGGCCTCGGCCTCGCCATCGTCGCCGCCATCGTGGAGGCCCACGACGGCGGCGTGAGGCTCGACACGGCGCCCGGCGCCGGAGCCACCTTCACGGTCGCGCTACCACTGCTCGCGGCGCACGCGTAGCCTCGCCTTCGCAACATCGCTGCTGCGGCAGGAAGCGGGTGCGTCCACGGCGTAACCCACGGGTACGTACTACACGACGGATGCCGCGCGACCGGACCCAGGTGCGCGGGGGCACGCAAGGGTACTGCCAGGAGGCGCGTCATGTCACAGGGTTCACCACAGGGCTCGGGCGGCGGCGGCGGCAACGGGTTCCTGATCGGCGGCGGCATCCTGCTGGTGCTGCTGCTGCTCTTCATCTTCCAGAACACGGCAGACACCACGTTCAAGTATCTGTTCTGGGACTTCACGCTGCCGCTCTGGCTCGGGCTGCTGGTCACCGCCGTCGTGGCGTTCGTGGTCGGGCAGTTCGCGCTGATGTGGCGGCGCCACAAGCGCCGCCAGGCGCGGCGCGACGCCAGGTAGGCGTTCTTCAAACCGCAGAACGACGAGCGGGCCGCCCCATTCGGGCGGCCCGCTCCTTTCGCCCGGCGGCCTTCCCGGCGCCCTCGCCGGATCAGGCGTCAGTCGGCCGGCAGCTCAGCCGCTCGCAGCGACCGATCACGAACCGGCGGTACCTCTCGAGGTCTCGCTCGAGCGTCGCCTGGGCACGCGAGACCTCGGTGTCGGCTCCAGCGGTGCTCCGCGGCTTGTAGTCGAGCCGCACGTCGACTTTCACCAGCCTGTCGCCCGCGGTCGTGAACTCGACGTCGCCGGCCTTCACGTCGTCCTCGTCGAGCAGCGGCTCCTCGTCGATGAGCCCGCGCGCGTAGCCGTTCAGCAGCGATTCCAGCATGAACTCGCTCCATTCGAGCTCGACGAACTCGAGCGGTGCGTCGACGTCAATGGACGCATGGATGGTGGGCATGGCAACTCCCTCCTTGGTGATGCGCGCCCGCGCCGAGCCCGGGCGCTTCATTGGAGTCTCCCCCGCCGGAGAGAATCCAGAGCAACGCGGCGTCGAGCCCCTCACAGGGTGTGCGCACGGTGCCACGCTTGAGCAACGTCAAGAACGCCTCCGTTGACCCGGTGGTACCATTCCGCTCAGAGATAATCCCAACCTTTGGAGTCGGGTATGACCACAGCGCCGCTCACGCTCACCCCCAAGACCACGGTCCACACGCTGCTCAAGGAGTATCCGTTCCTGCTGGACTTCCTGGCGGACTACCACCCGGAGTTCAAGAAGCTGACCAACCCGGTGCTGCGCCGCACCGTCGGCCGGATGGCGACGCTGGACACCGTGGCGGAGCAGGGCAGCGTGCCGCTCAACCGGCTCACCGACGACATCGCGACCGAGGTCGAGAAGCGCACCGGCACGCGGCCGCCCATCGCCGACGTCGCCGACGTGGAGACCATCGACCCGGCTCGCCTGGCGGAGCTGCACGCGATCGTCAAGGACCTGCACGCCGGCAAGACGGTGGAGGAGGTCAAGCCCCGGTTCGAGGAGCTCATCGCCGACGTGGAGGCCACCGAGATCGCCGCCATGGAGCAGAAGCTCATCGAGGGAGGTGTCCCCGACAGCGAGGTCAAGCGCCTCTGCGACGTGCACGTGCAGGTGTTCGCCGACGCGCTCGAGGGCCACGAGGCGGTCACGGCGCCGGCCGGGCACCCGATGGACACGTTCCAGCGCGAGAACCAGGCGCTGCTGCAGGTCACGGCGTCGCTGCGCAAGGTCGCCGAGGCCATCGGCGAGCCGCCGGACGGCGCCGCGTGGGGGCGCCTCAAGGGCGCCCTCGGCGACACCGTGGAGCGGCTCTCCGAGGTCGACAAGCACTACCTGCGCAAGGAGAACCAGCTCTTCCCGTTCCTCGAGGACCACGGCGTGGAAGGTCCGAGCAAGGTGATGTGGGCGATCCACGACGACATCCGCGCGCTCGTCAAGCAGGCGCGGGCCACGATCGCCGAGGACGACGCGGCGATGGCCGTGAGCACCTGTCTCGCGCTGGCCAAGATGGTCGACGACATGGTGACCAAGGAGGAGAAGGTCCTGCACCCCATGGCGATCGACACTCTTGATGACGCCGAGTGGGCACGCATCCGCGCCGGCGAGGGCGACATCGGCTACGCCTTCATCGCGGACGCGCCGGCCTGGCCGGCGGCCGGAGCACCGGCAGCCGGCGAAGCGCCGGCCGGAGCGGCTTCGCCCGCCGGCCTCCTCGCGCTGAACACCGGCGGCCTCAGCCTCGACGAGCTGAACCTCGTGCTGGGCGTCCTCCCCATCGACTTCCAGTACGTGGACGAGCACGACAAGGTGCGCTTCTACAGCGAGGGGCACCGCATCTTCCCGCGCAGCCCGGGGGTGATCGGGCGCAAGGTGCAGAACTGCCATCCGCCGGCGAGCGTGCACAAGGTGCAGCAGATCATCGACGCGTTCCGCGCCGGCGAGAAGGACACCGCCGAGTTCTGGATCGAGGTGCAGGGCAGGTTCCTGCACATCCGCTACTTCGCCGTGCGCGATGGAGAGGACTACCGCGGCGTGGTGGAGACCGTGCAGGACGTGACGGGCATCCGCGCGCTCGAGGGTCAGCGCCGGCTGCTCGACTGGTAGCCGGCGCTCGAACGCGTCGGCCGCCGCATCGCCCAGCCGCGGCGCCGCCCCGCTGCGGCGCCGCCCGGCCGCGCAGTGCGATAGCATGGCCGCCGACACCAATCACTCCGAGAGGCGGTCCCGACGATGCTGTGGAAGCGCGGCAGTCTCACCCCCGAGCTGGCGGACCTCGCGTTCACCTTCCTTCCGCTCGACCTCAGCGTCGCCGACGAGAACGACGTGCTCGTCTTCTGGAAGGGCCCGACCTACAAGACCTGCGACGCGCGCTACATCGGCCGCGACGTGAGAGACTGCCACCCGGAGCAGAGCCTGGATCTCCTCGAGGAGATCCTGCGCGAGTTCAAGGCCGGTACCAGAGACGTGGCCGAGGGCTGGGAGCAGAAGGGCGAGAAGGTCAAGCGCACGCGCTACTTCGCCCTGCGCGACCACGACGGCGCCTACAAGGGCATCCTCGAGGTGAACGAAGACGTGACCAGCGCCCGCGCGCTGGAGGGAGACCAGGCTCTTCCCGGCTGGTGACGCGGGCGCGAACAAGGAGCTGACGAGATGACGTACATCGTGGCCGCTACCGGCGCCTCCGCCTGGCTGCTGCTCATCGGCGCCGCCATCGCCGGCATCGCCTTCGGCATGATGCTCAACACCACGATCAACGGGCGCAGGAAGAAGAAGTAGCCGTCAGTCGACGCGGACGAAGGCGCCGCGGCGCCCGTCGAACGAGAGCAGCGTGAGCTTGAGCGCCCGGGCATGGCCGCCGTGCACGTCGAAGACGGCGGCCGTCCCCGACGCCGTGTCCCGCCACACGTCGGCGCTCCACGGCACGTAGCGCAGCGTCTCGCCGCGCCCCAGCCTCACCGCGAGCCCGTCGCCCGCGCCCGGGCGCACGGTCACGCGGCCGTAGTACCTGTTCTCGTACACGCCCGCGTAGGCGTCCCGCGCGCGCGGAGCCGGCGCCGCGGCCGGAGACTCCGGCGGCAGCGCCAGACCGGCCGCGGCGCCCGCCTGTTCCGCGGC
Organism: uncultured Thermoleophilia bacterium; assembly: GCA_963741075.1. Taxonomy (GTDB): domain Bacteria; phylum Actinomycetota; class Thermoleophilia; order UBA2241; family UBA2241; genus CAIXSE01. The sequence continues at coordinate 67,923 of CAVUGS010000003.1, forward strand.
CGGCGCCGCCTGCTCCCGCACCAGCCAGTCGTCCTGCGGGGCGCCGAGCACGGCCAGGTCGACGAGCGTCCGGGCGAGCGCTCTACCCAAGGCCGCGCCCTCGGGATACGCGTTCGCCAGCACGACGATGGCGACGCCGTCGTCGGGCAGCAGCGTCACGACGGCGCTCGAGCCGCTCGCGAGGCCGCCTTCGGCGCTCGCGAGCAGGCGGCCGTCGAAGCTCGACAGCATCCAGCCAAGGGCGGCCGCCTCGGGGCCGGTCGGCGTGGACGCCGCGGCCGTCGCCGGCCGCAGGGTCTGCGCGAGCAGCCCGGCCGGCGCCACCCGCGCGCCGCCCACGGCGCCGCCGTTGAGCTGCAGCCGGGCGAAGGTCACCAGCCCGCTGAGGCTGGCGCTCACGCCGAGCGAGGGCGCGAACAGCGTCTCGTCGGCGGGGTCCTGGGGGACCATCGTCCCATGCACCGACTTGTGTGGCGTGGCCGTGTCGACGGCCCTGACGAAGCCCCGCCAGGTCAGCACCGCGCCGTCGTCGCCGATCGGCTCGAGCACGCTCTCGCGCACGAGGCGCGCCCACGAGGCGCCGGCGGCCCGCTCCGCGGCCACGGCCGCCGCCGTCACCAGAGCGTCCTGCGGCGCGTACTCGCTGCGGAAACCGGCGGCAGGACGCAGGTGGCGCAGCCGGCGCAGGACCTCCAGGCGACCGTAGCCGAACGCGCGCAGCTCGTCGCCGGCGTACGCCGGCAGGCCGCTGCGCCCTGCCGTGAGGTCACGGAACGTCGCCTGCCGGGTCGTCCAGGGGTCCCTCAGGCGGAACGCCGGCCACACCCGCCGCACCGGCTGGTCCCAGCGCAGCTCGCCCTGCCCGGCAAGCGCGGCGAGCATGGTCGTCGTGTAGGCGCGCGATACGGCGCCGAGCTGGAAGAGCGTGTCGTCGTCGACCGCGTCCGCGCGGCCCATCTCGCGCAGCCCGAAGCTGCGCTCGTACATGGCGGTGTCCCCCGCCACGACGGCCACGGCCGCGCCGGGGACGCCGCTGCGCGCGACCATGCCGGCCGCGAGCTGGTCGAACGCCGGGAGCGCGCGCCGGACGGCGGCGCCGGCCGCGACGCGCCGCGTCGCCGCCTCCAGCGCCGCCGCGTGCGGACCGGTGGGAGCGGGGACCGGCGTGGCCGGCGGCGCGCCGGCCGGCGGCGCCGCGGTGGGGGTCACGGACGGTGAAGCGGAGGGCGGCGCCGGAGTCTCCGCCGGCGTGGCCGGCGGGGTCGCCGGCGCCGACGCCACCACGGACGCCGCCCGTGACGGCGAAGGCGACGGCGCGGAGGCCACGCGGATGCCGCAGCCGGCGAGCAGCGTCGCCGCGCCGGCCGCCGCGAGCACGCTCGCGCGCCACCTGGGTCTCACGTCAGCCTCCTCGATACTCGCCCCCATGTTCGCCGCGGCGCGCGACATACCCTCGCCGCCGGGCGGGTGTAGACTGCCGCACACGGGTCGCTCCAGGAGACGGGGGACGATGGACGACGGCACGCGCGCCGGCCACGCGCACAGCGGCGGACACCACTACGAGATCGCGGCGTGACGCCCCACGTCGAAGACCGCGACCGCAGCGACCTTGCCGCCTGTCTGGGCGAGAGCGAGCAGGCGCTCAGCGACCTCCTGGAGGCCGCGGCTTGCACGTACGTGGGCGAGGCCACGTGCTGCCCGGTCGTCGCTCCCGCTGGTGCACACGGTCAACCAGTTTGCTCCGCCTGCTGGAGGAGATCGTCGACTTCGTCATGCCGCTCGTCGCGCGGCGAGCTCTCCGCGCCGCTGCCCTCGCCGGACAACACATGGCCGTCCCGCTGGTCGAGATGCACGCCGCCTGAGCCAGCTCACCGCCAGACGCAGGAGATCGCCCGCGGCGACTACACGCAGCGCATCGACTTCATGGGCGAGTTCTCGGACGCGTTCAACGCCATGGTCATCCTGCTCGAGGAGCGCGAGCGCACGCTCACCGACGAGATCGCGCGCCGCAGGCAGGCGGAGGACGACCTGCAGCGCGAGCGCGACCTGCTGGTCGGCGGGGCCGGTGGTCACGTTCCGCTGGGACGTGGACGACGACGGCGACGTGCAGTACGTGTCCCCCAACATCAGCGTCTACGGCTACACGCCGGAGGAGTTCACCAGCGGCCGGCGCACCTACGCCAGCATCGTCGACCGGGCGGACATCGACTGGATCAACGAGGACGGCAACGACAAGTCGCGCGCCGGCCTGGAGAGCTGGACGCAGGAGTACCGCATCGCGGACGCGGAGCGGCGAGACGCACTGGGTCCGCGACTGCACCACGCGGTGCGCGGCGACGACGGCGCCGTGACGGCCTACGAGGGCTACATCATCGACATCACGCGCAGAAGGCGGCGGAGACGGCGCTGCGGCAGCGCGAGGAGCAGCTGCGCATGCTGTCGCTCTCGGACGAGCCTGACCGGCCTGTACAACCGTCGCGGGCTGTTCGCGCTCGGCGAGCACACGCATGCGCATCGCGCGGCGGCGCGCGCAGCGGCCTGGGCGTGATCTACGTGGACGTCGACGGCCTGCAAGGCCATCAACAATCGCTTCGGCCACGCCCAGGGCGACGAGGCGCTGCGCATCGGTCGCCGACGTGCTCCGCGCCAGCGTGCGCGAGTCGGACGTGGTGGGGCGCGTCGGCGGCGACGAGTTCGTCGTCCTGGTCGAGGACGAGCCCGGCGTGACCGCGGAGCTCGTGACGGCGCGCTGCGGCGCCGCGTCGAACGCGCCAACGACAAGGCCGGACGGCCGTTCCGCCTCTCGCTGAGCATCGGCGCCGTCGACTGGGAGCCAGGAGAGCAGGTCACGCTGCAGGAACTGATCGAGCGCGCCGACAGCGATGTCGACGACAAGCGGGAGAAACGGCGCCGAGCGCCGGCGGCCCGGAGCGGGAGGGACCATGACGCAGACCATGCCGATGTCCGGCGCCGGCGCGAGCGACGCGCCGGCCGCGACGACCGCACCCCCGCGGGACCAGTGGTCGCCGCGCGTGAGCGCGGCGATGCTCGCGCGCCTGGCGGCGCGCGCCGCCGTCGCCGCGCCCGCCGAGCGCACGCCGGTGGAGGCGCCGTTCACCGGCGCCCTGCTGGCGGAGGTGCCCAGGGGCCGCCCGGCCGACGTGGAGGCCGCCTGCGCGGCCGCGCGCGAGGCGCAGCAGGAGTGGGCGCGCCGCAGCGTCGAGGAGCGCGCCGCCGTGCTGCTGCGCTACCACGACCTCGTGATCGCCAACGCGCAGGAGATCCTCGACCTCATCCAGCTCGAGTCGGGCAAGGCGCGCATCCACGCGTTCGAGGAGGTGCTCGACGTCGCCATCCAGGCCCGCTACTACGCGCACAGCGCCGCCGGGTTCCTGCGCGAGCAGCGCAGGCAGGGTGCGCTTCCCGTCCTGACCACGACGCGCGTCCATCACCGGCCCCGCGGCGTGATCGGCGTCATCGCGCCGTGGAACTACCCGTTCACGCTCGCGATCAGCGACGCCCTTCCCGCGCTCGTCGCCGGCAACGGCGTCGTCCTCAAGCCCGACGCCCAGACGCCGCTCACCGCCCTGTGGGCGGCCGGTCTGCTCGAGGAGGCCGGCCTGCCGCCGGGACTGCTGCAGGTCGTCACCGGGCGCGGCTCGGAGCTCGGCCACACGCTCGTGGACGCAGGTCGACTACATGATGTTCACCGGGTCGACCGCGACCGGCCGCACGGTCGCGGCGCAGTGCGGCGAGCGCCTCAAGGACTGCTCGATGGAACTGGGCGGCAAGAACGCCCTGCTGGTGCTGCCGGACGCGCCGCTCTGGCGGACCGTGCCCGGAGCCCTGCAGGGCATCACCTCCAGCGGCGGGCAGCTCTGCATCAGCATCGAGCGCGTCTACGTCCACGACGCCGTCTACGACGCCTTCGTCCCGCGACTGGCCGACGGCGATGCGGGCCGTGAGGCTCGGGTCGAGCCTCACCTTCGCCGACGACATGGGCTCCCTCGCCAGCGCCGAGCAGCTGACCAAGGTCGCCGCCCACGTCGACGATGCCGTGAGCAACGGAGCCGAGGTGCTGGCGGGCGGCAGAGCCCGCCCCGACCTCGGCCCCTACTTCTACGAGCCGACGCTCCTGGCCGGCGTGACCGAGGACATGGAGCTGTGCCGCACCGAGACCTTCGGCCCCGTCGCCGCCGTCTACCGCTGCTCCTCCGTGGACGAGATGGTGGCGCGCGCCAACGACAGCGAGTACGGCCTCACCGCCAGCGTGTGGACGCGAGACGTGAAGGCCGGGCGCGAGGATCGCCGCGCGCATCCAGACGGGCACCGTCAACGTCAACGAGGCCTACGCGGCCACCTGGGCGTCCGCGGCGCCCATGGGCGGCTGGAAGCAGTCGGGCCTGGAGCGCCGCCACGGGCGACACGGCATCCTCAAATACACGGACCCGCAGACGGTCGCCGTGCAGCACCTGCTCAACATCGGCACGCCGCCCTTCCTGAGCAACGGCCAGTACGCGGCGGTGATGACGCACCTCGTCCGCCTGCTCAAGCACGTCCCCGGCATCAGGTGAGGAGGGTCAGATGACCGCGATCCACAACAAGCACGTCCTCGTCACCGGCGGCGCCTCCGGCATCGGCCGCCTCCTGGTGCTCGGCTGCGCCTCGCTCGGCGCCAGCGTCACCATCTGGGACCTGGACGCCGACGGCGCGGCGCGAGTGGCCGCGGAGGCCTCCGGGCTCGGAGCGTCCGCAAGCTCACGCGTTCGCCTGCGACGTGAGCGACCGCGAGCAGGTGTACGCGCGCGCGGACGAGGTGCGCGGCGTCGCCGGCGACGTCGACGTGCTGGTGAACAACGCCGGCATCGTCAGCGGCCGGCCGCTGCTCGAGCTGTCCGACGAGTGCATCGAGCGGACCTTCGCCGTCAACACGCTGGCGCTCTTCTGGACGACCAAGGCCTTCCTGCCGGCGATGACGGCCCGCGGCAGCGGCCACGTCGTCACCGTGGCCTCCGCCGCGGGCCTCATCGGCACCGCCCGCGAGACCGACTACGCGGCGAGCAAGTTCGCCGCCGTCGGGTTCAACGAGGCGCTGCGGCAAGAGCTGCGGCGCAGCGCCTGCGGCGTCCGCACGACCGTCGTCTGCCCGTACTACGTCGACACGGGCATGTTCAAAGGCGTGAAGACGCGGTTCCCCTTCCTGCTCCCGGTGCTCAAGGAGCAGGACGTGGCCGACCGCGTCCTCAGGGCCATCCAGCGCGACCAGCCGCTGCGTGCAGATGCCGTTCATGGTGAACACGCTGCCGGCCATGCGGCTGCTGCCGGTGTGGGCGTTCGACCAGTTGACGGACTTCTTCGGGCTGAACAACGCGATGGACGCGTTCACGGGGCGGGCGCCGGCGGACGACGCCTGAGGCGGTCGCGCTAGAGTCGGAACTCGTGCCGGCAGTACGTGTCGCCGGAACTGAGCGCGTGCGTCTGCGTGTGGACCTCCGGGTCAACGCCCAGCATGCCGCAGAGCATGCTGCGGTCGAAGGCGCACACCACCTCGGGGAATTCCTGGGAGAGCTCCCGGTAGACACAGTTGTGGACCTCGATGACCGTCTCGCCGTTGCCGTTGGACGCAAGGGTCACGCCGTACCCCGAGAGATCCATCCAGTCCATGACCGCGGGTGGCGAGAGCCTGGCCGGCCCCTCGTGACCGCCGCCGCCGAAATCCTCCGCCGTCTGCTCGCCGTAGGCACGGCCGAGCGCGCCGGCGGTGGCCACGGCGACGTCGGGCTCCAGCGTCTCGTCGATCAGGCGCAGGAGCAGCCGCGCGAGACGCTCGTAGCGGCGCGGCGGCAGCATGATCTCGAGGCGGGCGTCCGTGACGGCGTAGATCTTCGCCGGCCGGCCGCCCCCCGGGCGCCGGCGCGTGGAGGTGAAGACGAGGTCCATCTCGGTGAGCTTCTCGAGGTGCGCGCGGGCGACGGTGCGGTGCAGGCCGAACACGTCCGCGACCTCGCTGGCCGACTGGGGCGTCTCGCAGTCGCGCAGATGGCGGTAGATGCTGCGCCTGGTGGGGTCGCCGAACACGTCGGCGAGCCGGCCCAGGTACAGGCCTTCTTTGTCGTAGGTGGTCTCCACGAAAGCGACACTATCGCACTTGGTTGCACAAACCAAGGATTCTGTTGGTCGCTGAGCACAGAATAGGGACATCACCTTAGACAGAACGTTGTGCGCCGAACTCCCGGCGGCGGCCGTCACCCCTTCGGCCGTCTACGTTAGGGTTGGCCCTGCCCCGGAAATGCAGCAGACACCGGGCGCAGGGCCGCCGGAGGCACGGACGAGAGGAGCAGCGATGATCAAAGTGAAGACGTTCGCGACGCCGATCAAGATCTTCGCCACGATGCGCGAACTGCACGACCTGGACGCGCAGGTGGCGACCTTCCTGGCCGAAGAGGGCGCCGACAAGGTGTTCTCCATGAGCGACAGCACGACCGTCGCCGAGGACGGCGGGACCATCGGTCTCATCCGCGCCGTCGTCTACCGGGTGCCGGACTGACGACGAAGCGCGACATCACGATCGTCCGCGAGGCGCTCCGGCTGGAGCGGGAGGCGGAGGCGCGGTACACCGAGCACCCCGCCGCCTCGTCCGACCCCCGCCTCGTGACCTACCTGGAGTCGCTGCGCCGCAACGAGGCGGAGCACCGCGCCCGGCTCGAGGCGTGGCTTGGCGAGCACGGCCAGGACCCGGACGCCGACCCGGAGGAGGAGGCCGGCGAGAGCCCGGACGCGCCTCTGCGGGACCCCGACGCCGTCGGCCGACACCCCTTGGCGCGCACAGGTGAGGGCCGCGGGCACGCCGGCGACCTCGCGGCCCTGCGCGCGGACTACGACCTGGAGGACGAGGCCGTGGTGGTCTACGGCCACTTCGCCTATCAGGCGGAGGACCGCGAGCTCACCGAGCTGTTCAAGGAGCTCGCGCGCAGCGAGTCCGGCCACCGCAACGGCCTCCGCCGCACCATCAGGACCGTGGAGGACCCGACGACGCCCGTGGTACTCTTCTGCCCGCTCTGCGGGTGGCAGATCGACTTCGGGCCCGACCCCGCGGAGGGCAGCGAGGGCAAGTGCCCCATGTGCCCGGGAAGATTCGCGCTGCGCCTCGGTGAGGACGGCGACTGGACCCTGGAGAGGCTGGCACCCTGAGATGAGCGACGACGCGCAGACCGTGGGCGGCGACCCCATCCCGCCCGAGGCGCGGGCGGCCAACCTCGCGCTCTGGAACCACTGGACCAAGGTCCACGAGAAGAGCGCGTTCTACGACGTCGAGAGCTTCAAGGCCGGTGCGACGTCGCTGTGGCCGGTCGAGCGCGAGGAGCTCGGGCCGTACGTGCGCGAGGGGACGACCCTGTTGCACCTGCAGTGCCACTTCGGCCTGGACACGCTGAGCTGGGCGCGCCTCGGCGCCGAGGTCGTCGGCCTCGACCTGAGCAACGAGGCGATCGCGCTGGCGCGGCGTCTGGCCGGCGAGGTCGGTCTGTCCGCGCGCGCCGAGTTCGTCTGCGCCGACCTCTACGACGCCGACGCCCACCTCGGCGACCGCCACTTCGACGTCGTCTTCGTGAGCTGGGGCGCCATCGAGTGGCTCCCCGACCTCGACCGCTGGGCGGCGATCATCGCCCGCCACCTGCGGCCCGGCGGCAGCTTCTACATGGCCGAGATCCACCCGTTCGGATACGCCCTGGACGAGGTGCCGGGCGAGCACGACGTCGAGGTCAAGTACCGGCTGCAGCCGGCCCCCGACCAGCCGGACGTGGAGCCCATCGAGGGCAGTTACGCCGACCGCGACGCCGACACCACCGGCCTCGTCGCCTACGGCTGGCAGCACAGCCTCGCCGAGGTCACCGGCGCCCTCATCGGCGCCGGTCTGCGCCTCGAGCACCTGCACGAGTTCCCCACCTCGCCGGCGCCGTTCTGGGACTGGATGGTGCGGGACGACGACCGCTGGTGGTGGCTCCCGGACGGCAAGGGCGGGCTGCGCAAGGACCTCCCGCTCAGCTACTCGCTGCGCGCCACCCGGCCCAGGACCGCGGAAGGCTGACCGTGCTCGACGACTACCTCAAGGCGAACCTCGCGAGCTGGGACGAGGCCGTGGCGCTCCACGTCGGCTCGGAGCTGTACGACGTGGCCGGGTTCAAGGCCGGCGACACCTCGCTCAGCGCCATCGAGCTCGGCGAGCTCGGGCCCGCTGGTCGGCGCGGGCACGTCGCTGCTGCACCTGCAGTGCCACTTCGGCCTCGACACGCTGAGCTGGGCCCGCAGAGGCGCCGTCGTCACCGGCGTCGACTTCTCCGGCGAGGGGATCAGGACGGCGCGCGCCCTGGCCGACGAGGTCGGCCTCTCCGCGCGCGCCACCTTCGTGCAGAGCGACGTCGAGAGCCTGCCGGACAAGCTGTCCGGCTCCTTCGACGTCGTCTTCACCTCCTGGGGCGCCCTGCTTTGGCTGGGGGACCTCGAGCGCTGGGCCGAGGTCGTCGCGCACTTCCTCAGGCCCGGCGGCATCCTCTACATCGCCGAGTTCCATCCCTACTCCTTCCTGCTCGCCGACGACGCCACCGCCGACTCTCTGCGTATCGGCTACCCGTACTTCCAGTACGGCGTGCCGCAGCGCTTCGACGAGGACGGCGACTACGCGGTCCCGGACGCGACGCCGGAGCACACGGTGACGTTCGAGTGGCTGCACGGCTTCGGCGAGATCATCGACCCGCTGCTCCGCCGCGGCCTGCGCCTCGACTTCCTGCACGAGCTGCCGTACACAGTGCCCGGACTCCAGTTCACGTTCCTCGAGAAGGACGACCAGGGCATGCTGCGGGTGAAGGGCCACCACGAGGACTTCCCCCTCACCTTCACCCTCAAGATGACCAAGGAGGACCGATGACCGGCGGCGCGCGCAGGCGGCGAGGCGCAGGACGACGCGACGCGCCCGCTGGGCGACGAGGACCTCCTCGCGATCCTCGAGGAGGCGATCGCCGATGAGCGCGCGGCGCAGGACAAGTACCGCCGCGGCCTGGAACGCTGCGCCGATCCGGAGGCGTGCGCGGTGTTCGAGCAGCTGCTCCGCGAGGAGCTGGCGCACGAGCGCGTGCTCGAGGCGCGCTACGTCGAGGTCAAGAAGCGCATCGGCCTCAGGGGCGCCGGCCGGGACTGACGCGTCGCGGGATCACGACGCGCCCGACACGGCGGCCCGGACGCGCAACATTTCTTCACACGAGCGGGATGCGGACCCCTTGACCGGCCGCGGAGCCCGGCGTATTCTTTTCGTGCGCTATCACAGTCAAAACTAGTGATCGCGTGTCCCGTCAGGGGGACAAAGTCCGGTGCTATCCCACCAGCACCGAGGCCCCTCGAAGGCGGCGCCACCCCTCCAGGCGCCGCCTTCGCTTATGTGCGACCGGCGGCGGCGCGACCGGCGAGATCGCGCAGCAGGGCCGGGATCCCGGCCCGGGGCACCACCAGGTCGGCGGCGGCCCGCACGGGCGCAGCCGCCTCCGCCACCGCGACGCCCAGCCCCGCCCACTCGAGCATGTCCACGTCGTTCATGCCGTCGCCGAGCGTGGCCACCTGCTCCGCGGCCGACCCCGAGCCGCTCGCAGAGCCAGGCGAGGGCTCCGCTCTTGCTCACTGAGGCGTCGACGAACTCGATGTACTCGGGCTGCGAGCGCACGACGTACAACCGCCCGCGCCAGCGCTCCTGGAGCGCGGCGAGGATCCCGTCCACGTCCGCCGCCGACGTGACCAGCACGAGCTTGGTCGGCGGCCGTCGCAGCACCTCGGCCGCCAGGTCCGGCACGGTGTCGATGGCGACCTCCACGTGCTCCGCGTACCGCCGCGCCCACCGGGTGACCTGCTCCACGTACAGGCGGTCGTCGATGTAGGCGTTGAGCTGGCGCCCCATCTCCGCCACATGATGCACGACCTCGGCCGCCGCCTCCCCGTCCATGGGCACGTGGCGAAGCCACTCCCCGCTCGCGAGGTCGGCGACGAGCGCGCCCTGATAGCAGACCACCGGACCCCGGGTGATCCCGAGGCGGGCGGCGACGCGCCGCGCGCTCTGCAGCATGCGGCCGGTGCAGACGACGGACCTCACGCCGGCCGCCTCCAGCGCCGCCAGCGACTCCGGCAGCCCCTGTGCCCACGAGAGGTCGCGGGCGATGAGCGTGCCGTCGAGGTCGGCGGCCACGACGGCGGGACGGAACGCCGGCGGCGGAGCGGTCCGGCGGTCTCCGGCGGTCACCGGGCGCCGTCCAACAGGATTGTGCGGGCGCGGTCCGCGGGTACAGTCCCACCGTATCGCACAGCTCGATACGCGGAGAAGAGCGACACCCCAGCCACCACGGGGCGCCTTCTCACGAAGGCCTGGTCATTCCCAGGCCTTCGCTTTGCCATCAGGCTTTCTTCCTCGCCACCGTGCGCATCGACGTCACGATGAGATCGACCCGCACGATGTCGATGGCCGCCACCCTGCGCATGTCGTCGCGGAACGCCGCCAGCACGGCGCCGTGAAGGTCCTGCAGGTCGCAGACGGGGATGGACGCCTCCATGCGGACGCTCCACCCGTCGTCGTCCCTGCTCACCGCCATCTCCCCCACGCGCGACCCGGGGAGCATGGCCTCGAAGCGCCGGCGCAGGGCCTTGCGCAGGGCCGGCACGGAGAGCCGGGCGGTCCCGTCGGGGACCGCGAACTGGATGACCTGCGGGCCTTCGCCGGGCGAGACCTGGCGGTAGGCGAAGACGATGAGCAGGACGGTCACTGCCGCCACGACCGCGGCCGCGGCGATGGTCGCCGTGGACGAGCGCGCCGTGAGGTCCGCCCACCAGGCGGCGATGGGCCACGAGACCCCGGCGTCTGCGGCCATGGCCGCCTGTCGCACCAGCGCGGCGCCGGCCAGCAGCAGGGTCACGATGCCGGCCACCACGGCGACGAAGCGCGCGAGCGGCGTCACGGCAGGTACCTCGCCAGCTGCGTGACCTTGAGCACCTTGACGCGGACGTCCAGACGCTCGAGCTCGCGCCCGGTGACGAGCGTCACCTGGCGACGCACGGCCCCGTCCACCGCGTCGCGCACGGCGCCGGGGTCGGCGAGCGGCCGGGCCCAGATCGTGGCCCGCCCGCGCAGCGCCGCGCGCCGCTTGAAGAACTCCACCTCGGTGCGCAGCACGTCGGCGTGCGAGCGGCCGGCGGCCGACGAGGCCGGCCGCTCGAGGTCCGCGTTGGGCACCAGGACGCCGCCGTCGCCGGCCGCAGAAGCCAGCCAGACGGCGTCGGTGTCGTGGCGCAGCACGAGCCAGACGAGGCCGGCGACCACGACCATGCCGATCGCCAGCAGCCAGGCCAGCAGCGCGTGGCCGCTGGGAGTGATGTACGCGAACGGCGAGAAGTCCGAGTCGAACGCCGCCGCCACGAGCCGGATGGCGAAGAGCAGCGCGACGAGCCCGCCTGCCAGCAGCAGGAGGAACGTCGCGATCCGGGTGATGGCGCCTGCCGCCGCTCCGGCGGGCCGGCGTCTCTCAGCCTGCGGTGCCAGCCTGATCCTCCGGGAAGACGACGTCGGTGACCAGCACGTTGACGGCGCGCACGGGCAGGCCCGTCGTGGCCTCGACCTGCTGCGACACCGCCTTGCGGCAGGCCTCGGCGATGGCCGGGACGCTGGCGCCGAACACGATGCTCATGGTGATGTCGATGTCGACGCTCCCGTCGCGGAGGTCGACCGAGATGCCCGGCGTACCCTTGTCGCCACGCAGGCCCGCGAGCGCGCGGGCGCTGGTGCCGCCCAGGGCGTGGATGCCCTCGATACCGCTGATCGCCTTGAAGGCGACCTTGGCGACCACGCTGTCCGAGATGGTGACGCCGCCCCCACCTGGGGCCGCGTCGGGCTTCGGGGCTTCGCTCATGGCTCTCCTCCCGTCGTCGGTCGTCCGCGCTCGCCGCGTGTCAGCCGCGGCCGTCGTGCCTACTGTACCCGGCCCGGGCGCCGGCGACGAATCAGGAGCGAGCCGCGAGCTGCGAGCGGGTGGTGGCGACGCAGTCGCCCACGATCACACCACACTTGGAGTAGCCGCACGTCCTGCACACCGCGCAGCCGCCCTCGTGCTCGATGGCGCCGCCGCAGTCCGGGCACGCGCCCTGGGCGACCTCGACCAGCGAGAGCTGAGGCTCGGGCGCGGAGCCGGCCTGCGCCGCCGCGCCGGTGACGTACCGCCGCTCGATGGCCTTGCCGATGGCGTCGGCGCAGCTGAGCGTCGCGTTGGGGCCCATGCCGTAGGGCACGTGACAGCGGATGCCCTTGAGCTGCTCGACGACCTCCTGGGCCGACGCGCCCTTCTTGAGGGCGAGCGAGATGAGCCGGCCCAGCGCCTCGGTGTTGCTCGAGGCGCAGCCGCCGGCCTTGCCCATGTTGGCGAAGACCTCGCGCGGGCCGTACTCGTCGTCGTTCATGATGACGAACAGCTTGCCGCAGCCGGTGTCCATGCGCTGCGTCTCGCCGGTGAGCAGCTGCGGGCGCGCCGGGCGCGTGGTGGCGATGCCGCAGGCCGGGCTCGGGCTCGCGCTTCTTCTTGGTCTGGCCGACGTTGAGCACCTGCTCGTCGCGGCTGCCGTCGCGGTAGATGGTGACGCCCTTGCAGCCGGTGCGGTACGCCATGCGGTAGACGTTCTCGACGTCGTCGACGGTGGCCTCGTTGGGGAAGTTGACCGTCTTGGACACGGCGTTGTCGGTGTTCTTCTGGAACGCCGCCTGCAGCTTGATGTGCCACTCGGGCGTGATGTCGTGGGCCGTGGCGAAGACCTGCTGCACGTCCGGCGGCACGCCGTCGGTGTGCCGCGCGGAGCCGGTCTCGGCGATCTTCTTCATGAGCTCGTCGCTGTAGGAAGCCGCGCTCGCTGGGCGACCTGCTCGAAGTAGGGGTGGCCCTCGACCATGCGGTCGTCGTCGAGGACGTTGGCGCGCACGTAGCTGAGCGCGAAGAGCGGCTCGATGCCGCTGGAGCAGCCGGCGATGATGCTGATGGTGCCGGTGGGCGCGATGGTGGTGACGGTGGCGTTGCGCACGCGCGCGCCGGCCGGCCGTGTCGAAGATGGAGCCCTCGAAGTTGGGGAACACGCCGCGCTCGCGCGCGAGGTCCTCGCTCTCGGCGCGCGCCTCGTCGTGGATGAAGCTCATGACCTCGCCGGCGATGCGGCAGGCCTCGTCCGAGTCGTAGGGCACCTGCAGGCGCAGCAGCATGTCGGCGAAGCCCATGACGCCCAGGCCGATCTTGCGGTTGCCCTTGGTCATCTGCTCGATCTCGGGCAGCGGGTAGCGGTTGACGTCGATGACGTCGTCGAGGAAGCGGACGGCGGTGCGCACGATGCGGCCCAGGGCGCCGTAGTCGACGTGCCCGTCGGGGACGACCCGGGCCAGGTTGATCGAGCCGAGGTTGCAGCTCTCGTAGGGCAGCAGCGGCTGCTCGCCGCAGGGGTTGGTGCTCTCGATCTCGCCGAGCTGCGGCGTGGGGTTGTCCTCGTTGATGCGGTCGATGAAGACGATGCCGGGGTCGCCGTTCTTCCAGGCGAGCGTGACCATGCTCTTGAAGACCTTGCGCGCGCTGAGCGTGCCGACCGTGTCGCCCGACGCGCGGGTTGACCAGCGCGTACTCCTCGTCGGCCTCGACGGCGCGCATGAACGCGTCGGTGACGGCGACCGAGATGTTGAAGTTGTTGAGCCGGTCGTCGTCCTGCTTGGCCGTGATGAAGTCGAGGATGTCCGGGTGGTCGACGCGCAGGATGCCCATGTTGGCGCCGCGGCGCGTGCCGCCCTGCTTGATGGTCTCGGTGGCGGCGTCGAAGACGCTCATGAACGAGAGCGGGCCGCTGGAGACGCCCCTCGTGCTGTTCACCACGTCGTTGTGCGGGCGCACGCGCGAGAAGGAGAAGCCGGTGCCGCCGCCGCTCTTGTGGATGAGGGCGGTGTTCTTGATGGCCTCGAAGATCGACTCCATGGAGTCGCCGACGGGCAGCACGAAGCAGGCGGAGAGCTGGCCCAGCTCGCGGCCGGCGTTCATGAGCGTGGGGCTGTTGGGGAGGAACTCCAGGCTCGTCATGAGCTGGTAGAAGGTCTCCTCCCACTCCTCGACGGGGGCGGCGGGGTTGTACAGGCGCTCGGCCTGGGCGATCGCGCTGCGCGACGCGCCGGAACATCTCCTCGGGGGTCTCGAGCAGCTCGCCGTTCTCGCCCTTCTTGAGATAGCGCCGCTGCAGCACCTTCAGCGCGTTCGCCGACAGCTCGATCACTGCCTTCCCCGTGTCAGTCATGCCCCGTTCTCCCCTGAGTAGCCACCGCGTGCGGTGTGGTGAAGATGGTCTCGTCGATGAGACTCTCGCCGGCGTCGAGGCCCGGAAGCGGCTCCTCGCCCGGCAGCGGCTCGGCGCCGATGCGCTCGAGCTGCGCCAGTTCCTGCTGGAACTCTTCGATGTCGTCGAACTGCCGGTACACGGAGGCGAACCTGATGTACGCCACCTTGTCGATGTCGCGCAGGTGGCGCAGCGCCCGCTCCCCGACCATCCTGGTCGTCACCGGGCGCCCCGACACGCGGCGCAGGTCGTTCTCGATGTCGTCGACGGCGCGCTCGAGGCGGTCGAGCGGGATGTCGCGCTTCTCGCACGCGCGCAGCAGGCCGTTGAGCACCTTCTGCCGCGTGAACAGCTCTTGTCTGTCGTCGCTCTTGACCACCACGAGGGGTACCTCTTCGATGCGTTCGTAGGTCGTGTACCGCCGGTCGCACACCAGGCACTCGCGCCGCCGGCGGATCGCGTCGCCGGACTCGGAGTCGCGCGAATCGACGACTTTGCTCTCATCGCTGTTACAGAAAGGACATCGCAAAGGAGTACGACCTCACCACAAGATGTAGTGCCCCCGGTCAGTGCGGACACCACTATAGTGTATTCCCGCCGCCCCGCAACCATCCTTCTGGTTGAGATTTGTCGCATTCTCCCTGCAAAACACTCAAGCTCTACATAAGGGTGAGGGTACGTGCAGAAGAGCACAGCCTGTCGCGTCCAGGCGGGACGCTAACAGGCCGTCCGGACGGAGCGCCGCGGGGCCACGGACGGAGCGCGGCGAGGCACCCTGCCCGCGCGATATACTCGCTGCCGTGAACGTCATCGTCCTCCCCACCTACAACGAGCGCGAGAACCTGCGGCACGCGCTCGCCCGCATCCGCGAGGTCGCGGACGGCCACGGCGTCCAGCTGCACACGCTCATCGTCGACGACAACTCGCCCGACGGCACCGGCGACCTCGCCGACGAGCTCGCGCGCGAGGTCCCCGACGTCTCCGTCATGCACCGCGCCGGCAAGGAGGGCCTCGGCAAGGCGTACATCGCCGGCTTCCGCGAGGCCCTCGCCATGGGCGCCGAGCGCATCTTCGAGATGGACGCCGACCTCAGCCACGACGCCAGCTACCTCCCCCACTTCCTGCGCCTCATCGACCAGGGCGCCGACCTCGTCCTCGGCTCGCGCTACGTCAAGGGCGGAGGGGTCGAGAACTGGGGGCTCTCCCGCAAGATCATCAGCCGCGGCGGCTGCCTCTACGCGCAGACGATCCTCGGCCTGCCGCTGCACGACCTCACCGGCGGCTTCAAGTGCTTCCGCCGCTCGGTGCTCGAGACCATCGACCTCGACGCGGTGGACACCAAGGGCTACGGCTTCCAGATCGAGATGACCTACCGCGTCTACAAGCTGGGGTTCAAGGTGGTCGAGCTGCCCATCATCTTCGTCGACCGCAAGGTGGGCGAGAGCAAGATGAGCAACGACATCGTGCTCGAGGCCATGAAGAACGTCTGGAAGCTCCGCTTCAGCCACGTCCCCACGCGGGCGGGCTGAGGCCGCCGGGCGCACCGGACCCCCTGCCGCCGTGAGCTCCGCAGCACAGCCCGCCGGCGTCCTCGCCGTCGACGTCGGCGCCGGCACCAGCGACATCCTCCTCACGCGTCCCGGCCAGCCGCTCGAGAACGCGGTCAAGCTGGTCGTGCCCTCGGCCACACAGGTCGCCGGAGCCAGGATCGCCGCCGCGACGGCCCGCGGCCAGACGGTGGTCTTCCGCGGGCCGGTCATGGGCGGCGGCGCCGTCACCATGGCGATGAAGGCGCACCTCGCCGCCGGCCACGCGTTCGTGGCCACCGAGTCGGCCGCCGCCAGCTTCGCCGACGACCTGGACAAGGTACGCGCGCTGGGCGCGCGCGTGGTGGGCGAGGGCGCCGCCGACGAAGTGCTGCGGCGCCTGCCGGCGGACGCCGCCGCCGAGGTCGCCTCCGGCGACCTGGACGCGGCGGCGCTCACCCGGGCCCTGCGACCTGCTCGGCGTGGAGCCGGCGTTCTCCGCCGTGGCCGTCGCCGTGCAGGACCACGGCTACGCCCCGGACGGCTCCAACCGCGTGCTGCGCTTCCGCGCTCTGGGAGCAGGCGGTCGCGGAGCGCCGGCTCATCGGCGACCTGTTCTACGACGTCGACGCCGTGCCGCCGGCGCTGACCCGCCTGGCGCGCCGCGGCCGGCGCCGCGGCGGCCCTGGCCGGCGGCACGCCGGCGCTGGTCGCGGACACCGGCCCGGCCGCGCTCTACGGCGCCCTGCCGGCCGGCGTGGACGACGCCGTGCTGGTCAACGTCGGCAACGGCCACACCGTCTGCCTGCTGGCGCTCGAGGGCCGGGTGGCGGGCGTGTTCGAACACCACACCTCGTGCCTCGACGGCGCCGGCCTCGAGCTGCGCCTGCGCCGCTGGCTGGCCGGCGACCTGGCGAGCGAGGAGGTCCGCGCCGACCACGGCCACGGCGCCGTGCTCGCGCCCGGCGCCGCCGACGCCGCGCCCGCTCGGCCTCCCGCTCATCGTGACGGGGCCGCGCCGCGAGCTGCTCGCCGGCGGCGGGCTGCCGGCCGAGTTCGCGGCGCCTCACGGCGACATGATGCTCACCGGCTGCTTCGGCCTGCTGCGCGCGCTGCGCGAGCGGCACCACGGCCTGGTCGAGGGAGCGCCGGCGTGAGCCGGCCGCCGTCCACGGGACTGATCGTGCCCGTCGACGCCGCGCAGGAGCTGGCCGAGCCGTGGCTGCACCTGCTGCCCGCCGCCGGCCGGTCCCTGCCCGCGCACGTCACGGCGCTGTGGCCGTTCCTGCCGGTCGAGGCGCTGGACGCGGCCGTGGAGCGCCGCCTGGAGGAGCTTCTGGCAGGCGCCCAGCCGTTCCCGTTCGCGCTCACGCGCGTCGCGACGCTCACCGACGCCACCGTGCTGGTCCCCGAACCGGCGGAGCCGTTCGCGACGCTCACGCGCCTGCTGTGGGACGAGTGGCCGGAGTGCCCGCCGTTCGGCGGCGCGTTCGACGACATCGTGCCGCACCTCGTGGTCGCGATCGACCCTTCCGCCGCCGACCGCGCGGCGATCGAGGCGGCGCTCGCTCCGCGGCTGCCGCTGGCGGCCCGCGCCTCCGAGGTGCTCCTCGTCGAGGAGACCGCGAGCGGCCCGCTGCGCGTGCGGCGGCGGTTCGCGCTCGGCGCCTGAGGCACCGCGCCTTCGCCCCGTCGGGACGACCGGCCATCGAGGGGGCGCACCCGGGCGAAGGTTACAGCGGCAGCTCCCGCCCCACCCCGAGCTCGCGGGCGCGCCGCAAGCGCGAGCTCGCCGGCGACGACGTCCTCGAGCGCCATGCCGAGGTTGAGGCAGAACAGGCGCTCGTCCGGGCCGCCGCGGCCGGCGACGAGGCCGGCGGCCAGCTCGCCCAGATCCCCGGCGATCTCTGCTGGGATGCCGGCGAGGCGCGTACCGGCCGCCTGCGTGGCCCGTGCGGTCGCCGTGTCGTCGCAGAAGAACCGGTCGCACTCCGCCATGGCCGCCGGACTCCAGGCGGCGTCGTAGTCGAGCGCCACCGCCAGCGCCCCGGGCTCGAGCAGCCCGGGGCCGAGCGGCGGCCGGATGTCCGCCGTCATCGTGATCGCGGTGACGACGACGCCGGCGCCGCGCGCCACGTCGGCCGGCGCCGGGCACGGCGCGAACTCGACCCCCTCGAGATCGGCGCCGAGCTCCGCCGAGAAGGCGCCGGCGGCGGCCTCGACCGCGTCGTGGCAGCGCACGGTGCGCAGCTCCGGCAGCACCGCCGCCAGCGCGCGCACGGCGGCGCGCGCCTGCACGCCGCAGCCGAGCACGCCCACGCAGGCGGCGTCCGGCGCGGGCGAGATACCTGGCGGCGACGCCGACGCTCGCGCCGGTGCGCCAGGCGGTGATCGCGCCGGCGTCCATGACGGCGGCGGGCAGCCCGGTCCCGGGGTCGCTCAGGACGACCAGGCCGTTGGTGATCGGCAGACCGGCGGCGGCGTTCTGCGGGAAGAGCGTGACCCACTTGGCGCCGAGGCCGCCGTCACCCGGCAGCGTCGCCGCCATGACCTGGGAGTACGCGTCGCCCTCGCCGTGCAGGCTGAGCTTGGGCGGCATGACCACCTCTCCCCTGCCCTTGGCCGCGCAGCCGCGCTCCACGGCCTCGACGACCTCGAGCATGGTGACTCCGAGCGACTCGAGGTCGTCCCGCGACAGATACAGCAGGCTGCCGCCGGGCGGCCGGTACGGCTCGCGCGGGCCGGCGACGTCGGTCAGGCTCCCGCTCATGTGTCCTCCTCGGCGGCGTGTGGTAGAAGGATACCGCCAACGACTCCGGGGGGCCCGTGTCCGGACACGCCGACGCGCTGCTCATGATCTTCCTCGCCTTCACCGGCGCGCGCCTGCTCGGGCACCTGTTCCAGCGCTTCAAGCTGCCCGTGGTGGTCGGCGAGCTCCTCGCCGGCGCCGTCCTGGGACCGCAACTGCTGGGGCTCGTCCACTCGAGCGAGGTCATGGACGCCATGGCCGAGCTGGGCGTCATCATGCTGCTGTTCATGGCCGGCCTCGAGACCCACATCGACGAGCTCATGGAGACGCGCGCCGCGGCCATCAAGGTCGCCGTCCTCGGCGCCGTGCTGCCGTTCGTCACCGGCGCGCTGGTCGGCCTCCTCTTCGGCTGGGGATCGAGCTCCGCGCTGTTCATGGCGACGGCGCTCACCGCCACCTCCGTCGGCATCACCGTGCGCGCCCTGCGCGAGCTGGGCCACAGCGAGCGCCGCTCGGTGCGCATCATCCTGGCGGCCGCGGTGCTCGACGACGTGCTCGGCCTCATCGTCCTGGTCGTCGTCGCCGGCACCACCGGCGGCAGCTTCGACGTCCTCAGCCTCGCGCTGCTGATCGTGGAGGCCATCGCCTACGTCGGCCTGTTCGGGTTCTTCGGCCCCCGCCTGGTCGTCCGCCTGCGTGACTGGCTCAAGGACCTCAAGGTCTCGGTGCTGTTCGAGATCGGCGTGGTGCTCACGCTCGCGCTCTCGCTGCTCGCCGACTACATCGGCCTCGCGGCGATCGTCGGCGCCTTCATCGCCGGGCTCACCATGAGCGAGCTCAAGCAGCACACGGGCATCGTGAAGCGGTTCGAGCCGCTGGCCTGGTTCTTCACGCCGTTCTTCTTCGTGCTGATGGGCACGTACCTCGACTTCGGCGCGTTCGCGCAGCCCTCGGTGCTGCTGGCGATCGCCGTGTTCACCGCGCTCGCGGTCGCGACCAAGTACTTCGGAGGTTCGCTCGGGGCGCACGCGGAGGGCCGGCAGGTCGCGCGCGAGGTGGGCGTCGGCATGACTCCTCGCGGCGAGGTGGGCATCGTGGTCGCCGGGTTCGCCCTCGCCGAGGGCGCGATCGGCGACGACGTCTACGCGGCCATCCTCGGTATGGTGCTGGCGACGACCATCCTGGCGCCGTTCCTGATCAAGGCGGTGTTCGGCCGGACCTGGACGCGCGACCCCGAGGCGCTCGAGGACGACGCCTGACGCATTCACCCGGCGCGGCGACCGCCGGCCGCGCGTGCATCGTCGCGACGGAGGCCGCCCGGCCGGCCCGCGCTTCAGGAAGACTCCGCGCCTCCGGAGGCGCTTCGGCCCAGGCGCTCGCCAGGGCGGCGATGCCGCCGGTCGATCTCGTCGGTGAGCTCGTCCGCGGCCGCGGCGCTCACAGCGCGGCCGCGGCGCAGCGCGTCGATCCGGCGGCGCTGCGCGACGAGCGGCGCCATGCGCTCGAAGAGCCGGTCTTCGTCCCCTCGGCCGGCTCGTCCGACAGCGGCGGCAGCCCCTCGAGGAGCGCATTCTCCGCCCCTCGATGATCCGCTCCAGATGCCGCTGCTCCACGCGCCCGACGGCTCCGGCCTCCTGGAGCCGGTCGAGCTCCTCGTGGGCGCGACGAAGCCGTCGAGCAGCGCCTCGCGGCGCGCTGCGCGCGGCGGCGCCTCGCCCGCGAGGCCCAGGCGGCCTGTGAGCGACGGCATCGTCAGCCCCTGACCAGCAAGCGACATGAGCACCACGCCGAAGGTGAGCACCTGCAAGGTCGGCCGGCCGCTGACGGTGGCCGGCACGCTGAGCACCAGCGCCAGGGCGATGGTGCCGCGCAGTCCGCCCCAGACGAGCACGTGCTGCCAGCGGAGCGGCGGGCCGCGGCCGGAACAGCCGGGAGACGAGCCCGTACCCGTACACGGTCACGGCGCGGCCGCGAGCACGACGCCGAAGCCGATGAGGACGAGCCCAAGGTTGTCGGTGATCTGCCGAGGTCCATGCTGCAGGCCGATGAGCAGGAAGATCAGCGAGTTGGCGACGAACGCAGCGTACTCCCAGACGGTGCTCATGGTCGCCCTGGTGACCGGGCTCATGGTGCGGCGTGCGGCCGAAGTTGCCGAGCACGACCGCGGCGGTGACGCAGGCCACGACGCCGGACATGTCGAGCCACTGACCGAGCAGGAACGAGCCGTAGGCGACGATGGTGGAGAGCGTGATCTCGACGAGGTGGTCGTCGAGGTGGCGGTGGATACGAGCCGGCGTAGCCGACGGCGAGGCCGACGCCGTGCCGCCGGCGGACATCCAGAGGAACGTGCCGACGGCCCCGCCGGCCGTGACGTCCCGGCCGTCGACGACCGCGGCGAGGACGATGGCGAACAGGACGGCGGCGGTGCCGTCGTTGAACAGGCTCTCGGCGTCGATCATCGTCGTGAGGCGGTCGGACACGCCGAGCCGGCGGAACAGCGAGACCACGCTGACCGGGTCGGTGGCGGCGATGAGCGCGGCGAACAGCAGCGCCACGCGTCCAGGCGATGCCGCCGAGCCAGATAGACGCCGACGCCGGTGAGGGCGAACGCGACGAGGACGCCGGGGACGGCGAGCGCGGCGATGCGCCGCCAGGTCGCGGAGCAGCGTCGCCTCGAGGTTGAACGCCGCCTCGAACAGCAGGATCGGCAGGAAGACGTAGAAGACGAGGTCCCACGAGAGCCTGAGAGTGTCCCCGTGCAGGCCGAGGCCGAGGACGAGGCCGACGAGCACGAGACCGATGGTGTAGGGGACGCCGACACGCCGCGCGACGACGGCGACGGCGGCGGCGACGATCAGCAGCAGGACGAGCGCCTCCTCGGTCGCGGCCGTCGACCCGAGAGAGGGAGGCGAGGACCATCGGCGGAGCCGGCGCCGCCGGCCGGCCTAGATGCGGCTGATGCCGGCCATGGCGTTCTTGAACGCCGCCCTGGCCGCGTCGTCGTAGACGCAGAGCATGACGTGGCGCAGGCACGTACCGTTGCCGCGCTCCTTGAGGTACGCCACCATCTCCGTGAGCATGATGCTGGCGCACTGGTAGAGCGGGAACCCGCACGCGCCGGTGCCGAACGCCGGGATGGCGACCGAGCGCGCGTGGCAGCGCTCGGCGGCGACCAGCGCCGCGCGCGTGGCCTTGGCGATGCCGGCCGCATCGGCCTGCGGCCCCGCGTCGGTGAGGGCGACGTGGATGACCCAGCGGGCGGCGAGGTCGTGGCCCGTGGTGATGACGGCTTCGCCGATCGCCACCGGCCCCTGCAGCACGGCCTCCTTCTCGACGGCCTCGCCGCCGGCCCGCTTGACGGCGGCGGCGACGCCGTGGTCCATCCACAGCTCGGTGCCCGCAGGCGTGACGACGGCGTCCACCTCGAGCACGGTGATGTCGCCGCTCGCGATCTCGAGCTTGGTCTTGCCCACTGACGTCTTCATCTGTCCTCCACTCTGCGCCCCGGCGCAGGGATTTGCGTTCCGGGGATTATACCTGCCGTGCGGTAGACTGCCGGGCGAGCCTCTGCGGGGGGTCGCCACGAGCACGTACGCCAGCTGGATCGCCGCCGCCTTCGGCATGACCGCGCTGTGGGCGCTGGTGGTGGTCGTCAACAAGAAGATCCTCGAGTCCGTGCACGCCCGTCGCGGTCAACTTCCTCATCCGCCTGCGTCGCCATCGCCGGCCTGCTGCTGCATCACCGTGCCGCTCACCGTGTTCGGCCTGTGGAGCAACGGGTTCGGCATCAACGCCGAGGCGGCCGGCTGGATCGCGCTGTCGGCCGTCGCGACGTGGCTCGTCGCCTTCAACGCCTACTACTACGCGCTGCGCGGCGAGCGCGTGGCGGTCGTCGCGCCGATCTGCAGCACCGACCCCATCTGGACGGCGTTCTTCGCCTGGCTGCATGCGTCGGCGCCGCGCTCGGCGGCGCCACGCTCGCCGGCATGGCGGTGGCGATGGCCGGCGTCGTGCTCATCTCGCGCTGGATGGGCGACGGCGCGGCGGCGCCGAGGGCGAGCTGGCCGGCGCGGGCGCGCTCGCCGCGGCCGCGCACGGCGACGTGCTGCCCGGCGGCCGACCGCCGGCGACGGCGCCGCGACGGCGCGCGGCCGGCGCGACCGCGGGACGGCTCGCCGGCCGCCGGCGGCCAAGGCCCGGCTCATCGGGCTCGCCCTGCTCACCGCGGCCGGCTGGGGCCTGGGGCCCGGTGCTTCATCGACCAGGCCGCGACCGCCTACGGCCGCGCGACCGCGACGATGATGCTGCTCAGCCAGGCGCTGCGGCGCGCTCATGCTGGGCGGCGTGCTGCTGCTGCGCCGCGCGCCGCTCGCGGCGCGCCCGCTGACGCCGGCGGCGCGCCGCTGCGCCGATCCGCCTGATCGCGCTGGCGGGCCTGCTGGAGGCGTCGGTGAGCGTGCTCTTCTACCTCGACCATCGTCGCCATCGGCCCGGTGCTGACGATGCTCATCATGGCGACGACGCCGGTGTTCTCCATCGTCTTCGGCGTCGTCTTCCTGCGCGAGCGCCCCGGCCTGCGCCTCACGCTCGCCGCCGCCGTCACGGTCGCCGGCGTGCTCATCGCCACGCTCGACGGCCTCGCCTGACGCGCGAGGGGCGGGCGGCCCTGCCGGCCGCCCGCCCCTCGCGTCATCCCGCTCTGTCGCCGCGCGTCACTTCGCCTTGCCGAACAGCCTCCGGCGCACGGCCGCCATCTTGAGCCACTGGATGCCCTCCGTCGGGTTGAGCTCCTTCGGGCAGGCCTCCGAGCAGTTGGTGATGGTGTGGCAGCGGTAGACGCCGCGCTCGTTGTCCCAGCGCGGCAGGCGGTCCTTGCGCGCCTCGTCCCGCGAGTCGACCTCGAACCGGTACGCCTTGAGCAGCGCCGCCGGGCCGAGGTAGTTGTCCTCGGTCCAGACCGACGGGCAGCTGCTGTAGCAGGCGCCGCAGAGGATGCAGTCGATGGGCATGTTGAGCTTGTGGCGGTCTGCCGGCGACTGCATGATCTCCTTCGCCGGCGCCTCGCTGTGGCGGATGAGCCACGGCTGCACGTACTCGTACTTGGCGAAGAAGTCGTCCATGTCGCAGACGAGGTCCTTGACCAGCGGCAGGTGCGGCAGCGGCGCGACGTTGACCTCGTCGGTGTGCAGGTGCAGCACGTTGGTCTGGCAGGCCAGCCGGTAGCGCCCGTTGATGTACATCGCGCACGAGCCGCAGATGGAGGCGCGGCAGCAGTAGCGGAACGCCAGCGAGCCGTCGAGGTTCTCCTGGATGTGGAAGAGGCCCTCGAGGACGGTGAGGCTTGCCCTCGTAGGGGATCTCGTAGGACTGGACCCTGGCGGAGCCCTTCTCGTCGCGGGCCGGGTCGTAGCGCTTGACGTGGAAGGTGACGGTCCGCCTCATCAGTACTTCCGCTCCTGTGGCTCGAAGGTGCCGAGGGTGACGGGCACGTACTCGAGCCGCGGCCCCTCGGGCGTGTAGTGCGCCAGCGTGTGCTGCAGCCAGCTGCTCGTCGTCGCGCGCCGGGAAGTCGGTGCGCGAATGGGACCCGCGCGACTCGGTGCGCGCCCAGCGCGCCCTCCGCCACGCAGAGGGCGAGGTCGACCATGCCCTCGAGCTCGAGCGTGCGCATGAGGTCGAGGTTGAAGACGCCGCCGGTGTGACGCAGGCCGATGGTGCTGCAGCGCTCCTTGAGGCGGCGCAGGACCTCGAGGCCGGTGCGCATGACGGCGTCCTCGCGGAACACGCCGAAGTAGTCGCGCGTGGTGGCGATCATCTCGGCGCGGATGGCGTAGGCGTCGGCGCCGTCGGCGCCGCGCGCCGCCAGCTCCGCGACCTTGGCCTCCATGGCGGTGACGGCGGAGCGGCCGGCGGCGGAGGCGTCGCCCCCGCCGGCCGGTGCGCCCTCGAGGTCGGCCACGACGGCCATGCCGGCGCGGCGCCCGAAGACGATGGTCTCGAGCAGCGAGTTGCCGCCGAGCCGGTTGGCGCCGTGGACGCTCACGCAGGCGCACTCGCCGGCGGCGTAGAACCCGGGCAGCCTGGTGCGTCCGTCGACGTCCGTGTCGATGCCGCCCATGGTGTAGTGCTGCACCGGCTTGATCGGGATGGGCTCCTCGATGGGGTCGACGCCTTCGAAGTGGATGGCGATGTCGCGGATGCCCGGCAGGCGCTCCAGGATCTTCTCGGCGCCCAGGTGCCGCAGGTCGAGGTGCACGTAGTCCTCGCCGCCGATGCCGCGGCCCTCGTTGATCTCGGTGGTGATGGACCGCGCGGTGATGTCGCGCGGCGCCAGCTCCATCGCCTTGGGCGCGTACCTGGCCATGAAGCGCTCGCCCTCGCCGTTGACCAGGTAGCCGCCTTCACCGCGGCAGGCCTCGGACATGAGGATGTGGGTGGTGAGCAGCCCCGTGGGGTGGAACTGGATGAACTCCATGTCCTCCATCGGCACGCCGGCGTGGTAGGCGATGGCCGCGCCGCCGCCGGTGCTGATGATGGCGTTGGTGGAGTTGGCGTAGATGCGGCCGGCGCCGCCCGTGGCCATGACCACGGCGTCGGCCGTGAACGCCTCGAACCCGCCGCGGATCATGTCGTAGGCGACGACGCCGCGGCAGCGGCCCTCGTCGACGATCAGCGAGGTGACGAACACCTCGACGTACATCTTGATCCGGCGCTCGTAGGCGCGCTCGACCAGCGTGTGCAGCAGGTAGTGGCCGGTCTTGTCGGCGCCGTAGCAGGTGCGCGGGTACCCGGCGCCGCCGAACGGCCGCTGGGCGATGCGCCCGTCGTCGAAGCGGCTGAACGGGCAGCCCCAGTGGTCCATCTCGAAGATGACGCCGGGGGCGTCCCTGGTCATCTGGATGGCGGCGTCCTGGTCGGCCAGGTAGTCGCTGCCCTTGACCGTGTCGAACGCGTGCTTCTCGGGCGTGTCGTCGTGGGCGTCGGGGTTGTTGGCGAGCGCCGCGTTGATGCCGCCCTGCGCGGCGCCCGAGTGGCTGCGGCCGGGGTGGACCTGGCTGACGGATCGCCACGTCGATGCCGGCCGCGCTTGGCCTCCACGGCGGCGCGGAGCCCCGCGAGCCCGCCGCCGACCACGATGAGCTGATGGTGTGGCATGCGCTCCCCCTCAGCTCACCCAGACCCAGAGGGCCCAGATGCCGTAGACGATGGCGACCACGCCGACCACCCAGAGGAACAGGTCGAAGCCACGCCGCGCGCCGGCGCCGGAGAGGCCCCAGTCGAGCGCGACCATGCGCACGCCGTTCAGCGCGTGGTAGACGACGGCGACCAGGAGCAGCACGTCGTTGACGAGCACCGCGCCGCTGGCGAGCCGCTCGCCGATGTTGTCGTAGCTGAGCTGGCCGATGGCGACGAAGTGCGTCAGCACGAGGTGCACCATGATGGTGACGATGATGACGACCGCGGTGACGCGCTGGCCCAGCCAGGGCCACATCCCGCCACGACTGCGATCGAGTGTCTCGGTTCTCACGCTCGCCCTCCTAGAAGATCAGAGGGATCGCCTTGTAGGCGAACCCCCACACCGCAGCCGCCGCGACCAGCATGCAGATCCAGAACACGGCCTTGTGCCGCTGGATGCCGATTCCGAGGTCCATGAGCAGGATCCGCACGCCGTTGAGCGCGTGGTAGAGCACCGCCGCGACCAGCACCGAGTCCAGGAAGACGAGGAACGGCTTGTCGAAGAAGCCGAAGAAGCTGTCCAGTTGCTCCGCTCCGCCGACGCGCCCCTGCGAGATGACCCAGATGTGCACGAACAGGTAGACGGCGAGGACGAGGCCGCTGATGCGGAAGAGGATCCAGGCCCACATGCCGATGCCCTTCCACAGGCCCGCGCCGACGTTGGCCGTCTCGCGCTCCTTAGCGCTCAAGATGAGTACCCCCTCACTGAGTCACGCCTTCCCCGGTCCGGCGGACTGGCTCCAGTTGCAGGTCGATCGTAGAACGTCGCCGAGAAGCGAGGCAATCAGGACCTGCTCTCGGCGCCGGGGCGCATATCGCATCGTGGTAGTGCAATATCGTATTCGACCGGAGCGGGACGAGGCAAGAGCAGGGCCGGCCCGCGCGTCGCTGGCGGGCCACGCCCGCATTCAGCGGCGGCGCTTGCGCCCGCCCCGGCGGGCGCGCGGCTTCGGCGCCTCCCGCGGCTCCGGGCGTACGCCCGCGGCGACCGCGGCCGTGATGCGCGCCGCGCGCAGCCGCTCGAGCACGGCGAGGACCACGTCGGCGGCCGTCTTGGCGACCAGCAGGACGGCGAGGCCGGCGACCGACGAGTCGAACGCCCAGTAGACGAGGAGCGCGCCGGCCAGCACGCCGAACTGCAGCACGAAGAGGCGGCGGAGCGGCTCCGCGACCACCGCCTCCGGCGGGATCACGAAGGCCTCGCCGCCGCGCACGAAATCCCACCAGTACACGAGCCCGCGCATGACGACCAGCCCCGCCACCACGGCCCAGTACTGCCAGGTGACGAACGCGGCGCCGGGGTGGTCCGGCGACTCGCCGCCGGGCTTGAGCAGCAGGCCGCCGAAGACCATGTACGCGACGACGGCCTGCACGCCGATGACGATGACGTAGGTGCGCAGGAACTCGCGCACGAGCACCGCGTCGCGGCTGTCCGTCGCCGAGCCGGCGGCGAACGAGGCGCGGGCGCGCAGCCACGCGAAGATGCCGTCGGCCAGCCCGTCGACGACGCAGGCGACCACCACGACCAGCGGCGTCCACGACCCGGCCACCGCCGCCCACACCAGCGCCGCGTCGGCGACAAGGAGCAGGGCGAAGCTGGGGACGGCGCGTCCGAGGACGACGGCGCTCGCCGCCCTCGGCACGTTCGCGAGGCGCTCGTTCGTGGTCGGCTCGTCGGCCATCGGGTCCCTTCGTGACGACCGCGCCGGCGGCGCCGGCGCGGGACCACGCCAGCGTATGCGGCGCGCCGCGCGGAGGCAACTGCCGCGCACTTGTGGAGGAGGTCGTGCCGCGTTCGCAACGGAGAAGGAGAGGGGCCGGGGAGGCAGCGCCTCCCCGGCCCCTCGTCCGGTGCTCTGGGCGGGGCGGCCGTCACCCGGCCGCCGCGCGTCTACTTCTTGCGGCCGCTGCGGCCGCGCGCCGCCGTGGTCTTCTTGGCCGCGCCCTTGGGCCTGGCCGGCGCCGCCTTGGGCCGCGCCGTCTTCCGCGCTGCCGGCGCGGGCTTGCGTGCCGCCGGCTTCTTCGCCGCCGGCTTGTTCTCCGGCTTCTTGCCGGTCGCCTTGGCGGCCGCGCGCCCGTTGGCGGCCGCGGCCACCTGGGAGCCGGCCTTGCGCCGCGCCTTCTCGAGCAGCTCGCCGGCCTCCTCGATGAGGTCGCCGGCCTCGATGAGCTGGGCGGCGCGTTCGTCGAGCCTGAGGCCCATCGCGGCCTCCCAGACCTGCTCGACGCGGTCCACGGGGATGAACGTCATGTCCTTGCGCAGCTCCTCGGGCACGTCCTCGAGGTCGGCCTCGTTGCGACTGGGCAGGATCACCGTGGTGATGCCGGCGCGCTGCGCGGCGAGGGTCTTCTCCTTGAGGCCGCCGATGGGCAGCACCTGACCGGTCAGCGTGACCTCGCCGGTCATGGCGACGTCGTTGTTGACCGGCGTGCCGGTGACCAGCGAGCAGATGGCGGTCGCCATGGTCACGCCGGCGCTGGGGCCGTCCTTGGGGATGGCGCCGGCGGGCACGTGGATGTGGATGTCGTGCGTCTGGAAGTAGTCGTCCTCGAGGCCGAGCTCCGGCGAGTGCGTGCGCACGTAGCTCATCGCCGCCATCGCCGACTCCTTCATGACGTCGCCGAGCTGGCCGGTCACCGTGAGGTGGCCGGTGCCCGGCATCGCCGTCGCCTCGATGAAGAGGATGTCGCCGCCCACCGGCGTCCAGGCGAGGCCGGTGGCCACGCCCGGGTCGCTGGTGCGCCGCTTGACGTCGCTGTAGGCGCGCGGCCGCCCGAGCAGGTCGTGCACGCGCTTGACGTTGACGGTGAAGCGCCTGCGGTTGCCGTTGCTCGCCTCGGCCACCTCGCGGGCGAGCTTGCGGCAGATCGTGCCGATCTCGCGCTCGACGTTGCGCACGCCGGCCTCGCGCGTGTAGCTCGAGATGATCTCGACGATCGCCTCGTCCTTGAACGATGACCTGGCCGGGCTTGAGGCCGTTGGCCTCGATCTGCCGGGGCACCAGGTACTTCTTGCGCGATGTGGAGCTTCTCCTCGATGGTGTAGCCGGCGAGGTTGATGATCTCCATGCGGTCGCGCAGCGGCCCGGGGACCGGCTCGAGCTGGTTGGCCGTGGTGATGAACAGGACCCGGCTGAGGTCGAACGGCAGGTCCATGTAGTGGTCGCGGAACGTGACGTTCTGCTCCGGGTCCAGCACCTCGAGCATCGCGCTCGACGGGTCGCCGCGCCAGTCGGCGCCCATCTTGTCGATCTCGTCGATCATGAACAGCGGGTTGTTGGTGCCGGCGTCGCGCATGGCGCGGATGATGATGCCGGGCATCGCACCCACGTAGGTGCGGCGATGCCCGCGGATCTCGGCCTCGTCGCGCACGCCGCCGACGCTGATGCGCTCGAACTTGCGGCCCATCGCCTCGGCGATGCTGTGGCCGAGGCTCGTCTTGCCCACGCCGGGCGGGCCGACGAAGCACAGGATCGGCCCGTGCAGGTCGTCCTTGAGCTTGCGCACGGCCAGGAACTCGAGGATGCGGTCCTTGACCTTCTCGAGGTCGTAGTGGTCGCGGTCGAGGATCTCGCGGGCGTGCGCCACATCGAGGTTGTCCTCGCTGTGCACGCTCCAGGGCAGGGTGATGATCCAGTCCAGGTACGTGCGGATGACCGGGTACTCGGCGCTCTGCGGCGAGATGTTGCTGAGGCGGTCGAGCTCCCGGCGGGCCGCCTTGTCGGCCTCCTCCGGGAGCGCCAGCTCCTCGATCTTCTGGCGGAGCTCGTTGACCTCCGCCTCTTGCTCGTCGGTCTCGCCGAGCTCCTGCTGGATGGCGCGCATCTGCTGGCGCAGGAAGTACTCGCGCTGGCTCTTGTCGATCTCGCCGCGCACGTCGCTCTGGATCTTGGAGCCCAGCTCCAGGACGTCGAGCTCGCGCGTGAGGATGCCGATGAGCTTGCGCATGCGCTGCTCGACGTCGTCCTCCTCGAGCAGCGCCTGCTTGTCTTCCGCCTTGATGCGCATGGTGCTGGCGATGAGGAACGTGAGCGGCCCGGGACTCCTCGACGTTGGCCGCGGCCATCTCGAGCTCCTCGGGCAGGTACGGCACCAGCGCGACGATCTTGCTGAAGACGCTCAGCAGGCTGGCGCGCAGCGCCTCGGACTCCTTGGACTCGGTGGCCACGTCCTCGATCTTCTCGGTGCGCGCCACCAGGTACGGCTCCTCGCTCACGTACTCCTTGACGCGGACGCGCTGCAGGCCCTGCACCAGGATGCGCATGGTGCCGTCGGGCAGCTTGATCATCTTGTGCGCCAGGCCGACGGTGCCGACCGGGTACAGCAGGTCCGGCCCCGGCGTCTCGACCTCGGCGTCGCGGCTGGTCACCATGGCCAGCAGACGGTCGCCGGCGAGCACGTCGTCGATGAGCTTGATGCTGCGCTCCTGCCCGATGGTGAGCGGGATCATCGTGTCCGGGAACACCACCGTGTCGCGCAGGGGAAGGACCGGCAGGACCGCCGGGATCTCCTGAGCGACGGCTTCTTCGAGCTGGTTCTCCTGTGGATCGCTCATTCGTCACCTCCCCCGGTCTGGATGTCTATCTTGCGGGCTCCCTGATCGCGCTCGGTCAGCGTGAGCCGCACCTCGAGGACGCCGGACTCGTACGTGGCCGTCGTGACCTCGGGATCGACGTCGATCATGAGGCGCACGCGGCGCTCGAAGTGGCCGTAGTCCATCTCGACCTGCTGGTAGACACGGCCCTCCCTCGTCTGGAACGTGCGCTCTCCGCGCACGACGAGCTCGCGCCGGTCGACGAGCAGCTCGATGTCGCTCATCACCATGCCGGCCAGGTCGAAGCGCACCACGATCTCGCGCGTGTCCTCCTCGAAGTAGGCGTCGGCGGCCGGACGGAAGCCGCGGCCGCTGTACTGCCTGGTGGCGATCACACACGAGTCGTTGAAGGCGCGCAGGACCTCGTTGTGAAGCTTCTCAACATCCACGGGGTGACTCCTCTGCGCAGGGGCCCCGGCCGGGCGGCGAAGGCCGCGGCGCCGGGGCACTTCTTCCGGGAACTCGTCAGGCACCTACCCGGTTCGTGCGCGAGCGTAACGACGCCCGCAGCACGAGCGCAAGCCTCGTCGTCATTTCGTCACGGTCGTCCACTCGTACGAGACCGAGCCGCCGCCCGTCGTGCCGAGGTGCGCGCGGAACTCGTGCATGCCGGGCCACGCGGGCCAGCGCCACGTGAAGATGACCGCGAAATAGACCGGCGCGAGCGCCGTCCACGTCACCCGTGCGGGACGGCGCCGGCCGTCCACGTACAGCCACGACCGCTCAAGGTCGACGTCGCCTTTCAGGCGGGAGTAGTCGAGCATGACCACCGTGCCACCCCAGGGGTTGACTCCTGGCCGGGGCACGACGCCCACCACCACGACCTCGGGATGGCTTCCCCCCGGAGCGACGGCGACGCGGGCGAACCAGGCCGGCGGCGAAGGGCCGGAGCTCCCCTGAGCGCCGGGGCCACCCGTCGTCTTGATTGCGCAGGCGGAGAGCAGAAGGACCACGCCGGCGAGCAGGCAGACAGCGGTCTGAGCGGAAGAGCGAGGCATCGGATCACCATCCATGGGATGCCCGGAGGACTCCTCTTGACTATGCCCGCCGGCGCATCTGCCCGTGCATCCGTCGCCGTGGCGGCAGTGACCAGCGTAGCCGGGTCAACTGGCAGTGCACCGAAGGCGCACTGGCTATAGGATTATCGCGTGCAGCTGGCGTTCACCACCGTCGACGAGTTCCACAGCCTGCTCGAGCAGGCCGGCGAAGCCCTCGACTACCGCGAGGTGTGGCCGCGCCTCTTCCCCGTCGCCAACTGCCCTCCCGAGCTCATGCGCAAGCTGGTCGCCGACATCGTCGAGGGCGACGAGCGCTTCGCCTGGGAGAGCGACGTGCACGTCGGGCTGGCGGCGTGGCGGGCGCACCGCCGCGACCTCGCCGACGTCGCCTTCACCGTCGTCGACCTCGAGACCACCGGCGCCACGCCCGGCTTCAGCAAGATCACCGAGATCGGCGCCGTGCGCTCGAGGGCGGACGAGAGGTCTGCCACGTTCTCCGCCCTCGTGAACCCCGGCATGCCCATCCCGCCCATGATCACCGGCATCACCGGCATCGACGACGAGACGGTCGCCGGCGCGCCGCCCATCGAGGTCGTGCTGCCCCGGTTCGTCGACTTCGCGGCGCACTCGGTGCTCGTGGCCCACAACGCCCCGTTCGACCTCGGGTTCCTCGACTACGAGCTCGGCAGGCAGCGCGGGCAGACGTTCCCGCGGCCCGCGCTCGACACGCTGCGCCTGGCGCGCAAGCTCTGCCCGCAGCAGCGCTGCTCGCTGAGCGCCCTCGCCTACCGCTTCGACACCCGGGTCAAGCCGGTGCACCGCGCCCTGCACGACGCACAGGCCACCGGCGAGCTGCTCCTGCTGTTCCTCTCCTGGCTCCAGGAGCAGGGCATGAACACCCTCGAGGAGGTCGCGCGCTTCTGCGAGCCGGCCACGCGGCGCAACTACCACAAGATCTCGCTGACGGAGAAGCTCCCGACGGCGCCCGGCGTCTACCTCATGAAGGACGGCAAGGGGGCGCCGCTGTACATCGGCAAGGCCGAGAACCTGCGGCGCCGCACGCGCGACCACTTCCTGCAGCGCCAGGCGTTCCACGCCCGTCAGGCGCTGGAGCTCCTCGAGCGGATCGACGTCGTCGAGACCGGCTCGGAGTTCGGCGCGCTCCTGCTCGAGAACCGGCTCATCGCCCGGCACCGGCCGCCGTACAACTCGCACGGCACCAGGGTCGGCAGCCTACCACTACGTCAAGCTCAGCGCGGAGGAGTACCCGCGCCTGTACGCCACGCCCAACCTGCGCGACGACGGGTCGTACTACGCCGGGCCGTTCCGCAAGTCCAGCCTGGCCCGGCGCTTCGTCGAGTGCGTCAACGGCGCCTACCCGCTGCGCACCTGCGCGCACCTGCCGCGCGACGGCCGCGGGCACGCCTGCCAGCGCGCCGGCACCGGCGCCTGCCTCTCGCCGTGCAGCCGGCCCCTCAACGGCGAGTACGCGGCGGTGGTCGCCGACGTGCGCCGCGTGCTCGAGGGCGACGCCGACGACCTCGACCGGCGGCTGGTCGAGCGCCAGCAGGCGCTCATCAAGCAGCTCGCCTTCGAGCAGGCGGCGCGCCTGCAGAACCAGCGCGAGACGCTCGGAGCGCGTAGTGCGCGGCGTGCTGCGCCTGCGCGCCGCGCAGCGCGACGACCTCGCGCTGGTCTACCCCGCGCGCCGGCGCGGCTGGGTCGCCCTCTGGGGCGTCCGCGCCGGCGGCATCGTCGTCGAGCGCGAGGTGGGCCGCGAGGCGTTCGGCGAGCAGGCCGCCGCCGGCGTGCTCGCCGAGCTGGCCGCCGCCGAGCCCCCGCGCCCGCCGCTGCCGGCCGCCGCGATCGACGAGATGCTGCTGGTGCACTCCTGGGTGGAGGCGCATCGCGCCGCGCCCGGCGTCGTCGACCTGCGCGCCTTCGTCTCCGGCGCCGAGGACCTCGCCGTCCGCCACCGCCCGGCTGCTGCGCGCGGTCGGGCTCGCCGCCGGCGGCGATGCGCAGCCGGCCGCCCAGGCGGCGAGACCCGCGGCCGTCTGACACTCCCCCGCACGGACGAAGGAGGGGGCGGGCGCCTCCGGCGCCCGCCCCCTCCCCATCGCCCGCCTGGGTCGCTCAGGCCGTCGCGGTCAGACCTCCTCGACCCGCGACCTGCGGCGCATGAGCAGCCACGCCACGATGATGATGACGACCACGACGGCGATGCCGATGCCCACGTACAGCCCGGTGTTGCCGCTGCTGCTGGTCTCCGTCGTCGAGGCGGTCTTCGGCCCGATGCTCAGGAAGTTCGCGTAGCCACCGTTGCCGAACGGCGGGACGAGCGTGTTGCCGTTCGGGCTCGGGGATCGCGATGTAGCCCTCCCACTTGGCCGTGTTGTAGGCCTCGAAGTCGGGCCGGTAGTCGGTGACGATGTACGGCGACTGCTCGTAGAGGATCTGCTGCATCCGGTCGATGTACGCCTTGCGCTTGTTCGGGTCCAGCTCCTGGCTCTGCTGCTTGTAGAGCTTCTCGTACTCCGGGTCGGTCCAGTAGGAGTCGCTCCAGTTCCCGATCTGGGCCTTGGTGAAGTAGCTCAGCATCGAGCCCGGGTCGTAGTCGAGGTACCAGCCCCACAGGAACATGTCGTAGTCGGGCGTGAGCACGTCCCCCTCGTAGTTGAGGATGGTGTCGCTCAGCGTCGACGAGTCCATCACCGACAGCTTGACCTTGATGCCGACGTCCTTGAACCAGCCGGCGATGAGCTTGGCCTCCTGCTGCTCTTCCGACGACTCCGAGCGCGCCATCAGGCGCAGCTCGATGGGCTCGCCCTTGTACTCGCGCACGCCGTCGCCGTTCGCTGTCCGTGTAGCCGGCCGCGTCGAGCAGCTGCTCGGCCTTCGCGGGGTCGTAGGTGTACTTGACGTCGGCCGGCGGCTCCCAGTGCCAGTCGGGGTTGTGGTAGTAGTTCGGCGGGATGATCGTCGTGCCGGGAGTGGTGGAGCCCATCATGATGAGGTCGACGACCTTCTGCAGGTCCACGGCGTAGTTCAGCGCCTGCCTGAACTTGACGTCGCTTGCAGCACCGGGTGGCCCTTGCTGGGCCCCATGTAGCAGTTGAAGGCCAGCTCGTCGAACGCGTCGGTGGCGATGGCGCGGGCGGTGATGCCGGGTTCGGTCTGGAGCTGCTTGACCTGCTGCGGGACCAGGCTTTCAGCACCGTCGATGGTGCCGGCCTTGATGTCCTGCAGCATGGTGTCGCCGTTGGTGTAGTACGTGAAGTAGAGCTCGTCGATCTTGGGCTTCGGGCCCCACCAGGTGGGGTTGGCGACGAGCTTGACGTAGCTGTTCTTCTTCCACTCCACGCACTTGAAGGGGCCGGAGCCCACGTAGGGCGGGGTGTTCTGGTACTTCTTCCCTACGTCGTTCACGGGGATCTTGGACCAGATGTGCTCCGGCAGGATGGGCACCCAGTGACGGGTCATGTCCGGCTTCGGCTGCGGAGCACACGAACTGCACCGTGTAGTCGTCGAGCGCGGTGGCTTCCTTGATCAGGTTGGTGTACGCGGTGAGGTTCGACGTCTGGTCCGGGTTCTTGACGATGAAGTTGTAGGTGAAGGCGACGTCCTTGGCGGTGAGCGGCACGCCGTCGTCCCACTTCGCGTTCTTGCGGATGGTGAACGTCCAGGTGAGACCGTCGTCGCTCACGGTCCAGTCGGTGGCGAGGCCCGTCGAGTTCTCGCCCTTCATCGGCGAGAGCGTCTTGGGGTCGTAGCCGACGAGCGAGTCGTAGGTCAGGTACCACATCTCGAACGCCGGCGACTCGAAGCCGATGAACGGGTTCAGGTTGTCGGGCTGCCTGGTCCAGCCGACCTTGTAGACGACCTTGCCCGCGGCGGCCGAGCTGCCGGGCGCCGGCGACGCGCTGCCGGCGGACACCGGCGCCGGACTCTCACTCGCGCCGGCGGCCTCCATGGCCCACGCGAGTCCCAGCACGGCCACGGCCGCGACAAGGACGAGGACGAGGACAGGACGTAGACGTCGTTCTGGTTCACGATCCCCCCTTTGATCGCCAGGTGCGGTGCGCCGAGCCCCAATTCCCCTCCGCGGCTGCGGCGACGCGTGTCTCTCATCGTCTCACACGACGGCGGGGAGCGTCTATCATGAGGTCTGGACCGCGCGGCGGAAGAGAAGGACGCATGGACTCCATCAAGGCGAGCATCGAGAAGAGCCAGGTACGACGCCGTCATCTTCGACCTGGACGGCGTCGTCACCCAGACGGCCGCCGTGCACGCGGCGGCCTGGAAGCGGCTCTTCGACGCGTACCTCGAGGAGCGCGCCGCCCGCACGGGCACCAGCCCGGGCGGCGCGCCCGACGACCCCCTGCGGCCCTTCGACCGCGGCGGCCGACTACCGGCTCTACGTGGACGGCAAGCCGCGCTACGACGGCGTCCGCGACTTCCTGGCCTCGCGCGGCATCGAGCTGCCGCCGGGCGACCCGTCCGACCCGCCCGAGCGCGAGACGGTCTGCGGGCTCGGCAACCGCAAGAACGACTTCTTCAA
Source organism: uncultured Thermoleophilia bacterium (assembly GCA_963741075.1). Taxonomy (GTDB): domain Bacteria; phylum Actinomycetota; class Thermoleophilia; order UBA2241; family UBA2241; genus CAIXSE01. Next base: position 103,960 of record CAVUGS010000003.1, read on the forward strand.
CGCCGAGGTGCGACGAGCACGGCGTCAAGACCTTCCCCTCCACGGTCGCGCTCATCCACCAGCTGCGCGACGCCGGGATCAAGGTCGGCCTCATGTCGTCGAGCAAGAACACCGCCATGGTGCTGGACGTGACCGGCACGACCGACCTGTTCGAGGTGCGCGTGGACGGCGTCGTGGCGGCCGAGGTCGGGCTGCCCGGCAAGCCGGACCCGGCCATGTACCTCGAGACGGCGCGCCGGCTGGGCGTGGACGCGGCGCGCTCCGTCGTGGTCGAGGACGCGCTCTCCGGCGTCGAGGCGGGCCGGCGCGGCGGCTTCGGCCTCGTGATCGGCGTCGACAGGCTCGGCCAGGCGGCGGAGCTGGCGCAGGCCGGCGCCGACGTGGTCGTGGACGACCTCGCCGAGGTGGACGTCACCGCCTGAGGCCCTGCCGGCGCGTCATCGCCGGCCCTATCGGGGCGGCGCGTCATTGACCCTCTCCGGGCGGCCCGGAACCTCTCGCCGGGTCATTCGCCGTCCCAGTACCCGGCGCGAGCGTCCCTCCTGAGCAGGAGGTCGTCTCGCTTGTCCCCCGGCCAGATGGCCACTTTGTCGCTGTCCGGATACACGGCGACCGAGGGCTTGTTGCGCGTGGAGATCATCAGCACGTGAGCCGTGGTCTTACCGGGATTGCTCACTTTGTGCGCCCCCTGCGGCCCCTGGCGAAAGCAGACCGCGTCTCCGGCCCGCAGCTGCTCTTCGCCGTCGTCCGTTCTCACGACCGGGGTCCCGTCGAGCACCACGAGCCACTCCTCGTTGCCATAGTGGTAGTGGTAGGGGCAGACCGACTCGCCGTGCGGCAGTTCGTACACGGTGGCTCCGATCATCCTGGCGCCGACCTTGTGGCCGAAACGCGCGACGCCGGCACGGTAGCCCTCGGGATCTCGAGCGAGGTACTCGAAGTCGAGATCGAAGATGTTGAACGTTCGCATGGCCTCTCCAGGGTCGAAGGAATGTCTCTCCCTGCCACTACCCGGCCTCGTCGCGCCGGCACGTGCGGGCGTCGACGCTGGTGTGCTGCCGGCTTTCCGTCCGACGTTTACACGAACATATGTTCGTGTTACGCTCATTGTCCCCGCAGCATCGTCCACCTTCGCGTCAGGAGTCCCACATGCCGAGCGGCGGAGCCACCTCCGGCGACAGACCCGAGCCTCCCCCAGCGGCGGCGGCCGGCGGCCAGACGGAACGCCGCAACGGCGCCGCCCGGGCCCGCGCCGGCCGCCCGGGCCCCAACGGCGAGGCCGTGCCGGTCGCCGTCAGCTGGGACGAGCGGGCGCGGCGCCCGGTCGCCTTCGTCTGGCGCCGCCGCACGTACCGCGTCGAGCGCGTCCTCGAGACGTGGGTCCTCGAGACGGGCTGGTGGCGGGACGACGGCCACGTCAGCCGCTCGTACTGGCGGGTGCGCGCCGGCGGCCGCGTCGTCGACCTGCGCTACGACCGCCTCAGCAAGTCCTGGGCGCTCGAGCGGGAGATCGGATGACCGCGCCCGGAGGACCGAGATGAGCTTCGTCCACCTGCACACGCACACCACGTTCTCGTTCGGCGACGGCGCCTGCCGCATCCCCGAGCTGGTCACGCGCGCCGCCGAGCTCGGCATGCCGGCCCTGGCGGTCACCGACCACGAGGGGCTGTACGGCGCCGTGCGCTTCTACCAGGCGTGCAAGGCGGCCGGCATCAAGCCCATCGTCGGCGTGGAGCTCACGGTCGAGCCGGCGGTCGGCCCCGGCGGCCGGGCCTGGGAGCCGGGCGCGGACGGCGGCGCGGACGCGGCGGATGCAGCCGGCGAGCGGCTCGCCCATCGTCGTCGACCCGGCGGCCGCGGCGGCGCTCGGCGAGCCCTCCGCCGCCGTCCGCCGCGCTCGCCCCCGACGGCCGCATCGCCCACCTCAAGGCGGCGGCCACGGTGCCGCCCTCCGCCGCCCGCGCCTCCGGCGCCGGCGGCTACCACCTGGTGCTCCTCGCCAGGGACTACGCCGGCTGGAGCAACCTCTGCCGCATCATCAGCGCCGCCCACCTCGAGCACCCGGGCGAGCCTCCGCGTGGCCCGGCTCGCCACCCTCGCCGAGCACGGCGGCCACCTCGTCGCGCTCAGCGGCTGCCGCCGCGGCGAGGTCTGGTCGCGGCTGCTCGCCGGCGACAAGGCCGGCGCCCGCGCCGCGGCCTCCGTCTTCCGCGCGCATCTTCGGCCGCGAGTACTTCATCGAGCTGCAGCACGAGCTGCTGCCGGACTCGGACGCCTCGCTGCGCGCCCTCGACCTCCTCGCCCACGAGCTGCGCATCCCCACCGTCGCCACCGGCGACGTCCACTACACGGTCAAGGGCGACGCCGGCCTGCACGACGTGCTCGCCGCCGAGGCCGCCAACCAGCCGCTGCCCAACCCGCTGGGACGCAAGAACGCCGAGCTCTACCTCAAGGGCCCCGGCCAGATGCGCCGCCTGTTCCAGCGCTACCCCGAGGCCTACGCCAACGCCGGGCGCATCGCCGCGCGCTGCAACCTCGACCTGGGCCTCGGCAAGCTCCTCTTCCCCGCCTACCCGCTGCCGCCGGGCGAGACCGCCTTCTCGCTGCTCTGGAAGCGCTGCTTCGAGGGCGCCGCCGAGCGCTACCGGCCGCTCACCGCCGAGGTCACGGCGCGGCTCGAGCGCGAGCTCCGGGTCGTCGAGGAGCTCGGCTTCGCCGAGTACTTCCTCGCCGTGCGCGACATCGTCGAGTTCGCGCTGGGCCGCGGCATCTACTACTCGGGCCGCGGCTCCGCCGGCAACAGCATCGTCAGCTACGTGCTGCGCATCACCGACGCCGACCCCATCGCCCACGAGCTGCTCTTCGAGCGCTTCCTCAACCCGGCGCGCCGCGAGATGCCGGACGTGGACATCGACTTCTGCTCGGCGCGCCGCGACGAGGTCATCCAGTACATCTACGAGCGCTTCGGCCACGACAAGGTCGCCATGGTGGCCACCGTCAACACCGTGCGCGCGCCGTCGGCGGTGCGCATCGTCAGCCGCGCCTTCGGGTTCACGCCGGACGAGATCAACGGCCTCTCCAAGCGCGTGCCGTGGGGCAGCGCGTCCAAGCTCGGGGAGATGCTCGCCGAGCGCCCCGAGCTCGCCGACCACGAGTTCCAGCACCCGCACTACCGCCGGCTGGTCGACGTCGCCGAGCGGCTCTCGGGCTTCCCCGCCCACCTCGGCACGCACCTGGGCGGGTTCATCCTCTCGCGCGACCCGCTCACCGACCGCGTGCCGCTGCAGTGGGCGGCCAAGGGCGTCGTGGTGGCCCAGTTCGACAAGGACGACGTCGAGACGCTGGGCCTCGTCAAGATGGACATCCTCGCGCTCAAGATGCACTCGGCCATCGCCGAGGCGGTGCGCCGCATCGAGGCGCGCACCGGCGAGCACGTCAGCGCCTGGGAGCTCCCGCGCGACGACCCCAAGGTCTACGAGCTCATCCGCTCGGCGCGCACCGTCGGGCTGTTCCAGCTCGAGAGCTCGGGGCAGCGCAACCTCGCCACGCGGCTGCAGGAGCGCGACTTCGAGGACGTCATCGCGGCCATCTCGCTCTTCCGCCCGGGGCCGCTGCAGGCCGAGATGATCGCGCCGTTCATCCGGCGGCGGCACGGGCGCGAGCCGGTCGTCGTGCCGCACCCCGCCATGGAGCGCGTCCTGCGCCGCACCTACGGGGTCATCGTCTACCAGGAGCAGGTCATCGAGGTGGCGGCGGCGGTCGCCGGCTTCAGCCTCGCCGAGGCCGACCTGCTGCGCCGCGCCATGACCCACGAGCGCTCCATGGAGGAGATGGACGCCATCGGCCGCAACTTCGTCGAGAAGGCGATGGCGCTCGGCGCCTCGCGCGAGGTCGCCGACGAGGTCTTCCGCCAGCTCCGCGGGTTCGCCGCCTACGGCTTCAACAAGGCGCACGCCGCCTGCTTCGCCATCGTCTGCAACGCCTCGGCCTGGCTCAAGGCGCACTACCCGGCCGAGTTCTACGCCGGCATCCTCAACAACCAGCCCATGGGCTTCTACTCGCCGCGCGTGGTGCTCAACGACGCGCGGCGCTTCGGGCTCGAGGTGCTCCCGCTCGACGTCAACCTGAGCGGCGAGTGGTTCGAGGTGGAGCAGGACGGCACGGCGCTGCGCGTCGGCCTGGCCTACGTCAAGGAGATGAGCGCGGTGGCGCGGCGCGCGATCGTCGCGGCGCGCGCGCGAGCGGCCGTACACGTCGCTGTCGCGACTTCGTGGCGCGCACGCGCGTCAGCCGCGAGATCGCCGAGAACCTGGCGCGGCTCGGCGCCTTCGACGCACTCGGCGTGCGCCGCGAGGAGCTGGTCGCGCAGATGCCGCTGCTGTACGCCGGCGCGCGGACGGCGCCCGCCTCGCTCGTCGCCTCGGCCGCCGGCGATTCCGGCCTCGACCAGCCGCGCCTCGCCCTCGACGAGCAGCTCGGGCCGCTCACCTTCCTCCCCGACTGGTCGCGGCAGCGGCGCGTCAGCATCGAGCTCGAGCTGCTCGGCCTCAACGTCAGCGCCCACCCGCTGCGCTTCGTGCGCGACGAGGTCGAGGCGCTCCGCGTCACCCCCATGGGACGGCTGCCCGAGGTGCGTCACGGCAGCCGCGTGCGCGTCGCCGGGGTGCTCGAGCGCGCCCAGATGCCCTGGATCCGCAGCGGCCACCGCACCATGTTCCTCACGCTCGAGGACGAGACCGAGCTGGGCCAGGTGGTCGTCTTCAACGACGTCTACCTCAAGTACGGGCGGGTGCTCAAGGACGCCGTGTACCTGCTGGTCGACGGCGAGCTGCAGAACGACGAGGAGCACGGCCTCGCGGTGGTGGCGCACCGCATCACCGACCTCCTGCACGCCATCGGCCGCGACGCTGCGGGCGGCCGCGGGCGGGCGGCCAGACCCGCCGTGCCCGGCGGCCTCACCTACCAGCGGCCGGACGCCTGGGAGCTCCCGGCCGTCGAGCCGCGCACGCGGCCGGGCCGGACGGGCTGACCCGCGCCCGCGGTCAGAACACGGCGACCTGGATCACGACCTCGTCGCCGACCCTGCCCTTGACGTTCGCGACCGGGTCCTGCCCGACCACGTCGCCGGGGATCTCACCCCACCCGGCGACGTAGTCGGTGCTGACCACGAAGCCGGCGTCCTCGAGCATCGCCGAGGCGTCGCCCTGCGAGAGGCCGACGACGTCGGGCACGTAGACCTTGGGCGGCCCGCTGCTCACCCAGAACGTGACCGTGTCGCCGCGCTTCACCGTCGCCCCGGCGGCCGGCTGCTGCTTGAAGATCTGGCCCTTGGGCGTGGTCTCCGAGGCTGCCCGCCGGCTCTTGCTGTTGAGCGCCTCGGCCTGCAGCCGCCCGCGGGCCACGCCCGCCGCCAGTCCGCTGAGGTCGGGTGACGGGATGTGCAGCGGGCCACGGCTCACCCACAGGTCGACCTTGACCCCGTCGTCGACCTTGGCGCCGCCGCGCGGCGACTGGCGCGCCACCTCGCCGCTCGCGTACTTGTCCGCCCACACGTAGTGCAGCACCGGCTTGAGGCCCTCGTCGCGCAGGGCCCTCGTGGCGTCGGCGCGCCGCTCGCCGACCACGGCGGGGACGGTCGCGCCCGGGGCGAGCAGGTAGACGTACGCCGCCCACGCCGCGGCCGCCACCAGCGCGAGCAGGACGAGGGCGAGCACCACGCGGCGCGCCTGCGGCGGCGCCGCGGCCGCACGGCTCGTGGCCGGCTCGCCGCCTGAGCGGTAGCGGGTGGGCGCCTCCGCGGCGACCGCGGTCGCCGGGGCGGGCGCCGTGGCCCGCGGCGGCGACGGGACGGCCGGCGGGCGAGCAGCGGGGCGCGGCGGCTGGACCACGGGCGTGGCGGCCGCGCCGCCGGGCGCCGCCGGCGTCGTCATGGGAGCTGCGCCGGCCGCGGCCACACCCGCCGCGGCCCGGACGCCCGCCCCCGCCGCCGCGGCGGCCACAGCGGCGCCTGCCGTCGCCGGCGCGCCGGCCGCGCTCACGCCGTCGCCCGGGGCGCGCCCCGGGCGCCGCGCCTTGCGCAGCGCGGCGGCGAACTCCTCGGCCGTCTGGTACCTGTCGTCCGGGTTCTTGCTGAGCGCCCGCATCGCCACGCCGGCGAGCGCCTCGCTGACGCCCGGCGCCAGCGTGCGCGGGTTCGGCGGCGGCCGTGGAGACGTGCTGCATGGCCACGGCCACGTCCGTCTCGCCGCGGAACGGCACACGCCCGGTGAGCATCTCGTAGAGCACCACGCCGAGGCTGTAGAGGTCCGAGCGCTCGTCCGCCTGCCGCCCCTGCGCCTGCTCGGGCGAGAGATACGAGGACGTCCCCATCATCGCACCCGTGCGCGTCAGCGCCGAGTCGCCCATGCGCGCGATGCCGAAGTCGGTGACCACCACGCGCCCGCCCTGGTCGAGCATGACGTTGTACGAGGTGACGTCGCGGTGGACGATCGCCCGCGCGTGCGCGGCGCTCAGCGCCGACAGCACCGCGAGCGCGATGGACACCGCCTCGTCCGGCGGCAGCGCGCCGTCGCGGCGCAGCCGCTGCTTGAGCGTCTCGCCGCGCACGTACTCCATGGCGATGTACGTCGTGCCCTCGGCGGTGCCGCGGTCGTAGACCGCCACGATGCTGGGGTGGTTGAGGCTGGCCGCCGCCTGCGCCTCGATGCGGAAGCGCTCGACGAACTCGTCGTCGGCCGCCAGCCGCGCCTTGAGCACCTTGACCGCCACCTGCCGCCCGAGGCGTTCGTCCTCCGCGAGGTAGACGTCGGCCATCCCTCCGCTCCCGAGCGGAGAGACGATGCGGTACCGGTCCGCAAGCAGCGGCGGGACCTGGGCGGTTTCTGGGTCGCGATCGTGATCGTTCATCAGGTCATGCGGCGGTGACGGGCGGAGACGCGCCGGGGCGACCGGCGCGAGACCGACGTGGGAGACGCACCAGCCCGCCGTTCGGTGCGATGCTCCAGTCTAGAGGACGGCGTCGCGGCTGTCGCCCACGGCGGGCCGAACACACCCCGACGGGCGCTTCATATTGCTTAACACTACGGGAGTGGTTTCAACTGTGGGGGCGGTGGTAATATACCGTCTGCGTGGTGGAGTCCCCCTCCACACACCCCTCCTCCACGCGAGGTACCTCCAGGTACCACCCCATGGCTCCTTTCACAGGCCCCCCTCCCCGGGGGGCTGCCCGGAAACGGGTGCACGAGGCGACGCTCCCCAGCGCCGCCTTTGTGCGTACGGAGCCGGTTCGCCGTGCGTCAGGCGCCGGACCCGCGCGTCAGTCGGGCAGCAGTCCGGCGTTGACGACGAAGTTCTCGGTGATGCGGCGGCAGAACGCCGGGTACGCCGGCAGCCGCTCGTCGGTCTCGCGTGCGCAGCTTCTCGGCGAACGCCTCGCCCAGGTGCTTCTGCTCCTTGACCGCGTCGCGCACCCAGTGCGGAGCCATCTCCGCGTCGACCTCGGGGTGGAACTGCGTGCCCCACGCGCGCCCGCCGGCGCGGAACACCTGCACGCCGTCGCCGCAGGTGGCGACCAGGTGCGACGTCGGCGAGATCTTGCACGAGTACTCGTGCCAGTTGAAGGCGACGAACGGCGAGGAGATGCCGTGGAGCAGCGGATCGTCGGCGACCTTCTCGATGGACGTCCAGCCCACCTCGGCGTGCTTGCGCCGGTAGGCGTCGCCGCCGGCCGCGATGGCCAGCAACTGCGCGCCGAGGCAGATGCCCCACACCGGAGCGCCTTCGTGCACCATGCGGCGCATGAGCTTGATCTCCTCGGCGAGGAACGGGATACTCCCTGGTCTGCGTGGCGTGCATCGCGCCGCCGAGGCTGATGAGCCCGGAGGTCCCGTCCGGCCAGGCAGGCAGCGCCTCGCCCCGGTCCACGCGGCGCACCTCGAACGGCACGCCGAGCTCGGTCAGGGCGACGGCGATACTGCCGGGTGGGTCGTCGGGCTCGTGCTGGACGATCGTCAGGGGCTTCATCTGGGGCTCCTCTCCGCGACGTACGGGAGTATACCCAAGACGGCCGCCCGGCCCTGAGCCGGCAGCCTCGGGGAGGCGCCTTGCCCGCGTGGTGCGGCGTCTGCGAGACTGGGGCCATGAGCGGCAGCATCCCCACGCACGGCCCCGTCGACCCGCACACCGGCGCGCCGATCGTCGAGGTCCTCTCCGCCGGCAACGAAGTGCTCATCGGCGACGTGCTCGACACCAACACCAACTGGCTCTGCACGCGCGTGACCTCACTGGGCGGGCTGGTGCGCCGCACCGTCATGCTCCGCGACGACGTCGAGGCCATCGGCGCCGAGCTGCGCGGGTGCCTCGCCCGGCGCCCCGCCCTGCTCTTCACCGTCGGCGGTCTTGGACCCACCAGCGACGACCGCACGCTCGAGGGCGTCGCCCTCGGCCTCGGCGTCCCGCTGGAGCTCCACGCCGCGGCCGAGCGGATGGTGGCCGCGAGATACGAGGAGTTCTTCGCCGCCGGCTACGTGCCGTTCCCGGAGCTCAACGAGAACCGCCGCAAGATGGCGCGGCTGCCGGCCGGCGCGGAGCCGCTGGTCAACCCGATCGGAGGCGCGCCGGGCGTGCTCTGCCGCAGTGGCGAGACCCGCATCGTCTCGCTCCCGGGCGTGCCCGGCGAGCTCGTGGCCATCGTGGACGAGTCGCTTGGGCACGCTGGTCGCCGAGGTCTTCGGCGACGCGCACTACGAGGAGCGCTCGCTCGAGGTGGAGACTGCAGGACGAGTCGGCCATCGCCGACATCCTGCGCGCCGCCGAGGAGCAGCACCCGGCGGTGTACGTGAAGTCGCGCGCGAAGGTGCTCGGCAGCACGCGCGTCATCCGCATCACGCTCAGCGGGCGCGGCGAGAACGCAGCCGCCGTCGCCGCGCTGCTCGCGCCGGCGGCGGATCAGCTGCTGGCACAGATCGCCGCCGCCGGCTTCGCCGTCCGGCCCGCGCCGGATGAAGGCGCGGACGGCGCCGGCGCATGAACCCTGCGCCCGGGGCGCCGCGGTGAGGGCGACGCCCCCGGCCCGCGCCCTCGCCGGGCTCGTCGAGCTTCCTCGACCGCTTCTGGGGCCTCATCGCCCTCGCCGTCATGATCCTGCTGGAGGTCCTCGTGTTCGCACCGCGGGGCATGACGACGGCGATGCTCGTCGGCGGCATCGTTGCTGCCGCGCTCGTCGCGGTGTGGGTGCGCGACGGCTGGCTCTGAGCCGCCCCGGGACGACCCGGTCGGCGTCAGCCCAGGTGGTCCTCGATGAAGTGCGTGTTGACGTCGCCCGCCTTGAAGAGCGGATGCTCAAGCACCAGGCGGTGGAACGGGATCACCGTCTTGACGCCCTCGACGAGGAACTCGTCCAGCGCCCAGCGCGAGCGCGCGAGGCACTCCTCGCGGTCGCGCCCCCAGACGATGAGCTTGCCCAGCAGGCTGTCGTAGAACTGCGGCACCAGGTAGCCCTGGTAGACGTGGCTGTCGAGCCGCACCCAGGGGCCACCCGGCGGGATCCACTGGGTGACGACGCCGGGTGAGGGCATGAAGTTGTCGGCCGGATCCTCGGCGTTGATGCGGAACTCGATGGCATGGCCCTTGAGCTCGATGTCGTCCTGCGTCAGCGGCAGCCCCTCGCCGGCGGCGATGCGGATGCCGGTCTTGACGATGTCGACCCCGCTCACCATCTCGGTGACGCAGTGCTCGACCTGCACGCGCGTGTTCATCTCCATGAAGTAGAAGCTGCCGTCGCTGTCGAGCAGGAACTCGACGGTGCCGGCGCCCTCGTACTGCGCGGCGACGGCGGCGGCCACGGCCGCCTGGCCCATCTGCGCGCGCAGCTCGGGGCTCACGGCCGGCGACGGCGCCTCCTCGATGAGCTTCTGGTGGCGCCGCTGGATGCTGCAGTCGCGCTCGCCGAGGTGGATGCCGTGACCCTTGCCGTCGGCGAGCACCTGGATCTCGATGTGGCGCGGCGCGCCGATGTACTTCTCCACGTAGACGGCGCCGTTGCCGAACGCCGCCTCTGCCTCGGCCTGAGCCTGACGCACCGCGCCGGCCAGCTCCGAGGCCTCCGTGGCGATGCGGATGCCCTTGCCGCCGCCGCCGGCCGAGGCCTTGATCATCACCGGCAGGCCGATGTCGCGCGCGACCACCTCGGCCTCGGCGGCGCTCTCGATGATGCCTTCGGAGCCCGGCGTGATGGGGACGCCGGCGGCGGTCATCGTCGCCCGCGCCGCCGCCTTGTCGCCCATGAGCTCGATGCTCTCCGGCGACGGGCCGATGAACTTGATGCCGTGCTCGCGGCACAGCCGGCTGAACTCGGCGCGCTCGGCGAGGAAGCCGTAGCCGGGGTGGATCGCCTCGGCGCCGCTCTGCAGCGCCGCCTGGATGAGCGCCGGCATGACCAGGTAGCTCTGCGCCGCCGGCGGCGGGCCGATGCACACGGCCTCGTCGGCGTACCTGACGTGCAGGCACTCGGCGTCGGCCTCGCTGTAGACGGCGACCGACTTGACGCCCAGCTCGCGGCAGGCGCGGATGACGCGGATGGCGATCTCGCCACGGTTGGCGATGAGGATCTTGCTGAACACGGGCGCTCCTTGGCTTCTTTGCCCGAGCGAGTATAGCCGACGCCGTGCGCCACCGGCCGACGCCGGGCCTGACAACGCTTTGACCGGCGCCCTGCTCAAGGCGCGGGCGCGGGCGCCGATAGGAGGCTTGAGACCGGGTAAAGGACTACTCACCGGGCTTCGGCCCGGCATCTCATCCTCTCTCAGCCGGGCCGGTCTCCTTCGAACACTGGCGGACTGCCCGCATCCGCTGAAGGCCCCCGCCGGCCCGGCACTTTTCTCCCCGCGATTCATCCACCTCGTCGAGCTTCGGACCACATCTCGCCGGCCCGGCGATGCGCTAGACTGTCTGCGCACGACCCGGCGGGAGGTCACGGTGCCAACCACGTCCAAAAAGACCCTGGCGATCATCGACGACGACACAGAGCTGCTCGGCGAGCTCACCAGGGCGCTCGGCTCCAGCTACCACGTCACCACCAGCCTGGGAGACCCGGGCACGTTGCGGACGCTGCAGGACGACCCGCCGTCGGCGGTCGTCCTCGACCTCGACCTCGTCACGTCCGACCCCTACGAGCTGCTCCAGCTCATGGGCGGCGACCCCGCTCTCCGCGGCACGCCCGTGCTCGTGCTCTCGTCGGCGAGCGACTTCGCCACCTTCGAGCACGCCCACCGGGCCGGCGCCGCGGAGTACGTCACCAAGCCGTTCTCACCGGACGACCTGCGACCCAAGCTGGACGCGCTGGTCAGCGGCCGCAGGCGGCGCACCAACGGCCGCCTCAAGCTGGGCGCCCTGCTGGTCGCCAGCGGCCTCGTCACGCGGGAGCAGCTGGACGACGCGCTCGCGCGCCAGCACGACGGAGGCGGGCGCCTCGGCGAGGTCCTCGTCTCCGAGGGCCTCGTGAGCGACCAGGACATCGTCACGGCGGTCGCCGGGCAGATGCACATCGGCGTGGTCGACCTCACGCAGACCACGCCCCAGCCGGCCGCGCTCGGGCTCCTGCCGCGGGACTTCATCGTGCGCCGCCGGCTCATGCCGCTCAGCATCGACGACAACGGCAGCCTCGTGGTGGCGATGACCAATCCGCTGGACGTCATCTCCATCGACGAGATCGGCATGCGCACCAAGAAGCGCGTGGTGCCGGTCATCTGCACCGAGTCGGCGTTCGACGAGGCGGTCGGCATCTACTTCAGCTCCCGCGGCAAGCTCAAGGACGCACGCGACGACACGGAGGAGCCGGCCGCGGGCAGCGGCGAGATCGACGCCGACATCATCGAGATCGTCGACAGCCTGCTCACCGACGCGGCGAGCATGGACGCGTCGGACATCCATCTCGAGCCCCGCGAGGACACGCTGGCCGTGCGCTGCCGCATCGACGGCGTGCTGCACGACATGCGCGAGTTCCCCAAGGAGCTGCAGGCCGGCATCATCAGCCGCCTCAAGATCATGGGCAACCTCAACATCGCCGAGCGGCGGTTGCCGCAGGACGGCCGCACGAGCTTCGAGCTCTCGAGCGGCGAGGCCGTCGACCTGCGCCTCGCCTCCATCCCCAGCATGTACGGCGAGAACCTCACCATCCGCATCCTCGAGGTCTCGCCGCTGCCGCCCACGCTCGCCTCGCTCGGCCTCGTCGGCGACAACCTCGCCCGCTTCGAGGCGGCGCTCAAGGCGCCGGAGGGCGGCATCGTCATCGTCGGACCCACCGGCTCGGGCAAGTCCACCACCCTGTACACCACCCTCGAGCTCATCAAGTCGCCCGAGCGCAAGGTCTACACGGTCGAGGACCCCATCGAACGCAAGATCGAGGGCATCATGCAGACCGAGGTCAAACCGGCCATCGGCCTCACGTTCGCCCAGGCGCTCCGCTCGCTGGTGCGCGCCGACCCCGACGTCATCATGGTCGGCGAGATCCGCGACCTCGAGACCGCCAAGATGGCCGCCGACTCCGCCATCACCGGCCACCAGGTGTTCAGCACCCTGCACACCAACGACGCCTCGTCGGCGGTCAACCGCCTGGTCGAGATGGGCGTGCCGCGCTACCTGGTGGCGGCCGCCTGGCGCTGCTTCGTCGCGCAGCGGCTGGTGCGCCGGCTGTGCCCGCACTGCCGCCAGGAGACGCCCATCACCGACGCCCGCTGGACGGAGCTCGGGCTGGGTCCGGCGCCGCGCAAGCGCTTCAAGGTGTTCGAGCCGGTCGGCTGCGACAAGTGCTTCGGCACCGGCTACCGCGGCCGCCTCGGGCTCTACGAGGTGCTCGTGGTGGACGACGACCTGCGCGACCTGGTCGCCACCGGCGGCAGCGTCCTCGAGATCCAGCGCATGGCCCGCGACAAGGGCGTGGGGTCGCTGCGCGAGGACGGCATCGCCAAGGTCCTCGAGGGCACGACCAGCTACCTCGAGCTGCTCCGCGTCACCATCTGACGCACCCCGCGCGCTCCGCGGAGCGCGTCACTCCTACAGTCCACCGCCGTCGATCCGCCGGCGTTGCCCGTCCCGGCGACGCGCACGCGGCCCGTCTAGACGCGTGTTCTATGCGCCCCTGAGCCGCGGCGCCCGATGTCATGGCCAGGAGGCCGGAAGACTCTGAGAGAGGAACTTCCAAGTCGACCTTGACCTTGGCCGGCGGCGCAAAGCGGGGGCTTGCACCGCCGGCCTTCACGTACGCCGGGCGCCGCGAGCCGACGATCGCCGCCGGCCGCCCCACAGGCCGCCGGGGATCAGTTCGGCCGGTTGTCGATGACGCGCCGGGCCTTGCCCTCGCTGCGCTCGAGCTTGCCCGGCTCGACGAGCTTGACCTTGGGGCGGACGAGGAGCGCCGAGCGAAGTTCCTCGGTGACTCGGCGCTCGAACGCGCGCAGGTCGTCCATCCAGCCGTCGAAGAGGGTGTCCGTGACCTCGACGTGCACCTCGAACGTGTCCAGCCCGTTCTGACGCCCCAGCACGATCTGGTAGAACGGCTCGACGCCCTCGATCTGGAACAGCACGCTCTCGATCGCCGACGGGAAGATGTTGACGCCGCTGATGATGAACATGTCGTCGGTGCGGCCGACCACCTTGCCCATGCGGGCCGTCGTGCGCCCGCACGCGCAGCGCTCGCGGGTGAGCGAGGTGAGGTCGCGGGTGCGGTAGCGCAGCACCGGAGAGCACTCACGCGTGAAGGCGGTGACCACGAGCTCGCCGACCTCGCCGTCGGCGACCGGCTTGCCGGTCGCCGGGTCCAGGCACTCGGCGAGGAAGTGGTCCTCGGAGATGTGCATGCCGCTGCGGCACTCGCACTCGCCGGCCACGCCGGGGCCCGTGAGCTCCGTGAGCCCGTAGTTGTCCGTGGCCCTGATCGGCAGCCGGCTCTCGATCTGCGCGCGCATCTCCTCGCTGCAGTGCTCGGCGCCGAACATGCCCAGGCGCAGGCGCAGCTGCTCGAGCGGCACCTCCCGCCTCTGCGAGCACCTCGCCGATGTAGAGCGCGTAGGACGGCGTGGCGATGAGGATGGTCGTGCCGAAGTCCTTCATGTACTGGATCTGGCGGGCGGTGTTGCCGGCGCTGATGGGCAGCACCGCCACGCCGGCGCGCTGCAGCCCGTAGTGCAGGCCGAAGCCGCCGGTGAACATGCCGTAGCCGAAGGCGATCTGGGCGACGTCGCCGTCGTGGGCGCCGGCGGCGACGGCGAGCCGGCACACGAGCTCGGTCCACGTGTCCAGGTCGGCCCTGGTGTAGCCGCCGACCACCGCCTTGCCGGTGGTGCCGGAGGAGGAGTGGATCTCGACGACCTCGCTCATGGGCACGGCGAACAGGCCGTAGGGGTAGTTGTCGCGGAAGTCCGTCTTCTCGGTGAACGGCAGGGCCGGCGACGTCGTCCAGGCTGGTGAGGTCGCCGGGCTCGAACCCGGCCGCGCCCAGCTTGTCGCGGTAGAACGGCACGCGCTCGTACACGCGGGCGAGCATGTCGCGCAGGCGCGGGAGCTGCAGCTCCTCGAGCTGCTCGCGGTCGATGGTCTCGTGCTGCGCGTCCCAGATCGCCATGGTCTCTCGCTTCCTCGCTGCCGTGCCGCAGGCAATCATATCGGGGCGGCGACCGGTGGCCCCCATGATACCCCAGGGGGTACGCATCGTTTGAGCGTGGGAACACTTGTACGCGGCAACGCGGACGCGCCGCCTTGCACGCATCGTCCGGAGCACCGTGAGCGAGCACGACACCACCATCGAGCTGCCCATCACCGGCATGACCTGCGCCAGCTGCGTGGCGCGTACGGAGAAGGCCATCGGCAAGGTCGCCGGCGTGGACAAGGCCGCCGTCAACCTGGCGACCGAGAAGGCGACCGTGACGTTCGACCCCGGCGCAGTCTCGGCCGGGGACCTCGTGGCGGCCGTCGAGGGCGCGGGCTACGGCGTCGTCACCGCGCAGGAGACGCTGCCGATCATCGGCATGACCTGCGCGAGCTGCGTGAGCCGGGTGGAGAAGGCGCTGCGCATGCCGGCCGGCGTCCTGAAGGCCGACGTCAATCTGGCGACGGAGAAGGCGACGGTGTCGTACATCCCCGGCCAGGCGAGCTACCGCGACCTGGTGGAGGCCGTGCGCGGCGCCGGCTACGACGTCGTGGAGCCGGCGCCGGGCACCGGCGAAGAAGGCGCCTCAGGCGGCGGCGGACGCCGAAGAGGCGGCCCGCGCCGCCGCCTACCGCAAGCTCAAGCTGAAGGTCACCGTCGGCTTCGTCCTCAGCGTCGTCATCTTCGCCGGCACCATGCAGATGGAGTGGTTCACCTTCCTGCCGGAGTGGATGCACAACGGCTACTTCCTCTGGGCCCTGGCGAGCGTGGTGCAGTTCTGGGTCGGCTGGCAGTTCTACACCACCGCCTGGTCGGCGCTGAAGCACGGCACGACCACCATGAACACGCTGGTGGCGCATGGGCTCGTCGGCGGCCTACATCTACAGCGTCCTCGGCGTGCTCTTCCCCGGCGTTCTTCGAGCACCAGGGGCTGGGCGAGCCGATGTACTTCGACTCGGCCGCCTTCATCATCACGCTGATCCTGCTCGGGCGGCTGCTCGAGGCGCGCGCCAAGGGCCAGACCGGCGCCGCCATCAAGGCGCTCATCGGCCTGCAGCCCAAGACGGCGCGCGTCATCCGCGCCGGCGTCGGAGTCCGACGTGCCGGTCGCCCAGGTGCTGGTCGGCGACCTCGTCGTGGTCCGACCGGGCGAGAAGGTGCCGGTGGACGGCGTGCTCGAGGAGGGCTCCTCGCCGGTCGACGAGTCCATGCTCACCGGCGAGCCGATCCCCGTCGGCAAGCACCCCGGCGACGAGGTGATCGGCGCCACCATGAACACCACCGGGTCGTTCACCTTCCGGGCCACCAAGGTCGGCTCCGAGACGGCGCTCGCGCAGATCGTGCGCCTCGTCGAGCAGGCGCAGGGCTCCAAGCCGCCCATCGCCCGCCTGGCCGACGTCATCGCCGCCTGGTTCGTGCCGGCCGTCATCGTCATCGCCACCGTCACGCTGGTCGTCTGGCTGGTCTTCGGCCCGTCGCCGGCGCTCAACTACGCGCTGCTCAACTTCGTCGCCGTGCTCGTCATCGCGTGCCCCTGCGCCCTGGGCCTGGCCACGCCGACGGCGATCATGGTGGGCACCGGCAAGGGCGCCGAGAACGGCGTGCTCATCCGCGACGGCGCCGCGCTCGAGACGGCGCACAAGCTCAGCACCGTCGTGCTCGACAAGACGGGCACCATCACCGAGGGCAAGCCGCGGGTGACGGACGTGGTCCTGTTCGGGTCCGGCGACGGGACCGACGGAGACTCCGGCCCGCACCTGGACAACGCCGGCCTGCTGCGGCTGGTGGCCGGCGCCGAGCGCGGCAGCGAGCACCCGCTGGCCGTGGCGATCCTCGACGCCGCCGACGAACGCGGGATCGCGGTGCCGCCGGCCACCGGGTTCGAGGCCATCGCCGGCCACGGCATCCGCGCCCAGGTCGACGGCCACACGATCGTCGCCGGCAACGAGCGGCTCGCCGGCCACGCCGGCGAGCGCGCGGCGGCGCTGGCCGCCGAGGGCAAGACCGTCGTCACCGTCGTCGTGGACGACGAACCGGTCGGGGCGATCGCCATCGCCGACACGGTCAAGCCGAGCTCCGCGGCGGCCGTGGCCCGCCTCAAGCAGCTCGGCCTCGACGTCGTCATGCTGACCGGCGACCAGGCGGCGACGGCGAGAGCCATCGCCGCTCAGGTCGGCATCGAGCGCGTGTTCGCCGAGGTGCTGCCGCGAGCAGAAGGCCTCGGAGATCTCGGCCCTGCAGCAGGACGGCCGCAGGGTCGCCATGGTCGGCGACGGCATCAACGACGCCCCGGCGCTGGCCCAGGCCGACGTCGGCATCGCCATCGGCACCGGCACGGACGTGGCCATGGAGGCGAGCGACGTCACGCTCATGTCGGGCGACGTCGGCGGCGTGGCGACGGCGATCGAGCTCTCCCGGGCGACCATCCGCACGGTCAAGCAGAACCTCTTCTGGGCGTTCGCCTACAACGTGGCCCTGATCCCGCTGGCCGCGGGCGTGTTCTACCCCGCCTTCGGCATCCTGCTGAACCCGATCTACGCGGCCGCGGCGATGGGCCTGAGCAGCGTCACCGTGGTGACCAACAGCCTGCGGCTGCGGCGGTTCACGGCGAGCTGACACGGCGAGAGGGGCGGTCCTGACTCATGGAACCGCCCCTCCCGGGTGGCCAAGCAGCGCTGTCCGTCGCTACGTTCATCAGTCGCCGATCACTTGCGGCGCTTGCCGTAGCGATCCTCCTGCTTCACCTTCGTCTTGTTGAAGTGCACAGGTCCCATGGTCTCACCTCCTTCGCGTGTCGGTGTGTGTCTAGGGTAGCCCGCTTGCAGCGGAAATAAACGATGGTTGTGAACTGGTTCACGTTTCTCTGTAGCTTCACCTGGCCTCGGCGGTGTCCAATTGGGACAAGCCAGACAGTGAAAATGCCCTCCTCCGTCCATTGTCGCCGTCGACGCGCCGATGCGAGGATGGAACGGGCCGGGGGCGACCATCGTTTCGCCACCCCACCTTCCATCCGAAGAGGTCTCATGCTGCACGTTCTCGACCGGCACGCCATCGGGCAGATCCTCCGCACCAAGGAGGTGGACGCCTGGGGTGTCGCCGCCAACCACCCGCCGCTGCCGCTGGCGCCGCCGGAGTTCCCGACGGCGATCTCCATGCTCATGCGACTCGACCCGCTGGTGGTGCGCGGCCTGCGGCACGGGCCCACGCCGGACTACCAGCAGGAGTACCTGCGCGTGAACGTGGCGCTGGACGACGCCACAGGGACGCTGGTGGACGTGCTGCGCGTGCACGGCCACGCCGCCGAGCGCGTGCGGGCCACCATGGAAAAGACCAACGGCCACCAGCCGTTCCCGCACAAGACGGCGGCCACGTCGGCGGGCATGGGCTGGATCGGCAAGACCGCCCTCTTCGTCTCTCCGGTAGTTCGGCCCGGCCGTCCGCCTGGCCACGGTCTTCACCGACCTCGAGCTGCCGGCCGGCGAGCCGGTGCGCGAGAGCAGCTGCGGCGCGTGCCGCGAGTGCGTGGACGCCTGTCCGGCCGGCTGCGGCCGGGACGTGCACTGGCGGCCGGGCATGGCGCGCGAGCTGCTCTTCGACGCCGGCGCCTGCCGCCACCACATGTCGCTCTTCACCAGCGTCGAGGCGCAGATCTGCGGCATCTGCATCGCCGCCTGCCCCTACGCTCTGCGGCACTGACGCCGTCACGGGACACGCCCCGCCACCGCCGCGCTGCGGAGGTGGCGGCCGCACAGCCTCAGCGGCCGGCCTGCGCCACCCATGTCCTCTTCGGCGGTGTACAAGAACGCGTACGCGTCTTCAAGATTCGCGTACGCACTGTCGTACAGGGGCAGGTCGTATCACCGCGCCGCGCCCGCCTTGCCCACCCTCACGCCGCGTGCTAGTCTCACTTCCTTATTGAAAGCGGTTTTCAGTTTCAGAAAGGAGGTCGCCGTGAGCTTCGACACCGCCCAGGTCTCGGCCGAGCTCTCCGCCCGCGGCCTTCGCCTCACGCGCCAGCGGCGCGCCGTGCTGGCGGCCATCGCCGCGGCGCCGTCCAGCCTGAGCGCCCTGCAGGTCTACGACGCCGCCCGAGCCGGATGTCCGGAGCTCGGGCTCACCACCGTCTACCGCACGCTCGACGTCCTCGCCGAGATGGGCGCCCTGCGCCGCGTGCACGGGCCCGACCACTGCGAGAGCTTCGTGCCCGCGAGCGCGGCGCACGGCCACACGGTCGTCTGCAGCGCCTGCGGCCGCGTCACCGAGTTCACCGGCTGCGACATGCGCGGCATCGCCGACGCCGCGGCGCGCGAGACGGGCTACCGGATCACCGACCACTTCCTGCAGCTGAGCGGGCTGTGCGCCGGCTGCCGCGTGACGCGCGACGCGGCGGGAGGCGCCGCTTGACGCGGCGCGGCCTTCTGACGCTCCTGACGGCCGCCCTGCTGCTGCTCGCGGCGATGGCGGCCACCGGCTGCGGGACTTCGGGCATCGCCTCCTCCGGCACGCTCGACGTCGTCGCCTCCACATCGTTCCTCGCCGACATCGCCCAGAACGTCGCCGGCGACCGGTTCACGGTCGGCTCGCTGGTCCCGCGCGGCACCGACCCGCACGCGTTCGAGCCCACGCCCTCGGACCTCAAGGCGGTCGCCGGCGCCGACCTGGTCATCATCAACGGCGCCGGCCTCGAAGGCCCGCTGCTCACCACCCTCGAGAACGCCGTCGGCGACACGCCGATCGTCGACGCCTCGGCCGGATTGCAGACGCGCACGCCAAAGCCCGGCGAGCCCGCGCTGGCCGCCGGCGAGACCGACCCGCACTTCTGGCTCGACCCCGAGCTCGTCAAGACCTACGTGCACAACATCGAGGCGGCGTTCAGCAAGGCCGACCCCGCCGGAGCCGCCACCTACGCGGCCAACGCCGAGGCCTACGACGCCAGGCTCGACGCCCTGGACGCCTGGATCAAGAAGCAGGTCGCGCAGGTGCCGCAGGCCGACCGCAAGCTGGTCATGGACCACGCCAGCCACGGCTACTTCGCCGACCGCTACGGCTTCACCATCGTCGGCACGGTCATCCCGAGCGCCGCGACCAGCGAGTCGCCGACCGCGAGGCAGCTCAGCGACCTCACCAGGACCATCCGGGAGACGGGCGTCAAGGCCATCTTCGTGGAGGCGGGCGAGAACCCGCAGCTGGCCGAGCAGATCGGCGCCGAGACCGGCGTCAAGGTCGTCACCGACCTCCTGGACCACTCGCTGACGGCGGCGGACGGGCCGGCGCCGACGTACATCGACATGATGAAGTACGACACGCGGCGGATCGTGGAGGCGCTGCGGTGAGCGCCGCGACCGCCGCCGCCGCGGCCTGCCTCACGCTCGACAACGTCACCGTCTCCTACGGCGGCCGGCCGGCGCTGGAAGATGTCACGCTGAGCGTGCCGCACGGCGCCCAGGTGGCCATCGTCGGCCCCAACGGCGCCGGCAAGTCGACGCTGTTCAAGGCGCTCGTCGGCCTGCTCCCCGTGCGCTCCGGGCACGTGACGCTGCGCGACCGCGCGCCCGGCCACGCACGGCGACACGATCGCCTACGTGCCCCAGCGCGAGGAGATCGACTGGAGCTTCCCGGTGACGGTCGCACGACGTCGTGATGATGGGCCGGTACGGCCGTCTGGGCTGGTTCCGCCGGCCGGGGGCCGCCGACCGCGAGGTGGTGGCGCGCTGCCTGGACGAGCTCGGCATCGCCGAGCTCGAGAAGCGCGCCATCGGCGAGCTCTCCGGCGGCCAGCAGCAGCGCGTGTTCCTGGCCCGCGCCCTCGCCCAGGAGCCGCACGTCCTGCTCCTGGACGAGCCCTTCACCGGCGTCGACCTGAACGCGCGCGAGGCGCTGCTCACGCTCCTCGAGCGGCCTGCGCGCCCAGGGCATCACCGTGCTGGTCAGCACCCACGACATGCAGACGGCGGCGCAGCGGTTCGAGCTCGTCGCCCTGCTGAACGGCCGGCTGATCGCCTACGGCGAGCCGGCCGGCGTCTTCACCGAGGAGCACCTCGGCGCGGCGTTCGGCGGCCAGGCGCTGTTCCTCGGCGGCATGGTCGTGATCGACCAGTGCTGCCCCGGCCACGTCGGCGACGGCGAAGAGCACCGCCACAGCCACGA
This sequence comes from uncultured Thermoleophilia bacterium, assembly GCA_963741075.1. Taxonomy (GTDB): domain Bacteria; phylum Actinomycetota; class Thermoleophilia; order UBA2241; family UBA2241; genus CAIXSE01. The sequence goes on from CAVUGS010000003.1 coordinate 124,748, forward strand.
GACGCACGCGGAGCCGCGATGATCGCCTGGCTCACCGACCCGTTCACGCTCCAGTTCATGCAGCGCGCCCTGCATCGCCTCGGTCATCGTCGGCGTGCTCTGCTCGGTGATGGGCACGTTCGTCGTGCTGCGCGCGATGGCCTTTCTGGGGGACGCCCTGGCGCACGCCATCCTCCCCGGCGTGGCCATCGCCTACCTGCTGGGCGCGAACCTGCTCCTCGGGGCGCTCGTCGCCGCCGTGCTCGTCGCCGTCGGCATCGGCGCGTTCTCGCGCCGCGGCGGGCTCAAGGAGGACACCGCCATCGGCATCCTCTTCGCCGCGGCGCTCGCCCTCGGCGTCCTGCTGATGAGCACCGTGCGCTCCTACGCGACCGACCTCACGCACATCCTCTTCGGCAACGTCCTCGGCGTCAGCGCCGGCGACCTGTGGCTCACCGGGACCCTCGCCGTCGTCGTCCTCGCGGCGCTCCTCCTCTTCTTCAAGGAGTTCCAGCTGGCCGCGTTCGACCCGGTGCTCGCGCACATGCTGGGCAAGCGCCCGGAGACCCTGCGCTTCGCCATGCTGATCCTGCTGGCGCTCACCATCGTGGTGGGACTGCAGACCGTGGGCGTGGGGCTCGTCGCCGCCATGCTGGTCACGCCGGCGGCCACCGCCTACCTGCTCACGCGGCGGCTGGCGGCGATGATGGCCGTCTCCGCCGTCGTCGGCGCCGCCTCCAGCGTCGCCGGACTGTACGCGAGCTACTACCTGGACGTGGCGTCGGGGGCGGCGGTCGTGCTCATCGCCACCGCCGCCTTCCTCCTCGCCTACCTCTTCGCGCCGCGGCGCGGGCTGGTCGCCCGCCGCGCCGCGCGGCGCGCCGTCTGACCGGCCCCGGCGCGCGCCGGCCGCGCCGCCTCCCCGACTTTCGTTTGGCGTACACGCCCGCTGTGCAATAGTCCCAGCAGGAAACCACTCCAGGAGGGCCCACCATGCCGACCACGCTCGTCCTTGGCTACGACGGATCAGACTGCGCCAAGAAGGCGCTCGCGCACACCGCCGAGTTGGCGAAGCACCTGGACGACGGCGAAGTGTTCGTCGTCAGCGCTTTCGAGTTCACGATCGGGTACGTCCCGACGGGCATGACCGACTCGCCGCTCATGATCAGCGCCGAGTACGACCAGCACGTGGAACTGGTGCGTTCGCTACGGACAGCAGCAGATCGCCGAGGCCGTGCAGCAGCTCGAGGCGGCGGGCGTGCGCGCCAGCGGCGAGGTCATCGAGGGCAAGGCCGTCGACGTGCTCCTGGAGCAGGCGCGCGAGAAGAAGGCCGCGGCCATCGTCGTCGGCAGCCACGGCGAGGGCGCCATGTCGGCCGCGTTCCTGGGCTCGACCGCCCTGAAGCTGCTGCACCACAGCGAGATCCCCGTGCTCGTGGTGCCGCGGCACGACAAGAAGTGAGTCCCCAAGGGGAGGTGCCATGAGTCCCTGGGACAAGCCGAACGAGAAGCTGGTGAAGCTCCTCGACGAGACGGTGGCGGACCTCGAGTTCGACAAGCCCGTCGACTACCGGCCCATGTTCGGCTGCCCGGCGTACTTCACCGGGGGCAACCTGTTCGCCGGGGTGTGGCAGGAGACGATGATGCTGCGCCTCTCGGAGGACGACCGGGCGGAGGTCGCGGCCGCCGGCGGCGTGCCCTTCGAGCCCATGCCCGGCCGGACCATGAAGGAGTACGTGGCCCTGCCGCCGGCCATGATGGCCGAACCGGGCGTGGCCGCGATCTGGGTAGGCAAGGCGGCGGCGTACGCCGCGTCCCTGCCGCCCAAAGAGAAGAAGCCGCGCAAGAAGAAGGCCTAGACGCGGCCGGCTGGCCGCGCCCAGGCCTTGCGACCGCGGCTCAGCGCCGCTGCTGCTGCGGCTGCCCCGGCGTCGGGTTGGGCTGCGCCGGCTTCACCGGCACCGGCGCGATGCCGGCCAGGTCGCCGATCACGTTGACCAGGTTGCCGTCCGACGGGACCACGATCTTGGCGTTCTGCCAGAACGCCTTCTCCACGGTCTCGAGCTTGCGCAGCACCTGGGCGTTGCCGACGAAGTACTTCTCGGCCGCCTCGTTGACCAGCTGGATGGCCTGCGCCTCGCCCTCGGCGGCGAGGATCTTGGCCTGCTTGATGCCCTCGGCCTTCTTGATCTCGGCGCGCCGCTGGCCGTCGGCCTGCGTCTCGGTGGCGGTGGCGTAGTCGACGGCGGCGATCTTCTCGTTCTCGGCCTTGACGACCTTGTTCATGGTCTCCTGCACGTCCGCCGGCGGGTCGATCTCCTTGAGCTCGGTGCGCAGGATCTCGAGGCCCCAGTTGGCGGTCTCGGTGCGCAGCGTCGTGCGCAGCTCCTCGTTGATGCGGCCGCGCTCGCTGTTGGCCGACTTGAGGCTCAGGGTGCCGATGATGTTGCGCAGCGTCGTGCGCGCCAGCTGGACGATCTGGATCTGGTAGTTGGTGACGTTGTACTGCGACGCCTTGACGCTCTCCTCGTCGGGCTTGACCTTGAGGTAGACCTGCGCGTCGACGCGGGCGTTGAGGTTGTCGTTGGTGATGATGGTCTGCGGCGTGGCATCGACGAGGGTCTCGCGGATGTCCACCTGGTACATGCGCTCGATGCCGAACGGGATGGTGAGGTGGATGCCCGGGCCCGCGAAGCGGTTGTACTTGCCCAGCCGCTCGATGAGCGCGCGGTGCGTGGGACGCACGATGCGGATGCCGGAGAGGATCCCCACGATGATGACGACCAGGACGACGCCGAGAACGATGAGCGCTACCCAACCACCCATGCTGACCCCTTTCCGTGCGCTGCGGGGGGCGGCCGGCGGCCGCGTCCGCGTCACGATGAAGTTCACAGGCTTGATGATAGGACCTGGGGGCGGAAAGACAAGGAGGCGACGCCCTCATCGCCGCTCGCAGATGGTGACATTCCACGTGATCCCAGACGCCTCCTCAGGCGGAGTGTTCCCTCGCGGGGCGTGGGACACGCGCCCAGTCGGCGTTCGGTGGCCTGCGTCAGAGCCCGAGCAGCTCCGGCAGGTCGAGGATGGAGCCGACCACGTGGTCGGGGGCGCCCGAGGCACGGGCCAGCTGGTCCTCGCGGAACTTGCCCGTGCGCACGAGCACGCCGGTGATGCCGAGGGCCTGGGCGGCGAGGACGTCGTTCTCCACGTCGTCGCCGACCATGGCCACGCGCTCGGCCGGCAGGCCGAGCGCGTCGAGGCCGGCGCGGAAGGCGGAGGCCGCCGGCTTGCCGAGGACGACGGCCTCGAGCCCCGTGGCGGCCTCGAGGCCGAGCAGGTAGGCCCCGGCGTCCAGCTTCTCGCCGCGCCGGGTCATCCAGAACAGGTTGCGGTGCATGGCCACGAGCTCGGCGCCGCCGCGCAGCGCCGCCAGCACGCGGTTGAACGTCTCGAAGCAGAACGACTCGTCGGCGCCGGAGACCAGCACCACCTCCGGCGCCTCGTCCAGCCCGACCAGCTCGACGCCCGCGAGGTCCTCGGCCTGGGCGTCGCCGAGCAGGAAGACCCGGGCGCCCGGGCGCTGCTCGCGCAGCCAGCGCGCCGGCCAGCACCGACGCCGTCAGGATGTCCTCGTCGGCGAACGGGAACCCGGCCTCACGGAGCACCTCGCCGAACCGCGGCTGCGGCAGCGCCGTGGTGTTGGTGAGCACGCGCAGGGGCACGCCGGCGGCGTGCAGGCGCGTCGACCGCCGCCGCCGCTCCGTCCAGCGGCGTCCACGAGACGCCGAGCACGCCGTCCATGTCGAGCAGCAGGCCGTCGATGTGGTCCAGGGGCATGGAGCGAGCCTAGCACGGCGAGGCGGCGGGGGTGTCCCGCGCTCCCACCGCCTCCGCGACGTCCCCAAGCCGGTCCGTCGTGACCGGCCACGTGCTCAGCTCACGGGGCCGCGGCGACGAACCCGGTCTGCACGGGCTCCATCTCGCCCTTCGGCGTCTTGACCGGCTTGCGCTGCCACAAGCCGATGGCGGCTGTGCACGGGGTTGTCGGAGACGCCAGGACTCAGGGCGTCAGGAAGATGAGCAGAGTGGTGCCGGAGCCGGGAGTCGAACCCGGACGCCGCAAGCAGCGACAGGCGATTTTAAGTCCCCGGCGTCTACCAGTTCCGCCACTCCGGCACGCGTGCAGTATATGCCGGGGCGAGGCGGTTCAGGCGCGCGAAGCGGGCGCGACGCGGAGGCGAAGCGGAGGCGCGTGCACGCGAGGGCGCAGGCCGTCGCGGCGAGCGCGCGACCGGTGGCGGAGATGCCGCGGGCGGCAGCGCCGCGGGAGGTCAGCGCCGGGCGGTGGGTCAGGCGGCCGGACCGAACGCGCCGGTGATGAAGAGCCAGGCGGCGATGGTGAAGAGCGGGACCGTGATGGCGTAGCGGAGCGCCAGGCGGCGAAGCAGCACGTGGGACCTCCCATGGCAGACGACGTGCTCTCGCAGCAAGCTACAGGTCGGGGATAGGGCCGGTCAACCCGACGAAATTCGGGGCGCCATGGGGCCAGACGGCACGGCTTGGCGGCCGAGCCGGAAGGTCGAGTCGGCCCGGTCAGCGCGGCGCGAGCGAGCCGTCGGCGAGCGCGAGCGCCGCGCCCTCGAGCAGGTCGGCCTCGCTGACGCGCACGGCGTCGAGGCCGAACGCGCGCGCAGGCCTCGCGCGCGATCAGGGCGCCGGCGAGGATGACGTCCTCGCGGCCGGGCTGGATGCCCGGCAGCCGGCCGCGCTCGGCGCTGGTGAGCGCGGCGAAGCGGGCGACGGCCGCGTCGATCTCGGCGAGCGTGAGCACGTGGCCCTGGACGAGCCGGCCGTCGTACTCGGTCATGCCGAGCTTGTTGGCGACGAGCGTGGTGTACGTGCCGGCGACGCCCACCGCGCCGCGCACCGCGGCGCGGAGCTCCGCCGGCACGGCCGCCCGGATGGCGGCGGCCACGTGGCCCGCGAGGGCCGCGACCTCCGCCGCCGGCGGCGGGTCGGCGTGGAAGAACCGCTCGGTGAGCCGGACCACGCCGACGTCGAGGCTGCGCACGAACGCCGGCGGCTCGCCGGCGGACCCCACGGCGAACTCGGTGCTGCCGCCGCCGATGTCGACGAGCAGCAGCGGGCCGGGCGGCGCCGTCCGCGCCGCGCCGGCCGCCGGCGGCCGGCCCCGTCGCTCCGCGGCCAGCCACGAGGTCCCGCCGCGAAACGCGAGCGACCCCTCCTCCTCCCCGCTGAGGATCCGCCACGGCAGGCCGAACTCGTACCGCATCGCCTTGAGGAACTGCTTGCCGTCCCTGGCGTCGCGCAGCACGCTGGTGGCGATCAGCAGGCTTCGCTCGGGGCCGTAGTCCGCGACGCGCGGCGCGTAGCCCTCGAGGCAGGCGTGGGTCCTCGCCACGGCGTCCTCGTGCAGCCGGCCGGTCTTGTCCACGCCCTGGCCCAGCCGCACGACCGTGGTCACGCGCGCGTCCTGCGCCACGCGGCCGGCGGTCACGTCGGCCAGGAACAGCCGGCAGGTGTTGGTGCCGAGGTCGACGATCGCGACCTTCACGCCGGGGCTCTCCCCGGCGTCCGGCGAGCAGGCGCGGCGCAGCGGCGGTCGTCGCACCAGGGGTCCGTGACCTGCGCGAGGATCGCCTCGCCGAGCGCGTAGCCCGGGTCGCGCGAGCGCGTGCGCGACGTGCGCGTGCAGGCACTTGACGGCGAGCAGGTCGCTCACGCCGCCGACGCCGGTGGCGAGCGACGCGCCGCCGTCGACCATGGTGAGCTCGTGGTCGCGCACCAGGTCGGTGCGGCGCACGGCGGAGTCGGCGGCGGCGTCCGCCGCCGAGCGCGCCAGCTCAGGCTCGGCGGCCACCCGCCGCGTCCACGCGCGCCACGCCGCCGTCGCTCTCCAGGCGGGAGACGGCGGCGACCAGCGTCGGGCAGGTGCAGTAGTACAGCGTCGGGAACGGCCGGCCGGCCTCGTCGTAGGGCAGGTCCTCGACGACGGCCGGGAAGCCGAAGGGACAGCGCGCGGCGACGGCGCTCATCGCGTGGGGCGCGCGGCCGAGCTGGCCGGCGACCACGGCGGCGTCCGCGCCGGCCACCAGAGGAGGCTCTCGCTCACGGCGCCTCGCCGCGACGGCGCGGTCACGGCCGCCTCAGTGGAGCAGCGTGCGCCACAGGTCCTCGACGCGGTCGAGGACCGAGATGGAGGCCTCGACCGGCGGCGTGTCCGTGCTGAAGCTGTTCTCCTGCTCCTTGCCCGGCAGCCCCTTGATCACGAAGACCTGGGTGTCCGGCGGCACGAGCATCGAGTCGGAGCGGGCGCGCTGGGCGATGTACGCCTTGGTGGTGAGCAGGTCGACCTCGCGCTCGAGGGCGGCGTTGTCCTGGCGCGCCGCCTGGAGCTCGGCCGCGGCCTTCTCGTAGCGGTCCTGCTGCGCGAAGAAGTCACGCAGCGGCGAGACGTAGAAGGAGGCGCCGATCAGGAGCAGCACGAGGATCGCCAGGCGCCCGAGGTGCGGGCGCGGCGCGTGGCGGCTCACGCCCGAGGGCGCGCGCCGTCACTGCCCCGTCCCGGAGGCTCGTAGTCGCTGAGGTCGCCTGGGCCAAGCTGTGCCGCTCCCGGCTCGCCATGTGCCGCCCAGACTGCGCAGGGCGGCCCCTTCTCGCCTTAACGGTTCGCGGCCGCCGGCAGGTGTCCCTGCCCGGCGGCCGCTGAACCCGCGAGAAGCCGGCGCTGCTACTGCTGCAGCTGCTGCAGGCTCTGGTCGGCCTGCTTGCCGGCATCGGACTTGGGGTCGATGGCGACCGCCTTGGTGAGCGCGGTCTTCGCCTCGGCGAACAGCTTCTGGGCGGCCTTCTTGTCGCCGCTCTGCTCGGCGATGCTGACCCTCGTGGCTGAGGAAGATGCCCTTGTTGAGCCAGGCCTTCTGGAAGTCGGGATTGGCCTTGAGCACCGCGTCGATCTGCTTGAGCGCGCCGGGGATGTCGCCGCTGTAGAACAGCGCGACCGCGTAGTCGGTGCCCACGCTGGGCTCGGTGGCCTGCTTCTTCCACGCCGCCGCGTAGACCTTGGCGGCGGCGGCGAAGTAGGCGCCGCCCTGCTCGAAGTTCTGGTTCTGGAACGCGCTGTCGCCCTGGTCGTAGAGGTCGTTGGCGCGGGCGACGAGCTCGCTCGTAGCTGCCGCTCGTGTCGGCGTTGACGGCCTGGACGGGGGCGCCGCTGGCGTTGGCGGTGGTGTCGTCGCCGGACCCGCCGCCGCCGAAGCCGCCGGAGACCATGACGACGATGACGATCACGACGACGGCGAGGGCGCCGAAGCCGCCCCAGATGACGGCCGGAGAGATGCGCTTGGGGCCGCCCGTGGTGGTGGCGGCGGTCTTGGCAGCGGCCGCACCGCCGCCCTGCCTGGCGGCCTTGGCCGCGCCGGTCTTGCCGCTCAGGGCGTCCTGCACGCCTGCCAGGTCCGCACCGCACTCGGGGCAGAACTTGGCGCTGCCGGCGTCGTTGCCGCATTCGGGACAGTACATGCTTGCGCTTCCTTTGGGTTGGTGTGGCTCGTGGTAGGCTCGGCGACGATGCCGCCGACGATGTGTGAGAGAACAGTTTGAGGCACGGAGAGCCCCCTTCTGCAACTCGTGGACCAGCTGTACCCCCGGGGGCATCGGTGGACGTCGCCGCGGAGGTCGCGAAGGGGCTGGAGCGCGTCGGTCTGCATGGTCTGGTGACGCGCGGGGCGCGCGTCGCGATCACGGCCGGCAGCAGGGGCACGCCGACCTGCCGACCGTGTCCGAGGCGCTGCTGGACGAGGTGCGGGCCGGCGAGACCCTGCGCCCCGGCGGCCCGCTCTTTGCTCATCCGCCGATCGAGCCCACGCCCGTGGGAACGAAAGGGCGGCGAGGAGCTGCCGCTCCTCGCCGCCCTCGCGGTAGTGCTCGAGCCCCGCGGTCTGGCGCGGGCGCTGCCTGCGCGTCAGGTGGCCTTGAGGTTGTAGAACGCGCGCATGCCCGGGTAGTACGCCACCTCGCCGAGCATCTCCTCGATGCGCAGCAGCTGGTTGTACTTGGCCACGCGGTCGGTGCGCGCCGGGGCGCCGCTCTTGATCTGGCCGGCGTTGGTGGCCACGGCCAGGTCGGCGAGCGTCGTGTCCTCGGTCTCGCCGGAGCGGTGCGAGCAGACGGCGGTCCAGCCGGCGCGCGTGGCCATCTGGATGGCGTCCAGCGTCTCGCTGAGCGTGCCGATCTGGTTGAGCTTGATGAGGATGCTGTTGGCCGAGCCCTTCTCGATGCCCTGGGCGAGGCGCTCCACGTTGGTGACGAAGAGGTCGTCGCCGACGATCTGCAGGCGGTCGCCGAGCTTGTCGGTCATGAGCTTGAAGCCGTCCCAGTCGTCCTCGGCACAGGCCGTCCTCGATGCTGATGATCGGGTACTTGTCGACCAGCTCGGCGTAGTAGTCGACCATCTCGGCGGAGGTGAGCTCGCGGCCCTCGCCCTCGAGGACGTACCGCTCCTTCTTGAGGTCGTAGAAGCTCGAGGCGGCGGGGTCGAGGGCGATGCGCACGTCGGCGCCGGGCTCGTAGCCGGCGGCGTCGATGGCCTCCATGATCACCTGGATGGCCTCTTCGTTGCTGCCGAGGTCGGGCGCGAAGCCGCCCTCGTCGCCGACGGCCGTGCTCAGGTTCTTCTTCTTCAGCACGGCCTTGAGCCCGTGGTAGACCTCGGCGCAGATGCGCAGGGCCTCCTCGAAGCTCTCCGCGCCGACCGGCATGACCATGAACTCCTGCAGGTCGACGTTGTTGTCGGCGTGCTTGCCGCCGTTCATGATGTTCATCATCGGCACCGGCAGCGTGAACGCGTTGACGCCGCCGACGTACTGGTACAGCGGCAGCTCGAGCGCCATGGCGGCCGCGTAGGCGGTCGCGAGCGAGACGCCGAGGATGGCGTTGGCGCCGAGGTTGGCCTTGTTCGGCGTGCCGTCCAGCTCGATGAGCATGCGGTCGACGAGGCGCTGGTCGGTGGCGTCGAAGCCCACGATCTCCTCGGCGATCACGTTGTTGACGTTGTCGACGGCGAGGCGCACGCCCTTGCCGAGGTACTCGCCCGTGTCGTCGCGCAGCTCGACGGCCTCGTACTCGCCGGTGGACGCGCCGGAGGGCACGTCGGCGCGGCCGACGGCGCCGGACTCGAGCTCGACCTCGACCTCGACCGTGGGGTTGCCGCGGGAGTCGAGGATCTGACGTGCTGAGACGTCGATGATGGTGGTCATTACGCGGGGCCTCCTGCGTCGGCTTGCCGGGGTCGGGAGCCCCGGTCTGGGCTTCGCCCCGCCCGCGGGGCCGGGGCGTAGCCGGACGCTATCACACCGCTCGTCCGGCGGCCGTACCTGGGCATTTGGCGGGGCCTCACACCGGGAACATTCCCACTGTCAGGCGAAAGGGGGACGGTCATGGATACCCCGTACTACAGCTGCGAGGACTGCGGCGCGAAGTTCGCGAAGACGGAACTCCTGCCCGACGTGGAGGACGACCTGGTCTCGTGCCCCGAGTGTGGCGGACTCGACATCCAGCTCGTGGAGGAGCCGGCGGCCTGAGCCGCCGGCGGGTCAGGCGCCGGCGTCCGCGGGCGGCTCGCCGCCCGGACCCGGCGCCGCCTCCCCGGCTGCCTCGCCGGACACCCTCGCCTGCCTCGTCCGACGGCGCTTCACCGGCCTTGGCGCGCTGGTAGTACGCCTCCTGCGCGGCCAGGTCGAGCGCCGACCAGTCGGCGCCCTCGGCGGCGGCCAGCTCCGCCGCCCCCGTCACGCGGCGCTCGAAGCGGTTGCCGGCCGCGCGCAGCGCCAGCTCGGGGTCCACGTGCAGCAGACGCGCCACGTTCACGGTGGCGAAGAGCAGGTCGCCGACCTCGTGCGCCACGCGCGGGTCGGCGCGATGCGGGTCGGCGCGGTGCGGGTCGGCGCAGCTCGAGCCGGCGACGGCCTCGGCCGCCGCGGCCGCCTCGGCCACCGCCGCCTCGGCGAACAGCTCCGCCAGCTCGGCGTGCTCCTCGGCGATCTTGGGGAACGCCTCGGCGGCGGAGTCCCAGTCGAAGCCGACGCTGGCGGCGCGCTGCTGCAGCTTCTTGGCGTACAGCAGCGCCGGGAACCCGGCCGGCACGTCGTGGAAGATGCCCTGCCGGCCCTCCTGCTCCACCTTGATGCGCTCCCAGCGGCTCTTGACCTCGGCCGGCGTGTCGGCGACGGCGTCGGCGAAGATGTGCGGGTGCCGGCGGATGAGCTTGACCTCGATGTCGCGGGCCACGCTGGCGAGGTCGCCGGCCCCCTGCTCGTCCAGCATGAGGGCGAGCAGCACGACCTGCAGCAGCAGGTCGCCGAGCTCGCCGTGCTCGGCGTGCAGGTCGCCGGCGGCGATGGCGTCGGCCAGCTCGTGGACCTCCTCGACGGTGTAGCCGACGATGTCCTGCGGCGTCTGCTCGCGGTCCCAGGGGCACTCCACGCGCAGCACGTCGACGATGCGCTTGAGCGAGACGAGCTCCTGGCCGAGCAGGGCGTCCTCGAACGCCTGGCCGGCCGGGACGGTGTGCGAGGTCGACGAGCGCGTGACCGGCGGCGGCACGCCGCCGCAGCTCGCGCGCCAGCTGCGGCCCGCCGGGGCCGGCGAGCGCGACGAGGACGTCTGCCGGCGGCGGCGCGGCCGACGAGATCGTCGAGCCCCTCGCCGTCGGCCGGGTCGAGCTCCAGCAGCCGGCCGAAGCCGGGGTCGGCGGCCTCGGCGACGAGCTCGCTGAGCTCGCCCTCGAGGCCCGACGGCACGAAAACGGCGCCGCCGCCGGAGAGGGCCCGCAGCGAGGCTGCGGGCGCCAGTCCGGCGGCGGCGCCGATGTAGACGAGCGTGAGGCTCATCGCCGCGGCGGGCCGCCCTTGATGCCGGTCCTTACGGAGCCGGTGAGGCCGGAGCCGAGGCGGCGCCGAGGCGGCGCCCGAGGCGGCGGGGCTCGGCGACGCGGTGAGCAGCGCCGGATTGAAGCCCGGCGGCGTACAGCGACGCCGGCGGCCTTCATGGCCTGCTTGAGCCAGTCCTCCCAGGCGGTGGCCTGCTTCTGGTACTTGAGCTGCTGCTCGATCGTCGGCCTTGGCCTGCTCGAAGGTCTGCTTGTTGCCCGGGGTCTTCTTGGTGACCTCGATGACGTGGTAGCCGAACTGCGTCTTGACCGGCTGCGAGATCTCGTCGACCTTGAGCGCGAAGGCCACGTCCTCGAAGGGCTTGACCATGCGGCCCTTGGGGAAGTTGCCGAGGCTGCCGCCGTTGTCCTTGGAGCCCGGGTCGGTGGAGTACTGCGCCGCGACCTTCTTCCAGTTGGCGTCGGTGTTGTCGGCCTCGAGCAGGGCGCGGACCTTCTCGGCCTCGGCCTTGGTCTTGACGAGGACGTGCCGCGCGTCGACGCTCTCGGGCACGTCGAACTGCGACTTGTTGGCCGGGTTCTCGAAGTACTTCTTGAGGTCGGCCTCGCTGACCTTGATGTCCGCGTAGACCTTCTGCTGCACGGCGTCCTGCAGCATCTGGGACTTGAGCTGTTCCTCGAGCTGCGCCTGCGTGACCGACTGCTGCTTGAGCAGCTTGTCGAGCTTCTTCTGGCCGCCCACCTGCTGGACGATCTGCTTCATGCGCGCCTGGAACTGCTTGTCGGTCACCGTGACCTTCATCTCGGCGGCCTTGTCCTTGATGATCTGGTTCTGGACCAGGTAGTTGACGATGCTGGCCCTGAGCTGGTTGTACGGCGCCGTGCCCTTCGCCGGGAACGGCGGAGCGCTGTCCTGCGACTTGTACTGTGCCTCAGCCTGCGCCCAGATCTGGTCGAACTGCTCCTGCGTGACCGACCCCACTGCCAACGGCGGCGATTGCGCCGGCGGGGACCTTCTTCTCGTCCGCTCCACAGGCGGTCAGCAGCAGCACCGGCACCACGAGGGCGAGAAGGGCCACACCAACGATGATCTTCTTCATAGATTCTCTCTCCCAGCGATCGACGACCTGTCCTGAGACACACGAGAGGCGAGTATAGCATCGAGCGTAGCCTCGACCCACCGCAGCAGTTGGGGCTCCTGGCCGTCTCGATGCACCGCCAGCATGTGGTCCTTCTTGAAGTACGTGGCACGCTCGTGCGAGGTTCGTACGCGCGCCGCCCATTCGTCGTCCAGGTCGAGCCCGTCGACCTGCAGACGGCTGCCGCGGAAGGCCACGGCGGAGGCTCCGAGCTCCGCCGCCTTGACGCGGATCGCCTGCAGCGTGATGAGGTTCTCCACCGGCTCCGGCGGCGGGCCGAAGCGGTCGGCGAGCTCGGCGCGCACGTCGCCGAGCTCGCCGACCGTGCGCGCCCGCGCGATGCGCCGGTGCGCGTCGATCTTGGTCGCCTCGTAGGCGATGTACTCCGGCGGCACGTACGCGGTGACCGGCAGGTCGACGCGCACCGGCGCCGCCAGCGCCGCCTGCTCGCCGGCCAGCTCGTTCACGGCCTCCTCGAGCATCTGCGCGTACATCTCGAAGCCGACGGCGGCGACGTGCCCGCTCTGCTCGTCGCCGAGCAGGTTGCCGGCGCCGCGGATCTCCAGGTCGGCCATGGCGATCTTGAAGCCGGCGCCCAGGTCGGTGTGGTCGCTCAGCGTCGGTCAGCCGCGCCGCCGCCTCGCTCGTCAGCAGGTCGTCGCTCGGATAGAGCAGGTAGGCGTAGGCGTGCGCGTCGCTGCGCCCGATGCGCCCGCGGATCTGGTACAGCTGCGCCAGACCGAGCATGTCGGCGCGCTCCACGACGAGCGTGTTGGCCGTCGGGATGTCGATGCCGCTCTCGATGATCGACGTCGTCACCAGCACGTCGGCCTCTCCGGCGAGGAACGCCAGCATGACCTTCTCGAGCGCGCGCTCGGCCATCTGCCCGTGCGCGACCAGCACGCGCGCGCCGGGCACGAGCGCGCGCACGTGCTCGGCCGCCTGGTCGATCGTCTCCACGCGGTTGTGCAGGTAGAACGCCTGGCCCTCGCGCGCCAGCTCCTTCTCGATGGCGATGCGGACCAGGTCGTCCCTGTACTCGCCGATGTAGGTGTGGATCTCGTGGCGGCCGCGCGGCGCGGTCTCGATCACCGAGATGTCGCGGATGCCGCTCAGGCTCATCTGGAGGGTGCGCGGGATCGGCGTGGCCGAGAGGCTCACGACGTCCACCTGCAGCTTGAGGCTGCGCAGCACCTCCTTCTGACGCACGCCGAAGCGCTGCTCCTCGTCGACGATGACGAGGCCGAGTTCCTTGGGACGCACGTCCGTGCTCAGCAGCCGGTGCGTCCCCACGAGCACGTCGACCTCCCCCCTGGTGAAGGCGGCGAGCGTCTTGCGCTGCTCGGCGCCGCTGCGGAACCGGGAGACCATGCCGACCTTGACCGGCAGGTCGGCGAAGCGCTCCTCGAAGGTCATCCAGTGCTGCTCGGCGAGGATGGTCGTGGGGACCAGGACCAGGCTCTGCTTGCCGGCCTCGGCCGCCTTGAACGCCGCGCGCAGCGCGACCTCGGTCTTGCCGTAGCCGACGTCGCCGCAGATGAGGCGGTCCATGGGGTGCGGCGCCTCCATGTCGTTCTTGACCTCGTCGATGGCCTCCGCCTGGTCGTCGGTCTCCTCGTAAGGGGAACGAGTCCTCCAGGCGGCGCATCAGCTCGCCGTCGGGCGGGAAGCCGAAGCCGGGGATGGCCTGGCGGGCGGCGTAGAGCTGCAGCAGCTCGCCCGCCATCTCCACGACCGCGGTCCGCGCCCGCGTCTTGACCGTCTGCCAGTGCGTGCCGCCGAGCTTGTCCAGCGAGGGCGAGGCGCCGGACGCGCCGATGTAGCGGCTGACCTTGCCGATCTGGTCGTGCGGGACGAAGACGCGGTCGTCGCCGCGGAACTCCAGCAGCAGGTAGTCGCGCGTGACGCCGGCGACGGTGCGCGTCTCGATGCCGGCGAAGCGGGCAACGCCGTGGTCCTCGTGGACCACGAAGTCCCCGGGGCGCACGTCGAAGAACGTGGTGAGCCGCGTGCCGGCCGCGAAGCGGCGCTCACGCGGCGCCGAGCGGATCAGCGCCCGCTCGTTGACGACGGCGAGCTTGAGGTCCTCGGAGACGAAGCCTTCGCGCAGCGGCGCGGCGACGAAGTAGAGCCCGGGCCCGGCCTCTCCGAGCCGGGCCAGCTGCTCCGGCGTGACGGTCTCGGCCGAGATGTTGCGCAGCCGGTAGGTCGCGCGCTCGGCCTCGCCCTCGTGGCGGAAGACGATGAACACGCGGTAGTCGTCGTTGACCAGGCGGATGAGGTCGCGCTCCGCGCTGCCGATGTCGCGCGCCGCGAACTGCGGCCGGGAGGCGGCGAACTGGATGGGCTGGTCGCGCTGCACGACGTCCATGTGCAGCGCCTTGGCGAGGAGGGCGCGGGCGTCCGCGAGCGGCGCGTAGAGCCGCTCGCGCAGCCCCGCGCCCGGCACCGCCATCGTCACCTCGGCGTCGAAGTCGGCGAGCGCCCGGTAGGTCTCGTCCGGGTTGAAGACCGCCCAGCCGAGGTCCGCAGAGGCGGCGAGCTCGCCGAGCGTCGTGAAGCGGCCGGCCAGCGCCGCGAGAGCGCGCACGGCCGCGCGGCGCTCCAGCTCCTCCGGCGTCTCCTCGCGGCCCTCGCGCTCCCAGTCGGCGACCGCCTGGTGCAGTCCGTTGACGTACTCCGGCTGGGACGTGTCGGCCTCGAACGCGGCGAACACGGTCGCCAGCGGGATCTCGCCGGTCGTGCGCTGCGAGTAGATGGAGAAGGTGCGCAGGCGCTCGACCTCGTCGCCCCAGAACTCCACCCGCAGGGGGTCGCCGAGCGCCGGGTAGACGTCGATGAGGCCGCCGCGCACGGCGAACTCGCCGCGGGCGCGTACCTGTTCGATGCGCTCGTAGCCGAGCGCCGCGAGGCGCGCGACGGCCGCGTCGAAGTCGATCTCCTCGCGCGGCGCGAGCGTCAGCGGCCGTGGCTGGAGCTCGAGCGGCAGGAACCGCTCGAGCAGGGCCACGGCCTCGACGACGACCACCCCGCCGGCGGCGAGCGCCGAGAGCGCCTGCTGGCGCTCGCCCACGACGTGCGGCGAGGGCGCCACGTCGGCGCCGTACAGCACACCGCGCGCCGGCAGCACCGGCACGGCGCGGTCCAGGTACACGGAGAGGTCGGCGGCGAGCCGGGTGGCGGCCTCGCCGTCGGGCGCGACGACCACGCGGGCGCCGCCGTCCGCCAGCGCGGCGGCGAGCACGTAGGGCGCGTAGAAGCTCGGCGCATACGCCCCCGCGCCGCGCCGCAGCCGCGGCGCGGCCGCTTCGAACTTCTCGTCGTTGCGCAGGTAGTCGAGGAACACGCCTGACCTCCTCGGGGGCGGCGCCTCAGGCTCCGCCGCAGCGCGTCCCGGCCGGAGGCCGGGCACGCCGAACGCCCCGCGCGCCTACGGCGGCGGGGCCTCGTCACATTGTATCCGACCGCGCCCGCGGCAGAACCGGCACCGTCGGCGGGCCCTTCCGGGCCGGGCGCAGCTAGCGCCGGTGCCTCTGCCCCGTGTACGACGCGACCGCCGCCGGCGCGACGCCGCGCACGACCACCGCGGCGCGGGTCGCCGTCGCCTGGCGCCGGCCGGCCACGTCGTAGGCGCGGCCGCGCACGCTGTACCGGCCCTGCGGCCAGTTCGCGGTGAGGCTCCACACCCCGCGCTCACCGACGGCGACCGCGGGGATGCGCCGGCGAGCCACGACCCTGCCGGCGGCGTCGCGCACGCTGAGCTCGAGGATCGCGCTGCCGCTGGAGAAGGCCGGGTCGTCGAGGCGCCAGCGGATCGTCGCCTTGGCCCCGCGGCGCACGACGCCGCCGCGGAGTCCCACGTGCGGCGGCCGGGTGTCGCCGGCGCCGGCCGCGTTCACGAACGCCTTGAGGCAGACGTTCGCGCGCGAGTGACCGGGAAGAGTCCCCAGAGCGGTGAGATCGGTCCACGTCGAGCCGTCGCGCGCTCACGTACGACTGCCCCGCGCGCGCCCGCGGCGCGATGAGGTCGGACGGAGCCTCCACGGGCACCGGGTCCGTCCACCCCGGAGTGGCGACGCGCACGGCGACCACGAACGTATCGCCGGCGGTCACGGCGACCGGCTCCCGCAGCCGGACGGTGTGGTACCCGCCGACGGCGATGGCGCCGGTCGCGGCGGCGGGCGCGGCGGCGATGCCCTGCAGCGTCCGCGCCACCCGCACCTCGTACGACGTGCCCGGCACGGGCGTGTAGAACGAGGCGGCGGCCACCTTACCCGAGCCGGCGCAGGTGAAGCGGTTGGCGTACCACGCCTGCCCGCTGCCGTCCGCGCTGACCCACGCGCTGCGGCCGAGCGCGTCGTACTGGTAGATGGCGTCGTAGTCGCCCGCGGACGCGACCCCGTCGAACACCGCGAGCGCCCTGCCGAAGTTCGCGTCGTAGTAGGAGACCCAGCAGTAGCCCTTCATCTTGCCGCCCCGCCGCCCCAGTCCTCGCCCCAGCTGTTCTTGATGAGGAACGCCCCGTCGCCCGGCGGCTGCCTGCCCGGCAGGAAGTTGGCGGCCTTGTACGCATCGTCCCAGCCCACGCAGAGGACGTGGTGGTTCAGCTCGCCGGTCGTGGCGCTGTAGTAGGCGCTCGTCGCGGCGTTCCAGGTGCCGTCGTCCGGCCGCACGTGGAAGTAGGCGGCTGCGTCGACGCCCCCGTAGGTCATGACCGCCCACTTGACGGCGGCGTTGTCCAGCGGACCCTGCCGCTGCGGCAGGAAGAGCACCTCCTGCACGTGCCGGACGGCGCGCAGGTACGGCGGCGACTGGTCGGGCCGCGGGTAGGGGTCCGAGGTCTCCCAGACGGGCCCCTCCCAACGGGCGTAGTAGGCGGCCGCGAGCTCGCTCGGCGCCATGCCCTCGTAGTCGAGGCGCGAGGCCATGTGGTTCGCCAGGTTGTTCTCGGAGAAGTCGATGCCGGCCGGCGCCCGGCCCTCGGCGGTGACGGCGGCCGACTCGAGCGAGCCGGTCGCGGCCATGATCCAGCAGGTGCTGTAGCTGTCCTGCGAGCGGACGGGAGTGACGCGACCCAGCGCGCTCAGGTCGAACGCGGACGGGAACGGGCCGGCGGTCTCCCACGGCGGCGTGGCTGCCGCGGTCGCCGCGCCGGCCGGCAGGCCGCCGGACAGCGCCGCCAGCGACGCCAGCGCGACCGCGAGGAGCACGCAGGCGCCGGCGCGGCGCCTCACGCGGCCCTCTTGTGCGGTGCGGGAGTCATCTCCCTCTTATCCCCCGCCGCCACCGGGCAAGTCAAGCCGGGTTCCACGCCGCGGCGGCGCATCGTAGTATGTGACCCACGATGGGAGGGACGAGCACCGCAGATGCGCTCCCGGCGCGGGCCGGCGTCCGGAGCACGCGTCACCGGCTCGCGCGCGTCACCCTCGCGCTCGTCCTGCTCGTCGTCGCGCTCGTCTGCGGCGGGGCCCTGCGCCCCGCGCCCGCCGCGGCCGGCGTCGACGCCTCCATCGCCGCCGCGCTGCGGTCCGCCGGCCTCGCCGGGTCGGGCACGGGCGTCTACGTCTGGGATCTCGACGCCGCGCAGCCTGTCTACGAGCTCAACCCGTCCAGCGAGCTCGCGCCGGCCTCCAACCTCAAGCTCGTGACCAGCGCGGCCGCGCTCATGGACTGGGGCGCGGACCACCGCTTCTCCACCGAGCTGTACGCGCCGGACGTCCCGGTGGCCGCGGACGGCATCATGGACGGCGACCTCTACCTCCGCGGCCTCGGCGATCCCAGTCTCTCCACGCGCGCCTACCAGCGCGACGTGTTCGACATGACGACGGCGTCCTTCGAGACCTTCGCCCGGGCGCTCAAGCGCGACGGCGTCAGGAAGATCAAGGGCAAGGTCGTCGGCGACTGGTCGTGGTTCGACAAGCTCAAGACCGTGCCCTACTGGAAGGACGGCCTGCAGCTCGAGTCCGGTCCGCTGTCGGCGCTCTCGGGAAACCAGGGGCTCGAGAACGGCAACCGCGTCCGCGCGCCGGCCACCTTCGCGGCGAAGCTGATGACCAAGGCCTTGGTCAACGCCGGGATCAGGGTCAAGGGCAAGCCGGGGACGGGACTGGTGCCCGGTACCGCACGGGCCGTGGACCAGCAGTACTCCGCCGCGCTGCGCGCCGTCCTCAGGCACATGAACAAGGAGAGCGACAACTTCTTCGCCGAGATGCTGCTCAAGGGGCTCGGCAAGGACTTCTACGGCGAGGGCAGCACGGCGGCCGGCACCAGGGCGAGCAAGGACGCCCTGCACGCGCTGGGCGTCAGGACCGGCACCTACGTCATCGAGGACGGCTCCGGGCTCAGCTACGGCGACCGGCTCACCGCCGAGGGCGTGGTCAAGGTGCTCGGCGCGATGCGCCAGCGCGAGGACTTCGACGACTACTACGACTCGCTGGCGATCGCCGGCAAGGACGGGACGCTGGACGACCGCATGCGCGGCACGGCGGCCGCCGGCAACGCGCACGCCAAGACGGGCACGCTCAACATCGCCGTGTGCCTCTCCGGCTACGTCACCAGCGCCAACGACCACCTGGTCGCGTTCTCGATCCTCATGAACGGGGGGAGCATGGGGACGTCCGGCTGGGGCCGGGCGACCACGGCCCAGGACAGGATCGTCGCGGCCCTGGCCAGGGCGTCGCTGCCGGGCGAACCGGTGCTGGCGGCGACGCCGGTGCTCCGCCAGCACTCCGTCTCAGCGGTCGAGACGGTTCACGGCGTTGGCGGCCTCCTCCAGCCCGGCGTCCAGCCATAGCTCGACTGCGTCGGCGGCGGCCGCCGTCAGCGCTTCGACTTCGGCGCGGCTCTCCCGGAACGGGCTGAGCACGTACTCCGCCACCACGTCCGGGTCGGTGCTGGGCGGCCGGTCCACGCCGACGCGCAGGCGCGCGTAGCCGGCGCCGATGAGCCCCGTGATGCTCTTGAGCCCGTTGTGCCCGCCGCTGCCGCCGCCCTCCACGAGGCGCAGGCGGCCGAACGGCAGGTCGATGTGGTCGTGCACGACCAGGACGTCCTCGAGCCGCAGCTTGACCGCGCGCAGCGCGGCGGCCACGCTGCGGCCCGAGTCGTTCATGAACGTGGTCGGCTGCAGCAGGAGCACGGTGCGGCCGCGGACCATGCCTTCGGCCACGCGGCCGTCGAACCCACGCTGGGCGCGCGGTACGCCGTGGCGGCGCGCCAGCTCCTCGATCACGCGGTAGCCGATGTTGTGCGGCGTGCCCTCGTACGCCGACCCGGGGTTGCCCAAGCCGACGACGAGGCGCTCGACGCTCGATGAGGGGCGGAACGGCGCCACGATGTCTCGCGGTCAGGCGGCCCGCCGGAGGGCGATCAGCCCTCGCCCTCTTCTTCCTTCTTGCCCACGATCTCGGGCTCCGCGCCGGCCGCGGCCTCCGCGGCCTCCTCGCCCTCGACGCCCTCTTCGACCTCGACCTTGCGCGGCGGCAGCACCGAGCAGAGGACCTCGTCGGCGTCGGCCATGATCTCGATGCCCTCGGGCACCACCAGGTCGGCGACCTGGAGCGTCTCGTTCACGTCGAGCTCGCTGACGTCCACCACGAGGTGCTCGGGGATGGCCGTGACGAGGCCCTTGACGGTGACCTCGCGGGTCGACTCGTCGAGCATGCCGCCGGCCTTGACGCCCTTGGCTTCGCCCTCGAAGTGGATGGCGACCGTGGTCTCGATGGTCTCGTCCAGGCGGATCTCCTGGAAGTCGACGTGGATCACGTTGCTCTTGACCCGGTCGAGCGTGAGTTCCTTGACGATGGCCTTGTGGCCGCGCTTCTGGCCCTCGAACGTGACGTCGAGGACGGCGTGCGTGCCGGCGCTCGTGGTGAGCGCCTCGCGCAGCGCATGCGGCTCGACGGCGATGAGTACGGCGTCCTTGCCGTGCCCGTAGATGACGCCGGGGATGAGGCCGGACTTGCGCAGACGCTTCGACGCGCGAGTCCCGGTGTCGCCGCGCTTGTGCACGACGATGCTGACGTTGTCCATGCGTAGTCTCCTAGAACAGCTGATTGTCGCCGGCGAAGATCTCGCTCACCGACTCGTCTTCGAACACGTTCCTGATGGTGCGGGCGAGGATGTCGGCCACCGACAGCACCTTGATCTTGGCGTCGTCGGGGCCCAGCGTTGATATTGACGGTGTCCGTCACCACGACTTCCTTGACCGGCGAACTGTTGATGCGCTCGCAGGCCGGCCCGCTGAAGATGCCGTGGGTGGCGGTGACGTAGACCTCTTTGGCGCCCTTCTCGTAGAGCGTCTCGATGGCGCTGGTGACCGAGCCGGCCGTGTCGATGATGTCGTCCACGATGATGGCGATCTTGTCGTGGACGTCGCCGATGAAGTGCATCGTCTCGGCGACGTTGTGGTCGGGGCGCATCTTGGTGAGCACCGCCAGGTCGCAGCCCGGGACGCGGTTGATGAACCGCTTGGCGAGCTTGACCCCGCCCGCGTCCGCCGACACGGCCACGAGCGGCGTGTCGCCGAAGTCCTTGTAGCGGAAGTAGTCGGCCAGCATGGGGACCGCGGTCATGTGGTCCACCGGGATCTCGAAGAACCCCTGGATCTGCCCCTGATGGAGGTCCATCGACAGCACCCGGTCGACGCGCGCGGCCTCGAGCAGCGTGGCCACCAGACGGGCGGTGATGGGCTCGCGGGCGGCGCTCTTCTTGTCCTGCCGCGAGTAGGGGTAGTAGGGCATGACGGCGGTGATGCGCTTGGCCGAGGCCAGCTGCGCCGCCTGGATCATGATGAGCAGCTCCATGAGCTCGCCGTTGATGTCGCCCTTGGGCGACTGGACGATGAACATGTCGGAGCCGCGCACGTTCTCCTCGTACCGGGCGTAGCTCTCGCCGTTGGAGAACGTCTTGAGCTGGACGCTGCCGAGGTGCACGTCCAGCTTGTCGGCGATCCTCGCCGCGAGGGCGGGGTTGCTGCGCCCCGAGAAGATCATGAGCCGCTTGCGCGGCGAGGTCACGCAGCAGGTGCTGTCCGCCACCGTTCGCCTCTCTTCCGTGTTGGCCGCCGACCGGTCAACGATTGTACCAAAGCCGCGGCGGGCGCGGCCGTGAGGGCCTTTGCGCCGGTCACTGAGCGGTGCAGCTGCGCGGCCCCGCTCGTTGATCCGGCTACGTCGATCACTCCCCGCGCTCGCGCAGGCGCCGGGCGGCGCGCCGCTCCGCGTAGCCCGGGACGTTCTTCTGCTGCTCGCGCGCGACGCCGAGGGCCCCCTCGGGCACGTCGCGCGTGATCACCGAGCCGGCGGCCGTGAACGCGTCGTCGCCGATGCTCACGGGGGCCACGATGGTGGTGTCGCTGCCGGTACGCACGCGGTCGCCGATGTGCGTCGCGTGCTTGTCGTACCCGTCGTAGTTGGCGGTGATGTTGCCGGCGGCGATGTTGCTGTCCACGCCGACGATGGCGTCGCCCACGTAGCTGAGGTGCGGCACCTTGCTGCGCTCGCCGATACGGCTGTTCTTGATCTCGACGAAGGTGCCGGCCTTGGCGCCCTCGGCGAGCACGGTGTTGGGGCGGATGTAGGCGAAGGGGCCGACGTTGCAGCCGGAGCTGATGACGCACTCGTAGAGATGCGAACTGACGACGCGCGCGCGGTCGCCGACGAAGGCGTCGCGCAGGAAGCTGCCGGGGCCGACCTCGCTGGCCGCGCCGACGGTGGTGCGCCCCAGCAGGTGCGTGTTGGCGCGGATGAGCGTGTCGCGGCCCACCTCCACGCCCCAGTCCACGTAGGTGGTCTCCGGGTCCTCGACGGTGACGCCGGCGAGCATGAGCCGCTCGAGCAGGCGCCGGCGCATGGCGGCGTTGACGATGGCGAGCTCCACGCGGGAGTTCACCCCCATGCAGATCTCCTCGTCGTCACTTGCGAAGCTGGTGACGGTGTGCCCGGCGCCGATGAGCAGGTGGACGGCGTCGGTGAGGTACAGCTCGCCCTGGTCGTTGTCGCTCTCGAGGCGGCCGAGCGCCGGACGCAGGGCGTCGCTGCGGAACACGTACAGCCCGACGTTGATCTCGTCGATCTCGCGCTCCTCCGGGGTCGCGTCGCGGTACTCGACGATGCGCGCGACGCCGCCGGCGGCGTCGCGCACGATGCGGCCGTAGTGCTCGGGGTCGTCGAGGTCGACGGTGGTGAGCGTGGCGGCGGCGTCGGCGTCGAGGTGCCGCTGGTGGAGGGCGGCGACGAAGTCGCCGTCGACCAGCGGGACGTCGCCGTAGAGCACCATGACGTCGCCGTCGAAGCCGTGCAGAGGCTCGAGGCCGGCGCGGACGGCGTCGCCGGTCCCGCGCCGCTCCTGCTGCACGGCGCGCTCGCAGCCGACCGGCAGGATCTCTTCGATGGCCCCCTGGTCGGGGCCGGTGACGACCACGATGCGCTCGGGCGAGACGCTGAGCGCGGCGTCGATGACGTACGAGAGCATGGGCCTGCCGCACACCTGGTGCAGGACCTTGGGGACGTCCGACTTCATGCGCGTGCCGAGGCCGGCCGCCAGGATGACGACGGCGAGCGGCGGACGCTTGGTGTCTGCTGTGCTCATCTGGCTCACCTTGAGGATGACGCCGGGGGCGGTACCCGCCGGCTCTCGCGTGGCGTGACACTGGCTGGGGCGGGAGGATTCGAACCTCCGGATGCCGGGACCAAAACCCGGTGCCTTACCACTTGGCTACGCCCCAGCGCCTGACGACCGGGGCGCCGCGAGGCGGCCCGCCGCCCGCCGCGAAGCGGCAGAGTAGTCTATCACGCAGGGGGTTTGCCGGCGGACCGGGCTCGCCTTGGGGCCTCGGGCTGCAGGTCGGTGACGTACCAGGAGCGGGCGGGGGCGACGGCCTCCCGCGCCTTCAGCGCCCTCGCCTCGGTGGCGAAGATGCCGAACACCGCGGCGCCGCTGCCCGTCATCGCCGCGGCGAGCGCCCCGGCCGAGCGCAGTCGCTCGATCAGCTCTCCGACCGCCTCGCGGCGTTTGACGACGCTCGGCTCGAGGTCGTTGGTGACGAGCGCCGCCACGTCGCCGGCGGTCCTGGCGGCCTGGAGCCTGCTCGAGAGCAGCCTCGCCCTGGGCGCGAACTCCTTGACCCCGACTTCGGCGTCCTCGTCGCGCCAGCCGTAGACCGCCGCCGTGCTGAGGCCGGCGTCCGGCATGGCGATCACGAGGCGGAGTGCGGGAAGGTGGACCTGCTTGAGCACCTGGCCGCGGCCCATGGCCAGCTGCGCTCCGGGCCACAGGAAGAAGGGGACGTCGCTGCCCACGGCCGCGGCGGCCTCGTAGCGCAGCCGCGGCGAGAGCTCGAGGCCGAACAGGCGCTCGAGCGCGAGCAGGGTCGCGGCGGCGTCGGAGCTGCCGCCGCCCAGGCCGCCGCCGTGCGGCACGCGCTTCTCGATGGTCACGCGGACCTCGAACGAGCGGTCGAGCCGCTGTTCCAGCTCGCGCACGAGCCTGGCGGCGAGGTTGTCGGCGCCGGGCGCGACGCCGCACGCGACGTCCAGCCCGGCGCCCGGCGTCTTCTCCACGATCACGCGGTCGGCCAGCGAGACGGGCACCATGAGCGAGGCGATCTCGTGAAAGCCGTCCGGCCTGACCGGGCCCACGAGCAGCGCCAGGTTCAGCTTGCCCGGGGCGACGACCTCCACCCGGTCCTCGTGCTGCGCTGCGTCCGCGTTCACACGGTCCTCCTCACGCCGCCGGCCCCGCGGCCGCCCGGCGGCCGAGCTCGGCGGCGAACGTCCTCCACTGCGGCGGCGGGAGCTCCTCCGGCCTCGCCGCCTCGCCCAGCGTGAGCGCCAGGAGCGCCGTGCGCACGTCGTCGCGGCTGAGCATGGCGCCGGCGTGGGCGGCGCCGCTGAGCGAGTTGACGAGCGTCTTGCGGCGCTGCCCGAACGCCAGGCGCACGAGGTGCGAGACGGCCGCGTATTCCTCCGGCCCCGGCGCGGCGTCCGCGTCGCGGCGCACGAAGGTGACGAAGCTCGACTCCACGCGCGGGCGCGGGCGGAACGCCGAGGCCGGCACCGGGCGCACCTTCTCGAGCCGGCACGCCAGCTGCGTCAGCACCGAGACCGCGGCGTAGGCCTTGGTCGAGGGCACGGCGAAGAGCCGCTCGCCGAGCTCGCGCTGCACCATGACGGCCCACCGGCGCACGGACGGCAGTTCGGCGATGGTCGTCATGATCAGCGGGATGGCGATGTTGTAGGCGAGGTTGGCGATCACCGCCGTCGGCGGCGGGTCGAGCGTGCCGAGGTCGGCCTTGAGCGCGTCGCCGGCGTGCAGGACGAGGTGCGGGTCGGCGGCGGCGAGCTCCTGGAGCCGCGGCAGCCAGCGGCGGTCGATCTCGTAGGCGTGCACGAGCCGTGCCTGCTCCAGCATGGGACGCGTGAGCAGTCCCCCGGCCGCCCCGACCTCGAGCACGACGTCGTCGGGGCCCGCCTGGGCCTGGTCGATGATCGCGTGCAGGATGTTCTTGTCGACCAGGTGGTTCTGGCCGTACCGGTGCAGGGAGTGCGGCCGCGGGGGGCGACTGCGGTCGCCCGCGGCCGGCTGCGCCTCCGCCGGCGGCCATCAGTCCGTCCCTCGCTGAGCCCTGTCGGCCCGAGGGCCGCTCAATAGCACTACGGCTGCTTCGTCGCCTACGGGCATTAGTCCGCCTCCGCCAGCGCGAAGACGCGGCGGGCGTTGGCCGTGGTGAGCGCGGCGAGCTCGGCCTCGGGCACGCCGCGCACCTCCGCCACCAGCGCCGCCGTGTGCGCGACCCACGCGGGCACGTTGCTGTTGCCGCGATTGGGGACCGGCGCGAGGAACGGCGCGTCGGTCTCCACCAGGAGCCGGTCGTCGCGGACCTTCGCGGCCGCCGCGCGCAGCCCCGCCGCGTTCTTGTAGGTGACGTTGCCGGCGAAGCTCGCGTAGTAGCCGCGCTCGTTGCACTCGTCCACGTACTCGCGGCAGCGAGTAGCAGTGCATGACGACCGCGAGGTCGCTCGCCTCGGCCGCCAGCTGCGCCATCGCCTCGTCGCCGGCCTCGCGGACGTGGACCACGAGCGGCAGCCGCGCGCGCCGCGCGAGCTCGATCTGCGCGCCGAACGCGGCGCGCTGCGCCTCGCGCGGCGAGAGGTCACGGTAGAAGTCGAGGCCGACCTCGCCGACGGCGACGACGCGCGGCCGCGCCGCGAGGGCCTCCATCTCCGCCAGGTACGCGTCGTCCAGCAGATGTGCCTCGTGCGGGTGCAGGCCCACGGTCGCGTACACGCCGGGCTCGCGCGCGGCCAGCTCGATCGCCTGCCGCGAGCTCGCGAGGTCGATGCCGATGGTGATCATCTGCGTCACGCCGGCGGCGCGCGCCTCGGCGACGGCGGTCGCCGTGTCGGCGATCATCTCGAGGTGGCAGTGGGAGTCGACGAGGCTCATCGCGGGTGTGCGGCGCCGGGGCGGACCGTGCGGTCGCGCCGGCGCCTCAGCTCTCGAGCCGCGGGAACAGCGACGGCCCGACGACCACCGTGGCCGGCGTGAGCGCCGCCCAGGTCGCCTTCTCCAGGAGCAGGTCGGCGTCGCCGTGCGCCTGCCCGATGCGGCGCAGCACCTCGACGGCCGTGACGGGGATCACCGGATACACGGCCAGCGCGACCAGGCGCAGCCCCGCCGCCAGCCCGTTGAGCACGGCGTCCAGGCGGCCCGCCTGCGCCTCGTCCTTGGCGAGCTTCCACGGCGCCTCTTCTTCCACCAGCCGGTTGAGGCGCCGCACGTACTCCCACACGGAGTCGAGCGCAGCCGTCACGCCGAGGTCGGCGTACTGCTCCGCCGGCCTTCGCGACCATCGCCTCGCCCTCGGCGGCCACCGCCGCCAAAGCCTCACCCTCAGGTCCAGCTTGAGGGATGGCGCCGTCGCGGTACTTGCCGATCATGCTGACCGTGCGGCTGACGAGGTTGCCCAGCTCGTTGGCGAGCTCGTTGTTGTAGCGCGCCCGCAGGCCCTCGAGGCTCACGTCGCCGTCCTGCCCCAGCGTGACCTCACGCATGAGGTAGTAGCGCAGCGGCTCGGCGCCGACGTCCTGGATGACCGCGAAGGGGTCGAGGACGTTGCCGCGCGTCTTGCTCATCTTCTCGCCGCCCACGAGCAGGTAGCCGTGGATGAGCTCGCCGGTGGGCAGGTCGTAGCCGGCGCTCATGAGCAGGGCCGGCCAGATCACGGCGTGGAACTTCAGGATGTCCTTGGCGAGGAAGTGGAACGCCGGCCAGTAGCGCGCCGTGAGGTCCTCCCCGGGGCGCGCGTACGTGAGCGCCGAGAGGTAGTTGATGAGCGCGTCGACCCAGACGTAGATGACCTGCTCGTCGTCCCAGGGTACCGAGACGCCCCAGGTGATGCTGGAGCGGCTGATGCTGATGTCCTCGAGCCCCTGCTCGATGAACGACAGGGCCTCGTTGTAGCGCGACTTCGGCTTCACGAACGCGGGGTTCGCGCGGAAGAACTCGGCCAGCCTGTCCTGGTACCTGCTGAGCAGGAAGTAGTAGTTCTCCTCCTCCAGCCAGACCGGCTTGATGCCGTGGTCCGGGCACAGGCCGTCGGCGGTGAGGTCGCGCTCGTACCAGAAGGCCTCGCAGGCGGTGCAGTAGAGGCCGCCGTAGCTGCGCTTCTCGATGTCGCCGGCGGCCTTGAGCTTCTCCACGAAGCCCTGCACGAACGCCTCGTGCTCCGGGTCGGTGGTGCGGATGAAGAAGTCGTTGGAGGCGCCGAGCGCCGCCGCGAGCTCGCGGTAGCGCGGCGCCAGCTGGTCCACGTGCTGCTGCGGGGTGAGCCCGCGCTCCTCCGCCGCCTGGGCGACCTTGGTGCCGTGCTCGTCGGTGCCGGTGAGGAAGAAGACGTCCTCGCCCCTCTGGCGGTGGTGGCGCGCCAGCACGTCGGCGGCCACGGTCGTGTAGGCGTGGCCGTGGTGCGGCTCGCCGTTCACGTAGTAGATGGGAGTGGTGATGTAGAAGCTCATCGAGGCTAGTCTAGCGTCTTCCCGAGGCCTTCGCGGCCGCCCCGTAGCTGCCGATGCGCTCGCCCAGCGACCAGTACTCCCCTTCGACGTAGGCGATGGGCGTCAGCTTGCTGGTCTGCACGCGCCCCTGGGCGTCGAGCACGTCCTCGTCGTACTGCACCGCCACGATCTCGGCGATGTAGAGGTCGTGCGCGCCGAGCGACAGCTGGTGCCGCACGACGCACTCGATGTTGACGGGGCACTCCTCGATGATCGGCGCGGCCACGCGGCTGGCCGGCGTGGCGGTGAGGCCGAGCTCCTGGAACTTGTCGTGCTCGGCCCCCGACCACACGCCGGCCAGGTCGACCTGCTCGAGCTGATCGGCGCGCGGCACGTTGACGACGAACTCGCGCGCCGCATCGACGAGCCGGTGCGAATGCCGCGTCGGCCGGATGGCGACGCTCAGCATGGGCGGCGTCGAGCACACGGTGCCGGCCCACGCCAGGGTGATGATGTTGGGCTTCTCCTTGCCGTGGCCGGCGACGCTCAGCAGCACCACCGGCGTGGGCAGCAGCGCGGTCGACGGTTTGCGCTCGATCTTCATCGCGGGCCTCCCTTGGGTCTGGTCGCTATCGTACCCCACGCATGGAATCGCAGCGTCTCTGGCGTGGATTCCACGACATTCGTAGAATGGAGGGGCCGAATGAACACCGAAGCGACTCATCGAGCGGGGCGCCGGAGGTGCACCGCTCAAAGGAGCCCCATGCGCAGACAGGCACTGGACAAGACCGACATCGCCATCATCGGCCACCTGCAGGTGGACGGCCGGCGCGCGTTCACGGCCATCGCCAAGGACCTCGGCATCTCCGAGGCCAGCGTGCGCCAGCGAGTGGCGCGGCTGCTGCGCACCAACGTCATCCAGATCGTCGCCGTGAGCAGCCCGCTGGACCTGGGCCTGATGTGGGCGCAGATCCACCTGCGCGTGAAGGGCGACCGCATCGAGGCCGTCGCCCAGGCGGTCGCCGAACTGCCGCAGGTGGACTACGTCAGCATCTGCGCCGGCGACTTCGACATCATC
The DNA here is from genome assembly GCA_963741075.1 of uncultured Thermoleophilia bacterium. Lineage (GTDB taxonomy): Bacteria > Actinomycetota > Thermoleophilia > UBA2241 > UBA2241 > CAIXSE01. The sequence continues at coordinate 152,849 of CAVUGS010000003.1, forward strand.
GTCGGCGTCGTCGCGCACGACCGCGAGGAACTGCTCGACGTCCTCGTCAACCACATCCGCACCATCCCCGGTATCGACCAGGCCGACTTCGTCCTCAACCTCAAGATCCTCAAGGACAACTACGAGTGGTCGCCGGGAGAGCCCCCGGCGACGGTGTAGGGAGGCGAGAGCCATGGGCGACCAGACGCGCCCGCACGTGCACACCCCACCCCCGGGGCCCAGGAGCCAGGCGCTCATGAAGCGCGGCGAAGACATCATGCTGGGGGTCTCCCTCATCGGCGACTGGCCGCCGAGCCACTTCGTCTCCCGCTACCGCGACGGCTGGTTCCTCGAGGACGTCGACGGCAACCGCTACATCGACTGGCTGGCCGGCTGGGCCTCCTCGCCGCTCGGCGGCAACAACCCCGAGCTCGTCGAGGCCGCGCACACGGCGCTCAAGGAGTACGGCACCGAGTGCCTCTCGTCGCTCACCACCTGGCACCAGTACGAGCTCGCCGAGAAGCTGGTGGAGATCGCGCCCAGGCCGCTCACCAAGGTCGTCTACGACACCACCGGGAGCGAGGTGGTGGAGAACGCGGTGCGCATCATGCGCGAGGCCGCCGGCCCGAGCCGCCCCTTCGTCATCACCTTCCTGGGCAGCTTCCACGGCGGCAACTACGGCACCGGCGCCATGGGCCCGCACAACGCCCACTACAACCACGGCATCGAGCCGTTCATGAGCGGCTGGATCAACGTCCCCTTCCCGACCTGCTACCGCTGCCCGTACCACCTCGACTACCCGGCCTGCGACATCGCCTGCCTCGGCTACATCGAGGAGATGATCCTGCGCTACAAGGCGACGCCCGACAGCATCGCCGGCGTCAACGTCGAGTTCATCCAGGGCGAGAACGGCATCCAGATCCCGCCGCCGGAGTGGCCGAAGCGGCTGTCCGACCTCTGCAAGAAGTACGGCTGGATCCTCTACAACGACGAGGTCCAGGAGGGCATGGGCCGCTGCGGCGAGTGGTTCCTCGTGGACGCGTACCCGGACGTGGAGGTCGAGCTGCTCTCGCTCGGCAAGGGCACGTCCGGCGGCCTCATCCCCATCTGCTACACGCTGGGGTCGGACCGCATGAGCGAGCCGGCCGGCGAACTGTACACCGGAGGCACCTTCGCCGGCTCCCCCGTCGGCTGCGCCGTGGGCATCAAGCTCATCGAGCTCATCAAGCGCGACAACGTGCTGGACAACGTCAAGGAGATCGAGAAGGTCGCCAAGGCCAGGTTCGGCGCGATGAAGGACAAGTACGAGATCGTCGGCGACGTGCGCGTCAAGGGCTGCTACCAGTGCGTCGAGTTCGTGGAGGACAAGGACTCCAAGACGCCGGCGCACGACCTCACGCGCGAGGTCGTCTACGCCATGGAGCGGCGCGGCGTCATCCCGATCTACGAGCCGGCGTTCAACTGGTTCCGCCCCACGCCGGCGCTCAACATGCCGCCCGAGCTGTTCGCGCTCGGCTGCGACATCGTGGAAGAATGCGTGGCCGAGGTGAGCAAAGCGCACGCCAAGGGCATCAAGTAGCGCAGCCGCCATCGGGCACCGACCGAGCCAGGGAGACCAGCCGATGACTTACGACTCACTGCCGTTCAGCGGCATCGCGACCTTCTTCAAGGCGCCGCTCGTGGCGGCGCCGACGACGGCGGACGCCGACGTCGCCGTCGTCGGCATCGGCTGGGACGAAGGCACGACCAGCCGTTCCGGCGCGCGGATGGGGCCTCGCGCCCTGCGCGAGGCCTCCACCATGTACGCCTTCCAGCGCGACGCCGAGCCCTTCTGGGACGGCGAGGCCGGCGTCGAACTGCTCGGCGGCGTCCGCTGGGCGGACTGCGGCGACGTCGCGCTCGGCCCCATGTGGTCGCCCGAGCGCTACCACAACGCGATCGTCGGCAGGCTGCAGCCGATCATGCAGGCCGGCCTCTTCCCCGTCACGCTCGGCGGCGACCACTCCATCGGCTACCCGGTGCTGAAGGCGCTCTACCAGGCCCGCGGCGGCAAGCCGTTCCACCTGGTGCAGTTCGACACGCACATGGACTACTGGGACGAGGAGGGCGGCTCGCGCTTCTCGCACGCCAGCCCCATCATCCGCAGCCACGAGGCGGGCTTCCTCGCGAGCCTCACGCAGTACGGCATCCGCAGCCTGCACACGCCCGGCGACAACATCGCGCTGGCGAAGAGCCGCGGGGCGCACATCTTCTGGTGCCAGCAGGCGAAGGACATGCTGGTCGAAGACCTCGTCGAGCACCTGCCCAAGGGCGGCGACGTGTACATCACGTTCGACATCGACGCCCTCGACCCGGCGATCGCGCCGGGCACCGGCACGCCGGAGCCCGGCGGCTTCACCTACTACGAGGCCAAGGACATCCTGCTCGGCGTCTGCGCCCGCTGCAACGTGGTCGGCATGGACCTCGTCGAGGTGGCGCCGCAGTACGACGGCCCCGGCCAGGTCACGGCGCTGCACGGCGCCCGGCTGATCCTCGACACGGTGGGCGCCGCCTTCCGCAGGCGTGCCGCCCTGCAGTGAGCGGCGCCTGGTCTACGCCGCGGCCTTGACCGCCACGGCGGCGTTGATGGCCTCCGCCACCGCCGCCGGATCGGCGACCTCGATCACGAGGCGCTCGAAGGGCTCCGCCTCGAGGTCGATCGAGATCGCGTGCTTCGGGTCGTGCACGTCCCAGAACTCGTGGCGGCCGTGCACCAGCATCGGTCCGGCCGCGACGGCGTAGTCGAGCAAGGCGTCGGTGCGTCCGGCGCCGAGCCACGGCCCACGCGAGGAGACGTGCGGGTCGAGGCGCGCGCCCTTCACGTGCTCCAGGGGCACGACGATGCGCTTGCGGAACGTCCAGAGCACGTCCAGGCCCGAGATCGTCACGCGGAGGTGCGTGGCGGTGATGTCGACGTGAGCGTTCATGCCGACAGTATTCCCCGCCGCGGCCGGCTGCTGCGGCAATCGTGCGAAGGAGCACCGCCGCTGCGTTGTGCCGCGTTGACGCAGGTTGCGGAACCGCCGACTTCGGAACGCGGCGGTATCATCAGGGTACGCGCAGGCCAAACGCCGCCTCGCCGCGCGCGACTGGCCGACCATGCAGCACTACGCCGAGGCCAAGACCGAGGTCGTCGAGGCGATCATCGCGCGGGCCGTCGCCGCACGAGAAGAGGACGAAGACCGGGCGTGACGCCGGAGAGGGCGGGCGGTGGGACTGACCGTGGGGGGACTCCGCCCGCCCCGTCCGGCGTCACGCCGGGGTGACGCGGCCGGCCGGACGGGGGAGTCCGGCCGGCCGCAGGCTCATGCCGGCAGCAGCACGGTGAACACCGAACCCTCGCCCTCGACGCTGGTCGCCTCGAGCCGGCCGCCGGCGCGCTCCACGAGGCGCTTCACGATCGACAGCCCGAGGCCGTTGCCCTCGAGCTCGCGCGTCTCGGCGCGCTTCTCGCGGAAGAACTCGTCCCAGAGCCGCGCCAGGTTCTCCTCCCTGATGCCGATGCCGGTGTCGGCCACGTCGAGGCGCAGCCAGCCGTCCTCCACGACGCCGCGCACCGTCACCGTGCCGCGCTCGCGGTTGTACTTGACCGCGTTGCCGACGAGGTTGCTGAGGACGAGCCGCAGGTCGTCGGGGCGGATGAGCGCCGGCGGCAGGCCGGCGGCGAGGTCGGTCGTCACGGTGACGCCGCGCTGCACGCCGCGCTCGCGGGCGAGCTCCACGATCTCGTCCAGGACGGGGGCGACCGGGACGAGCTCGGGCTCCTCGCCCTCCGGCGCCTGCTCGCTGCGCGCCAGCGTCAGCAGGTCGCGGATCAGCTCGACGAGGTTGTCGATGCGGTGGTCGGCGCGGCGCGATCATCGGCAGGTAGGGGTCGAGCTCGTCGCCGAGGCTCTTGTCGGTGACCACCTCGAGCAGTCCCTTGATGGAGCCCAGCGGGCTCTTGAGCTCGTGCACCATCATGCGGATGAACTTCTGCTTCTCCATCGCGAGGCGCCGCACCTCGCTGATGTCGCTGAGCGTGAGGATGCGGCCCCGAGCCTCGCCCGCCGTCGTCGCGGAACGTGACGATGCTCGCCATCCAGGCCTGCTCGCCGATCTCGAGCTGGCGGACGGTGCGGTCCTTGGCCGGCGCGGCCAGCTGCTCGCAGAGCGGCGCCAGGGCGCCGCCGCCGAGCAGCTCCTGCGCCGGCCGCATGAGCACGTCGTCCTCGCCGAGCTCGAGCAGCTCGAGCATCGGGGGGTTGGCGAGCACGACGTCGCCGTCCCGGTTGACCACGAGCACGGCGTCGCGCAGGGAGCTGACGAGCGAGTGGGTCTGGGTCTTCTCCTCGGCGAGGGCGAGCAGGCTCGCCTCGTGCTCGGCGCGCAGGCGCTCGGCCTCCGTCCGCGCCTGCTTGTGCCGCAGGAGCGTCTCGATCACGCCCTCGAGGTCGTCGGGGCTGAACGGCTTGGGCAGGAAGAAGTCCACGCCCTGCCGCGTCGCCGCGATGGCCGTGTCGATGTTGGCGTAGGCCGTGATCATGCACACCATGGCGTCGCAGCCCCGCTTCTTCATCGTCTGCAGCAGGCTGAGGCCGTCGGTGTCGGGCAGGCGGTAGTCGAGCAGGGCGACGTCGTAGTCGCGCTCGTCCAGGGCACGCAGCGCGCCGGCGCCGTCGCCGGCCTCGCCCACGTCGTAGCCCTCCATCTCGAGGATCGTGCGGATGCCGCTGCGCACGCCGTACTCGTCGTCGACGATGAGGATGCTGCCCTTGCCCATGGTGGTCTCCTCTCCCGGCCTCGCGTCAGACCGCGGCGGGCTCGCCGGCCGGAGCCGCGGCTCCGGCGAGCTCCTCGATCACGGCGAGCACCTGCTTGCCGGTCACCGGCTTGTCCAGGAACCGGGCGAGCCGGGACCACTCGCGCAGCCCGCCGGCCTCGCCGTCGAAGCGCGTGCCGGTCTCGGCGGCCACGCCGCTGAGCATGACGAGCGGGATGTGGCTCAGCCGCTCGTCCTTCCCGATGCGGTAGCCGAGCCGGAAGCCGTCGTCCACGTGCTCCATCATCAGGTCGAGGAAGACGATCGCCGGCGTCTCGGTCTCGAGCAGCGCCAGCGCCGCGTCGGGGGACTCGGCGGTGAGCACGCGGTAGCCGCGGGCCTCCAGGTACAGCTGCTTGCTCTCCAGGAAGTCCCGGTCGTCGTCGACGAACAGGACGGTGGTCTGGGTGGTCATGGCGTCGCTCCCTTGTCGTCGATCAGCGCGGCCTGCCCGCCCGCGTGGGTGCTGGGGAGCTCCACGTGGAAGGTCGTGCCGCGATCCGTCTCCGTCTCGAACCAGATCGTGCCGTTGTGCATCTTGACGATGCCGTAGCTGATGGGCAGGCCGAGGCCGGTGCCCTTGCCGATGCTCTTGGTCGTGAAGAAGGGCTGGAAGACCTTGTCGCGGGCGCTCTGCGGGATGCCGGCGCCCTCGTCGCTCACGGCCAGGTGGACGCGGCCGCCGCCCTCGACCTCGTACGCGCTCACGCGCACCGTGCCGTCCCGGCCCTCCATGGCCTCGACCCCGTTCTTGACCAGGTTCACCAGGACCTGGGTCATCTGGTCGCGGTCGAGGTCGGCGCGCAGGCCGGGCGCCACGTCGACCACGAGGTCGACGACGTGGCCGTTGGGCTCCACCGTCGCCGCCGCGGAGTCGACCGCCCCCTGCACGACGTCGCGCACGTCCACGCTCTCGACGTGCACGCGGCTCTGCCGCGCGAAGTCGAGCAGGTTGCCGACGATCTTCTTGCAGCGCTCGCTCTCCTCGGCGACGAGCTTGAGGTCGTGGTCCAGGTCGTCGCGGTCCTTGAGCTTCTTCCCGAGGATGTGCGTGTACAGCAGGATCGTGCTGAGCGGGTTGTTGAGCTCGTGCGCGACGCCGGCGGCCATCTGGCCCATGCTGGCCAGCTTCTCGGTGTTGATGATGTGGCGGTGGACGTCGCGCATCTCGCTCCACGGCACGTTGAGCTCGGCGCACACGCGCTCTGCCTGGTCGATCATGAACGGCAGGCACATGGCGTCCTCGGCCATGCCGCAGTGCACGGCGACGGCCTTGGCGCGGCAGGTCGGGTAGCCGCAGGCGCCGCAGTTCAGCTCGTCCTCGGGGAAGAACTTGTTGGTCCGCGCCAGGATCTCGCGGATCTCGTCCTCGGTCGGCTCCGGCAGGCGCTGGTCGTCGGGGGTGTAGACGCGGCCGAGCACGAGGCCGGGGAAGCTCGCGGCGAGCGGGTCGGCCGGCTCGGTGCCGGCCTCGCCGGCGAGCGCCTCGCGGCGCCGGCACTCGGCGACGTACTCGCCGACGCGGCGCTTGCGCAGCAGGCCGGGCTCGGAGGAGCTGATGCCCGGCCCGCAGTAGCAGCCGCGGCACATGAGGGCCTCCACGAGCAGGGTCTGGCCCGTGTCGGCCTCACTCAGGCTGTCCAGCACCTCGACGGTCTCGTCGTGGCCGCTGACCACCAGGACGTCGGGGTCGAGCATGCCGCGGTCCATGCCGGCGGCATCGAGCAGGCCGCCGGGCAGCGGGAACACCCGCGCCCGCCCGGCGGCCGGCTCGTCCCACGCGGCGTCCGCGGCCTTCGCCGCGTCGACGCCCCTCGCCGCCAGCAGGCGGTGAGCCTCCTGCAGCGTGAGCACCTCGTCGATCACCGGCGGCAGCAGCGGGTCGCGCGCCTCCGCCTTCTTGGCCACGCACGGGCCGACGAAGACGCAGCGCACGTCGTCGCCGTAGAGCTCCTTCACCGCCAGCGCGGTCGCGATCATCGGGGACACGATCGGCACGAGGCGGTCCACCATCTCCGGGTGGTACTTGCGCACGTACTCGGACACCGCCGGGCACGCGGTCGCGATGTGCACGCCGGTCGGGTTCGCCTCCAGGTGTTCCGCGTAGGCACGGCTCACCAGGTCGGCGCCCTGCGCGACCTCCACGACGTAGTCGAACCCGGCCGCCTTGAAGGCGCCGACGAGCTGCGCGGCCGGCACGTCGAAGCCCGCCGGGAACGACGGCGCCAGCAGGGCGGCCACCGGGGCGTCCTCCTCGAGCAGCCAGGACGCCCGCTCCAGGCCGCTCAGGTACGCCTTGGCGTTCTGGGAGCAGACCAGGGTGCAGTTGCCGCAGGCGATGCAGCGCCCGTCGACCACGAACGCCTGGCCGTCCTCGATGCGGATCGCCTCCGCCGGGCAGTCGCGCACGCAGGTGTAGCACCGGCGGCAGTTCTGCTTGATGGTCGTGATGATCGTGCCGCTCATGCCGGCTCCAGTCAGACCCCGCGACCTTGTCGGGGCTGCGGTCGGTGTAGGTGCGGTGCAGCAGGCGGTGGGAGACCTCGCCCAGCGGACGGCCGAGGAGCTCCTCGTACAGCGCCTGCACGTCCGCGTTCTCGTGCGAGCGCCGGGTGCGGGAGCGCCTGTCCACCTCGTAGAGGCGCTCCAGCCGCTCCCTGACCGCCTGCGCGTCGGTGTCGTAGGGCTGCCCGCCGCCGCCGACGCAGCCGCCCGGGCAGCTCATGACCTCGACGAAGTGCAGGCCGGCCTCGGGAGCCAGCAGGCCGTCCACGGCCTCCTTCACCCGCCCGAGGCCGTTGACGACGGCCAGGTTCAGCTGCGTCGTCGCCCGCCGTGACCGTGAAGCGGCGCACGCCCTCGGCGCCGCGGGCCTCGGCCACCTTGGGGCCGCCCTCGAGCTCCTCGCCGGCGACCAGCATGTACGCCGTGCGCACGGCCGCCTCCATGACGCCGCCGCTGCCGGCGAAGAGCCGGCCGGCGCCGGTCGCCTCGGCGAACGGCGCGTCCAGCGGCGCCTGCTCGGTGAAGCGCGCGAACTCGACGCCGAAGCGGCCCCAGAGGTGCTCGAGCTCGCGCGTGGTGAGCACGTAGTCCACGTCGCTGAGGTCCTGCGCCTCGAACTTCTTGGCGGTGCACGGCATCAGCGAGACCACCACGAGGCGCTTGCCGGCGAGATCCGCGTGCTTCGGGTAGATCTCGCGGATCAGCGCGCCGGCCATCTGCTGCGGGCTCTTGCAGGTGGAGAGGTGCGGGATCAGGTCGGGGCGGTGCGTCTCGACGAAGTTCACCCAGGCGGGAGAGCAGCTGGTGAACATGGGCAGCACGCCGCCGTTCTGGATGCGGTCGAGCAGCTCGGAGCCCTCTTCCATGATCGTGAGGTCGGCGGCGAAGCTCGTGTCGAACACGGCGTCGAAGCCGACGCGCTTGAGCGCCGCCGCCAGCCGCTCGAGCATGACGCGCACGCCCTCGCTCTTGCTGTGGCCCTCGAGCAGCGTCGCCGGCACCGCCGGGGCGACCTGCGCGACCACCACGGCGTCGGGATCGGCCAGGGCCGCGACGACGTCGTCCACCTGGTCGCGCTCCACGATCGCGCCCGTGGGGCACACACGGGCGCACTGGCCGCAGTACACGCACTCGCTCACGTTGAGGCCGACGGCGAAGCCGGGCGCGACCCGGGTCTTGAAGCCGCGCCCGGTGAAGTCGATCGCGCCCACCCCCTGCACGTCGTGGCACACGGTGACGCAGCGGCCGCAGAGGACGCACTTGTTGGGGTCGCGCCAGAGCGCCGGGGAGCTGATGTCCACCGGGTGCTGCTTGACGGCGCCGACGTAGCGGCGCTGGCGCGCGCCGACGTCAGCGGCCAGCGTCGCCAGCTCGCAGTCGCCGCCGCGCACGCAGGAGAGGCAGTCCTGCGGGTGGCTGGCGATGAGCAGCTCCATGATCGCGCGCCGCGCCTTGAGCACCCGCGGCGTGTGCGTGTGCACGGCCATTCCTTCGGCCGCCTCGAGGGTGCAGCTGGTGAGCAGCCGCGGGTTCCCTTCGACCTCCACCACGCAGAGGCGGCAGGACGCCGCCGGGCTCGGCGCCCAGTCCAGGGAGCAGAGGTGCGGGATGTCGACGCCGGCGCGCCTGGCGGCCCTGAGCACGGTCTCGCCCGCGTGCCGCCTCGATCTCTTTGCCGTTGATGGTGAGCTTCATGGTCGTTCCTCTCAGGCCACGGCCAGGACGGCCTGCTTGGGGCAGGAGTCGGCGCAGGCGCCGCAGCCGGTGCAGCGGTCGACGATGATGGAGTGGGCGAACTTGCGCTTGCCGAGGATCGCGCCGCTCGGGCAGTTCTTGGCGCACAGGGCGCAGCCGGTGCAGAGCTCGGGGTCGATGTCGAACACGCGCAGCCCCGTGCAGGCGCCGGCCGGGCAGGCGCTCTCCATGACGTGCGCCTCGTACTCGTCGCGGAAGAAGCGCAGGGTGCTGAGCACCGGGTTCGCCGCGGACTGGCCGAGGCCGCACAGTGAGGTCTCCTTGACGGTCTCGGCGAGCTCCTCCAGGTGGAGGATGCCGCGGAACCGCTCCAGCCGGCGCAGGTCGTCGCCGACCGGCCGCTCGGTGAGCTCGCTCAGGATCTCGTGCATGCGCGTCGTGCCCTCGCGGCACGGCGTGCACTTGCCGCAGCTCTCGTCGCGGATGAACTCCATGAAGAACTTGGCGACGTCGACCATGCAGGAGCGCTCGTCCATGACGACCATGCCGCCGCTGCCCATCATCGCGCCGAGCTCCTGGAGCGTGCCGTAGTCGGTGGCCACGTCGAGGTACGCGTCGGGGATGCAGCCGCCGCTGGGGCCGCCGATCTGGACGGCCTTGATGTGGTGGCCGGCCGGGGCGCCGCCGCCGATGTCGTAGACGACCTCGCGCAGCGGGATGCCCACCGGGACCTCGACGAGGCCGGTGTTCTGCACGCGGCCGGAGAGCGCGAAGACCTTGGTGCCGGCCGCGTCCCCGTACCCGAGGTCACGGAACCACTCGGCGCCCCTGTCCGAGGACCGCCGGCACGTTGGCCAGCGTCTCGACGTTGTTCAGCACGGTCGGGCAGCCGTGGAGGCCGGAGACCGCGGGATAGGGCGGGCGGGGACGGGGCATGCCGCGCCCGCCCTCGATGCTCGCCAGGATCGCCGTCTCCTCGCCGCACACGAAGGCGCCGGCGCCCATCTTGATGGTGATGTCGAAGTCGACGAGGCTGCCGAGGATGTCCCTGCCCAGCAGCCCCGCCGCGCGGCACTGGCGGATGGCCTCGCCGAGGCGCTCGATCGCCAGCGGGTACTCGGCGCGGCAGTACACGTAGCCCTTGGTCGCGCCGATCGCGTAGGCGGCGATCAGCATGCCCTCGACGATGCGGAAGGGGTCGCTCTCGAGCACGGCGCGGTCCATGAACGCGCCGGGGTCGCCCTCGTCGGCGTTGCAGATGAGGTACTTCTGGCTGCGCGGCTGGTCGTGGGCGACCTTCCACTTCTGCCCGGTCGGGAAGCCGGCCCCGCCGCGGCCGCGCAGGCCGGAGGCGATGACCTCGTCGCAGACCTCGGCCGGGCGTCATGGTCGCCAGCGCCCGGGCGGCGGCGCGGAACCCGCCGGCGGCCAGCGCCGCGTCCAGGCTGGCCGGGTCGACGACGCCGCAGTTGGCGAGCACGACCTTGGTCTGCCGCGCGAAGAACGGCGTCTCGGCGAGCGGCCGCACGCCGCGGTACAGGTCGTCGGGGTCGTCGTAGCGGCCGAGCAGGAAGCGGTTGTGCAGCTCCCCCTCGCCGAACACGGTCTGCAGGAACTCGTCGATGGTCTCGGGCCCGAGGTCGCAGTAGCTGAGCCGCACGCCGTCGGCGGTCACCAGGTCGACGAAGACCTCGCGCTGGCAGTAGCCGACGCAGCCGGTCTCGACGATCGGCACGCGCAGGCCGCGCCGCTGGAAGTAGGCGTCGATCTTCTCGATGACGGCGAGCGCGCCGTTGGCGCGCCCGCAGGTGCCGGCGCCGACGTACAGGAGCATCCCGTCGCCGCCGCGGCGGGCGCGCGCCAGGCGCGCCGCGCGCAGGTCGCGGCAGGCGTCGTCGTCATGGCAGATCGGGCCGTGGTCGGCGCACGCGATGACGTCCATGCACGGAGTCGCCGCGGTGTGCAGGCAGCGTGTGCAGCACGGGGTCATGAGCTCGCTGTGGTTCATGCTCGTCTCGATTCTCTGTGATCCATGGCTCTGGTCACGCAGCTTGCTCTCCGGCGCCCCTCCAGGCAGCCGTCAGGCCGCGGCTTCGTCGTCTTCGGCCTCGGCGTCGACCGCGTCCAGCAGAGCGTCCAGCTTCTCCGTGGTGAGGTGGCCGTAGAACTCGCCGTCCAGCTTGATCACCGGGGCGATCGAACAGGCGCCCAGGCACGCGACGCTGACGACGGTGTAGCGGCCGTCGGCCGAGTTGCCGTCGTCCCGCAGCTTCAGCCGCCGCTTCAGGTGCTGGGCGAGCGCGAGGCTCTGCTTGACGTGGCACGCCGTGCCGCGGCAGACCTCGACCACGTGCTCGCCCAGCGGAGCGAAGCGGAACTGGTTGTAGAACGTGGCGACGCCGTAGATGCGGCTGACCGGCGTCTCCAGGGCCTCGGCCACCAGGACCATCGCCTCGGTCGAGATGAAGCCCTCCTCGGCCTGGATCTCCTGCAGCAGCGGGATCATCTGCTCGCGCGTGAGCTGTTCCCTGCGCCCGGCGACGATGGCTTCGGCGGTGGTCACGGCGGTCACGCGCCCTTCGCGACGGCGGCCTCGTCCGCGGCCAGCAGCTCGGCGATCGCCGCGGCGAGGTCGGCCAGCTTGACCGGCTTCTCGAAGAACTTGGCGGCCGGCCATTCGCGGTACATCATCGGCTCGAAGATGTGCGTCTTGGTCTCGAGCTCCTTGGTGAAGCCGCTCATGATGATGACCGGGATGCGCTCGGTCTCCGGCTCGTCGCGCAGCTTGTAGGCCACGTTGAAGCCGTCGGTGTCGTAATCCATCATGATGTCGAGCACCACGAGGTCGGGGCGCCGCTCGGCGAGCCGCTCGCGCGCCTCGATGCCGCTGTGGGCGGTGTCCACGTCGTAGCCGCGGGCCTCCAGGAACGCCTTGACGCTGGCGACCAGGTCGCGGTCGTCGTCCACCACCAGGATGCGCTTGGCCTTCATGACTCTCCTCCTCTGTTCCGCCGCGTACTCGGCATCCGCCGGTACGAGCTGTTTAGTTACCGTCTTCACAGTGAAATCGTTCACAGTAGTCGCGAAAAAAACACAGCTTCGACTCGTCTGCCGATACCCTGGTCTCACGCCGTCATCCCCTCCGCCGGCTCGCCCGGCTCGCTCGACGATGCCTGCGCCTCGGCCGCGGTGCGCGCCAGGAACGAGAGCATCTCGAGCTTGGACGTGATGTCGGTCTCCTCGACGAAGCAGCCGCCGGGGACGCTGACCCGCTTGGGCACGAAGTTGAGGACCGCGTGGACGCCGGCGGCGCAGACGCGGTCGACCAGCGTCTGCAGCCCCTCGCGCCGGGACGCGAGGATCGCCATGTGGACGTCGAACTCGCGCAGCACGGTCTCCAGATGGTCGACGTGATAGCAGCGCCGGCCGGCGAACACGCGGCCCACCTTCTCGCCGTCGACGTCGAAGGCCACGGTGATGTGGAACCCGCGCTCCTCGAAGCCGCGGTAGGAGAGGAGCGCGCGGCCCAGGTCGCCGACGCCGAACAGCGCCACCGACTGGGTCTCGTCGGTGCCCAGGATGCGGCTGATCGTGCGGCTCATCTGGTAGACGTTGTAGCCGCGAGAGATGTTGCCGAAGGTGCCGAAGCTGGCGAGGTCCCGGCGCAGTTGGGCCGGCGTGACGCCCACCAGGTCGGCGAGCTCGTGAGAGTGGATGTTCTCGACGCGATTCGCGATCGAGCTCCTCGAGCACCTTGCGGTAGACGCTGAGCCTCTCGACGGTCTGCAGTGAGACCCGCTTGGCGGGACGCACCTGCGGCGTCTGGGCCTCAGGCTCGCTACCGGTCTGTTCTTCGTTGCTCAAGGATCCTCCCACGGTTCCTGCAGCTGTGATTCTATTCACAGTAGTCGGCGGCTGTCAACTGGGAGTTGAGCGATGGATGCGGCAGGCCGGCCGAACTCCGCCGCGGAGGAGACTTCGGAGCCGGAGCGGCTAGCGGCCCAGGGCCGCGGCGAGCGCGGCGATGGAGGCGGGCGGCGTGCCGCAGCACCCGCCGACGATGCCCGCGCCGAGCGCCGGATACGTCGCCACCACGGCGGCGAAGTGCTCCGGCGTCTCCGCGTACACGGTCTCGCCGGCCTCGAGGCGCGGCTGGCCGGCGTTGGGCTGGGCGTACGTGACGCCGCCGGCAAGCTCGGCCAGGATCGGCACCAGCTCGGCCATGGGGTCGGCGCTGATCTCGCAGTTGCAGCCGACGAGGTCGGCGCCGGCGTCCTTGAGCGCCTTGACGGCGGCCTCGGGGCTCACGCCCATCATGGTGCGGAAGCCCTTGGCGGCCGGCTTGAAGGTCATGCTGGCCAGCACCGGCCGGCCGTCGGCGGCGCCGACGGCCGCCTCGCACCGCGATCGTCGCCTCGGTGAGGTCGAACATGGTCTCGATGTTCAGCAGGTCGACTCCGGCGGCGACGAGGGCGCGCGCCTGCTCCGCGAACGTGGCGCGCAGCGCGTCGGGCTCGGCGTTGCCCATGGGCTTGACCATCTGGCCGCAGGGACCGATGTCGCCGGCCACCCAGCGCCCGGGGAACTCGCGGTCGCGGACGGCGACGGCGAGGCGCGCGCCGGCCTCGTTGAGCTCCACGGCGCGCGCCGAGAGCCCGTGCGCCTCGAGGCGCATCGCCGTCCCACCGAAGGTGTTCGTGTTCACGATGTCCGACCCGGCGGCGAAGAAGCCGCGGTGGATGTCCTCCACCTCGGCCGGGTGCGAGACGTTCCACTCCTCGGGGCACTCGCCGGCGGCGAACCCGCGCTCCATGAGCGCGCGGCCCATGCCGCCGTCCAGCAGCAGCGGCCGCTCTGCGATGAGGGCGAAGAGGTCCACGGCCAGAGTCTAGCAGACGCTCCGGCGTCAGCCGCCGCGCGCCGCCACCTCGCGCGTCAGGCGCTCCGCGTCGCGGCGCGGCATGCCGAGGCACACGTGGAGAGCCGCGGCCGCATCGCGCCGCGAGAGGCCGCGGGCCAGCAGAGCGCTGGCGGCCGCGTCCGGATCGGGCCGCGCGATCTCGGCGCCGATCGGAGCCCCCAGGTCGATCACCAGCGAGATCTCCCCGCGCACCGAGGCTCTGGGACCGGCGTCGGGGCCGGGGACGGGGAAGCGCTCGCTCAGCTCCCACAGCGTGCCGCGCACCACCTCCTCGTGGACTTTGGTGAGCTCGCGGCAGACCGCGGCCGCGCGCGTCCGGCAGGTGCGCCGCGAGCACGGCGAGGCTCCTGCGCCAGCCGCTGGCCGGTGTCGAAGGCGACGAGCAGGCCACCCGTGCGCTGCCACGCCGCGAGCGACGACTCCAGCTCGCGGGCGCGCCGCGGCAGGTACCCGACGAAGCGGAAGCCGTCCCCGCCGAGCCCCGCCGCGACGAGCGCCGTGAGCACCGCGGACGGGCCGGGCAGCACGGTCATGTCGAGTCCCTCGCTCACGACCTTCTGCACGAGGAGCATGCCGGGATCCTGCACGCCGGGCATCCCGGCGTCGGTCACCAGCGCGACGGTGGAGCCGTCGCGCAGCAGCCGCAGCACCTCGTCGGTCTTCTGCAGCTCGTTGTGCTGGAAGAAGCTCGTGAGCTGGGAGTGGATGCCGAAGTGGGTGAGGAGCTTGCGCGTCCGGCGCGTGTCCTCCGCCGCGACCAGCTCGGCCTCACGGAGCGCGTCCAGGACCCGGGGCGTGACGTCCCCGAGATTGCCGATGGGCGTGGCGCACACGTACAGCATGGTCACCCCTCCTTCAGGAACCGTTCGATGAACAGGACGTCGACGTCGCCGCCGCGCACGCGCGCGTGGCGCCTGGCGGCGCCGACCACGGTGAAGCCCAGCGCGAGGTGATAGGCGAGCGAGTCGAGGTTGTCGGCGCGCAGGTCGGTGAAGACCTTGTCGTAGCCGAGGGCCAGCGCGGCGGCGAAGCTGCTCCGCGCCAGCGCCGCCCCCACCCCGCGGCGGCGATGCGCTGGCGTCGACGTAGGTCCCCATGGTCGCCACGTGGTCGAACTCGGTGGTGACGAAGGTGTTCCAGGGGATCACCGTCTGGAAGCCGACGATCCCCGCGTCCGGTGCCTCGGCGACGTGGAGAAAGGAGCGCGCCGGCAGGCTCTCGATGTAGGCGCGCTCCTCCTCGACCGAGAAGGTGGTGTCGAGGAGCGTCGGGCTGCCGCCGCGGATGACGCCGTTGAGCACGGCGGCGACCCCGGCGGCGTCCTCCGGTCCGGCGCGACGGACGCTGACGGCCGCGGCGCTCACGCCGCCGGCCTGCGCATGACGACCATGATCTCCATCTCGTCGAGCTCGACCGGCCGGCGGCCCCAGTCGCCGGCCGTCCCGCCCCAGACGTGCTCCACCGCGAACCCGGCCGTGCGACACAGCAGCGCGAGCTCGCTCGGCGCGTAGCCGCGCTCCCGCACCGGCAGGCGGCGCGGCCCGTCCTCGGCCTGCCACTCCATCTCGTAGGACTGCGTGAGCGTGGCGGGGTCGAATGCCCCGCGCTCCACCTGCTCGGGGGTCGCGTCGCGGATCATGCGCAGGCCGTTGAGCGCCGTGAGCACGAAGGGCGCGCCCGGCCGCAGGGCGGCGAACGCGCGCCCCAGCACGGCCGCGTCGTGGGCGAACGGGTCGTCACTGCCGAGCAGGCCGAAGGACCCCTCGCACAGGCACACGGCGCCGTCGAAGGCGCGGCCGAGATCGAACCGCGTGGCGTCGGCCTCGACCAGCTCGACGCGCACGCCGGCCGCGTCGGCGGCCTTGCGCGCCTCGCGCAGCATGCCGGACGAGATGTCGATGCCGGTGACCTCGAGGCCGGCACGCGCCAGCTCCACGGCGTGCCGGCCGGTGCCGCAGCCGACGTCGAGCACGGCTGCGCCGGGCGCGAGCGCGAGCACCTCGAGCAGGAACGCCGCCTCGCGCACGCTGTCGGCGGTGAAGACCTCGTTCATGTACTGCGGCGCGTAGCTGTCGAAGAACTCGCGCCAGACGTCGTCGGTCATGGCACTCCTGTCCGCGGACGGGTCCATTCTCTCAGGAGTGCGCCGCGAGGGCGAGACCGGCGCCGCGGCGTGCCACGGCGACGGCCGGCCGCGATAGACTCCGAGCATGCAGTGGAGTGACCGCATCCGCGGCGCGCGCCCGGACGACGCGCCCGCTCTGGCCGAGCTCAGCACCCAGCTGGGGTACCCGTCCACCGAGCAGCAGGTGCGCGAGCGCCTCGGCCTGCTCGAGGACCCGGAGCGCGAGCTGCTGGTCGCCGACGGGCCGGACGGCCTGGCCGGCTTCATCGACGTGCACGTTCAGCGGCTGGTCGAGGCCGATCCGTTCGGCGAGGTCGGCGGTCTCGTCGTCGCGGCGCCGCACCGCGGCGCCGGCCTGGGAGCCGCTCTGCTCGCCGCCGCTGCGGACTGGTCGCGGGCCCGCGGCCTCGAGCGCCTGTGGATCCGCGCCAACCTCGCGCGCGTGGGGCCGCACGAGTTCTACGAGGCCATCGGCTGCCGCGTGGTCAAGGACCAGCGCGTCTACGAGTATCCGCTGTGAAGCGCATCGTGCTCGGCGACTGCCTCGACGTCCTGGGCGGCCTGGACGACGGGTGCGCCCGGCTCGTGTACCTGGACCCCCCGTTCAACACCGGCAAGGTCCAGGAGCGCACACGGCTGCGCACGGTGCGCGACGACCAGGGCGACCGCACGGGCTTCAAGGGGGCGCGCTACCGCACGGAGGTGCTGGGCAGCTCGGCATGGCGGGACGCGTACGACGACTATCTGGGGTTCCTCGCGCCGCGGCTCGTGGAGGCGCGGCGCGTCCTCACCGCCGACGGGTCGCTGTTCTTCCACATCGACCCGCGCGAGGCGCACTACTGCAAGGTGCTGCTGGACGAGCTCTTCGGCCGCGCGTCCTTCATCAACGAGATCGTGTGGGCCTACGACTACGGCGCGCGGCCGCGCAGCCGCTGGCCGGCCAAGCACGATGTCATCTTCTGGTACGCCCGCGACCCGGCGCGCTACGTCTTCCGCTACGACGACATCGACCGGGTGCCCGTACCTCGCGCCCGGCCTCGTCGGCCCCGAGAAGGCGGCTCGCGGCAAGACCCCCACGGACGTGTGGTGGCAGACCATCGTGAGCCCCACCGGGACGGAGAAGACCGGCTACCCGACGCAGAAGCCGGTCAAGGTCCTCGAGCGCATCGTGCGCGTCCACTCGGACCCGGGCGACCTCGTCGTCGACCCGTTCGCCGGCAGCGGCACCACGGGCGAGGCGGCGGCGCGGCTGGGCCGGCGGTACCTCCTGGTGGACGAGAACCCCGAGGCGGTGCGCGTCATGCGCGAACGCCTCGCGTGGGACGGGCCGGAGGTCGTTGACGCGGCCTGCCCGTCAGACGGCTCTGCCGGGCAGCCGGCTCCGCCGGCCGAGCCGGCCCCGTGAAACGCGTCAGGGGCCGGCTCCTCGCGGAGCCGGCCCCTGACGGTCACGCGCTACCGAGGGCGGTCACTCGGGGACGATCGCCTCACTCGGGCAGGATTCGACGCAGGTCGCGCAGTCGTCGCACTTCTCGGGGTCGATGACGTAGATGTCGTCGCCCTCGGAGATAGCTTCGTTGGGGCACTCGTCGATGCAGGCGCCGCACGCGAGACACTCATCAGTGATCTTGTAGGCCATGTGGTTCTCGTCACCTCCTGTTGGCGCGCTGCGAACGCAGGACGCGCGGGATTCTACGCTCCATTTACGGGCATGGCGGAGGCGAAGTCAAGAACGGTGGCGGGCCGCGCGATGCCGGGACGGCGCTGACCGCGAGAGGGCCGTGCCGCGAGCGGCTCGGAGAGCCCCGAGCTGACGCCGTCAGGCCGGCGCGTCCTCCGGAAAGAGTTCCGTCAGCGCCAGCGCCGCCGCGCCGATGAAGCCGGCGTCGGGGCCGAGCGCCGCCGGCACGATGCGCACGCGGTCGCGCGCCGGCGGCAGCGCGCGGGCGACCAGGACGCGGCGGGCCGGGGCGAAGAGCAGCTCGCCCGCCGCCGCCGCGCCGCCGCCGATCACGACGAGCTCGGGGTCGAAGATGTTGGAGAGCGTGACGAGCCCGGCGCCCAGATACTCGCCGGCGCGCTCAAGCACGGCGATCGCGCCGGCGTCGCCCGCCTGCGCAAGCCTGGTCAGCAGGCGGCTGTCCACCGTGTGGCCCTCCGCCAGCGCCCGACCGAGCGCCGAGTCGGGCTCGATCTCGGCCGCCGCCCGCGCCGCGGCGCCCATGGCCGGTCCCGCCACGTACGCCTCGAGACAGCCGTGATTGGGGCAGTTCGCCGGACACTTGGGCCCGTTCACGTCGATGATGATGTGGCCGATCTCGGCCGCCGCGCCGCTGGCCCCGCGCAGAGGGCGGCCGCCGCTGATGATGCCGCCGCCCACGCCCGTGCCGAGCGTGAGCATGAGCATCTCGCGGACGCCCACGCCGGCGCCGTAGACGTGCTCGCCGATACACGCCGCCGTCGCGTCGTTGTCGATCACGACGGGCACCCCGAAGCGCCGCTCCAGGTGGTCGCGCAGCGGCACGTCGGCGAGCGGCAGGTTGACCGACTCGACCACGCGTCCGCCGGCGAAGTCGACCATGGAGGCGACGCCCACGCCGATGCCCTCCACGTCGCCCGCGCCGTGCCCGAGGTCGGAGACGCAGGCCTCGATGCCGCGCAGGCACGCCTCGGCCGAGTCGGGATCGGTGAGCGAGGTGAACCGGTCCAGGATCTCCGGCGTCTCCACCTCGGAGCGCGAGTGCGCTCCGGGCGCGGGCAGCCTGCCGCGGACGAGAGCCGCGGCCACCTTGGTGCCGCCGATGTCGACGCCGATGACTGTGCGTTCCCGGGCCATGACGTCCCGCAGCTTACCAATGGTGTAGACTCGAGACTAGAGGAAACGCCCGCTCACGGGCGTAGTCTGGGAGAGCATCTGGCGCCCCCGCCCCCCACCAGCCACGCACATCGACGTCGCGTGTGCCCGCGGGCCGGAGGCGTCCGCCTATGACGAGACAGGACGACGACAGAGCAGGGGCCAAGCCCTACAAGACCTACAAGGCCGGCCGGGGCCGGCGAAGCCAACTCGACGATGAGCTGGCGGGCGCGCGGCCGGCGCGCACGCGGCCACCCGCCGACGGCCGCGACGGCCACTCTTCGTATCCCCGGCAGTCGGACAAGGCCTACCGCACGTACGGCCCGGCGCCGGAGAACGGTCGCAAGACCGGCGCCGGGAAGGCGGACAAGGGCGCCGGCTCCGGTGCCCGCCGCCGGCGCCGCTTCCGCTGGTGGCACGTCCCCGTCATCGTCTTCTCGATCCTCGTCATCGCCGCCGTGGTCGCCACCGTCCTGGCCTGGCCCGGGTACCAGAAGTTCGACCGGGCCGTCGACAAGGCCAACAAGCGCGTCGACAAGAAGACCCGCGCGCAGCTCACCGCCGACGACGGCTGGATCTGGCGCAGCGGCACCACCGTGCTGCTCTTCGGCCTCGACGACGCCGGGCTCCCGGCGCACTCGGACACCATCATGCTGATGCACTTCGATCCCGGGGCGCACAAGATCAACCAGCTCTCGATCCCGCGCGACACGTTCGTCAACGTGGACGGCTACGGACAGAGCAAGATCACGCAGGCGATGTGGTACGGGGGCCCGTCACTCGCCCTCAAGACGGTCAAGCAGTACACGGGCATCCCCATCAACCACATCATGGTCGTGGGCTTCCAGGGCTTCCCACGCCTCGTCAACTCGGTCGGCGGCATCGACATGTACGTGCCGCAGACGGTGACCACCGGGGCGGGTCCTGGCATCGCCGGTTCCACCCAACGCGTCGTCACCTTCGACAAGGGCATGCACCACTTCGACGGCAAGGACGCGATGCTGTACGTGCGCATCCGCAAGGCCTACGCAGGGGGCGACTTCACGCGCGCCGCCCGCCAGCAGGCGTTCGTGCAGGCGCTCCAGAAGAAGGTCATGCAGCCCGGCAACCTCACCAAACTGCCCGAGATCGGCAGGCACTTCATGAGCGGCGTCGCCACCGACCTCACCACCAACCAGATCCTCGAGCTCGCCTACCTCAAGTGGCGGGCCAGCGGCGGCAGCAAGCAGGTGCTCAAGGGGGCTCTGGGCTGGAGCTCCGACGGACAAGCGGTCGTGCTCCCGCCCGACGAGGCCGCCAAGCAGAAGGCGATCAGCCGGTTCCTCGGGGAGTGAGGCCGGGCGGCCGTCCCGGCGGCCCCGGCCCAGCCTTGCCTCAGGCGCTCGCGTCCCGCCCGTCTGCGTAGCGCACGGCCACGAGCGCGAGCCCACGCGCCGGCGCCGTCTGGCCCATGCGGCGGCGCTCTCCGGAGTCCAGCCCCGCCGCGAATCCCTCCAGCGTCATGCGTCCCTGCGCGACGTCGACCATCGAGCCCACGGCCGCCCGGACCATGTTGTGGAGAAAGCTGCCGGCGCTGATCTCGAAGCGCCAGCGCCGGCCCTCGCCGTCGGGCGCCGGCCCGTCGTCGGTCCAGACCGCGGCGGTCACCTCGCGCACGCACGTGTGGTAAAGATGCGCGGAGGGCGTGAGGGCGGCGAAGTCACGACGGCCGGGCAGCAGTTCCGCGGCCGCGCCCAGCGCCGCCCCGTCCACCTCTCCGCGCACCACCCACACGTACGCGCGCTCGCGGACGGGCTTCACCGCCGTCGCCCACAGGTCGTACCGGTAGCTGCGTCCCACGGCCTCGCGCGCCGCGAAGCCGGGCGGCGCCGGCGCCGCCTTGAGCACGGCGATGTCCGGCGGCAGCAGCGAGTTGAGCGAGAGGCGCAGGCGCTCCGGCGCGATCCCGTGGCGGGCGCAGGAGAACGACGCCACCTGCGCCCAGGCGTGTACGCCGGCGTCCGTGCGCCCTGCGACGCTGAGGCGCACCGGCTCTCGCAGCACGGTCGCCAGCGCGTCCTCGAGCAGCCCCTGCACCGTCTTCAGGCCGGGCTGCCTGGCCCAGCCCCGATACGCCGTGCCCTCGTAGGCGACGTCGAGACGCCAGGTCGTCCTGCCGGCGTCCGCAGCCGCCACGGCGCCGCCGGCGTCCGGCTTCACGCCCGTCCTCCCCACCGCTCGCTGCATCGCCGCCCGTCCACGCCGGCATCCTACACGAGCAGACCGGCGGCGATGACGCCGGCGGTCGCCGCCAGGAGCACCGCGTCGCGGGCCCCGGCTTTGAGCGGGTGCAGGCGCGTACGCACGATGCCGGGCTGGTAGCAGCGAGCCTCCATCGCCAGCGCCAGCTCGTCCGCACGCCGGAAGCTCAGCACGAACAGCGGCGTGAGCACGGGCACGAGGGCCTTCGCCCGCCTGATGGGCCCCCCGCTGCCGAAGTCGGCGCCCCGCGCCCGCTGGGCACGCATGATCTGCTCCAGCTCCACCAGCAGCGTCGGGATGAAGCGGAGCGCGATCGTCACCATGAGCGCGAGCTCGTCCGTCGGCACGTGGAGGCGGCGCAGAGGCCGGCCCAGCCAGGCGAGGCCGTCGGTGAGCGCGAGCGGCGTCGTCGTCAGCGTGAGCACGGAACCGATGAGGACAAGTACCACCAGCCGAAGGCTGAGGAACGCGGCGAACTCGAGACCCTGCCAGGAGAAGTGGAAGATCCAGACGCTGTAGAACGCCTCGCCCGGGGCGAACAGCACCTGGGCGAGAAACGTCAGCGCCACCAGCCACAGGAGCGGCCTGAACGCGCGCCAGAACCAGGCCAGCGGCACGCCGCTCAGCGCGTACGCCACCGCACCGGCGGCGGCGAACACGGCCAGGGCGGCGAACGAGTCGCGCGCGAACAGAGCGACGGCGAGGGCCGTGACGGCGACGAACTTGGCGCGCGCGTCGAGGCGGTGGACCACGGAGTCGCCGGGGTAGTACTGCGCGACGGCCGGCCTCACGCCAACGCCTCCGCGGCCTCGGCCGCGGTCCGCGGCGCCTCGGCAGGGTCACGACCCAGGCGCCGCCAGAGCTCGACGAGGAACGGCTCCCGCAGGCGGCTGGCCGTCAGGAGTCGCCGGCCGGCCTCACCGACGTCCCAGGCTCCGGCTGCGGCCACGCGGCCCTCGTCGAGCACGAGCAGTTCGTCGCACAGCGCCCACGCGAGGTCCACGTCGTGCGTGGCGAGGACGAGGGTGACGCCCTGCTCGCGCAGGCGCGTGAGGATCCGCACGAGCTCGCGGCGGGTCGCCGGGTCGAGGCTCACGAACGGCTCGTCCAGCAGCAGCAGCCGCGGCCGCATGGCCAGCACCCCGGCGAGCGCCAGCCGCCGCTGCTCGCCGCCGGAGAGCGCGTACGGGTGCCGCGCGCCGAACCGTTCCGGCGGCAGCCCGACCAGCTCCATCGCCTCGTCGACGGCGGCCGCGACCTCGGCGTCCGGCCATCCCAGCCGGCGCGGGCCGAACGCCACGTCCTCCCGCGCCGACACCGCGAACAGCTGCAGCTCCGGCGTCTGGAACACGAGGCCCACCTGCCGCTGCAGCCCGGCGTAACCAGGCTGCGAGGCCTCCGCGCCGTCCAGCATCACCCGGCCGGTCTCGGGGGCGTCCAGCCCCTTGATCACCTGCAGCAGGGTCGACTTGCCCGAGCCAGAGGCCCCGAGGAGCGCCAGCGCGCGGCCGGCGGCCAGGTCGAACCGGACGCTGCGCAGCGCCGGGATGGGCGCCCTGGCCTCCTCATAGCTGAAACCGAGGCCCTCGCAGGCGAGCGCCATCCCGCGACGGGCGCTAGCCTCACACGCCCGGGCGTTCACCTGGTCCCTCCGAGGGCCGCGATGAGCTCGGACATGGAGAGCGGCAGCGGCGCCAGCGCGCGCCCGCGCGCGGCCAGCTCGAGCGCCAGATCGCCGGCCGCGGGCAGCCCCAGACCGAGCCGCCGAAGCAGTCCCGCCTCGACGAAAAGTCCGGGCACATCGCCGTCGTACACGACCGAGCCGCGCTCGAGCGCGACGACCCGGTCGGCGCCGACGACCTCGTCCATCTCCTGGGTGACGTAGACGATCGCGAGGCCTTCCGCGCGCAGCCCGCGCACCGCCTCCAGCACCTCCTCGCGGCCCGCCGGATCCAGCATCGCCGTCGGCTCGTCGAGCACGAGCACGCGTCGCGGCACGGCCAGGACGCCCGCCAGCGCCGTCCGCTGCTTCTGGCCTCCGGAGAGCAGGTGCGGCTCCCGCATCCTGAGCTCCGTCAGGCGGAACCGATCCAGCACCTCGTCGACCCTGCGCCGGATCTCCGCCGGCGGCCACGCCAGGTTCTCGAGGCCGAACGCGACGTCGTCCTCCACGCACTCGGCGACGAGCTGGTTCTCGGGGTTCTGGAAGAGGACGCCGACCTCGCGCCTGGCGGCGAGCCGGCCACCGTCGGTCAGCAGGTCGTGCCCGCAGGCGACGGCCACGGCCGCAGCGGCCGGCTTCTCCAGCCCGCCGAGCAGGCGCGCCAGCGTGGACTTGCCGGACCCGTTGGCGCCGACGACGGCGACGAACTCGCCCCCCACCACGGTCAGGTCGACCCCGGCGAGGGCGTCGAGAGAGGCGCCGGGATAGCGGTACGTGAGCTCGCGGACCTCGAGCAACGGCTGGGCGGTACCCGGGGACGGCTCAGCCGTGGTCGCGGACATCGCGTCGGGGGGAGGCGTCATGACCGCCGAAGCTTACCGTATCGGCGCGGCTGCCCCGGGCACGGCTGTCCCGGAACGACGAAGGGCGGGAGGCCCTCCGGCCGCCCGCCCTTCGTCCACATCTTGTGCCGCCGGCCGTCAGACCAGCTCGATGTACGCCTGCTCGCTGCCGTCGCCGGGGCGCGGCCCGAGCTTGATGATGCGCGTGTAGCCGCCGTTGCGGTCCGCGTAACGCGGCGCGACGTCGTTGAAGAGCTTGTAGACGATCTTCTTGTTGCGCAGCATGGCGATCGCCTGACGGCGCGCGTGGATGTCACCGCGCTTACCGAGCGTGATGGCCTCTTCGACCATCGGGCGCACTTCCTTGGCGCGCATGACGCCGGTCTTGATCTTCTCGTGCTCGAGCACCTGGCAGGCGAGGCCCGACAGCAGCGACCGGCGCTGGCTCGGAGCCATGTTGAACTTGCGGCCTGAGTTCTGATGGCGCATGTTACTCGTCACCCCGGAGAGAGAGCCCGCGCTCGGTGAGCTTGTCCTTGACCTCGTCGATGCTCTTCTTGCCGAAGTTGGGGATGTTGAGCAGCTCGGCCTCAGTCTTGGAGACCAGGTCGCCGACGGTCTGGATGCCCTCGCGCTTGAGGCAGTTGTACGAACGGACGCCGAGCTCGAGCTCTTCGATGAGCACGTCGTCCATGCCGCCGCCGGCCGGCGCAGTGGTGAGACCCTCGATCGGGAACTCCTCGTTGCTGCGCGTGCGGTCCGGGTCGGTGAAGATCGACATCCGGTCGACGAGGATCTCGGCGGCCTCGCGAAGGGCCTCCTCGGGCATGAGGGCGCCGTTCGTCGTGATGTCGAGGATGAGCTTGTCGTAGTCGGTGCGCTGGCCGACGCGCGCGGACTCGACGTGATACGAGACGCGCTTGATGGGGCTGAAGATGGAGTCGATCGGGATGACGCCGATGACCGTCTCCGGGGTCTTGTTGCCCTCGGCGGCCACGTAGCCGGTGCCGCGCCTGATGGTGAGCATCATCTCGATCGCGCCGCCGTCAGACAGCGTCGCGATGTGATGATCCGGGTTGAGGATCTCGAGCTCGGCCGGGATGTCGATGTCGGCCGCGACGACTTTGCCGGGCTTGTCCTTGTACAGACGCACCTGGACCTCGTCGAGCTCCCCGTGGAGCCGGCAGACCAGCTCCTTGAGGTTGAGGATGATGTCGGTGACGTCTTCCTTCACGCCCTTGATGGTCGTGAACTCGTGCGCCACACCCTCGATCTTGACCGAGCTGACAGCCGCGCCCTCGAGTGACGAGAGCAGGACCCGGCGCAGGGCGTTGCCGAACGTGTGCCCGAAGCCGCGGTCCAGCGGTTCGACCTCGAAGCGCGCCCGGTTGCCCGCGAGCTGCTCGCGCGTGATGTTGGGCATCTGAAACTGTAGCAACTGGCCTCCTGTAGAGTCTTCGCCGCGGGTACGTTGCTGCAGCGGATTACTTGGAGTACAGCTCGACGATGAGCTGCTCCTGCACCGGGGCGTCGATCTCGTCGCGCTCGGGAGCGCGCAGGACCTTGCCGGTGAGATTGTCGTGATCGACCAGGAGCCAGGGCGACACCGACGACGTGAGGTCAGTCGCTGCGCGCACCGTCTCGGAGGCCTTGCTGTTGGCGCGGATCGCAACGACGTCGTCCGGGCGGACCTGGTACGACGGGATGTCGACCTTCTTGCCGTTCACGGTGAAGTGAGCGTGCCGCACGAGCTGACGGGCCTGACGGCGCGACGCGCCGAAACCGAGGCGGTACACGACGTTGTCGAGACGCATCTCGAGCAGGCGGAGCAGGTTCTCGCCGGTGATGCCGTCCTTGCGGCTGGCCATCACGTAGTAGTGGCGGAACTGCTTCTCGAGCACCTGGTAGTAGCGCCGCGCCTTCTGCTTCTCGCGCAGCTGGAGGAGGTACTCGCTCTGCTTGATGCGGCCGCGGCCGTGTTCGCCCGGCGGGTAACTGCGCCGCTCGACGGCGCACTTGTCTGTGAGGCAACGCTCGCCCTTGAGAAAGAGCTTCTCCGTCTCACGGCGGCACTGCTTGCACTGCGGTGATGTATCTTTCGCCACGTGGACCTTCCTAGACCCTGCGACGCTTACGCGGGCGGCAGCCGTTGTGCGGCACCGGCGTCACGTCTTTGACACTGATGATCTCGAGGCCGGCGGCCTGCAGCGAACGCACTGCGGTCTCGCGGCCGGATCCCGGCCCACGCACGAAGACCTCGACCTTCTGCAGGCCGTGCTCCATGCCCTTCTTGGCACAGGACTCCGCCGTCACCTGAGCGGCGAACGGGGTGCTCTTCCTCGATCCCTTGAATCCGACCGACCCGGCGCTCTCCCACGCTATGACATTGCCCTCCTTGTCGGTGAGCGTCACCTGCGTGTTGTTGAACGACGTCTTGATGTGCGCCTGGCCGACGGCGATGTTCTTGCGGACCTTGCGGCGCTGACGACCTTTAGCTCTCTGAGGCTTAGCCACTCTGCTTTACTCCTCCGCTATCCTGCGGTCACTTCTTGCGCTTGCCGCTGATCGTCCGCTTCGGACCCTTGCGGGAGCGGGCGTTGGTACGTGTGCGCTGCCCGTTCACCGGCATGCCGCGACGGTGGCGGATGCCCCGGTAGCAGCCGATGTCCATGAGCCGCTTGATGTTCTGCGAGCGCTCCCTGCGCAGGTCGCCCTCGACGGTGACCTCACGGTCGATGGCGTCGCGCAGCTTGATGATCTCTTCTTCGGTCAGATCGCGCACCTTGGTGTTCGGGTCGATGCCCACGATCGTGAGGACCTTGTTAGAGGTCGAGCGGCCGATGCCGTAGATGTACGTGAGACCGATCTCGACCCGCTTCTGCGGCGGGATGTTGACGCCTGCGATACGTGCCATGCGGACTTACCCCTGCCTCTGACGATGACGCGGGTTCGAGCAGATCACTTGCACCGTGCCGTGACGGCGGATGATCTTGCACTTCTCGCACATCTGCTTGACTGATGCTCTTACCTTCATCGGTGATCCTCGCTGGACGGGCGCGGCAGGCCGAACGGCCCTGGCACACCGTCTCCGGGCGACCCCTGGCGGGCCGCTACTTGAACCGGTACGTGATCCTGCCTCTGCTGAGGTCGTAGGGCGACAGTTCGACCTTGACCCTGTCGCCGGGCAGGATGCGGATGTAGTTCATGCGCATCTTGCCCGAGATGTGGGCGAGTACTTCGTGGTTGTTGTCGAGGTGAACACGGAACATCGTGTTCGGCAGCGCTTCGACAACTTCGCCTTCGATCTCAATGGCTTCTTCTTTGTTCGCCATACTCCCCACTCGTCGACAGACAGCGGCCTGACATACTACCACAAACGGCGAGGCTCACAAACCGCGTCGTCGATGGGGGCGCGGCGGCCGATGCCCGCGCCCTTCTCTTGGACGGCTACCCCGCGACGCCGCCCTTCTCCGAACGGCGGCGCGTGAGCACCCGTGGGCCCTTCTTGCCGATCGCCACGGTATGCTCGAAGTGCGCCGACAGTGACCCATCGGCCGTGTGGATCGCCCACCCGTCGTCGGCGACGACGACGTCGTAGGCGCCGGCGTCCACCATCGGTTCGATGGCGAACACCATTCCTTCTTCCAGCCGCGGACCGCGGCCGGGGTCACCGTAGTTCGGTATCTGTGGGTCTTCGTGCATCTCCTTGCCCACGCCGTGCCCTACGAGCGAGCGGACGACGCTGAACCCTGCGGCCTCGACGACCTCCTGCACGGCGTGCGAGATGTCGCCCAGGCGCCGGCCCTCACGGCACTCTGCGAGGCCGGCCTCGAGCGACTCCCGCGTGACGTCCAGCAGCCGAGCGGCCTCAGGCTCGACGGCGCCCATCGCGAGCGTCACGGCCGAGTCGGCCACGTAGCCCTCGAGCGTCACGCCGACGTCGATGCTGAGCAGATCGCCCTCGGCCACCCGGTACTTGCCCGGGATGCCGTGGACGACCATGTCGTTGGGCGACGCGCAGATCGACGCCGGAAAGCCGCGGTAGCCGAGAAACGTCGGCACCCCGCGATGCCGGCGGATGAACTTCTCCGCCAGACGGTCGAGCTCCGCGGTGGTGACACCGGGCACCGCCGCCTCCGTGAGAGCGTCGATGCAGTCCGCGAGGATCGCGCCTGCGGCGGCGATCTTGGCGATCTCTCCTGCCGACTTACGAACGATCACGCAGCGTCAGCCCGCGAGGATCTGCTGGACCTGCTCGTACACTTCGTCCGGCCGCTTGCCGCCGCCGAACGCGCTGTGCAGCACGCCCTTGTCGGTGTAGTAGCCGACGAGCGGAGCCGTCTGCTTCTCGTACACGGCGATGCGGTTGCGCACCGTCTCCTCGTTGTCGTCGGCGCGCTGCGTCAATTCGCCGCCGTCGAGGTCGCAGACCCCCTCGGCCTTGGGCGGATCGAAGACGACGTTGTAGATCTTGCCGCAGACGGCGCACGAGCGGCGGCCGGCGATGCGCTGCACCAGCTCGTCGGCGGGTACGTCGATGAGCACGACGTGGGTGATGCCTCTGCCCGCCTCGGCCAGCATGCCGTCGAGCGCCTCGGCCTGCGGCACCGTACGCGGAAAGCCGTCGAGCAGGAAGCCCCGTGCGGCGTCCGGCTCGGCGAGGCGGTCGCGCACCACGCCGATCACGACCTCGTCCGGGACGAGAGCGCCGCTCTGCATGTACTTCTGCGCCTCGAGACCCATCTCGGTGCCCTTGGCGACGGCCGCGCGCAGCATCTCGCCGGTGGAGACGTGCGGCAGCTCGAACTCCGCCACGATGCGCTCGGCCTGCGTGCCTTTGCCCGCGCCGGGGCCGCCGAGAAGGATCACGTTGCGCTCGGTCATTCGTCCACTCCTACTTGAGGAAGCCTTCGTAGTGGCGCATGAGAAGCTGCGCTTCCATCTGACGCATCGTGTCGAGCGCCACGCCCACCACGATCAGCAGCGAGGTGCCGCCGAAGTAGAACGGGACGTTGATCGGCGGCCGCGACAGCAGCCACGGCAGAACGGCCAGGGTGGCCAGGAACAGGGCGCCCGGGAACGTCAGCCGCGTCAGGATGCGGTCGAGATACTCCGCGGTGGGCCGGCCCGGACGCACGCCGGGGATGAACCCGCCGTACTTCTTGAGGTTGTCGGCCTGGTCGATGGGGTTGAACGTCACCGCCGTGTAGAAGTAGGTGAAGATGATGATGAGGATGGCCTCGCCGATGATGTAGAGGAACGTGCTCGGCCCGAACGTGCGGTTGAACCACCCGCCGACGCCCACTCGTGCCCAGGAACTGGGCGAAGGTCGGGATGATCATCATGACCGACGAGGCGAAGATCACCGGGATGACGCCGGCCATGTTGACCTTGAGCGGGATGAACGTGCTCTGCCCGCCCATCATGCGCCGGCCGACGACCCGCTTGGCGTACTGCACCGGCACGCGCCGCTCTCCCGAGGTGATCCAGATGACCCCCACGACCACCGCCATGGCGATGACCATGAAGAGGACGATCGGCAGCAGGTCGAGCGTGAAGAGCTGTGCGGCGCCCGAAGGGATCCGCGAGACGATGCTGATGAAGATGATGATCGACATGCCGTTGCCGATACCGCGCGCCGTGATGAGCTCGCCGAGCCACATGACGATGACCGCGCCGGCCACGAGGCTGGACACGATGAGGGCGGCCCGCCACCAGTTGAGGTCGGGCAGCGCGTTGTACTGACGGAACAGCACGATGTAGCCGGCCGACTGCACCAGCGAGAGACCGACGGTGAGCCAGCGGGTGTACTTGGTGATCTGTTTCTGGCCCTGCTCGCCTTCCTTGGCCAGCTCCTCGAGCTTGGGGATGACCACGGTGAGCAGCTGCATGATGATCGACGCCGTGATGTACGGCATGATGCCCAGCGCGAACACGGCGACGCGCCTGAGCGCGCCACCTGAGAAGAGGTCGAGGAAGCCGACCACGCCGGCCCCGCCCTCGTTGAAGAACTTCTGCAGGGCGTCGAGATCGACGCCCGGCACGGGCACGTACGACCCGAACCGGTAGATCGCGACCATCGCCGCCGTGAAGAGGAGCTTCGTGCGAAGGTCCGGGATCTTCCAGGCGTTGGCGAGCGACTGCCAAAGCTTGTTATTCACGGCAACCCCCCGGGGCCGGTCAGAGGAGCTCGGCCTTCCCGCCGGCCGCCTCGATCTTCTCGACGGCACTGCGGGAATACATCTGGACGCGCACGGTGAGCGCCACCGTGAGCTCGCCGCCGCCGAGCACCTTGATCGGCGTGCGGGTGTTCTTGACGATGCCCTTGGCGACGAGCGCCTCCGGGGTCACCTCTTCGCCGGCCGCGAACGCGTTGGCGAGACGGCCGACGTTGACCGGCACCGCGTAGGTCCGGAACGGGCCGATGGGCATGCTCTTCTTCATGTGCGGGCCGCGCAGCTTGCCCAGGCGCATGTAGAGCGGCATCTGGCCGCCCTCGTAGCCCGGACGCACGCCGCCGCCGGAGCGGGCGTTGTAGCCCTTGTGGCCCTTGCCGGCCGTCTTGCCCTGGCCGGAACCCTTGCCGCGGCCGAGGCGCTTGGTGGCCTTGGTCGAGCCCGGGTTGGGGCGCAGGTTGTGGAGTCCCAGTTCCTCAGTCATGTCACGACTTCTTCGCTGCAGGGCGGACCTCGACGAGGAACGCCACGTGGTTGACCATGCCGCGGATCACGGGAGTGTCCTCGTGCACCACGGTGTGACGGATACGCTTGAGGCCGAGCGCGCGAAGCGTGCCGCGATGCTCAGGCTTGCGCCCGATGGCGCTCTTCGTCTGCGTGATCTCGATGTAGCTCGCCATGCGCGTCAGGCCTCCTTGGCGGGAGCGGCCTCTGCGGCCTCGGGCTCGCGCTGATCGAGGCCCAGCACCTGGGCGACGGAGATGCCGCGCAGGCGCGCCTGTCCTTCGGGCGTCTTGAGAGACTGCAGGCCCTGGACGGTGGCGCGGACCAGGTTGATCGGGTTGGTGGTGCCCAGCGACTTCGTGAGGATGTCGCGGACGCCGGCCAGCTCGAGCACGGCGCGGACGCCGCCGGCGGCGATGACGCCGGTACCGGGCGCCGCCGGCTTGAGCAGCACACGGGCGGCGCCGTAGCGGCCGGTCACCAGGTGCGTGGTGGTCGTGCCGTTGTAGCGCGGCACGGTGAACAGGTTCTTCTTCGCGTCCTCGATCGCCTTCTGGATCGCCAGCGGCACCTCGCGCGCCTTGCCGTAGCCGGCGCCCACATGCCCGTTCTCGTCACCGACGACGACCAGGGCCGTGAAGGAGAACCGCCGGCCGCCCTTGACGACCTTGGCGACGCGGTTGATATCGACGACGCGCTCTTTGAGCTCGTTGCCTTCGCTGAATGATCCTCTAGCCACGGGGTCCTATTCTCCTTGTCAGAAAACCAGGCCGCCCTCGCGGGCGCCCTCGGCGAGAGCTTTGACTCGGCCGTGATACAGATAGCCCGAGCGGTCGAACACGACCTTCTCGATGCCTTTGTCCTTGGCCCGCTGAGCCAGCAGCTCTCCGACCTTCTTCGCGATCTCGGCCTTCTTGAGGCCGGACGCGTCCACTTCCGCCGAGCGGGCGGCGACGATGGTCGTCGCAGCGCCGTCGTCGACGAGCTGGGCGTAGATCGCCTTGTTCGAGCGGAACACCGAGACCCGAGGGCGCTCGGTAGTGCCGCTGATGCGGCCGCGGATGCGGCGCTTGCGCCTCGCCCGGGCCTCTCTGATGCTGGTTGCGCTCATCTTCTGGTCGTTCCTCTTCTCTCAGGCAGCGCTTAGGCGCGCTTGCCGACCTTGCGCTGGACGTACTCGCCGGCGTACCGGATGCCCTTGCCCTTGTAGGGCTCCGGCGGCCGGATGGAACGCACCTTGGCGGCGATCTCGCCGACGACCTGCTTGTCGATTCCCCTCACGATGACCACGGTCTGCTGCGGCGTCTCGAAGGTGATGTGCTCCGGCGGCTCGATGAGTACCGGGTGGCTGTAGCCGACCAGCAACTCGAGAGCATCGCCCTTGACGCTGGCGCGGTAGCCGACGCCGACGATCTCGAGACGCTTCTCGAAGCCGTCGGTGACACCGATCACCATGTTGGCGATGAGCGTCCGGGTGAGCCCGTGGAGCGAGCGGTGCTGACCGCTGTCCGTGGGCCGCTTGACCTGGATGACGCCGTCGCCGACCTCCACCATCATCTCACGAGGCACCCGCTGGGTGAGTTCACCCTTTGGGCCCTTCACCGTGACGACGGCGTTGTCGTACTTGAAGTCCACGCTGTCGGGCAGCGGGATTGGGGCTTTTCCGATCCTCGACATGTCCCGTCCTTACCAGATGAAGCAGATGACCTCGCCGCCGAGACCGAGCTTCCGCGCCTCAGCGCTGGTCACCAGGCCTCGCGACGTGGAGATGATCGCGGTGCCGAGCCCGCCGAGCACCTTCGGCAGCGTCTCCTTCTTGGCGTAGACACGCCGGCCAGGCTTGGAGACACGCTTGATGCCGGAGATGACGCGCTCCCGGTTCTTCCCGTACTTGAGCTCGACCACGATGATCTGGCCGTGCTCACCCAGCTTCGTGTCGTAGCCGGCGATGTAGCCCTGCTCCGTCATGAGGCGGGCGATCTCGGCCTTCATCTTGGAGGCCGGGATCTCGACCGTGCTGTGTCGCGCCGTGCTGCCGTTGCGGATGCGCGTGAGCATATCGGCGATGGGGTCCGTCATTGACATGGTCCTCGCCTCCTCACCAGCTCGACTTGGTCAGACCCGGGATGACGCCCTGGTGCGCTACTTCGCGCAGACAGATGCGGCAGAGCCCGAACTTACGGTAGTAGGCGCGCGGACGGCCGCAGCGCTGACAGCGGTTGTACTCCCGCGTCTTGTAGCGCTGCTTGCGTCCGGCTTTCACCACGAGGGATGTCTTGGCCATGCTTCAGATGCTCCTAGTTGGAACGGAACGGCATGCCCAGCTTGGCCAGCAGGGCGCGCCCTTCCTCGTCCGTCTTGGCGGTCGTCGTGATGACGACGTTGAGACCGCGGAACGTCTCCACCGAGTCATAGTCGATCTCGGGGAAGATGGTCTGCTCGCGCACGCCCATGGCGAAGTTGCCGCGCCCGTCGAACTGACCGGGGTCGATACCGCGGAAGTCGCGGATACGCGGCAGGGCGATCGACACGAGCCGGTCGATCATCTCGTACATACGCTCACCGCGAAGCGTGACGCGGCAGCCGATGGACATGCCTTCGCGGAGCTTGAAACCGGCGATCGACTTGCGCGCCTTGGTGATCGCCGGCCGCTGGCCGGAGATCTGCGCGAGCTCCTCGACCGCGTCGTCGAGCAGCTTCGCGTTCGTCTTGGCCTCGCCCACACCCATGTTGAGTGTGACCTTGGTGACGCGCGGCACTTCCATCACGTTGCGGTAGCCGAACTCTTCTTTGAGCTCGGGCACGATCTCGCTGAAATACTTGTCCTTGAGCCTGGCCATCTGCTTACGCCTTGTCGATGTCTTTGCCGCAGGCAGCGCGGCGGCACGTGCGGACCTTGCCGCCGCCCTCGATCAGCCGGTACCCGACACGGGTGGGCTGGCCGCAGGCAGGGCAGACGAGCATGACGTTGGACACGTCGAGCGGGGCTTCGCGCTCGATCACGCCGCCCTGCGGATTGGTCTTGGGGTTCGGCTTGGTGTGCTTCTTCACCATGTTGAGCCGCTCGAGGACGACACGGCGCTTCTCGGTGTCGACGCGCATCACCTTGCCGGTCTTGCCCGACTCCTTGCCGCTGACGACGCGCACCTGGTCGCCCTTCTTGATCTTCATGTTGGCCATCACAGCACCTCTGGAGCGAGCGACACGATCTTCATGAAGTTCTTCTCGCGCAGCTCGCGGGCGACGGGACCGAAGATGCGGGTCCCTCGCGGGTTGTTCTGGTTGTCGATGAGCACGGCGGCGTTCTCGTCGAACGCGATGTACGTGCCGTCCTTGCGACCGAACTCCTTCTTCGTGCGCACGATGACCGCGCGCACCACGTCGCCCTTCTTCACGCTGCCGCCGGGCGTGGCGACCTTGACGGTACCGACGATGATGTCGCCGACCGTCCCGTAGCGCCGCTTGGAGCCGCCGCGGATCCGGATACAGAGGATCTCGCGTGCGCCCGTGTTGTCGGCGACTCGTAGTCTGGACTCAACCTGGATCATTTGCTTCCTCTGCCGGCGTTCTTACTTGGCTTTCTCGAGGACCTCGAGGAGACGCCACCGCTTGGTCGCGCTCAGCGGGCGCGTCTCGACGACCCGCACGAGGTCGCCGACACCAGCCGCGTTCTGCTCGTCGTGAGCGTGCAGCTTGCTGGAGCGGCGCACGACCTTGCCGTACCGCTCGTGCTTCTGCGCCACGTCGATGCGCACCACGATGGTCTTGTCCATGGCGTCGCTGACGACCACGCCACGGCGCTCCTTGCGGCCCGGCACCTTCTCGGGAGCCTTGCGCTCGGCCTTGGCCTTGCTGCGGGCTGCCGAGACCTTCTTGGCCGGCTTCGCCTCAGGAGCGACGGCCTTCTTGGCGGCCGTCTTCTTCGGTGCGGCCTTCTTGGCCGCAGCCTTCTTCGCCGCCGGCTTGCGGGCCGCGGACTGCTTGGGAGCGGGCTTGCCGCTGTCTGTCTTCTTCGTCGTCGCCATCAGGCTTCACCACCGGTCGCCGTGCGCTCGTGCTCTCGCTCGGCCTGCAGGGTGAGCAGGCGAGCGATCTCGCGGCGCGTCGCGTTCAACTTTTGCGGGTTGTCGAGCTGCCCAGTGGCGTGCTGGAAGCGCAGGTTGAAAAGCTCCTTGCGCGTGTCCTTGAGGCGCACGGTGAGCTCGTCCTCGGAGAGCTCGCGAAGCTTGTTAGCCTTCAAATGGACTGCCCTCCCTCGTCACGAACTTGCACTTGATGGGCAGCTTGTGGGCCGCCAGGCGCATGGCCTCGCGGGCCACCGGCTCACTCACGCCGGCCAGCTCGAACATGACCTTGCCCGGCTTGACCACGGCCACCCACGACTCGGGCGAGCCCTTGCCGCCGCCCATGCGGGTCTCGGCGGCCTTGCGCGTGACCGGCTTGTGCGGGAACACGTTGATCCACACCTTGCCGCCACGCTTGATGTAGCGCGTCATGGCGATACGGGCGGCCTCGATCTGGCGGTTGGTGATCCAGCCGCGCTCGATCGCCTTCAGGCCGAACTGGCCGAACTCGACGGTCGTGCCGCCCTTGGCCTCGCCGGCCATGCGGCCGCGCTGTTGTTTCCTGTGCTTGACTCTCTTCGGCAGGAGCATCGTCTACGTCCTCTCCCGTCAGCTCTGCTCTGTCTTGGGCGCGTCGGGCTTGGTCTCAGGCTTGGGCGCGTCGGCCGGCTTGGCCGAGCGGTTCGGAGCCTGACGACCCATGGGGGCCTTGGGGCCCACGGAGGGCCGCTGGCCGCCCGGGACCACGATTCTGGCCGCCGGCACCGCGACCGGGACCGCCGGGACCGCGTCCCGGGCCACCCGGGCCACGACCGGGACCACCGGGACCACGCCCGGGGCCGCCGGGACCGCGTCCCGGACCACCCGGACCACGACCGCCGGGGGCGCCGTCACGGCGCGGGCGCCGGTCACGGCCACCGCGATCGTCGCGGCGCTGTTCGTCGCGCTCCAGGCGCGCCTTGGCCTCGTCCATGGGATAGCCCTCGGGCAGGATCTCGCCCTTGTTGATCCAGACCTTCACGCCGATGCGGCCGAAGGTCGTGCGGGCCTCACGGAAGCCGTAGTCGATGTCCGCGCGCAGCGTGTGCAGCGGCACGCGGCCTTCGCTGTAGTGCTCGTTGCGGGCCATCTCTGCGCCGCCCAGACGGCCGCCGCAGCGCACGCGCATGCCGGCGGCGCCCGAACGCATGGCGCTCGTGAGGGCACGCTTCATGGCGCGGCGGAAGCTGACGCGGTTCTCGAGCTGCTCGGCGATGGACTGAGCCACCAGCACGGCGTCGAGCTCCGGACGCTTGACCTCGATGATGTTGACCTGCACGTTCTTCTTGGTCATGCCGTGGATCTCTTTGCGCAGCGCATCGACCTCGGAACCGCTCTTGCCGATCACGATGCCGGGGCGGGCGGTGTGGATGTCGATGGTGATGTTGTTCTGGTCCTTACGGATGATGATGCGCGACAGACCGGCGTGGGAGAGCTTGCCCAGGATGTGCAGGCGGATCTTCTCGTCCTCGGCCAGGAACTGCTTGAATTCCTTCTCCGTGTACCAGTGCGACTTCCAGTCGTGGATGACGCCGACGCGGAAGCCGCCGGGATGCACTTTCTGGCCCATTAGGAACGGCCCTCCCTTTGCTCGACCGCGATGGTGATGTGGCTGCTGCGCTTGCGGATGCGGTTCACGCGGCCCATGGCCCGGAACTGCCACCGCTTGAGGGTGGGACCCTCGTCGACGCGCGCCTCGATGACGTACAGATCGTCGGCCGAAAGGGCGTTGTTGTGCTCGGCGTTGGCGACCGCTGAATCGAGGACCGCCGCGACGACGCGAGCCGAGTTACGGTTGGCGAAGAAGAGCGTGCTGCGCGCCTCGGCCACGGACTTGCCGCGGATGAGGTCGGCCGCCTCGCGCGCCTTGCGCGGGGCCACACGAACGTATTTCGCCTGTGCTCTGACTGCCATCGTCACTTACCTTCTCGCCGAGCGGTCGCCCTTGATGTGACCGCGGAACGTGCGGGTGAGCGCGAACTCACCCAACTTGTGACCGACCATGGACTCGCTGATGAAGATGGGCACGTGCTTGCGCCCGTCGTGCACCGCGATGGTGTGACCGACCATGTCGGGGAAGACCGTCGAGGCCCGCGACCAGGTCTTGATCATCTTCTTCTGGCCGGCGGCGTTCATCTGCTCGATGCGCTTCATGAGGCGCTCGTCGACGAACGGACCCTTCTTTGCTGACCTGCTCAAAAGGTGCCTCCTGCCTTATCCACGCTTGCCGCGCTTGCGGCCGCGGATGATGAACTTGTCTGAAGACTTGTGGTTGGCGCGCGTGCGGTACCCGAGCGTCGGGACGCCCCACGGCGTGACCGGATGGCGGCCGGCCGTCGTCTTGCCCTCGCCGCCGCCGTGCGGATGGTCGACGGGGTTCATCGCCGTCCCGCGCACGGTCGGGCGCACGCCGCGCCAGCGGGTGCGGCCGGCCTTGCCGCCGGAGAGGTTCGAGTGGTCGGAGTTGCCGAGCTCGCCCACCGTCGCGCGGCAGGTGAGACGGATGCGCCGCAGCTCGCCGGAGGGGAGCCGGACGACGCCGTAGCCCTTCTCCTTGGCCTGCAGCTGCGCGCTCGTGCCGGCGCTGCGGACCAGCTGGCCGCCGCGACCCGGCTGAAGCTCGATGTTGTGGATCGTGGTACCCGACGGGATGTTCTCGAGCGGCAGCGCGTTGCCGGCCTTGATGTCGGCAGCCGCGCCGGACTCGACCGTGTCGCCCACCACGAGGTTCTTCGGCGCGAGGATGTAGCGCTTCTCGCCGTCGGCGTAGTGGAGCAGGGCGATGCGCGCCGAGCGGTTCGGGTCGTACTCGATGTGCGCGACCTTGGCCGGCACGCCGTCCTTGTCCCGCTTGAAGTCGATGATGCGGTAGCGCCGCTTGTGGCCGCCGCCCTTGTGGCGCGTGGTGATGCGCCCGTAGCTGTTGCGGCCGCCGTTCTTCTTGAGCGGCGCGACCAGCGAGCGCTCGGGCTCACTGCGCGTGATGTCCTCGAACGTGTCGACCGTCATGAACCGGCGGCCGGGCGAGGTCGGCTTGAATCTCTTGATGCCCATTACCTGCCCTCGAAGAATTCGATCTTGTCGCCGGGCGCGAGCTGCACGACGGCCTTCTTCCACGCCGAGGTGCGGCCCTTGCTCAGACCGCGGCGCTTCGGCTTGGGACGGACGTTCGCGGTGCTGACGCCGACGACGGTCACGTTGAACAGCTGATGGATCGCCTGGGCGATCATCGTCTTGTGCGCGTCGGGGTGCACCTCGAAGGTGTACCGGCTGTGGTCGATCTGCGCGTAGCTCTTCTCGCTGATGATCGGCCGGATGATGATCTTCTCTGCTTCAACCATGGTCACGCCTCGTTCAGGGCGGCGAACGCCTTCTCGGTGAGGACCAGCGAGCGGGCGCGCAGCACCTGCTCGGTGGACAGGGCAGCCACCTCCGTCGCCTCGGCGTACGGAAGGTTGCGGACCGACCTCGTGACGACCGGCTCGTCGTGCGTCACGACGAGCACGGGCGCCGCGCAGTCGAGGTTCACGAGGAACTGCTCGAGGGTGCGGGTGCTCGGCTCGGTCAGCTCGAGGCCGGCGGCCACGAACACGCGGCCGTTGGCGGCCCGGTCGCTCAGCGCCATGGAGAGCGCCTTGCGGATGACCTTCTTGTTGATCTTGATGTCGAAGCTGCGCGGGTGCGGGCCGAAGACGACGCCGCCGCCGGTACGGATCGGCGACTTGACGCTGCCGGCGCGGGCGCGGCCCGTGCCCTTCTGGCGGTACAGCTTGGCGGTGGAGCCGCTGACCATCGCCGCGCGTCTTGGTCGACGCGGTGCCGGAGCGGCGCGCAGCCTGCTCGGCGCGCACCACCAGGTGCAGCGTGTTGACGTCGGCGGGCACGGCGAAGCGGTCGTCGGCCAGCTTGCGGGTCTCCACTTCCTTGCCGGCGGCGTCGACGAACGGTGGCCACGCCTGCGGCGCCCTTGCGCGCCTCGTCGGCGACCTTGGCGGAGTGCTCCGGCTTCGGCGGGCGCTCGGCCCTGGGCCTGGGGGCCTCGGCCTTCACCGCAGGCTTGGCGGCCTTCTTGGGCGCGGCCTTCGCGGCCTTGGCCGGCGCGGCCTTCTTGGCGGCCGGCTTCTTGGCGGCCGGCTTCGGCCTTCTCGTCGGCGGCCTTGTCGTCGGCCTTGGCGGCCGGCTTCTTGGCTGCAGGCTTCTTGGCGGCCGGCTTGGCGGCCTTCTCGTCGGCGGCCTTGTCGTCGGCCTTGGCGGCCGGCTTCTTGGCCGCGGGCTTCTTGGCGGCCGGCTTCTTCTCGGCGGCCTCAGCCTCGGTCTTCTCAGCCGCTTCAGCCTCGGTCTTCTCGGGCTCGGCGGCAGCCTCGACGTCAGGAGTCTTCTTGATCTCGTCGGCGCTCACTGCTACCTACCCTTTATGACGACGACGGAGTTCTTGGCGCCCGGCACGGAGCCCTTGATGAGCAGCAGGTTGTTCTCCGAGGTCCCTGCGGACGATCTTGAGACCCTGCTGCGTGACACGCTGCGAGCCCATGTGCCCGCTCATGCGCATGCCCTTGAACACTCGCGCGGGGTACGCGCTCGCGCCGATCGACCCGGGAGCCCTCACGTTGTGCGAACCGTGCGTCTCGGGACCGCGGGCGAAGTTGTGCCGCTTGATGGTGCCCTGGAACCCCTTGCCCTTGCTCACGCCGGTCGCGGTGACGGCCTGGCCGTCCTCGAACGCCTCGACGGTGACGGTGTCGCCGACCTTGAGGTCGCCCACGCCGTCGAACTCGACGAGGTGCCGCATGCCGTGCTTGAGGCCGGCCTTCTTGAGGTGGCCGAGCTCGGGCTTGCTGATGTGCTTGTCCTTGCACTCCTCGAACGCGAGCTGCACGGCCTCATAGCCGTCGTTGTCGAGGGTGCGTACCTGAGTGACGGGACAGGGGCCAGCCTGGACGACGGTGACGGCGATCACATTGCCGTCTTCGTCGAACAGCTGGGTCATGCCCATCTTCTTGCCGATGATGCCAGTCATCGCTCTACAGCTTGATCTCGATGTGGACACCGGCCGGCAGATCGAGACGCATCAGCTGGTCGACGGTCTTGGGCGTCGGCTGATGGATGTCGATGAGCCTCTTGTGCGTGCGGATCTCGAAGTGCTCGCGTGAGTCCTTGTCCTTGAACGGGCTCTTGATCACGCAATACACGTTCTTCTCCGTGGGGAGCGGCACGGGGCCGGAGATGGTCGCGCCACTGCGCTGCGCGGTTTCCACGATGGACTGCGCGCTTCGCTCGATCAGCTCGTGATCGTAAGACTTCAACCTTATGCGGATCTTCTGCTGTGCCACTCTCGCCTTCTCTGTGTCCTGTTCACGCGGCCGGGCGTGTCGCGCACGCGAGCGTGCTGGACGCACGCCCGGCCCGATCTGGTCCTTCGTCTACTCGATGATCTTGGTGATGGCGCCGGCGCCCACGGTGCGGCCGCCTTCGCGGATGGCGAAGCGAAGGCCTTCGTCCATGGCGATCGGGGTGATGAGCTTGACTTCCATCACCGTGTTGTCGCCCGGCATGACCATCTCGACGCCCTCTTCGAGGGTGATGACGCCGGTCACGTCGGTGGTGCGGAAGTAGAACTGCGGGCGGTAGCCGTTGAAGAACGGCGTATGGCGGCCGCCTTCGTCCTTGGAGAGCACGTAGACCTGGGTGAGGAAGTGCGTGTGCCCGGTGATGCTGCCCGGCTTGGAGCAGACCATGCCGCGCTCGACCTCTTCGCGCTTGACGCCGCGCAGGAGCAGGCCGATGTTGTCGCCGGCGCGACCCTCGTCGAGCAGCTTGCGGAACATCTCGACGCCGGTGACGGTGGTCTTCATCGGCTTGTCGCGCATGCCGACGATCTCGACCTCCTCGCCGACCTTGACGATGCCGCGCTCGACGCGGCCGGTGGCGACGGTGCCGCGGCCGGTGATGGTGAACACGTCCTCGACGGGCATGAGGAACGGCTTGTCGATGTCGCGCTCGGGCTCCGGCAGGTACTCGTCGAGCGCATTGGTGAGCTCGATGATGCTGCCGCACCACTCGCAGTCGTCCTTGCCGCAGCCGCACTCGAGCGCCTTGAGGGCCGAGCCCTTGATGACCGGCAGGTCGTCGCCCGGGAACTCGTACTCGCTGAGCAGCTCGCGGACCTCCATCTCGACCAGCTCGATGAGCTCGGGGTCGTCGACGAGGTCGGTCTTGTTCATGTACACGATGATGTTCGGCACGTTGACCTGGTGCGCGAGGAGGATGTGCTCGCGGGTCTGCGGCATGGGGCCGTCGTCGGCGCCGACCACGAGGATCGCGGCGTCCATCTGGGCGGCGCCGGTGATCATGTTCTTGATGTAGTCGGCGTGGCCCGGGCAGTCGACGTGAGCGTAGTGGCGCTTCTCGGTCTCGTACTCGACGTGCGCGGTGGCGATGGTGATGCCGCGCTCGCGCTCTTCCGGCGCCTTGTCGATCATGTCGAACGCGGTGAACTCGGTGTTGCCACCGCGGTTGTGCAGCACGAGCGTGATCGCAGCGGTGAGGGTGGTCTTGCCATGGTCGACGTGACCGATGGTGCCCACATTCATGTGCGGCTTGCTGCGGTCAAACTTCTGCTTGGCCATGTCTGCTACTCCTTTTCCCGAAACCCGGAGGTTGAGGTCACACAAAAAGCGGTGCGGCGGGCCTGCCGCACCAAAGGTCGGCAGTATACACGACGCCGGCCTCCTTGGGCAAACAGCGTAGCGTTCGCCGGGGTCATCCTCCACGCACCTTGGTGACGATCTCCTGGGCGATGGACTGGCGGGCACATCGGCGTAGTGCTTGAACTGCATGGTGTAGGTGGCGCGGCCCTGCGTCGCCGAGCGCAGGTCGGTGGCGTACCCGAACATGGTCGAGAGCGGCACCGTGGCGTTGATGACCTGGGCGTTGCCGCGCGGCTCCATGCCGTCGATGTGGCCGCGCCGCGAGTTGATGTCGCCCATGACGTCGCCCATGAAGTCGGCCGGCGTGACGACCTCGACGGCCATCATCGGCTCGAGCAGGACGGGCTTGGCCTTCTGGGCGGCGTTCTTGAACGCCAGCGAGCCGGCGATCTTGAACGCCATGTCCGAGGAGTCGACCTCGTGATAGCTGCCGTCGACGAGCGTCACCTTGATGTCGACCATCGGGTAGCCGGCGAGCACGCCGGTGCTCATGGCCTCCTGGATGCCGTCGTCGACCGAGGGGATGTAGTCCCGTGGCACGACGCCGCCCATGATCCTGCTCTCGAACTCGTAGCCGCCACCCGGCGGGTTGGGCTCCATGTCGATGCGCACGTGACCGTACTGGCCGCGGCCGCCGCTCTGGCGCACGAACCTGCCCTCGACCTTCTCGACCTTGTTGCGGATGGTCTCGCGGTAGGCGACCTGCGGCCTGCCGACGTTGGCGTCGACGCCGAACTCGCGCTGACCAGGCGGTCGACGATGATCTCGAGGTGCAGCTCGCCCATGCCGGCGATGATCGTCTGGCCGGTCTCCTCGTCGGTGTGGACGCGGAACGTCGGGTCCTCTTCGGCGAGGCGCTGCAGCGAGTTGCCGAGCTTCTCCTCGTCCGCCTTGGTCTTGGGCTCGATGGCGACCATCGATGACCGGCTCGGGGAACTCCATCGACTCGAGGATGACCGGCTTGGACGGGTCGCAGAGCGTGTCGCCGGTGCCGGTGACCTTGAGGCCGACGGCGGCGGCGAGCTCGCCCGCGTAGATCTCGTCGCGGTCCTCGCGGTGGTTGGCGTGCATCTGCAGGATGCGGCTGATGCGCTCGCGCTTGTCCTTGCTCGAGTTGTAGACGTAGGAGCCGGCCTTGAGCGTGCCGGAGTAGACGCGGAAGTAGGTGAGCTTGCCCACGTAGGGGTCGACGGCGACCTTGAAGGCCAGCGCCGCGAACGGGGCGTCGTCGGCGGTCTGCCGCGTGACTTCCTCGCCGCCGGGCTTGATGCCGGTGACGGCGGGCACGTCGACCGGCGACGGCAGGAAGTCGACGATGGCGTCCATGAGCGGCTGCACGCCCTTGTTCTTGAAGGCGGAGCCGCACATGACCGGGCGTGATGCTGATGTCGAGCGTCGCCTGGCGGATGACCTCGCGCAGGTGCTCGGGGGTGATCTCCTCACCCTCGAGGTACGCCTCCATCAGGTGGTCGTCGTGGTCGGCGATGGACTCGACCAGCTTGAGGCGGTACTCGTCCGCGAGCTCCCTGTGGTCGTCCGGGATGTCGGTGATCTCGAAGTCGGTGCCGAGCTCGTCGAGGTAGACGGTGGCGTTCATCTCGATGAGGTCGATGATGCCGCGGAACTCGGCCTCGCGGCCGATGGGGATCTGCAGCGCCACGGGGTTGGCCCCGAGGCGGTCGACCATCATCTCGAGGCCGCGGTAGAAGTCCGCGCCGATGCGGTCCATCTTGTTGACGAAGGCGATGCGCGGGATGCCGTACTTGTCGGCCTGCCGCCACACGGTCTCGGACTGCGGCTCGACGCCCCCGACGGAGCAGAACAGCGCGATGGCGCCGTCGAGCACGCGCAGGCTGCGCTCGACTTCCATGGTGAAGTCCACGTGCCCGGGCGTGTCGATGATGTTGATCTGGGTGTCGCGCCAGGACACGGTCGTCGCGGCGGACGTGATGGTGATGCCGCGTTCCTGTTCCTGCGCCATCCAGTCCATGACGGCCGCGCCTTCGTGGACCTCGCCGATCTTGTGCGTCTTCCCGGTGTAGTACAGGATGCGCTCGGTCGTCGTGGTCTTGCCGGCGTCGATGTGCGCCATGATCCCGATGTTGCGGGTGTTGCTCTAGCGAATACTGTCGCATGCTGTCTGTCGTGTTCCTTCCATGCGAAAGCCCCTCACCGACGAAGGTCAGTGAGGGGCCCTCGGCGGATTACCAGCGATAGTGCGCGAATGCCTTGTTGGCCTGCGCCATACGGAAGATGTCGTCCTTCTTCTTGAACGCGCCGCCCTGACCGGCGAGAGCGTCGAGCATCTCGGCGGCGAGGCGCTCGGCCATGACCTTCTCGCGGCGGTCGCGGGCGAAGCTCGACGAGCCAGCGGATGGCGAGCGTGCGGGCGCGGCGGCCGGGCACCTCGACGGGCACCTGGTAGGTGGCGCCGCCGACGCGCCGGCTGCGCACCTCGAGGTGCGGCGTGAGCGCCTGGATGGCGTCCTGGAG
The DNA here is from genome assembly GCA_963741075.1 of uncultured Thermoleophilia bacterium. Taxonomy (GTDB): domain Bacteria; phylum Actinomycetota; class Thermoleophilia; order UBA2241; family UBA2241; genus CAIXSE01. Next base: position 196,497 of record CAVUGS010000003.1, read on the forward strand.
CACCTCGACGGGGTCGCGGCCGGTCTTCTCGCGGACGATCTCGAGCGCGCCGTAGACGATCTGCTCGGCGGTGCTCTTCTTGCCGTCCAGCAGGACCTTGTTGATGACCTGCGTGACGAGCTTGCTGTTGTAGACGGGGTCCGGAAGGACTTCCCGGCGCGTGATGGTGCCTCTGCGCGGCATGGTCTACCTCACCCCTTCGACTTGGATCCGTAGCGCGAACGCGCCTTCTTGCGGTCGGCTACGCCGGAGGCGTCGAGAGAACCGCGGATGACCTTGTAGCGCACGCCCGGCAGGTCCTTGACGCGGCCGCCACGCACGAGCACCACGGAGTGCTCCTGCAGGTTGTGGCCGATGCCGGGGATGTAGGTCGTGACCTCCATGCCGTTGACCAGCCGCACACGGGCGACCTTGCGCAGGGCGGAGTTCGGCTTCTTGGGCGTCACCGTGTAGACGCGCGTGCACACGCCGCGCTTCTGGGGCGAACCCTTGAGCGCCGGGGTCTTCGAACGCTTGGACTTGCTCTCACGCCCCTTGCGGACGAGCTGGCTGATGGTTGTCATCTGACCTCTCTGGTCTCTCTCGTGTAAGCCGCTGTGGACAACGGCCATGTAGTCTAGCGAAACGGGGCTGCGGCCGCAACACGCGCCCTCAGCGGCCGCAGCCCCGCGCTGTCTCAGGCTCTTCTCGGCTCACTCGACCTCGCCGTCGCACGCCGTCGCCGAAGCTCCAGGCGGGATCGCCGGTCATCAGGCGGTCGGCCTCGGCCAGCGCCTCAGCCTGGCCGGCGGGGTGGATCTCCACGCCGCGGTAGCGGCGCAGGCCCGTGCCGGCCGGGATGAGCTTGCCGATGATGATGTTCTCCTTGAGGCCGGCGAGGTTGTCGACCTTGCCCTCGATGGCCGCGTCGGTGAGCACCTTGGTGGTCTCCTGGAAGGAGGCCGCGCTCAGGAAGCTCTCGGTGGCCAGCGATGCCTTGGTGATGCCGAGGATGATCTCCTCCGCCTCGGCGAGCTCGGCGCCCTCGGCGGCCATGCGCTCGTTCTCCGCCGTGAACTGGTAGCGGTCGACGAGCTGGCCGGGCAGGAAGTTGGTGTCACCGGCCGTCACGAGGCGCACCTTGCGCATCATGCGGCGCACGATCAGCTCGATGTGCTTGTCGTTGATCTCCACGCCCTGCGACCGGTAGACCTCCTGCACCTCGTTGACGAGGTACTTCTCGGTCGCCGTCGCGCCGGCGTGCTTGAGCACGTCGGCCGGGTAGAGCGAGCCGGGCGTGATCTGCGTGCCCTCCTCGACCCAGTCGCCGTCCTCGACCATCACGTGCGTGCGGCGGGCGGCGATGGTGTACTCCTTGGCCGCGCCCTCGTCCGGCGTGATCGTCACCTTGCAGCCACGCTCGGTGTCCTCGATGGCCACACGGCCGGTCACCTCGGCGATGCGCGCCACGCCCTTGGGCTTGCGCGCCTCGAAGAGCTCGACGACGCGCGGCAGGCCGTGGGTGATGTCCGCGCCGGCGATGCCGCCGGTGTGGAACGTACGCATGGTGAGCTGCGTGCCCGGCTCGCCGATGGACTGCGCCGCGACGTGGCCGACGGCGTCGCCGATCTCGGCGGGCGCGTTGTTGGCGAGCGCGTAGCCGTAGCACTTCTGGCACACGCCGATCTCGGCATCGCACTTGAGCACGCTGCGGACCGGCACCATCGGGTCGACCTGCGAGCTGCGCGCCAGGATGTCGAGGATCTGGTCGCGCGTCTCGACGTCGATGTGCGTGTCGCGTTCGAACACGACCTCGCCGGTGTCCTCTTCGACGATGGCGTCACCGAGATGACGGCCGAGGAGGTTCTCGTTGGGTTCGTGCGTCCACATGGCCATGAGCGCGCCGGCGGCCTTGCCCTTCTTGACCTTGACCTTGGCGTTGGGCAGCGTGGAGTAGACCTCGCGGAGCAGGCCGATCTGGGCCGGACCGATCTTCTCGCCCTTCTTGAGGACGACACGGTCGCTGCGCGGCCGCTTGACGTCCTCGGCGAGGACCGCGCCCTCGAGCTCCGGGTTCTCCTCGCGGCGCCGCGACCACGGCGACATGGGCACCCATTCCTTGGTGCCGCAGTCTTCCTCGCTGACGGTGACGTCCTGGCACACGTCCACCAGACGCCGGGTGAGATACCCGGAGTCGGCGGTGCGCAGGGCGGTGTCGGCGAGACCCTTGCGGGCGCCGTGGGTGGAGATGAAGAACTCGAGCACGGAGAGGCCCTCGATGAAGCTCGACTTCACCGGCTGCTCGACGATCTCGCCCTTCGGATTGGCCATCTGACCGCGCCAGCCGGCGAGCTGACGGATCTGCTTGATGTCGCCGCGGGCGCCGGAGGTGGCCATCATGTAGATGGGGTTGAGCGGGTTGAAGTTGGCTCTGGTGGCCGCCGTGATCTGGACGTCTGCTTCGCGCCAGATCTCCTGCACCTTGCCGCGCCGCTCCTCCTCCGAGAGGAAGCCGTTGTTGTACTCGTCGCGGAGCTGGTCGACCATGGCCTCGTGCGTCCTGAGGATCTCGGCCTTCTCCTTGGCGGGGACGACGACGTCGTTCTTGGACACGGTGACCGCGGCGCGGGTCGCGAAGTGGAAGCCGACCTCCTTGAAGACGTCGAGGATGCGGGCCACCTTGTTGGCGCCGTACAGGGCCACCAGCTTGTTGATGAAGGCGGCCAGACCCTTCTTGGTCATCGTGTAGTTGATGTAGGTGTAGTCGCCCTGGTAGCCGTCGCCGAGGACCTCGCGCAGACCCTCTTCGACGCGCATGTTGAAGAGGCCGCGGCCGATGGTCGTGACCACCCGCTCGCCGGTGGGCAGGCGGAGCAGGATGGGACGGCGCGTGAACTCGGCGATGCCCTCCTCGCGCTTCTCGGGCACCTGACGCTGGTCGAGGATGCGCTGCTCCCAGGCACGCTGGACTTCTTCGTAGCCGCTGTAGGCGTGCAGCTGCGTACCGAAGTGATCGGGCTGCGCCTCGCTGAGGTCGTCCTCGCCGTGGTAGGTGAGGTAGTACACGCCGATGACCATGTCCTGGCTGGGCACGGCGATGGGCTTGCCGTGCGCCGGCGAGAGGATGTTGTTGGTGCTGAGCATGAGCACGCGGGCCTCGGCCTGCGCCTCCCAGCTCAGGGGCAGGTGGACGGCCATCTGGTCGCCGTCGAAGTCGGCGTTGAACGCCGCGCAGACGAGCGGGTGGATCTGGATGGCCTTGCCCTCGACGAGCAGCGGCTCGAACGCCTGGATGCCGAGCCGGTGCAGCGTAGGCGCGCGGTTCAGCATCACGGGGTGCTCGGTGATGACCTCCTCGAGGATGTCCCAGACCTCGGGCACCATCGACTCGACCATCTTCTTGGCCGCCTTGATGTTCTGGACCATCTTGCGGCCCACGAGGCGGCTCATGATGAAGGGCTTGAAGAGCTCGAGCGCCATCATCTTGGGGAGGCCGCACTGATGCATCTTGAGGTGCGGCCCGGCCACGATCACCGAGCGGCCGGAGTAGTCGACGCGCTTGCCGAGCAGGTTCTGGCGGAAGCGGCCCTGCTTGCCCTTGAGCATGTCGCTGAGCGACTTGAGCGGGCGGTTGCCGGGGCCGGTCACCGCGCGGCCGCGGCGGCCGTTGTCGAACAGCGCGTCGACGGCCTCCTGCAGCATGCGCTTCTCGTTGTTGACGATGATGTCCGGCGCCTGCAGGTCAAGCAGCCTCTTGAGGCGGTTGTTCCTGTTGATGACGCGCCGGTAGAGGTCGTTCAGGTCGCTGGTCGCGAACCGGCCGCCGTCCAGCTGCACCATCGGGCGCAGCTCCGGCGGGATGACCGGGATCACGTCGAGGATCATCCACTCGGGGTGGTTGCCGCTGCGCAGGAAGGCCGAGACGACCTTGAGGCGCTTGACGGCGCGAGCCTGACGCTGGCCCTTGGCCGTGTGGATGGTCTCGCGCAGCTCGGTCGCCTCGTTGTCGAGGTCGACGCCCTTGAGCAGCTCGCGCACGGCCTCCGCGCCGGTCCCGCCCTTGAAGTACACGCCGAAGCTCTCCGGCTCGTAGCCGGGCTCGCGGCCGAACATGCGCTCCATCTGCTGGTAGAGCGCCTCGTCGCCGATGACGTCGCGCGCGGCGATGGTCTTGAACTGCTCCCACGCCTTGTCGATCTGCTCCTTGGCGTGCTCGACGTTCTTGAAGCCGCGGTCGACGTAGTCGTCGCGCAGCTTGTCGGCCTTGGTGCGCTGGAGCTTCAGCTCGTCGGGACCGAGCGTCGCGGCGTTGACCGCGACGCGGCGGTACGACTCGAAGATATCGAAGTAGTTGAAGTACCCGAACTCGTCCTCGGGGTCGCTGTCGACGTGGAAGGCGTCGGCCTCGCGCTCGCCGTTCGAGGATCTCGACGACCTCGTCGTGCATGGCCTCGATGGCTCCGCGGCGCGCCTCGGCGTAGAGGTCGTACCGCGCCTTGATCTCGTCGATCTTCTCCTGGAGCATCAGCAGGTCGTTGTCGCGGCGCTCGGCGTCCACCGAGATGACCACGTAACTCCCGCCGAAGTAGAGGACCTTCTCCAGCTCCTTCGGCGCGATGTCGAGCAGGTAGCCCATGCGCGACGGCACGCCCTTGAAGAACCAGATGTGGCTGACCGGCGCGGCCAGCCGGATGTGGCCCATGCGCTCGCGACGCACCTTGGCGCGAGTGACCTCGACGCCGCAGCGCTCGCAGATGATGCCCTTGTAGCGCACGCGCTTGTACTTGCCGCAGTAGCACTCCCAGTCCTTGGTGGGACCGAAGATGCGTTCGCAGAACAGACCGTCACGCTCGGGCTTGAGCGTGCGGTAGTTGATCGTCTCGGGCTTGGTGACCTCGCCCTTGGACCACGTCTCGATCTGCTTGGGCGATGCGAGCCCGATCCGGATCGAGTCGAAGTTGTTGATGTCGATCACTATGCGCTCCCTCTGCCTAGGCGGGGTCAGTCTTCGTCGGAGTCGGCGTCGTCGGACTCGAGGTCCGCGGCGTCGAGGTCAAGGATGTCGTCGAGGTCCGGCAGTGCGTCGCCATCCGCGGCGAGCACTTCGACCTCGCTCGACAGGGCTGCTGCGGCGGCCAGAAGGTCCTGCGCCGCCGCGGCGGAATCGTCCTCCGCCGGCTCGCCGTCGCCCTCCTCGATCACCGGCCCGGTGCCGGCGCCGATGACGTCCTGCAGGGCAGACGAGTCCACGCCGACCTGCTCGAGCTCGCCGGCCTCGGCCTGCTGACGGCGCAGGCCGGCGCTGAGGTCGATGCCCAGCTCTTCGGCGGCGCGGAGGAGATCGTCGTCCTCCTCGCGGACCTCGAGCACGTCGCCCTCCTCGCTCTGGACGCTCATGTCGAGAGCCAGGCTCTGGATCTCCTTCATGAGCACCTTGAACGACTCGGGGATGTTGGGCTTGGCGATGTTCTCACCCTTGACGATCGCCTCGTAGGCCTTGACGCGGCCGACGGTGTCGTCCGACTTGATGGTGAGCATCTCCTGCAGCACGTAGGCCGCACCGTAGGCCTCCAGCGCCCAGACCTCCATCTCGCCGAAGCGCTGGCCGCCGAACTGGGCCTTGCCGCCCAGGGGCTGCTGCGTGACGAGAGAGTAGGGGCCGGTGCTGCGCGCGTGGATCTTGTCGTCCACGAGATGCAGCAGCTTGAGGATGTACATGTAGCCGATGGTGACCTTGTTGTCGAAGCGCTCGCCGGTACGGCCGTCGTACAGCCACACCTTGCCCGAGCACTGACGGCCCGCCGGCTCCTTGCGGTTGATCTTGAACTCGACAGGGTTGTCGGGGGTCTCCTCGCTGCTGCGGATGAGCAGCTCGTCGATCTCCTGGATGGTGGCGCCGTCGAACACCGGCGACGCCACGCGCACCGGCAGGTTGCTGCGGTCGCCGTCGGCCTGGAAGCCGGCGTGCGCCGCCCAGCCGAGGTGCGTCTCGAGCACCTGGCCGATGTTCATGCGGCTCGGCACGCCGAGCGGGTTGAGGATGATCTCGACGGGCGTGCCGTCCTCGAGATGCGGCATGTCCTCTTCGGGCACGATCTTGGAGATGACGCCCTTGTTGCCGTGCCGGGGGAGCTTGTCGCCTGGCCGGCGAGCTTGTCGCCCTCGGCGATCTTGCGCTTCTTGGCGACGTAGACGCGCACGAGCTCGTTGACGCTCGGCGGGAGCTCGTCGTTGTTCTCGCGCGAGAAGATCTTGACGTCGATGACCTTGCCGCCCTCGCCGTGCGGCACCTTGAGGCTGGTGTCACGCACCTCGCGCGCCTTCTCCTTGAAGATGGCGCGGATGAGCTTCTCCTCGGCGGTGAGCTCGGTCTCGCCCTTCGGGGTGACCTTGCCGACCAGGAGGTCGCCGGAGTTGACCTCGGCGCCGATGCGCACGATGCCGCGCTCGTCGAGGTCCTTGAGCGACTCCTCCGAGCGGTTCGGGATGTCGCGGGTGATCTCTTCGTCGCCGAGCTTGGTGGTGCGCGCGTCGACCTCGTACTCCTCGATGTGGATCGAGGAGAGGAGGTCGTTCTTCACGACCTTCTCGCTGAGGATGATGGCGTCCTCGAAGTTGAAGCCCTCCCAGCTCATGAAGGCGACCAGGAGGTTGCGGCCGAGCGCCAGCTCGCCGTGTCGGTGGAGGACCCGTCGGCGAGCACGCGCCACGACCTTCTCGCTCAGGATGATGGCGTCCTCGAAGTTGAAGCCCTCCCAGCTCATGAACCCGACCAGGAGGTTGCGGCCGAGCGCGAGCTCGCCGGAATCCGTGGAGGAGCCGTCGGCGAGCACGGCGCCCTGAGGCACCTTGTCGCCGGGGAACACGATGGGCTTCTGGTGGATCAGCGTGCCCTGGTTGGAGCGCATGAACTTGACCAGGTCGTACGTGTCGACCTCGCCCTTGCCGGCGTCGACCTCGATGTGGTCGGCGTCGACGTAGGCGACCTTGCCGCCGCGCTCGGCGACGATCACGTCGCCGGTGTCCACGGCGGCCCTGTACTCCATGCCGGTGCCGACGTAGGGCGCCTCGGCGTGGAGCAGCGGCACCGCCTGGCGCTGCATGTTGGAGCCCATGAGCGCGCGGTTGGCGTCGTCGTGCTCGAGGAACGGGATGAGGGCCGTCGCCACCGACACGAGCTGCGTCGGGCTGACGTCCATGAAGTCGATGTCGGCCGGCGGCACCTGGACGATGTCGGCGCCGGCACGCGTGCGCGCGAGGATCAGTTCGTCCTCGAACTTGCCGGTCTTGCTGTCGAACGGCGGCGTTGGCCTGGGCGATGGTGACGTAGCGGATCTCGCCGGTCTTGGGATCGACGATCTCCTCTTCCTCTTCGGAGGCGTCGAGGTACACGATCTCGTCGGTCACCTTGCCCTTGACCACCCTGCGGTACGGGGCGCGGATGAAGCCGAACTCGTCCACCGTGGCCATCGAGGCAAGCGAGCCGATGAGGCCGATGTTCGGGCCTTCAGGCGTCTCGATCGGGCACATGCGGCCGTAGTGGGTCGGGTGCACGTCGCGCACTTCGATGGGCGCGCGCTCGCGCGTGAGGCCGCCGGCGCCGAGAGCGCTCAGACGGCGGCGGTGCGTGAGACCAGACAGCGAGTTGGTCTGGTCCATGAACTGCGAGAGCTGCGAGGAACCGAAGAACTCCTTGAGCGCAGCGACGACCGGCCGGATGTTGACCAGCGTCGCCGGCACGATGGTGTCCGGGTCCTCGGTGGTGAGGCGCTCGCGGATGACGCGCTCCATGCGCGCGAGGCCGATGCGGAACGCGTCCTGCACCAGCTCGCCGACGGTGCGCAGACGGCGGTTGCCGAAGTGCTCGTACTCGTCGATCTCGTGGGCGATCTCTTCGCGGCGGGTGGCGAGGAACTGGCTCGGCGTCGGCCGCGTAGTCCTTGGCGTCGTCCGGCACGCCGAGCTTGCTGGGCAGCGAGATGAGCCGCCGGATGAGCTCGATGATGTCTTCGTTCACCAGCACGCGCACGTCGGCGTCGGGCCTGTCGGCGGGCTTGATGTGGTTGTGCAGGCGGACGTTGAGCTTGTGCCGGCCCACGCGCGAGAGGTCGTAGCGCTTGGGGTCGAAGAACAGGCCCTTGAGCATCGCCGTGGCGCCGTCGAGGGTCGGCGGCTCGCCGGGGCGCTGCTTGCGGAAGAGCTCGACCAGCGCCTCTTCCTGCGAGCCGGTCGTGTCCTTCTCGATGGTGTTGCGGATGTAGACCGAGTCGTCGAACAGGGCGAGGAGCTCGTCGTTGGCGCCGTAGCCCATGGCGCGCAGGAGCACGGAGACCGGGAACTTGCGCTTCCGGTCGATACGCACGTTGACGACGCCCTTCTTGTCGATCTCGAGCTCGAGCCACGAGCCGCGCTGGGGCATGAGGTTGGCGACGAGCACCTGCTTCTCGCGCTCGGCCTGCTTGGGCTCCATGATGTAGGCGCCCGGTGAACGGACGAGCTGCGTGACGACCACGCGCTCGGTGCCGTGGATGATGAAGGTGCCGCGGTCGGTCATCATGGGGAAGTCGCCCATGAACACGGACTGCTCGCGGATCTCGCCCGTCTCCTCGTTGATGAAGGCGACCTTCATCGTGAGGGGGGCGGAGAAGGTCATGTCCTTGTTGCGGCACTCGGCCAGCGACTTGGACGGCTCTCCGAACTGGTGCTCGCCGAACTGGACGAGCAGCTTCTCGGAGTAGTCCTTGATGGGGTTGATGTCGGCGATTGTCTCGCTCAGCCCGTCGCTCAGGAACCAATCCCACGACTTCTTCTGGATGTCGATGAGGTTGGGGAGCGGCAGAGGCTGGTCGAGCTTGGCGAACGACGTGCGCATGCGAGGCGCCTGCGGCTCGTTCAAGCGAGTCTCCTCTGTCTACTGTGGACCAGGGAAAAAGAGCACACCACACCAGAGGAATCGAGGTATGGCCGCGGGTAACGCACGGCCGAAAAATCTACCACAATGCGGGACCCATTGCAAGTGCAGACTCGCGGCCGCACCGTCCTGGGCCGGGGAGTCCGTCGCGCCGACGCCCCGACCAACGCACGGAGGGCCGGGGCACCTCGCGGCGCCCCGGCCCTCCGGGGTCTCGTCTGGATGTGCAGCTCTCTACTTGATCTCGACGGTGGCGCCGGCGTCCTCGAGCTGCTTCTTGGCGTCCTCGGCCTCGTCCTTGGTGACGCCTTCCTTGATCGCCTTGGGAGCGCCCTCGACGACCTCCTTGGCCTCCTTGAGACCAAGGCCGGTCAGCGCGCGCACGACCTTGATGACCTGGATCTTCTGGTCGCCGAAGGCGGCGAGGACGACGTCGAACTGGGTCTGCTCTTCGGCCGGGGCGGCGGCCTCGGCGGCGGCGGGAGCCGCGGCCATGGCCATGGGCGCCGCGGCGCTGACGCCGAACTCTTCCTCGAGCGCCTTGACCATCTCGCTGAGCTCGAGCACGGTCATGCCCTTGATGGCCTCGATGAGCTGGTCTTTCGTGAGAGTCTTGTCTGCCATTGTCAGTTCACCTCGCGTGGGGCTTGAAAGCCTTGCTGGACGGGATGGATGCGGCTGCGGCTCACGCCTCGCCGGCGGCGGCGCGCTGCTGCGCCACCTGGTCGAGGGCACGGACGAAGCCGCTGATCGTGCCCTGGAGGACGGTGACGAGACCCGTCATCGGTGCGGCCATGGTGCCGACCACCTGCGCGATGAGCACGTCGCGCGGCGGGAGGCTGGCCAGCGCCTTGACGCCGTCCGGGTCGATGAGGCTCGCGTCGAGCAGGCCGCCGCGCACCTCGAGCTGCGGATGCGTCTTGGCGAAGTCCGACAGAGCCTTGGCGGCGCCGACCAGGTCGTCGCCGCAGAAGGTGACCGCGGTGGGGCCGCGAAAGGAGCTCCTTGACCGGCTCGCGGCCTGCACTTGTCGGCGGCGATGCCGCCCAGGGTGTTCTTGACGATCTTGAAGCTCGCGCCGCTCTGGCGCAGCTTGCCGCGAAGCTCGGCGAGCTCCGCCACCGTGAGGCCGCGGTAGTCGCTGACGAACAGGTTCTCCGTGTCCGTGAGCAGCTGCTGCACCTCGGCGATCACAGCGTCTTTCTCGTTTCTCAGCATCTCGACCTCGCAGTCGCAACAAAAAACCCGCTCCCGAAGCGGAAGCGGGTACGGGCACGCGGCCTGGACTCGTTCTCGCCTCGGGTGGCGGACCCGTGTGGATCCATTCAGCTCCCGGAGGAGCACCGACCGTCATCGGCCGCGGCGCACGTACAGCGCCGCGAAGCGGCAGTATAGAGCAGCTGGGGGGCGCCGGCAACTGCCGCCGTCGCCGGCGCCCCTCAGAAGGCTCAGCTCTCGAACAGGTCCCGCGTGCGCGCCGGATCGAGCTCGATGCTCGGGCTCATCGTCGCGGCGATGTTGACGCTCTTGATGTACTTGCCCTTGGCGGCCGCCGGCTTGGCGCGGACGATCTCGTCCAGCACGGCGCCGTAGTTCTCCACCAGCATCTCCTCGGTGAACGACTTCTTGCCGATGCTCAGGTGGATGATGCCGGAGCGGTCGGTGCGGTACTCGACCTTGCCGCCCTTGGCGTCGCTGACGGCCTTGCCGACGTCGAACGTGACCGTGCCGGACTTGGGGTTCGGCATGAGGCCGCGCGGACCGAGGATGCGGCCGAGCTTGCCGACCGTGCCCATCATGTCCGGCGTCGCGATGGCGATGTCGAAGTCGAAGACGCCCTCCTGGATCTGCTTGGCGAGGTCGTCGGTGCCGACGATGTCGGCGCCGGCCTCCTCGGCCTCGCGCGCCTTGTCGCCCTCGGCGAACACGGCGACGCGCATCTCCTTGCCGGTGCCGTGCGGAAGCACGGTGGTGCCGCGCACGATCTGGTCGGCGTGGCGCACGTCGACGCCGAGACGGAAGTGGACCTCGACGGTCTCGTCGAACTTGGCGCCCTCGAGCGACTTGAGCAGGCGCACGCCCTCGAGCGGGGTGTAGAGACGACCGGGTTCGATGCTCCGCTTGGCGGCGGTGTAGGTGCGGCCTTGCTTGGCCATGTGCTACCTCCTGTGGTGCAGACGGCGACTCTCGTCGCCTCCCACGTCGGCGGCCGGTCGGCGGGAGCCGGACCGGCCTCATTTCTTGAGCTTACAGTCGCCAGCGCCTGCGGCGGTCGCGACGATAATCCGCCTGCGGCGATTACTCTGCGACCTCGATGCCCATGCTGCGGGCGGTGCCCTCGATGATCTTCATCGCGGCGTCGACGTCGTTGGCGTTGAGGTCGGGCATCTTGGTCTCGGCGATGGCGCGGACCTGCTCGCGCGTGACCGTGCCGACCTTGTTGCGGTTGGGTTCGCCCGAGCCCTTGTCGATGCCGAGGGCCTCGCGCAGCAGCACGGCTGCCGGCGGCGTCTTGGTGATGAAGGTGAACGTGCGGTCCTCGTACACGGTGATCTCGACCGGCACGATGGTGCTGCCCGACGCCTGCGTCTGGGCGTTGAACGACTTGCAGAACTCCATGATGTTGACGCCGTGCTGGCCGAGGGCCGGGCCCACGGGCGGGGCAGGGCTCGCCTGGCCGGCGGGGATCTGCAGCTTGATCTTGGTGAGGACCTTCTTGGCCACTGGTTGCCTCGCTTACTTCCTGGTTAGGACGTCTTCTTGACCTGGTCGAAGGCGAGCTCGACCGGCGTCTCGCGGCCGAAGATCGACACCATGACCTTGAGCCGGCTCTGGTCGAGGTTGACCTCGACGACCTCGCCGGAGAAATCGCTGAGCGGGCCGGACGTGACGCGCACGACCTCGCCGACCGTGAACTCGGCCTTCTGCTTGGGACGCTCGACCGAGGCGGTGTGCATGATGCGGTCGACCTCGGCGCGCGACAGCGCGACGGGCTTGTTCTGGGCGCCGACGAAGCCGGTGACGCCGGGTGTGTTCTTGACCAGCGACCACGTGTCGTCGGTGAGCTCCATCTGCACGAGCACGTAGCCCGGGAACACCCGGCGCTCGCTGGTGATCTTCTCGCCGTCCTTGGTCTCGACGACCTGCTCGGTGGGCACGACGATCTGGTGGATGCGCTCCTCCTGGTGCATCGACGAACGACGATGCTCCAGGTTGGCCTTCACCTTGTTCTCGTGGCCCGAATATGTGTTGACGACGTACCAGCTATACATGTGTGCGCCCGATCAGGTGAGGAGGCCGACGACCGCGTCGACGATCTGTGCGAACAGTTCGTCGAGGGCGAACGTATAGACGGCAGCGATGGCGACGGCGACGAGCACGACCAGCGTGGACTGCGCGAGGTCCTTGCGCGTGGGCCACGTGACCTTGCCCATCTCCACGCGCACGTCGCGCAGGAACTTCATGAAGCCCTTCTTCTCGGCCGGGCGGCTCGCCTTGGCCTTCTGCTGGGGCTTCTGCGACTTGGCGCGCGCAGGCTTGGCGTCGGCGCGCTTGGCCACCGCCTTCTTGTTCTGCGCCGCGGGCTTGCCCGTGGGACTGGGCTTGCCGGCGCCGCCCTTCTTGTTGTTCGCAGTCTTCGCCACTCAACCGCTCCGATGATCATTGGCAGGGCTGGAGGGGCTCGAACCCCCGACCCCCGGTTTTGGAGACCGGTGCTCTACCAATTGAGCTACAGCCCTGCAAGAAACGAAGGGGACGCTGCTAGCGCGTCTCCTTGTGCACAGTGTGCGTCCCGCACCAGCGACAGTACTTCTTCAGCTCGATGCGGTCCGGGTCGTTCTTCTTGTTCTTGTTCGTGTGGTAGTTGCGACGCTTGCACTCCTGGCAAGCGAGCGTGACGAGTTGACGCACGTCGTCTTCCTTTCAAACAGAAGCACATAAGGATACCAAGCGCTCTGCAGGAGGGTCAACGCGACCCGCTCCCGGCCCCCGCACGCTGCTGCCAGCCTGCGGCGGCCACGGCGGCGCAGTATAGCAGGCCGGGAGGGGTCGGGCAAAACGGGGTCACCGCCGCGCGTCGTCGTGGGCGTCGTGCCAGTCTCGCAGTTCGGGACCGTCGATGCGCGCGACACGGTGCACGAGGGCCCGCGCCCTGAGCACCGGCGGCAGCGCCTCCTCGAGAACGGCCTCCCGGCCGGGCCCGTCCAGCCAGGCCCATGCGCGATGGTCGCCGACGTGGCACCCCCACCAGAACATGTGCGCGTACTGCGGCCCCCGACCGATGATCTCGTCCATGATCCAGCCGCACTCATCGGCCTCGTGGGGAACCTCGACCAGATAACGGGTACGCGTACGTTGTGGACCGGTGAGGAATCCCATTCTCAGGTGCTTCCCGGTAGGGTGGAAGCGAAACGGGAGGAGCGAGATAGACGGGCAGCTCGACAGCGGAGAGCCCATCAGGCTGACCAAGCTGGGCGCCGAGACGCCGGCGGCCGGCCGGCATGTCCCGCCGCCGGAGGTGCCGGGACAGGAGGCGCCGGCTGACGGTCGGCCCGGACGGCCGTGGCCGCAGGCGCCGGCCGGCGCCACCGACCCCGCGCGTCCGCGGCCGGAGGCGCCGGCCGAGCAGCCGGGCCCATCGGAGCAGGGCCCGGCGCCCTCACCCCTCCCGGTCCCTCCCGGCGGCGGCTGGGCGCCTCGCGCCGCCACGCCCGGGCAGCCGCTGTACCTGCCGCAGGCGTCGTGGCGGTGGCCGCACGCCCTCGCCGGCCTCGTCATCGGCGCGGCGCCGGAGATGCTGCTCTTGCTGTCGGCGACCCTCGGTGGCGGCGGCTCCGGCTCCGGCGGTGCAGCCACCGCGGGCAGCGCCGCGCTGCTCGCCGTCAGCGCGCTGGTGCTCTACGGCTGGCAGGGCCTGGCCGCGTGGCTCTTCTCGCTGCGCACCGCCGGCCGTTCGCTCGCCCTCTGGGGGTTCCGGCGCCCCAACCGGGCGTTCTTCTGGATGGTCCCGCTCGGGCTCGCCGCCGTCTACGCGGTGAGCGTCGTCCACGACGTCATCGTGCGCCCGCAGCAGCAGCAGATCGTCAGCGACTTCCCGCGCACCGGCGCCGGCGCCGCGCTCTTCATCCTCGTCGCGGTGATCATGGCGCCGCTGTTCGAGGAGATCGTCTTTCGCGGGTTCCTGTTCCGCGGGTTCGCCAACTCCTGGGGCTGGGTGTGGGGAGCGCTGGCCTCGGGCGCCATCTTCGGCTTCGCCCACCTCCAGCCGGACGTGTTCGTCCCGCTGGCCACCCTCGGGTTCGTCCTCGCGTGGGCCTACAAGCGGACCGGGTCGATCTGGACGTGCATCACCATGCACGCGCTCTTCAACACCGTCGCAGTGCTGGCCTGGGCGTTCACGGGGTGACCCTGCGCGCGGCTGCCGGCGGCGAGCCCCCGCGCGAACCGCCGCGCGAGCTCAGGTCAGCAGCGTGGGCTTGCGCAGCTCGCGGCAGTGGCAGTCGCTGCCGGCCGGCAGAGCCGCCAGCGCGTCCAGCAGGACGCGGCCCATGAGCCCGGCGTCCTCGCGGAAGATCTGCGCCAGCACGTCATGCTCCCACTCCTGCACGACGCCTTCGCCGTAGTTGACGATGAGGTAGATGCCCGCGTAGCAGGCGTCGATGTCGCGCGCCAGCCAGACCTCCGGGCAGAAGCTCTGGCCCACCACGTCGCCGAGCGTCTGCAAGAAGCGCACCTCGGCGGGCGATTCGAAGCGCGGTCCCTCCGTGACCACGTAGGTGCCGCGCGTGAACAGGCGGCGCTCCGGCGCGTGACGCCTGGCGGCGCTCACGAGCGCCTCGCGCCCGCTCGCGCACACCGGGTCGCGCATGATGAGCAGGTGGCCGCCGGCCACGACCCCGTACCGGTCCCTGTCGGTGGTCATGTCCACGAAGTCGTCCGGGACCACGAGGTCCCCCGGGTCGAGCAGGTGGTTCAGGCTGCCGACCCCGGCGTCCGACAGGATGCGCCTGACGCCGGCGCGGTGCAGGACGCTGAAGACCTGGCGGGAGGCGCGGCCGCGCGAGACGCCCTTGCGCCAGCCGTGCATCCTGACGTGAAGCGCCCGCTGCCCGCCGAGCTCGAAGAGCGTGAACGGCGGACTCTCCCCCCACGGCGTCTCGAACACGAGGCCGGTGTCGAGCACCCGGGCGTCGGGGTGCAGGTCGCCGGGGAAGTCGGCGGCCAGGGAGCCGGAGCCGCCGATGACGGCGCGCGTCGCGGCGGGGACGGTCGCGGCCGCAGGGAGCGGTGCGCCCGCGGTGCCCCGCTCGATAGACTGCCTTCGGCGGCTGTTCACAGGTGCGCCAGCTCCGGCGTCACGCGCAGCATCATCAGCTGCACGTGGTCGCCGTTGTCCGAGGTGTACTGGCTGAGCGCCTGATCCAGGGCCGCCGGGAACCCGCGCACGGAGCCGAGCGAGGTGGTGCCGCGCTGCACGATGTCGCCGATCTCGGACTTGGGCTTGCTGATGTGCGTGACGATGAGCAGCAAGGACGGGTCGGCGGCCAGCCGGATGTCGATCTCGACGTCCTTGTAGCGGCCGAGCACGCTGTATTCCTTGATCGCCGTCACCTTGCCGTCGACCGGGGAGATGACCGGGGACCCGGGAACGGCGCCGATGTCGAGGCCCGCCGTGGACGGCGACTTCTCGCCGCCCTCGCCGCCCATGAGGTAGTACTGCACCCCGCCGCCTCCGGCGAAGATGTCGGCGAGCTTCTGGCCGAGGTCGCCGCCGCCGAGGCGGTCGCCGACCGGCGTGAACGCCACGGCGTCACCGCTGTCCACGGGGTGGAAGGCCACGGCCGTGGTCACCTGGCGGGCCACCGGCAGCAGCACGTCCACGTCCTCGACGCGAGCGACCACGAGCGCCTCGTCGGACTCGACCGTGCTTCCGAACGTGGGCTGGGCGGCGCTGGCGGGCACGCGCGCCGGCGTCTGGCCGGGGATGGCGTACGCGACCCAGATGGCGAGTGAGATGAGGGTCACGATGACGACCAGCGCGACCACACGCCGGCGGCGAACCTGATTGCGGCGGCGGGCGTGGTGCCGCCGGCGCTGATTAGCCGGGCTTGTGTGCATGTCGTAGGCGAAGCTACAACGCGGCCGCGCGCACCGCAAGCCGCGGACCGTGCGCGGGGCCTCGCAAGCTCGCCACACGGTGGACTACCGCGGGCGACCTTTCCAGGGCGTTGCCGGGCCCGACAACTCCTTCTCTCTGCGAACGACTCAATTCCTCGGCTGTTCCTCCGATATCAGAGTACGGAAGGGACTGCAGGAACGCAGTCCAGGGCCGGTCTCGACACCACTGCTGGGCTCGGGGGTGAGCCGTGAAGACGCCGAGAGTCATCGCCATCTTCTTCATCGCCATCGTGTGCGCGCTGTGCCTGGCGGCCCCCGCCGTCGCCGCGGTCTCCCTCAACAGGTACGAGACCCAGCTGCTCACGGCCGTCAACAAGCAGCGCGCCAAGCACGGACTCCGCGAGCTCCGCGATCAATGCCAAGCTGGTCGATGCGGCCCGTGCCCACTCCACGGACATGGGCGAGCAGAAGTACTTCGAGCACAACTCCGCCCGACGGTGAGACCTGGTCGTCGCGCATCGTCCGCTACGGCTACACGCGCCAGGGCTGCAGCTACTGGAAGGCCGGCGAGAACATCTACTACGGCGCCGGCCTCTACTCGAGTCCCTGCCTGGTCGTCAGGGCGTGGATGGCCTCCCCGGCCCACCGCGCCGTGATCCTCACCAAGGTCTTCCGCGACATCGGCGTCGGGGCCGTCAAGACCGACGACGGCTACGGCAACATCGACGGCGTCGTGTGGTTCTTCACGCTCGACCTCGGGCGGCGCGTCGCGCAGTAGAAGCCGGAGGCAGACGAGAGGGTTGAGCGAGGGGCGCGCAAGCGCCCCTTTCGCATCTCGGGAACGGGCCGGCGGCCCCGTGCCTGGTCCGCCTGGTCACTCCCTGCCGGCGCCGCCGGCCGCCGGCTCGCGGAGTAGGATGGCGGCGTGGATCACGACGCCGGCATGACCCCCAAGGCCGCAAGGGCGCTGCAGGCGTTCTTCACCGGCGGCGGGCACGAGCAGGTCGTGACCGTGGCGCACGAGGCGGCGCGGCGCGGCCGCGCCGCCGACCTTCCCGGGGATCTGCCGGCCGCGCTGCGCGAAGCGCTCCTCGCGGCCGGCGTCCGATCGCTCCACGGCCATCAGGCCGCCGCCCGCGACCTGCTGGCGGCCGGGCACAACGTCGTCGTCAGCACGGGGACGGCGAGCGGCAAGAGCCTCTGCTACCAGCTCGCCGCCCTCGAGACCTTCACCGCCGACCCGCAGGCGCGCGCCCTCTTCCTCTTCCCCACCAAGGCGCTCGCGCAGGACCAGGCACGCAAGCTCAACCGGTTCCACGTGCCGGGCGTCGTCCCGGCCATCTACGACGGGGACACGCCGCAGGACCAGCGGCCGCTCCTGCGACGCACCGCGACCATCCTCCTCAGCAACCCGGACATGCTCCACGTCGGCATCCTGCCGGGCCACGAACGCTGGGCCGAGTTCCTGCACCAGCTGCGCTACGTGGTGCTGGACGAGGCGCACGTCTACCGCGGCGTCTTCGGCAGCCACGTCGCCCAGGTCGTGCGCCGGCTGCGGCGGCTCTGCCGGCAGTACGGTTCGGACCCGCGCTTCGTGCTCACCTCGGCGACCATCGCCAACCCGCAGGGCGTTCGCGGAGCGCCTCGTCGGCGCGCCGTTCGCGGCGATCGACGAGGACCAGGCGCCGCGCCCGGAACGCACGATCGTCCTCTGGAACCCGCCGCTCGAGGACGCTGCCACGGGCGTGCGCCGCAGCGCCCTCGCGGAGGCGAGCTACGTCACCGCCGAGTGCGTGCTGGCCGGCTCTCGCGTGATCGCGTTCGCGCCGACGCGCAAGGCGGCGGAGCTCGTGTACGGCCACGTCCGCCGCCGCCTCGAGGACCGCGGCGGCCGCGGCGCGGCCGAACGCGTGCAGCCGTACCGCGCCGGCTACACGCCGGAGCAGCGGCGCGACATCGAGCGGCGCCTGTTCGCCCACGAGCTCGACGCCGTCGTCGCCACGCAGGCGCTCGAGCTGGGCATCGACGTCGGCAGCCTGGACGTCTCGCTCGTCACCGGCTTCCCCGGCACGATCACCAGCCTGCGCCAGCGCTGGGGCAGGGCCGGCCGGTCCGGGCACGGCTACGCCGTGCTGGTGGCCGGCCAGGACGCGCTCGACCAGTACTTCATGCGCGAGCCGGACCGCCTCCTGGGACGCAGCGTCGAGGAGGCGATCATCGACCTGCACAACCCGCACATCAGCGGCCCGCACCTGGAGGCCGCCGCCTACGAGCGTCCGCTGACCGCCGACGACGAGGCCTACTTCGGCGAGCAGGGGCTGCTGCAGGCCGAGCGGCTCGCCCAGGGCGGCCGGCTGCGGCGGCGCAAGGACGGCCTGGTCTGGTCCAGGCCGTACTCCCCCGCCGCCGGCGTCGGCCTGCGCACCGCGAGCAACGAGCAGTTCGCCATCGTCGAGGGGCGCCAGGGGGAGGTCATCGGCACCGTCGAGCGCGAGCGCGTCTTCCGCTTCTGCCATCCCGGCGCCGTGTACCTGCACCTGGGGCGGAGCTACCTCGTCCAGCACCTCGACCTCGAGACGCGTACCGTCATGATCGACGACTTCGACGGCAGCTACTACACCCAGGCCAAGACCGACAAGAACGTGCTCGATCGCCGGGCAGGCCGACTCGCGCGAGCTGCCGGGCGCGGCCCTCTTCGCCGGCGACCTGGAGGTCACGGAGCAGGTCATCGCCTACCAGCGCCGCGACATGACCGACGGCCACGTGCTCGACACGACGACCCTCGACCTGCCCGAGCAGGACTTCACCACCCAGGCCTTCTGGCTGGCGGTGCCGCAGCCTGTGCTGGACGGCGCCCTGGCCGGCCTCGCCGAGACCGACGAGCCGGCGGCTCCCGGCTCCCTGCACGCCGCCGAGCACGCGCTCATCGCCCTGCTCCCGCTGTACGCCATGTGCGACCGCTGGGACATCGGCGGGCTCAGCACTCCCTGGCACTGGCAGACCGACACGCCGAGCATCTTCGTCTACGACGGCTACCCCGGCGGCATCGGGCTGTCGCGCCGGGGCTACGACGCCTTCGAGAGCCTGGCGGCGGCGGCGCGGACGCTCGTCGCCGAGTGCCCCTGCGAGAGCGGCTGCCCGAGCTGCGTGCAGAGCCCCAAGTGCGGCAACCTCAACGAGCCGCTCAGCAAGGCCGGCGCGGTGGCCCTGCTGCGCGCCGTGCTGGAGGCCGGGCAGGGGCCGATCCCTGCGCGCGCCGCCCACCTGCGATAGGCTCGCGGCGCCAGCCCCAGGAGAACCCCATGCCCCCGGACATCACCATCGAGAGGCTCGCCGCCGCCGACATCGAGCTCGTCGGCCCGCTCTGGATGCAGCTCATGGACCACATCGCCGCCCTGCCGGATGCCCGCGTCCCGGTGCGGCCCTCGGACGAGTCGTGGCGGCTCGAGCGCCGGGAGATGCTCGCCGAGCTGGCGGGCGAAGCGTTCGTGCTCGTCGCCCGCAAGGAGGCGCGGGTGGTGGGTTACGCCTTCGTCTGCGTCGAAGGAGCGGACCCGGTCTGGTACACCGGCGACTCGCACGCCACACTCGCGACGCTCTGCGTCGACCAGGCCGAGCGGGGCAGCGGCATCGGAGGGGCACTCCTCGACGCCGTGGACGCGGAGCTGGAGCGCCGCGGCGTCGAAGACGTCGAGATCGGCGTGGACACCGGCAATGTGGTCGCCGCAGAGCTCTACGAGCGGCGCGGCTACCGCGCCGACTTCCGGATCTTCTACGGTTCGCCGGGCGGCAAGCCGTGGGCGTGCCTGCGACGCGAGGCCGCGGACCGGGAGGCCGGACGCGGACGTTTCGCCCCGCCCGACCCCGAGGAGGACGCATGACCCGGCCGACCTACGTCAGCGTGATCGGCGCCAGCCGGGCGACGGCGGAGCTGGCGGCGAAGGCGGAAGAGCTCGGCGAACTGCTCGCCGGCCGCGGCTGCATCGTGGTGTGCGGCGGCCGCGAGGGCGTCATGGACGCCGTCGCTCGCGGCGTCAGGCGCAGGGGCGGCGTCTCGATCGGCATCCTCCCGGAGGCCGATCGCGGACGCGCCGCCCCCGACCTCACCTACACCGTCTGCAGCGCCATGGGGTACGCACGCAACCTCAGCGTGGTCGCCAGCGGCGACGTCGTGATCGCGCTCGGCGGCGCCTGGGGCACGCTCAGCGAGATCGCGCTGGCGCGCAACGTGGACAAGCCGGTGATCCTGCTCGACACCTGGAGCGTGACGCCCCCCGACGGCGGCGCGCTCGACGGGGTGCGGCGGGCGGCCACGCCCGCCGAGGCCGTCGAGCTCGCCCTCACTCCTCCGGACTGAGCGCCGGCCGGGACTGGCGTCTGGCCGGCGCCGCCTCCCCGACCACCCTCGCCTCGCCCACGAGCTGCAGCGCGCGCAGCCCCAGATAGAGCTCCATCAGGTCGTCGATGTCGGTGAGGTCCACGCCGAGCAGCGTCTCGATGCGCCGCATCCGCTTCTGCAGGGTGTTGCGGTGGATGAACAGCGCCTCGGCGGTGGGCTGGATGGCGAAGTGGTTGTCGAGCAGCGACCGCAGCGTGTCGAGCAGATGGGTGTGGCGGCGGGCGTCGTACTCGAGCAGCGGAGCGATGCTGCGCCGTGCGATGTCGGCGAGCGCGCCCCCGCTCTGGCCCTGCAGCAGCCGGAACCGCCCGCTGAGCTCCTCGAAGAGGACGAGTCCGCGGGCGTCGATGCCCCGCTGCGCGGCGGCCAGGGCGTCCAGCACCTCCTGGAGCGCCTTGGGACCGGCGCCGGGGCCACGATGCGCGCCGGAGACGCCGACGGCGACCTCGAGACGGTACGGCTCGCCGGCGGCGAACGTCTTGAGACCGAGGACGAGGTCCCGGGCGCTGCCGTCCCCGACGGACGGGTAGCCGTCCGGCAGCAGGACCGCGACGGACGTCGCCCTCGTCCTGCTGAGGAACGCGATGAGGCGATCGCCGCAGTACGTGTCCACCGCCTCCACCAGCGCGTCCTCCAGCTCGTCCGCCCGGCGCCCCCTGTTCTGCGCGCCGCCGAAGTCGCAGATGGCGAGCCGCCAGGGACGGCCCAGGTCGACGCCGTGGTCCGCGACCAGCGCGATGAGCTCGTCCGGCGCGCTGCTCCCGTCGAGCAGGTCGCGCAGCAGCCGCCTGCGCAAGCGCCGCGTGGCGACGATCTCGTCGCGGCGCTTGAGCAGATCCAGCGTGATCAGGCGCTGCAGGAACGACAGCGCCGTGTCGACGAACTCGGTGCTCGAGGTGTGCGCCGCCGACGCGACGACGAGCCGTTCCACCTTGCCGTAGAGCATGACCTCGCGGCAGAAGTACCGCGAGTCGCCCACCTCGACGATGCCGAGCGCGCTCGCGTCCGTGAGCTCGGCCCACGCCTCCCACACCTCGTGCGCCCGGCGCCCGGCGTCGGTCACGCCCGAGCTGGTGACCATGCCGCCGATCCCGTCGAGCAGCAGCATCGGCATGCCGAGGAGCGCCGCCACCTTGGCCAGCAGCTCGTCCGCGCCCGCCTCCGCGATCAGCAGGTCGAGCAGGTCGTTCTGCAGGGCGACCGTGCGGCGCAGACGATGCAGGTCCGCTGAGGCCAGCACGTTGTAGACGTAGGAGACGACGTTGCGCGTGAGCGCGCCCGGGGGAAGCGTCAGGACCGGCAGCTTGAGGTCCGCCGCTCGCGCCACCA
The DNA here is from genome assembly GCA_963741075.1 of uncultured Thermoleophilia bacterium. Classification (GTDB taxonomy): domain Bacteria; phylum Actinomycetota; class Thermoleophilia; order UBA2241; family UBA2241; genus CAIXSE01. Next base: position 218,234 of record CAVUGS010000003.1, read on the forward strand.
CCTCGGCTGGGATCTCGTCCAGGAAGTGCCCCAGCGCGACCACCAGCGCCGCGGTGTCGATGCTCGCGAGGCGCTCCAGGATCCACACGCCCGTGGCGGGATGCTCGTACCAGGTGCGCCCCGTGTTGATGAGCACGCTCTCGCTCGTGAGGTACGGGACCGGGTCGTCCGCATCCGAGAAGTGGACGCCCTTGATGACCCGGCCCAGCCCCACTTCGCCGGTCACAGCCGTCAGACCGAGCCCGGAGTGGTACAGAAGCTCACGCACCGTGAGGACGCCCGACGCCCCCGCAGGATCGCTCACGGCGTTCTCGGCTTCAGTCTCACCATGGTGTGCATCTGCCCACCTCCAAACAAAAGAGTGTGCGCCCGGGTGCCATGCTTACGTTCGCGTTAGAGCTACAGTACCACTGCACCTACCGAGAGATGAACCCCGGCGCACCTTGCCGGCAGCGCACAAGAAGGAGACACCATGAAGACGCAGGATCAGCTCACAGAGCACGACCTCAACCTCACGTTCGACGGGAGCGGCAGGCTCTGGAAGTTCCGCCCGACCCATTCGGCTCACGGCCGTCAGCCCGTCGACGCCAGCATCGTCGAGAACACCATCGTCATCACCGTCAACGTCCCGGGCATCACGGCCGGCGACGTCGACCTCCACGTCAAGGCACGACGTACTGCAGATCCGCGGCAGGACCGACCTCACCATCGACCTGGCCTGCGACGTCGGCCTCCCGATGGCCTTCGGCCTCGACCAACTCGAGACCGCCTACGCCAACGAGGCTCTCGCCATCACGGTGCTGCCGCCGGCCAAGTCCCGCAAGGCCATCCTCGAGCCCGTCAAGGTGGCCGTCTAGCGACGACCGCCTGTCACAAGACCGTCCCCCCGGCGGAAACCAAGACGCGGGGGCCGGGAGCAGTCCCCCTGAACTCGCTCCCGGCCCCCGCGTCGACGTACGGGATCGGTCCATCCCGGTGATCGTCCACCCCGAGACGCCTCGCGGAGCCCAATCGCTGGACGTATCCCTGCTAGAGTAGCCGTCCCTGGCGAGGCGCGTGATGCATCACTCGGGGGCGCTTGTGTCCAACGAAAGAGCAAGACAGGTGGCGATCGAGGCAAAGTACCTCCGGCCCCGCCTCGACAGCGTCACGCTGCGTCCGGAGGCACGGGACGCCCTCGCCGCGGCATTCGTCCGCCGTCTCACCGTCGTCTGCGCCCCGGCCGGCTACGGCAAGACCACCACGACCGCCGCCGCCCTCGACCTCTGCGGGCGGCGCGCGGCCTGGTACAAGCTCGACATCCTGGACCACGACCCGCTCGCTTTTCTCGCCGCCATGACCCGCGCCGTGCAACGACTGCACCCCGGGTTCGGCGCGGCCCTGCTCCAGGAGCTGGAGTCGGGGCCGGTCCTCGACCTTTCCCCGCAGGCACTGGCGGCGCGCTTCTGCTCTGAGTGTGACCGCACGCTGACGGCGCCCGGGCATCTCGTCCTCGACGACTACCACGAGGCAATGGACGCTCCGGCCATGAACGAGGTCCTGGGGTACCTGCTGGAGAACTGCCCCGAGACGCTCCACTTCGTGGTCCTCACGCGCTACGAGCCTGCCTTCCGACTCGAGAAGCTCCATCTGGCGGGGGAAGTGACGCGCGTCCCGCGTGACGTACTGCTGTTCGACGCCGGACAGGTGGCGGAGGTGCTGCGCCAGCGGTCGGGGCAGCACCTGGATCCGGACCACGTGAGCCGTCTTCTGGCGCTCACCGAGGGGTGGCCCGCGAGCGTGGTCCTCGCCGGCATGGCGCTCGCCTGGCTCGACGCGGAGTCGCTTGAGGACGCTCTCGGCGACCCTCGTCTGCGCGGAGACGTCTTCTCCTATCTTGCCGAGCAGGTGTTCCAGCGGCAGTCGGAGGAGGTCCAGCGCTTCCTCCTGCGCACGTGCTGCCTGGACCACGTCAACGGAGACCTGGCCGAGCGGCTGACCGGTGAGCGCAGCGCCTCCCGCCACCTCAACTTCCTCGCCAGGAACCACGTGTTCACCTTCGACACCGGCCGCCAGGGCACGTATCGCTACCACAACCTGCTGCGCGACTTCCTCAGGCAACGGTTCGTACAGGAGGAAGGAGAGCGGGCCTTCAGGGCGCTGCAGCGCGAGACGGCGACGGCACTGGAGGCCTCCGGCGACCGGCCCGGAGCGGTCGAGCTCCTTCTCGTCGCCAACGAACTCGAGCTGGCGCTCGGGGTCATCGCTCGAGGCGGCGAGACCGAGCTCGAGCGCCGCCCCTCCGAACAGCTGCGGCTCTGGGTCAGCAGGCTCGCGCCGGCGGCGGAAACCGGACGATCCGTGGGCGCTGATCGTCTCCGGCGTGCTTGACGCCCGCGAGAGCCGCTTCGCAGCTGCGCTGCCGACCTGCAGGCCAGCTGCGGCGGCACTTGCAGCGCGAGAGGTGACCGCGACGGCCTGTATCAGGTCCTGTCGATCACCGAGTGGGCGGAGTTCTGGTCCGGCGACTCGCGCTGCCAGCATGGCCACCTGCCACAGCGCCCTCGACCACGCGACCACAGATGCTCAGCGGCTGCACACGCTGCTGAGCCTCATGTCGGCTGCGCTCGACATGCGACGCTGGGACGCTGTGGCGTCGGCGTCCGCAAGGGCTGAGGCGCTCCTGCCGCGACGCGAGGCCTGAAGAGGCGGCTCGCGCGCAGGCCCTGCGCGCTCACGCGGCGTTCTTCCAGGGAGACATGCGCGCCGCTCATCGAGCTCATCCAGAGGCTGCCACGATCGCGACGCAGACGGCGGCCCAGCGAGCCGCGTCGCTCAACACCCACGGCATGATCGAGATGGCACTCGGCGACTACGACGTCGGCCGCGCGCCATCTCGCACGAGGCCGCGACCACTGCCGAAGGCTTCGGCCACGCTCTGACCTCGTACATGATTGAGGACAACCTCGCGTTTCTCGAGGCGTCGCGTCGGAGCATTCGAGTGCGGCCCTCGAGCGACTGCGCTGGCTCCAGGAGCACTCTCGATGCTCTCGACCCGACCATGCTGTGCTTCGTGCTGACACCATGAGGGCACAGTCCTGCGCCGGTCGGGCGACGTCCGAGGCAGCCTCGGTCCCACGGAACTGGCAATCGAGACGATCGGCACCGGAGCGAGATCCCTATCTTGCCTACAACGCACGGGCGAATCTGGCGCTGTCCCAAGGCCTCCTTGGGGCCGAGCAGCGGGCACTCTTGCAGTCGCCTGTCTCCAGCTGCAGCAGCAGCCGGAGTGCTCGTTCGTCGAGCTCAAGGCGCTGCATGTTCGCGGCGATTCTCGCCGAGGCTGCGGGCGACTACGACCGAGGCAGTCGACGCTGCTCGAGGAGTGCCTGCCGCGGCAGCTCGAACTCGGCCACATCAACCTCATCGCCCAGGAGCTGAGCCCGCGCCCCGAACTGGCGAGCCTCATACTGAGGCGACACAAGAGCAACGGGCTCGGCCCCGCCCTTGTGCAGGCGCTGAGCCACCACTGGCGATTCCCGGAAGCAGCGCCGACCCTCATCGAGCTTTGCCCCTCGCAGGTGCGGACATGGATCGACCACGTCAGCGCAGGTCGCGGTCCGGCAGACACGAGGGGCGAAGGCCCAGCCAAGCCGGACGGGCCGGCTCCGGCGCCCACCTCGGCGAGAGGACCGTCGGCCCTGGACGCTCTCACGCCGAGGGAGCTCGAGGTCCTCCAGCTGATGGCCAGGGATCGCTCGAACGAAGAGATCGCCGGCGACCTGTTCATCTCGATCCCGACGGTGAAGACGCACGTCACTCACATCCTTCGCAAGCTCGGCCAGAAGAAGCGCATGGGAGCCGTGCTCGAGTACCAGCGCCTCATTGGGCCGGCATCACAGGGACGTGCTCGGCAGGATACGACTCATCTCCACCCTCCCTCATGACAGGAAATCCACCCTGGGTATGATTCCATCCGGACTCTCCGCGACTAGCCTCTGCGCGCAGTACCACCGCCAGCGAAGGGGAGCGCCATGGAGTCGTCCGTCTCAGTCACCTACGTCGAGTCCGCCGCCATGAGCCAGCGCAAGAAGACCGTCATCGACATCCTCCGCGACAGCCACGACTTCGTCTCCGGCGAGGCGATCAGCGACGTGCTCGGCATCTCGCGCAACGCCGTGCACAAGCACGTCAAGTCGCTGCGCAAGCGTGGCTACCGCATCGTCGGCGTGTCGCGCCGCGGCTACCGGCTGGAGGACGAGCCGGCGCGCCTCTCCATGGGCCACGTCACCCAGCGGACCGAGAACACCATGTTCGGTCACTCGTTCCGCTATCACGACGAGATCGAGTCCACGAACCTCGAGGCGAAGGCTCTCGCCCTCAAGGGCGCGCCCGAGGGTACCGTGGTGGTCGCCGAGGCGCAGATCGGCGGGACGCGGCCGGCTCGGCCGGCGCTGGACGTCACCGGCCGGCAAGGGTCTCCTGTTCTCCGTGGTCCTGCGGCCGTCGCTGCCCATGAGCGAGGCGCACCTGCTGACGATCGTGGCTGCGACCGCCGCCGCCGAGGCGATCGAGAAGCACGTGCCCGCCCGTGTCGCCATCAAGTGGCCCAACGACCTCTTCATCGGCGACCGCAAGGTCGGCGGCATCCTGATGGAGGTCTCCGGCGAGCAGGACGAAGTCGACTGGGTCGTCCTCGGCATCGGCCTGAACGTCAACACCGAGTTCAGCGAACTCCCGGTCGCCCTGCGCCGCACGGCCACGTCACTGAAGATGGCCGGCGGCGAGCTGGTGGACCGCAGCGACGTCCTCGCCACCCTGCTGCTCAGCCTGGAGACGCACTACCAGAGCGCCCTGCGCGGCGGCTTCGAGAAGGCGCTCACCGCCTTCCGCGAGCGCGACTACCTGCTCGCGCGGACCATCAGCGTCGAGACACGGCAGGGGCCGGTCGTCGGCGCCGCCGCGGGCATCGACGACCGAGGCGCGCTCCTCGTGGAGCTGCCCCACCGCCGCGTCCGCAGCTTCCACTCGGGCGACGTCACGCTGCAGCCGTAGAGCAGACGGCGGCCCCCCGGAGCGGTTTGACGACCGCCCCGGGGGCCGCTACATTGTCACCTCTCCTGCCCTCTGAAGAGGTTGACGATTGTCCCGGCTCACCACCAGAGAGATCGCCGCAGCCGCCCTCTTCGCGGCGCTCATCGCGGTCTCTGCCTTCGTTGCCATCCCCGTCGGCTCCGTGCCCTTCACCCTGCAGGTGTACGTCGTGCTGCTCGCCGGCCTGGTGCTCGGCGCCGCGGCTCGGGGCGCTCAGCGTACTGGCCTATCTCATCCTCGGCCTGGTCGCGCCCGTCTACGCGGGAGGCGCGTCGGGCCTGGGCGTGCTGTTCGGACCGACCGGCGGCTACCTTCTCGGTTTCGTCGGGGCGGTGCATCGTCGTCGGGCCTCATCGCTGGCGCCGGCGAGCGGGGCGCTGCCGCGACTGCTGCTCGCGGGCCTTGCCGGGCTCGTGCCGATCTACGCGCTCGGCGCGACCTGGCTCGCCGCTGCAACTCGACCTGACGCCGGGCGCAGCAGTGCTGACGGGCGTCGTGCCGTTCCTGTGGCTGGACGTGCTGAAGGCCGTGGCCGCCGCGCTCACGGCGCGGGCCCTGGTCAGCCTGCCGCTGGGTCTTCCTGCCGCGACCCGGAGAGGCCGCTGACGTCGGCCACCGCGTGGCCGCGCAGCCGCAGGTTGATGCGGCCGCGCTCGTACTCGCCCATGAAGTCGGTCGAGCTGCCGTCGCGGTAGGCGAGGTCCTTGTCGCGGAGCACCTTGGCGAGGACCTCGACGTAGCGAGCGTCCAGCGTCGTCCCGGACATCATGCGCAGCTCCTTGAGCGCCTCGAAGGAGCTCCGCGCGCCACGGTACGGGCGATCCGAGGTCATGGCGTGGTAGCTGTCCGCGACCGCCAGGACCTTGCTCAGCTCGGGGATCGCGTCGCTGAGGATGCCGTTGGGGTAGCCGCTGCCGTCCAGGCGCTCGTGGTGGAAGCGGACGATGTCGGCGACTTCCTGGTAGGCGGCGAGATGCGAGAGCACTTCGGCGCCCTTCTCGGGATGCTGGCGGATGAACTCCCACTCCCCCTCGTCGAGCGCAGTTCGCCTTGCGCAGCACCGCGTCCGGCACGCCGACCTTGCCCAGGTCGTGCAGCAGGCCGGCGAAGTGGAGCGCTTCCGCCTCCTCCTCCGGCAGATCCAAGCGCCGTCGCCATGTCGCGGCAGTACATGGCGACGGCCGCCGAATGCTGGGCCGTGTACTCGTCCTTGCTGTCGAGCAGCACGACCATGGCCGCGGCGAGGCCGATGTTCATCTCGAGGTACTGATCGCTCAGCTCGGTCTGCCGCGCCACGTGCTCGCGCTCGCGCACCAGGAGCTTGAACATGTACTGGCTGGCGAACAGCGGCACGAACAGGAGCGCTACCGCGATGATGCCGGCGGCTGCGTAGAGCGCCGCGATCGCCAGTCCGAGCAGAAGCAGGACGCCGAGGGAGCGGAGGAACGGCGGCATCTCCTCGCGCCAGAACGCGCGGAACGCGCGGCGGTACTTGACGCGCATGCCGACGCTCAGCAGCGCCAGATTGGTCGCCTCGAACGTGACGGCGGCGACGGCGCCGGCGAGAAGCAGGCCGACCGTCACCTGGTCGAGACTCACGTCCGAGCGGACCCAGCAGGGCGTCGAAGGCGAGGGACGCCACGAACACGGCCACGACGAAGTTCGCGGTGTTGTAGACGACAACCGAGCGCGAGTTCTCCCGCCAGGCGCCCCACAGCCCAACGGCGACCGCGACCCCGATGGCCGGCAGCCGCCCAGTGAACATGATCGCCAGCAGGATTGGGCAGATTGCACGCGCGCCAGCGTCACGCGGTCCGAGATCTCGACGGACATCTCGTCGGCGATGATGGCCAGGACGGCGAAGACGACCGCGTCGCGAATGAGCGTCGACGAGAGCGGAATCGGTCCAGGGAAGAGGACCGCGTACGCAACAGCGAACCCAGCGCACAGCGCCAGGCCCACCGTGAGAACGCGGTAGTCACGCTCAGCTATCGACACGGTACCTCTCGGGGTCTGCAGTGCCCCGTCTATCGGCACCGATCAAACGGAGCTTGAGGGCTCAGTGCATCTTGCTGCCGCCGCCACTCGTGACGAGGGCGAACAGCAGGGAGGCGAGCGTCTTCTCGATCTTCTTGCTCATGATGTTACCTCAGTCGATCGATCGCCCGCAGTCAGTGCATCTTCCCGCCGAAGCGTGATGTGCATCTTGCCGCTCTGAACGTGATGTGCATCTTGCCGCCGAGAACTGCATGTCCCCTCCAAAGGGCTAAAGGTTCTGCCGCCACATGCCGATAGCTTGTGGTTGACGATTGCGTGGTCCGACTCTACGGACGCCAGTCTGGCCTCGCATACCCTCCGCACTTGGACATATTGTGCAACATCTCGGCACCGAAGTTGCCAAAATGGACAACACATTCGGAGAAGGGTCGCAGAAGGCGACGCCGTTCCGCGACATCGTCACCCTCTTGGTGTACGCTTCCGTGCGGGGCCGCCGTAGGTGCGCCCCGTTCGATAAGGCAAGAACGCAGCACTCAGCCAGGACACGACGCGCTTCGGGGGGAAGAGCGATAGAAGCGAACGCCGTCGCCGCGGATACACAGCCCACGCCGCTCTACCGGAATGCCGGCTTCCTGCTGCTCTGGGCCGGCCAGTTCGTCTCCCAGATGGGCGACCGCCTGGCGGCGCTCGCCTTCCCGTGGCTGGTGTACTCCTCGACCGGGTCGGCGCTGGGGACCGGGGCCGTCTTCGCTCTCTACACCCTCCCCTACGTCCTGTTCGGGGCCTTCGCCGGCGTCGCCGTCGACCGGCTCGACAAGCGCCGACTCATGGTCGCCGTCGACCTGATCCGCGCGGCCCTCGTCGTCGCCGTCCCCTTGGTCGCCACGCGTTCACTGCCGGCCGTGTACGTGCTCAGCTTCGCGATGGCCACGGCCGGCGTCTTCTTCGAGCCCGCCAAGCTGGCCATCCTCCCGGAGATCGTGACGCCGGGGAGGCTGCTGCGCGCCAACTCGCTCTTCTCCACCAGCGAGAACCTCACCGAGATCCTCGGGTGGGCGGTCGCCGGCCTGCTGCTCGCCTCGGTCAGCACCTCCGTCGCCTTCCGGCTCGACGCCGTGACCTTCGCGGTGTCGGCGGCGGCGCTGCTGCTCATGCGGTACCGGGCACCGGTGCGCGCGGCCGCGGAGCACACGCGTGAGCGCGTTCTGGGCCGAACTGCGGGAGGGCTTTCGCTTCCTCACCCGCGACCGCGGACTGCGCGCCAACACCGTCATGATCGTGGTCTGCGTCGCCGGTCTCGGCGCCGCGTACCCGCTCACCTTCCTCTTCGCGTCGACGTGCTGGACGGCGGCGCCGGCGCCTTCGGCGCCCTCGAGGCGGCGGTCGGCGCCGGCTTCCTCGCCGGCTCACTGGCGCTGGTGGCGCTCGCCTCGCGCGTGCGCAAGGGCAGGGCGATGATCGTGGGGCTTGCCGTGATGGGCGCCTGTCTCGCGCTTGTCGCGACCGCCGAGTCCGTCTGGGTGGCGGCGCTGCCGCTTCGCCATCTTCGGCATCGCCAATGCCATCGTGCTGATCGCGGTGGACACCTACCTGCAGCAGGTCGTTCCTCACGGCATGCGCGGCCGCGTGCTCGGCACCCGGTTCACGCTCACGCAGGGCACGTACGCCCTGTCGGTGCTCGTGGGCGGCGCCCTCGCCGGCGTCGTCGACGTGCGCATCCTCTTCATCGTCGCCGGCGCGATCGTCGCGGTATCCTCGCTCGTCGGCCTCCTGACTCGTGAGGTCCGGGAGTCCTGAAGCCGGACGGCCGCGCTGACCGGCCGCGGCCGACGGCCCGTCGGCGCTCATCCGGGCCGTGATAGCCTTGTGATGGGATCCGTAGGATGACGAATCGGGGCGGAGCCGTCGTCAAACCCTGCGGACGACCCCAAGGACGTCATGACCTCCCCACCCGTCACACAGACCAGGCCGCCTGAGGGCACGCCGCGCACGAGCTGGATGCAGCTCGGCGTGATCAGCGCGTCCGAGTTCGTGGTGTGGGCCGGCTTCGGCGCCATCATCCCGTACCTTCCGCTCTTCCTCGAGGAGCAGGCGCACACCTCGATGACGCTCTGGGCGGTCATCGCGGCGATGTTCTACGTGGGCACGCTGCTCTTCTCGTCGCCGCTCGGCTGGCTGAGCGACACGATCGGGCGCAAGCCGGTCATGGTCGGCGGAGCCGTCGTGTACACGGTGGCGCTGCTGCTCTTCACGACCACCACCGACCCCTACTGGTTCATCCTCTTCCGCCTGCTCGAGGGGATCGGCACGGCTGCCTTCGGCCCCGCGGCCCAGGCCTTCGTCGCCGACATCACCACCGACGAGAACCGTAGCAAGGCCTACGGGTTCCTGACCACGGCGCAGTTCGGCGGGCTGATCGTGGGGCCCGCACTGGCGGCGCCGCTCTACGCCCTGGGCGGCGGCGGCACCAGCGGCTTCTACGCGATCTTCTACTTCGGCGCGATCCTCTCCGGGCTCGCGCTGATCGCCATCGCGTTCTTCGTTCGCGAACCCGCGGCGCTGAAGACGCGGCGCACGCAGCGCCGCCGCGAGCGCGAGGCGCACGAGGGATGGCGGGTGGCGCTGAAGCGGTACCGGTCCATCTTCACGCCGCCGATCCTCGCCTTCGTCCTCATCGCGTTCACCAGCCACTACGCCATGGGCGCGTGGGACGTGGTGTGGAGCCTCTACCTGTCCCACCTCGGCGCGTCCAAGACGTTCATCAGCTTCACCTGGGTCGCGTTCAGCGTCCCCATGCTGCTCAGCGTCGTTCGGGGGCATGCTGGCGGACCGCTACAGCCGCTTCTGGCTCTTCATCGTGGGCTACGCCCTCTCGAGCCTGGCCTGGATGTTCTACGGCATCTCCACGGACTTCATCGCCCTGCTGATCGTCAACGTGCTGGAGGGGATCGCGATCGCCTTCTCCTACCCGGCCAAGCAGGCGTTCCTGATCCAGGTGAGCCCGAAGCGCTGGCTCGGCACCGTGACTGGAGTCGAGGCCACGTCCATGCAGCTCGCCGGCCTCCTGGGCTCGCTGACGGCGCCGCTCCTGTACGAGAGGATCTCCGGCCGCGTGCTGACGTTCGCGGGGATCATCGCCCTCGTCGGACTGGCGATAGCGGCTCCGGTCCTCTACCGGGCGTGGAGCCGGCTCCGGGCAGACGGGCGACATGCCGTCGCAGGCCGAGCTGGAGCGACTCGCCGGCGGGACGAGGCCCGCCTACGGGGCCGAGGCCGCGCGGACCGGAGTGAGGCCGGGCGGGGCGTTCGCCGGGCCCGGCCTCATCTGCACCTACGTCGCGACTGAGGTAGCCTTGCGGCGGCTCAGGCGGCCGTCGGCGGCTCGATCCGCGCAGCGTCCGGATCGATGATGGTCGCTCGCGGCGTCTCGCTCATCGTCTCGACGGTCTCGCGACGTCGCCGGAAGAACTGCTTGTAGTAGCCGGAAGAGACCAGCATGAGCACGATCCCGACGACGATGAAGCCCACACCCAGGACGAAGGGCGGGCCGACGCCGAACCACGACGTGCCCGACTCCGAGTTGGCCGGGTACCACAGGCTGTCGAGCGAGGCGATCAGGACCCAGGTGAGGGCCAGCCCGCCGAGCAGCGGGAACAGCCCGAGCAGCAGGAACTTCTTGACGCTGCCCAGGACCTGGTGCCGGTAGAAGATGGGCACGGCGTACCCGGTGATGCCGTAGTAGAAGGCGATCATCAGGCCGAGTGCGGCGATGCTGTCGTAGAGCACGTTCTGACTGGCGGCCGTGAGGCCGACGTACCAGACGACGGAGGCGATGCCGTAGATGACGGTACCGGTGAGCGGCGTCTGGAAGCGGGGGCTCACCTTGCCGAACGCCTTGGGGATCGCGCCGTGCACGCCATGGAGAGCGTCGTACGCGTGCCCGGCAGGATCGTCGTCAGGGTGGAGGCCACCGCCGAACTGAGCACGGCCAGGATCAGCAGTTTGTCCAGCGTGGAGCTGCCGAACACGGCCGTGCCGAGCGGGCTCAGCACGTCGTTGGCGTTCTTGGCGAGGAAGTCGGGACCCCTGAAGGCCTGGGCGGCGGTGGTCGTCAAGCACGTAGATCGCGACCAGCGCGATCGTGCTGACCACGGCGCCGATGCCGGGCACGACCGCCTTGCGTTCGGTCTCCTCATTGACCGAGACCGCGGTGTCCCAGCCCCAGTAGATGAACAGGGCGAGCAGGATGCCGCCGGCCAGAGCGCCCAGGCTCATGTTGGGCACGAACCAGGACGCCGAGGGCCTGATGGACGCGGCCGGCGCGGCGCTGCCGTAGACCTTGATCAGCGCCGTGAGCGAGAAGGCGACAAGGATCGTGACCTCCGCGGCCAGCAGGAACCACTGCACGCGGGCGGAGATCTCGATGCCCACCGCGGCGATGGCGGTCATGCCGACGATGAACAGGGTGCCCGCGAGCGTCGTCCAGAAGGTCGACGCGGCGAGACTGTCGGCGCCGAACAGCAGGAAGAAGTAGCTGCCGGCGATCTGCGCCAGGCTCGCCATCACGATGACGTCGGCGGCCACCATGATCCAGCCGGTCACCCAGCCGGTGCGGGGACCGAACGCGCGCGTCACCCACGTGAAGGTGGTGCCGCAGTCGGGGTCGACGCGGTTGAGGTAGTAGTAGGAGCCGGCGATGAGCAGCATCGGGATGAACGACACGATCATGATCGCCGGCGACTTCAGGCCGATGCCGCCTACCGCGACGATGAAGCCGAGCGTCGCGGCAAGTGAGTAGGCCGGCGCCGTCGAAGCGACGCCGATCACGATGCTCGAGATGAGACCGAGGGCGCCGCTCTTGAGGCCTTTGTCGCCCTCGATGTCGACGGGCACGAGCTTGACCGGCGCCGGTTCTCCCTCGGGCAGCGGGACGGCTGCGGATGAACCTTGCATGATCCCTCCTTGGATCAGGCGGAGAGCCGTAGAGGTGCTCTCACCATGCGAATCTCGCATCCAGGCCATGCAGCCTGGTCACCGCATGGTCAGGACTGTGCTTCCCGCGCGGAGCGGCGGAAGCATGGAGGGACGGGTTACGCGAAGTTAACGCGAATGGCGAATCGCAACGATGCGCCGCCGTGGCCCCTGACGGGCGCGCACGTCGCTCAGGCGGCACTGCGGCGCCTGCGGCGCCTTGCGGGCGTTAGTAGCGGCGTACCTCGCGGTACAGCGTGTCGCGCTGCACCGGCGGTGCGGCCGGCCGCACGGATGAGCCGCACCATCTCCTCGACATCGCACTGATTTCGCACACCGGCGGCGGCGACGACGTTCTCCTCGATCATCGTCGAGCCCATGTCGTTGGCGCCGAAGGCGAGCGCCACCTGCCCCATACGCAAGTCCTTGGGTGACCCAGGAGGCCTGGATGTTGGGCACGTTGTCGAGGTAGATGCGGGTGACCGCGAGCATCAGGAGGTAGTCGACGCCAGTGGCCGGGACGTGGCCGGCCTGCAGCTCCGTGTTGCCGGCCTGGAAGGTCCAGGGGATGAACGCGGTGAAGCCGCCGGTCTCGTCCTGCAGGTCGCGGATGCGGCGCAGGTGCTCGACGCGCTCTGCCGGCGTGTCCAGCGAGCCGAACATCATCGTCGCCGTGGTCTTCATGCCGAGGCCGTGGGCGACGCGCATCACGTTCAGCCACGTGTCCGTGGGGATCTTGTGCGGGCTGATGGCGGTGCGCACGCGGTCGACGAGCACCTCGGCGCCGCCGCCGGGCAGGCTGTCGAGGCCGGCGGCGTGGAGTCGCGTCAGCGTCTCCTCCACGCTCAGGCCGCTCTGCTTGGCGATGTGCACGATCTCCGGCGGCGAGAGCGAGTGGATGTGGACCGGGTAGCGCGCCTTGATGCCGCTGAAGACCTCCTCGAACCAGCAGATGTCGAGGTCCGGGTGCAGGCCGCCCTGCATCATGATCGCGGTGCCGCCGAGTCTCAGCGTCTCCTCGATCTTGCGGTGGATGTCCTCCTCGGCGAGCAGGTAGCCCTCCCCGCTCCCCGGCTTCTTGTAGAAGGCGCAGAAACGGCAGCCGGAGAGGCAGTAGTCGGTGTAGTTGATATTGCGGTCGACGATGAAGGTGACCTCGTCGCCGGGATGCAGGCGGCGACGGACGGCATCGGCGCGCGCGCCGGCGCCGAGCAGGTCGCCGCCCTCGAGCAGCGCGAGCGCCTCCTGCGTCGGTGATGCGGCCGGCCGGCACAGGCTGCGGACCGGCAGGTGAAACGGTCGGCTGCGAGCTCACGAGAGCACCTCCGGCTCGAGGAACAGCTGGAAGCGGACCAGGTGGCGCCCGTGGGGACCCTGGTCCAGGGTCACGGGCACGCCGTCCACCTCGTCGTCGCCCGGCAGCAGGGAGAAGCCGAGCGCCGTGTGGAAGGCGATGGAGCCGGTGTTGACCGGCGCGGTGACGGCGCGGACCACGCTGCGTCCGTTCGCGCGCGCGAGGGCGAAGAAGCGCCGGTACAGGTCGCTCGCCAGGCCGACCCGGCGCCACTCCGGCGCCACGCCGGCGAAGTGGACGTAGGCCTCGTCCTGATGGTCGCCGCAGAAGAAGCCGACGAGGAAGGCGACGAGCGCGGTCGTCTTGCTCGACGAGCAGCGAGGTGCCGCGGAAGTGCTCGAAGAAGACCTTGGGCAGCAGGGCGCGCAGGTCGCGGCCGTCCCACCAGGACGGGAGGACGGCCATGACGCGTTCCCAGTCGTCGGGGATGGGCCGCCGGAAGACGAGGCTGGTGCAGCTCATCACCGGCCCTCAGCAGGTGCCCGTGAGGCACGCCTCGAGGTCGGGCACGCGGTCCAGCTCGCCGATGGCGGCGGCGCGCCGGTAGAACTCCTGCAGCCCGGCGCGGTACTCCGGCGTGAACCCGAACTTGAGCTTGTCGAAGTAGTCCATGAGGTAGCGCCTGGCTGAAGTCGTAGACCTGCGCGGCGGCGGCGGCCGTGATCGACGGCGCCGCCGCGCACGCGTCGCGCGACGCGAGCAGCGCGTCGCCGACGGCGGCGGCCGCCTCCGGCCGCGCGTCGACGAAGTCGCGCCGCGCGGCGCACACCGCGTACACCATCGGCAGGCCGGTGACGCTCTTCCACTCGGCGCCGAGGTCGAAGTGGTGCGGGTACGCCTCCACGCGCAGCAGGTGCAGCGCCTCGTCGCCGATGAGCAGCAGGGCGTCGAAGTCCTCGAGCACCTCCGAGAGCGGCCCTCGCCGCGGCGCGAACTCGGGCTCGATGCCCCACTCGCGGCAGAGCACCTTGAGCAGGCAGATGGAGGTCGCGCTCTTCTCCGTCAGCGCGACCCGGCGGATCTGCGCCAGCGGCGTGCGCGCGAACAGCTGGATGGAGTCGACGGCGCCGTAACGAGCTGATGGAGACCTGCGGCAGCAGCACCTGCTGGTCGGCGTTGCGCGCGAAGGCGATCGAGGACGACACGGTGACGTCGATCGCCCCGTCCACCAGCATCTCGTTGAGCGCCGCGGGGTAGCCCTCGACGATCGCCGGCGCCGACGCCCCGCGCCGCCGAGCTCCCGCTCGAAGTGGTGGTACAGCGGGAAGCAGTTGACGAACTCGATGCGCCCGACGCGCACCGGGGCATCCGGATCGCCGCCCGAGCCGCCCGAGCGCGCCGGCTCAGGCCGCGTCATCGTAGCGCCGCACGACGTGGTAGAGCGTGTCGCGTTCCACAGGGACGCGGCCGGCGGCCTTGATCACGTGCACCAGCTCGGCCTTGCTGAGCTCCTGGCCCGTGTCCACGCCGGCCGCGTGGCTGATCTTCTCCTCCACCACGGTGCCGTCGAGGTCGTTGACGCCGAACGCCAGCGAGACCTGCGCCAGCTTGAGTCCCACGTTGATCCAGAACGCCTTGACGTGCCTGAAGTTGTCGAGCACGAGACGGCCCGACGGCGAGCATCTTGAGGTCGTCGAAGCCGGTGGGCCCCGGCAGCTCGCTGAGGCCGGTGTTGGCCGGCTGGAACGACAGCGGGATGAAGGCGTTGAAGCCGTGGGTGTCGTCCTGGAGCTCGCGGAGGCGGACCATGTGGTCCGCGAGCTCCTCCGGCTTCTCCACGTGCCCGTAGAGCATGGTCGCGTTGGACACCATGCCCACCTCGTGCGCCGCGCGGTGCACGTCGAGCCACGTCTGGCCGCTGATCTTGCGCTCGCAGATCATGTCGCGCACGCGGCCGCTGAACACCTCGGCGCCGCCGCCCGGCAGAGACCCAAGCCCGGCGTCCTTGAGCTGCCGCAGCACCTCGGGCACCGTCTGGCCGCTGATGCGCGCGAAGTGCGCGATCTCGCTCGCGGTGAACGCCTGGATGTGGACGTCCGGCGCGAGCTCGCGCAGGGCGCGCATCATGTCCAGGTAGTAGTCGAACGGCAGGTCGGGATGCTCGCCGCCGACGATGTGGATCTCGCTGATGCCGCCCGACGGCCAGCGTCTCGCGCGCCTTCTCGACCACCTCGTCGACCGACAGCGTGTACGCGTCCGCGTCCCCCTCGTCGTGGCTGAAGGCGCAGAAGAGGCAGCGGTTGCGGCACACGTTGGTGTGGTTGATGTGGCGGTTGGAGATGAAGTAGACCTCGTCGCCGGCGATGCGCGCGCGGGCGAAGTCGGCCATCGCCCCCAGGGCGAGGATGTCGTCGGACGAGAGCAGTGCGGTGGCGTCGTCGACGCTCAGACGCTCGCCGGCTTCGACCTTCCGCCAGACGTCGTCGAGGGCCGCGCGCGCGGCGAGCGCAGAGATCTCACTTGGGTTCACGGGGTTTGACTCCGGAGTCGTCAGCTGTAGCGGTCGACGACCTGCGCGGCCACCTGAGCGAGCAGACCGCGCTCGACGGTGTCGGGGCAGGCGGCGAGGACCGACCTGGCATCCTCAATGTACCGCAAAGCGTCGTCGCGGGCACGTTCGAGCGCGCCCGGTCTCGATGACGGCATGCAGCACGGCGCCGACCTCGGACGTCGGCGGAGATCCGGCCGGCGGAGGCTCTCCGCCAGCTCCGGCCGGACCTCGAGCGCGTAGATCAGCGGCAGCGTGATGGTGCCGTCGCGCACATCGGTGCCCGGCCGCTTGCCGGTGGTCGCCTGGTCGCCGCTGCAGTCGAGGATGTCGTCGAAGACCTGGAAGGCGAGACCGATGAGGCGGCCGTACTCGCCGAGGGGGCCGGCCGCCTCGGAGGCGCCGGAGAGCAGGGCGCCCAGGGCGCAGGCCGCCGAGAAGAGGTCCGCCGTCTTGCGCTCGCAGCGGCGCACGTAGGCGCCCACGCCGACGCCGACGTCGTGCGCCTCGGCCCGCTGCAGTACCTCTCCCTCGCTGAGGCCGACGGCCGTCGCGCTCAGGAGGTCGACGGCGGCGGGGTCGCCCGCGCCCACCAGCTCGGAGAAGGCGCGGGCCAGCAGGTAGTTGCCGGCGGAGACGGCCACGGCGCTGCCGTACTGGTGAGCGACGGTGGGGCGGCCGCGCCGGAGCTCGGCACGGTCGAGGACGTCGTCGTGCACGAGCGTCGCCATGTGGAGCAGTTCGACCGCGGCGGCCGCACGCAGCACCGGCTCGCCCGCCGCCACCCCACTCCGGGCGCAGAGCAGCGTGAGCAGCGGCCGCACGCGCTTGCCGCCGGCGGCGAGCGTGGCTCGGCAGGCCTCGCCGAGCTCGCCGGGATACTCGGACGCCACGGCGGTCAGGCGCTCCTCGACGAGGTCGAGACCGCGGGCGACGCGGCGCTTCTGCGCCGTCGAGGCCCAGTTGAGCGACGGTCGCGGGCGCAGCGAAGGCCCTCCGGCGCCGCGCTCGATGGCTGATGAGCGGTGCTGCTGCGCCGCGCCGCTCGAAGGCTCGCCTCCGACGGCTCTTCTGCGGCGGCGATTCACCGCGGCACCTCACCGACGTGAAGCGCCACGGCGCCGAAGCCAAGGCGCCGGTAACGGACGCCGACGAGACCGGCGGCCGCCATGATGGCGGCGAGTTCGGCTGCCCGCGGGAACGCCGCTACCGACGCCGGCAGGTACGCGTAGGCGGACGAGTCGCCGGTGACGATCCCGCCGAGCACCGGCACGACGCGGCCCATCCAGACGTCGTGGAAGCGTCTGCCCGGGCCGTCCGGCGCCTGCGTGGACTCGAGGCACACGACGCGCCCGCCCGGCCGCGTCACGCGGGCCATCTCGCGGAAGGCGCGCGGGACATCGGGCACGTTGCGCACGCCCCAGCCGACGGTGACGGCGGCGAAGCGATCGTCCTCGAACGGCAACGCGAGCAGGTCGCCGGCGACGAACTCGCGCGGCACGGGAAGCCCGCGCCGCTCGCGCCCATCGGCCTTCTGCCGCGCACGCACCAGCATCGCCGGCGTGAAGTCGAGGCCCGTGACGTCGCAGCCGGGACAGGCCTCGGCGAGACTGAAGCTGAGGTCGCCCGTCCCGCAGCACGCGTCCAGCGCCTGGTCGCCGGCGGCGAGCCGCGCCTCGGCCGCCGCCATGCGGCGCCAGCGCCCGTCCAGCCCGACGGTCATGAGGCGGTTCATGAGGTCGTAGCGCGCGGCGATGCCGCCGAACATGGCCTCGATGCGCGACGGGTCGCGATCGATGGGGAGATCGCCGGACCCGCCGCGCGGGTCTGCCCGGGGCCATCAGCCCCGGCCCCCGTCCCACGGCGGGAAGAGGTCCTGGGCGAACCCGAGCGCGCTCATCACCTTGCCGGCCACGTGGTCGACGGCGTCCTGAAGGGTCTGCGGGCGCGAGTAGAAGCCCGGCATCGCCGGGCAGCACGACGGCGCCGGCCTCGGCGAGCTCGAGCAGCCGGCGCAGGTGGATCTGCGTCAGCGGCGTCTCCCGCGGGACGACGACCAGCGGCCGCCGCTCCTTGAGCGCCACGTCGGCGGCACGGTGCATGAGCGTGCGGCTGGTGCCGAGCGCGATGTTCGCCGCCGTCGACATCGAGCAGGGACAGATGACCACCGCGTCCGGAGCGCTGCTGCCGCTCGCCGGCAGCGCTCCGAGGTCGTCTGGCGCGAAGACCTCGGCAGTGGCGCCGGCGCGCTCGAGGAACGCCGCCGTGACCGCTTCGCGACCGGCGACGGCCAGCTCGAGCTCGTGCTGAAGCACCAGGACGCCGCTGTCGGAGATGCTGAGCTGGAGGCGGCAGCCGGCCGCGGCCAGCGCCCGCACCAGCCGCGCGGCGTACGGAGCTCCGCTCGCGCCGCTCACGCCGACGAACACGCTCTGTGGTGGATTCCCGTTCATGCCTGACGCTCCCCTTGCGGGGTCATCGCCGCGCGGTTCAGTTGATCGAACCGCTGTGGCACTGGCCGCCGTAGCAGCCCTGCGGGCCGGTGCCACCGTTGCCGTGGCACTTCATGCACACGCTGCCCGAGGTGTACACGTGGTTCGGGATGGTCGGCGATGAAGGCGCTGCTGTGCGGCAGCTCGACACCGTGGCAGCCGATGCAGAACGAGCTGCTGTGGCACTTGCCGCAGAGGCCCGGCGAGTTGAGCGCGACGCTGGAGTGCTGCGACAGCCAGCCGGCCGGATGCGGCATCTGCAGGCCGTGGCACTTGATGCAGCTGTCCTTGCCGTGGCACTTGACGCACTTCTGCTGGTTCTTCTGCTCGCCTGCGTGTACGCGCCGTGCGAGGACAGCCAGCTGCCGGGGTGCGGCATCTCGAGGCCGTGACAGTCGATGCAGAACCTGGGGTCGTCCTTGGTGTGGCAGCCCGCGCAGATGTTCTTGCCGCGGTCGACGACGATCGGGCCGTGGGCCTTCATCCAGCCCCTGGGGTGCGGCATCTGGAGGCCGTGGTGGCAGTCTGAGCAGACGGCCTTGCCGGCCTTGCCGTTGTGGCAGCCCTGCACAGTCGTTCGGCGTGACCTTGCCCTTGATGGCTACGTTGATCTCCTCCGGCGGGGCCCCGCCCACGTGACAGACGTTGCAGTCGTCCGGCAGCTGCTTGCCGTCGTGGCAGCGCGCGCAGATCGGCATCTTGTTCTGTGACACGCGGGACACTTCGAGGCTGCGTGCCGGGGTGGCTGATGTCCGCGTGGCAGGTGATGCACTGGTACCCGGCCTCGCGCAGCCCCGTGTGGTTGACGCGGATGTTGTTGAAGACCTGGTCGCGCTCGATCTGGGACTTGGGGTGGCACTGCACGCAGTTGTTGGTCCCAACGGCGGTGGTGAGCGGGCGCTCGTACGAGTTGGAGACGTACAGGATGATGTTCGTGGCGCCCTGCAGGTTCTGGATGAGGTAATTGAACACGCCGGGCTTCGTGTGGCACTGCTGACAGCCGACACCGGCCCGGTAATGCGCCGTACTGCTTGTACGTGGCCACCTCGGGCTTGATGATGTGGCACGAGGAACAGGTGCTGGTGTACGTTGACCGCCGAGAGCCGACAGCGGCCGCGATGACCATGACGACGAGCGCGACGAGGACGCCGACCAGCCATGCTCTCGGCACCCTGCCCTCGAGCAGCACCTGGCTCTTGCGGAGCTTCTTCACTGCCCACTCCCGGAGAACGGCGTCGCCGAGGCGGTCCCTCGCGGGGACGGCGTGTACTTGAGACCGTTGAACAGGCTGTGTGCGCGCGGGTCGCCGGCTGCGTGCTGCTCATGGCAGGCCTGGCAGTTGTCCAGCACGTGACAGTTGAAGCAGGTGGGCGTGCCGTAGCGGTTGGCCTGCTGCGGGTGGCTGGAGATGAAGTTCTGCGGATGCGGCATGGGCACCTGGTGACACGTCTTGCAGTACTCCTTGGTGTTGTGGCACTGCCCGCAAGACGCGCGGCCCTTGGCCTCGGCGGTCTTGCCGTGCGCGTAGAGCCACGCGTCGGGATGAGGCATGAGGATGCCGTCGTGGCACTTGCTGCAGGCGTCCTTCTTGACGTGGCAGGCGCTGCAGGTGGAGAGCACGCCGACAGCGCCGTGGCGGGTGTCCCAGTCGGACTGGTCGTGGGACACCGGCTTGGCGCCGTAGCCGCGCTCGGCGTGACACTGGTCGCAGCGCGACGTGGCCACCGTGCCGTCCGGCGCCGTGTAGTTGTTGTTGTGGCAGATCAGGCACTGCTCCATGACCGGGTACGTGCGCGACCCCTCGGGCACGGCGTCGCCGTGGGCCGTGGTGGAGTGGCAGCGCTGGCAGAGGAAGCCAGCCTCGATGAGGTGCTGGTGGTTCACGATGATGCCGCCGGAGCTGATGGTCTTGAACAGGTTCTCGTTGGTGTGGCAGCGGCGGCACGACTGGTTGAGCACGAAGCCGAGGATGGGCTTCTCGTAGTCTCCGGTGATCTGGGCGATGGGCTGCTGCAGGGCCTCGAGCTTGGACGTGAGGAAGAAGAACGGCCCCGGCTTGGTGTGGCACTGCTCGCAGTTCACGTCGCGGTGCGCCGACTTCTCGTACTCATTCACATATGGGACGTGGCTCTTGCACGACGAGCAGAAGCGCGGCGAGGAGGTCGCCGCCAGCGCCACGCCGATGAGGACCACCAGGACGGTGAGAAGGATCGCTGCGACGGTGACGCCGCGTCTCGTGAGCCGGAAGTTCACGTAGCGCTATCAGTTGATGGCGCTAGGCCTGGGGTTGTGGACGGCCCGTCGGTGGCACAGCGTGCACTGAAAACCGTTGGCGTGGTTGCTCGCAGAGGCGTGGCACGCGGTGCACACGGACTTGGACGGCAGGCGCTGGGCGGCGTGGTACTTGCCGCCGTGGCAGGTGCGGCAGCTCTTGACGGCCTTGCTGACCGCGCTCGCGTGCAGACTCTTGCTGTGGCACCCGCCGCACACGAACTTCTTGGTCACCTTGCTGGAGTGCTGCGCCGGACGACCCGAGGTCCCCTTGTGGCAGGACGCGCACTTGCTGGTCGGTACCGTCCTGCCGGCGTGCTTCTTGGTGTGGCAGGCGCCGCACTTCTTGAAGCCGGGGCTGCTGGCCTGGTAGAGGTGGAACGCCTGCGCGTTCTTGTGGCATGAGGTGCAGGCGACCTTGCCGGCGTGCTTCTGCGGCGACGAATGGCAGGCACCGCATTTCGAGAACCCGGTGGCCTGCCCGCTGTGATGCGGGCTGGAGCCGGGATCGCTGATGCTGACGCTGGTCGGATGACAGTCGAGGCAGGCCGGGCTGGACCCGAGGTGCGGGTTGTCGCCGTGCGTGGTGGGGATGATGTACTGCTTCTGCGCGGAGTCCCAGAGGTGGCACTCCTGGCTGCAGGCCGAACTCGGGGTGGACAGCGTGGACGTGTCCTGACCCGGATAGTGGCACGACCAGCAGGTCTCGCCGGGGAAGCTGCGGAAGCCCGTGTGGCAAGAGGTGCAGCTGGCGTCGGTCGGCGTGCCTTGACTATGGCAGGACTCGCAGCCCACGGCTCCGTCGTGCTGCCAGTTGGTGAAGGCGGAGGCCGGCGAGGCGGTGAGCGCGAGCGCGAGGACCACGGCGGAGAGCAGAGCCACCGCGACCGCGGTGACGGTCGCCAAACGGCGCACAGGACTCACGCTGACTCCTTTCCCCGGACCGGGGACCGCGCTTTCACGTCGCGGCTCCGGCCACACTCCCCTTGGACGCTCACCCCTGAGGGGTGCCGACCCTCATCCGCTCGTGCGACGAAGTGCCTGCGCGCATGAGTGTACCAGTCCTTGTGAAGCTGTTCACCCTCAAAACGAGATGATCCAGTTGTAGGTGACCCACACGACGAAGATGGAGAACACCGCCCAGAGGGTCAGCGCCGCGCCGGTGATGACCCACCAGACGACGTTCTGGACCTTCATGCGCCTCTCGCTGACGGGCGCCACGAGCACGTCGTCCAGCTTGCCCTCGCGGACCAGGCGCTCGTATTCCACGGGCCGTTCGTGCGCGTATTCCTCCAGGGGCAGACCGCCCGCGTACATGGCTTTGTCCATCGGGAACGCCTCGGGACGCAGATGCGCGTGGAAGAAGTGCCAGAACACGACGACGAAGCCCATGGCCAACAGGGCGCCGCCCGAATGGTTGACGAGAGCGAAGTTGATCACGATGCCCGGGAGATACCGGGCGGCCACCTCGGGATACCAGAGGATGGCGCCGGTGACGCACATGATCGTGACGCCGCCGGAGGCGGCCCAGAACTCGCCCTTCTCGTAGTAGGCGTAGCGGTCGAGCTGCAGCTTGGGGCGCGTGCTCTTGCCGGCGAACCAGCTGACCATGGCCTTGAGGTCGTGGTAGTCCTGCCAGTTGGGCACCATCGAGCCGGGACCCCAGAAGTGGCCCCTGGTCCGGATGAGGACGACGGCGAAGAACCCCAGCATGCAGATGACGCACGTGACCATGATGATCGCCGCGAAGCGGTGGATCATGCCGGCGTTCTCCAGACCGCCGATGACGCCCATCCACGTCTGCGCCCAGGCCTTGTCGCTGTACTTGAGCGGCATGCCGGTGAGCACCAGCGTGGAGAAACTGATCATGATGAAGAAGTGCACCCAGCGCTGGAACGGCGTGAACCGGCGGAAGTGGGTGCGGGCGCCCACGGCCGCGTGCGCGACCCTCGGCGCTGCCTCGACGGCTACCCCTTTATCGCGAATGCCGCTGTCGATGCTAGCCACGGCGGTACATTCCCTCCTTCAGGCCTCGGTAGAAGTACATGAAGCAGTGCAGTCCTCCGAGCGTGAACAGCACGCCGATGAGGATGGCGTGGTTCATCTCCATGAGCCACACCCACAGTGACGAATGGGGCGTGCTCCGGTCGACGTGCACGAGGAAGCTCGAGAACCTGGTGTTGGCGTTGTCGTGACACTTGCCGCAGGTCGCGACCACGTTCTGCGAGGACACGCTGCTGCGCGGGTCCGACTTGGGCAGGATCTCGTGGAAGCCGTGGCAGTCGGTGCACACGGCGCGGGAGATGTCACCCAGAAGGACGGACTTGCCGTGGTACGTGTCCAGGTACGTCGCCGACTTCTCGCCGTGACAACGGCCGCAGACGTCGGGGATCGACCCTCTGAACTCGGCCGACGTCGGATCGATGATGCCGTGTGACCCGTGGCAATCGCCGCAGGCGGGGGCGTCCTTGGAGCCCTCGTTCATGACGAGGTTCCCGTGGAACGACTTGTCGTACATCTTGAACTCGGAGGAGTGGCAGTCGCTGCACGCCGTGAGCTTGGCCTGCTCGTACCAGCCCTGGGTCTCCTCGGGCGTGTGCTCGCGCGCCTCGAACCCGGCGTGGCAGGAGGTGCAGTCCATGCGCGAGTGCACGGAGTTGTGCCAGGCGTCCTGGTCGACCGTGAGGGTCTTCTCGACGCCGTTGACCTCGATGGTGCCGAGGTCGGGCTTGGAGTGGCACTCGAGGCAGCGGTCGGTCTTGCCCGTCGGGATGGTGAACGTGACGGCGGCGGCCGGCGCCGCCGCGACCAGCAGCAGGCAGACCGCGGCGAGCGTGATGAAGACGGCGCGACGAGAGCTCATTGCGTGATCACCTGCGTGCTGACGCCCTCCGCGGCGTGGCAGTCGTCGCACATCTGCGTGGGGTGACAGACGAGGCACGACCGCGTGCCCTTGGCGGCTACCGGCGCGTGCGACGTCGCCCAGTCGGCCGGGTGGTCCACGGTGTGACACTGGTTGCACAGCTGTTGCTCGGTGTGGCAGCCGAGGCAGCGGTCGCGGTCCTTCTTGGCCTCTTTGCCGTGCGCGTACGGCCAGTTGCCCGAGTAGTGGCCCGGCGTGGGCTTCTCGTGGCAGCCGTCGCAGAAGTCCTTCTTGTTGTGGTGACAGCGAAGGCAGTCACGCTCGTTGGCGATGGCGAGACTGCCGTGCTCCGTGATGAAGTTCGTGGGATGCGACTTGCCGGTGACCGGCGGCGTGTAGTGACAGAAGTCGCAGCGGTTGGTGTCGGTGGTCTGCTCGTGGCACATGGTGCAAGGGGCCATGCTCACCGCGCTGCTCTCTCCAGGCGCCGCGTGCGCGGTGTGGTCGTGGCAGTCGATGCACTCCAGGTTGTTCTGGTTGATGTGCCTGGCGTGCGGCATCCTGATCTTGCCCGGGATGCCCATGAGGCCCTTGAGCGGGTGACACTTTTCGCAGTTCTCGCTGGCCGGTCGCGGCTGGGTGTCCCGCATAGGCTTCATGTTGAGGTAGGTGAGCCAGATGTTGCGCGCCTCGGTGGTGCGCCATTTGACGGCGGCGACCGTGCCGGGCGGGATGTGGCACTCGGAGCAGGGGACCGCCGAGTGCGCCCCGCGCTGCCAGCTGCGATACGCCTGCTTCATGGAGTGGCAGCTGCCGCAGTACGAGGAGGACGAGGTGGCGGCCACCGGGATGAGAAGGATGATGGCGACCACGCAGACGACGATCGCGACCATGACCGCCGCGAACCTGCGCGACCGGCCCCGCGGCTCATCGGCGGGCTGCTGTGGCTCCTGGACGTCGCCGTCACTCACCTATGGGTCCCCCTCAGTGTCAAGTGATGGTGACCGGCGCGTCCATCGTGACCGCGAGAGCGGCAATGCTCGGGCGCTCCGGCGCGCCGAATTGTACCACATGGGGTATCCGGGAGGCGTCCTCCGGGCCTCGCTGCTGGGCTCGCCGTCACGACCACAGAGTGGCCAGGATGACGACGGCGCCGTACAGCAGGCCCACGGCCCCGTTCACGCTCATGAAGCCCATGCCCACGCGGTCCAGCCCGCGCCGCGCGATGTCCACGTGCGGCCACGCCAGCAGCGCAGTGACCACGGCGAGGCCGATCCAGTAGACGGCTCCAAGGTCTGACAGCGTCCCCACCGCCACGAGCAGCGCCACGGTGGCGACGTGCGACACCGCGGCCACGATGAGGGCCCCGCTCGCGCCCAGCGCCACGGGCACGGAATGCAGCCCGCTCTGCCGGTCGAAGTCCAGGTCGAAGATCGCGTAGATGACGTCGAAGCCGCCGACCCACAGCCCGACGGCGAAGAACAGCAGCCACGGGACGGGGCCGAGCGTCCCGCGCACCGCCAGCCACGCGGCCGCCGGCGCCAGACCCAGCGTGAGACCGAGCGCGTAGTGGCAGAACCACGTGAAGCGCTTGGCGTAGGGATAGAGGACGAAGGCGGCGAGCGGGATGGGCCAGAGGTAACGGCATGGCTCCGAGAGCTGGAACGCCGCGACGACGAGCAGCGCCACCGACACGGCCGTGAAGAGCCAGACCTCGCGTCGGCCCAGCCGCCCGGCCGGCAGCTCGCGCCTGGCCGTACGTGGGTTGCGCGCGTCCAGCTCGGCGTCGATCAGGCGGTTGAGCGCCATGGCCGCGCTGCGCGCCCCGACCATGGCGACCGTGATCCACACCAGCTGCGCCCAGGTCGGCATGCCCTCCGCCGCCAGGAAGGCTCCGGCGTAGGCAAAGGGCAGCGCGTAGACGCTGTGCTCGATCTTGACGAGCCGGGCGAAGAGAGCGGGCTTGGACGGGGAGACGCTCCCGGGCACGCCGGACGAGTCCCGGTCAGCCCGCGGGGGCAGCCGGGGCGTCGCCCTTGGCGGCGGTGTCGCCCTTGGCGGCGTCACTCCTTGGCGGCGGGTTCGCCCTTGGCGGCGGTCCGCTCCTTGGCGGGTCGCTCGCTCGCTTCACGGGTTCGCCCTTGGCGGCGTTCGCTCTTGGCGGAGGGTTCGCTCCTGGCGAGCGTTCGCTCCTGGCGGGTTCGCCCTTGGCGGACACATCTTCCCCGGGGACAGCCGGCGTCCGAGGCTGCGGCGGTGGCGCCGGCCTCACCCGTGTCGCCGCCCTCGCCTGTGTCCTCAGCGCCGGCGAGGTCGTCTGCGTCGCCCGCCTCGCCAGTCATGGATGCGAGCTGCTCCGGCGTGTGCGCGAACTTCTCGAGCAGGTACGTGAGCAGCGCGACGACGACCGCGATGAGGCCGATGACGAAGAGCACCGAGTAGACGATGATCCTGGCGGGGGAGGTGATGCCCAGGAAGGCGCTGACGGTCCAGGCGACCACGGCGATGCCCCAGTTGGCCAGGGAAAGCCTCAGCAGGAAGCGGCGGGCGCGCTTGTCGCGCTCGCTGGCTTCTCGATGTGCCTGTCTCGATCCGGGTGCAGCAGTGGTAGTCATGGCCTCAGTCGAACACCGACCAGATGATGAACGCCGTCATGAGCAGTGCCGCGAAGCCCATGACGAGGGTGATGGTCCACCAGATCACGTCGGCGAACTTGGTCTTCCAGGTGATCTTGCGCTCGACGATCACCTCGTCGAGCGTGCCCTCGCGTACGTGACGAG
The DNA here is from genome assembly GCA_963741075.1 of uncultured Thermoleophilia bacterium. Taxonomy (GTDB): domain Bacteria; phylum Actinomycetota; class Thermoleophilia; order UBA2241; family UBA2241; genus CAIXSE01. Next base: position 244,524 of record CAVUGS010000003.1, read on the forward strand.
CGTACTCCAACGGGCGGTCTTCCCGGTAGTGTTCGACGGGCATCGTGCCGGTGAAGATGACCTTGTCGATGGGGAACGACTCAGGCCGCAGGTGGGCGCTGAAGAAGTGCACGAAGATGAAGATGACGCCCATCGCGAGCAGGGCCTCGTTGGAGTGGATGACCAGGGCGATGTTGAGGAAGATGCCCGGCAGGAGTTCGGTGGTCCTGAGCGGGAACCACATCATGAACCCGGTGAGCCCGATGATGACGGTGCCGATGGCCAGCGAGACGTAGTCGAACTTCTCCCAGTACGTGTACCGGTCGAACTGCGGCTTGGGGCCTCTGCCGAAGAACCAGGCGAACATGCCGACCAGGTCTTCCAGGTCCTTCTTGCCGAACATGATCGAACCCGGGCTGCGCACGTTCTTGCCGCGGCGGCGGACGACCATGATCGCCATGAAGAGCATCTCCGCCGTCCAGTAGACCACGGTGACGATGGCCGCGAGCCGGTGGTAGATGCCGGCCGCCGCGACGCCCCCGAACAGGTCCATGAACCACTGCGCCCACTGGGTGTCCTGGTACTTGAGCGGCATGCCCGTGAACACGAGCACCGTGAAGCTGACGATGACGAGGAAGTGCATCCAGCGGTGGAACACGTTGAAGCGCTGGAACTCGATGCGCGTGTCGCCGATGTGGTCGCGGTGCTTCTTGCGCGAGTAGAGGCCTTCTTTGGCGCCGCGGTAGATGTACAGGGTCGTGTGCACGGCGGCGAAGGTGAACACCACGGCGATGAGCAGGACGTAGGCGATCCAGAAGAACCAGATCTCCCAGGACGAGCGCGGGTCCTGCGGATTGACGTGCGACCGGAAGTCGGCGAAGTTCGCGTTCGCCCCCGGGTGGCACGTGGAGCACGTGGCGACGACGTTCCCCTTGAAGACGGTGCTGTCCGGATCGGACGCCGGCAGGATGCTGTGGCCGCCGTGACACTGGCTGCACACGGCGGTCTTGTCCGAGCCGAGCCGGTACGCCTTGCCGTGGTAGCTGTCGAGGTAGGTCTCCTCCGCGCCCTTGTGGCAGCGGGTGCACATCACCATCTGCTGGCGGCGGAACGCCTCGGTGCCCGGCGGAACGATGTCGTGCGCGTCGTGGCAGTCGGCGCAGAGCGGCGCCTTGTCGGCGTCCTTGGTGTACACCAGGTTGCCATGGAACGACCCCTGGTACATGTGGCTCACGTCGCCGTGACAGTCGCCGCACGCGTTGATCTTGGCCGTGCGCAGCCACCCCTGGGTGACGCTCTCCGAATGCATGCCCGGGTTGAAGCCGAGGTGGCAACTGACGCAGGCCAGCTTGCCGTGGCGCGAGTTGGACTGGATGGCGCGGTCGACGTAGATGCTCTTCTTCTGGCCGGCGACGTCGATGTACGCCGGGACCTGCTCGCCGTCGATGGTGATGGTGCCGTTGACCGGCTTTTGGCCGTGGCAGGAGAAGCACTCCTCGTTGCCGCTGGGGCTGAGCGGCGCGCCCGTGTCGCCCGTGGGGCCGGAGGCGACCGCGACGCCACAGAGCATGGCGAGGCCGGCGATCAGCAGGATACAGGCGAGCGCCGGCGCCCAGAGAAGACGACGGACACTCACGGCGTCACCCCGTTCTGTTCGTGGCACGCTTCACACATGCCCTTTGGGTGACACACGAGGCAGGCGTTCTGGCCCTTGGCGGCGATGCCGCCGTGGACCTGGATCCAGCCGATCGGATGGTTCACCTGATGGCACTGCGCGCAGTAAGCCTTGTCGTGGCAGGCCTCGCAGTTCGCGGGATCCGCCGCGGCGTCCTTGCCGTGCGTGTAGCGCCACTGCCCCGAGTAGTGAGATGACGGCGGGAACCCGTGGCACTTGTCGCAGAACGCCTTCTTGTCGTGATGGCAGCGGAGGCACTCCTCCGGATTGACCAGAGCCTCCTTGCCGTGCTCCTTCATGAAGTTGGGCGCGTGCTCGGACGCCGGCGGCGCCGCGTGGCAGAAGTCGCAGGCGTTGGGCGCGCCCTGCTCGTTGTGGCACATGGCGCACGTGACCATGCTGACGCCGTCTTTCTGGCCGGGCAGCTTGTGCGACACCGTGTCGTGGCAGTCGACGCACAGCAGGTCGCGCTGCGCGAGGTGCTGGGCGTGGTTCATGCGCACGCCGGCGGTCTCGTCAGGGATGCCGGTGAGTGGATGGCACTTCAGGCAGTTGGCGTTGGTGGGCGTGTGCTCCTTCTCCGCAGTGCTCGGCATGCCGAGGTAGTCCGCCCACACGTTCTTGGCCTCCGTGAGGCGCCACTTGGACGCGTCGACGATGCCGGGCGGGATGTGGCACTGCGTGCAGTCGATGCCCGTGTGGGCGGACGCAGCCAGTGTCTTCTCGGCCGGCTTCATGGCCTTGCAGGACGTGCAGTAGGACTGGTCGTCCATGGCGGCGACCGGATACACGAGGATGGCTACGAACACCACGGCGACGGCAATGACGACCAGCCAGGTGAACCACGCCTTGCGGTACCACGGGCGTGGTACAGGGCGATGTCGAAGGTCTCGTTCGGTCAAGAAGAGCGACTCCCCGTGGGCTCCATCTCACAACCCCGGACGGTCGGCCCCTCGCCGAGGCCGCCCAGGTTGGCGGATTGTACCATCCTGCACTTATGGCTGCCACACGGGTCTAAACCCCGGCCTGATACCCCCGGGGGGTCAGGAGAACGGAAGCCCGAACTCCTTCCAGCGCGCGTCGACGCGGCGCACGACCGCGGGGTCCATGGCGAGCTCGTCCGGCCACTCGCGCGTGTGCCCTTCGTCGGGCCACGACTTGGTGGCGTCGATGCCCATCTTGGCGCCGTACCGGGCGGTGGGGCTCGAGTGGTCGAGCACGTCCAGCGGCCCGGAGACGATCACCGTGTCCCGGGCGGGGTCGACGTTGTTGAACACCCGCCAGGTCACCTCGCTGTAGTCGTGCACGTCGACGTGCTCGTCCACGACGACCACGAACTTGGTGAACATCATCTGCCCCATGCCCCACACGGCGTTCATGATCTTGCGCGCGTGGCCCGGGTACTCCTTGCGGATGCTGATGATGGCGCAGTCGTGGAAGACGCCCTCGATGGGCAGGTCCATGTCGACGATCTCGGGCTGGACGAGTTGCAGCAGCGGCAGGAAGAGGCGCTCCGTCGCCTTGCCCAGGTACGCGTCCTCCATCGGCGGCTTGCCGACGATGGTGGCCGGATAGATGGGGTCGCGGCGGTGGCTCATGGCCGTGAGGTGGAACACCGGGTACTGGTCGGCGAGCGAGTAGTAGCCGGTGTGGTCGCCGAACGGCCCCTCGAGCCGCGTCTCGCCCTTCTCGACGTAGCCCTCGAGGACGATCTCGGAGTCGGCCGGCACCTGGAGGTCGACGGTGGCGCACTGCGCCATCTCCACCGGCTCGCCGCGCAGGAAGCCGGCGAACATGAACTCGCTGATGCCCGGCGGGAGCGGCGCGGTGGCGGCGTAGGTGACCGCCGGGTCGGTGCCGAGGGCGACCGCCACCTCCATCCTGTCGCCCGCCTCGCGGAAGTTGGCGGCGCCGTCGTGGTGGATGTGGATGTGCATGCCGGTCGTCGGCCGTCGTAGACCTGCAGGCGGTACATGCCGGCGTTCTGGCGGCCCTGCTGGTCCTTGGTGACGACGATCGGCAGCGTGACGAACGGACCGCCGTCGCCGGGCCACGTGGTGAGCACCGGCAGGCGGGTCAGGTCCGGCGGGTCGACGACGACCTCGCGAAACAGCGCCTTCTTGCCGTACCTGGGGCCGTAGGAGGCGAGCTCCTTGAGCTGGCCGAGCGCCTTGACCTTGCCGACCAGGCCGCTCGGCACCTGCAGCTCGAGCAGGCCGCCGATGCGCTTGGCGATGTCGTCGAGCGGCGCGCCCAGGGCCAGCTCGAGACGGCGATACGAGCCGAGCTGGTTCATGAGGACCGGCACGGCGGGCTGCCCTGCCGGTCGCTTGGGCTGCTCGAACAGGACCGCCGGCCCGTGCGCCTTGCTGGCGCGGTCGGCGATCTCCGCCATCTCGAGGTACGGGTCGACCTCGGGGCGCACCCGGGCAAGCTCGCCCTCGCGTTCCAGCAGACTGATGAAGGCGCGCAGGTCCACGGTCACCTCCCGGCGACGGCTTCGAGCTCGCGCCGCAGAGGCGCGGGGTCGGCCAGTGTGAGCCGCGCCGCGGCGGCCGCGACCGCGGCGGGCACATCGGCGGGCGGGTCGGCGTGGAAGCCGGCCTCCACGTCGTCGAAGAGCGCCTCGACGGATGCCGGCTCGGCGCCGGCCTGCTCGGCGACGAGGCCTGCCGTCGTGTACGCCCACAGGGCGTCGTCGGCGGCGAACGGCGCTCCGGCGCTGCGCAGGTACGAGCAGGCGGCCATGAGGCGCGCGAGCAGGCCGACGGCGTCGGCGTCCCCGCGCGCGGCGATGCCGCGCAGGCCGCGCGCGTAGAAGCAGTCCCCGGCGAGCAGCCGGGTCTCGAGGTCGCCGGGCACGAGCGCCAGCGCGCGGCTCTCGCGGTAGTGCAGAAGGTAGCCCTCGTAGATGAGCTCGATGTCCACGGCGAACGCCTCGTCGGCGCCGTCGTCGAGCTCCTCGTAGAGCGCACCCCACCGCGGGTGGGGCGCTGCGGCCGGCGCCGGGCCGAAGGCCTCCCCGGCCGCCGCCAGCGCCGCGGCCACGCCGGCGGCGAGATCCATGGTCAGCCCGTCCGCCGGAGGCGCTTCGCCCCCGGTGGCCGCTCAATCGCGCTACGTGCGCTTCGTGACACCACGAGCACCAGTTCGCCTTGCATCTGGGCCCTGACGGGCCGCGAGTCGCTCAATAGCACTGCGGTGCCTCCGGCCGCTCAGTCCGCCGCGCTGGGCCCTCACGGGCCGCGAGTCGCTCAGTAGCTCTTCCGTGCATTAGTCCTGTTCCTTGTCCAGGTAGAAGGACAGCGACATGAGCTCGCTGGACAGGTCGACCTGGCGCACCAGCACGTTCTCGGGCGTGTGCACCTTGACCGGGGCGAAGTTGAGGATGGCCTTGACGCCGGCCGCACCCAGGCGCTGCACCGTGCTCTCGGCCTCGCCGGCCGGCACGGTGATCATGGCGATGTCCACGCGCTCCTTGTGGCAGAACTCGTCCAGCTCGTGGATGCTGCGCACGCGGTCGCCCTCGTCTGACCCGAAGCGGGCGCCGATGACGGTGGCGGAGCTGTCGAACATGCCGACGAGGCGGAAGCCCTGCTCGCCGAACCCGCGGTAGCGCGCCAGCGCGGTGCCGAGCAGGCCGGCGCCGACGATGATCACGTTCCAGGTGTGGTCGAGGCCCAGGCAGCGGGTGATCTCGTCGACCAGCACAGGCACCTCGTAACCCACGCCGCGCGTGCCGAACTCGCCGAAGTACGAGAAGTCCTTGCGGATCTGCGCCGCGTTGAGGTCGATCATCTCCGCGAGGTCCTTGGACGAGACCCTGTCGACGCCCCGCGCACGGAGCTCGCGAAGCTTGCGCAGGTACAGCGCGAGCCGCGGGACGGTGACGCTGGGGACGTCGTTCTTGTCTACGCCGCGCACGTCAGGCCCCCGCTCCGGCGAACCAGTCGTTCGCGGCATCCGCCGCCTTGTCGAGGTCAGCGTCGGTGAGCGCCAGCGAGATCATCGCCGCCTCGAACTGCGAGGGCGCGAGATAGATGCCGGCCTCGAGCATGTGCCGCCAGTAGGCGGCGTAGGCGGCGGTGTCCGCCGCCTTGGCGTCGGCGAAGCTGTGCACCGGGCCCTCGCAGAAGAACATCGTGAGCATGGGCCCGACCCTGTTGATGGTGACGGCGCGGCCCGCTGCGCCGGCGGCCGCGCGCAGGCTCGCCTCGACGCGCGCGCCGGCGGCCTCGAGCTGCTCGTACACGCCCGGCTCGGAGAGCACCCGCAGCGTGGCCGCGCCGGCGGCCATGGCCAGCGGGTTGCCGGAGAGCGTCCCGGCCTGGTAGGTCGAGCCGAGCGGCGCCACGGTCTCCATGATCTCGCGGCGTCCGCCGAACGCGCCGACCGGCAGGCCGCCGCCGATGATCTTGCCGAGCGTCGTGAGGTCCGGCATCACGCCGAACCGCTCCTGCGCGCCGCCCCAGCCGACGCGGAAGCCGGTGATGACCTCGTCGAAGATGAGCACGGCGCCGTACTTGGTGCACAGCTCGCGGCAGGCCTCGAGGAAGCCCGGCCGCGGTGGCACGACGCCCATGTTGCCGGCGACCGGCTCGACGATGAGCGCGGCGATCTCCTCGCCGCGCTCCTCGAACACCTCGGTCAGCGCGGCGACGTCGTTGTACTCGACCAGCAGCGTGTCGGCCGTGGTGCCCCTGGTCACGCCGGGGCTGTCCGGGAGCGCGAGCGTGAGCACGCCGCTGCCGGCTGCGGCCAGGAAGCCGTCCGAGTGGCCGTGGTAGCAGCCGATGAACTTGACGATCTTCTCGCGGCCGGTGAAGCCGCGGGCGACGCGGACGGCGCTCATGGTCGCCTCGGTGCCCGAGTTGACCATGCGCACGAGCTCGACGGAGGGCACCGCCTCGCACACGAGGCGCGCCAGCTCGACTTCGAGCTCCGTGGGCGCGCCGTAGCTGGTGCCGCGGTCGACCTGCTCCTTGAGCCGGCCGACGACCTCCGGATGTCCCCATCCGAGGATCATGGGTCCCCACGACGAGACGAAGTCGACGAACTCGTTGCCGTCGGCGTCCCAGATGTGGGAGCGCTCCGCGCGCGAGATGAACAGGGGATGCGGCATGCCGACACCCTTCATCGCGCGGACGGGCGAGTTGACCCCGCCGGGGATGTACTGGAGCGCCTCTTCGAACAGGCGCGCGGACGTCTCGGTGTTCACCCGGGTCCTCCCTGCGAGTGCTAGAGCGACTGCAAAGGTGGCACTATACTACGCGCCGCCGCGCGCTATGTGCCTCAGCACACAACCTACCCCGGATACAGGGGAAAGCAGGCATGGCGCGCGAGACGCCGAACGGCTTCTGGAGAAGACCCCCTGCCCGAGGAGCCCGCCGTGCCCGTGACCATCCGACACGCCGGCCCGGGAGACGAGGCCGCCGTCGTCCTTCTCGTGCGCGAGATGGCCGAGGGCGAGGACGACGTCTCCCCCATCGACGAGCACTACGTGCGCCACTTTCTCGCCTCGCCGGTCAGCGGCGCGCTGCTCGCGTGCGACGGCGACGAGGTCGTCGGGCTGCTGAGCTACGCCGTGACGCCCGGCCTGTACCACACCGCCGACTCGGGGCTCATCGAGCTGCTCGTCGTGACCGGCGCCCGGAGGAGCGAGGGCATCGGACGCCGGCTGGTCGAGACGGCGCTGCGCGTGTTCGAGGCGGCCGGCTGCGCCGAGGCGTCGGTGAGCACCGGCGCCGGGAACGAGGCGGCGCAGAAGGTCTACCGCGACGCGGGCCTCACGGAGTCGTCGCTGCTGCTCGAGAGGCACTTCGGGGAGTGAGTCCCAGGGTCCGTCCGCAGGTCAAAGCCGCAGCGCGCAGATCCGGATCCGGGACAGAGGCAGTCTAAACCTCGAGTAGAGCTTTAGGTTCGTGCCTGAAGAACGCTGGGCCGAGCGCGCACCGGAAGCCGGCGCTCAGACGCCTGCGGCCGGGATGCACCAGCCCTTGGGCACGTAGGCGCAGTAGGGCTCCTCGGCCATGTAGTCGCCGGTCGCCTCGTAGGCCCGCGCGCGGCAGCCGCCGCAGACCTTCTTGAACTCGCAGGCGCCGCACTTGCCCTTGAGGCCGTCGAAGTCGCGGAGCTCGTTGAAGAGCGGCGAGTCGCGCCACACCTCGGGGAACGTCTGCGTGCGCACGTCGCCGGCGACCTTGTCGAAGTAGCCGCAGCCCTGCACCTCGCCGATGTGGCTGATGAAGCAGAAGCCGATGCCGGCCAGGCAGCCGCGGCTGAGGGTGTTCATGCCGCCGTGGCTGTGCGGGTGCACCTCGAGCTTGCGGCCCTGGGCCTTGGCGCGCTGCCGCATGACGCGCCAGTAGTGCGGCACGTCCGTGGGCTTCATGAACAGGTCGCTCTCCTGCTGCGCGTCGTACATCCACTCGAGCGCCTTCTCGTACTCGTCCGGCGGCAGCTCCTGCTCCTCGAGCTCCTTGCCGCGTCCCGTGGGGACCAGCATGAACGGGTGGAACGAGACGGCGCCGAGGTCGTCGGCGAGCTGCAGCAGCGCCGGCAGATAGTGCGCGTTCAGCTTGGTGATGGTGCTGTTGATCTGCACCTCCACTCCCGCGGCAAGGCAGTTCTGGATGCCGCGCACGGCGCCGTCGAAGGCGCCGGGGACGCCGCGGAACTCGTCGTGCTCCGCGGCGGTCGGGAAGTCGATGGAGATGCTGACGCGGGCGATGCCGACGTCGTGCATGCGCTGCGCGACCTCGGGAGTGACCAGCGTGCCGTTCGGCGACATCACCGTGCGCAGGCCTTTGCCGATGGCGTACTCGGCGATGTCGAAGATGTCCGCGCGCATGAGCGGGTCGCCGCCGGTGAGGATGAGGATCGGGTTGGCGAACGAGGCGATCTCGTCGACGAGCTTGAACGCCTCGGCGGTGCTGAGCTCGCCCTCGTAGGGGCCGTGGACCGCCGAGGCCCGGCAGTGCACGCAGGCCAGGTTGCAGCTGCGCGTGACCTCCCAGGCGATGACGCGCGGAGGTGCGACGCCGTCCCCGGCGTCGCCGGGCCGCGCGCTCATACCATGAGGGTTTTCAGCGTGTGGATGGTGCAAACCGGCTCCAGTGTGCCAGAGACGGGCGGGCGACGCAACGCGCAGATGGGTGCGCCGCCCGGCCCTCTCATGCGACCGCCTGCCGATGGGCGACGGACGGTCACCCTACAGCGGCCGGTCGCCTATGGCCAGCGCTTCGCCCGTCATCCCAGCCAGGTCGCGAGGTCCTTGGCGTGGTAGGTGATGATGAGGTCGGCGCCGGCGCGCTTGATGCCGGTGATGGCCTCGAGCACGGCGCGCTGCTCGTCGAGCCAGCCGTTGGCCGCCGCTGCCTTGATCATCGCGTACTCGCCGCTCACGTTGTAGGCGGCGAGCGGGAACTTGGTCTCCTGCTTGACGGCGTGGATGACGTCCAGGAACGGGATCGCCGGCTTGACCATGATCATGTCGGCGCCCTCCTCGATGTCGAGCAGCGACTCGCGCACGGCCTCCTCGAGGTTGGCCGGGTCCATCTGGTAGGTCTTGCGGTCGCCGAACGCCGGGGCGGATTCGGCCGCCTCGCGGAACGGGCCGTAGAACGCCGAGGCGAACTTGCTGGAGTACGACAGCAGGATCGTGTCGGTGAGGCCCTCGTCGTCGAGCGCGTTGCGGATGGCGGCGACGCGGCCGTCCATCATGTCGCTGGGGGCGACCATGTCGGCGCCGCACTCCGCGTGCGTGACCGCCATCTTCGCGAGCAGCTCGAGGGTGACGTCGTTGAGCACCTCACCCTCCTGGACCACGCCGCAGTGGCCGTGGTCCGTGTACTCGCAGAGGCACACGTCGGTGATGATCACGAGCTCCGGGAACTCGTCCTTGATGGCGCGGATGGCCATCTGCACGACGCCCTCGGAGTCGTAGGCGCCGGTGGCGGCTGGATCCTTGTGCGCGGGGATGCCGAACAGCAGGATGGCCTTGATGCCGAGCTTGACCACCTCGCGCACCTCGGGCAGCACGTTGCCGATGGAGAGCTGGTAGCAGCCCGGCATCGACGAGATGGGGTTCTTGATGTTCTCGCCGGCGATGACGAAGAGCGGGTAGACGAGGTCGTCGAGCTGGAGCTTCGTCTCGCGCACCAGGTCCCGGATGGCGGGGGTGCGGCGCAGGCGCCTCATGCGGTAGCTGGGGTAGTACATGCGGTGGTGTCCTTTCTTCACGCGAGCCCGGGCGCGGCCCGCATACGGTGGTCAATCTTCGCGCCCGGGCGCGGCGAAGACAAGCGGAGGACGGCGTTGGGCCGGGCGGTGCGCGACGCAGCGCGACAGGCGCCGCCGGGGGACGCGGGGTGGGTCGTCAGGCGCCGCGTCCGGCGGCCGCCAGCTCGAGCGCCCTCCGGACCACGCTCGCGACCGACTCGCGGTCGCGCAGCTGGCAGGACAGCACCGGCGTCCTGGCGTCGAGGCCGAGCGCCCTGGCGATCTGCTTGGCCGACATCTCCTCGCCGGCCATGGACATGTAGGTGGCGATCACGAAGGGCACCTTGCCGAGCCCCTTGACGAACTCGAGGTCGGCGCGCGTGGAGCGCAGGCTGTCGACGTCGTTGGCGTTGGCCAGCAGGACCCAGGCGGAGCTCTCGCCGGCCAGCCGCTTCCACGCCCGCTCCGGACAGGTGGAGGCGGCGGTGAACACGAGGATGTCCTCGCCGCCGCCCTCTCCCCCGTTGCCGTTGCCGCTGGCGGGCAGCTGACCGGCCACCACCGGGATCTCGACCTCCTTCTCGTCGATCAGCTCCACGCGAAGCTGCTTGACGGTGTTGGAGTCGGTGAGCGTGTTGAGGAACACCTCGTTGTAGATGTCGATCGGCCCGCGCACGGCGACGCTCGGTCCTTTGCCGATGGTCTCGATCACCGGCTCGGTGACGCTGATGAGCCCGCTGGAGAACAGGCTGTAGATGACCTTGGCCCCGTGGAAGCGGTCCAGGCCGCACTCGCGCAGCACGGTGTTGATGTCGGCGCGGCCGTCGATGTGGACCACGACCCGCCACTCCTCGGCGGTGAGCGTGATGCTGCCCTCATCGTCGACGTGGTCGCCGCAGGCAAGGTGCGGCACGCGCTCCAGCGAGCCGAGCTGCTCGAAGATCAGCGCCCACTCGTCGATGCGGCGGCAGCCCTCCATGATGACCGTCTCGACGCTCATCTCGACGAGGATGTCCTCCTCGGGCGGACTCTCCTCGGCGCCGAACTCGAACTCGCCGTCGCTCCAGCTGAAGAAGGTGAAGGCGCTGTCCTGGATCTGCTCGCGCACCGCCTGCTCGAGCGTCGCCTTGTCGATGCGCCCCTGCTCCAGCAGGATGCGCCCGAGCCGGGCGCCGTCCGGGGACTTCTTCTGCGCGGAGAGAGCCTGCTTGAGCTGCGCCTTGCTGATGGCGCCGGCCTTGACGAGCCGCTCGCCGAGCGGGAGCAGCTGGGGCGCTGAATACGCGTACGTGATCAGCCCGTTGCGGAAGAAGATCTTGCCCGACTCGCCCTCGCGGCGGATCGTGAGCGAGCCGGTCTTGGCGCTCATCTTCACCAGCTGGAAGATGTTGGGGAGACTGAACTCCTGCAGGGTGCCCTGAAGAAGCACCGCCCTCCTTTCGTGATCGCCGGCTCGCGGCAGGTCCGCGCCGGTGGCGCGACCCCGTATCCCGTATCGGCAACGCGCCGGGCGACTTGAGACGCGCTAGTGGCGGCGGCCGGCCGGCGCGGCCGCCGGGGCGTCGGGGCGGCGGCCGGCGGCAGGACCGCCGCCGCCCACCTCCACGGCCTCCCCGAGGGCGTCGCCCGCCGCCGGGCCGTCCGGCAGGCAGACCGGCGCCTCGCAGGTGCCTTGCTCGACCACGCGGCGGTGGCGCAGGGCCAGCACGGCGCCCGTGGCCGTGGCCAGCGCCGCGACACCGCCGATGCCGATGGCCCAGCGCACGCCGAGCCCGCGCACCAGCAGGCCGGTGATGGGCCCGCCGATCGGCGTGCTCCCGAGGAAGACGATCGACCAGAGAGCCATCACGCGGCCGCGCATCGCGTCCGCCGCGTTCAGCTGCAGCAGGGCGTTCGTCGTGCTGATGAACAGCACGCCGGCGCCGCCCAGAAGGACGAGCAGCGCGAGCCCCGCGTAGTAGCCGGGGACGAGCGCCAGCGCGATGGTGACCCCGCCGAAGGCGAAGGCGGCGCCGACGAGCAGGCGGCGCGAAGGCCTGCCCCGGCTCGCCATGAGCAGGGCGCCGGCGAGCGCCCCGACGCCCATGGCGGCTGAGAGGATGCCGTACGAGCCGCCGCCACGGCCGAACACGCTCCTGGTCAGCAGCGGCAGCACCACCGAGTAGTTGTAGGCCAGGGTGCTGATGACGGCGAGCATGATCAGCGGGATGCGCAGGGACGGCGTGCGCCAGGCGTAGCGAAGACCCGCGCGGACCTGCCCGGGCTCGCGAGCGACCGGTCTCCCTCCCCGCAGTTCGCCGGTGCGCATGATCGCCAGGGCGCCGATGACGGCGATGAAGGACACCGCGTTGAGGAAGAAGCAGGGAGCCACGCCCGCCGAGGCGATGAGCAGCGCCCCGATCGCCGGACCGATGATGCGCGACGAGTTGATCACCACCGAGTTGAGCCCGACGGCGTTGGCGATGTCGTCCGGCCCCACCATCTCGTACACGAAGCTCTGCTGCGACGGGATGCCCAGCGCCATGGAGATGCCCGTGAGCCCGGTGAGCACCCAGATCATCCACACGGTCACGACGTCGGTGACGACGAGGACGGCGAGCACCAGGGCCAGGACCGCGGCGGCCGACTGGGTCGCCATCAGGAGCTTGCGCTTGTCGACGCGGTCGGCGAGCGCCCCTCCCCAGGCCCCGAGAAAGAGTACCGGTCCGAACTGCAGGCCCACCGTGATGCCAAGGTCGACGGAGCTGCCCGTGAGGCTCAGCACCAGCCAGTTCTGGGCGACCGACTGCATCCAGGTGCCACTCATCGAGATCACCTGGCTGATGAAGAACAGCCGGAAGTTGTAGGTGTGCAGCGAGCGGAAGGTGCGACGCAGGAGCCGGGAGTCGGGCGCGGGGGTGGTGACGGTCATGGACCGAGTGTACCCGGCGGTGAGCGACCTCGCCGCCGTCGTACGGCTGGCAGCGCGGCATGCGATTTGCCCACCTCGTATAGGCAGACGTACCCGGCCCTGCTAGACGCACGTCCCATCGCCGGTCGCGGGGTCCATGACCGACCATCGTGAGTACGGCCAGACAAAACGCGCATCCCGCTGGGCGCCGGGCGCGAGCGGGCGAAGAGGAGGGAACGGACATGGGGCAGCGACTGCGATGCATCAGGATACTGAGGGCGAGCGTCGTCGCGACGCTCGGGCTCACCGCCATGCTCCTCATCGTGCCCGCGACGGCGCTCGCCGCGTACGCACCGTGGGTCGCGCAGACGTCAGGCACGACGAAGACGCTGAACGCCGTCGCGTTCAGCGACGCGACCACCGGCTGGGCCGTGGGCGCCGGCGGGACGATCCGCCACACGGTCAACGGCGGCGCGAAGTGGACCGTGCAGCCGTCGGGCACCACGCAGACGCTGTACGGCGTCGCTTTCGCCGACGCCGAGCACGGCTGGGCCGTCGGCGCCGGCGGCACGATCCTGCGCACCACGAACGGCGGCGCCTCCTGGGGCGCCCAGAAGTCCGGCACGACGCAGGCCCTGTACGGCGTCGCCTTCGCCGACGCCGCCAACGGCTGGGCCGTCGGCGGGCGCGGCACCGTGCTGCGCACGATCAACGGCGGCGTCAAGTGGACCACCCAGGCATCGGACTCGCGCTGGCCCCTCTACGGCGTCGCCTGCGCCGGCCCCGATACCTGCTGGGTGGTAGGCGGCAAGGGCACCGTGCGACGCACGGTGAACGGCGGGGCCGCCTGGTCCAGCCAGTCAGCCGGCACAAGGTCCGCGCTCAACGCAGTGGAGCTTCGTGGACAGCTCGAACGGGTGGCTCGCCGGCGACGGCGGCACCTTGCGGACGACGACGGACGGCGGCGCCACCTGGACGCCACAGTCCGCCGGCGGAAGGCAGACCTTCTACGCCCTCGGGCGCCCGGACGCTTCGCGCGGCTGGGTCTCCGGCGCGGGCGGCGCGATCCGCGTGACCGCGGACGGTTCCGGCTGGTCCGCACAGGCCTCCGGCACCACGCAGACGCTGCGCGGCCTCGCCGTCAGCGGCGCCCACGCCTGGACCGTCGGCGGCGGCGGCGCCATCCTCACCTACAGCCCCGACCTCCGGCGCGCCGGTCACGACCGCCGCCGGCCTGCAGGCCGACGACCACTCCGGCTGGAGCAACGCATCCCAGACCGTGACGCTCGCCGCCGCCGACACCGGACGCTCCGGCGTCGCGGCGACCTACTTCACCGTGGACGGCGGCGCACAGACGCCCTATGCCGCCCCATTCACCGTCTCCGGTCAGGGCAACCACCACGTCACGTACTGGTCCGTCGACCAGGCCGGCAACACCGAGACGGCCAACACCGGCTACGTCAACATCGACACGACACCGCCCACCGTCGACCACGACGCCGACGCAGGGTGGCATGCCGCCGACGTGACGGTGCACCTCATCGCCGCGGACGCCGGTGGCAGCGGCGTTGCCGCCACCGAGTACCGGCCCGCGGGCGCCCAGGAGTGGCTGCCCGCGAGCGGTGCCGCCTTCGTCGTCGCCGCGACCGCCGGAGACGGCCCCCACACCTACGAGATCCGCGCCGTCGACGGGGCCGGCAACGCCAGCCCGACCGGCTCCTGCACGGTCAAGATCGACGCGACGGCGCCGACGACCACGCCGACCGGCCTGGGCGACGAGTTCTCGGGCTGGACCGACAGCGCGACCACGGTGTCACTGAGCACCGACGACGGCGTCGGATCCGGGGTCGCCTCGATCCACTACGCCGTCAACGGCGGCGCTCCGCAGACCTACGCCGGTCCCTTCACGATCTCCAGTCTCGGCGTGAACGAAGTGACGTACTGGTCGGTGGACAAGGCCGGCAACCAGGAGCCGGTGCGCCGCGGCTACGTCAACATCGCCGTCTTCTACGCCAGGGCGGAGGGGCTCGCCTCCGACCAGGTCTCCGAGTGGCACAACGGGCCCTGGGCCGTGACGCTCACTGCTGGCGGTACGCCGCCCTCGACGCTCTGCTACAGGGTCGATGGCGGCGCCTGGCAGATGGACAAGGCGAGTCCCGTGACCTTGGACTTCCCCAGCGCCGGTCACCACAGCGTCGAGTTCTACGCCAAGAACGCCGGCGGCACGAGCGCGCCTCAGACCGGCTACGTCAACATCGACATCGTCAAGCCGGAGACCAAGCTGGCGACGCCCGCACCGACGCGCTGGGTCAACCACGAGGTCAAGCTCACGTACCAGGCGAGCGACGACCACGCGGGCATCGCGTCGACGTACTCCTCGGTCAACGGCGCTTCGGGGGTGCCCGGGGCGGAGTTCATCCTTCCGGCCCCCCTCACGCACCTCGGCGACGGCGTCTTCGTCGTCCGCTACTGGTCCGTGGACAACGCCGGCAACACCGAGACGGCCAAGTCCGTGACGGTCAGGATCGACACCGTGCGCCCGACGGTGAGCGCGCGGTATGGCGCGAGCGTCGTGCGCTACGGCACCGCGAAGCTCCGCTTCACGGTCACGGACAAGACCCTCTACCGCTACGGCGTCAAGGCGGCGGCGCGCATCGTCATCAAGAACTCGCACAACCGCGTCGTGAAGACCATCAAGAAGAGCGTGAAGACGGGGGTCGGCTCGACGGCCTCGTTCCGCTGCACCCTGGCGAGAGGGAAGTACAAGTTCTACGTGCGCGCGACCGATCCAGCCGGCAACAAGCAGGTCAAGGTCGCGTCTAACAGGCTGATCGTGCGCTGACGTCCGCGGGCAACCTCAGCGCCGCGCGGGCGGCCCGCTGTGCAACGGCGGCGGGCCGCCCGCCGCACGTACGGAGACGGGCGCGGGCGCGCCGGGTCGCCGCCGGCGGGCGCCGCTCTCAGTTCTTGAGCAGGTACACCTGGCCGCCGCGCATCTTGACCTTGACCCTGGCGCCCGAGGTCGACACCGCCTTGCGGAGGCCGACGTTGAGCGAGTTGGCCTTGCGGCCCGGCAGCTCGACCAGCGCCGAATCAAGGTCGGAGGCGACGAACTCGGAGACGATCTCGGCGTACAGTCCCGCACGCCGGCCGGCCTGCGGCGGCACCTCGGCGGGGACCAGACGGTAGGGCTTCGCAGTGCGGGGCATAGACGAAACCTCCAGTCGGCGTCTTGACGCCGCGCCTGGCGCGCGGCGAACAGGGCGAGTCTATGCCGACCGGGCGAGGGAGCACCACAGGCGCCGCCGCCACGACCGGCGGCGCGCGGCAAGGAACGTGTCAGCCGCGCTGATCCTGGTCGTCCCCGGCGAGGTCTTCGCGTCCCGCCACGTAGGCCGGGTGGCCCTCGGTCACGTGGCGCCGCGGCCCCGGATCGCGGGCGAGCAGGACGAAGAGTATGACGAAGCAGAGCGGAGCGATCACAGCCGCGGCGATCGCGCCGATCGGATCGCCGAACAGCGATGCGATGATCATGACGACTCTCCTTGTCTGAGGCAGACCGTGGGGAGCCCGAGCCACGCAGGGTGGTCAGCATCGCAACCGCGCGGTGCTGTCAGCCACCCCGCAGCTGTGCACGCCTCGGGCGTGCGTGCCTCGAACGCGATCACGGCGACGTCCCCACCCGGAAGTAGTAGTAGCTCCATCCGGGGTCCGCGCTGTCCGCCGAGGCGCGCACGACGTACTCCCCCTCCGGCAGCGGAGCGAGTGGGGACAGGCGCAGTGTGCGCTTGTCCGCCAGCGTGCGCCCGGTCGCGACCTCACGCCCGCCCGCATACGTGCGCAGCGTGTACATGCGGAGCTCGTCCAGCGTGCGTGACCTGATCACGATGTCGGGCGAGCTCCCGGTGACCGGCGCCGCCGCCGGGAACACCGGCGCGGGGGCGGGGTACGGATAGAGCTTGAAGAGGTCTCCGCCGGCGCGCACGTAGCCGCCGCTGACCTGTCCCTGCATGGAATCGATGCGGATCGCCGGCGTGACCGGCAGCGTGCGCAGCAGCTGCGGCAGCCCGAGCTGGATGACGGCTGCGGCGGCAAGAAGCACGACGAAGCCGATGAAGAGCACGCGCATCGCGCGTGAGGAACGGGGACGCTCAGGTGCCGACCAGCCTTCCGCCGCGAGGAAGTCGAGGCTCACGACGTCACCGGCCCTTGACCGCGCGGCGGCGCATGGCCGTCCGCGCCTCGACCACGGCCAGCGTGCCGGCCGAGACCGCGGCGAGCGCCGGCAGGTACACGACGAGGCTGTAGACGTTCTCGGCGAGGCGCCCGGAGACGCTCAGGTACACCGGATAGAAGCACCACGCGAAGGCCGGGCCGATCAGCATCAGCACGACGCCGACTACGACGCGCGTCGACATCACCCAGCCGAAACCAGGGAACCCGAAGAGGGCGCAGGTGAACTCGACGACCACCCGCAGCGCGGGGTTGAGACGCGCGAGGTCCGGGGTGACCGGCCCCTCGTAGCGGGCCAGTCGCTCGCGCCAGGTCAAGCCACGCCAGCCCCCTCCTTCAGTGCGCACGCGCTCGCCGTGAGCGGCGAACATCGCCTTGACGGCGACGAAGGTGCCGACCGCGAAGAACAGGGCGACGAACGCGACCAGTCCCCAGACGGTGAACGACAGCGTGAACGGCATGGCTCCTCCTCAGGCAGCGGCGACGCCGGCCGGATGACTGTGTGGCATGGTCACGCCGGGGGCGACGGGGTGCCCGTTGAGCATGGCGGCCTTCACCTCAGCGGCGAGATACGACTCCTCCATCAGCAGCTTCGCGACACGCAGCATGTACGCGCGTTTGTGCTCGGAGAGGCGCCCGAGCGTGCTCATCTTCGCGCCGTAGAAACGCATGAAAGCGGAGGAGAGGAGGCGGGCGAGCTCGTCCCGCGTCATCGCATCAGGCCGGATGATGGGATTGATGAGGTTGTACTTCGCGTAATCCGTGACCTCGACGCGGTCCGCGACGTCCCTGTACCAGTCCGCGTAGGGCCACGGTGTGGCGGCGAGGAAGAAGGCGAGATCGGGCGCGTAGTCGAACGAGAGTCGCAGCGTCTCCTCGACCGTCTCGGGCGTGTCCTCGGGAAAACCGAAGAGGAACGAGGTCTCGGTGATGATATCGGCGTCGTTGAGAAGATGGATGGCCCGTCGCGAGTCCTCCACGCGCAGCCGCTTGCGCATCGCGTCGAGCCTCTCCTGGCGTACGGACTCCACGCCCACGTACACGTGCAGGATACCGGCGTCGCGGTACTTGCCGATGAGGTCGCTCGTCGCGCACGACGTCGTCGGCGCGCGTCTCGACAAGCAACTCGATACCGAGGTCCTCCTCGATGAGCCTGTCGAGGATCCGCTCCCAGCGCGCCCGGTCGCGCGTCGGGTACTCATCGGCGACCTCCAGCGTGTCGACGCCGAAGCGCTCGCGGAGCATCCGCGCTTCGGCGACCACCGCCTCCACGCCCCGTGGCCGCCACGTCCGCTTCCAGAGCTTCTGCTGCGAGCAGAACGAGCAGGCCTCCGTGCACCCCCGCGCCCAACTGGTGATCGCGAGTCGCGAGCCGGGTTTGGTGCGGTAGTGGTAGGTCGGCCAGTCGATGAGGTCCCAGGCGACCGGCAGCGCGTCCAGGTCCTGGACGAACGGCCGGTCGGGCGTGCTCACGACGACGCCGGCGTCGCGGTACGAGACGCCCGGCACCGCACCGGCCTCTCCCCTGCCCGCAGACAGTCGAGCAGCTCGGGGAGCGTGGATTCACCCTCGCCGCGTACGACGTAGTCGACTGCGCGGTCGGCGAGCACCTCCTCGGCCATGTGGGTCGGATGCACGCCGCCGATGACCGTGACGACGCCCGGGCACTCGTCCTTTGCGGCCCGCAGGACATCGAGTGCGGCCGGCATCGTCGCCGTATACGCGGTGACGGCGACGACGTCGGGGCGCCGGTCCGCCAAACTGCGCCTGACCTGCGCCATGTCATGGAACAGAGACATGGCGTCGTAGATCTCCGGCTCGTACCCCGCCTGCCGCAGCGACCCGGCGAGATACGCGAGCCCCAGCGGCATCCATACGCCAGCCGACTCCACCATGCCGCAGTGGTAGGGCGGCGTCACCAGAAGAACCTTGTGCGGCCTCTCGACTGCCACGTCTCCTCCCCCGGCCGGCGTCAGCGGATGCCCGGCTCGAACAGGAATATGAGGAACATCCAGGTGAAGTGCAGCCCCCCGATCGCGAACAGGATGAGCCAGTCGCGAAGCTGTGACGCGCCGCTCCACCGGTCGTCGTCTCTCTGATAGCTCCTCGTGATCGCCTCCGACAGGAAGTCGTCCTCGGTCGGCCCGAAGTAGTCGTGGCGGGAGCCTTCGTCGTTCGTTGTGGACATCGCGGTCCTTTCGATCAGGAGAGGTCGCGCGCGAGAACGCTGGTGATCGCGCCCTGCGCCACCCCCTCCGCCGCCAACATCTCTTCCACCGGGTAGCCCTCGGCCAGCCAGGCGTCCAGCGCCTCGACTTCACTGAAGACCGTGATGAACGTCGCCTGTACATCGTCGCCCACGTTGCTCGCGTAGAGCCGCACGTTCTCGGCCGAATGGATGCTCAGGACGAACGCCTTGAGCGAGAGCCAGGAGAAGAACACGCCGCTCCAGCGGTCATGAGAGAACGTCGCCGTCACGACATGAGCCCAGGGGGCCTGCTCAAGTTCGTACATGTACTCGGATTCGCCAGCCATGTGGACCCCTCCCCTCAGTACCACTGGCCGAACACGAGGTCCCACCAGATGTAGAAGACCATGAAGGCCAGCATGACCGCGTAGTTGGACCACGCGAACGCGTCCACCGGGTCCGCACGTTCGGTGATATAGCCGTTGTAGACCTCAACGGGATAGAGGCCTGGGGCGCCGCGCTTCTGGCGCGAGAACCAGATCCAGGCCAGCGCCGCGAAGAGGAGGAGCGTCGCGCCGAGGATCCCGTAGACGATGACGAGCGTGACGCTACTCACGCCGTAGGTCTCCACCTGCTGCTGCAGGTGCCGCAGTTGCAGGTAGTCGTAGTACTTCTGCACGGTCACGTCGTCGCTGCCCGTCGGCACCTTGGTGACGGGGTTGGTCGTGAATGACGGACCGATGCGCTCCATCTGCGCATAGGCGACGCCGGCGAACACGAAGCCAAGCGCGATGTAGACGACGACCCCGAAGACATACAGGCGCCGCCAGAACCTGGGGATGCTCATGACTCACCGCCTCCTCGCGCCCTCCGCCGGCCGTCGTCCCAGAAGTCCTTCTCGGGATGACGTAGCGGCAGGGATCTCGCGCGCTCGCTTCGCGACAGCGTGCCACTGACGGCCGCCCAGATCAGGGCGAACATCGCCGGCGCGACCATGAACAGGGAGAACAGGACGAGAATCTCGGTCATGCTCAGATTCGCCGGGTTCATCGCACGATCACCTCCCCAATGATGTAGCCGTGGATGATCGACGAGTACTCATACGTGCCGGGAGTCCGGAACGTGAACGAGAAGCTCTCGTTGGGGTTCAGCGGCCCCGAGTTGAACTTCCCGGGGCCCGCTTTGGTGAGCAGGGTCGTCTCGGTGTCGACCCCGTTCGAGGTGATGGTGTTGGCCGTGGGATCGTTGTTGACCCACGTCACCGTCGTGCCGGGACCGACCGTCAACGTGGGCTTGTCGAGCTGGTTGCCGTTGATGGTGACCGTCGTCGCGCCGCCCGCCCCGCAGCCGGCCACGAGCATCGCGACGAAGATCAGGGCCGCCGCGAGGCAGCTCGCCTTCGGGGCGCAGCGCAGTGCCCACGGGCCGATCGTCCTTGATGTCGTCATCGCCGCCACCCCCTCAGCGAAGCTCGTCGTAGGTCTGTGGAAGCACCGTCTTGAGCGACTCCGGCAAGGCGGGGAAGCCG
The DNA here is from genome assembly GCA_963741075.1 of uncultured Thermoleophilia bacterium. Classification (GTDB taxonomy): domain Bacteria; phylum Actinomycetota; class Thermoleophilia; order UBA2241; family UBA2241; genus CAIXSE01. The sequence continues at coordinate 265,237 of CAVUGS010000003.1, forward strand.
CCGCGGGCTGCATAGTCGGTCCAACCGGTGTCGAGGTAGTCGTCGTAGATCTTCTTGATGGCGGCGGCGCCGGACGCGAGGGAGACGTTGCCGTAGCCGGGCAGCGGGATGTTGTCGTCGTAGTTCATGCCGGGGAACACATGCTCCGCTTCCCCCAGGAACGGGTCGGGGATCCCGGTCCCGTCCGCCCTGGTCACGTTCACGCCCTGCTGGGCGCCGTGGTACGCCTGCATGTCCTGGACGGGGTGCTTCTCGACGTACTTGAGCAGCTCGGGCGTCGGGTGCCACTGGTAGTAGTCGTCGACGGAGAGGACGTGCGAGTCCTGGAGCGAACCGCTGGGGATCGTCTTGAGGAACAGCACGACCTTCCAGATGTCGTCCACCGTCATGCGCGAGCCGAAGTTCTCCATGGCGGAGCCGGTCCAGCCGCGCAGGATGCGGTAGTAGTAGACGCCCGGCGACGTGTCGTTGCCGCTGGTCGCGTCGTCGGGGTGGGTGAAGTCGATCGGGCGCGGCGCCATGAACTTTGCCGCCTCGCTGATCGCCGCGCCGCCTGAGCCGTGGCAGCCGATGCAGAACGTCTGGAAGACCCAGCGGCCGCGGAAGAGGTTGTTCTTGGTCAGCGGCATGGGGTTGTTCATGAGCCAGTAGCCGCGCGGAGCCATGTTGACGCTGAACACGTCCGGGTAAGGCAGCCCGTCGATGTTCGCCGTCAGGGCCGGGGACGCCGCCCTGCTGGTTCTGCTCCGCCACCTGGGCCAGCGTCAGCTTGGCGCCGTCGAAGCCGGCCGGGTACTTGTTGTCCGGCGCGCCGTTGCCGTCGCCGGCGATGAGGAAGACCTGCTTTGCCCACTCCTGCCCGGCCTCACGCAGCAGGCCAGTCTTGCCGGAGCGAGTCTCGACGAACTGCGTGAGGTCGACCACGTCCTGCTGACTCAGGAAGCTGAAGCGCGGCATGATCGAAAGCGGATCGACGTATCGCGCGTCGTAGAAGTGCGCGTATTCCCAGTCGATGGGGTGCTGGCCCGCCTCCTGGTCCAGATCGGGCCCGATGCGCGCCGTGCCGAAGATGTTGGGGCTGCTGTCGCTGGTGGTGGAGTCGCCCGGCAGCGAGACGCGCGGGTAGAGGAAGTAGAGACCTGTGCGCACGTCCTGCGGGCGGACGAAGCCGCTGTGACAGTACACGCAGCCGTTGGAGAGGAAGACGTGACGGCCCCGCCACGCAGAGGCAGTCAGCGGAGCCGTGTTGCTGGAGATCGGCGGGTTGAAGAACGCCATCTGCCAGAAGGCGCCCATGACGGTGGGTACCGCGAAGGCGAAGATGCCGCCGAAGAACACCAGCCACGGCGTCATGAGCATGCGCTTGCGTGGGTGGGGGCCCCACTTGCGCGGCGCACCGATGAAGCTGGGGAGGAACCTGCGTTTCTCAGCCATTCCAGCCACCCCCTCAGCTCGCCGGCTCGGCCTGAGCCGGCTGTGGCGGCTGGGCCAACGCGGTGCGCGCGTCCCGCGCGGCGACCCGCGCATTACGCGCGCGCGTGTCGACGAAGACGGTCAGCCCGACGTTGACGATCTGGAGCCACGCGGCGGTGTAGATCATCCCGCCGGCGACCGCGCGCATGATGTTCCACGCGTGGAGGGACGGCAGCACGATGACCTCGGCCTGGCCGCTGAGCCAGCCCTGGCCCTGCAGGAAGCCGGCCACGATCAGCGACAGCAGGAAGGCGAGGAACCCCACGGTGACCAGCCAGAACTGCAGTTCGGCCAGCGCCCGCGAGAACGGCGGTTTGTTCAGCACGATGGGCACGACGTAGTACACGACGCCCATCCCGAGGATGGTGAAGCCGCCGAGCAACGCCAGGTGCGAGTGGCCGATGACGAAGAACGTGAAGTGCGTCATGACGTTGAACGGCTGAATGGCCTGCAGGGCGCCCTGCACGTTGGCGAGGATGTACATGAAGAAGCCGACGAGCACGAAGCGCAGGGGTAAGTTCGTCAGGAACCTGTCCCACTGGCCGCGCATGGTGAGCCAGATGTTGCCGAAGAAGGCCCACACGGAGACGAGGATGCCGATGCTGTTGATCGTGGCGATCGTCTTGAGCCAGCCGGGCGTCGGCGTCTGCAGCAGGTGGTGGTCACCGACCGTCGTGTAGAAGAAGACCAGCGACCAGAAGGAGATCAGCGAAAGCGTGTGGCTGTAGAGCGGCGTGTTCGTCATCCGCGGCACGAAGTAGTAGACCGCGGCGATCAGGATCGGCGTCAGCCACAGCCCGAACAGGTTGTGGTTGCCCCACCAGTTGAGCATGGCATCGTGGACGCCGGTGGCCAGCGCGCCGGACGGGTTGCTCCAGATGTTGCCCGGCTTCCAGACCACGTTTTCGATGAAGATCGAGGCCGAGACCCAGATCGGCGCACCGATCGCCCACCAGATGCTCACGTACAGCGGCCGCACCTTGCGGATCTGCACCGTCTTCACCATGTTGACGATGTTCGCCGCGAAGACTGCCAGGACAACGATGTCGATCGGCCAGATGAACTCGGCGTACTCGCGGCCCTGGGTATGCGAGGTCAGGATCCCGATGAACCCGAGCGCCATGGCCACGTTCCAGACCCAGCCGCTCCAGTAGCTCAGCCTCTCGCTCCACATGCTGCGCGTGCCCAACAGGCGCGGCGACATGAACAGGATGAACCCCCAGTACATCATCGTCAGCCAGGCGTAGATCACGCCCTCGACGTGAGACGGGCGCACCCGGCTGAAGACGAGCGGGACCGATCCCGCCGAACACCTCGGGGTTCGCGAGCTCGATGGCGATGATCATCCCGAACGTCGTGACGACGACGAACCAGAACACGCTGCTGAAGATCCACAGCCTGGCCGCCGTGTCCGGGTAGCGATATCTCAGACGGCCGACGCCGCTGACGCCCTCGAGACCCGATCCGAACCGGTCGTGCAACAGCTTGACGCGGTCGGACGAGAACGACTGCTCCATGACAGCTCCCCCTTCCGGCTCCCCATGGCCGTGACCGGGCGTGACCACACATCACGCCCTCGCGCCTCTTCCCTTCACACCCTTTAAACTCAACGCGTCCCCGGGAGCCGACCGCAGATGTCGCCGGCGCACTGGGCGGTTCCTCGCCGGAGCGAGGAACCGCCGCACGCCGGGACTGCGGCTCCCGGGGACTGCAGGGGGGTCCTACCCGACTTTCGCACGTGAGAACGCGACTGCCGTTGACGCCATGACGCCAAGATACACACGCGCGAGCCGAGCGCCGGGAGGCACCCGGGTCAGCCGGGGATCAGCCAGTTGTAAAGCGGGGTGAACGCGAAAAGCAGGCCGAGGCCCATGAGGATGCCGGCCGCCCACCAGACCCGCACCCGGACCTCGCGCTCGGCGCCCATCGCCTCGTGCGCGATGGCCCACGTCACCAGCCACACGATCACGGTCTGGCAGAGCAGGCCGGTCATGACGGCGTAGTTGCTCCACATGAGCACCATCTTGACTCCGCCCTCCTGACCGTTGGGCGGGATCCACTCGGTCGGGTTGAGCCACTGATCCAGCAGCGAGAACATCCCCATGGCGAACTGTCCGGCGGCGACGCCCAGCACTGCCGCCGCGACAGGGCCGGTCTTCCTGGGGCGCCGGATCTCGGCGGCAGCCGGCGCCCCCGAGTCCCTTGCGTTCGTATCGAACCGGCCCTCCATGACCACCTCACATGAGTGGCGCGAGCTTCGTGAGCAGCACGCCGAGGACGCCCCCGAGCCCCCCTGCCGCCAGCGCGACCGCCAGCAGGGCGATGACCCAGGCGCGCAGGCGGCGCGCTCCGGCCAGGCGGAAGCGGCCCCGGTAGGCCACATAGGCCGCTGCGGTGGCGAACACCGCAGCGGCCCAGGAGACGACCTCCTTGACGCGGATGAGGTCCGCGCCCCAGATGCGATACGTCGGACTGCCGCTCAAGAGGGCCGCCGCGGACGATGGGCCGCTGTGGAACCAGACATCGACCACGAACGTGCCCGTGAGGACCGCGACCCAGCCGACGACGACCATCGCGAGCACGGACCCGGCGAGAAGCCGGCCCGACTCGGCGACCCCCACATCCGTGAGGTCACGGGGCCGGGCCAGGAGGGCGAGGAGGAGCGCGACGACGATGGTAAGCAGGAACAGCCCGCCGAACACCGCGCCGTGGGCGACGTTCACCCAGGAATGGCCGGTGAGTCGGAGGACCACTGAGCCGAACACGGTCGTCATCGCTCCTTCCCGTCAGGTCACCGGAGTGACCTTCGTCAGCAGCAGTCCCATCGCACCCCCAGCGAGCGCGGCGCCGAGCGCAAAGACGAACACCGCCTCGACGGACAATCGCGCACGCCGGTCCCACGCGAGCTGGTCGCCGTAGTACTTGACGAGGAAGCCCCCGGTTGACGCCGTCAGCGCCGATGTCCAGGCGATGCGTTCCTTCCACTCCATGACCAGGTCGGTCCAGAAGGTAAGAGCCGGGCGCGCCTCGAGCAACGTCAGGGGACTGGTGGCCACGTGCTGGTGGAACCAGGGATCGACGACGAATGTGCCGACCACCACGGTCGTCCAGGCGACGACTGTCACGAACAAGGCACCTCGCCGCAGCCACAGCAGTCGCAGGGCGACGGCCTCCTGCGTCAGCACGTCCTCGCGCATCTGTGGCAGAAAGACCACCACGAGCGTGAGCGACAGGATGAAGAGGCCGCCCAGCACGACTCCGTGGGCCGTGGTCCACCAGCCCCGATATGTGAACGGTACGATCATCGCCTCCCCCGCATGGCGCGTCACTGCTCGCATCCCCCCACCGCCCGTCCATCACACCGTCGACGCCCTCCGGGACGCTTGCCCTTGACGGCGGCACCCGGGCGACGAACGATGGTCGCGTGACCGTGACGCCGCCGGAGAGCAGCCGGAGGCCGCAGCTGGAGGGGAACGCGATGAAGAAGCTGATCAACCGTCCGGAGGACGTCGTCAGGGAGGAGCTCTCCGGCATCGCCCTGGCGCACGCCGGCCGCCTCGTCGTCCACACCGACCCGCACTGGATCGCGCGCGCCGACGCGCCTGTGGCCGGCAAGGTGGCGATCGTCTCCGGTGGCGGGTCCGGCCACGAGCCGATGCACGGAGGGTTCGTCGGCCCGGGCATGCTCGACGCCGCCTGCCCGGGCGAAGTCTTCACCTCGCCCACCCCGGACCAGATGCTGGCGGCCACCCAGGCCGTTGACGGCGGCGCCGGCACGCTGCACATCGTCAAGAACTACACCGGCGACGTCATGAACTTCGAGATGGCGGCGGACCTCGCGCGCGACGAGGGACTCACGGTGGAGCAGGTGCTGATCGACGACGACGTCGCCGTCAAGGACAGCCTCTACACAGCCGGGCGTCGCGGGGTGGGCGCCACCGTGCTCGCCGAGAAGATCTGCGGCGCGGCGGCGGAGGAGGGCCGGCCGCTCGCGGAGGTGGCCGGCCTCTGCAGGACAGTCAACGTGCGCAGCCGCAGCATGGGCGTGGCCCTCACCTCGTGCACCACGCCCATGGCGGGCAAGCCGACGTTCGACCTCGGCCGCGACGAGATGGAGGTGGGCGTCGGCATCCACGGCGAGCCGGGCCGCGAGCGGCGACCACTGGCGAGCGCCCGCGACGTCGTGGAGACGCTCGCCGGCGCCGTCGTCGACGACCTGCCGTTCGTGCAGGGCGACGCCGTGCTCGCCTTCGTCAACGGCATGGGGGGCACGCCGCTCATGGAGCTGTACGTCGTCTACGCCGAGCTGCACCGGTACCTCGCCGGGCGCGGCATCACGATCGCGCGCAACCTCGTCGGCTCCTACATGACCGCGCTGGACATGGCCGGCTGTTCGATCACGCTGCTCCGTCTCGACGACGAGCTGACGCGGCTGTGGGACGCGCCGGTCGACACCCCCGGCCTCAGGTGGGGCGCGTGAATAGCCGCCGCAGCGCGCCTATCGACCGGGGCGCCGCAGGTGCACCGGTCCGCGCCGCCGGCGGCGTGGACGCGAACGCCGTAGTCGCATGGCTGCGCGCGTTCGCCGCCGACGTCGCGGCGCGGCGTGACGAACTCACGGAGCTGGACGCGGCCATCGGCGACGCCGACCACGGGGTCAACATGGACCGCGGCATGCAGGCGGTGGCCGCGAAGCTGCCGGCACCGGAGGAGACGGCCGCGTCCGGGGCGGAGCCGCCGCTCGGGCCGCTCTTCAAGACCGTCGGCATGACGCTCGTCTCCACGGTGGGCGGCGCCGCGGGACCCCTGTACGGCACGCTGTTCCTGGAGATGGGCAAGGCGGCCGGCGAACGCACGACGCTGACGGCGGCCGAGTGGGTCGAGCGCCGTCGCCGCCGGAGTCGCCGGCGTCCAGATGCGCGGCAAGGCCGAGGCCGGCGACAAGACGATGGTCGACGCGCTGCTGCCGGCGGCTGCGGCGCTGCGCGAGGCCGCCGGCTCTGGCGCTTCGCTCGGGGCGGCGGCGCGTGCGGCCGCGGACGCCGCCGCCGCGGGCGTGCGGGCGACCGTCCCGCTGGTGGCCCGCAAGGGCCGCGCCAGCTACCTGGGCGAGCGCAGCGCCGGCCACCAGGACCCGGGCGCGACCTCGTCGTGGCTGCTGCTGGAGGCCGCGGCCGCAGCGTTCGCCGAGGCCGGCGCCGCGTAGCCGTGGTCGGCCTCGTCATCGTCAGCCACAGCGCCAGGCTCGCGCAGGGCGTGGCCGAGCTGGCCGCGCAGATGGCGGGTCCGGACGTGCGCATCGGCGCCGCCGGCGGGCTGGACGAGCCGGAAGGAGCGCTCGGGACGGACGCGGCCAAGGTGCTGCGCGCGATCGAGGAGGTGTGGTCCGCGGACGGCGTGCTGGTCCTCATGGACCTCGGGAGCGCCGTCCTCTCCGCGGAACTGGCCGTCGACCTGCTGGACGAGGAGAGACGCGCGGCGGTCCTGCTGACCGAGGCGCCGCTCGTGGAGGGCGCCGTGGCGGCGGCGGTGGCCGCGGGCCTCGGCGATCCGCTGCAGGCCGTGGCCGCCGCGGCCCGCGGGGGCCTGGCGGGCAAGGAGGAGCACCTGGCTCCCCGGGCTGCGGGGGAGGCGCCGCGCGGCGCGAGCCGGGCGCCGGGGGTCGCGAACGGGGCGCATGATGCCGGCTTCCCGACGCTGGGGGTCACGGCGGCGACGCCGGGAGCCGCGGCCGCGATGACCCGGGTAAGGGTGCGCAACGCGCTGGGGCTGCACGCGCGGCCGGCCGCGCTGCTGGTGCGCACCGCGGCCGGTTTCGACGCCGCCGTCACCGTCGCCGACGCGACCAACGGGCGCGGACCGGTCAGCGCGCGGAGCCTGAACGGGGTCGCCACCCTGGGCGCCCGGCAGGATGACGAGCTCGTCGTCGTGGCCGAGGGACCGCAGGCGGCCGAGGCGCTGGCGGCGATCCGCCGGCTCGCGGACGAAGGCTTCGGCGAACCGGCGGTCACACCGGCCGGAGGGATCGCCGCGCCGACCGACGGCGACGAAGGAGCCGCGGTGGGCGCGGCGGCCACGGCCGGCGAACGGGCAGCCTCTCCCGCGGCGGCGCTGACCGCCGGCGAACCGCCGGCAGCGCCTCCGCCGCCGGGGCCGGCCGGACCGCCGGCGCCCGGGACGGTCCTCGCCGGACTGGCCGTCTCGCCGGGCGCGGCCGTGGGTCCGGCCTGCCGGATCGAACGCCGCGTCCCCGAGCCCGCCGGCGAGCCGGCAGGCGACCCGCAGGCGGAGTGGAGCGCCCTCGAGGCAGCGCTTGAGGCGACAGCGGCCGACGTGCGGCGGGCGCGGGTGTCGGTGGCCGGCCGCGTGGGCGCGCAGGACGCGGCCATCTTCGATGCCCACCTGCTCTTCCTGGAGGACGAGGCGCTCCTCTCCCCCGCGCGCGAGGGGGTCTTCGGCCGCCGCGAGCCCGCCGCCCGCGCCTGGGCGGACGCGGTCGCCGCGGCGGCGGCCGCCTGGGACGAGCTGGAGGACCCCTACCAGCGTGCCAGGGCGGCGGACCTGCGCGACGTCGGGGCGCAGGTGCTCGCGCATCTCGCCGGCGGCGCCACGGTGGTCACGGCTGCAGCCGGCGGCGTCGTCGTCGCCCCGGACCTGGCGCCGGCCGACGTCGCCGCGATCAGCGCCGCGGCGGTCGCCGGCATCGCTCTGGCCGCCGGCGGGCCGACGTCACACGCCGCCATCCTCGCCCGCGCACTCGGCCTGCCGGCGGTGGCCGGCGCGGGCGCCGCGCTCCTCGCCGTCCCCGACGGCACTCCGCTCATCCTCGACGGCGACGCCGGCACGGTGACCGTGGCGCCGCCTCCCGAAGCGATAGCCGCGATCGCACGGCGACGCGAGCGGCAGGCTGACGACGCCGCGGCCGCCCGCGCGGCGGCGACCGGGCCCGCGGTGACGCGCGACGGCGTGACCGTGCGCGTGGAGGCAAACATCGCCGGCCCACAGGACGCGCCGGCCGCCGTCGCCGCCGGCGCCGACGGCGTCGGGCTGCTGCGTACGGAGTTCCTGTTCCTCGCGGCGAGCGGCCATGCCCGGCGAGGACGAGCAGGCCGCCGCGTACGCGGCCGTGGCCGACGCGCTCGGCGGCCGCCCCCTGACGGTGAGGACCCTCGACGCCGGCGCCGACAAGCCGCTCCCGTACCTCGCGCTGCCGCCGGAGGCGAACCCGTTCCTGGGCGTCCGGGGCCTGCGTCTGAGCCTGGCGCGGCCGGAGCAGCTGTGCTGCCAGCTGCGCGCCGTCCTGCGCGTAGCCGCCGGCCACGACGTGCGCGTCATGTTCCCCATGGTGGCCACCGTCGACGAGCTGCGCAGGGCCCGGGCGCTCCTGGACGAGGCGCGGGCCTCCCTGCGCGACGCGGGAGTCGCCGTCCCCGCTCGCCTGGAGGTCGGCGTGATGCTCGAGGTGCCGTCGGCGGCCCTGCTCGCGGAGAAGCTCGCTCCGCTCGTCGACTTCTTCTCGGTGGGCACCAACGACCTCACCCAGTACACGCTCGCGGCCGAGCGCGGCAACGCCGGCGTCGCCGCGCTCGCCGACCCGCTGCACCCGGCGGTCCTGCGACTGATCCGGCACACTGCCGCGGCTGCCGCCGCGGAGGGGTGCCGGCTCGCCGTCTGCGGCGAGGTGGCCGGCGACCCCCTCGCCGTGCCGCTGCTGCTCGGGCCTCGGGGCCACGGAACTCTCGATGAACGCCGTGGCCATCCCCGCCGCGAAGCAGGCGGTGCGCGGCACGGACGCGGCCCGGGCCGCCGGCCTGGCGGACGAGGCGCTGGCCGCGGAGTCGGCGGCCGACGTGCGCGAGCTGCTCGCCGCCGCGTCTCTTCCCGTGCCGTCCCAGGCGGTAGCCTCCTCCCCACCAGCGACCGACGAGAGAGAGCCGTGACATGACGACCGGGTCCGACGACACCCTCCACATCCTGGCCTTTGTGGGAAGCCTGCGCGCCGGCTCGTACAACCGCATGCTGTTCGACGCCGCGGTCGCGCTCGCCCCGCCGGGCATGCGCTTCACCGAGGCCGACCTGCGCTCGCTGCCGCTCTACGACGACGACCTCCGCCTGGAGCAGGACTACCCGGAGCCGGCGCGGCGCCTGCGTGCGGCCATCGCCGCGGCCGACGGCCTCCTCATCGTCTCGCCCGAGTACAACCACACCGTGCCCGGCGTGCTGCAGAACGCCATCGACTGGGCGTCGCGGCCGCCGGACCAGCCGTTCAAGGGCAAGCCGGTGGCGATCATGGGCGCCTCCACCGGCCGGCTGGGGACGGTGAGGATGCAGCACGGCCTGCGGTCCAGCCTCGAGTCACTCGAGGCGCACGCGCTGCTCAAGCCCGAGGTGATGATCAGCTCCGCGCGCGAGACGTTCGACGAGACGGGACTCGTCGACCCGAAGGCGCGCGAGGTCGTGGCGGCGCAGATGGCGGCGTTCGCGGACTGGGTGCGCCGCCTCGACGCGCGCTAGCCGGGGCGGCGGGGCGAGGGCCCGGCGCGCGGCGAGGAGGGGCGCCGCTCAGGCGCCGCGCGCGAAGGCGGCGCGGTAGATGCGTTCGTAGTCCGCGACGTCCAGCTCGCGCGGGTTCCCGATGGTCTGCGGGTCCTCGAAGGCGATGCGCGCGAGCATCGGGACCTCCTCCTCCGAGAAGCCGAGCTCGACCAGCGTCGGGATGCCGACGGCGTCGGTGAGCCGGTCCAGCTCGCGCACGCCGGCCAGGGCGGCCTGCAGCGCACCGAGACCGGAGACGTCGGCCCCGAGCCCGCGCGCGAGGCGCGCGTACCGCTCGGGGCTCGCCGGCGCGTTGTACTCGCAGACCGGTCCGAGCAGCCGGGCCGTGAGGGCGCCGTGCGGGCAGTCGTGCACGCCGCCCGCGGACTGGCTCATGGCGTGGGCGGCGCCGGCGCTCTCGGTGCCGTAGGCCAGGCCCCCGAGCGTGGCGGCGTGCGCCATGCCGGTCCTCGCCGCGAGGTCCGACCCGTCGGAGACGGCTCGCTCGAGCCAGGCGGCGACCAGCTCGACCGCCTCGAGCGCGACGGCGTCGTTGAAGAACTGGTGGTAGTCGCACGTGTAGCACTCCACCGCGTGCGCCAGTGCATCCATGCCCGTGGCGGCGGTGATCGCCGGCGGCATGCCGAGCGTGAGTACCGGGTCGATGACGGCGGCGTGCGCCGCGATGAGGGCGGTGCCGCCGACGTTGAACTTGATCCTGCGGCCGGGGTCGGTGATCACCGCCCAGAGCGTCACCTCGCTGCCGGTGCCGGCCGTGGTCGGGACGGTCACCAGCGGCGGGATGCGCCGCTCGATGGGATCGTGTCCCCACTCGTACCCGGCGATCGAGCCGCCGTGCACGGCGACCACCCCGACGGCCTTGGCCACGTCCATGGGCGAGCCGCCGCCCACCGCGACGAGCCCGTCGCAGCCCTCGGCGGCGTAGAGCTCCGCTGCACGGTCGACGAGCGCGATGTCGGGATTGGCGCGCACCTCGGCGAAGACGACGGCGGCGGGAAGCTGCGCGAGCGCCGCCGCGGCAAGCCCGGCGTCGACGACGCCCGGGTCCGTCACCACCAGCGGCCGGGAGACGCCGAGCCCGGCCACGAGCTCGCCCAGCCGGGCGAGCGCGCCGGGCCCGTGGACCAGCCGGGTCGGGGTGTCTATGGTCCGCACTGTCTCGACGTCGATGCTCATCTCGCTTCCTCCGCGGGTCGGCCGCTCGAGCTCGGTCTCATCCTAGCTTGCCGCCGTGGCGGACATGGTCTTGTCAGGCACAAGTATCATCCTCTACTTGACCCTTCTACTTGTGCCGGCCGAGCCCGTTGCTTGAAGCGGCGGCACGATGATGCGAGGGTTGCCGCTGGGCGGCCCGCCGTCCCGACCCCTGAGAACCGACCGCTGGAGTGAGACCATGGCGATCCTGCTCGATTCGGCGTCCCTCGACGACGCGGCCGCGGCGGCCAGGCTCGGCTTCGTCCGCGGCATGACCACCAACCCGGCGCTGATGGCGCGAGAGACGAAGGAGCCGCTCGCGCACCTCGCCCGGCTGCTCGAGGCGTTCCCTGAGGGTCCGATCTGCTACCAGCCGACGCGGAGCAGCTACGAGGAGATGGACGACCAGGCGCGCGCCGCGTCCGCCCTCGCGCCTGACCGCGTGATCGCCAAGCTGCCGGCGACGCTGGAGGCGATCACGCTGGCGACGGAACTGCTCAGGGACGGCATCCCCAGCGCCCTCACGGCGGTCTACTCGCCGGCTCAGGCGCTGCTGGCGCACGAGGCCGGCTGCACCTGGATCATCCCCTACGTGGACCGCGCCGCCCGGCACTCGGCCGGCGCGGTGGTCGTGGAGCAGGCGGCGCTCCTGGAACAGGTCGACAGCGCCACCCGCATCCTCGCCGCCAGCCTCAAGACGGCGCCGCAGGTCGTGGAGAGCATCCTCGACGGCGCCCACGACGTCACGGCGCCGCTCGACGTGCTGCGCGCGCTGCCGGCGCACCCGCTCACGGAGTCGGCGGTGCGCGAGTTCGCGGCGCACTGGGCGTAGCGCCCGGCGGTCAGACGCACGCGGCGAGGCCGCGGTCAGCGCGCGGACGGACCTCCGCCCGCGCAGCCCGCGCCGGCTTGCGCTTGGGCAGGTGGTGCGACAGCGACCGGTACGAGGCGGCGAAGACCACCGCCGAGAGCGCGACGATGGCCGTCAGCGTGTACACCGGCTTGGACGCGTCCGTACCCGCCAGGGCGGCGTGCACGCTCACGCCCCAGAAGACGACATAGCTCATGATGTGGATGTCGCGCCACCAGCGCTTCGAGAGCCGCTTCATGGCGAGCGCCGTCACCTCGACCGCGACCAGCAGGTAGAGGGCGACGATCCCGATGGCCAGCGCCGTGGGCCGCCACGAACTTGAGAACGGCACCAGCAGGTCGACGACGTGCAGCTTGGCGTAGGTGTCGAACAGGAGCGTCACGAGGTGGCCGGCGATGAAGAAGAACGTGAGGCCGGCCAGCCACCGGTGCATGGCGAGCAGCGACGCGTTCTTGCGCCACCGGGGAAACAGGTCCGAGGCGAGGACGATGCCCCACAGCACCGACGCCGTGAGCATGACCCACGAGACGATGCCCGCGGACCGGGAGAGGTACCACCAGATCTGAGGATTCACGCTGCGCTCCATTCGGTCTCACCGGCGCACTGCAGCGCCGGAGTCGAGGTCGTCGTTCCGCCGAGCGTCGCCACGATCCCGTCGAGGTCGTGGCGCTCGAGATAGGCGAGCGCCCGGGCGGCGCCCGAGAGCAGGGCCGCGGTGGCGTGCACCTCGGCCTCCCAGCCGGCGCGCGCGAACACCGTCACGGCGGCGAGGTCCGTGGTCGCGGACTCGCCGGTGCCCGGGTCGATGACGTGGTGACACCGGCTCGCCGTCCCGGATCCAGGTACGCGTCAGCGTGCTGGAGGTCGCGACGCCGCCGGCGCCGAGTCGGACCCTCACGTGCTCTCGCGAGGCGTCGAACGGGTGCTCGACGGCCACTTGCCAGCCGTCTGCCTCCGGCGGCCGGCCGGCCGCGGCGAGGTCGCCGCCGACGCAGACGAGGGCGCCGGCGGTGCCGCGGTCCAGCAGTTCGGTGACCACGAGATCGGCGGCCAGCCCTTTGCCGATCCCGCCGGGGTCGATGCCCAGACCGGCGGGCACCACGACCGCCGAGGCCGCCGGGTGCAGCGCCACGTCGGCGATGCTGCAGGCCGAGGCCGCCGACCCAGCCGAGCTGCTCCTCCGGCCGGAGCCGTCGTGACTCCGTGAGTAGCCGGCCGCGTTGATGGCCGCCAGCAGGGTCGGGTCGTACCGCCCGCCGGTCAGGCTCCACGCCTGCTTCATCGCGTGGAGGAGCTGGATAGTGTCGCGCGACACGACCACGAACGCCTCCGGCGTCTCGTTCAGGCGCGACACGTCGCTGGCGGGCCGGAACCTGCTCCAGCGCCGCTCGAGCTCCTCGAGGCGGTGCCGCGCGTACTGCTCGGCGCCGTCCGCCGGGTCGACCAGCACGACGTGCGCGTCACTGGCCATGACGCGGAACCTGGACTCGGTGACTGCCACTTCCGAGCTCAGTGACTGCCGCCGGAGCTGGCCACCGGCGCCGCCGCGGCCGCGGGGGCCGAGTACGAACCGCTCGAGTAGGACCCGCCGCCGGACCCTCCCGACGAGCCGCCTCCCACGGTGTGCACCACCGTGTGCGGCGTCAGCACGATGGGGCGCACCTTGCCGGCGTCGGCGATCCTGCGAGGCTGCGTCGCCGGGCCGTGGAAGGCATTCTGCTCCCAGCGCAGAGCGCCGAGCGTCGGCGCGGGACCCGTGTCCGGGGCCGGCTCCGCCGGCGCCTTGCTGCTCGCGACCTGCATGTTGGCCGCGAGACCGAGCATCGCGGCGACACCGATGCCTGCGGCGGCGATCCTGCCGCCGGCGACGCCGCGACGCTTGCGTGGCGGCTGGGCGGCCTGCTTGGGCCCCTGGTCGAGCGCGGGCGCCGGGTCGTCCGTCGAGGTCCGCTGCATGCGGACGCGGTCGTCAGTCATCTGCTTCTCCCTGTCCGGTTGATCCGCCTTCGCCTTCACCCGACTGCGCGGGGGCGGCGGTGGTCTGCGCCGGCGCCGGGGCGGAAGCCCAGGTCGTCGCGCCGCCGCCAGACGACGGAATGACTTTGGTGACCGGGTGGTCGACCTTGGCCGTGAGCTTGCCGCTCCTGCCCACCGAGGCCGTGAAGGTGTACGTGCTGGAGCCGTGCGCGAAGGTCACCGTGAGCTTCTGGTCGCCGGTCTGCGCCAGCTTCCACGTCCAGTGCTTCCGGGCGCCGGCGTCGACGAAGCGCACCGCCTTCTTCGAGAAGGCGATCTTCACGGTCCCGGCCTTCCGGATCACGTACGTCTGCGTGGCACGCTCCTTGACCGCGCCCGCGCGGCTCGCTTGCGGCATACGTCTGGGCCGGCTGCACCGGACTCGTCTGCGCCACGGTGGCCGTGGTCAGCTCACCCACCGGGCTCGAATCGGCGAACGTGAGGATGCCGAGGTTCGCTCCGACGGCGATGGCCCCGGCGAAGACCACGGCGGCGATCGAGCCGGCGGTGATCAGTGCGGTGCGATGGTTCATTGCGGTTCCCCTTCCCGAGCACCCGGCTCGCGGAGTTGTCGGGTTCGAACGTACAGGACGCAGGTTGAACGTCGGGCCAGCGACGGTTAAGCGTTTGGCAAAGGCGAGTTACGGTTTGACGGCGAGCCCCCCCCGCGTTTGGCATCGAGGCGCAGGTGCGTGAACATGTGGCAATGCGCCTGCTCGTCATAGAAGACGATCCGAGCATCGCCGAGCCGCTCCGCGCAGGGCTGCAGCGCGAGGGCTTCGAGATCGACCTCGCCGGCACCGCGGCGGCGGCCCTTGAGGCCGAAGAATGCGACCTCGTGCTCCTCGACCTCGGCCTGCCCGACATGGACGGCAAGGACCTCTGCCGGCTGCTGCGCGCGCGGTCGCAGGTGCCGATCATCGTCGTCACCGCGCGCGGCGACGAGATCGACCGTGTCATCCTGCTGGAGCTCGGCGCCGACGACTACGTGGTCAAGCCCTTCGGGTTCCGCGAGCTCCTGGCGCGCATCCGCGCCGTCCTGCGACGGACCGGCGACCAGGCCACGCCCGCGCCCGACCCGTGCATCGTCGTCGGGCGCCTCGAGATCGACACCAGGACCCGCTGCGTGACCCTCGACGGCGACCCGGTCGCGCTCACGCCCAAGGAGCACGACCTGCTCGTCTACCTCGCGGGGGACCCGGGCGCCGTGTTCAGCCGCAAGCAGCTCATAGAGGACGTCTGGGACCAGAACTGGTGGGGCTCCACCAAGACGCTCGACGTCCACATCGCGTCGCTGCGCAAGAAGCTGGCCCCCGAGCTCATCGAGACGGTGCGCGGCGTCGGCTTCCGTCTCGCGAGGCGGCCGGCACGCCGTGACGCGCCGGCTGCTGCTCGGCTACCTGCTCGCCGCCCTCGTCGTCCTGCTCGTCCTCGAAGTCCCGCTCGCGATCTTCTATCAGCAGCGCGAGATGGGGCGGCTCGAGCACGACGTCGAGCGTGACGCCACGGTGCTCGCCGGCTACTACGAGGAGGCGCTCGAGGCCGGCGCCACCTTGCACCCCGGCCCCGCGGAGGCCTACGCGCAGCGCACCGGCGTCCGCGTCGTCGTCGTCGACAAGGCGGGCACCTCGGTCATCGACACCGCGGGGCCGGCCGGCCGCGACTTCTCCACCCGGCCGGAGTTCAAGACCGCGCTGCGCGGCGGACGGGCGGCCGGCACGCGGTACTCCCAGACGCTGCAGACCGACCTGCTCTACGTGGCGGTCCCCGCGACGTCGGCGGGCCTCGTGCACGGCGCCGTCCGGCTCACGCTCGACAAGCAGGCGACGAACGCTCTCGTCCACGGCTACTGGGCGGCTCTCGCCGCCGTCGCCGTCGTCGTGCTGGTCGCGATGGCCGGCATCGGGTGGGCGATCGCGCGCTCCGTCACGCGACCGCTCCGCACGCTGGACGCGGCCGCGGCTCGCTTCGCCACCGGCGACCTCGCGCCCGTCGAGCCGGACCCGTCGGCGCCCCCCGAGATCGCCGTCCTCGGCGACACCATGAACATGATGGCGCGGCGGCTCGACCGGCTGCTCGCCGAGCACCGCGAGTTCGTGGCCGACGCCTCCCACCAGCTGCGCACCCCGCTCACGGCCCTGCGCCTGCGTCTCGAGAACCTGCAGAGCGCCGCGGCGACGGCGGAGGACGAGGAGGCCCTGGGCGCAGCCATCGAGGAGACCAACCGGCTGGCCGCGCTCGTGGCCGACCTCCTGCAACTGGCGCGCGCCGAAGAGTCGGCCGCGCCCGAGGCAGTGGACCTGGTCGCGCTCGCCACCGATCGCGTGGACACCTGGTCGGCCGTGGCCGACGCCATCGGGGTGCGGCTGGACCTCGACGCGCCCGCCGGCCCCGTCCTGGCGTCCTCGGTCCCCGGAGGAGTCGAGCAGATCCTGGACAACCTCATCGACAACGCGGTGGAGGTGGCGCCGCCGGGATCACGCGTCTCGGTGTCGATCTCCCGGGGGACCGCCACGCACGAGTTGGTGGTCGGAGATGACGGGCCCGGCCTCAGCGACGAGGGCAAGGAGCGCGCGCTCGAGCGCTTCTGGCGCGCGGACCGCGGGGCGCCCGGCACCGGCCTCGGACTGCCCATCGCGGCCGCGCTCGCCAAGGCCTCGGGCGGCCGCCTGGAGCTGCGCGACGGCCCGTCGGGCGGGCTCTCGGTCCGGGTCTCCCTGCCCGCGAAGGACTGACCCTCAGGCTGAGCGTCAGACTGTGCACGCGCGGCCGGAGTGCCCTCGCCGCAGGAGGCGCCGGCCGCCGCCTCCTGCTACCGTGGACGGCGATGAAGGCCACGCGGACACCCCGGGCCAGGCTGCTCGTCCTGCTGACGAGCCTGGCCGCCGTGCTCCTGCTGCTCGCCCCGAGCGTGGCGGCGGCGGGACTCAAGGACAGGATCGCCGCCACGCTCGCCCGCTACGGCATGGCCGGCCCGGGCACCTCCGTGGCGGTCTTCGACCTCACCGCCAAGCGCTCCGTGTACCAGCTGCGGCCGGACGTGCTGCGCCTGCCGGCCTCCAACGAGAAGCTCGTCACCTCGTCCGCCGCGCTGGCCGCGTGGACGGCCACGTTCCGCTTCAGCACCCAGCTCTTCGTCGACGCCCCCGGTCCCGACACGGAGGGCGTCGTGCACGGCGACGTCTACCTGCGCGGTCTCGGCGACCCCACGCTGTCCACAGCGTCCTTCCAGGCGCACCACTACGGCATGGAGACCGGCGACATCCACGACTTCGTCGCGCGTCTCCAGAAGCTGGGCGTGACGCGCATCACCGGCCGCGTGCTGGCCGACGACGGCTACTTCGACGCGGCGCGCAGCGTGGCGGGCTGGCGGCCGAGCATGGCCGCGTTCTGCGGCCCGCTCTCGGCGCTCACGCTCAACGAGAGCTTCTCGAGCAGCGGCGGCTACGTCGACGACCCGTCGCTCGCCGCCGCGAGCGCGCTGACGAAGCAGTTGCGCGCCGCCGGCGTGCGCGTCGCGCACGCGCCCGCGCGCGGCGTCGCCCCCATCACCTCCACGCTCGCGTACACCGAGCGCTCGGCCCCGCTGAGCCGCGTGCTCGCGGCGATGAACAAACCGAGCGACAACTTCCTCGCCGAGGAGCTGCTCAAGGGCCTCGGCGCCGGATTCGGCGACGGCGGCTCCACCGTCGCCGGCGCCGGCGTGGCCACGCGCTTCCTGCAGAGCATCGGTGTGAGCGACGGGTTCCGCATCCGCGACGGCTCCGGCCTGAGCTACCAGGACAAGCTCACGGCCCGGGTCGTCCTCAAGGTCCTCGGCGCGATGGCGAGGCGCGCCGACTTCCCCGTGTTCTGGCGCTCTCTCGCCATCGCCGGAGTGGACGGCACGCTCGAGGACCGCATGCGCGGCACCCCCGCCGCCGGCAACGTGCGCGCCAAGACCGGCACGCTCAACGCCGCCAGCAGCCTCTCCGGCTACGTGACCACGGCCAACGGCCACACGCTCAGCTTCGCGATGCTCATGAACGGCGATCCGGTGCCCGCCGCCGAGGCGCACGCCGCCCAGGACGCCGTCGCCGTGCTGCTCGCCCGCTCGACCCCCTGACCCGCCGAGGCGGGCGACGGCGCCCCGTCCCCACCCGCGGCAACACATCCGTCACGCTCCTGCGCGTTACCCAAGCCTGCAGACTGGGCACTCCTGTACCATGGCACGCCCAATCTGGAAAGGCGCGATCAGCTTCGGGCTGGTCACCATCCCCGTGAACGTCTACTCGGCGACCCGCCGCGACGAGCTGCACTTTCGCCAGCTCGACCGCCGCGACAACACCCCGATCAGGGAGAAGCGGGTCAACGAGGAGACCGGCGAAGAGGTGGCGTGGGAGGACATCGTCAAGGGCTTCGAGTACGACGAGGGCACGTTCGTGGTGCTCGACCAGGACGACTTCAGCAAGGCGAACGTCAAGGCCACCGAGACGATCGACATCGTCCAGGCGGTGCCGGCCGACGCCGTCCCGCCGCAGTACTTCGAGAAGCCGCTGTACGTGGTGCCCGGCAAGGGCGGGACCAAGCCGTACCACATCCTGCGCGAGACCCTGCGCCGCACCGGCAGGGTCGCCATCGCGATGATCGTGATGCGCGGCCGGCAGCATCTGGCCGCGCTCATCGCCGACGACAAGGTCATCACACTGGAACTGCTGCGGTTCGCGCACGAGATCAAGGCCGTGAGCGAGCTCGAGGTCGGCGACGCGCTGGACGACCCGCCCGAGGTCAAGGACAAGGAGATCGCGCTCGCCGAGCAGCTGGTCGCGGCGCTCGACGAGCCGTGGGCGCCGGAGCAGTTCCGTGACGAGTACCGCGAGGACCTGCTGGAGCTGATCGAGCAGAAGGCCAAGACCGGCAAGGCGCCGGTCAAGCGCGGCGACGGCGGCCCGCACCGGGGCGCCGAGGTCGTCGACATGATGGAGCTGCTCAAGAAGAGCGTCGGCGAGGCCAAGGGGCGCAAGGGGCAACGGCGGCGTAAGGCGAGCTGATGGCCGAGCTGCGCACGTACCGGCGCAAGCGCGACTTCACGAAGACCGACGAACCAGAGGGCGCGAGCGGAGAGCGGCCGCAGGCCGCCGGCCGGGAGCGCCTCTCCGGCGGCCTGTACTGCATCCAGAAGCACGCCGCTCGCCGTCTGCACCACGACCTGCGGCTCGAGCTCGATGGCGTCCTGCTCAGCTGGGCGGTCCCCAAAGGCCCCAGCCTGGACCCCAAGGTGCGCCGTCTCGCCGTCCACGTGGAGGACCACCCCGTGGAGTACGGCGACTTCGAGGGCACCATCCCCAAGGGCGAGTACGGCGGGGGCACGGTGATGCTCTGGGACACGGGCACCTGGGAGCCGGTCGGCGACGCGCACCGCGGTCTCGAGAAGGGCGAGCTCAAGATCCGGCTCGCCGGCGAGCGACTGCGCGGCAGCTGGGTGCTGGTGCACACGCGAGGCTCCGGGGACGGGGAGGAGAACCAGTGGCTGCTCATCAAGGAGCGGGACGAGGAGGCCCGGCCGGGCGAGCCTGACCCATGGGGTCCGGACGACCGCAGCGTCTCGACGGGCCGCACGATGGAGGAGATCGCCGCCGGCAGGGCGCCGCGGAAGCGCGCGGGACGCGCGAAGGACGACGGCGCGAGGTCCGGTGACGGCGCGCGCGCCGGCGCAGGGCGCTCGCGCGCTCCGTCCACCGTCGCGCTGACGCTGGCGACGCTCGCGAAGGAACCGCCGGGCGACGACGGCTGGCTGCACGAGATCAAGTACGACGGCTACCGCATCGCCGCGCGCGTCGACGAGGGATCCGTGCGCCTGCTGTCGCGCAACGGCCTGGACTGGACGTCGCGGTTCCCCGGCGTCGCCGAGGCGCTCGCCGCGCTGCCCGCCTCCGGCACCTGGCTCGACGGCGAGGCGGTCGTCTTCGACGAGCGCGGCGTCAGCGACTTCGGCGCGCTGCAGCGCGCGCTCAAGGAGGATCCGGAGGGGGTCACCTACGTTGCCTTCGACCTCCTCTTCGATGACGGTGAGGACGTGCGCGAGCTGCCGCTCCACGAGCGCAAGCGCCGGCTGGAGCGGCTGCTCAAGCGCGGCGGCCGCAAGCTGCACGGCGTGGTGCGGTTCGGCGACCACATCGAGGGCCGCGGCGGCGCCGTGTTCGAGGAGGCGTGCCTGCAGCAACTGGAAGGCGTCGTGTCCAAGCGCGCCGACGGCACGTACGCGGGCCGGCGCAGCCGCTCCTGGATCAAGACCAAGTGCGGCCGCCGCCAGGAGTTCGTGGTCGGCGGCTTCACCGAGCCGACCGGGGCGCGCCACGGCTTCGGCGCCCTCCTCCTCGGCGTGTACGACCAGGAGGGCGCGCTGCGCTACGCCGGGCGGGTGGGCAGCGGGTTCGACGACGCCACGCTGGCGCGCCTCCACGCGCGCCTGAAGAAGCTCGAGACCGGCGCGCCGGCCTTCGCCGACCCGCCGCGCGGCGCACAGGCCCGCGGCGTGCACTGGACGGAGCCGCGGCTCGTCGCCGAGGTGGCCTTCACCGAGTGGACCGGGGACGGCCAGCTGCGCCACCCCGTCTTCAAGGGGCTGCGCGAGGACAAGGCGCCGGAGGACGTGGCGCGGGAGCACGAGGCCGGCGCCCCGGCGGCCGCGGACGCGGCCGTCGTCAAACCGCCGGAGCCCGATCCCGCCCCGGTCGCCGATCGCCCGTCGGGGCGCACGCCTGCGCGAAGGCCGCCGGCCGCCTCTGCCGGCAAGCCGGTGGTCGGCGGCGTGACCATCAGCCACCCCGACCGCGTCGTCTTTCCCGACCCCGGGCTCACCAAGCTGGACGTGGTCCGGTACTACGAGGCGGTCGCCGGCCTCATGGTGCCGTATCTGGCCCAGCGCGCCCTGACCGTCATCCGCTGCCCCGACGGGATCGGGTCGCAGTGCTTCTTCCAGAAGCACGTCACGCCGTCGGTCCCGCGCTCGGTGGCCAAGGTGCGCGTGCGCGGCGCCGACAAGGAGAAGGACGTCGTCTACCCGGTCGTGGACAGCGCCGAAGGCCTGCTGGCCATGGTCCAGAACGGCGCCGTGGAGTTCCACGTCTGGGGGTCACGCGTGAGCGCGATCGAGGTGCCCGACATCCTGGTCTTCGACCTGGACCCCGCGCCCGACGTGGACTGGCGCCGCGTGCGCGAGGCCGCGCGCACGCTGCGCGAGGAGCTGGAGGGCCGCGGCCTGGAGAGCTTCGTGCGGACCTCCGGCGGCAAAGGGGTCCACGTCGTGGTGCCGTTCACGTCCCGGGCGCGCTGGCCGCGCGTGGGCGCGTTCGCGCGCGAGGTGGTGGAGGCGCTGGTCGCGCGCGAGCCCGACAGGTACACCGCGACGATGTCCAAGGCCAAGCGCGGCGGCAAGGTCTTCATCGACCACTTCCGCAACGGCCGCGGCGCCACGTCGGTGACGTCGTACTCGCTGCGCGGCCGGCCCGGCGCGCCCGTGGCCATGCCCATCGCCTGGGACGAGCTGGGCAAGACGCGCGGCGGCGCCGACTGGACCGCGGAGCGGGTGCTTCGGCGCCTCAAGACGCGTGCGGCCGACCCCTGGGCCGAGTTCTTCGAGACGGGGAAGCGGCAGAAGCTGGAGGAACGATGACGATCCTGCTCAAGCGCGTCTACGAACAGCCGGAGCCTTCGGACGGGACGCGCGTCCTCGTCGAGCGCCTGTGGCCGCGCGGGCTGAGCAAGGAGCGCGCGGCCGTCGATCTCTGGCTCAAAGAGGTCTCCCCCAGCCCCGAGCTGCGCCGCTGGTTCGGCCACGACCCGGCCAGGTGGGCCGAGTTCCGGCGCCGCTACCGCGACGAACTGCGGGAGCGGCCGGACGAACTCGAGCGGTTGCGGACACTCGCGCGAACCGGCCCCGTCACCTTCGTGTACGCGGCCCGCGACACGGAGCACAACTCGGCGGCCTTGCTCCGCGACGTGGTCGAGGACCGGCCACAGGCCGACGCCGCCTGATCCCAGAACGGCCGACGCCGCCTGATCCCAGGAGGAACCCACATGTTCACGCACAGCCACGCGTTCTCCGGATTCTCGGTCGACGACATCGCGAGCGCCCGCGCGTTCTACGCCGAGACTCTGGGCATCGAGGTCAGCGAGGCGAACGGGATGCTGACCCTGCACCTCGCCGGCGGCGGAAGGGTCCTCATCTACCCAAAGGAAGGCCACGAGCCCGCCTCCTTCACCGTCCTGAACCTGCCGGTGGACGACATCGACGCCGCCGTCGACGCGCTGGCCGCCCGCGGCGTCGCCTTCGAGCGCTACGAGGGGATGCCGCACGACGACAAAGGCATCGTGCGCCCGCCCCTCCCCGAGTACGGTCCGCCGATCGCCTGGTTCAAGGACCCCGCCGGCAACATCCTCTCGGTGCTGGAGGCGGGCGCTCCCGAGGACGCGGAGCCGGGGGCCGGCGAGGTCCACCTGCAGTTGTCGGTCTACCCCCTGCGGCAGACGCACCTGCGGCCGGCGATCGAGGCGGCGCTGCAGGCTGCGGCCGGCGAGGGCGTGGACGTCACCGTCGGCCGCCTGAGCACGCTGCTGCGCGGGGACGAGCCGGCCGTGTTCGCCGCCCTGCGGGCGGCGTTCCGCGCGGCCGGCTCGTCCGGCTCCACGGTCGTGGTCGCGACCCTGGCCACCGGCGCCCCGAGCGACGAGACGGTGGCCGGCATCCAGAGCGCGGCGGAGGCCGGCGCAGCGGTCGTCTGACCACTCCCTACTCGGCGGGCAGGCCGGCACCGAGCACCTCGGCCTGCGTGCGACCGCGAGCGCGCCGACGCCGCCGGCGCGAGATACCAGGTGGCCGGCGGCGCCGGTCGTGGTACGGTTGTCACCGTCGAATGGCCCTTGAGCGAGGGGGAGGGAGACGATGTCTGACGGAGGCACATCCACCGCTGCGATCCGGGTCGTCATCGTCGACGACCACGAACTCGTGCGCGGCGGGCTGGAGACCATCCTCGGGCTCTTCGCCGACATCGCGCTCGTCGGCCAGGCCGACTCCGGAGCGGCGGCCGTCAGACTGTGCGCGGAGACCCGGCCCGACGTCGTCCTCATGGACCTCGTGCTGCCCGGAGGCATGGACGGGGCCGAGGCGACCAGGGAGATCATCAGCACCTGCCCGGGGACCAGGGTCCTGGCGCTCACGAGCTTCTCCGACCCCGAGCTCATCCAGCGCGTGCTGCGCGCCGGCGCGCTCGGCTGCCTGCTCAAGAACGTCAGCGGCAGGGAGCTGGCCGAGGCCATCCGCAGGGCACACGCGGGCACCAGCACCCTGGCCCCCGAGGCTGCGGACGCGCTCGTCCACGCCATCTCCTCGCCCGTCGAGGCGCGCGCCGGCCTCACGCGGCGCGAGCGCGACGTGCTCAAACTGATGGTCGAGGGGCTGACCAACGCCGAGATCGCGGAGCGGCTCGTCGTCAGCCTGTCGACCGTCAAGACGCACGTCAGCAGCATCATCGCCAAGCTCGGCGCGTCCACCCGCACGGAGGCGGCAGCCATCGCCGTGCGGGAGCACCTCGACTGACGCCGCAGGCCGGCGACCGGCGTTCAGATGACCGCATCGGTCACCTGACCGAGGACAAGACCGTCCGGGTGACCCACACAAATGTGTCCCCCTGCCCGATGTCCGGGCGCCTCTTCATAGGCTTGCGTGGCGGTCGGTGCGACCGGTCTCGCGCCGCCGTCCGCCCTCCGACGGGTGGGACGGCATGACGGAGGACGGCAGTGAGCCGGAGTCGCACGCTGAGCCGTGACGAGGTGCAGGACCGAGCGCCGGGCTGGGCGACGCGGAGCGCGACGGAGGCCGCGTCTACTTCTTCGACGGCATCAACTTCTGGTGCCGCCGGGCGCAGCGACCCTCAGCCGCGCGCCGTGGCGCACACCACGGGCGGCTGGCGCACCGCGAAGACTGTCCATGCAGAGGTGCGCTTCATGACGACACGGATCACCGGAACACTGAACCCGTGGGGACCGGTCTCGCAGGCGAACAGGGTGCGCTCCTACCAGAGCGGCCGCGTCTGCGCGCACGCCGAGTGCGGGACCATCCTCTCCATCTACAACTCGTCGAAGTACTGCACGGTGCACGCCAGGCTCGCCGCCAACGGGCGGCGGCGCGGCGCGCCGCGTCCCATCCGCGAAGTGGCATGCGGGCAGTGCGGCACCGTGTTCGAGACCGGCAACCAGGCGCGCAAGTTCTGCAGCGACCGGTGCCGGATGGCGGCCTTCGCCCGGCGCAAGCGCGCGGCAGTGCGCGCCGAGCTTCGGCTGCAGAAGGCGCAGGCCCTCCAGGCGGTGGCCCCGGCTCCCGACGAGCGTGAGCCGGTCGGGAGCGCCGCCTGACGGCGCCGGCGGCGGCGCGATGCCTGCGAGTGCAGCCGTAGGCGGTACGGCGCAGACGAAGTGACGTTCCCGCCTGCGGGCGAGCGCGCGCCGCGGCCGGCACCGCGGTCACGACAGCTCGATCCCCGCTTCCGCCCGCAACCGCTGCCGGGCGACGCCAAGCAACTGCGAGACCCGCGATTCAGTGACCCCGAGATCGCGCGCGATGCGGTGGTGCGGCACCCCGCAGGCGTGCTGCACCACGATCATCCGCAGACGGCAGCGCAGCCTGCTGAGCGCGGCGTGCAGGTCGAGATGCCCGTCGGGCCGCGCCGCGCGCAGGTCGCAGACCACCTCGCCCAGCACGTCGGGGTCGCACGGCGTCTCCGCGTCCGGCCGCGTCCCGCGGGCGCCACTCCGTCCGCTGGCGGCATCCTGCATGGCGCCCTTGACGCGACGGAAGGCGAAGCCTGCGAAGGGCACGCCGTGGGACGGGTCGAAGCGGCGTGCCGCCTCTACCAGGGCGACGGCGCCGACGCCAAGAGCGTCCTCGGCGCCGAGTGGCGTTCTGCGGTACCGCGAGGCCATGCGCCGGACCATGGTCAGCGCCTCGATGATCTGCTTTTCACTCGCGCTCATGCGCACTCCTTGCACGGATTCGCTCACGCCCGCCCCTCGTTCGGGACGTGGCGACGGTCGGAGCGCGCACCCGGCCCCTGCGGGCCGGCGGGCGCGCCTCGGCGTCTTCGGTCTGCGCGTGAAGGTCTGCTGGAGTGGTCTTGCCTGGGGTTTTGGAGCTGTGCTGGTGGTACGGGGTGTGCCGCTTACGAGCCCGGTGTGGTCACGGGTCTCGTCTGTCAGTGCGCCAGTCTTTGGGTCCAGAGAGGTGTTGTCAAACCGGGTTACGGCGTACTCCCAGCCCCGTATGGTTGAGAGTGCTGACGATTGGGAACGCGCGAGGGCCGGGGAAGACGCGAGGCGTCCTCCCCGGCCCTCAGGGCGTCCTGCTCAGTACACCTTCACGTAGCGGAAGGGACTGACCGCGGCGACGTGGTCCACGTCACCGGCGAAGCTCGTCGCCCAGCGGTACGTGCCCTTGTACTTCGGCCGCCAGGACCAGGTGTAGGTGCTCGTCGAGCTCAGGGTCCGCACGCGCGCTCCTCACCTTGACCCACTTGCGCGACTTGTACTGGTAGGCGGTCACGGTGACCGTGCCGGCCGTCGGCGCCGTCGCCGAGCTTGGCGTGGTTCGGCGTCATGCCGCCCTTGGCGTACACCGTCCGGCCGGACTTGTAGAGGAAGTACTTGCCGCTCCTCCTGTTGTACTTGGTGAGCGCCAGGGTCACCTTGGGCTTCACCTGGACCCGGACCGAGGCGGCGGCCGGTGGATAGACGACCGCACCGACGGTGGCGCCGGCCCACGTGGCGCGGTAGCTCGTCGTCGCCGGCGGCTTGACGGGATCGGGCAGGGAGAACGAGCCGTCGAGCCCGGTCGTGACCTTGGCCGATCTCCGTGTAGCCCGTCGTCCCGGCGACGTTCTGGCTGATCGTCACCTCCTGACCACCGCAGCGGCAACGCGTCGCCGTTCGTCGGCGTCGAGCGGCGTGGGGTCGCTGACCAGCTTGCCCGTCAGGGTGGTGGAGCCGCCATACGGCAGCAGCGTCTTGCCGGCGGTCAGGGTCAGCTGAGACGGCGTGGTCGTCGTCGTGTAGGTGGCCGTCAGGTTCTTGACCTTGGCCGTCGTCGCGCCGTCGCCGGTGAAGCCGAGGACGGCCACCAGCTTGCTGCCCGGCGCCGCGACGCCGGCCAGCGGGATCGTGAGCGCCGGTCGCGGTGAGCGAGCTGCTCCGGGACCACCTGTCGCGCCGGCGTCGTCGCGCACCGCGACGGTGAGGCCGGCGCCGGCAGGGATGTCGCACGAGACGACGAGGTCGCCCCACGTCAGCAGGTAGCGTCCGTCGGGCGGGCCGATCGGGCTGGTGACGGCGGTCGCCGCCGCCGGGAACTGCACGGGAGCGTGGTTCACCGTGAGCTGCTCGAGCGTCGGCGACGCCGCGGCGACGTCGCTGGTCATGCGCACCTGCCAGCGCATCTTCTGCACGGTGAGCAGGAAGGGCAGATCGGTGTCGCGCGCCACCTCGTAGGAGTTGGACCAGCCGCCCGAGAGCGTCGGGTAGTAGCTGACGTGGACCTCGCGCGTCGTGCCGGCAGGACTGGTGGCCGGGGTCCACAGGATCTTCCTCCAGTCGCGCACGGTGCCGCCGTCGAGCTCGTAGGTCGCCGATCCGCTCGGCGACGAAGCCCGCGCCGGTCGCCGTGGCCTTGCCGACGCGCGTCCAGCCGAAGCGGTCGGTGCCGGTGAAGTACAGCGTCTCGCCGCTGCCACCGAGAGTCGTGGCGGCACTCGGCTCGACGCCGCCCTCGGTGAAGTCATAGGCGTCCGTGGACGCGTCCATCACCAGGCCCTGCTTGGTCCAGGTCGATGGCCGCCGGGGAGGTCGCATAGGCGATGCGCTTCACGCCGTCGGGACCGATGGCCGTGTAGAAGAGGCGCCAGCTGCCGTCCGCGCGCGATGTGGGCCACCGGATGACGCAGGCCGCCGGCGTCGTAGGTGCCCGGCGTCGGGCGCGAGGATCTGGTGCGCCGCCGAGAAGGTCGTCGGCGTGGACGTGGTGGTCGCGGCGGAGCCGATCGACCAGCCGCCCGACGGCGTCCTTGCCGGCGTAGAACAGCACGATGGTGCGAGCCGCTCAGGACCGCGCTCGGGTCCGACTGGCCGCCGGCGTCGTAGGCGCCACCGGAGGTCAGCACCGGAGTCGTCGCCACCGGAGGCTCGGTGCCAAGGTCTGCCGAGACGGTGTGCAGGCCGATCGTCGGCGCCCCGGCCGCGGTCAGCGAGGTGTGGTACACCCACCAGCCGGTGTCGCCGCCCTTGGGGACCGGCGCGGGACAAGCTACGCCACCGGCGTCGAAGGTGCCCGCCGGCACCGCGCCGATGAGCGTCGCGTGGGCGTTGGCGTCGGTCCACGTGAGGCCGTCGTCGGCCGACTGCTTGACGCCGATGCGGGAGACGAAGTCGGCGGCGTTGGTGCCGCGTGTAGAAGCCGTAGAGGCCCGTCCCGGCCGCGGCCGGCTTGGCGACGGGCCGCAGGTCCGCCACCTTCATCGTGTCGAACGCCGTGCCCTGCGTGCCCAGGCTGAGCGAGGATCGGAGTAGGGGCCCGGCGCGTCCCGGACCTGCTGCACCCACTGCGAGACCGAGCCCGCGCTCTTCTGGTAGGCGAGGCCGACGCGGTCGTGGTAGTTGCCGTTGGCGTCGGGGTTGTTGCCCACGTACCACATCTTGTACGGGTGCGCGGCGTCGGCCGGGTCGCTGAGGATCGTCGGCTGGGAGAGGTTGTAGCCGTCGAAGCCGGTCGCCGCCGAGCCGGGCTTGAAGGCGATGTTCCCGGCGCGCCCAGGTGAGGCCGTCGCTGCTGTCGGCGTTGATCAGCTTGCTCTGGATGTCGGTGCCGGAGACGATCTTGTTGCCGGTGAAGAGCATGTGGAAGCCGCTCGCCGTCCGCACGACGGCCGGGGCGAAGGCGCCCTCGCTGTAGTTGCCGGTGCCGACGTCGAAGACGACGCCGCCGCGCTGTCCAGACGAGACCGTCCGTGGAGGTCGCGTAGGCGACGCGGCGGTTGTTGGAGTCGTCGGCGGTGTACCACATGAAGTAGACGCCGTTGTCGATGAGCACGCAGGGCTGCATGACCCGGTAGCTGTCGGCCATGCCGGGCTTGCCCGGCGGCAGCACCTCGCCGACCTTGGTCCAGGTGCGGCCGTCCAGGGAGGTCGCGTAGCCGACGCCGCCCTCGGTCTCGTCCTCGGCCGCGTACCACATGCGGAACGGGGCAGCGATGTTCGGCGGCGTCGTAGATGACGCTGGGCTTGGTGAGCTGACGCGAGTCGAACGAGCCGGGAGCGCCGAGGTCGAGCACGGGCGCCGGCTCCTTGGTCCACGTCGTTGCCGTCGGTCGGAGGTGGCCAGGTAGATGCGCTGCGCGAACTCGTTCTCCGGCACGCCGGCGTACCACATGTAGTACTTGTCGCCGTCGCCGCGACGCGCTGCACGCTCATGCCGCCGACGCTGAAGCCGTCCACGCTGAGCGCGTCGACGGGCTCGAGCACCGGGATCGGCGACGGCGCGGCGGAACGCGAGGGGCGCCGTCGGCAGCCGCAGCGTGCCGGCGGCGGTGGAGGCGTCGAGCGTGGACATGCCCGACCACCGGTCCGAGCGGCGCGGCCGGCGTCGTGAAGTCGGCCGCGCTCGTCCAGGTGGCGGCGGTGGCCGTCCCGTTCGTCGCCATGCGCAGGCCGCCGAGGGCGTCGATCGCGACGCCGCTGCTCTGGGCGAGGTCGAGGCCCGACAGGTCCTGGAACCCGTCGAAGTAGGCCACGTCGGACTGCGTCACTGCGGCCGCGATCGAGCCGGCCGCGAACGTGACGACGAGAAGGGCCGCGGCCGAAGCCGCGAGCCGTGCGATCCGCCTGTGCATGACAGGTCCTCCCCCGGGGTGTGGTACGTCAACGCGCGGCGTCCCCTCGGGCGCCGCCCGCCTTGTTGTTATCGGTCCGGGCGCGGTTTCCTGTAGCGAGGTAAGGCGCCGCGAC
>CAVUGS010000004.1:0-39777 GCA_963741075.1 uncultured Thermoleophilia bacterium
GGCGTGCACGTCGTCGGGGGCGGATCAGGGCTGTGGGGACGCTGACGACGAGGGAGCCGGTGTCGCCGCAGGCGCCTCCGGCGACGGCGACGCCGAGTAGTCCGGCGCCGGCCCGGCGGAGGGCGCCGCCGAAGCAGTCGGCGAGGGCGTCGGCAGGGTGAGCTCGGCGGCCGCGAGCACGCGGCGGCCCCAGGCGAAGTTGCTCTTGTAGTAGCTCGAGTTGTTCAGCGATGCGAGGGTCACGCCGTCGCTGGAGCCGGTGGAGTGGATGAACCAGCCCTTCCCCAGGTACAGACCGGCGTGGTAGATGGAACCCACCGACGAGCTGGGTCCGTTGCCGCCGAAGAAGATGAGGTCGCCGCACTTGAGCTTGTCGCGGGTGATGCGCGGCTTTGCCACTGCCGCCATGTCGCTTGCCCCGCGCTGGTTCACGGTGATGCTGTCGTAGCCGAAGTGCATCTTCATGACGTAGAAGACGAAGCCCGAGCAGTCGAACCCGCCCGACTTCTGCGTGCCGTAGGGCGAGTTGGGCGTCGGGTACTCGCCCGCCCAGACGTAGGGGTAGCCGATCCACTTGAGCGCGAACCTGACCACCTGCTTCTGCCGGTCGCTCAGGGCCGGGAAGGTGACGTCCTTGTAGCCGGCGAGGCCGTAGAGCTGCCAGCTGCTCCCCACCTTGTAGGCCCGGTCGAACATGTAGGCGATCTCGGCGCGGTCGATGGGCTCGCCGGGCAGCGCCTCGTGGCCGTCGCCGTCCATCGGGTGGTTGTAGCGCAGCTCGAGCTGGCGCGAGGCGACGATCGCCGGGAGGTACGACGGGGCTCCGGTGGTCCACCCGGTGTCGGGCTTCCAGCGGGCGGGGGCGAGCGTGGTCAACAACGACCAACTGTAGGAGGAGTACTTCTCCTTGAGCCACCGGGTCATGACGGTCTCGGCCGTCGCCGCGGCGACCTTCTCCGTGGGCCGGAAGTCGCCGGCCTTGTCCACCGCCATGTACCCCTGGTGGACCGCCATCTGGATGACCGTGTAGTAGCGGTAGCCTTTGGGGACGTCGGCGATGTCGACCGGCGTGATGTTCTCACCGTAGTGGCCCGAGGCGAGGACGATGGAGCGCGCGAGAAGCTCTCGCGTGATCGCGCGCTCAGGCCGGAACAGCTCGGCGTAGTCGTCCAGGAGCCGGTGACCGTCCACGGCGCGGTTGGTCACCGACGAGATGGACGAGTACGCCCAGTGGCTCCTCGGCACGTCCGTGTACGACTTGGCGAGCGCCGGCGCGGCGAGGACGATCGTGGCCGCCGCCGTCAGCGCTGTGAGGATGAGGATGTGGAGGAGGGTTCTACGTGAGTTCATGTCTCGTACTGCTATCGGCGACTCGACCGGCGGCTTGAGCTCGGCCGGAGCCTGCCTCGCGGGCCCGGCAACGCTTTCGGCGCCGGCCCCGCCTTTCCCCTGTGGTGGCCGCCTACGGTAACACGCGGCGAACGGCGACGCGCGCGGCGCGAGCCTGACGCAGCCTCATCAGCCTGCCCTCAGCCTCAAGGAAAGGAGAACGCCGCCGATGCCAGAAGCAGTCACGACCAGTGCCGGCGCGTTTGCCCCGCCCGCGCGGGGCACGATATCCTCGAACCAGGAGGCCCTTGTGCCTCAGAAGCCCATGACGACCCCGCACCCCACATCCCCGCACTCGATGCACCCGCGCCGGCGCACCACGCCCGCTTCTCAGGGCCGCGCCGGGCGCCGTGGCAAGCTGGCGCTCGCCGGCGTCCTCGTCCTGCTCGTCCTCCTCGGCGCGGCAGGGCCCGCGTCCGCCTTCTCCAGCCAGTACGACTTCACCATCACGGGTCACGGCTGGGGCCACGGCGTGGGCATGTCGCAGTGGGGCGCCTACGGCTACGCCAAGCACGGCTGGGACTACAAGGCGATCCTCAAGCACTACTACACCGGTATCACATTCTCGGACGTCGCCGACTCGGTCATACGCGTCAATCTGCGCAGCGGCCAGAGTGCGATCAAGCTGAGCTGCCCCAACGACTACACCGTCCAGGGCACCGGCGCGGCGTCCACCATCCCGGGCGGGACCACCGCGACGACGACCCACACGAGCACCGGCTACCGCGTGGTCGCGGGCGCCCTGCGCAAGACCTTCACCGGCGCCCCCACCTTCACGCCGACCGCCGGCGCGCTCCGCCTCATCACCAAGACGGACCTGGGCGACGACGGCGCCTACCGCGGCACGGTCAAGGTCGTGTACGGCGGCGGGCTGATGATGATCAACCACGTGCCGCTGGAGAGCTACCTGCGCGGCGTGATCCCGCACGAGGTGTCGCCGAGCTGGCCGCTGGAGTCGCTCAAGGCGCAGGCCTGCGCCGCCCGTGCCTTCGCGATCGGCAGCCGGCAACCAAGCAAGGCCTGGGACGTCTACTGCGATGTCCGCGACCAGGCCTACGTCGGTGTCGGCATCGAGGACTCGCGCACCGACGCCGCCGTCCGCGGCACGGCCGGCACCTGCCCCACCTATGACGGCAAGCCCATCGTCGCGACGTACTTCTCGTGCTCGGGCGGCCACACCGAGAGCGTCGGCAACGTCTGGGGCGGCTCCTACCCCTACCTCAAAGGCGTGGACGACCCCTACGACTACTACGGCACGCTGCACGACTGGGGCCCGCTGCGCCGTACGCCGTCGCAGGTCGGCGGCCCGCTGGGTGCGAGCGGCACGCTGCGCGCCGTCTATACGGTCAAGCGCGGCGCCTCGCCGCGTATCGTCAAAGCCGCGATCATCGGCAGCGGCGGGACCAAGTACATCGACGGCAGCTCCCTGCGCATGAAGCTCGGGCTGAACAGCTCCTGGGCCGTCTTCAAGAGCATGGGCATCAGCCCGGCGGCCCGCGACGGCGCGAGCATCAGCGCGGGCGGCAGCATCACCGTGAGCGGCCGGCTGTACCCGGCGCTCGCCGACGGGGCCAACGTGACGATGCACTTCTACTACGACGGCCGCTGGCGCAGCCGCGCCGTCGCCACGTCGCGCCGGGCGGAGAGTCTGCCAGGCGGCTACACCGCGCGGTACTCGCTGTACAGCGAGTCCGTGAGCCCGGCGCAGCCCACCAAGTACTACTTCTCCAGCGGCAAGGCCAAGTCGCCGGTCACCACCATCAAGGTGAACTAGACACGGCGGCTTGGCCCGGCCTTGCCGCCGATGCGCGCCTGCGAGAGCGCGTCTTCGCCCGAGGCCACCGTGGTCACGCGGCGGCCATCCCTTCTCCAGGTTGTCCTTGACCGACTCGAGGAGGTCGCGCTCGTCGCCGCTTCCCCGAGGCGATGCTACCCACGGTGTGTCAGGGAACGGTTAGCATGGAGGCGGCGCGCGCGGTGCGCCGGTACTCGACGCGGGGAGCACGGTGACGGAACGTGCGGACGTGCTGGTGGTGGGCGCAGGCCCGGTCGGTGCGTGCTGCGCCCTCGAGCTAGCCCGGGCCGGCGCGCGTACCGTCCTGCTCGAGCGCGAGACCGACGTCTGCCCGCCGGTGAGCGGGGCGCACGCCAACTGCGGGCTGCTGGTGCCCAGCGACGCGACGCCCCTGGCCGCGCCCGGCGTCCTCGGCCAGGGGCTCAAGTGGATGCTCGACAGCTCCAGCCCCTTCTACATCGCACCGCGGCCCAGCCCCGCCCTGGCGCGCTGGCTGTGGCTGTTCCGGGCCGCCTGCTCGAGGACGCGGGCGAATGCGGCCGCTCCCGTTCTGCGGGCGCTGCACACGGCGAGCGCGGACCTGCACGACGAGCTCGCCGCCGGACGCGGCGAGCAGCTGGCTCTTTCACCACGACGGCGAGCTGCAGGTCTTCGAGACCGCAGCTGGCCTGGCGGCCGCGCGTGAGGACGTCGAGCGGGCGCGCGCCGTGGGCGCGCGCATCGACGAGGTCACGGTCGAAGAGGCGCGTCGGATGTTCCCTGGCCTCCGCTGCGAGCTCGCCGGCGCCTTCTTCTTTTCCGAGGACGGCCATATGGACCCGCTGCGCTTCACGCGCGCAGTGGCCGGACTGGCAGGTGAGGCCGGAGCGGCGGTCGTGACCGGCGCGGAGGCACTCGCGCTCGAACCGGCGCCCGGCGGCGTGCGCGCGCTCACGACTCGCGGCGCGTTCGAGGCCGCCCAGGTTGTGCTGGCGGCCGGCGCCTGGACGCCGCAGCTCACCCGCGGGCTGG
The DNA here is from genome assembly GCA_963741075.1 of uncultured Thermoleophilia bacterium. GTDB lineage: Bacteria > Actinomycetota > Thermoleophilia > UBA2241 > UBA2241 > CAIXSE01. The sequence goes on from CAVUGS010000004.1 coordinate 4,196, forward strand.
GCCTGCGGCTGCCGATCGAGCCGGCCAAGGGCTACAGCGTGGACGTGGAGCGGCCGGCCGGGTTCCCGGAGCTGCCGCTCTACCTGGGCGACGCCCACGTCGTGCTCACGCCACTCGGCGACGCACTGCGCCTGGGAAGCACGCTCGAGCTGTCCGGCTGGGACATGCGCGTGCGCCCCAGGCGCGTGGCGCACCTGCGGGAGGGCGGCCGGCGCGCCATCGGCCTGCCGGCAGACGGCCCCGTGCGTCAGCTTTGGCGCGGCCCTCGCCCGGTGACGCCGGACGGCTTGCCGGTGATCGGCCGGGTCCCCGGCCGCGACCGGGTGATCCTCGCTACCGGACACTGCATGCTCGGACTCTCGCTGGCGCCGGTGACGGGACGCCTGGTCGCGGAGCTCGCCGGAGGCGCGGCGCCTTCGATCGACGTGACGCCGCTCTCACCGGCCCGCTGGTCGTAGACCCGGCCGCGAGCGGCCTCGCCGTGGCGCGAACGGTGGCCACGCGGCCGGTCAGCGCCTGCCGTCACCCATGATCGCGTCGTAGGCCGCGCGCCAGTCCGAGAGGTCGGCGAACAGGTGGTCCGGCGCGTGCGCGGCGAGCTCGTCCACGCTGTGCCGGCCGGTGGCCACGGCGACGGCGGTGACGCCGAGCGAGGCGCCGCACTCCACGTCGGCCGGCGTGTCGCCGATGACGACGATGTCCTTGCCGGCGTAGCGGCGGCCCGTCAGCGCCTCGGCGCGAGCGACGGCGACGGCCGGCAGGTCGGCGCGCAGCGCCGAATCGGAACCGTAGGCGCCGACCTTGAAGAGCGAGTACAGGCCCGTCGGCAGGAGCTTGAGACGGGCCCCCTCGAGCACGTTGCCGGTGAGCAGGCCGACGAGGGCGCGGCGGTCGGCCGCGAGCGCCGTCACCAGCTCGCGGATGCCCGGCAGGGTCTCCACCTCGCGGCCGTCGATCTCGTGGTGCAGAAGCTCGACGTAGCGGGCGATGCACACGTCGACGAGCCGGTCGATGGAGTCCGGCGGGAGCGCCGAGACGCTCTGCCAGGTCATGGACGACCTGGGGCTGGGTCTCGCCCTCGTACCGGCCGATCACCTCGCCCGGCTCGCCGCCGCCCCACAGCGTCGCGAGATCGCTGATGATGCCGGGGTCGGTGCGCCCGTGGAACGAGTAGTCGCCGAGCTCGCCTTCTACCCCGTAGACGTCCTTGATGGCGCGCAGGATCGCCCGCCCACCGGCGCCGTGGGCGTCGATGAGCGTGCAGTCGATGTCGAAGAGGACGAGGCGGTCGGGCATGGTCCGAGTATACCGGGCGGGCCGGTGGCGCTACGGCCGACCGGCCGCCCGGGCTCATCCGCCGCCGCTCGGCGCGCTGCCGCCGTGGCACGGGCAGCTCGCCGGCTGACCGAACCCGTTGAGATGGCAGTCGTTGCACTGCAGCGGCACCTCGCCGGCGGGGATGTGCTCGCCCTCCTGCGGGTGCGTGAACTTGGACGGGTTCCAGTTCTGGATGGTGTGGCAGTCGACGCAGTTCGTCAGGCCGTTGTGCTGGTCGCCGTGGCAGTTGATGCACCCGTCCGGCTTCACCGCCACGCCCTTGGTGTGGCACGTCTGGCACGTGATCTGCCCGTGCTTGCCGGTCAGCGGGCCGCCCGGATGCGGGACCGCCGCCCTTGCCCCCGGTCCAGCCGTTGATGCCGTGACAGTCCTGGCACGGACCGCGGTCGGCGTGGGGAGGCTTGTGGCAGTAGCTGCAGTTCCTGGTGCCGTCTGTGTGGCAGGTGAAGCACGCAGGCATGGAGTTCGCCGGCGGCGCGGTGACCCCGGGCGCGCCGGCGTGCACCAGCGACGCGTGACAGGAGATGCAGAGCTGCTTGGTGTGGCCGGCGCTGCCGTGCTGGAACTTCGCGGGCGCCGGCTGGCCCAGCGAGATCGTCTTGCTCGTCTGGGCGCTGGTGTGGCAGCCGCTGCGTTCGCAGGCGGTGTTGGGGATGTGCCGGGTGACGGTGATCGGCGCCTTGGAGACGCCGGTGAAGTGCACCCAGACCTCGCGCGAGGCGGCCATCTTCGTCTTGACGAAGTTCACGGGTCCCGGCGGGATGTGGCACTGCACGCAGTCGGCGTTCTTGTGCGTCGACTTCGCCCACGTGTCGCGGTAGGGCCACATCTCGTGGCAGTCCGTCCCGCAGAACTTGTTGTTCTCGGTGAACTTGGCCGCGAGCGCCGACCCGCCGATGAACAGGAGGACGAGCACGCCGGCGACGATCGCCAGACGTTTCCACCAGCGCGCCCACCACGATCGGCGGACAGACGGCTTCGACCCGGCCACGGCAGGCTCCCTTCAGCGCCCCGGTGCTCCACACACCCTGGGAGCAGCATACTCTCGAGGCCGTGAGACGTCCCGTGCACGTTCGTGCGCGGGCTCCCGGATCTCGCGAGGCCCGCGGGTCAGGCGACGGCCGCGCCCTTGATCAGGAGCAGCGGCACGTCGCTGTTGTGCCGCACGTGGTCGGCCACGCTGCCCAGCACCATGCGCTTCGCCCAGCCGTGCCCGTGCGTGGCCATGGCGATCAGGTCGGGGTGCAGCTCGGCGGCCTGCTGCACGATCACCTGCGGTGGCTCGCCGGAGAGCAGCCGCGTCTGCACCGTGAGGCCGCAAGGCGCGAAGCCGCTCCGCCGCCCGCTCCAGGTCGCCCTCCGCGTCCTCGATCTCGCAGCGTGCGCTGGTCCCGGGTGTGGTAGTGGGCGACGCGCAGCAGGATGACCTCCGCGCCACACAGCACGGCGAGCCTGCCGACGTGCTCGAGCACCGGCCCGTCGGTCTCGGTGCCCTCGATGGGGACGAGGATGCGCTCGTAGACAGCCCATGCCGTCAGCCTCCGAAGAAGAGCTGGTAGAGGAGGAACGCGTTCAGACCGATGATCACCGCCGCCAGAGCGACGCCGACGGCGAGCTGCACCACGTTCATACGATACCCGCCCATGACGCGTTTGCTCCGCGAGAGCCACAGGAGCGGGATGATGGTGAAGGGGAGCTGGATGCTCAGCAGCGACCTGGCTGACGATCAGCGCCTTGTAGGAGTCGACGCCGAGGGCGATGACGAACATCGCCGGGAGCGAGGTGACGACGAGGCCGATCCTGTAGGCGCGGGTGCGCGGGTCCTCCGGCTTGCCCAGGTAGCCGGTGACGACGTTGGCCTCGGCCAGCGACGACGTGATCGACGAGGCGACGCCGGCGACGAGCAGCGCGAGCCCGAACAGGAGTCTGCGAGAGCGGGCCGACCAGCGGCTCCAGCGTCTCCGACGCCTGCTCGATGCTGGTGACGGTGACGCCGGCCGTGAAGAACACCGCCGCCGCGACGATGATCATCGCCGAGTTGACGAGCCAGCCCATGCCCATGGCCAGGCTGGTGTCGATGAGCTCGAAGTTCATGAGCCGGCGGCGGCGGTCGGGCGCCAGGTCCCAGTCGCGCGACAGGATGACGTTGGAGTGCACGTAGATGTTGTGCGGCATGACGATGGCGCCGAGCATGCCGAGCGCGACGAGGATGCTGGCGCCGTCCACGGACGGGATCAGCCAGTCGCGGCGCCGCGGCCGCCCAGTCCGGCTTCACGAGGAACAGCTCGATGATGTAGCAGCCGGCGATGATGGCGAGGAACACGACGATCATGCGCTCCAGCCGGTGGTACTGCTGGCCGAGGATCGCGACGAAGACGATGGCGACCGTGAGCGGCGCGCCGATCCAGAGCGGCAGGCCGAACAGCAGGTAGAAGCCGAGCGCTGCGCCGAGGTACTCGGCGAGGTCGGTCGCCACGCAGGCGAGGACGATGGTCACCCCGGCCAGCCAGACCACCGGCTTGGGCAGGTGCGTGCGGATGTTGGCGGCCAGCGAGTGACCGGTGACGATGCCCAGCTTGGCCGAGAGGTGCTGCAGGAAGATGAGCATCAGCGTGCTGAGCGAGACGACCCAGAGCAGCGTGTAGCCGAACTCGGAACCGCCGGCGATGTTGGTCGCCCAGTTGCCCGGGTCGATGAAGCCGATGGTGACGATGAAGCCCGGGCCCAGGTAGCGCAGCAGCTCGCGCGAGAACAGGTCGCGGACGAAGTCGCGCCGCTCCGCTGGGGACGGAATCGTCCTCCAGGTCGGCCGGCGGCTCGAACGCGAGATCTGCTCGCGGGTCGGGCGGGTCAGGCCGACGCGGCCCCTCCCCGGCGGCTGCGCCCTCAGCCTGCGTGTGGTCGTCTGCGGTCATGGCGACACTCTACCCCGAGCCCGCCTCAGCTCCTGCACACAGGCGTGGCGGGGCGGCCACGCAGGGCGCCCCGGACGCGCTCGGGACGCTGCGGCCGCTCAGACGGACGTCGCCTCGTCGCTCTCCCGCTCGTGGAACGGCCACTGCCCGGTCATGAAGCTGAGGAACGCCCTCAAGCAGCAGGACGACGACGATGGCCAGCACGATGCCGAGCCAGGACGACGTCACCAGCGCGAGGACGATCAGGCCGACGACGAGCACGCCCCAGCGGACGCCCACAGCGTGGTTGACGATCCAGCTGGTGACCGGCGAGTCCGGGAGAGTGATCTCGGCCGACTGACCGGCGACACGCTTGCCGGCCGCGACCACGCCGGCGCGCACGTCCCGGCGGCCGAGCAGCCACACGAGCAGGGCCGCCACGACGCCGACCACGCAGATCCAGATCGTGATCGTGGTCAGAGGCCCGAGCGACGCGTTCACGACCTCCCTGCACGACGTGGCCGCCCTGGCCCTGTTCCAGCTGGTCGGTCAGGTAGAGTGACGCGCGTTTGACGATCACGCGCGTGACGAAGATGGCGATCGCGGCGCCGATGCCGAGGGCGATCGCCGTGCGCGCCCGGCGACGCGACAGCCAGATCGTCAGCGCGATGAGCGCGGCGGTCACCAGCGGCAGGATCCAGGTGAGGCGGTCGAACCACTTCACCGCCGTCTGCGCCGGCCCGAGCGCGTCGGATTGGAGCAGCGTGATCTGGCCGAAGTCCGAAGGCAGCGGCTTGCCCGACCAGTTGGCCACTTCCTGGATACCGGCCGCGGGGTCAGTGCCGGGCGCGATGACGGGCGGGCTGAACCTGTCGGAGAGCCCGCCCGGCAGCTCGCTCGTCCACCCACACCAGCACCTGGCTGATCAGCGGCAGCAGGTTGAGCTTCACGTCGCTGCCGGCGATGTACGCGTTGTTGGTGTCGCCGCGCAAGCAGGGCGACGATCTTCTCGTGGCCCGTGCGGTTGATCCTGAGCCACAGGTCGTAGGCCTTGGGGGAGCTGAGGACCTTCCTGGCACCCTTGGTGATGAAGTCCTCGACGTAGCTCGTGATCGGCCCCGCCAGGAGCTGGACCCGCGGCGGGAGGGCGTCGGTGACCCTCTGCTGCAGGTCGGTCGCAGCGATCACCTGGCCGCCGATGTACTCGCTGAGGTTCTGGATGGCCTCCGGGTCCTTGCCGATGGGGCCCACGAGGTTCATGTAGCCGTCGGTGTTCATGACGGTGTAGTGGGTCCAGAGCGTGAGCCCGCTGATCACCACCGCCAGACAGGAGAGCAGCACGAGGAGGCCGATGAGCAGCCGGCGCATGCGGCTGGGCCGCCGGGTGGGCGCCGCGACCGCGGTGACGCCGCCGTCTCCGGCCTCGACCTGGGTCGTTTCCTCGTTCGCGTCCGCCATGACGACGGTCGACTCGGCGGCGACGGCCGCCGGCTCCGCCTCGGCCGGCGCGGCGGCCAGCGTCACTTCCGTGACCTCCTCCGGCTCGGGAGCGCCGGTCTCACCGTTCTTGTGCTGCTCGTCGGCCACGGCCGGCCTACCTCACCTGTGGGTGCTTTACCGTCCGGTCACACCATTCCCCGCTGCGGCGCGAAAACCTACCCCGCGGCGATGGCCTGCTCGAGGTCGGCGATCAGATCGCGCGCGTCCTCGATGCCGACGGAGTACCGCACGAGTCCCTCGGGGATGCCCATCGCCGCGCGCTCCTCGACCGTGCACTCCACGTGGCTCGTCGTCGCCGGCACGCCGGCGAGCGTCTCCACGGCGCCGAGGTTGGCGGCGAGGTGCGCGAGCCGCAGGCGCGGCAGCACACGCTTGACCGCGTCGAACCCGCCGCGCAGCGAGAAGCTCAGCATGCCGCCGTAACCGCGCATCTGGCGCGCCGCCACGTCGTGGTGCAGGTGCGTCTCGAGGCCGGGGTAGTTGACGGCCTCGACCTCCGGCCGCGCCGCCAGCCAGCGCGCGATGGTCATGGCGTTCTCGTTCTGCTGGCGCACGCGCAGCGCCAGCGTCTTCAGGCTGCGCACCAGCAGGTAGGCGGCCATCGGGTCGAGAGACGCGCCGGTGATCTCGCGGTAGTGGTAGACCTTCTTGATGAGCTCGGCGGGTCCGCAGAGGACGCCGCCGAGCACGTCCGCGTGGCCGCCGAGGAACTTGGTGGCGCTGTGCAGCACGAGGTCGGTGCCCAGCGCCAGCGGGTTCTGGTTGATGGGGGTCGCGAAGGTGTTGTCGGCGACCACGATCGCGCCCACCTCGTGCGCGGCGGCCGAGAGGCGGGCGATGTCCATCACCTTGAGCGTCGGGTTGGTCGGCGTCTCGAGGTAGAGCAGGCGGCACCCGCCGGCGACGGCCGCCTCGATCTGCTCGAAGTCGCTGGTGTCGCAGAGCTCGACCTCCACGCCGATGCGCGGCAGGAAGTCGACGAACATCTGGTTGGTGCCGCCGTAGGTGTCCTTGACGGAGACGACGCGCTCGCCCGGCGCGAGCAGCGCGAAGAGCGTGTTGCTGACGGCGGCCATGCCGGTGGAGAAGCTCGTGGCCGCCTCCGCCCCCTCCAGGATGCGGACCTTCTCCTCGAACGCCGCCACCGTGGGATTGGTGTTGCGCGAGTAGATGTGGCCCTCGCGCCGCCCCAGGGCGGCGTCGACCCAGGTGTCCACGTCCTCGTAGCCGAACGCGGCGCTGTACACGATCGGCACCTGCGTGGCGCGATGCGCCCGCGCCGCGTCCTCGCCCGCCCGCACCGCCAGGGTGGCGGGCGAGAGGTCCGGCGCCTCGCCGGCCTTTCGCACGTCGTCGCTCATGTGATCCTCCCCGCTGCTCTCGCCGCGCCGCTCCCATGGCGCGGCGGTTCCTGCCGCCATTCTAGTTCCTCGCCGACGGACGCTCGCGCACGGGCGGGGTAGAGTGCGGGGACACGGCCGCCGTTCGCGGCCGGCACGGACGGAGGTGAACATGGCGCCCTGGAAGCTGCCGCCGAGAGCCAAGGTGTTCGAGGCGTTCACGGCGGTCGCCGACGGCCGGGTGAGGCTCACCGGGCGCGGCTCGGCGACCGTCGCCTCTTCCGGCGGTGACAAGACGTACGACGTCGAGTGGTCGGACGACGGCCGCACCGTCACCGCCAACGACAACGCGTCGTACTGGCAGGGCTACCTCGGCTATCCGATCCTCGCGGTGCTGCTTGCCCGCGGGGTGCTCCGCGCCGACGAGGCGGCCGTGACGGCCATGGCCGGCGTCCCCTGGCACGACCTCAACAAGCGGTACAGGCGCGACTACGAGGCGGCCGTCGCCCACGTCCTGCAGCAGGTGGGGGACCACGGCGGCGACCCGGCGCTCGTGGAGCGCGAGGTCGCCGCCGTGCTGGAGCAACTCGACGCGCTCGGGCTGCGGCGCGCCGGACGCGGGCGCCGCCCGCCGGCCGCCAAGGGCTGACGGACGGCGCGCCCGGCGTCTTCAGCGCCGCGCGAGTGTCAGTGCCGCGGCGTCAGCTCGAGCCGCCCTGCTGGTGCACGCCGATGCGGTTGCCCTCGCTGTCGCGGAAGAAGCCGACGGTGCCGACCATCTCGCCCATGAACGCGGCCGGCGAGAGGATCTCGCCGCCGGCGTCGGCCGCCCGGCGGAGCATGCCTTCGGCGTCTCCGCCGCTGTCCAGGTAGATCGTGCAGCCGTCCTCGCCCGGCTTCTGACGGTCGCTCTGCACGAGGTCGAACGCGACCGGCATGTCTCCCGTCGGTGGTGCTCCGGGGTCGTCGGGAGCCGGCAGCGCGACTCCTTCCATGCCCTCCATCGTGACGAACTCGCGCTGCAGGACGGCGCCGTAGAACTTGCGCGCGCGGTCCAGATCCGTGACTGGGATGTCGGCCCAGACGATCAGATTGTCCATTGTCCTTCCTTCTCTTGAGTCTTCGGAGTTGTGTGTCGCGATGGAGAGCCTTCCCGGGGACGACGTCCCCGACGCGTTGACGTCGCTTTCCGACATGGTTATCCTACTGGCAGTGTGTAGGGTGTCCTAACTCTTCTCTGTCGGAACTCCTTCCAAAGGGGGCGTATGACGCTGCTCGACGCCCGGCCAGGCCGGCCGGTACGGATCCTGAAGATCGGCGATGACCAGGCGCGGGCGCAGTGCGTGCGCTTCGGCATCGGTGAAGGCACGGTGGTCGAGTCGGCCGAGAAGATCCCGCTGGGGCCGGTGCTCGTGCGTCACTGCCAGCAGGAGATCTGCATGGGCCGCAGGCTGGCGTGCCAGATCCTCGTCGAGGAAGCGGGGGGCGCGTGAGCGCCACCGCGACCTGCTGCGGCCCGGCGACCGTCGAGGCGCCCGCCGCAGCCCGCAGGATCGTCCTCGTCGGCAACCCCAACGTCGGCAAGTCGCTCTTCTTCAACGCGTTCACCGGCCTGTACGTCGACGTCTCCAACTACCCCGGCACGACCGTGGCCGTCTCGAGCGGCCGCATGGGCGACGACGTGGTGCTGGACACGCCCGGCATCTACGGCGTCTCGTCGTTCAACGACGAGGAGACCGTGGCACGCGACATCGTCATGGAGGCCGACGTCGTCCTCAACGTGGTCGACGCCGTGCACCTGGAGCGCGACCTCTTCCTCACGCAGCAGGTCATCGACATGGGTATCCCCGTGGTCGTCGCGCTCAACATGGTGGACGAGGCGACGGCCAAGGGCGTGGACGTCGACGTCGAGCAGCTCTCGCGTCTCCTCGACGTCCCCGTGATCCCCACCGTCGCGGTCCGTCGCGAGGGCTTCGACGAGGTTCGCGGAGCGCTCGCCGGCGCGCGCGTCGGGGCGCTCCGACCCGGAGCTGCAGGAGCGCCTCACCGAGCTGCTGGATCGCGTCGACACCCGTCCCGAGGCGCTGCTCGTGCTCGAGGCGGACCCCTATGTCTCCGAGCGCACGGGGGTCCGCGTCGAGGGGCAGCGCGACGCGGTCTACCAGGACCGGCGGCGGCGCGTGAACGACGTGACCGCCGCCGCCGTCCACCGCCCCGCACGCCGGGCCGACTTCGGCGCCCGCTTCGGCCGCGCCCTCGTCCGTCCGCTCGTCGGCATCCCCGTGCTCGCACTCACCTTGTTCGTCATGTACGAGGTCATCGGCGTGTTCGTGGCCGGCACGGTCGTCGGCTTCACCGAAGGCACGGTCATGCAGGGCTACGTGGAGCCGTTCCTGCGCGGCGCGATCGAGCAGCTGACCGGCTCGTCCGGGGTCGCCTACAGCCTCCTCGCCGGCGAGTTCGGCGTGGTGACGATGACGGTGACCTACATTCTTCGGTCTGCTGCTGCCGCTGGTGGTCGCCTTCTACCTGCTGATGTCGACCCTCGAGGATTCCGGCTACCTGCCGCGCATCGCCGCGCTCTCCGACCGCCTGATGTCCGGCATCGGCCTCAACGGCCGCGCCATCATCCCGATGATCCTCGGCTTCGGCTGCATCACGATGGCGACGATGACGACGCGCATCCTGGGCAGCGAGCGCGAGCGGCGGATCGCGACGGCGCTCATGGCCTTCGCGATCCCCTGCTCGGCGCAGCTCGGCGTGGTCGTCGCGCTCCTCGCGGCCGCGGGCGGCGGCACGATCGCCATCGCCTACGGCGTCATCATGGTGCTGATCTTCGGGCTGATCGGCGTCGCCCTGGACCGCGTCCTGCCCGGCAAGTCGACGGACCTGCTCATCGACCTGCCGCCGCTGCGCCTGCCGCGCCCCCGCAACGTGCTCACCAAGACGTACCACAAGACCGTCATGTTCCTGAAGGAGGTGAGCCTCTACTTCGTCGCCGGGGCGCTGCTGCTCAGCGTCCTCGAGATCACCGGTGCGCTGGCCGCCCTGCAGGGCGTCCTCGCCCCGCTCACCGTCGGCTGGCTCGAACTCCCCGCGACGGCGTCCAACGCGTTCGTCATGGGCTTCGTGCGCCGCGACTTCGGCGCCGCCGGCCTGTACGACCTGGGCCTCAGCGGCACGCAGATCCTGGTCGCCCTCGTGACGATCACGCTGTTCGTGCCGTGCATCGCCTCGGTGCTGATCATCCTGAAGGAGCGCGGCAGGCTGTTCACCGCCGCGGTGTGGTTCGGCAGCGTCGGCCTGGCATTCCTCGTCGGCGGCGTCGTCGCTCGCGTGGCGGGCGTGCTGTGAGCGTGCGCCGACCCAGGCGCCGCCGGCCTGCGGCCTGCTCACCTGCCCGCGACTGCGGTCTCCAACTGGAGACGCTCACGCTGCGCTGTCCGCGCTGCCTCGCCACGATCCCCCTCGGCTGCAGCGGAAACTGCAAGGAGTGCGGCAAGAAGAGCGGTTGAGCGCGCCTGGCAGACGAGGCCACGCCTCGCGCCCGGCGGCACGCCTCCTCGAGTCCCGGCGGCTGATGCGCGGCGGGGGCGGCCGGGCCGCCCTGGCCCACCGCTCTGGTCCCGGCCTCCCTGGCAAGGCGCTGATCGTCCCTTGGGGTGTAAGAAACCGCCTCCTCGCGTGTTGGAACAGGTGAAGGAAGCCATCCACACCCAGAGGAGGACCCATGAAGGCGATCAGGACGATCGTGGCCACCGCGGTGATCGTGTTCGCGCTCACCACCGTGGCGATGGCCGGCGTGCAGCGGCTCGGGAACGGCGAGGACGCGGACGGCGCCGCGCAGGCGCAGCCGGCCGCGGCGCCTGCCGCCGTCGCTCCCGCCGCGGTGACTCTCTCGACGCAGCAGTTCACGGCGCTGCTCCACGCCGTCGCCGGCGACGGCAGGGCGGGACGCGCTCGGCGCAGCACAAGCGCACCGCGACCCGGACACACGCGCAGGACAAGGCGCAGACGCACACGGGGACCCACGCCGCGACGCACGCCTCCCACAGCACCCAGACAGGAGGCACCCAGACCCATCACGACACCACGCATCACACCGCGGCGCAGACCCACACCCAGACGCACGACGGTGAGACCCACCACGGCGGGACCCACGACGGCGGCTGCGACTGACAGACGGATGACGGGCGCACAGGCAGCGAGTACGCTGAGGGACGGAACCAATGTCCTTGCCCTCCCCCACCGATCTCGAGCTCGTCCGCGGGCTCCACGCACGCGACCCGAAGGCGCTCGCGCGCGTGTACGGCGACTACCACGCCGGGATCTACAACCTGTGCGCCCGCATCCTCGGCGACCGCGAGGAGGCACAGGACGTGACCCAGGACGTGTTCGTCAAGGCGTTCAGCAAGCCGCCGGCGGCGGCGGAGGACGTGCGCCTCCGGCCGTGGCTGTTCCGGGTCGCGACGAACGCCTGCTTCAATCTGATCCGCGCGCGGCGCACGGGCGATCCCATCGCGGCCGAAACGCTCGCGGCGAGCCGAGACTCCTACGAGCAGGCGCGGACCGCGGCGCTCATCGAGACCTCCCTCGCCGGCATGAACGAGCGCTACCGCGCGGCCCTCGTGCTCAAGGACCTGCACGGTCTCGAGGGCCGCGAGCTGGCGGAAGTGCTCGAGGTCTCGCGACCCGCGGCGGACGTGCTCGTCCACCGGGCGCGGGCCTCGTTCCGGCGCGTCTTCACCCGCCTCGCCGGAGACGACGCGGTCGTGCCGGCGAACCTCGCCCTGGCGCTGCCGCTGCTGCCCGTGCCGACCGCGCTGGCCGCACTGCCGTTGCCGCTGCACACTCCTCCGCCGGCCGTCGCGTCCGGCGCGGGCCCGGCGGTCGGCCTCCTGACCAAGATCGGCGGCGCCCTGAGCACCAAGGCGGCGGTCGTCGCCGCGGGGGCCGCGGTCGTGGCCGGAGGCGGCGTCGCCGCCGTCAAGCTGGCCGGCGACGACCACAGCCTGCCCCCGGCCTCGGCCGGCGGCGCGCCGGCCGCCGTCCAGGACGGCGCCGGGGCAGGCGGCACGGACCACGCGTGGGACGACGGCTGGCCGGAGCATCGGCGCGCCATCGCCGCCCACATCGCGGCCCACCATGCGGCTCACCACGCGGCCGAGAGCGGACACCACTCCGCCGGCCACGAGAGCGGCTCGGGGACCCACGACACCGGCGACCAGGGCCACACCTCGACCACGACGCACGACGCCTCGCACGATTCCGGGACGGCGGCGCCCTCGGGCACGACCTCGACCGGAACGGGGGCCCACGACGGCGGCGACTCCGGCCACGACGGGAGCGGCGAGCACTGAGGCCGTCGCGCCCGAGCGACCCCTGGCGCTCCGCGATCGCCCTACGAGGTTGACCCCACCGCGACCCGGCGAGTAGGCTCGGGGTCCGTAGGGGAGTAGCCGGCTCGCCGCAAGGCGAGTGGCGCGCTCGTCATCACGGACCTCCGGGTCCCGGGCGCGCCGGCGAACGGCAAGACCTTCGGCACGAGGCGTGCCGGAGGTCTTTTTGTTTGCCGGCGCGAGAGGCGAAGGCGAGGAGGCGGCCAGGTGAGGAGCGGAAAGCGATGACGGAGGGCGAAGCGCTGCACTGGGTGGTGTTCTTCGCCATCGTGGCCACCGCGCTGGCCATCGACCTCGGCTTCGTCGGCCGCAAGGGCGACGTGGTCAAGACGCGCACCGCCTACGCCTGGAGCGCCGTCTGGATCTCGCTCGGCCTCGGGTTCTCGGCGCTGGTGTACCTGTGGTACGGCGGCGAGGCGGCGCAGCAGTACCTCGCCGGCTACCTCATCGAAGAGTCGCTCAGCATCGACAACCTCTTCGTGTTCCTGCTCGTCTTCGGCTCGCTCGGCATCGCCCTGCGGTACCAGCGCAAGGTGCTGTTCTGGGGCATCATCGGGGCGATGGTCATGCGCGGCGCCTTCATCGTCGCCGGCGTCAGCCTCATCTCGCGCTTCGAGTGGATCGTCTACATCTTCGGCGCGCTGCTCGTGTACACCGCCTACCGGCTCGTGCGCTCGCACGGCGTGCAGGTCGAGCCCGAGAAGAACCCGCTCGTGCGCTTCGCGCGGCGGCTCTTCCCGGTCGCCACCGACTACAAGGGGCGACGCTTCGTCGTCCGCCGCGGCGGCAAGACCTTCATCACCTCCCTGGTCATCGCCCTCGTCGCCATCGAGTCGGCCGACCTGGTGTTCGCCATCGACTCCGTGCCGGCGGTGCTCGCCGTGTCCGACATCACCTTCGTCGTCTTCACCAGCAACATCGCCGCCATCCTCGGCCTGCGCTCGCTCTACTTCGCGCTCGCCGGCAGCCTGCAGCGGTTCGAGTACCTGAGCTACGGGCTCGCCTGCGTCCTCGGGTTCGTGGGCGTGAAGATGCTCGTCAGTCACTGGGTGGAGATCCCGATCCTCGTCTCGCTGGGCGTGATCGTGGTGGCCGTCGGGGCGTCTGTGGTGATCTCGCTGGTGCTGACGCGTGGGGCCGAGCCCGACGTGGCGGTGCTCGAGGCGGCCGGCCGGACCGACCTCGTCAGGAAGCACGGCGGTGGAGCGCCGGAGACGGAGGACGCGCCCGGCGGCCAGGACCCCGCCACGGGAAGGGACGCCGGCAAGGCGGCAGACGGGGACGCAGCCCGGGCGACGGACGGGGACGCGTAGGCGCATCCCGAACGGCGTCCACTTGTAGCGCAGTCCGCGGCCGGGTAACATATGAACAGCTGTTCATATGTTCAGAAGAGAGGGCTCCGCGATGATGGACGCACCACTGCCCGAGCCGGTGATCTGCGGCAAGGACGACCCGATGGACCACTGCGACGTGCACGTCGTGGACCCTGAGCGCGTCGCCGCCGTCACGCGCCCGTCTGGTGTCGCCGGCGGTCGCCGGCCAGATGGCCGACGGTGTTCAAGGTCCTCGCCGACCAGACCCGCTGCCGCCTCATGGCGGCGATCATCGAGGCCGGCGAGCTCTGCGTCTGCGATCTCGCCGCCACGGTGTCGATGAGCGAGAGCAACGTCAGCCATCACCTGCGCGTGCTGCGCGCGAACGGCCTCGTGCGCGCGCGCCGCGCCGGCAAGATGGTCTTCTACTCGCCCGACGACGCGCACATCCGCCTGCTGCTCGACATCACGCGCGAGCACGTGGAGCACGGGCCGGAGGACCTCTCCGGCGAGGCGCTCGCGGGCCCGCGCCTGCGGGCGACGGCGCTGGAGGCCTGAAGCCATGACCGAGCGCACGCTCGAACTCTCGCTGCTGCTGCCGCGGGCCGCCGAGTGCGGCGGCTGCGTGGAAGAGGTCGGCCGCGAGCTGCTGCGGCTCGACGGCATCCACGACGTCGAGCCGGACGTCTCTCGCGGCCTCCTGCGCGTCGGCTTCGACGAGGCCGCGCTGGACGGCGGCGACGTCGAGACCTTCGCGCGCCGCGCCGGAGCCCAGGCCCACTGCGAGGACCACTGTCCCCTCGCGGTCCACGAGCACGGCCCGCTCGACCTCTCGCGCCCGCTCGCCGCCGAAGACGCCGGCGAGCGGCGCATCCTGCACGTCACCGGCATGGACTGCGCCGACTGCGCCGTCAAGCTGCAGGGGGCGCTGCGCAGGGAGCAGCGGCGTGCGCAGCGCCGACGTCAACTTCGGCGCGGCGACGCTGGCCGTCGCCATCGACCCGTCCCAGACGGCGCTGCCCGAGGTCTTCCGCGCCGTGCGCCGGCTGGGCTACGACACGGTCGAGCGGCGCGCCGCGGACGACGGCGGCGGCGCACAGGCGGCCGCGGCCGCGCGCGCCGGGCGCGGCTTCTGGCTCTCCGAGCCGCGCGCGGTCGCCACCCTCGTGTCCGGCGCGTTCACCGTCGCCGGCTTCGTCGCGACGGCCGCCGCTCCGGGGGCGGCGCCGTGGCTCTTCGGCGCCGCCGTGGTCAGCGGCGGCGTCTTCGTCGCCCGCGCCGCCGTGTTCAGCCTGCGCGCGACGCCAGGTCGACATGAACGTCCTGATGACGCTGGCGATGATCGGCGCCGCCGCCATCGGCCAGTGGTCGGAGGCGGCGCTGGTCGCCTTCCTGTTCAGCCTCGGCACCGTGCTGCAGGTGGCCACGCTGGAGCGCACGCGGCGTGCCATCAGCGGCCTCATGCGGCTGGCGCCGCCCACGGCGACGGTACTCCGTCCGTGCGAGGACGACGGCGAGCTGGAGGAGAAGACGCTCGACGTCGCCGACATCCTCGTCGGTGACCTCGTGATCGTGCGCCCCGGCGAGCGCGCCGCCATCGACGGCGTGGTCGTCGAGGGCGCGGCCGCCGCCGACCAGGCGCCGGTGACCGGCGAGTCCGTCCCCGTCGGCAAGGGCCCCGGGGACCAGGTGTTCGCCGGCTCCATCATCGAGGGCGGCACGCTCCGCGTGCGCGCGACGGCCGCCGCCTCCGACACCACCATCGCCAAGATCGTGCACATGGTGGAGGAGGCACAGGCGCAGCGCGCGCCGGCGGAGACCATCGTCGACCGCTTCGCGAGCAGGTACACGCCGGTGGTCGTGGCGCTTGCGGCGGCGGTCGCGTTCGTCCCGCCGCTCCTCGGCGCGTCGTTCGACACGTGGTTCTACCGCGGCCTCGCGCTGCTCATCATCAGCTGCCCCTGCGCGCTCGTCATCTCGACGCCGGTGAGCATCCTGGCCGCGCTCGCGAGGGCGACCAGGAACGGCGTCCTCATCAAGGGCGGCGCCTACCTCGAGCAGATGGCCGGCATCAAGGCGGTGGCGCTTCGACAAGACGGGGACGCTGACGCTGGGGCGCCCGCAGGTCACGGATGTGGTGCCGCTGAACGGCGCCTCGCCGGAGCGCGTGCTCGCGGTGGCAGCCGCGCTCGAGCGCTACAGCGAGCACCCGCTGGCGCGCGCGATCACGGAGCGCGCGTCGCTGGACGGGTCCGCGGGCACGCCGCGGGCGACGAGGCGTCCGGCCCAGCCGGTGTCCGTCGTCGCGTGCTCGTGCGAGGCGCCCGGCTGCTGCGCCGCGAGCGCGGCGGAGGACGCGGCACGACCACGGCGCCGATGACGGCCACGACCACGCGGCGCACGACCACGCGGCGCAGGGTCCCGAAGTGGAGCGCTTCCGCGCCATCCCGGGGCGCGGCGTGCGCGCCGAGCTGGACGGCCGGCTGCACTTCGTGGGCCGGCCCGACCTCCTCGGCGCGCACGGCGCCGACCCGACGCTGACCGCGGTCGTCGAGCGACTCGAGCGCGAGGGCAAGACGGCCGTGGTCGTCGGCGACGAGGACGGCGCGCTCGGCGTCGTCGCCGTCAGCGACCCCCTGCGCCCCGGGGCGCGCGACGCAGTCGCCGAGCTGCGCGCGCTGGGGGTGACCGAGATCGCCATGCTGACCGGCGACAACCCGGAGACGGCGCGCGCCGTCGCCGCCCAGGCCGGCGTCACCGACGTCCGCGCCGGCCTTCTGCCGGCGCAGAAGGTGGACGCGGTCGCCGAGCTCCGCGACCGCGCCGGCGCGGTCGCCATGGTCGGCGACGGCGTCAACGACGCGCCGGCGCTGGCGGCGGCGACCCTCGGCATCGCCATGGGCGCCGCCGGTACCGACGCCGCCCTCGAGACCGCCGACATCGCCCTGATGGGCGACGACCTCTCCGCGGTCCCCGACACGATCCGGCTGGCCCGCCGCACGACGCGCGTCATCTGGCAGAACATCGTCTTCTCGATCGTCGTCAAGGCGGTCTTCCTCGTCCTCGCGCCTCTCGGTCTGGTCAGCCTGTGGCTGGCCGTCTTCGCCGACATGGGCACGTCGCTGCTCGTCACGGCGAACGGGCTGCGCCTCTACCGCCGGCCCTGACCGCGACCCAGCCGGTGTCGAAGGACCGCGGGACGGGGAGGCCGTCGCGCTGACCCGCATCGCGGGCAACGAGCGCATCGTCGCCCGAGTGCTTGGAGCGCCGTCCGGTGACGTAGACTGGCCAGAGGTCCGGCGTCTCCGGGCCGTGAGGGGAGGCAGCGTGCCCGTCATCATCTACACCAAGCCCGGCTGTCCGTATTGCGCCGCGGCCAAGCAGGACCTCGAGGCTCGCGGCGCCGACTACGTCGAGATCGACGTCTACACCAGTCCGGGCGCCCGCGAGCAGCTCGCCGAGATCACCGGTGGCATGAACGTCGTACCGGTGATCGTCGAGGAGAACGGCGACGTGCGCATCTCGCCCGGAGGCGGCTGAGGCATCTGACGGGCGCGCGTGCCGCGCCCCGCGACTCCAGCCCGCTACCTGTGGTCGACCGGCAGACCCGCCTTCTTCCAGGCCATGAGGCCGCCGTGGACGTTGGTCACCCTGGTGAAGCCCATCTCGGCGAGCTTCCTGGCCTGACGCGGGCTGCGGTGCCCGCTGAGGCAGATCACGAGGATGTCGTCGTCGCGCCCCAGCCCCGTCTGGTCCTTCTTGATGAGCTGGGGCGGGACGCTGACGGCGCCCTTGGGGTGCCCGGAGTGCGCGAACTCACGCGACGAGCGCACGTCCACCAGCCTGGCGCCACGCTTGGAGCGCGCGAACGCCTGCTTGACGTCGACCGTCGGTACTTGCACCGGCGCCCCGGTCCTCTCGGACTTCCTGCCGAACGGCCACATCGGGGTCAGGTCTCAGACTGCGGCGTTGTCGTGCTGGGGCTCCTCCACGACGGCGTCGTAGAGGACCTCGAACGGGCCGCTCGTGAGGATCGACTGCAGGCTGCCGTAGATCTTCCGCACGCGCTCGCCCTGATAGAAGTCGTCGTGTGCCTGCAGCGACTCCCACTCCGTCTCGAAGATGAAGTGGACGTCACCCAGGGCGGCTTCACGTCCTTCGTCGCGCAAGGCGCTGCCGAGAGGCGACATGCCGAACGAACGCAGGACGCGGTGGCTGGTGTGTCCCGCCGATCCCTGGAGGAAGCCGGCGAGCTCCTGGAGCGCGCGCTCGGCACGGTGCTCCGTGCCGTGGCGGACGCTGAACATGGTCTGACCGATCAACATTCGAGCTCACTCCTTCTCGGAGACTGCAGAGACAGTTGTACCCGCGTGAGCCCGTAAGGAACGGAGGACTGCTTCAGCGCACCACCTGGCGGAAGGCCGCGAGCAAGGTCTGCGTGGTGAGCGCGGCCGCGCCGTCGCCGGTCCAGACGATCTTGCCGGCGCGGTCGATGATGAACGCCATGGGCCGCGCCGTGCCGTCCGCACGGAGCGCACCGTACATCCCGGCGACGCTGCCGTCGTCGGGCAGCAGCGGGAACGCCAGTCCGGGGCAGCCGGCGGCGAGGGACACGCACGCGTCGCGGCCCGCGTCGCAGATGCCGACGAGCTGGCCGCGGAGACCCCACAGCGTGTCCGCGGCTTTGCTCAGTTGTTCCACCAGCTCGCTGGCGCCGGGAGACTGCGTCGGGATGAACACCAGCACCGGGAACCAGTCGCCGCGGTACTGGTTGAGCCTGATCTCGCTGCCGTCGACGGCGCTGAGAGTGAAGGTCGGCGCTTCGCGGCCGACACCGAAGTCGTACCCCACGTGAGGAACCTCCTGACGGTGCCGCGGGCGGAGCCCGCGCGGGTCAAGGCGCGAGTGTAGCAAAGATTACGGCGCGGGGCCCTCGCGACGGGGGCCCCGCGCCGGTCAGACGCTCGCAGCCTGCGCACCTCCACACCTCCTCCGAGCGCGGTCCGTCTGTGCGGGCAGTCTGCCACGCGCTCCTTGGCCGGACCTGAGGACGCTCTGAACCGAGCCTGTGAGCCACGGTCCGGCGCCGGGCCGCAAGGCGCTCAGGTTGCTCTCAGCCCCGCCTCAGGCCACACTCAGGGGGACTGGCTAGCCTGAGCGCGCGGTCCCCGCACGCCTGTGGCCGGCCGCAATCCGAGCGCACAACGAGAGAGGAACACGTATGAGACGCGTCACCACCGTCCTGATCGCCGCCGTAGCGCTGCTGGGGATCGCCGCCGCCGGCCTCGCCGCTTCAGCGTGTGGAGGCAGCAGCGTGCCGAGCGACGCCGTCGCGACCGTCGGCGACGTCACGGTGACCCAGGCCGACTTCGAGCAACTGCTGGCCCAGGCCCAGACGCAGATGAAGGCCCAGGGCATGAAGGTCCCCGCAAAGGACAGCGCGAGCTACGACCACTACGTCGCCCAGATCGTGAAGTACCTCGTGCAGGAGCAGGTCGTGGCGCAGAGCGCCAAGGAGCTCGGCGTGTCCATGACCGACAAAGAGGTCAACGACCAGGTCGCCCAGCTCGTGAAGGCCTACGGCGGCGAGAAGAAGGTCCTGGACCTCCTCAAGCAGCAGGGCATGAGCATGGAGCTGCTCAAGCGTTCCATCCGCAGCCAGACGCTGTCGGACCGCGCCGCCCAGATCGTCACCAAGAACGCCGCCGTGAGTGACGCCGAGATCCAGGCCTACTGGACCGCCCACAAGGCCGAGCTCAGCAAAGACAAGAAGACAGCGACCCTCGCCAAGGCGAAGACCACCATCCAGCAGACACTGCTGTCGGCCAAGAAGATGCAGCTCTGGAACGAGTGGCTCGCCAAGCGCATCAAGGCGATCGGCGTGGCCTACGCGTCCGGGTACGACCCGGCCAAGCTGACGCCGCGCGGCATCCGCCTCGCCCGCCGGCTGAGGCGAGGCGACGGCCTGGAGGGCGGCGGCTGGGGACGATCCAACCGCCGCCCTCGTTACGTCCCCGGCTGCGTGAACGCGAACGAGAACGTGTCGCCCTGGGCCAGCTTCGCGCTGGGAAGGCGTACGTGCGGACGGGGCCGGCCCGCCGTGGCGGTGGCCGGCCCCGTCCGGTGTGTGGCAGGCGCGTTCGCCGTGAGGCGCCGCGCCCAGCCGGCTCAGAAGGTCCTGTAGAGCTCCGCCGTCGCGCCGCAATACGGGCACTTGTCCGGCGCGTCGCCGATGATCGTGTGGCCGCAGGCGAGGCACACGTTCACGGGCTGGTCGGCGATGTCCTTGCCGGCGAGCACCTGCTCGCGAGCGTCCGTGTACTGACCTTTGTGGTCGACCTCGGACTTGAGCGCGTAGTTGACGCTGCGCGCGGCCTGGTGGTTGCCCTGGAGCTTGGCGATCTCGTGATAGGCCGGGTACATCTCGTCGACCTCAAAGCTCTCGCCGCCGAACGCCGCGGCGAGGTTGTCGGCCGTGCTGCCGATGCCGCCCATCACGCGCAGGTGGTTGCGCGCGTGGCGCGACTCGGCGAACGAGATGGCGCGGAAGAGCTTGGCCACGTTGGGATAGCCCTCGCCCTCGGCTTGCTCGGCCCAGACCAGGTACTTCTCGGCCGCCTGGCTCTCGCCGGCGAAGGCGGCCGCGAGGCTCTCCTTGGTCATCGCGTTGAGCTCTTCCGGCTTGGGGAGACGCTTCTCGAGAGCTGCGTCCATATCAGAACTCCTTGAAGTACACACCCGCGGTGCCGCACACCGGGCACTCGTCCGGGGCGTCGCCGATGACGGTGTGGCCGCAGATGGGGCAGACGCGCACGGCGTCGGCGCCGAGGTCGGCATTGCCTTCGACGCCCTTGAGCGTGTTGTCGTAGATGCCCTGGTGGTCCTTCTCGGCGGTGAGGGCATAGCGCACGGTCGTCTGCGCGCTCTTGTTCTCCTGCAGCTTGGCGACCGCGGCGTAGGCCGGGTACATCTCGTCGATCTCGAACGTCTCGCCACCCCAGGCGGCCTTGAGGTTCTCCTGCGTCGTCCCGATGGCGCCGAGCACGCTCAGGTGGTTGCGGGCGTGCGTGCTCTCGGCGTACGCGACGGCGCGGAAGAGCCGCGCGACGTTGGGGTAGCCCTCGGCGTCTGCCACGTCGGCGAACGCGAGGTACTTCTGCGAGGCCTGGCTCTCGCCGGCCAGGGCCGCAGCGATGTTCTGGGCCGTCATGGCGCCCTTGTCCTCAGGGGCGGGCGGCGTGTTCTTGAAGGGTTCGGCCATCGTGTCGTGCTCCTCCTTGTACGTAGGGCGCGTCCCCGCGGAGCGGCGCCCGGTTCACTGTGGGTCGATCGAGAGGACCCCTATGCTAACAGTGCGAACGGCGGTCGCCGTTGGGTGACGAAGGGCCGCCCGTGTGGGCCGGGCGGGAAGCGCAGGACGGCCGCGCACCCGCTCTCGCGGGGCGCGGCCGCCGGGCTGCCGGAAGGCAGGTCGAAGACTGCGTCACAGTCCCGAAGCCTATGAAGGATGACGACGGGCCGGTCAGGCGGCCACCGCGTCCGGCTCCAGGGATGGGACGAGCCTGTGCAGCGCCGCGTGGATCCGGCGCTGGCTCGCGTAGTCGAACAGCGTGTAGTAGACGTCCGGGCGTGACTGGCTGCGGGTGAACTGCGACAGGTCGACGATGAGGCCGGCCGCCCTGGCCTCTCGCGCCTGCTCGGCGCCGATGGCGAGGAGCGCGGCCGTAGCGGGCACGCTCGCGTCGCTGCAGAGCTCTGCGATGTCCTGCGGGTAGCTCCAGAGAGAGAACGCCAGCGGCGTGCCGCCAGCCTCGCTGAGCACGAGGCGGACGCCCGGCTCTACCTCACCTGTGAAGTCGAAGTGCCGGCGGTCGGCGCCGAGCGCGGCTTGTACCGCTCTCTGCACCCGACTGTACTTCTCACCGAACGCGGCCGGAGTGGGACGTGCCATGGTGACCCTCCTGATGCACTCCCCGTCAGCCTTCCGGAGCCCTGGGGACGTTGCTCGTTTTCGGGGCACTTCTTCCCACCGGGAGAGGCCGATAAACACTACGGATGCGGTGTAAAACCAGGCTGGTCGCGCCCTACTCGCAGACCGGATCGGATCCACGTCCCGCACTGCGGATATGTGTCGGCCTGCGTGGGGACGATGGCTCCCGGCCTCGGGCCGGACCGCCTCCCGCCATCACCCGGCGCCAAAGCCGCCTCCCCCACCGCCGCCTCCGCCACCGCCGGAGAACCCGCCGCCACCGCCGGATCCGGACGACGAGGAGGAGGTCGCCACGGAGACCGCCTGGCTGAAGCTCTGGTGCAGCTCGTTGAAGGCCGAGAGCCCGCCGCCGCCCTCGCCGGGCATCCCCCACCAGAGGAGGTACGGGGTGCGGAACGCCGGGTCGTTGACGACCTCGGGCACCTTCACCGTCATCGCCTTGGCCACCTGGTCGGCGATGCCGAACACCACGGCGAAGATGAGGAACTGCTCCCACAGCACGATGGCGTCCGGCGGCTTCTCCTGCAGGCGGCCGAAGTCCTTGAGGTAGCGCTCGAGGGCCGCGTACTGGGCGTGCAGCTCCGCGGCCTCCTGCGAGCGTCGCTTGACCGCGCGCGCGACGAAGATGAGCACGAGGCCGACTGGGACGCCGAGGAAGAACCACCAGAAGCCGCTGAACACCGCCGCCGCGCCGGCGGCGACGATGGCGACGAAGGCGAAGGCCGACGCCACGAAGGCCATGCGGTCGGCCTGCGGGTCGAGGTAGCCGCGCCGCTCGCCCTCCTTCTGCACCTTGCTCTTCCAGGTCTGGAAGCCCTGGGCGAAGGAGGCGCGGTGCGTCTTGGCCAGGTCCTTGAGCTCGCTCAGGACCAGCTCGCTGCCGCCGGCGATCTGGTGGAAGAGGAACTCGCAGAGCTGCCGCTCGAAGTCGAGCAGCTCCTCGAGCCGCTCGTCGTGCAGCGTCAGCTTGTACGTCGTCGTCGTCCTTCGAGCCGAAGAGTCCGTCCTCTTGCACGACGACGCGCTCCAGGTCGATCACCTTGCGGTTCACCAGGTCGAGCAGCGTCGCCGTGACGTCGTCGCTCCCGACGCTGCCCATGCGCCAGATGAACGCCGCCAGGGCGGGCGGCAGCTGCGGCTGCGGGAAGTCGCGCAGGTACTGCGCGTTGAACTGCGTCTTGGGTTCGCGGCCGAAGCGCAGGTAGAGCACGACGATGAGCACGAGTGCGATCAGCGGCACGCCTACGCCGAGCAGGCCCCACAGCCCGACCTTGACGCGCGCCCACATGCGCGAACGGTTGGCCTCGTCGGCCAGCCTCTTCTCCTCGGCGAGGACCCTGTCCAGCATGGGCGTCGTGCTCGCCGGAGCCTTGCTGAGGGCCACCGCGGGGAACAGGATGCGGCCCTCGACGAAGGTGTGGGCCGGGAGCGGGTCGACCTTCATGACCACACTCGCGTCCGGCGCGATGGTCACCGTGCCCCACAGCGGGCCGTGCGCCCAGGCGCGCACCTGGTCGCTGGTCACGCCCTGAGGCAGGTGGACGGTGACGCTCACGTCGCGCGACTCCTGGGCGACGTCATCGCCGACGAACTGCCAGTAGAGCTCAGCCGTGTCGCTCCAGCGTTTGGCTGCGCCCTTGGCCACGTAGTCGACGGTGAACGATCGCGATCGCGTCGGTGACCTCGAAGTTCAGCTGGACGGTCACGATGGAGCCTTTGTCCTCGACCGCGTAGGTGCCGACGTCGCCGCTCTGCATCCCGACGATGGAGTTCGGGGCGGGTTCGTAGGGCACGGTCGTCCCCGCGTCTCCGGCGGCGGGGCCCGAGGCGCCGAGGACCTCGATGCCCTCTGAGCCCCGAGTGGACAGGTCCCAATACACGAAGTGGAAGCTGCCGGAGAAGTCCAGGGTGCGCGTGTCGGTGATGCGGACGTCACCGTTGGGCTTCACGGTGGCGTCGACCCTGACGCTGGTGATGGTGAAGTCCTTGGCCGCCGCGGGGCCGGCCGCCAGGGCGGCCGCTCCGGCGGCCAGCAGCACCAGCGCCACGAGCGCGAGCAAGAGCCGCGCCGTGCGCGCGCTCCGGTGTACGCGGGGGCCCCTCCGACGAACGTCGTCCATGCCTCAGACTCTACCACCGGCCGGGCGGCGCGCCGCGGCCGATTCATCCGGCCGCCAGGCGGGAAGGATTCCCCCATCGGACAGCAGCCGATACGGAACCTCACAAGAGCACGCGACAGGGGCGCCCTGAGGGGCGCCCCGGTCGCGTCTCGTTGCCCGCGCTGACGACGCCGGATCCGTCCGGGGGCTCACGCTCCTCTGGGCTGGTGCGGCGTGTGTCTCTTCTGCGCCGTGGCGGGGCGGCCCGGTCGGCGGGAATAGGGATCCGGCGTCAGGGCCGGCGCAGGCCCAGACGCTCGAGCTCCGCGTCGGCCAGCGCACGGCACTCGCCGCGCCCGATGTCGCCCCATGGATCGGGAGTGATGGCCCGGAGGTGGTCCCACGGCAGCGCGTCCGCCGCCCGGCGCGCCAGGTACTGCTCGAACGCCGGGTCGCGCGCGGCGCCCGGGAGCGCCGCCGCGATCGCCCCCACGTACCGCCGCCAGCGCAGCCGCGCCGGCAGATAGACGAGCAGCACGAGCGCGGCCGGCAGGATGCCGACGCCGAGGCCGGCGACCGCCGCGATGCGCTCGATCCCGCTGCGGCTGTCCTGCCCGCTCGCCCCGACCTCGGCGCCCATGGTCTCGATCCTCTGGGCGAAGTCGCCGATCTGGCCGCCCACGAGCGGCAGTCCGCCCACCACGCCCAGCGCCTTGCCGGTGTCCTTGACCGCGGTGCCCACCTTGATCACATCCGTGGCGAGCTGCGCCTGGGCGCTGATGTCGCTCCAGATCAGCACACCGAGCACGATCCACACCGCGATCCAGACGGCGACGCCCACGTCCAGCCAGCGTATGGAACGCGCGCTCAGGAGTTGCGATTCGGCGCCCATGGTCCCTCCCGGTCGACGCGCCTACTCTACCCGCTGCCGCGGCGGGGCGGCAGACCGCCGCGCCGCCCGTGCGGCGCTGCGCTATGCTCGCGCCGATCGGGAGGTGACCGTGACGACCCCGCGCGACCCATGACGACGCCCAGAGAGGCCGGCTTTCGCATGCCGCCCGAGTGGGCCCCGCACGCCGGCTGCTGGATGGCCTGGCCGTGCCGACCGGAGAACTGGGACGACGTCGAGCGGGCGCGCGCGACGTTCGTGGAGGTCGCGCGCGCGATCGCGCGCTTCGAGCCGGTCACCATGACGGCGAACGCTCAGGACGCCGGCGCGGCACGCGGCGCGCTCGCCGGCGTCGCCGGCGCCGACGTCGTCATCGTGCCCAGCGACGACTCGTGGGCACGCGACACGGCGCCGACGTTCGTCACCGACGGCCGGGGCGGACTCGCCGGCGTGGACTGGCGCTTCAACGCCTACGGCGGCATCTACGAGGAGTACGGCCGCACGCGCAATATGGCGCGGCGCATCCTCGACCTGCTCGGGGCGAGACGCTTCGCCGCGCCCCTCGTCCTCGAGGGCGGCGCCGTCCACGTCGACGGGGAGGGAACCGTGCTCACGACCGCCGGAGGTCGTGCTCGACCCGCGCCGTAACCCGGACCTGGACCGCGAGGAGGCCGGGCGCCTCCTGTGCGACTACCTGGGCGCCGAGAAGGTGCTGTGGCTCAGCGCGGCCCTCGACCAGGACAACACCGGCGGCCACGTGGACAACCTCGCCTGCTTCGTCGCACCCGGAGTGGTCGCGGCACTCGGCTGTGACGACTCCGACGACCCGCAGTACGCAGCCGTGCACGAGAATCTCGCGCGCCTGCGCGCGTCCACCGACGCCCGCGGCCGCGCGCTGGAGGTCGTCGAGCTGCCCATGCCGGCGCGTCCCGAGTTCCGCGGCCACCGGCTGTCGCCCAGCTACGTCAACTTCTACGTCGCCAACGGTGGTGTCGTCGTGCCCGCGTTCGGCGACCCGGCCGACGACGCGGCGCGTGACGTCCTTGCTCGCCTGTTCCCACGGCGGACCGTGGTCCAGGTCCCGACGATGGAGCTCGCCAAGGCAGACGGCAACATCCACTGCGTCACCCAGCAGCAGCCGGTGGCCTGAGAGGGTCGGCGACGGGCTTCCCGGCCTCAGGGCGCCGGCTTCGTCCAGACCGCGCGATAGTACTCGCCCATGACCGGCGCCTTGCCCTCCCTGGCGAGCGTCTCGGTAAGGCCGGCGGCCGCGTACACCTCGCGCGCCTGCTCCGCCGGCATCCCGTGCTTGGCCGCCGTCGGCTCGCGCGAGAAGAGGCGCCCGCCGGGGCGCAGCAGCCGCGCGAGCTCCGCGACGATGGACGGCCGGTCCCACGGCGGGACGTCGTGCAGCATCCAGTGGACCAGCACGACGTCGAAGCTCGCGGCCGGCAGGCCCATGGCGCGCACGTCGCCGAGCCGGAACTCGACGTCGGGGAAGTCGCGCAGGACCTTGCGGATCACCGCCTGCCAGCGCGCCGAGACGTCCATGCAGACGAGGTGCCCGCCGCCCTCCCGGACTCGCCTCGCGAGGTGGCGGGCGGCGCCCCCGCTCCCGCTGCCGTAGTCGAGCACCCGCTCGTCGCCGCGCAGACCCATCTCGTCCACGTAGCGTCGATACAGCGGGCTGAGGAGCAGGTTGGTGAAGAGCCGGGCCGCGAACGCCTCGGCGCGGCCCGGCTCGGGAGGAGGCGCCGCGCCTGCTGCGCCGGCGGCGCCGTTCACCTCACGTGGTCCCCGGACGCTTGCCTGCCCACTTGATGGCGCGGACGGCCCAGCCGATGGCCGTGCCGCCGCAGATGACGATCGGGAGTCCCCACGTGACCCACGTGGGAGCGTTCAGCCAGTTGCACACGGCAACCACGATCGCCACTCAAACGACCAGACCGACGACGTCAAGGATCGTCTTCTTCATCACTCCCCCTCCACTGCTCCCCCGCCCACGCGGGGCGGCTCCTTCGTACGCGACCAGCGTACATCCGTCGTTGGATGCCGGGAAGGTAGACTGCACCCATGCTGATCGCGTTCCTGGGAGACAGCCTCACCGAAGGGTGGCCCGGCGCCGCCTACTTCCCGCTGCTCGACCGGCGGATGACGCGGCACGGGCTGCTGAACAGAGGCCGCGCCGGCGACACGGTGGCGGACCTCCTCTCGCGCATGCGGTATCAGGGGCTCGAGCCGGTCGACTGCGCCTTCATCTGGGTCGGCGCCAACGACGCGGTCATGGGTGCCTGGGATTCGTCCGAGCGCGGCTCCGGCTGGAGCTGGTCGGAGCGCCTGATGCGCCTCGCCGGCGACTACGAGGAACTGCTCGAGTGGACCGAGGCGCGGGCGCCGCGGATCGTGGTGGTGCGCCCGCTCGTCCTCGAGTCGGACGGCTCGCTCTGGGAGGAGCGGGCGGCGGAGGTCGCCGAGGCCGTCGCGCGGATCGCGGCCGGACGCAGCTCCTGTCGCGTGGTCGACCTCCACCCGGCGTTCGCGGCCGCGGCCGCAGAGGGCGACGGCCCTTTCACCACCGACGGCGTGCATTTCACGGAGGCCGGGGCCGAGGTGGTGGCCCAGGTCTTCGCCACCGTCATCGCCGAGCTCGAGTCCGAGGACGGATCCCCGGGCGCGGCGGACGGGGCGGCGGCTCCCGGCGGCGACACCTGATGAGGCGCCTGCACAAGGTCGCCCTGGCGGCCGTCGCGCTGGAGGCGCTCGGCGCGGCGTACTCGTTCGTCGTCCTGCCGCACCTGAGGCGCTGGGGCGCGACGCCGGACGAGGTGTCTCGCGCCCTGGCCGGTGACGACCTGATCGCCGACGCGCAGTACACGACGACCCACGCCATCACCGTCCGCGCCGCCGCCGAAGACGTCTGGCCGTGGCTGGTCCAGATCGGCCAGAACCGCGGCGGCTTCTACACCTACGACGCGCTCGAGAACCTCGCGGGCCTCAAGGTCCGGAGCGCCGACCGCGTGCATCCCGAGTGGCAGGATCTGCGCGCCGGCGAGGACTACCTGACGCTCGACCCCGACGAGACCATGAAGATGACCGTCGCCGTGCTCGAGTCGCCGCGCGCCTTCGTCGTCCGCAGCGGAGCGCCCGGACAACCGCCGCAGGAGGCGGGCAGCCTCTTCCGCGGCGAGATGGCGTGGACCTGGGGCTTCTATCTGGAGCCGGCAGGCGCCGCCGAGACCCGGCTCATCATCCGCTCGCGCGCGTCCTGGCGGCGCACCGTGCCGGCCGCGTTCGCGCAGGCGTTCGGCCTCGAGCCGGCGCACTTCATCATGGAAGAGGGCATGCTGCGCGGCATCCGCGATCGCGCCGAGCGCGCAGCCTCCGACGGCTGACCGAAGGAGAGGGACCGATGCCCGACTTCACCTGGCGGGGACGCCGCGTGCACTTCCGCGAAGCAGGCGACGACGCCCCGCTCCTGGTCGTGCTGCCCGGCAGCACCGCCTCGTCGGCCAACCACGCCGGCGAGCTCACGTGCTTCGGCCGCACGCACCACGTCGTCGCGCTCGACTACCTCGGGACCGGCGCGTCGGAGCGGCTCGAGCACTGGCCACTGGACTGGTGGGAGAACGGGGCGGAGCAGGCGGCGGGACTCGCCGCGCACTTCGGCGCCGCCCGCTACGCCCTCATGGGCTGCGGCGGCGGCGGCACCATGGCGCTGCTCATCGCCGCCGAGCGGCCCGGCGAGGTGACCGCCGTCGTCGCCGACAGCTGCCCCGAGGCGCTCACGCCGGAGGATCTGCGCCGGATCGTCGCCGGGCGCACCGGCCTGCCGCCGGCCGGCGACGAGGATACCGCGGCCGGCGGCCAGGCCGGCATCATCGACCAGCCGTTCCCCGGCTCGGTGGTCGAGATGCTCTGGCGGCAAGGACCTCGCATGCTGCGCAGCCTCGTGAGCCCGCCCCAGCGCGCCTTCTGGAAGCAGGCACACGGCGAGGACTGGCCCGACGTGGTGGCCGCCGACGCCGCCCTGCTCCTCGAGCTGGCGGACCGCGGCGGTTGGGACCCTCTCGCCGCCCGGCTCGGCGACGTACGCTGCCCGGTGCTGCTGACCTCGAGCCTGGGCGACGAGGAGCTGCCGTCGGTCGTCGCCCAGCACCAGCACCTGGCCACCGAGATCGCGGACTGCCGCCTCTGGGTGACGCCGCGGGGCGGCCACCCGGCGATGTGGACGGACAAGCGCGGGTTCCGCCGCGAGGCCGCGCGCTTCCTCGCGAGCGCCTGAGCCCGGCGGCGGGGAGCCACCCGCGCCCGCCGCCTCCCGCGCCGCCCGCTCGCGCGTACGCGCCCGGCTTTCGCAGCCTCGCCGCCTCGTTGTACACTCGGATTCCCTCCCCGCACGCCGGGGAGGACCGTCCGTAGAGGCGGCGGCGCGCCCACTTGACCGCGCGGCGTCGCAGTGGAGGCTCGGGCCGCGATGAATGCGGCCCACGACGCAGCAGTGGAGCAAGCGAACGGAGGCGGCATGACCGGACCTGCAGGCGCAGAGACGGCGACCATCCAGGCCACCATCGACGGCCGTGAGGTCACGGTACCCGTCGGCACCACCATCCTCGGCGCCGCGCGCGACCTCGGCATCGACATCCCGACCCTCTGTCACCACGAGACGCTGAGCCCGGCCGCGTCCTGCCGGCTCTGCGTGGTCGAGGTGGAGGGCCGGCCCAACCTGATGCCGGCGTGCGCTACGGAGCTCACAGACGGCATGGTCCTCCAGACCGAGTCGGAGGCCGTCGTCGACGCGCGCAAGCTCATCCTCGACCTGCTCCTCTCCGACCATCCGCAAGGCTGCATCACCTGCGAGCAGTCGGGCGCGTGCACCCTGCAGGACTACTGCTACCGCTACGGCATCGAGTCCAGCACCTTCGAGGGCGACCGGCGAGAGCTCCCCATCGAGAGCGACAACCCGATGATCGAGCGCGACATGAACAAGTGCATCCTCTGTGGCAAGTGTGTGGCTGTGTGCGGAGAGGTGCAGGTCACCGGCGCGATCGACTTCACCGGCCGCGGGTTCGACTCGCAGATCGCCGCCTCGTTCGACAAGCCGCTCGACATCGACTTCTGCCGCTTCTGCGGCCAGTGCGCCGACATCTGCCCCGTCGGCGCCATCACGAACAAGCAGCTCAAGGGCGTGCGCACCTGGGACCGCGAGAAGGTGCGCACCACCTGCCCCTTCTGCGGCGTCGGCTGCAACTTCGACCTCAACGTGGCCGGCGGCAAGGTCATCGGCGTCAGCGCCGCCTACGACGCGCCGGCCAACCAGGGTTCGCTCTGCGTCAAGGGACGCTTCCACACCGACCTCATCTACAGCCCCGACCGCATCACCACGCCGCTGATCAAGAAGGACGGCGTCTGGGAGAACGCGACCTGGGACGAGGCCCTCGACCTGGTCGCCCAGCGGCTGCTCGAGATCCGCGGCGAGCACGGCAACCTCTCCGTCGGCGTCCTCAGCTCGGCGCGCTGCACCAACGAGGAGAACTACCTGCTGCAGCGCCTCACGCGCGCGGGCCTCAACACCAACAGTATCGATCACTGCGCCCGTACCTGACACGCTCCAACGGTCGCCGGTCTGGCGACCACGCTGGGTTCAGGCGCGATGACCAACTCCATCGGCGAGATCGTCGGCAACGACGTGCTGTTCATCATCGGGTCCAACGCCACCGAGGCGCACCCGATCATCGGCAACAAGATGAAGCAGGCACATCTGCGCGGGGCCAAGCTCATCGTCGTCGACCCGCGACGCACCGAGCTCGCCGAGCACGCCCACCTCTGGCTGCGGCTCAAGCCGGGCACGGACAACGCGCTCGTCAACGGCATGCTGCACACCATCATCAGCAACGGCTGGCACGCCAGGGAGTACATCGACGAGCGCACCGAGGGCTTCGACGATCTCTGGGAGACCGTCAAGGACTACCCGGCGGAGCGCGCCGCGGAGATCACCGGGGTGCCGGCCGAGACCATCGTCGCGGCGGCGGAGCTCTACGCGACGACGCCCAAGGCCGGCATCTTCTACACGCTCGGCATCACCGAGCACACCGTCGGCACGGCCAACGTCATGAACCTCGCCAACCTCGGCATGGTCACCGGCCACATCGGCGTCCCGAACGCCGGCGTGAACCCCATGCGCGGCCAGAACAACGTGCAGGGCTCGTGCGACATGGGCGCGCTGCCCAACTCGTTCCCGGGCTACCCGAGCGTGCTCGACTTCGAGGCGCAGAAGAAGTTCTCCGCGGCCTACGGCGTGCAGATGCCGCAGGACATGGGTCTGCGCATCCCGGAGATGTTCGAGCTCGCCGTGCACGGCACCCTCAAGGCCATGTTCATCATGGGCGAGGACCCGGCGCTCACCGACGCCGACGCCAACCACGTGCGCAAGGCGCTCGAGAACCTCGACTTCCTCGTCGTCCAGAACATCTTCATGACCGAGACGGCCAAGTACGCCGACGTGTTCCTGCCGGCGGCGCTGTACGCGGAGAAGGACGGCACGTTCACCAACACCGAGCGCCGCGTCCAGCGCGTGCGCAAGGCCATCGAGCCGCCGGGCGACACGCGTCCCGACTGGCAGATCATCCAGGAGCTCGGCAAGCGCATGGGCATGGACTGGGACTACGACTCGCCCGAGGACGATCTTCGAGGAGATCCGCACGGTGGTGCCGCAGTACGCCGGCATGACCTACGAGCGCCTCGGCACGCAGGGCCTGCAGTGGCCGTGCCCGACCGAGGACCATCCCGGCACGCCGTACCTGCACCAGGGCCGGTTCACGCGCGGCAAGGGGCTGCTGCAGGGCATCCCGTTCCAGCAGCCCGCCGAGCTCGTCGACGACGAGTACCCGATGCTGCTCACCACCGGGCGCATGCTCTACCACTACAACGTCATGACCCGGCTCTCGCAGAACCTGGAGTGGCTGCGGCCCTACGAGCTGGCCGAGGTCAATCCGGCGGACGCCGAGCGGCTCGGCGTCGTCGAGGACGAGCTCGTGCGGGTGAGCTCGCGGCGCGGCTCGATCACCACGCGGATCACCGTCACGCGAGAAGGTGCCGCCGGGGACGATGTTCATGACGTTCCACTTCAAGGAGTCCCCGGTCAACGAGCTCACCAACGCGGAGGGCGACCCGGTGACGATGACGGCGGAGTTCAAGGTCTGCGCCGTCCGCATGGAGAAGGAGCCGGCCGCGGCGGAGTCGCACGGAGCCGCGGCGAAGTAGGCACAGAGGGCGCCGCTGAGCGGCGCAGACGAGAGAGCATCCGGGAGGCCGGGGCGCGAGGCGCCCCGGCCTCCCGTCTGTCGTCAGCCCTCGTCCGCCTTGAGCCGCGGCGCCGCCGACGCGCCTTCGGGCTGGGCGAACGAGGCGTCGCCGAAGTACTTCTGGTAGAGGCGCGCGAGGTCGGCGTCGGCCTCGTCGAGGAACGCGCGGAAGCGCTCCATGAGGCGGTGCCCGTCGTCGGTGAGCACCGAGCCGCCGCCGTCCGGCCCGCCGGTGCGGCGCGTCATGAGCTTGAGACCCAGATGGTCCTCGGCCTGCCGCATGGCGCGCCACGCCTTGTTGTAGGACATGCCCATGAGCTTGGCCGCCTGGTGCAGCGACCCGGTCTCGTCGACCAGCACCAGCAGGTCGAAGGTCCCGGGGCCGAACAGCGGCTCGCCCTGCTCGTGGAAGAAGACGCGATGACCGGCGCGGACGCGCGGCAGCGGCTCCGGGGGGTTCATGCGGTCCTCGCGCCGCCGGCGCCTGTCGTGCTGCCCTGCCGCCCGAGTGGACGCGTCCGCGGGAGACTTGCTCGGTCGATCTGGAGGTGCGCCGGCGCCCATGCTTGCGAGCATAGCCGTTCCGCGCCGGGATGGCATCGTCCCGCTCCCTCGCCCACGGGTACGGGCGAGGTACCACAGGCGGGGTAGGAGCCGGCCGGCGGGCGGCGAGGCCGGCAGCGCCTCGCCGGCCGCCGGCGCCCTCGCACCCGCTACCTCCCGGGGGTGACGGGCCGAGCTCCGGGAGTAGTCGTAGCCTCCCCCCGTGGTGGCCCGCGGCGGCTCGCCGAATATCCCTCCGCCGCGCTCGCCCATTCACCACCGCCGGGCGATTCGCCCACGGAGCCCCGGCCGTAGCCTCTCTCCAGGCAAGTCACCCAGGAGGAGACATCATGCGGACCACCACCATTCCCGAGCACGAACGACTCGACCAGGCGAGTGAGACGCTCGCCCGGCTCGAGCACGAGTTCACCGGCGAGTCGCTCTTCACCGAGCGGGGCCCCGGCCGCGCCGTCGTCATGGCGCGCGGCCTCTCGCGCACCTACGGCAAGGGCGACGCCACCGTGCACGCCCTGCGCGACGTCGACATCGACATCACCGAGGGCCGGCTCACGGCGATCATGGGCCCGTCCGGCTCCGGCAAGAGCACGCTCATGCACATCCTCGCCGGCCTCGACCAGCCCACCGGCGGCCGGGTCAGCATCGACGGCGTCGAGATCACCCGGCTCAAGGAGAAGAAGCTGACGCAGCTGCGCCGCGACAAGATCGGCTTCATCTTCCAGAGCTTCAACCTGCTCGCCACGCTGACCGCCGACGAGAACATCGTCCTGCCGCTCTCGCTCGCCCGCCGCACGGCGGACGAGGCCTGGCGGCGCACCGTCATCGAGGCCGTCGGCCTGCAGGACCGCCTGACGCACCGCCCGGCCGAGCTCTCCGGCGGCCAGCAGCAGCGCGTCGCCGTCGCCCGGGCGCTCATCACCCGGCCGGCCGTCCTGTTCGCCGACGAGCCGACCGGCAACCTCGACTCGCGCACCGGCGGCGAGGTCCTCGACCTGCTCCGCCGCAGCGTCGACGAGTTCGGCCAGACCGTGATCATGGTCACGCACGACGCCGGCGCGGCGAGCATCGCCGACCGCGTCGTCTTCCTCAAGGACGGCCGCATCGAGCTGGACGAGGACCGCATGACCCGCGACGCCATCTACGACACCATCAAGGACCTCGAGGTGACCCGATGACCCGCCTCGCCTTCCGCAGCCTGGCCAGCCGGCCGCTCCGGACGGTCCTCACGGTCCTGGCGATCCTGCTCGGCGTGGCGATGATCACCGGCACCTACGTGCTGACCGACCAGATCGACAACGGCTTCGCCGACATCTTCGAGACCTCGTTCAAGGGCACCGCCGTGCAGGTGACGCCGAAGACGTCGTTCACCAGCCTCGACGGGCGGGGCGACCCGCAGACGCTGAACGACGACATGCTCGCGCAGGTCCTGGCGGTGCCGGGCGTCGCCAAGGCCGCCGGCACCTACGAGACGCTGGGCGCCGCGATCGTCGACGGCAAGACCGTCGAGACCGGCGGCGCCCCGACCCTGCTGACCACCGATCCAGGGCAAGCCCTTCAACCAGGCCACGCTGGTCGCCGGCCGCGAGCGTCGCAGGCGGCCAACGAGGTCTCGCATCATCAAGAGCTTCGCCGACAAGGCCGGCCTCAAGCCGGGCGACAGCTTCGACGTCGCCGCCCCGGCCGGCCTGCAGCACGTCAAGGTCGCCGGCGTGTTCACGTGGGGCGACTCCGGCTCCATGGGCGGCACCATCGTCATCGCCGGCCGCCTGCAGGACGTGCAGCGCTGGGGCGGCGAGCCCGGCAAGCTGAGCGGCATCTCCGTCTCCGCCGATCCCGGCGTGACCCCCAAGGAGCTCGCCGCGCGCGTCAAGGCCGCCCTGCCGGCGACGGTGTAGCGTCAAGACCGGCGAGCAGGCGGCCGCCGACGCGACCGCCGAGACGGCCGCCTCCATCGGCTCGTTCCTCACGCCGGTGCTGCTGGCGTTCGCCGGCGTCTCCGTCTTCGTCGGCGCGTTCATCATCTTCAACGCCTTCAGCATCACCGTGGCCCAGCGGCGCCGCGAGTTCGCGATGCTGCGCGCGCTCGGCGCCAGCCGCCGCCAGGTGCTCCGCTCGGTGGTCGCCGAGGCGCTCACGCTGGGCGTGCTCGCCTCGGCCGTCGGCATCGTCGCCGGCCTCGGCGTCGCCAAGGCCATCAACCTGCTCTTCAAGGCCATCGGCGCCGACATCCCCACCGCCGGCATCGCCCTCGAACCGCGGACGATCCTCATCGCGGCGCTCGTCGGCGTCGGCGTGACCCTGCTCTCCGCCCTTGCCCCGGCCCTGCGCGCCACGCGCGTGCCGCCGGTGGCCGCCCTGCAGGAGGGCGCGGCCCTGCCGCCGACGCGCTTCGCCAGGTTCACCACGGCGATCGCCCTGGCCTTCGCCGCCCTCGGCGGCGGCTCGCTCGCCTACGGCATCTTCAGCCGACGGCGGGACCAGCGGCCGCCTGCTCTCCATGGGCCTCGGCGCGCTGCTGCTCTTCGTCGCCATCGCCATGCTGGCCAAGTACATCGTGCGGCCGGCGGCCGCGATCATCGGCTGGCCGCTGGAGAAGCTGGCGCCGACCAGCGGCCGCCTGGCCCGCGACAACGCCGGCCGCAACCCGAGCCGCACGGCCGCCACGGCCGCCGCGCTCATGATCGGCCTCGCCATGGTCGTGTTCATCGCCGTGTTCGCCCAGGCGATGAAGGGCTCGTTCAGCGGCGCGATCGAGAAGTCCACGCGCGCCGAGCTGGTCGCCCAGGACCGCACCGCCTTCCTCGGCGTGCCCCAGAAGACCATGCGCTCGCTGGACGCCGTCCAGGGCGTGGACACGGCGGCCGGCACCGGCTACGCCGACCTCAAGGTCAAGAAGGGCGGCGTCATGAGCGCCTACGCCGTCGATCCCGCCGTCTTCGCCCGCGTCTGGGCGTTCGA
>CAVUGS010000005.1:0-107157 GCA_963741075.1 uncultured Thermoleophilia bacterium
CCTCCTCGCGCGGCGGCTTCTCCTGGAAGCCGACGACGCGCATGTCGTCGTCGTGCACCACCACGCCGTACAGCGACGGGTCGTCGACTTCCTTGACGGCCATGGTCGCGACGCCGCCGGACGCCCTGTGGGCGGCCAGGAACGCGCTGAGGTCGACGTCGGTGAGGCCGTCGCCGCTCATGACGAGGAAGGTGCCGCCGCAGAGGAACTCGCGGAACGCGTCGGCGCCGCCGGCTGTGCCCAGCAGGTGCTCCTCGAGGTTGTACCGCAGTTCGACGCCGAACTCGGCGCCGTCGCCGAAGTAGGAGCGGATCTTCTCCGGATGGTAGTGCAGGTTGGCGGCGATCTCGGTGACGCCGTGGCGCCGCAGCAGGTGCAGCAGGTGCTCCATGACCGGCCGGTTGAGGATCGGCACCATGGGCTTGGACGTGAGCCCGGTGAGCGGGTAGAGGCGCGTGCCGAGACCGGCGGCCATGAGGTAGGCCCTCACGGGCGGCTGAGCGCTCACGGCCGGCACTCCCCGCCGCCGCAGGCTTCGGCCAGCGCCGGCCCGAACGGCGGCCGCAGCACGCCGGCCTCGGTGATGATGGCGGCGATGTTGGCGGCCGGCGTGACGTCGAACGCCGGGTGGCGGGCGACGGCGCCCTCGGGCGCGACCTGCTCGCCGCGGAAGCACGGTGACCTCGCACGGGTCGCGCTCCTCGATGGGGATGCCGTCGCCGCTCTCGATGGTGAGGTCGACGGTGGAGAGCGGCGCGGCCACGTAGAACGGGCATGCCGTGCTCCTTGGCGAGCACGCTGACGCTGTAGGTGCCGATCTTGTTGGCCGTGTCGCCGTTGGCGGCGATGCGGTCGGCGCCGACGACGACGCCGTCGACCTCGCCGCGGCGCATGAAGTAGCCGGCCATGTTGTCGGCGATCAGCCGGTACGGGATGCCCTCGACCTGGAGCTCCCAGGCGGTGAGCCGGGCGCCCTGGAGCCAGGGCCGCGTCTCGTCGACCCAGCACGGAGATGTCCGGGTAGCGCGGCCGCGGCCGCGCGGATCACGCCGAGCGCCGTGCCGTAGCCGGCCGTCGCCAGCGCGCCGGCGTTGCAGTGCGTGAGGATGCGGTCGCCGGCCTTGAACAGAGCGGCGCCGTGCTCGCCGATGCGCAGGCACCGGTCGATGTCGTCGTCGTGGATGGCCTGCGCCTTCTCCAGCAGCATCGCGGCCACGGCCGCCGGCGCGGCGGCCGCGCCGCCGGCGGCGAGCGCCGTGTCCCAGGCGCGCCGCATCTCGTCCAGCGCCCAGCGCAGGTTGACGGCGGTGGGCCGCGTGGCCAGCAGGCCGCTCGCGGCCTGCTCGAGCGCGGCCCGGAACGCGGCCGGATCGTCCGGCGCTCGCGGCGGCCGCCTCGGCGGCCGCCAGCGCGATGCCGCCGGCCGCCGTGACGCCGATGGCCGGCGCTCCGCGGACCGTCATGTCGCTGATGCGGTCCGCGACCTCGCGCCAGGTGCGGCAGGTGACGTAGCGCTCCTGCTGCGGCAGCGCGAGCTGGTCGATGAGGACGACCTCGCCGGGCAGGATCTCGACGGTGCGCACGCGCAGGCGCGAACCGCCGGGCCCGCTGCGCTCGGCGGCCACTCCGGCTCCGCTCTCTCCCTGGTCTGCGGCCCCGCTCACCAGGTCCTCCGGCTCAGGTGCCCTGGTCCCAGGAGGCGAGGTACTTGGCCTGCTCCTCGGTGAGCGTGTCGCAGTCGACGTTCATGCTCTCGAGCTTGAGCCGGGCGATCTCGTCGTCGATGTCCTTGGGCACGACGTAGACCTTCTTCTCGAGGCTCGCGTGGTTCTTGACCATGAACTCGGCGCTGAGCGACTGGTTGGCGAAGCTCATGTCCATGACCGCCGCCGGGTGGCCCTCGGCCGCCGCCAGGTTGACCAGCCGGCCTTCGGCCAGCAGGTAGATGCGGCGGCCGTCCGCCATGGTGTACTCCTCGACGAACTCGCGCACCGTGCGCTGCTTCACCGAGAGCTTCTCGAGCGCCGGGATGTCGATCTCGACGTTGAAGTGGCCGGTGTTGGCGATGATGGTGCCGTCCTGCATGGCCTCGAAGTGCTCGCCGCGCAGCACGTGGATGTCGCCGGTGGCGGTGACGAAGAGCTTGGCGATCTTGGCGGCCTCGGCGACCGGCATGACGCGGAAGCCGTCCATGACGGCCTCGAGCGCGCGCAGCGGGTCGACCTCGAGCACGATGACGTCCGCGCCGTGGCCCTTCATGCGCATGGCGAGGCCGCGGCCGCACCAGCCGTAGCCGGCGACGCAGACGGTGCTGCCGGCGATGAGGATGTTGGTGGCGCGGATGACGCCGTCGAGCGTGCTCTGGCCGGTGCCGTAGCGGTTGTCGAACATGTGCTTGGTGTTGGCCTCGTTGACGGCCACGATCGGGAACATGAGGCGGCCCTCGGCCTCGAGGGCCTTGAGGCGGATGACGCCGGTGGTGGTCTCTTCGGTGCCGCCGATGATGTCGGCGGCCATGTCGGGGCGCTCGCCGTGCAGCACGCCGATGACGTCGGCGCCGTCGTCCATGGTGATGTTCGGCCTGTGGTCGACGCACGTGTTGATGTGCGAGTAGTAGGTCGCGTCGTCCTCGCCCTTGATGGCGTAGACGCGCACGCCGTAGTCGTTGACCAGCGCGGCGGCGACGTCGTCCTGCGTGCTCAGCGGGTTGCTGGCGCAGAGCACGACGTCGGCGCCGCCGGCGACCAGGGTGCGCATGAGGCCGGCCGTCTCGGTGGTGACGTGCAGGCAGGCGCCGATGCGCACGCCCTCGAGCGGCTTCTCCTTCTCGAAGCGCTCGCGGATGGCGCGCAGCACGGGCATGTGCATGTCCGCCCACTCGATGCGCAGCACGCCCTCGGGGGCGAGTCCGATGTCTTTGATGTCGTAGTCGTTGCTCAAGTCGAGCCTCACTCTCTGTCGTATCGCGGCGCCTGCAGGAGCCCACAGGCAGCCAGTCTCAAGCCGTAGTACGCGGCGACGATGGCGGCGGGGACCAGGGAGTCGGAGACGATGCCGCAGCCCCCCTCCCGGACCGCCCGCGCCTCGAAGCGCGAGAGGCGGCGGACGTCGGCGACGCCCGCCGCCACGACGCCGGACGAGTATACCCGAGCCCCATGGCGCGAACGAACGTCGGCCGGTTGATATATGCCGGTCATGCTGGGGAAGTCGCGCGGCACGCCGGCCGGCCAGCGGCCGGTGAGCGGGCCGCGCCCCTCGAGCCCGACGTGGTCTGACACGGGGACGAGGTCGCCGGCGGCGGGCCTCTCCCCCGCGTCGCCCGCCCACAGCACCGGCACGACCAGCCCGACGACGCTCCCGCGAGGCTGCGCGCCGAGGAGCGCGAACAGCGGTCCCTCGAACGGAGCGGACGGGCGCAGCTGCTCCCGCGTCAGGCTCTCCACCGCGGCGCCGGGAAACAGGGCGGCGCCGGCGGCGCGGCTCGCCGCGTCGGCGGCGGTGACGACGAGCGCGACGGAGTCGCCCGTCACCGGCGTCAGCCGGCGTCGCCGGCGAGGCTGGCCTTGAACGCCTGGATGGCGTCGACCGGCGTGGGGTCGACGCCGTAGAGCAGGGCGAGGTAGCAGGAGACGTAGTCGCCCAGCTGCACCAGCGAGAAGAGCCGCGCGAGCCGCGAGGCTCCGCGCGCGGCGACCAGCTCGGTGGACACGCCCGAGCGCCTCGTACTCGCGCGCCGTGAGCTCCGCGCGCCGAGACAGGCGCTCATCGCCGCGACGCGTCGTGGAGGAAGAGCGCGACGGTGGACGAGGTGACGTGCGGCAGGCTCGTCCAGCCCATCAGCTCGTTGTGGTCCAGCTCCGGCAGCTCGTTGAAGAAGGCCGGAGCCTTGGCGTTCTCGTTGATCTGCCCCTTCCAGCGCCGGGCGACGGGAGCCGTGGCCCCGGCGCCGTACACCACGGCCAGTCGCTTCTCGAGCCGGCGGGCGAGGGCCTTGGCGGGATTGTCGCCCTCGGCGGAGTCCGGTCCGAGGACGGCGTTGTCCGCCTCCAGCTGCTCTGCGGCAGCGGCGACGTCGCCGGCGTGCTCGGGGCACAGCCCGGCGGCCTCGAGCGTGGCGAGCAGCGGCATCGACAGCGAGCCCGACGGCAGCGCGCGGCTGGCCGCCCCCGGGTACGCGGACGAGCGGCAGGCCCTCGGCGTCGGCCAGGGCGCCGAGGCTGCCGCCCGACGTCACGCACACGGGGGCGCAGCCGCGCGCTCGCGCCTGCGCCGCGCAGGCGAGCGCCTCCTCGGTCTCTCCGGAGTAGCTCACCACGACGACGAGCGTCTCGGGGCCGGCCCACTCCGGCAGCGAGTACCCGCGCACCACGGTCGCCGGCACGCGCAGGCCGGGCAGGCAGGCGAGCACCAGGTCGGCGCCGATGGCGGAGCCGCCCATCCCGCAGACGACGAGCCCGTCGGGCTCGGCCGGCGGGATGGCCGGGAACGTCCCGAAGAAGGCGCCGGCGAGGCCGGCGCGCGCGCGCTCGTAGCCCTCGCGCAGCTGCCGCGGCAGGCCGGCGACCTCGGCGAGCATGCCGGCGCGGTCGATCTCCTCCGACCCGCGCCGGGCCGAGGTCGGCTGCGTCGCCCACGTCAGCCCTCGAGGATCACGGAGAGCACGAGGTCGCGCTTCTCCTCCATGAGTCCCTGCGAGTCGGCGCCGAGGTTGAGGCGCAGCAGCGGCTCGGTGTTGGACGGGCGCACGTTGAAGTGCCAGTGGTCGTAGTCCACCGAGATGCCGTCGAGGTGGCCCTGGTCGCCGTCGGAGAAGCGCTGCTGGACGCGCGCCAGCGCGGCAGGCACGTCGTCGACGACGGAGTTGATCTCGCCGCTGATGAAGTACTTGGTGCGCAGCGGCTCCAGCAGCTCGGCCATGGTCGCCTTCTTCTGCGAGAGCAGCTCGAGGATGAGCAGCGCCGGGATGAAGCCGGAGTCGGCGTTGTAGTTGTCGGCGAAGTAGTAGTGGCCGGACACTTCGCCGCCGAACAGCCCGCCCTCGCGGCGCATGCGCTGCTTGAAGAAGGCGTG
This sequence comes from uncultured Thermoleophilia bacterium, assembly GCA_963741075.1. Taxonomy (GTDB): domain Bacteria; phylum Actinomycetota; class Thermoleophilia; order UBA2241; family UBA2241; genus CAIXSE01. The sequence continues at coordinate 5,071 of CAVUGS010000005.1, forward strand.
CCCGACGCGGTTGAGCAGCGGCACGCCCCCGTTGGCCGTGATCATGTCCGGCACGGCGCGGCTGGCGCGCAGGTCGTAGAGGATCTTGGCGCCGGGGTTCTTGAGCAGCAGCGCCTCGGCGAGCAGCGCGGTGACGAAATCGCCGGGCACGAACTCGCCGTCCTCGTCGATGAAGAAGCAGCGGTCGGCGTCGCCGTCCCAGGCGATGCCCAGGTCGGCCTTCTCGGCCACCACGCGCTCGCGGATCTCGCGGCTGTTCTCCTCCAGCAGCGGGTTGGGCGAGTGGTTGGGGAACGTGCCGTCGACCTCGAAGTACATCTCGACGCAGTCGAGCGCTGTGCCGGCGAACACCAGCGGCGCCAGCTTGCCGGCGACGCCGTTGGCCGCGTCCATGACGACCTTGTACGGGCGGAACGCGGCGACGTCGACGAGCCCGTGGAGGTGCTCGACGTAGTCCGGGTAGAGGTCGACGCGCTCGCCGCCGGGTCCGGCGCCGTGCGCCGGCAGCTCGGCGAGCGCCTGGCTGCGCTCCTTGAGCTCGGGGATGCCGGCGTCGCCGCTCAGCGGCAGCGCACCCTCCTCCACCAGCTTCATGCCGTTGTACTGCGGCGGGTTGTGCGAGGCGGTGACCATGACGCCGCCGTCCAGCCCCCGCGAGGCGACGCCGAAGTACAGCATCTCGGTGGGCACGAGGCCGAAGTCGACGGTCGCCGCGCCCGCCGGCGGCGGCGCCCGCGGCGAAGGCCTCGAGCAGCCCGAGGGACGAGGGGCGCGGGTCCATGCCCGCGCCGAGCCGGGACGCGCCCAGCTGCTGCGCGAGGGCGCAGCCGATGCGCTCGGCGGCGGCCTCGTCGAGCTCCTGCGGGTACAGCCCGCGGATGTCGTAGGCCTTGAAGATGCCGTCGGGGATCGTCATGTGCCCTCCCTGCCGCGCAGCTGTTCGTAGAACTGGATGGAGTTGTCGGGCAACTCGGTGTCGGGGTAGACGCAGATGCCGCCGGCGAGACGGTTGCCGGCGCCCACCACGCAGCCCTCTCCGAGGACCGCGCCGTTGAGCTGCGTCCCGGCGCCGATGCTGGAGCCCTGCACCAGGATGCTGCCCTCCACCTGGGCGTGGGCGCCGATGACGACGCCCGCCTGCACGACCGCCTCCACCACCGTCGCTCCTTCGCCGACCACGGCGCCGGCGCCGAGCACGGTCAGCGGCCCGACGCGCGCGCCGGCGCCCACGCGGACGCCGGCGGCGACGTAGCAGGGCGGCACGATGCGCGCGCCCGGCGCGACCTCGGCCGTCGGCGCGATGTACAGGTACTGGTCGCCGAGCTCGTCGGCGACGGACGTGTCCACCTGCCGCTCGAGGATGTCGAAATGCGCCTGCAGGTAGCTGTCCGGCGTGCCGATGTCGCGCCAGTACCCGTGGTCCACGTAGCCGTACAGCGAGCCGGCCGCCGCGAGCTTGGGGAACACGCCGCGCTCGATCGAGAACAGCCGGCCGCGCGGGATCATCTCCAGCACCTCGGGCTCGAGCACGTAGACGCCGGCGTTGATGAGCGCCGTGCCCTCCCACTCGCCCGGCTTCTCGAGGAAGCTCGCGACGGAGCCGTCCTCGCGCAGTTCCACGAGGCCGTAGCGCCGCGGGTCTTCCACCGGCGTGAGGAAGATGGTGCCCATGGCGCCCTTGGCCGCGTGCGTGGCGGCGAGCGCGCTCAGGTCGACGTCGCTGAGGACGTCGCCGTTGAAGACGTAGAAGCTGCCGTCGTCCAGCAGCGAGTCGCAGTTGGCGATGGCGCCGGCGGTGCCGAGCGGCTCGGACTCGACGGCGTAGGCGACCTCGAGCCCGTAGCCGGCGCCGTCGCCGATGACCGCCTCGATGGCCTCGGCGAGGAAGCCGGTGGAGAAGACGGCGCGCTCCACGCCGTGCCGGGCGAGGTTGTCGAGGATGTAGGCGACGAACGGCCGCTCCACGACCGGCGCGACCGGCTTGGGCACGCGCGAGGTGACGGGACGCAGCCGGGTGCCCTCGCCGCCGACGAGGATGACGGCCTGCCGCGGGATGCCTCGCTCCGCGCTCATGCCGAGCTCAGGGGGCGACCGGCGCGGGGACCTCGTCGCCCAGGCCGATGCCCTCGTACTCGAGCCCGGCCTCGGCGGCGGCGGCGGGGTCGACGAAGTTGCGGCCGTCGATGAGGAGCGGCCGCGCCATCGCGGCGGCGGCGGCCCGCCAGGTCGAGGCGGCCGAACTCGGGCCACTCCGTGACCAGCACGGCCGCGTCGGCGCCGGAGAGCGCGTCCAGCGGCTCCTCGCAGATGACGACGCCGGGGAACAGCGGGTGCTCGCCGGCGTCGAGCATGGGGTCGTAGGCCTTGACGCGCACGCCCTCGTGGATGAGGCGGCCGGCCAGGACGATGGAGGCCGCCTCGCGCAGGTCGTCCGTGTTGGGCTTGAAGGTGAGGCCGAGCAGCGCGACGGTGGCGCCGCGCAGGCTCCCGAGCCGCTCCTTGAGCTTGCCGACCACGCGGCGCTTCTGGAGCGCGTTGACCTCGATGACGGCGTTGAGCAGCTGGAAGTGGTAGCCGGTGTTGCCCGCCAGCTGCTTGAGCGCCTGCACGTCCTTGGGGAAGCACGAGCCGCCGTAGCCGATGCCGGCCTGGAGGAAGTGCGGCCCGATGCGGTGGTCGAGACCCATGCCGCGAGCGACCGTGCGCACGTCGGCGCCGACCTGCTCGCACACGTTGGCGATCTCGTTGATGAACGAGATCTTGGTGGCGAGGAAGGCGTTGGAGGCGTACTTGACCATCTCGGCGGTGGGGACGCTCGTGCGCACGACGTCGGTGTCGATGCCGCGGTACAGGGCCTCGACCGCCGCGCCGTCCTCGTCGCGGAAGCAGCCGATGACGATGCGGTCAGGCTCGAGGAAGTCCTGGATGGCGGCGCCCTCGCGCAGGAACTCCGGGTTGGACGCGTAGGTGATGCCGCTCACGCCCATGGCGTCGAGGTCCGCCATGACCTTCTCGCCGGTGCCCACCGGCACGGTGCTCTTCATGACCAGCAGCCGCTCCCCGCCGCGCGCCGCGATCTCGCGCACGGCGTGCTGCACGCGCGAGAGGTCGGCGTCGCCGGACGGCGACGGCGGCGTGTCGACGGCGATGAACAGGATGCTGCAGCGCTCGAGCAGGACGTCGTAGGACGTCGTGAAGGAGAGCCGGGCGGCGTTGTCGGCGACGAGCTTCTCGAGCCCGGGCTCGTAGATGGGGATGTCACCCCGCTCGAGCCTGGCGATCTTGGCCTCGTCGACGTCCATGCACACGACGTCGTGCCCGAGGTGGGCGAAGCACACGGCCGAAACGAGGCCGACGTACCCGGTGCCGACGACCCCGATCGGTGCGGAATCCATGCGGAAAGTACCTCCGTTGCAGGTGAGAACAGCGCCCCTCTTCGCCGGGAAGTCTACCACCCGCAGGCGACTTGACGCCCGGCCGCCGGCGACGCGGGCGGGGCTACCGGGCGAGCAGCTCGAGCTCGTAGCGGCTCGCCGCGTCGTCGGGATTCAGGGCGAGGGCGCGTGTGAAGGCGGCCCTGGCCGCCTTGTCGCGCCCGAACGCGCCGTGCAGCAGGAGGCCGAGCTCGTACCACACCTCGTAGTTCTGCGGCTGCAGCTTCGCCGCGGCCTGCAGCCGCTCGAGCGCCTCCCGGTTGCGCCCGAGCTGCTGCAGCAGCGATGGCCTCGGTGAGCAGCGGGCTCACCGCGAGCGGGTCCCAGCGCCGCCGCCCGCCGCGCGTCGCCGAGCGCCGTCGCCACATGGCCGTCACTGGCGGCGGCCAGCGCCGCGTTCTCGGAGCGCTGGGCGAGGTACGGCGGCAGCCAGCTCACCGCCAGCAGGACCAGCGCCGCGCTGGCCACGACGCGCAGCGGCCAGCCGACGCGGCGCGCGCGCCTCCGCCGGCGCCTCCTCGGCTCGAGGCGTCGCGATCGGCGCCTTCGGCGGTCGCGTCCGCGGCCGCCTCGTCGGCTGCTGCTCCGTCGTCCGGATCGACGTCGTGCCGCGGCCGTCCCGGCCGCCGTCCCGCCACGGCCGCCGGCGGCGCACCTGGCCGTCCGCAGCGGCCGCCCGCCGCCGGCTCGCCGCGTTCCGCGCGCCGCTCACGCCTGCGCTCTTCCGCGCGCCCGCGTGGAGCGGTAGGAGACGCACACGGCGATGAAGACGAAGACCAGCGTCCCGACCGCCGCCATGTCCCAGTCCCAGTCCCACGACATGTGGACGAAGAACGCCATCACGCCCGCCTGCAGGGCCACGAGGAGCGGGTGCAGCGGATCGCGGCGGCGGGCGAACGGGTTGCCCACCATCGCGGCCACGAAGAGGACGACCGCCGCCGCGAAGAGCGCCAGGCCGACGACGCCGAGCTCGCTGAGCACGTTGAACCACTGGCTGTGCGCGTGCTTGACCACGCCGCCGCTCTCGCGGAACCGGTAGTGCGTGAAGGGGAACGTCCCGGCGCCGGTGCCCGCCTCGCGCGCGTAGCGGGACTGGCGGGCGGCCTCGCGCCAGAGCTCGATCCGCCCGTTGGTGCTCAGCGTGGTCAGCCGTCCCGCCGCGTTGCCTCCGCGTTCCTGTTGTCCGCGTCGGTGACCAGCGCGTGCAGCCGTGTCCTTGACCCACGAGACGCCGCCGTGCGTCTGGACGTAGCGCCCGGAGCCGCCGAAGACGACCACGCCGCACGACCACGAGCACGGCCGCCCCGGCGACGATCGTCGACCAGCGCGGCCAGCGGACGGCCCGGTGCAGCAGCGCGACGGCCAGCTGGACGCCGGCCGTCGACCAGCAGCGCCAGCGACCGCCCAGCGCAGGAGGACGCCGCCCTGCAGCGTGCGCAGGGCGTCGTCCGTCGTCTCGGCGAACAGCGTCTCGAGGCCGCGGAGCCGCCAGAGCACGAGCGCCACCGGTGCGACCACCGTCACGAGCGTGATGAAGCTCGCGAGGCGCGTCGTCGTGAACGCGAAGTACAGCACGAGCGCGACCGCGAGCGCGATCCAGCCGCCGCGGGAGAAGGTGAAGAAGAACGTGAAGCACATGGGGACCGCGGCGGCGGCGGCCAGCGTGCGCAGCGCGGCGCCGGTCGCGCGGTCCCCGGCGACGGCGAGGGCCACGCAGAGGCCCATCACCATCATGAGCGCCAGCACGTTCCAGTAGCCGACCGGACTGTCCAGCCGGGAGTAGGTGTGCGCGTGCGTCACCACCGCCGGCAGCCCCTTGCCGAGGAAGGCGTACACCCCGACCGCCGTCGCCACGGCCAGGTAGCCGTAGGCGACGGTCCAGAGCTGCAGGCCGCGGGCCGTCGTGAACCCGAGCACCGCGGCGACCGCGAGGTAGAACGCCGTGAGGTTGAACGAGACCCACGTGAGGTCCGGGCCGAACGACCAGAGCACCGATAGCCCGGACCAGACCGTGAACGCGCCGAACACGCCCAGCGCGGCCAGGAACAGGACGGGGGGCCGCGTGCTCCGACGCAGGAACCAGACCCACACGGCGGCCGCGCAGAGCAGCGCCACGGCGATGGGCGTGCTGCGACCGATGACGTACCCGCCGGAGAGGAACGAGAACGCCGCGACGGCGGCCATCGCGAGCGCGTACGGGAACGGTGTTCCGCGCCCTGTAGAACGGCTCCCCCGCAACGCGGGCGGTGTTTACGGGGGTATCCATCGACGGCATTATACGTTCATCGCCTGCGGAGAGCGTGGACGCCTGCGACGGACGCTCCTGCTCTTCAGGTATGGTCATCTACGCGGGCAAGTGGTACAAGTGAAGGGAAGATACACTGTGCCGAAGAGACGTCGTTGAGGGGGGGTGAAGACATGAGGGTAACAAGTTCTTGGGCGCTATCGCTTTCGCTCTCCTGCTGGTCCTGATGTTCGCCGTCGTCGCGCAGGCTGCGGTCCCGCAGTCGACCATCGATGCGATCATCAAGGACGCTCAGGACGGGACGATCGACGGCAACTGGACGGCCGCGGAGATCCGCGCCACTCTGGCGTACATCCAGGACAACCCCGTTTTCCAGCAGTATTCGGACCTCGAGGGCGTCCTTGAGGACTACCTTGCGAGTCTGCAGGCTCCGGGAGCACAGGGCGGTGAGCTCGCGTTCACCGGTGGTGAGGTGTTCCTGATCCTTGCCGCGGGTGCCGCGCTCATCGGCGGCGGCGCGCTGCTGCGTCGCAGTCAGGCCTGACGGGACCGCGACATGGTTTGCGCCGACGGCGCCCCACCCCTGCGGGTGGGGCGCCGTCGTCGTTCTCGCGCTCAACGGCCGGTCGAGCACGACCAGCTTTCGCGGCATGTCGCCAGCCCTGGAGACACTTCCTGGCGGCAGCCCCAGATCGCCGGCGAGGGCCAGGGCGGCCTCCCGTGACCCTGGCCGGTAGGCGATGGCCGCGCCCGGCCGCGCCGGCGCCGAGCCCGCGTCGTCGGCCGCCTGGCGCGTCGCCGTGAAGCCCCACAGGCGCAGCCGCTGAAGGAGCGCGGCGGCGGCCGTGTCCGACCCGCTCACGACGCCGACCCCCGTGTGGCGCGCGTCGACGAAAGCGAAGCCGAGGCGGGTCGAACTCAGCCCCGGCGCGAGCGTCCCCGGCCAGCACGCCCGCACGAGCGTCTGGACGTTGGCGCGCGCGGCCGCCACGAGCGCTCGGCGCCCGTCGCCGGCCCCGGTCGCGCCCGCCTGCGCGGCCGGCAGCCAGGAGACCGGCAGCCGGCTGTCGGCGACTGCCGCCAGGGCCTTCTCGGCGGAGGTCCCGGAGGCCTCGCCCGGTCCGGCGACCAGCGGGCTCGAGACCACCGCTTCCTGACGCCGCTGGCGCAGCATGGCGCAGACCTTGGTGACGGCAGCGGTCGCGGCGTCGCCCGGACGGGCCGGCGCGACCAGCGCCGCGAGCGCCGGCCGCCTGTCCAGCTCGCGCGCGGCGCGGAATGCCAGCCTGTCGTCCGCGCCGGAGACGAAGGTCACTTCGACGGGAGCGCCCGCCGAGACGGCCAGGCGCCGCCCGACCTCAGTCGCGTAGCGGGCGGCGTTCAGACGCGACAGGGGCGCGATGACGAGGACGCGCGCGGTACGCACGCGTCCCGTGACCAGCCGCCCGGTCTCCGGGGGCCACCATCCCCAGCAGCAGGGACTGGTGCAGCGGCTCCACGCGGCTCGCGTCCACGTGCCACACCTCCCCGCCGCGACAGCGCTCGACGACCACCGGAGCGGCGCGGACCTCGACCAGGTTGCGGGTCGACCTCCTTGATCGCCTCGGCCAGCGACGTGGCGCCCTGCAGGGTCAGATCACTGCGCACGAACCCGAACCCCAGCACGTAGTTCGAGAAGGCGACCACACCGAGCCTTTCGAACGCGACCCGCGGGAGGGCGACACGCAGACTCTCGTACTGCGTCGCCCAGGCGTGCTCGGCGCCGCCGCGGCCGCGCCACGCGGCGCGCGCCTCCCGGTACCGCGACCGCGCAGCGCGCACCTCGCTCATGGGGAACATGGGCTCGACCGCCAGATCCAGCGCCTTGCGGTCGAGCGCGATCCACGCGTCCATGCTGACGCCGAGCGCACCGCCGAGCGCCTCCGCGGCGGCGCTCGGACCGGCGCTCCCGGCGATGGCCGCGACCGGTGCGTAGCCGTCGGTTGGCGAGAATCCGGAGATGCGCGGCGCCACGACGACGGCCGCGAGCGCGTGCCGCTCGGAGTCGAGGTGCAGCCAGATGACGCCCGAGCACGAACCGCTGCGGCCGCCCATCACGAAGACGGCCACGTCGTCCGGAGCGGGCGCCTCGAGACGGACCGGGGGCTGGGTGCCGACGACGCGCTGCCAGGGGCCGGGCGTGGCCAGAAGGATGACGACCCCCATGGCGAGCAGGCCGCCGAGCACGAGGGCGGCCCACGGGTCCAGCCGCCGCAGCGCTGCGCGCAGCCAGCTCACTTCACGGGCGTGCAGGACTTCGCGATGCCCATCATGAGGTCGTTCGAGAGCTGGTTGTCCAGGGTGTTCAGCACCCAGTACAGCGTCCCTCGTTCCTTCCAGGCGACCATGTGCAGATGGTCGCTCTGGTAGAAGAGCATGTACTTGCGCCCTGCGATCTTCCGCGTGGTGTTGGGGTTCTCGATGGCCGGCGGATCGAGCCAGCGCATGGCCTGGATGCTCCAGTACCCGTACTGCGGCGTCTGGACGACGGCGACCGATGCGGCCAGACGCTTGCCTTCGGTCGTCTCGATGGAGTAGTTGCGGAACTGCGTCGTAGGTGAAGCCGGGGGACCACGCCGTCGGCGCCTCGAGCCTGAGCGGCGTGTCCGCGTCCGTCTGCCTGCCAGGTGGCCCAGTCGACCTTCTGGTTCTCCTCCAGTGTCTGCTGCTCCTGGACGGCCTCCTCGGGGATCTCGATGGTGCCGTCGAAGGACGAGGCGACGAACACGCTGATGCCGTCGCTGCTGCCCGGGGCACGCGGCACGATGCGGACGTCCGAGGGCCACATCATGGCGGCGATGGTCTTGGCCTGCGCCTCGAGGCTCTTCGGCGCGTACACCGCAGTGACCTTGTCGGGGTACTCGTAGGCGTCGGCGACGGCCTCGCGCCTTGTAGCCCTGCGCCGCCAACTGCGTCGCGGCGCTGGTCGCCAGCCCGTCGATGCCGCTGCCGTTGTACACCTTCACGCTGAACATCCTCTTGCCGATCCTGTCGCCCTTGGTCTTGACCGGCGGCTGCGTCGGATTGGTGAACTGGTGCGACCACGTCGGCGACCTCAGCCTCGGTCGCGGATGACGTACGACGCCCCGTTGATCGTCGGCGTTCGCGCCCTCGAGGTGAGCCTGGTACACCTTGGAGGTGTCGACCTGGAACGCGAGCTCGCACCAGCGGCTGGATCTTCTTCAGCGAGCTCAGGCTGGACTTGGTCTCGCCGGTGATGGCCTTGATGAGCCTGAGCACCTTGGTCCAGTCGCTGCTCCAGCGGCCCGACTGGCGCTGCACCTCCTTGAGGAACAGCTGCTGGCGCTGCATGCGCCCGAAGTCGCAGAGCTCGTCGTGCCGGAAGCGCACGTAGTTGAGCGCCTGCTTGCCGCGCACGAGCTGGTAGCCCGGCTCCAGATTGATGGACTTGTAGTCGGCGCTGGCCGGCACGAAGTACTTGTGGTCGATGGGCAGGTAGACGCCGCCGAGGATGTTGACGACGTGCCAGAACCCGGAGAAGTTGACCTCGATCCAGCCGTTGACCGGCAGGCCGGTGACCTGCTTGAAGGTCTTGATGACGAGCGCCGGCCCGCCGTAGGAGTAGGCCGCGTTCATCTTGCTCAGGCCGACCCCGGGGATGTCGACCTGGAGGTCGCGCGGGATCGAGAGCATCGAGATGCTCTTGGTCTCGGGGATCGAGCCGGACGAGCAGCTGCGTATCAGAGCGGCCGGGGTCGCCCGGGACCGCGCTCTTGTCCGAGCCGATGAGCAGGATGTTCATCGGCTTGTTGGGGATCGGCCGGTCGACCTCCTGGTCGGCCTTCGTGATCTGGTCGCGCTCCTGCTGCGTGGTCGCGGCGCTGCCGGTCTTGCCGACGTCGGACACGAGGCCGTTGGCGTAACCGACGGCCAGACCCGGCGTGGCGAGCACGACCACCACGACGGCCACGCCGAGCAGCTTGAAGGCGAGGTGGCGGCCGAAGGCCAGATAGGCGGTGACCAGAGCGACGGCGGCGACCACGACGACCGGCGCCCCGAGCACCGCCCAGCCCGGCACCTTGTCCGTGGCGTTGACGATATCGAGAGCGGCCCTGGAGTTGCCGACCGCCTCGCGGCCGTAGAACCAGTACAGGAGCGCCGCGGCCACGGCGGCCACGGCGACGAGCGCCCAGATCCACCAGCGCCGCGGCGCGGCCGGGGGAGCGGCGGCGCGACGGAGCCGGCGCGAACCGCCGGCGCGCGACGACGCCGCGGCCTCCGCCACGCGGACGTGCTCGTCCTCTCCGACCTTGTAGACCCGGTAGCTGCTCATGCTCCTCCGCCGCGCGCGCTCACGCGCTGCGCACGGCCTCGTCCTCGCATGACAGAGACGCGTGCTTCTCAGGCTCGGTTCGTGGCTCCTCGCCGGCGCGGCGGACGTCCGCGCCGAGTCCCCGCAGCTTGCCCGTCAGGTCTTCGTACCCGCGGTCGATGTGGTGCACGCTGCGCACCTCCGTCAGCCCGTCGGCGACGAGGCCGGCCGTGACGAGCGCCGCGCCACCGCGCAGGTCCGGCGCCTCGACGACCGTCCCGCTCAGCGTCCGCGGCCCGGCGATCACGGCGTGGTGGCCGCTGGTCTCGATGCCGGCGCCGAGACGGTTGAGCTCGTCGACGACGACGAACCGGTTCTCGAAGACGTTCTCCGTGATGATCGACGTCCCTTCGGCGAGGGAGAGCAGCACCATGGTCTGCGCCTGCAGGTCGGTGGCGAAGCCCGGGTGCGGCAGTGTGGAGATGTCGACCGGGGCGAGCGGGCCGTCACGGCTGACCGTGATGCGCTCCTCGCCCTCATCGACCGAGGCGCCCATCGCCCGCAGCTTGGCGAGGAAGAGCTCGAGATGCGCCGGGTCCAGGCCGACGGTGGTGACCCGGCCGCTGGTGGCGGCGCCCATGAGCAGGTAGGTGCCCGCCTCGATGCGGTCGGCGATCACGGCGTGGTCCACACCGTGCAGCGGCCGCCCGCCGGCCACGTGGATGGTGCTGGTACCGGCGCCCTCGATCTCCGCGCCCATGCCGCACAGGAACGCGCAGAGGTCCATGATCTCCGGTTCCCGCGCGGCGTTCTCGATCACCGTCTCGCCCTCGGCGGCGGTCGCCGCCATGACGAGGTTCTCGGTGGCGCCCACGCTCGGGTAGTCCAGCGGTACCGCGGCGCCCTTGAGGCCGTCGCTGTGCACGCGGATGAAGCCGTGGTCGATGTCGATGTGGGCGCCGAGCTTCTCGAGGCCGCGGATGTGGAAGTCGATCCTCCGCGGCCCGATGTTGCAGCCGCCGGGCATGGCGATGGTGGCCTCGCCGAGGCGCGCGACCAGGGGGCCCATGACGATGATGCTCGCGCGCATGGTGCGCACGAGCTCGTAGGGGGCGCAGCCGGTCAGGCCGGCTCCGGCCTGCACGCGCAGCACGTCGCCCTCGCCGCTCGCGTCCGCGCCCAGGGCGCGGAGCATCGTCACCATCGTGGCCACGTCGGTGATCCGCGGTACGCGGCGGATGACGCAGGGGTCGGTGGTGAGCAGGCTGGCGGCAAGCAGCTTGAGGGCGGAGTTCTTGGCCCCCGAGAGGACGACCTCTCCCTCCAGCCGCCTGCCGCCGCGCACCTCCAGGCGCGCGTCGTGTTCGCTCGAGCCGTCCATCAGACGCTCAGTAGTATAGCCGCCCGCGGCTGCGGGGGCGTCACCCGGGCGCCGATCAGGCCGGCCCTTTCAGGGTCTGACGAGCCGGCGGGACCGCTCAATAGCTCTACGTCGATTAGTCCGACCCCGCTGGGGGCTGACGGGTCAGCGGGACCGCTCAATAGCTCTTCGTCGATTAGTGGGCGCGTCTGGAGACGTTCAGGCGGTTCTCGGCGCGCTTCAGGGCCTGCTCGGCGCGGAAGTAGTCCACCTCGGCCTGCGCGCCCAGGTCGCCGCTCTCCTTCATGCGTTCGCGGGCGCGATCCTGGGCCTCTTGCGCGCGCACGACGTCGATGGCGCCGGCGAGCTCGCCGTGGTCGACGACCACGAGCACCTTGTCGAAGAGGACCTGCGCGTAGCCGATGCCGGTGGCGATGTAGTCCCACTCGTCGGTGACGGTGCGGACCCGCGTCTCGCCGATGGCCAGCAGCGTCACCAGGGGCTGGTGACGCGGAAGGATGCCCAGCTCGCCGTCCACGCCGGGAAGCACCACCATGGCGACGTCCCCGGCGTACACCTGCCCGTCCGGCGTGACGACCTCGACCTGGAGTGTGCGCTCGTCGCTCACCTGGCGCCTCTCACGCGTCGTCGCCGGAGAGCAGCTTGGCCTTCTCGGCCGCCTCCTCGATGCCGCCGACCATGAAGAAGGCCTGCTCGGGAAGCTCGTCGCACTTGCCCTCGACGAGGTCCTTGAAGCCGCGGACCGTGTCGGCGAGCGGGACGTACTTGCCCGGCGTGCCGGTGAACGCCTCGGCGACGTTGAACGGCTGGCTGAGGAAGCGCTCGACCTTGCGGGCGCGCTGCACGATGACCTTGTCCTCGTCCGAGAGCTCGTCCATGCCGAGGATGGCGATGATGTCCTGCAGCTCCTTGTAGCGCTGGAGGATCTCCTGGACGCGCAGGGCGACTTCGTAGTGCTCGTTGCCGACCGCGTCGCGCGTGAGGATGCGCGAGTTGGAGTCGAGCGGGTCGACGGCCGGGTAGATGCCCTTCTCCGAGATGGCGCGGGAGAGCGTGGTCGTGGCGTCGAGGTGGGTGAAGGTCGCGGCCGGCGCCGGGTCGGTGAGGTCGTCGGCGGGCACGTAGATGGCCTGCACCGAGGTCACCGAGCCGCGCTTGGTGGAGGTGATGCGCTCCTGCAGCTCGCCCATCTCGTTGGCCAGCGTGGGCTGGTAGCCCACGGCGCTCGGCATGCGGCCGAGGAGCGCCGAGACCTCGGAGCCCGCCTGGACGAAGCGGAAGATGTTGTCGATGAAGAGCAGCACGTCCTGACCACCGGCCTCGCGGAAGTACTCCGCCACGGTGAGGCCGGCGAGGCCGACGCGCAGGCGCGCGCCCGGCGGCTCGTTCATCTGGCCGAAGATGAGCGCGGTCTTGGCGAGGACGCCCGACTCCTGCATCTCGATCCAGAGGTCGTTGCCCTCGCGGGTGCGCTCGCCCACGCCGCAGAAGACGGAGAACCCGCCGTGCTGCGTGGCGATGTTGTTGATGAGCTCCTGCACGATGACGGTCTTGCCCACGCCGGCGCCGCCGAAGAGGCCGATCTTGCCGCCCTTGACGTAGGGAGCGAGGAGGTCGACGACCTTGATGCCGGTCTCGAACAGCTCGTCGGTCGGGTCGAGCTCCTCGAACGCCGGGGCCGGCCGGTGGATCGGCCAGTGCTCGGCCTCGGTGAGCGGCTCGCCCTTGTCGATCGTGTTGCCGTTGACGTCGATGAGGCGGCCCAAGCGTGGCCTCGCCCACGGGCACCGTCATCGGCTGGCCCGTGTCGATCACCTCGACGCCTCTGCGCGAGGCCGTCGGTGGCTTCCATGGCGACGGCGCGCACCTTGTCGTCGCCGAGGTGCTGCTGCACCTCGCAGATCACCTCGTGCTCGCCCTCGCCGATGCGGACCTTGAGGGCGTTGTAGATGGCCGGGATCTCGTCCGGGAACCGGACGTCGATGACCGCCCCGATCACCTGGACGACTGTGCCTGTGTTCATCGCGTCAACTCCGCTTCACGTGTCTGGTAGGGGGAACGCCCGCCGATCATCCCAGCGCCTCGGCGCCGGCGACGACTTCGAGGATCTCCTGCGTGATCGCCGCCTGGCGGGCGCGGTTGAGCGCCAGCGTGAGGCCGTCGATCATCTCCTCGGCGCTGTCGCTGGCGTTGCGCATCGCCGACATGCGGGCGCCCTGCTCGCTGGCGCTCGACTCGAGGAGCGCCCGGTACACGGCGATCTCGACGTAGGCGGGCAGCAGGCCCTCGAGGATGTCCTCCGGCGCGGGCTCGTAGATGTACGAGACCGGCGGACGCTCGCTCGTCGCCGTCGGTGACGGCTTCCTTGGGCACGGGCAGGATCACGTCGTCCATGAGCGTCTGCTCGATGGGCGAGGTGAAGTGGTTGTAGACGAGCCGCACGCGGTCGACCTGCTCGCTCAGGTACATCTCGATGAGCTCGCCGGCGATCGCCTTGGCGTCGGTGTACTGCGGCCGGTCGCTGAGGCCCTGCCAGCTCTTCTCGAGCCGGCAGCCACGGAACTTGAGCGTGCCGATGCCCTTGCGGCCGACGGCCAGGACGCGCGTCTCCACGCCTTCCTCGCGCAGGTCGCGCTCGATCGCCATCGCCTTGCGCACGACGTTGGCGTTGAAGGCGCCGGCGAGGCCGCGGTCGCCGGTCATGGCGACGACGGCGACCGTCTTCACCTCGCGCTCCTGGAGCAGCGCGTACTGCCGCGCGTCCTCGGAGTAGGTGGCGAGGTCGGTCATCATCTCGATCATGTCGCCGGCGTACGGGCGCAGCGCCTCGATGCGCGCCTGGTTGCGGCGCAGCTTGGCCGCCGCGACCATCTCCATGGCCTTGGTGATCTTGCGCGTGTTCTGGACCGACGCGATGCGCCGGCGGATGTCGCGCAGACTCGCCACGTCAGGCCTCCGCCTCCGCCGTCTCGACCTCCGCCTCGATCTCCGCCACCTCGGGTGACACGTTCTGGTCGGCGGCGAACGAGTTGTGGTAGGCGGCGACGGCGTCGCGGAGCTTGGCCTCGGTCTCTTCGGTGACCTCGCCCCTGTCGCGGATGTCGGCGAGCACATCGGCGGCCTGGCTGCGCAGGTAGTCGCGCAGACCCTCGCCGAACGCGCGCACGCGGTGGACGTCGAGGTCGTCGAGGAAGCCCTGGTTGCCGGCGAAGATGACGGCGACCTGCTCCTCGACGGGCATGGGGTCGAAGCGGCCCTGGTTGAGCAGCTGGACCATGCGCTCGCCGCGCGCCAGCGTCCGCTTGGTGACCTCGTCGAGGTCGGAGCCGAACTGCGCGAACGCCTGCAGCTCGCGGTACTGGGCCAGGTCGAGCTTGAGGCGGCCGGCGACCTGGCGCATGGCCTTGACCTGCGCCTTGCCGCCCACGCGGCTCACGGAGATGCCGACGTTGATGGCCGGGCGGATGCCGGAGTAGAAGAGCTCGCTGGTGAGGAAGATCTGGCCGTCGGTGATGGAGATGACGTTGGTCGGGATGTAGGCGGACACGTCGCCGGCCTGCGTCTCGATGACGGGCAGCGCCGTGAGGGAGCCTCCGCCGAGCTCGTCGTTGAGCTTGACGGCGCGCTCGAGCAGGCGGGAGTGCAGGTAGAAGACGTCGCCGGGGAACGCTTCGCGGCCCGGCGGGCGGCGCAGCAGCAGCGACATCTGGCGGTAGGCGTCGGCCTGCTTGGAGAGGTCGTCGTAGAAGCACACCGCGTGCCGGCCGCTGTAGAGGAAGAACTCGCCCATGGCGCACCCCGCGTAGGGGGCGAGGTACTTGAGCGGCGCGGACGCCGAGGCGGTGGCGGCGACGACGATCGTGTACTCCATCGCGCCGTACTCTTCGAGCTTCTGCACGACCTGCATCACCGTGGAGGCCTTCTGGCCGATGGCGACGTACACGCAGATCTCGTCCAGGCCCTTCTGATTGAGGATCGTGTCGACGATCAGCGAGGTCTTGCCGGTCTGGCGGTCGCCGATGATGAGCTCGCGCTGGCCGCGGCCGATCGGGATCATGGAGTCGATGGCCTTGATGCCGGTCTGGAGCGGCTCCTTGACGCCCTGGCGCTCGACGACGCCCGGAGCCTTGAACTCGACCGGGCGGAACAGGTCGGTCTCGATGGGGCCCTTGTCGTCGAGCGGACGGCCGAGCGGGTCGACGACGCGGCCGATCATGGCCTCGCCGACGGGGACCTGGAGCACGCGGCCGGTGCGCTTGACGAGGTCGCCCTCCTTGATGAGGGTGTCCTCGCCGAGGAGCACGGCGCCGACGTTGTCTTCTTCGAGGTTGAGGGCCAGACCGATGACGTCGTGAGGGAGCTCGAGCATCTCCATGGCCAGGCAGTTGCGCAGGCCGTAGATACGAGCGATCCCGTCGCCGACCTCGAGGACGGTCCCGACCTCTTCGACCTCGACCTCAGCCTGGTAGTCCTGGATCTGGGCCTTGAGGACCGAGGCGATCTCTTCGGGTCGCAGCTTCACTAGACGTCACCTCTCACTTCTGCGGTAGCCAGCCTGCGGCGCAGCTGGCGGATCCGTGCTTTGACGCTGCCGTCGACGATGATGTCGCCGATGCGCAGGACGAGGCCGCCGAGGATGGAGGGGTCGACGCGGCGGGCAAGCTCGACCCGGCGCCCCGTGGCCTCCTGGACACGGGCGGCGATCTTCTTCTCGGTCTCCGGCGACAGCTCCGCCGCCGAGACGACCTCGACCTCGACGACGCCCTCCTCGACGATGGCCAGGGCGTCGTAGGCCTGATGCAGCTCGGGCACGGCGGCGAACCGGCCGCGCTCGAGCATGAGCTGCAGGACGTTGGCGAGCAGCGGCTGCCCGCCGCGCGTGACCTCGGCGAGCACGCGGCGCTTGGCGCTCGTCTCGATCTGCGGGTCGGCGAGCACGTCGCGCAGCGAAGCGGACGCCGCGAGAGCGGCGACGAACTCGCCCAGCTCGCGGCGCACCGGCTCGACGGCGCCGGCCTCCTTGGCGGCGTCGAACAGGGCCTGGGCGTAGACCCGAGCTACCTGTTCTTCGCTCACGCCTTGCCCTCCGCGCCGAGCTTCTCGACGTCGAGCTCGGCGAGCGCCTCGTCGATGAGGCGCTGCTGGTCGGCCGCGCTCAGGCTGCTGGCCGCGACCTTCTCGGTGGCCAGCGCCGTGAGCTCCGCGATCTGGCCCTTGATGTCGCGCAGCGCGGCGCGCGTGTCGCGCTCGATCTGCTCGTGCGCCTTGACGAGCACGCGCTCAGACTGCGCCTTGGCCTCGGCCATGATCTCGGCCTTGGCGTGCTCGGCGGTCGTGCGCGAGCGCTCCAGGATCTCCTCCGACTCGCCGCGCACCTTGGCGAGCGTGGCCTTGTACTCCTCGAGCAGGCGCAGCGCCTCGGCGCGCGTCTCCTCGGCCACGTCCATGCTCTCCTGGATGCCGTCGCGCCGCTGGTCGATGATCTTCTGCAGCGGCCCGAAGGCGTACTTCCAGAGGATGAACACGGCGATGCCGAACGTGATCAGCGTCCAGATCATCAGGCCCGGGTCGATGTTCAGCATGCTGTTCCTCTCCTGCCTGCCTCGCGAACGTCAGTCCGGCGGATCAGGCGACGAAGATGAGGATCAGGGCGACGACGAAGGCGTACAGCGCGACGGCCTCGGTGACGCCGATGCCGATGAACATGTTGGTGCGTACGTCGCCGGCGACCTCGGGCTGGCGGGCGATCGACTCGAGCGCCTTGCCGATCATGATGCCAAGGCCGACGCCCGGGCCGATGGCGCCGAGGCCCATCGACAGGCCGGCGCCGAGCAACTTGCCGAGTTCCTTGGCGGCTTCAGCGTCCATGTATTCGTCCTCCTACAAAGGTTGTCGTCGGGGTGGTCAGTGGTCCTGGTCGAGAGCGCCGCCGATGTACACGGCGGAAAGAATGGCGAAGATGAAGGCCTGGATGAAGGCCACGAAGATCTCGAACATGTAGATGAGCACCGACGCCCCCTGCAGGGCGAGGCCGACGAGGTAGCTCTGGAAGATGAGCGCCATGGCGAAGAACACGGCGAGGATGGCGTGCCCGGCCACCATGTTGGCGAAGAGACGGACGGAGAGCGAGATGAGGCGGAAGATCTCGCTGATCACGTGGATGAACCAGATCATCTGCTTCAGGACGGGCGGCGCCCCCGCCGGCGACCACGCCTTGAAGTAGCGGAGGCGCCGTTCTTGCGGACGCCGGCGTAGTGCGTGAACACGAAGGTGAACAGCGCCAGCATGAGCGTCACGTTGAGGTTGGCCGTGGCCGCGTAGAACGCCGGCTGGTGGTCCTCGCCGAACGGCAGCGGGAGCAGGCCGATGAGGTTGCCGGCGAGGACGAAGAAGAAGACGGCGCCGATGTACGGGAACCATGTCGCCTTGCCGCTCTTCATCACCGAGCCGACGATGCCGTCCCGGGCGAGCTCGTACATGGCCTCCATGGCGTACTGGAAGCGGCCCGGCTTCACCTTGAGCGAGCGCGCGACGACGATCGTGAAGACGACGATGACGGCGACGCCGATGAACAGGTAGGCGACCGTCTTGGTGATGGACATGTCGAACGGGCCGATGGTCGGCAGCTTGATGAGCACCTCGCGCTGGAACTCGCCGGCGACCTCGAACTCCAGCTTCTCGCCGCCGGGGATGATCGCGAGGCCGATGAGGAACCCGATGACCAGCAGGCCGATGATCCAGCGCCAGGGGTGCCTCACTGCAGCCTCGCTTGCCCCGCCGGCGTGGACGCCGTGGGGTACGTGATGGGGCGGACAAGGATGTAGAGCGTGAAGGCGGCGAGGAACGAGAGCGCCGCCGTGGGGAACGCCGGCCGGTCGAGCACGCCGATGACGACGAGGCCGGCCAGGACGACGACGAGCCGCACCCCCATGCCGCTCAGCGCGACGCCGAGGGCGAGGTCGTGCCGGTCACGGGCGCGCCTCCAGGTGAGGAGCTCGATCGCCCAGTAGACGAGCGCGAGGCCCGCGCCGGCGGCAGCCGCCCAGACGGGCTGGCCGACGAACGCCGCCACGGTGGCGCAGGCCAGGATGGCGGCGACGAGAAGGAGCGGTGCTACGAACGGCCTGCGGATACGCCTCTTCCTCCTGAACCCGTCACTTCGTCTCCAGATAGACGGCGTAGAGCGCCAGCGCGAAGCCGACGAACACGCCGATCACCACGAACAGGGGAAACGTGCTGAAGACCCAGTCGATGCCGGCTCCGAACCCGAGCCCGACGGCCACGCCGGCGAGCAGCAAGAACGCTACGGATTCCGCGGAGGCCGCCGAGCGCGGCTGATCCTTCTTGTTCCCGTCCTCGGGGTGCTGTGGCGTCACACTATACCTGCCGTGTCGGGGGGCTGCAAATGGGATGCGCATACCATTTTGAGGGTATCGTGCGCATCTCGCGACACCGCGGCCAGCCCGGATCAGACATACCCGCCGTCCGCGCCGCCGCCCTCACCGGGATTGTTCCCCACGCCGGGGGCCAGCGGATCGGGCAGCCCGCGGCGGCGCGACCGGTAGCGGCTCAGCAGCCGCGCCATGTAGGCCGTGGAGACCACCGCGGCGACGGCGAAGGCGACGATCGCCGGCCAGAAGCGCTGCTGCATCGAGATGGCGAGCCCGCTGAGGCAGATGCACCACGAGTAGAGCAGCAGCACGCTCTTGCGCTGCGAGAAGCCGTGCACCAGCACGAGGTCGTGGTGCACGTGGTCCTGGCCGGGCGAGTAGAACGGCACGCCGCGGCGCCAGCGCCGCCACACGATGAGGAACAGGTCGACGAACGGCACGCCGAGCACCAGCAGCGGCAGGACCAGGGCGACGGCGGCCGTCCCCTTCATCACGCTCTGCACGCTGATGCAGGCGAGCACGAACCCCAGGAGCATCGACCCGGCGTCGCCCATGAAGATGGACGCCGGGTGGAAGTTGAAGCGCAGGAACGCGAAGGTGGCGCCGGCGAGAACGGCGGCGAGCACGCCCATCGCCGGGAAGTTGGTCGCCAGCGAGATGATCGCGAACGTGAGCGCGGAGATGCCGCAGACGCCGGCCGCCAGGCCGTCGAGGCCGTCGATGAAGTTCACCATGTTGATGATCATCGCCATCCAGAAGCCGGTGAGCAGGATCGGACGCGGCCAGCGGCAGGTGCCACATGATGTCGGTCCCC
Organism: uncultured Thermoleophilia bacterium; assembly: GCA_963741075.1. GTDB lineage: Bacteria > Actinomycetota > Thermoleophilia > UBA2241 > UBA2241 > CAIXSE01. The sequence continues at coordinate 24,648 of CAVUGS010000005.1, forward strand.
GGCACGCCGATGCGCGTCATGCGCGTGTCGAAGTAGATGGCCACGCCGATGGCGAGCAGCTGGCCGATGAACTTGACGATGGGCTCGAGCTCGTAGAGGTCGTCGAAGAGGCCGACGGCGACGACGATGGTGGCGCCGCCGATGATGCCCCACACGGGCCGGTCCACCACGACCAGCAGCATCACGGGGATCATCCAGCCGAGGTACATGGCCAGGCCGCCGAGGAGCGGCGTGGCCAGCTCGTGCATGCGGCGGTCGTCGGTGGGCGTGTCGACGGCGCCGGTGCGGTGGGCCAGACGGCCCATCAGCGGCGTCAGCACGTACACGATGAGCGCCGCCATGAGGAAGCCCAGGATCGCGTTGCGCAACGGACTGGAGAGACTCAGCGCCCCGCCGATGGCAGTTCCTCCTTCAGCAGCACGATCCCGGCCTCGGCGAGCATCTCCTGCGACAGCTCGTCCGGATAGCCCTCGAGGTAGTGGATCTCGCGCACCCCGCAGTTGATGAGGATCTTGGCGCACAGGATGCACGGATGATGCGTGCAGTACAGCGTGGCGCCCTCGATGGCGACGCCGTGGATGGCCGCCTGGATCACGGCGTTCTGCTCGGCGTGGATGGCGCGGCAGAGCTCGTGGCGCTCGCCCGAGGGGATGCCGAGCTGCTCGCGCAGGCAGCCGATGTCGAGGCAGTGGGCGACGCCGCGCGGCGCGCCGTTGTAGCCCGTCGCCAGGATGCGCTTGTCGCGCACGAGGACGGCGCCGACCTGACGGCGCAGGCAGGTGGAGCGCGTCGCGGCCTGGCGGGCGAGCTGGAGGAAGTACTCGTCCCAGCTCGGCCGGCGGCAGCGCGTCGTCGCTGCGCGCGGAGCGGTGCGCCTTCGGCGCCCCCCTCGGTATTTACCTCTGCTTCGTCGGGTACTCACAGGAACTCGTAGAGCGGGAAGCGGTCGAGCAACTCGATGACCTCGTAGCGGATCTCGGCCAGCGCGGCGTCGTTGTCGCGGTTGGCGATGGCGCGCAGCATGAGCTCGCCGGTCTGGCGCATCTCGGGCTCCATGAAGCCTCGGGTGCTGACCGCCGGCGAGCCGACGCGCAGGCCGCTCGCCACGTTGAACGAGGCGTCCTCGAACGGCACGACGTTGCGGTTGGCCGTGATGTTGACGCGCTCGAGCAGCTCCTGGCACTCGAGGCCGGTGAGCCCGGCAGGGCGCAGATCGACGAGCGCCAGGTGCACGTCGGTGCCGCCGGACACGAGGCGCAGGCCGCCCTCGGCCAGCGTCTCGGCGAGCACGGCGCAGTTCTTGACGATCTGCCGCTGCAGCTTGTGGAACTCGTCGCTCTGGGCGATGCGCAGGCACACCGCCTTGGCGGCGATGACGTGCATGAGGGGGCCGCCCTGCATGCCCGGGAACACCGCCCGGTCGATGGCCTCCGCGTACTCCTTGCGGCACATGATGATGCCGGCGCGCGGGCCGGTGAGCGTCTTGTGCGTCGTGCTGGTGACGACGTCGCAGTACGGCACCGGGTTGGGGTGCACGCCGGCGGCGATGAGCCCGGCGATGTGGGCGATGTCGGCCATGAGCATGCGCGCCGCACTCGTCGGCGATCTCGCGGAAGGCGGCGAAGTCGACGATGCGCGGGTAGGCGCTGTAGCCGCAGATGATGAGCTTGGGCTTGTGCTCGAGCGCGAGCGCGCGCACCTCGTCGTAGTCGATGATCTCGGTGTCGGGGCGCACGTGGTACGGGACCACGTTGTACGTGCGCCCCGAGTAGTTGATGCCGAGCCCGTGCGTGAGGTGGCCGCCGTGGGCGAGCTCCATGGCCAGCATCGTGTCGCCGGGCTCGAGCAGCGCGAAGAGCACCGCGAGGTTGGCCGACGAGCCGGAGTGCGGCTGCACGTTGGCGTGCTCGGCGCCGAAGACCTCCTTGCAGCGGTCGATGGCGAGCTGCTCGACCTGGTCGACCACGTCGCAGCCGCCGTAGTAGCGCGCGCCCGGCAGCCCCTCCGCGTACTTGTTGGTGAGCACCGAGCCGGTGGCCTCGAGGACGGCGCGGCTGGCGAAGTTCTCGCTGGCGATGAGCTCCAGCGTCTCCTGCTGGCGGATGAGCTCGCTGCGCAGGAGCTCGTTGAGCTCGGGGTCGAGGTGATAGAGGGGCTCGCGCCGCCACTCGCGCCCGACGGGGCTCAAGCAGACTCCTCGTCGTCGAGGAGCGCGACGCGTTGCTCGTGCCGGCCGCCCTCGAACGGGGTCTCGAGCCAGACCTCGGTGATGGCCCACGCCTCGTCCTCGCTCAGGAGGCGGCCCCCGAGGCACAGCACGTTGCAGTCGTTGTGGCGGCGGGTGATCTCCGCGTGGTAGGGCGTGAAGCAATCCGCGGCGCGCACGCCCTTGTGGCGGTTGGCCGACATGCAGATGCCGATGCCGGTGCCGCAGACCAGCACGCCGCGCTCGGCGCTCTCCCGACGCGACCAGCTCGGCGACCTTGTGGCCGTACACGGGGTAGTCCACCGAGACCTCTTCGGAGTCGGTGCCGACGTCGATGACTTCGTGCCCGAGGGAGCGCAGACGGCGCACGACGGCCTGTTTGAGAGCGAACCCACCGTGGTCGGCACCGGCGGCGATCTTCATGACGTGCTCCTTCTGGTTCGGACGGCGAACGGGCGCGCGAAAGGCGATGCGGGCGGCCCCCTCCGGGCGCGCCCGCGGCCGGACTCGCGGCCTCGGCTACAGGGGGTCGATTGTATCAGTCCGGGCGCCGCGGGGCCCTTCGGGCCGGCGCCCGCTCACTAGCTCTTCCGTGCAGTAGTCCGGGCGCCGCGGGGCCCTTCGGGCCGGCGCCCGCTCACTAGCTCTTCCGTGCAGTAGTCCGGGCGCCGCGGGGCCCTTCGGGCCGGCGCCCGCTCAATAGCGCTTCGTCGATTAGTCCGGGAGGAAGAGCTCGCCGCGCAGGACGGGCTGCACGGATCCGCCGACGCGCACGTCGGTGATGGCGTCGGAGGCGCCGGAGACGGCCACCGTGAGGAAGCTCGGCCGGCCGATCTGCGCCCCCTGGAGCACCACGCGCTCTTCCTCGACGGGCAGCACGCCCTCGCGCGCCATGTAGGCGGCGAGCGGCCCGGCAGCGCTGCCGGTGGCGGGGTCCTCGGTGATGCCGGCGAACGGGAACAGGCCGCGGGCCTCCACCCACGGCTCGTCCTGGCCGGTGAACGCACACGGGTAGATCTCGGCGTGCCTGCGCTCGAAGTCGCCGGCCAGCTCGAGGTCGAGCGAGACCCGCGCGAGCGCACGTTGCGACGCCAGCGGGATGATCGTGTAGCAGAGGCCCGTGTCCACCGGGACGGGATCGAACTCCGGGTGCAGGTCCTCCTGGTCGAGGCCGAGCACGGCGGCGACCGAGCCGCGCGGCGCCGGGGCGTGGAACACCGGCGGCCGCTGGTGCACGGTCGCCGCGACGGGCACGCCGCCGCGGACGCTGACTTCGACGGCGGTCGGCCCGACGCCGAGCTCGAGGACGACGCGGGTGACGGGCTCGTAGACGTCGACGAGACGGAGCCGGACGAGCTCGCAGGCGGTGCCCACGCTCGGGTGGCCGGCGAAGGGCAGCTCGAGCGCCGGCGTGAAGATGCGCACCCGGGCGTCGCCGCCGGCCTCGGGCGGCAGCACGAACGTGGTCTCGGAGAGGTTCATCTCGCTGGCGATGGCCTGCATCTGCACCGCCGTCAGCCCCTCCGCCTCGGGGAACACCGCCAGCGGGTTGCCGGCGAACGGGCGGTCGGTGAACACGTCCACCTGGTAGAAGGGCAGCGTCCTCATGAGCGTGACTCCTCCCCGTCGCCCTCGAGCAGCCGGGCGACGCCGTTCTCGTCGATGGCCCCCCGGCGCAGGATGCGCCAGGCGCCGTCCGAGGCGTACAGACTCAGGTCCACGACGGTCGACGCCTCGCCGCTCACGGGCCCGGCGTCGAGGATGAGGTCGCAGGCGGCCAGCAGGCCGCCGTCCACCTCGTCGACGGACCGGGGCGCCTCGCCGCCGCTGGGGTTGGCGCTCGAGGCGAGCAGCGGGAACGGCAGCTCGCCGAGAGCCCGCGCGGCCGCGGGCCACGCGGGCACGCGCACGCCCAGCGTGGGGACGCTCGTCTCTTCGGGGCCCCGCTCGCCCTGCGTGCGGCGAGGCACCTCGCCCGCCGGCGGAAACGCCAGCCCCGGCGGGTACGGCAGCAGCAAGGTGAACGGCCCCGGCAGGAGCCGGCGCACCGCGCCGAGCAGCCGGGGCCCGAGCGCGAGCGAGGCCACCAGCAGCTGCACCGACGGGTAGATGACCTGGAGCGGCTTGCCGGCCGCGCGGCCCTTGGCGGCGATGACCGCGTCGCGCACCGCCGGCGTCACCAGGCCGCCGACGCCGTACACGGTGTCCGTGGGAAAGCAGACCAGGCGGGCCGCGGCCAGCAGGCCCGCGAGCCGCGGCCCGTCGCCGCCGTCCGGCCCCGCCAGATCGATGCGACGGGCGCCGCTCACGGCGAGCCGGAGGCCCCGGGCGGAGGCCCGGCGACGGGGCGCACCGGCACGCCGCGGGCCGCGAGGTACTCCTTGGCCTCACGGATGCTGTAGGTGCCGTAGTGGAAGATGCTCGCCGCCAGCACGGCGTCTGCCTCGCCCTCGATGAGCCCGGCGGCGAGATGCTCCAGGGTGCCGACGCCGCCGGAGGCGATCACCGGCACCCCGACCTCGCGCGCCACCGCGCGCGTGAGCTCCAGGTCGTAGCCGTCGAGCGTGCCGTCGCGGTCCATGCTGGTGAGCATGAACTCGCCGGCGCCCAGCTCGGCCGCCCGCGCCGCCCACTCGACGGCGTCGATGCCCGTGGGCGTGCGCCCGCCGTGGACGTAGACCTCCCAGCGGAGCGGCCGGCCCTCTTCCCCGCTCCCCGGGACCCTGCGCGCGTCGACGGCGACCACGATGCACTGCGCGCCGAACCGCTCGCTGCAGCGGCGCACGAGCTCCGGGTCGTCGACGGCCGCGGTGTTCATGGTCACCTTGTCGGCGCCGGCTGCGAGGACGGCGCGCACGTCGTCGACGCTCGAGAGCCCGCCGCCGATGGTGAACGGGATGAACACCTGCTCGGCGCAGCGCGCCGCGAGGTCGATGATGATGTCGCGGCGTTCGTGCGAGGCGGTGATGTCGAGGAAGATGAGCTCGTCGGCGCCCTCGGCGTCGTACCGCGCCGCCAGCTCGACGGGGTCGCCGGCGTCGCGGATGTCGACGAAGTTGACGCCCTTGACCACGCGCCCCTCGCGCACGTCGAGGCACGGGATGATGCGCTTGCGGTGCACGGCGCCGCCGCTAGCCGGCGAAGATGGCCAGCGCGTCGGCCAGCGTGAACGACTTCTCGTAGAGCGCCCGGCCGACGATGACGCCCACGACCTTGGGCTCGTCGAGCTTCTTCAGGCGGCGCAGGTCGTCGAGCAGCGCGACGCCGCCGGACAGGATGATCTCGAGCGGGGACACCTCGGCCAGGTCCTTGAGCCCCGGCAGGTTGGGACCGCCCAGCATGCCGTCGCGCGCCGTGTCGGTGTACACCACGCGCTGCACGCCGTGCTCGGCGAGGACCTTGACCATGCGGATGGCGCTCATCTGCGAGCGCTGCTGCCAGCCGTGCGTGGCGCACATGCCGTCGGTGCAGTCGAGACCGACGACGAGGCGGTCGCCGAGCCAGTTGACGGCGTCGTCGAGCAGGTCGAGCGCGGTGACCGCGGCGGTGCCCATGACGACCCAGTGCACGCCGACGCCGGCCATGAAGGCCAGGGCCTTCTGGCTGCGCACGCCGCCGCCGTACTGGACGGGGATGTCCAGCGCGTTCACGATGCGCTCCACGATGGGGAAGTTGGTGAGCTCACCGGAGCGGGCCGCGTCGAGATCGATCACGTGCAGCGCCTCGGCGCCCTGGTCCTGCCAGTAGCGCGCCAGCTCCACCGGATCGTCGCTGAAGACGGTGACGTCGTCGAAGTCACCGCGCCGCAGGCGTACCGCCTTGCCGGCCTGGATGTCTACGGCGGGGAACACGATCATGAGGTGCCGGCCTCCTGATGGATGTTGGCGACGAACTCCGCCAGCAAGGCGAGCCCGACGCTCGAACTCTTCTCCGGGTGGAACTGTACTGCCCAGACGTTGTCGCGCGCTACTGCCGCGACGACCGGACCGCCGTAGTCCGTCGTCGCGGCGACGACGGACGGGTCGGCCGGGACGGCGGCGTACGAGTGCACGAAGTAGACGGTGGCCGGGGCCGGCAGCCCGCGGGCCATGCCCGCGCCGGCCGGCCCCCACTCCAGGTCGTTCCAGCCGATATGCGGCACCTTGAGGCCGGTCTGCAGGCGCTCCACCGTGCCGCCCAGCACGCCCAGGCCCGGCCAGCGGCCGCCCTCACCGCTGCTCTCGAAGAGCAGCTGCAGCCCGAGGCAGACGCCGAGGAACGGCGTGCCGGCCGCGATGCGCTCGAGCACCGCAGCCCCCAGGCCGGTCTGCTCGAGCCGCGCGGCCGCGTCGCGGAAGGCGCCGACGCCGGGAAGCACCACCGCGCCGGCGTCGCGCACCTCGGCGACGCTCTGCGGTGACGCGCACGTCGGCGCCGCTGCGCGCCAGCGCCTTGGCGACGCTGGCGAGGTTGCCCATCCCGTAGTCGACGACGGCGACACGCGGCGGCGCGGTCACGGCGTTCAGAGGGTGCCCTTGGTGGACGGGACCTCGTCGCCGCGCCCGTGCCGCTCGCAGGCCTGCGCGAGCGCGCGGCCGAACGCCTTGAAGACGGCCTCCACGATGTGGTGGGCGTCGCTGCCGGCCAGCAGGCGGACGTGCAGGGTCATGCCGCTCTGCGTGGCCAGCGAGCGGAAGAAGTGCGGCGTGAGGTCGGCGTCGAACTCGCCGATGCGCACGCCGGCGAGCTGGAGGTCGTGGGCGAAATAGGGCCGCCCGGAGAGATCCAGCGCGACCATGGCCAGGGCCTCGTCCATGGGCAGCAGGAACGACCCGTAGCGGCGGATCCCGCGCTTCTCGCCGAGCGCCTCGCGCAGCGCCTGGCCGAGCGCCAGCCCGATGTCCTCGACGGTGTGATGCCCGTCCACGTCGAGGTCGCCGCTGGCCCGCACGGTGAGGTCGAGCCCGCCGTGATGCGCGAGGAGCACGAGCATGTGGTCGAGGAACCCGATGCCGGTGACGACGTCGGCAAGGCCGTGGCCGTCGAGGTCCAGCGTCAGGGAGATGTCGGTCTCGTTGGTGGTGCGGGTGACCTCCGCGCGACGGCCTTGGAGCGGTGCTCCTTCGGCGCCCCGCTCGATAGCTTGCCTACGGCGGCTATTCATGTCAGCTCCTCACTTGGCCCGGAGGCGGGCGGAGAGCGCGTGGGCGCGCAGGCCCTCCTCGTCGGCGATGGTCGCCACCGGAGGCGCGAGCGCGGCGGCGGCGGGGCCGTCGAGTTCTACCACAGCCATGCGCTTGCGGAAAGCATCGACCGAGAGCCCTTGACCGAAGCGGGCGGAGCCGCCGGTGGGCAGCACGTGGTTGGTGCCGGCGGCGTAGTCGGCGAACGCCGTGGCGGCGTGGGGACCGACGAACACGGCGCCGGCGTTGCGCACGCCGGCGACCAGCTCGCGCGCGCCCGCGCAGTGCAGCTCCAGGTGCTCGGGCGCGAACGCGTTGCTCAGCGCCAGCGCGGCGTCGCGGTCCGGGCACTCGACGATGACCACGTTGTCGGTGGCGATGCCCAGCTCGGCGGAGAGGCGCTCGACGGCCGCGGCCACCGGGCCGGCGAGCGCTCCGCCCACGTCGGCGAGGCAGGCCATCGCGCCCATCCCGTGCTCGGCCTGCGCCAGGAGATCGGCGGCCAGCCACTCCGGCCGCCCCGACGAATCGGCGATGATGAGGACCTCGCTCGGGCCCGCCAGGCTGTCGATGCCGACCTCGCCGACGAGCAGGCGCTTGGCCTCGGTGACGTAGGCGTTGCCGGGGCCGGCGATGACGTCGCAGCGCGGGACGCAGGCGGTGCCCAGCGCCATGGCGGCCACCGCCTGGGCGCCGCCGATCGGGTAGAGGCGCTCGATGCCGAGGAGGGAGCAGGCGGCGGCGACGCCGGCGGCCGCGCCGCCGCCCGGGCGCGGCGGCGAGCAGACGACGATGCGCTCGACGCCGGCCACCTGGGCCGGGATCGCCGTCATGAGCAGCGACGACGGGTAGTCGGCGAGGCCGCCGGGAGCGTAGAGGCCGGCGGCGCGCCAGCGGTACGACCTCCTGGCCGACGACCTGGCCCTGGGCCAGCGTCTCTCGCCAGGGCGCGACCGCTTCGCGCTCGTGGTAGGCGCGGATGTTGGCCGCCGCGGTCTCGAGCGCGGCGCGCAGCTCGGGCGAGAGCGCCGCGAGCCGCGCCGCCATCTCCTCCGCCGGCACGGCGTAGTCCTCGGTGAGCTCCACGCGGTCGAGCCGTGCCGTCTGGGCGCGCACGGCCGCGTCGCCGTGGGCGCGCACGTCGTCCACGATGGCCGCGACGGCCTGCCGCACCTCGGCGGGCGGCGGAGCCAGCGCCCGCAGGCTCGCCACCGTCGCGGCCAGGTCGTCGTTCCAGGTCAGCTGCCTCATCTTCCCTCCAGCACGGCCCGCAGACCGTCCACGAGCGCGTTGATCTCATCACGGAGCAGGACGCGGGCGGCGCGCGCCGCCACGAGGCGCGCGCTGCAGGCCGCGACCACCTCCCGCTCCTGCAGTTCCTCCATCCCCCGGCGACCGGCGACGAGGCGCGAGCGCAGCTCGACCACCGCGTCGGCGAGGCCGAGATCGGGCGCCAGCGCCGGCTCGTCGACCAGCACGATCTCCGGCTGCGCGCCGGCGGCGGCGAAGTGGCGCCGCGCGGTCTCGGGGTGCCGCGTCGCGATCCTCAGCCGGCGGTCCGACCTCGGCGCCCCGGCGACCGCGAACACCAGGTCGTCGCGGCAGCAGCGCAGGTCGAGCAGGTCCGCCACCCCGTGGCGGCCCTCGAGCAATCCGTCGCTGCCCACGACGCCCGCGTCAAGGGCGTCGCGGTCGCAGGCGCGCAGGACGTCCGTCGCCGAGCCCAGGAACCACGCGCCGGCGGCGTGCCGCAGCAGCGCCGGCGCCGTCTGCCCGCGCAGCGAGGCGGCCGGCAGACCGGCCGCCTCCAGCAGGTCGAGGACCTCGGCCGGCGGCGCGCCGGCCTCACAGGCGACGCCGAGCCTCACCCGGCCCCCAGCGCCCCGGCGATCTCGTCCGCGCCGCCGGCGATCTCGCGTCCGTCGGCGAGGCGCAGCGCGTAGCCGTTGCCGCGGCGCAGCACGAGCGGCGGCTCGACCGGCCCGGCGTCCTCGGGGAGCGCCCGGACGGCGAGTCCGGCGCGGCGAAGCTCCGCCGCCCGCGCCGGCGCCTCGAGGCCGCCGACGAAGGGTACTGCCGCCGGCATGCCGGCGAGCTCCACGCCGGCCTCGTCGAGGGCGTCGGCGGCACGGTCGACGGCGACGGCGAAGCCCACGCCGGGGATGTCCCAGTCGAACCGGGCCAGGAGTCCGTCGTAGCGCCCGCCGGTCGCGACCGGCAGGCCGACGCCCGGCGCGTACGCCTCGACGATGAGCCCGGAGTAGTAGCCCAGGTCCTGCATGAGTCCGAAGTCGAAGGCCAGGCGATCGCCGTACCCGGTCTCCGCCACCAGGTCGCGCACGCGGCCGAGCCGGGCGACCGCCGTCTCCATGACGTCGTTGCGCGCGAGCTTGCGAGCCTGGCCGAGGATCTCCTCGCCGCCGCTGAGCTCGAGGACGCGCCACAGGGCCCTGAGGACGTCGTACTCCACGTCGGCGTTGCCGGCGATGCTCTCGACCAGCGGGTAGTCGCGGTCGCCGAGCGCCTCCTTGAACTTCTGGCGGTCCTCGCGCGGCAGCCCGAGCGAGTCGATGAGCGCGCGCTGGTAGGCGGCGGACCCCAGCGTGACCGTGAAGTCGCGCAGGCCGAGCCCCGCGAGCGCGTCGCAGAGAAGCGCGACGCACTCGGCGTCGGCCTCGGCCGAGTCCAGCCCCAGCAGCTCCACCCCGGCCTGCTGGAACTCGCCGTCCTGGCCCCGCTGCGGCGCCCACGGGCGGATGCACGGGGCCACGTAGCTGAAGCGCAGCGGCAAGGGGTCGTCGTCGCAGCGGTCGGCCGCCATGCGGGCCACGGGCACGGTCATGTCGGTGCGCACCATGAGCTCGTGGCCCTGCTCGTCGTGCAGGCGGTAGCCGGCGGCGAGCGTGTCGTCGTCGGCCGACTCGAGCGTCTCCGCGAACTCGAGCCACGGAGTGCGGACCTCGCCGTAGCCGTAGGCGGCGAAACGGGCGCGCAGGGAGTCCTCGACCGCCCGCAGCCGGCCCGACTCGGGCGGAAGAACGTCGCGCATGCCCTCTGGGATCATCGTGCGTCCTCCTCCCCGCTCCGGCCGGCCTCAGCCGACCCCGATACAGCTCTCCCCGAGCAGCGCCTTGAGCTCCGCGTACAGACCGGCGACGGGGTCCACCCGCAGCTTGTCGCCGACGCGCAGCCTGGCGCGCTGGTCGCCGTTCACCATCTGCAGCACCACCGGCACCGTGCCGGGGAAGTCGGTGAGCACGCGGCGCAGGTCGTCCATGACCGACGGGCGCCACGCACGAGGAGTCGATGACCACCGTGAGCGGGTGGTACTCACTCACGCCGTTGAACGGCACGACCTCGATGGCGCCGAGTGTGATGTCGCCCTCGGCGCGGCGCTCGATGCGCCCTTTGACCTTGATGATGGCGTCCTCGACGAGGAGCTCCCGGAACTGCTCGTAGACCTTGGGCCAGGCGCGGCACTCGATGCCGCCGTCGATGTCCTCGAGGCGGAACGCGAGCCACACGCCGCCGTTCTTGCTGACCTTCTTCTGGGCGTTGGCGACGATGCCGCCGGTCCAGGTGATCGCCCCGTCACTGGCGCCGTCGAGCCGGGTGACCGGGACCTCGATCTCGTCGTGAAGCTGCTCGCGCAGCCCCTGCAGCGGGTGCGCGGAGACGTACAGGCCGAGGGCCTCCTTCTCGAAGCGCAGCAGCGTCGTCTGGTCCCACTCGGTCCGCGGCACCGTGGGCCGCGGGTGGCCGCCTTCCGCGTCTTGCGCCATGCCGCCGAACAGGTCGCCCTGGCCGTTCGCCGCGTCCTTGCGCTTGCGCTCCCCGTCGGACATCGCCAGGGGGAGCACCTCGAGCATGCCGCGGCGCGGGTCGCCGGTGCTGTCGAAGGCGCCGGCGCGGATGAGCGCCTCGAGCACGCGCTTGTTGGCCATCTGCGAGTCGACGCGGGCGCAGAAGTCGAAGACCGACGCGAACGGCTCGCCCTCCTCGCGCGCCATGATGATCGCCTCGATGGCGCCGACGCCGACGCCCTTCACGGCGTTCATGCCGAAGCGGATCTTGCCCTCGACCACCGTGAACTCGACGTCGCTGGTGTTGACGTCCGGCGGCAGCACCTCGATGCCCATCTCGTGGCACTGGTTGACGTAGAACGGCACCTTGTCCTTGGTGTTCATGACGCTGGAGACGAGGGCCGCCATGTACTCCACGGGATAGTTGGCCTTCAGCCAGGCGGTGCGGTAGCTGATCATCGCGTAGCAGGCGGCGTGGCTCTTGTTGAACGAGTAGTCGCCGGTGGCCTCGAAGTTGGCCCACAACTTGTTGGCCACGGCCGGCGGCACGCCCTTGGCGGCGAGCCCCTCCATGAGCGGCTCCTTGAGGGTGGCCATCAGCTGGTGGTTCTTCTTGCTGATGGCCTTGCGCAGGTCGTCCGCCTGGGCGGGGCTGAACCCGCCGACCCGGCGGGCGATGGCCATGTACTGCTCCTGGTAGATGGTCACGCCGTGGGTCGGCTCCAGGATGGGGCGCAGAGCCTCGTGGTCGTAGACGACCGAGGCCGGGTCCTTCTTGTTGCGCGCATAGGTCGGGATGTACTGCATCGGCCCCGGCCGGTAGAGGGCGACGATGGCGATGAGGTCCTCGAACTCCGTGGGGCCGATGTCGCGCAGCGCCTCCTTCATGCCGGGGCTCTCGAACTGGAACACGCCGGTGGAGTCGCCGCGGGCGAGCATCGTGTACGTCTTCTGGTCGTCGAGCGGCAGCTGGTCGATCTCGATGCAGACGCCGCGCGTCTTCTCGATGATCTTGAGCGCGGCCTCGATGACGTCGAGGTTGCGCAGGCCGAGGAAGTCCATCTTGAGCAGGCCGAGCTTGGAGACGTCGTTCATGTCGAACTGCGTGACGAGCTCGGCCTCGCCCTTCTGCTGCAGCGGCAGGTACTCGGTGAGCGGCTTGTCGCTGATCACCACGGCGGCCGCGTGGATGGAGTCGTTGCGGATGAGGCCCTCGAGGCTCATGGCGAGGTCGACGACCTCCTTGACCTCCTCGTCGGCGTCGTAGGCCTGCTTGAGCTCGCCGCCCGGCCTCATCGCGTCGTCGAAGCTCGCCGGCGGCGCCTGCTCGGGGATCATCTTGGCGATCTTGTCGCCGACGGCGTAGGGCTTGCCCATGACGCGCGCGGCGTCGCGCACGGCCGCGCGCGCGGCCATGGTGCCGAAGGTGATGATCTGCGCCACCCTGTCGCGGCCGTACTTGCGCGCCACGTAGTCGATGACTTCGCCGCGGTGCTCCACGCTGAAGTCCATGTCGATGTCGGGCATGCTCTTGCGCCCCGGGTTGAGGAAGCGCTCGAACAGCAGGTCGTACTTGAGCGGGTCGATGTCGGTGATGCCCAGCGCGTAGCTCACGATGGACCCGGCGGCCGACCCTCGGCCGGGTCCCACGGCGATGCCGTTGTCCTTGGCGAACTTCACGTAGTCCCAGACGATGAGGAAGTAGGCGTCGAACCCCATCTCGCCGATGACGCCGAGCTCGAACTCGAGGCGCTCGATGACCTCCTGCCCCGGCTCGGCGCCGTAGCGCCGCGCGATGCCCTGCTCGCAGAGGTCGCGCAGGTAGCTGTCCTCGGTGAAGCCGTCGGGCACCGGATACGTCGGCAGCTTGTAGTCGCCGAAGTCCAGGCTCACGTTGCAGCGCTCGGCGATCTCGACGGTCGAGGCGCGTCGCGCCGGGGTAGTCGCTGAAGCGCTCCTCCATCTCCTCCGCCGACTTGAGGTAGAACTCGTCGCTGCCGTACTTCATGCGGTTCTCGTCGGAGAGGCAGCTCTGCGTCTGGATGCAGAGCAGCGCGTCGTGCGCGTAGGCGTCCTCGTGGCGCAGGTAGTGGACGTCGTTGGTGGCCACGGTCCTGAGGCCGGCCTTCTCGGCGAGCTGCGCGAGCTTGGGCAGCAGCTCGCGCTGCTCGGGCAGGCCGGCGTCCTGCAGCTCGACGAAGACGTTCTCCGGGCCGAGCAGCTCCGCCAGGCGGGTGACCTCGGCGAGCGCGGCCGTGTCGTCGCCGTCGCGCAGCAGCATGGCCGCCTTGCCGCTCATGCATCCCGTAAGCGCGATGAGGCCCTCGTGGTGCTCGCTCAGCAGCTCCCAGTCGGCGCGCGGCTTGTAGTAGTAGCCCTCGAGGTAGGCGGTGGTGGAGAGCTTGACGAGGTTCTTGTAGCCGGACTCGTCGCGGGCGAGCAGCGTGAGGTGGGCGTTGCGCTCCTTGACGCCGGCGCGGCTGCGCCGGTCGGTGGCGACGTAGAGCTCGAGGCCGATGATGGGCTTGATGCCCTCTTCCTCGGCGGCGCGGTAGAACTTGACGGCGCCGCCGAGCGTGCCGTGGTCGGTGAGCGCCACCGCCGGCATGCCCAGTTCCTTGGCCCGCTTGACCAGCTCTTTGACCCGGCACGCGCCGTCGAGCAGCGAGTACTCGCTGTGCACGTGGAGATGGACGAATGCGGAGGTCATCGGTGGCCGGATTCTAGCACGGAGGGCCGCCCCGCCGGAGACGTTCGGCTGCCCCGGCCTGGAACCCCCTGGGGGTACCCATCAGCGCGGCGGAGTCAGGCGGCCCACTCCACGCAGACGACCCCGGCCTGCGCGCGCAGCAAAACCGTCGCGTGTTCCGTCTTGTCCGGCGGGTACCCGTACTTGCGCAGCAGCCGCTTCACCATCACGCGCATGCGGGCGCGGGCGCTCTCTCAGGCTCCACCGCTCACTTTCCCCACAAGAGAAGCAGGTGGTCCGGCGCCGGCGCTCAGGCCGTGGGCGCCCAGTAGCAGCGCTTGGGCGACTCGATGCGGCCGTCCCTCTTCAGCTCGGCCATCGCCTTGTCCACGGCCTTGCGATCCATCCCGGAGCGCTCGGCGACCGCACCGGCGTTGAGCGGCTCGCCCGCTTCGGCCATGACTTCAAGCACCTTGTCCGCATCGCTCATCGCTTGTCTCCCTCGGAGTCGTTTGCGGCCGTTGTAGCCCGGCCGCGCAGCATCCCGAACTCGATCGAGTCGACCAGCGCTTCCCAGCTGGCCTCGACGATGTTCTCGCTCACGCCGATGCTGCCCCAGCTCTCCTCGCCGTCGCTGGCGTCGAGGAGCACGCGCGTGACGGCGCCGGTGCCCTTGGTCTCGTCGAGGATGCGCACCTTGTAGTTCACCAGCTCGATGTCGGCGAGGTGCGGGTACTTGCTCACGATCGCCTGGCGCAGCGCCGTGTCGAGCGCGTTGACCGGGCCGTTGCCCTCGGCGGTGCTGATGATGCGCTCGCCGCCGACGTGGATCTTGATCGTCGCCTCGACCACGGCCCGGCCGTCCTCGCGCTTCTCGACGATGACGCGGAAGCTCTCGAGGCGGAACAGCGGCTCGTGCGGCGCCAGCTCCTCGCGCAGCAGCAGGTCGAACGAGGCGTCGGCCGCCTCGTAGTGGTAGCCCTCGTGCTCGCGCGCCTTGAGCCGCCTGAGCACGGTCGGCGACGCGCGCGTCGTCGCCCTCGAGCTGGAGGCCGAGCTCCTGCGCCTTGCGCACCACGGCGCCCTTGCCGGAGAGCTCGGAGATCACGACGCGCTGCTCGTTGCCGACCTTCTCGGGGTCGACGTGCTCGAACGTCTGCGGGCGCGCTGCTCGACGGCGGCCACGTGCATGCCGCCCTTGTGGGCGAAGGCGGAGCGGCCGACGTAGGGCGCGTGCGCCCAGATGGCCGCGTTGACGACGTCGGCGACGAAGTGCGAGGTCTCGGTGAGGCGCTCGAGCTGCTCGTCGCTCACGACGTCGAAGCCCATCTTGAGCTTGAGCGCCGGGATGATGCTGACGAGGTTGGCGTTGCCGCAGCGCTCGCCGTAGCCGTTGATGGTGCCCTGCACCTGGCGCGCGCCGGCGGCCACGGCCACCGAGGCTGCTGGCGACGGCGCAGTCGCTGTCGTTGTGCGCGTGGATGCCGACGATCGCGTCGGGGAGCGCCGCCGTGACCTCGCGGACGACGTCCGCGACGAACGGCGGCAGCGACGCCCCGTTGGTGTCGCAGAGGCAGACGACCGCGGCGCCCGCCTCGGCGGCCGCGGTCGCGCAGCGCAGCGCGTACTCGCGGTCGTCGCGCCAGGCGTCGAAGAAGTGCTCGGCGTCGTACACCACGCGCTTGCCCTGCGCCGTCAGGAACCGCACCGACTCGTCGATCATGCGCAGGTTCTCGTCGCGGCTCACGCGGATGACCTTGCTCAGGTGCAGGCCCCACGTCTTGCCGACGATGGCGACCGTGGGCGTGAAGATCTCGGCCAGCACGCGCAGGTTCTCGTCGGCCTCGGCGGCGACGCCCTTGCGCCGGGTCATGCCGAAGGCGACGAGCTCCGCGTTCACGAGCCGCTCGTCGCGCATCCGCCGGAAGAACTCGATCTCCTTGGGGTTCGAGGCCGGGAACCCGCCCTCGATGAAGCCGATGCCGAGCTCGTCGAGCTTGAGCGCGATGCGCACCTTCTCGTCGACCGAGACCGACATGCCTTCTTGCTGCATGCCGTCGCGCAGCGTGGTGTCGTAGAGCTGCACGTGCTGCTCGCATCGGGTCCTCCTCGGACGCCGGATCGCTACTTCCTCGCGTACTCCATGTAGTCGCCGAACTCCTCGTCCTTGCCCGCGGTGATCGCCGCGAAGCGCTCCTGCATGCGTCGCGTCACCGGGCCGGGCTCGCCGATGAGGTGGTCGTCGACCTCGCGGATCGGCACGATCTCGGCGGCGGTGCCCGTGTAGAAGAGCTCGTCGGCGATGACGAGGTCGCTGCGCGAGAGCGTGCGCTCCTGCAGCTCGATGCCCTCGCTCTTCGCCAGGTTCATGACGATGTCGCGGGTGATGCCCTCGAGCACGCCGTCGCTCGGCGGCGGCGTCATGAGCACGCCGTTGCGCACGCACGAAGATGTTCTCGCCGGAGCCCTCGGCGACGTGGCCGTGCTCCGTGAGCATCACGGCCTCGTCGTAGCCGGCGTTGAGCACCTCGATCTTGGCGAGGATGCTGTTGAGGTACTGGCCCGTGGCCTTGGCGGCGCGGGCCAGCGCCGTGTGGTCGAGCGACTGGATGCTGCTGACGTCTTGGCGCGCACGCCGTGCTTGACGCCCTCGTCGCCGAGGTAGGTGCCCCACGGCCAGGCGGCGATGACCACCTGCACCGGCGCGTTCATCGGGTTCAGGCCCATCTCGCCGTAGCCGCGGAAGACCAGCGGGCGGATGTAGCAGGCGTCGAGCTTGTTGGACTCGAGCACCTCGAAGGTGGCGTCGTAGAGCTCGCTCGACGCGTGTACGGCACCGGCATGTAGTAGAGCTTCGCGGAGCGCTCGATCCGCTTGAGGTGCTCGGTGAGACGGAGCACGGCGACGCCCCTGCTCGGTCTTGTAGGCGCGGATGCCCTCGAAGACCCCGGAGCCGTAGTGCAGCGCGTGCGTGAGCACGTGGATCTTGGCGTCGGCCCAGGGGACCAGCGCGCCGTCCATCCAGATCGTGTCCATCTCGGGGATCGGGGCCATCGTCTTCCTCCTCGGTGCAGGTCACCCGGCCGCGAGGGCGGCCAGGATCGCGTCGGTCATCTCGGTCGTGCTCAGGGTCTTCTCGCCGGGCGCGGCGATGTCGGCGGTGCGCGCGCCCTGTTCGAGGGCCGTCTCGACGGCCCTCTCTACGGCGCGCGCCGCGTCCCGCTCGCCCGAAGCTCAGGTCGAGCATCATCGCGGCGCTCAGGATGGTCGCGCACGGGTTCGCCAGCCCCTTGCCGGCGATGTCCGGCGCCGAGCCGTGGATGGGCTCGTAGAGGCTCACGCCCCCGGCGCCGACGCTCGCGCTCGGCAGCATGCCGATGCTGCCGGTGAGCATGGCCGCCTCGTCGCTCAGCACGTCGCCGAACAGGTTCTCGGTGGCGACGACGTCGAACTGCTTGGGCTCGCGGATGAACTGCATGGCGCAGTTGTCCACGAGCATGTGGCGCATCTCGACGTCCGGGTGGCGCTCGCGCCACGCGGATGGCGACCGCGCGCCACAGGCGCGAGCTCTCGAGCACGTTGGCCTTGTCGACGGAGTGCACGAGCTTGCGGCGGCCGCCGGCGACCTTGAAGGCGTACTCCATGAGCCGGTCGACCTCGGCCTCGGTGTAGATCATCGTGTCGTAGGCGGTGTCGGCGGTGCGCTCGCGCTTGCCGAAGTACACGCCGCCGGTGAGCTCGCGCACGACGAGCATGTCGACGCCGTCGATCACCTCGGGCTTGAGCGTGCTGTTGCCGGCCAGCGCCTTGAAGCTCTTGACCGGGCGCAGGTTGGCGAAGAGCTCGAGGCCCTTGCGCATGTCGAGCAGGCCCTGCTCGGGGCGCGGCTTGTGCGGGTCGGTGGTGTCCCACTTGGGACCGCCGACGGCGCCGAGCAGCACGGCGTCGGTGGCCTTGCAGCGCTCGATGAGCCCGGGCTCCAGGGGCGCGCCGAACTGGTCGATGGCGCAGCCGCCCATGACGCCGGCCTCGTAGGCCAGCCGGTAGCCGGACTTCTCGCCGGCGGCGTCGAGCACGCGCTTGGCGGCGTCGACGATCTCGGGCCCGACGCCGTCGCCGGGCAGGGTCATGACGCGGTAGCTCTTGAGGTTCGCGGGAGTCGAGAGCGGTGCGCCTCCGGTGCCCCGCTCGATGGCCTGCCTACGGTGGCCATTCACGAGCCGCTCCCGTCGCCGATCCTGGACTTGACGTACTCGAGCAGGCCGCCGCGGTCGATGAGCTCCTGCATGAACGGCGGGAACGCCTCGGCGTCGTAGGTCTTGCCCTGCGTGAGGTTCTCGACGGTGCCGGCGGCGAGGTCGACCTTGAGGCGGTCGCCCATCTTGGCGTCGGCCGCCGCCGCCGGGCAGACCACGATCGGCAGGCCGGTGTTGATGGCGTTGCGGTAGAAGATGCGCGCGAACGACGCGGCGACGACGACGCTGACGCCGGCGACCTTGATGGCCACCGGCGCGTGCTCGCGGGAGCTGCCGCAGCCGAAGTTCTCCTCGGCGACGATGATGTCGCCCGGCTGCACGCGGCTCCACGAAGTCGGCGTCGATGTCCTCCATCGCGTGGCTCGCGAGCTCCTGCGGGTCGTTGGTGTTGAGGTAGCGGGCCGGGATGATGACGTCGGTGTCGACGTCCCGGCCGTACTTGTGGACGGTGCCCTCGAAGATCATCGCGAGCCTCCCTTCACGGCGCCGACTTCTTCGGGCGTGGCGATGTGGCCGGCCAGCGCGGAGGCGGCGGCCACGTACGGGCTGGCCAGGTAGACCTCGGCGCCGGGGTGGCCCATGCGGCCGACGAAGTTGCGGTTGGTGGTGGCCACGGCGCGCTCGCCCTCGGCGAGGACGCCCATGTGGCCGCCGAGGCAGGCGCCGCAGGTGGGCGTGCTGAAGGCGCAGCCGGCCTCGATGAGCGTCTGCATGGTGCCGTCGGCGATCGCCTCGAGGCAGACGTCCTGCGTGCCCGGGAGGATGATGCAGCGCACGTCCGGGTGGACCTTCTTGCCGCGCAGGATGCCGGCCGCCTGGCGCAGGTCGGCGAGGCGGCCGTTGGTGCAGCTGCCGATGACGACCTGGTCGATGGTGATGTCGCCGCAGTCGGCCGCCGCGGCCGTGTTGCTGGGCAGGTGCGGCTTGCTCACCGTGGGCTGCACGGCGGAGGCGTCGATCTCGAGGACGCGCGCGTACTCGGCGTCGCGGTCGCTGGCGAAGACCTTGCCGACGGTCCGCGCGCGGCTGCCCTCGGGCCGGCTCTGCAGGTACTGCGTCGTCTTCTCGTCGAAGCCGACGATGCCGCTCTTGCCGCCGGCCTCGATGGCCATGTTGCACATGGTGAAGCGCTCGTCCATGGTCAGGGCCTCGATGGCCTCGCCGGCGAACTCCATGGCCTGGTACAGGGCGCCGTCGACGCCGATCAGGCCGATGGTGTGCAGGATCAGGTCCTTGCCGGTGACCCAGGGGCCCGGCGTGCCCGAGTAGACGAACTTGAAGGTCTCGGGCACGCGCAGCCACACGTGGCCCCAGGCCATGGCGGCGGCGAAGTCGGTGCTGCCGACGCCGGTGCTGAACGCGGCCACGGCGCCGTAGGTGCAGGTGTGGCTGTCGGCGCCGATGACGACGTCGCCCGGCGCCGACCATGCCGGTGTCGGGCAGCAGCACGTGCTCGATGCCCACGCGCCCGATCTCGAAGTAGTTGACGATCTCGTGCTTGCGGGCGAACTCGCGCATCTTCTTGCTCTGGCCCGCCGCCTTGATGTCCTTGTTGGGCGTGAAGTGGTCGGGCACGAGGGCGATGCGGGCCGGGTCCCAGACCTTGGTGAACCCGGCCTTCTCGAACTCGGCGATCGCCAGCGGCGCCGTGATGTCGTTGGCCAGCGCGAGGTCGATCTTCGCCTCGATGATGTCGCCGGCCTGCACCTCGTCGCGCCCTGCGGCGCGGGCGAGGATCTTCTCGGTGATCGTGGAACCCATCAAACCTCCCCTGCGGCCGCGGCGTTGTTGACGGCCCTCACATAGGCCTTCGCCGAGGCTTCCATGACGTCGAAACTGACGGCCTGCCCGTTGAACGATCGGCCGTTGACCTCTACCGCTACGCGCACTTCCGCGAGCGAATCCTTGCCGGACGAGATGGCGCGCACCTGGTAGTCGGCCAGGCTGCCGCTGATGCCCACGGCGTCGTCGATCGCCGCGAACACGCTCTCCACCGAGCCGTTGCTGAAGCTGCGGCCCTTCTTGACCTCTCCGCGCGCCAGCACCTCGACCTGGCTCGTCGGGATGATCGCCGAGCCCGACTGGTTGACGAAGCTCGTGCAGCGTGAACTGGTCCTCGCGCTCACGGATCTCCTCGCTCACCAGCGCCTCGAGGTCGAGCACGGTGACCGCCTTCTTCTTGTCCGCGACCTCTTTGAACCTCTTGAACGCGTCGCCGAGCTCGGCGTCCGACAGCGTGTAGCCGAGGTCGGCCAGCTTGGCGCGCAGCGCGTGGCGCCCGCTGTGCTTGCCGAGCACGATGTCGTTGTCGGCGAGGCCGACGTCGGCGGGCGTCATGATCTCGAAGGTGGACGCCTCGCTGAGCACGCCGGCCTGGTGGATGCCGCTCTCGTGCGCGAACGCGTTGCGGCCGACGATGGCCTTGTTGCGCTGGACCACGTAGCCGGTCAGCGAGCTCACCAGGCGGCTGGTGCGCGCGATCTCCCTGGTGTCCACGCCCGTCTCGCTGCCGAAGTACTCGCCGCGGGTGCGGATCGCCATGACGACCTCCTCGAGCGAGGCGTTGCCGGCGCGCTCGCCGATGCCGTTGACGGCGCACTCGACCTGCGTGGCGCCGGCCCGCACCGCGGCCAGCGAGTTGGCCGTGGCCAGCCCGAGGTCGTTGTGGCAGTGCACGCTCACGTGCACATCGTGCAGCGAGGGCGCCAGCCGGTACAGCTCGCGGATGAAGTCGCCGAACTCGAGCGGCAGCGCGTAGCCGACCGTGTCGGGCACGTTGATGGTGGTCGCGCCGCACTGGACGGCGAGGTCGAGCACCTGCGCCAGGAACTCGGGGTCGGAGCGGCTCGCGTCCATGGCGCTGAACTCGAGGTCGGCCTCCGGATGCGTGGCGACCAGGTCGCGCGCGAGCGAGACCATGGCGCGCGTGTCTGCGAGCACCTCGTCCGGCGTCTTCTTGATCTGGTACTTCATGTGCACCGGGCTGGTGCTGATGAACGTGTGGATGCGCGGCACCTCGGCGACCTTGACGGCGTCCCAGCAGACCCGGATGTCCTCCTCGATGGCCCGCGCCAGACCGGCGACGCGCGGGCCCTTGACCTCGGTCGCGATCGCCTTGACCGCCTCGAAGTCGTCGGGAGAGGCGATCGGGAACCCGGCCTCGATGATGTCCACGCGCAGCTTGGCCAGCTGGTGCGCGATCTCGAGCTTCTCGGCCCTGTTCAAGGTAGCGCCCGGCGCCTGCTCGCCGTCGCGCAGTGTCGTGTCGAAGATCCTGATGTACCTGGTACTGCTCACGAGTCACCTCACACCTCCCAAGGCACGCGTCGTCGTCAGATGGAGCAGTGGATCCGGATGTGATCCAGGGAATGGCCGTGCAGGCCGCAGGTGTCTACGCATCCCCCCGCGGGGGGAGGAGGAGCAGGCAGCCGAAGAGGGAGAGGTCGCGGGCGCGTACCCCAATGTGGGCCTCCCGGCTGGACTCGCTTGTCGCACGGCGACGCATGGTCCGGGAAGTGTATGCCACGCGTGCGTGCGTGCGCAAGCACGCGCAGGGGTCACCCCACGGTGACCCCTGCGACGACTTCTGGTACCATCAGAGGGTCATGGGGGCAGCTCGGAGGGGGTTCATCATGGTCCGGCGCATCGCTCGTCATCGCACTGTTCTGCCTCGTCGCGCTGGCCTGCGCCGCTTCGCCGGCGCTCGCCTTCGCTCCGCTCTGGACGCAGACCGTGGACACGCGGTCCAGCCTGGCCACGGGCACGCGCGGTCCCATCGTCGCCTGGAAGGTCACGGGCGTCGGCACGGACTCGATCGAGGCTGCGCAGTATCCGCGCGAGGGCGGAGCGGCTTTGAGCCAGCGGACCATCGTGCCCGCGCGTCGCCGGCCTGGAGGGCTGGTACGTGGCCGGCGACGGCGCGTCCCGCATCACCGTCGTCTGGAAGGTCGCCGGTGTCGTCTCCGCCAAGCGCGTCGACCTGAGCACCGGCGCCACCGAGTACGGTCCCGTCACGATCTGCTCGGACGCCCAGGCCGTCGTGCTGCGTGGCGCCGGCGCGGCAGCGGTCCCCAGCCGGCGTCGCCGCCGACGGCGCCGGCGGCGCCTACGTCTGGTGCACCCTGACGCCCCCGTCACTCGTCACCGGAGTCGGCGACACGCTGCTGAACCACGTGTCCGCCACCGGCGCTGTCGCCGCGCCCGACCCGGGCGTCGCCGTCGCCAAGGGCACGGTCGAAGGCCCTGGCCGTCGACTCTGCCTCGCACGCCGTGGTCCTGCTCGGCTCTCCCGGCCGCAACGGGCTCGCCGTCCAGCGCTACAACGCCGACGTCAGCGCCGACTGGGCCACCCCGATCACGCCCTACAGTCCCCTGCTCGGCCCGCCGCCGGCGGCGACACCCGAGCCCATCGCCGTCGTCGCCTCGTCCAGCGCGACGATCGCCTGGCGGGAGGCGACCAGGGTGCGCGTCCAGCGCTTCTCGCTCGCCGGCTCCCGGCTCTGGCTGACGCCGGCGAGCGTCACCATGAGCGGCGCGGTCAAGCTCGCCGAGGACGGCATCGGCGGCGGCTACCTCGCGGGTCCGTCCGGCACGGGGATCGTCGTGCGCCACCTCCTGTCCACGGGCGCCGAGGCGACGGGCTCCCCCGTCGCCCGCCCGGGCCTCGGAATGAGCCAGCCGCGCGTCGACGCCGTCTCGGCGAACCGCGCCGGCGACCTCACCGTCGCCTACAGCGACGCGGCGACCCCCTCCGTGGGCGTGCCGGGCGTCTCCCAGGTCAGTTGCCTGGGCGTCTGGGACACGGCGACGATCGCCGCCATCCCTGAGTCCTTCACCGCCGCCGCCGGCGACGGCGCCGGCGGCGCCTACGTCATCGGCGCCGGGCAACTCCTGCGCTTCGCCGAGGCCGACGCGGTCACCCTGCGCGCCCGCGCCAAGCTGGTGCAGTACGGCAAGTCGGTCACCGTCGCGGGCTACCTCACGGGGGCCGGCGGCCTGCCCGTGGCCTCTGCCCAGGTCCAGGTCCGCCGGGTGACGGGCGCCGCCACCGCCGCCGGGGCCACCGACACCACCGACGCCCAGGGCTACTACCAGACCTCGCTCCAGCCCCGGTCCAACGCGACCTGGCGGGCCGTCGCCGACGGCGCCGCCGGCGAGGAGGCGCTCATCCGTGTCATGCCGCGGGTGACCCTCGCGCTGTCGCACCTCCAGGCAGGGACGGTGCTCACGGAGACCTTCGCCGGCGCGGTCACGCCGGCGCACGACGGCCAGCGCGTGCTGATCAAGAAGGCCGTCGGGTCCGGGTGGCGCACCGTCGCCTCCGGGCGGCTCGACAGCCGCTCCCGCTACCGCATCAGCTGGAGGCTCCCGTACCGCACCGCCACCTACAAGCTGCGGGCGGTGTTCCCGAAGGACGCCGACCACGCCGAGGGCACGTCGACCACCGCGACCCTCAGGGTCGTCGTCAAGAAGGGGTAGCTCCGGCAGCGCTCGGCGCGGAAGACGGCGGCGACGCCGCACGAGCGAACGGGGCGGCGGGCCCTTCCGGCCCGCCGCCCCGTTCGCGTGTGCAGCGTCTGATGAGCCAGCGTGCTAGAGCTCGACCCGCTTGCCGTCCGCGAGCCCGCAGCTCGCGACGAGGTCCGCGAGCTGCTCCTGGCTGATGGGCTCGTCGAGCGTCAGCCCCATGACGGCCTTCTGGTCGGTGACCTCGCGGCCCACGCCCATCTGACCGATGTTGATGCCGAACTCGCCCACCTTGGTGCCGATCTTGCCGATCATGCCCGGCACGTCGGCGTAGCGCAGGAACGCCATGTGCGGCGCCGGCTCGATGTCGACGTCCTGGCGGTAGACCTTGACCAGGCGCGGCCGGTGCTTGGGGCCGAGCGTGGTGCCCGACACGGAGAGCTCGCCGCGCGCGTCGTGGGTGGTCACCGTGATGAGGTTGAGGAAGTCGACGGCGGCCGGCTGCTTGCTCTCCTTGGCCGTGATGCCCCGCTCCTCGGCGATGTTCTGCACGTTGACGAAGTTGACGGGCCCGTCGACCTTGTCGGCGAGGATGCCCTGAAGGACGCCGAGCGTGAGGATGCGCGTGTCGTAGCGGGCGATGCCGCCGCCGTAGGCGATCTCGAACGCGTCCACGGGGCCGTCGGCGATCTGCACGATGAGCTTGCCGAGCTGCTCGCAGAGGCCGAGGAACGGCATGAGCTCGTCGGCGTCCTCGCCCGGCGCCAGCGGGATGTTGACCGCGTTGCTGGCGAACTGGCCGGTGAGCACCGCGGCGACCTGCTCGGCGATGATCATGCCGGCGCGGAGCTGCGCCTCCACCGTGCTGGCGCCGAGGTGCGGCGTCGCCACCACGCTGTCGTACTTGAACAGCGGGCTCTCGGTGGTCGGCTCCTTGGGGTACACGTCGACGGCCGAGGCGGCCACCTTGCCGCTCTCGATGGCGCGCGCCCAGGCCTCCTCGTCGATGATGCCGCCGCGGGCGACGTTGATGACGCGCACGCCGTCCTTCATCTTGGCGAACTCGTCGTCGCCGATGAAGCCCAGCGTCTCGGCGTTCTTCGGGCAGGTGGATGGTGATGAAGTCGGCCTCGCGGTAGATCTTGTCCGGGCTGTCGGCGCGCTCGAGCCCGAGCTCGTGGAACTTCTCGGCCGGCACGAACGGGTCGTAGGCGAGCACGTTCATGCCCAGGCCGCGGGCGTCCTCGGCGACGAGGAACCCGATGCGGCCGAGGCCGATGATGCCCAGCGTCTTGCCGCGCACCTCGACGCCGCCCTTGCCCCAGCGGCCCTTGGTCCACTCGCCGCCCTTGAGGTCGGCGTGGGCCTGGGCCAGGTTGCGGGCGCAGGCCATGAGCAGGGCGATCGTCTGCTCGGCGGCGGAGAGCACGTTGCTCTGCGGCGCGTTGACGACGATGACGCCGCGCTTGGTCGCCTCTTTGACGTCGACGTTGTCGACGCCGACGCCGGCGCGGCCGACCACCTGCAGGTTCTCGCCGGCGGCGATCACCTCAGCGGTGACTTTGGTCGCCGAGCGGATGATGAGGCCGTGGTACTCGGGGATGCGCTTGAGGAGCTCGTCGGCGTCCCACTCGGTGCCGATGTCGACCTGGAAGCCGAGGTCCTCGAGGTACTTGACGCCCTCGGGAGCGAGCTTCTCCTTGACCAGTACTTTCTTCTGTTCGGACATGTCAGGTCACCCTTCTCAGAGCATGACGGTGCTCGTCATGAACACCTGCTCGGCGGCGCCCACGGAGGCGCCGAACTTGACGTCGTACCCGAGCTCGGCCAGCACCATCTCGACGGTGCTGAGGCCGACGACGATGTCGCTGTGGCCGAAGTAGCCGCAGTGGCCGAAGCGGAAGATCTTGCCCTTGACGGCGCCCTGGCCGCCGGCGAGCCACACGCCGTACTTGTCGCGGGCGATCTTGCCGATCTTGCCGCCGTCGACGCCCTCGGGCACCTTGACGGCGGTGACGGAGTTCGCCTCCGGGATCCTCGACGGCGAAGAGCTCGAGGCCGAGCGCCTTGACGCCCTCGCGCGCGGCCTTGCCGAGCACGCGATGCCGCTCGAACACGTTCTCGCAGGCCCTCTTCCTTGATCAGGTCGACGGCGGCGTTCTGCGCGACCATGAGGTTCACGGCCGGCGTGTACGGGGTCTGGGCGGAGTCGCCGGTCATCTTCTTGCGCATGGCGACGAAGTCGAAGTAGAAGCGCGGCGTCGTGCACTGCTCGATCACGGCCCAGGCCTTGTCGCTGACGGCGGCGTAGGCGAGGCCCGGAGGCACCATGAGCGCCTTCTGGGAGCCGGCGACGGCGATGTCGACCTTCCACGCGTCGGTCTTCAGGTCGCTGGCGCCGAGGCCGCTGATGGCGTCGACCACGAGGATGGCCGGCGTCCTGGCGACGATCGCACCGATAGCCTGGATGTCGTTGACCACGCCGGTGGACGTCTCGCTGTGCTGCACGTACACGGCCTTGATCGCCGGGTCGGCGGCGAGCGCCTTCTCGATGTCGGCCGGGTCGGCCTTGGTGCCCCACGCGTAGTCGAGCGCGGTGACCTCGGCTCCCCACGTGGTGTTCAGCTTCTTCCAGCGCTCGCCGAAGTTGCCGATGGACGCGACGAGGACGTGGTCGCCGGGGTTCACGACGTTGGTGACCGCGGCCTCCATGGCGCCGGTGCCGCTGGCGGCGTACACCATGATGTCGTTCTCGGTCTGGTAGATGTACTTCATCCCCGCGACGACCTGCTTGAGGATCTCGGTGAAGCGCGGCGCGCGGTGGTGGATGACCGGCTCGGCCAGGGCCGAGAGCACCTCCGGCGGCACGGGCGTGGGGCCGGGAGTGATGAGGAAGCGCTTCTGCATCTTGTCGTCCTTTCGGGGGGATTACTTCGGCTGCCGGCCTGGCCGGCGGACCATCGTGGGAAGGATCGGAAGCCGCGATTCTAGTGAACTTGCGCGGCCCACCACAAACACTGAACGCTCAGTCAGGAGGCGCCCCGGGGCGGATGCCCGGCTCGCGCCCTGACGGGCGCGAGCACGGGCGATCGGGCGATCGTGAGTCGCGGCTGCAGCCGGACGAACCGCAGGCGCCGCGGGCACGGGCGGCGGCGGCCGTGACGCCGCGGATGGACGCCAGGGGCCCCGGTCGCGGTGCCCGCCGGCACGCACGCGGTCACGTGGCGCGCGCAGGCGACGACACACAGTGTGGGGTCAGGAGAGAGCGGAGCCGGCTGGTGTGGCGCGGTCCGGAGGGACCGCGCCACACCAGCCGTCACGACGGGCGATGTGAAGAGCTCCGCATGGCGAGGAGCATACCTTATCTGCGCCGGTTGTGTCCAGATGCACAAGCCGCCGGCGCCGGGCCTCCACCCGGGCCGGGCCGACCCGAACGGTCAGTCCCGGCCGCTCCGCGGGAACCTTCGCTTATCCCATCAGACAAAGGAGTGATGCACGATGGGCCTTTCGATCTCATCGGTCATGCCCACGATCGCGGTAGACGATCTGGACAGGGCCATCAGGTTCTACAGCGACAAGCTCGGCCTCTCCGTACGGCGACTCGAGGGCGACATGGACAGCGCCCTGGTCGAGGTCGGCGATTCGGACCGGCTTCTTCTCTACAAGAGCAGCTACAGGCGCGGCGAGACCACCTACGCCAGCTTCCTCTGTCGAGGACGTGGAGGGCACGGTGCGCGAGCTGCGCGGCAAGGGCGTCAGCTTCGAGGAGTACGACTTCCCGGGCCTCAAGACGGTCAACGGCATCGCCACGACCGGCGACCTGAAGACCGGCTGGTTCAAGGACAGCGAGGGCAACATCCTGGCGATCTCGAACGAGGTCGCCGAGGTCATGCGCAAGGCGGCCTGACCTCGCCGGCAGCGCACGAAGCGGAGCGGCGGGAGCCTCGCTCCGGGCTCCCGCCGCTCCGCCGTCTGCGCGCCGCGGGCGGCTGCTACAGTTCGACCGCGCGCGCGTACTCGAGGCCGCAGCGCGCCACCAGGTCCGCCGTCTGCTCCTCGGTCAGCGACTCGTCGAGCGTGAGCGCCATCACGGCCTCGTCTCCGAGCTTGCCGCGCCCGACCGACATGTGGCCGATGTTGACCCCCCACTCGCCGAGCAGCGTGCCGACCTTGCCGCCGATGCCCGGCGCGTCCACGTAGCGCAGGAACGCCATGTGCGGCGCGGGCTCGATGTCGACGTCCTCGCCGAACACGCGCACCAGGCGCGGCTTGTGCTCGGAGCCCAGCGACGTGCCGGACACGGACATGTCGCCGCCCGATCCGGCCACGGCGACGGTGATGAGCCGCGGGAAGTCGGGGATGCCCGACTCGCGCGTCTCGGACGCGGTGACGCCGAGATCCGCCGGCGACCACCTCGGCGTTGACGAAGTTGACCGGCGACGCCGGCGCGGTCGGCGAGCACGCCCGCCCAGGACGCCCGTCGTGAGCAGGCGCGTGTCGAAGTAGGCCACGCTCCCGCCGTAGGTGATCTCGACGGCGTCGACGGGCTCGGCCGGCGAGCTGCACCAGCAGCCGGCCCAGCCGGGAGCACAGGTCCATGTACGGCATGAGCTCGTCGGCGTCGTCGCCGGCCGCCGCGGGCACGTTGACGGCGCCGCGCAGGAGCCGGCCGCGCGAGCGACGGCGGCGACCTGCTCGGCGACGGACTCGCCGGCGCGGCGGCGCGCGTCGAGCGGTCGACGCGTCGGCCGCGCTCGTGAGCAGCAGGCGCGGCGCGGCGAGCACTGCGGCCGAGCGGCGCCGCGCCCGGCTCGACGGCCACCGCGGCGCCGGCCGACGGTCCCCGCGGCCAGCGCAGCCGCGAGCGCGTCGAGGTCGACGGCGCCCGGTGAGCAGGGACTGACCAGACGGGCGCCCGGCTTGAGCTGCGCCAGCTCGGCGGCGCCGAAGAGCGCCGCCTCCGGCCGGCGTCTGGACGACGAGCACGTCCGCCTGCGCGAGGACCTGCTCCGGCGCGATGCACTCGACCGCGCCGACGGCTGCCGGCGCCGGCCTGCGGCTCGCAGGCGAGCACGGTCATGCCGAGCGCGCGGGCGCGCTCGACCAGCAGCG
Organism: uncultured Thermoleophilia bacterium; assembly: GCA_963741075.1. Classification (GTDB taxonomy): domain Bacteria; phylum Actinomycetota; class Thermoleophilia; order UBA2241; family UBA2241; genus CAIXSE01. The sequence continues at coordinate 53,342 of CAVUGS010000005.1, forward strand.
CCGAGCTCGGGCGCACGCCGATGATCCCCAGCGTCTTGCCGCGACCTCGACGCCGTCGCCCGTCCGGCGCGGCGGCGTCGCCGCGGCGAAGCGCGGCGTCCGCGCCGGACAGGTCGCGGGCGCACGCCAGCACCAGCGCGAGCGCGTGCTCGGCCTCGGAGACCAGCGCGGCGTCCGGCGCGTGGACCACGACGATGCCGCGGCGCGTGGCCTCGGCGACGTCGATGCCGTCCGACGTCCGCGCCGGCGCTGCCGACCACGCGCGAGCGCGCTGCCCGCGCGCCAGGACGGCGGCGGTGACCGGCACGCCCGGGCCGGCGACGAGGGCGTGGTAGCCGGCGACGCCGCGCAGCCAGCTCCGCCTCGTCCCACCCGGGGCCGGCCTCGACCAGCAGGCCGTCCTCCTCCAGGAGGGCTCGACGCCCTCGGGGGCGAGGTCGCCGAGGACGAGCACGCTCTTCTTCTCGCTCATCTCACGCCCTCTCGCGAAGGAGGGCCGGTCCCTCGGGACCGGTCGAACAGGGCGTCGCTGCCGGACGTGACGGCGAGGGCCGCGGCCGTCCGGCGGGACTGCGTGCAAGGCTAGACCACGGCGCCGTGCGGTCGTCCACCGTCTGCCCGCGACGGCGTACGTTAGGACGCGGCCAGGCGGGAACCACTCGCGTATCTCAACGAGAGGAGAGACTCGAGATGAGCTTCAAGGATGCATCGATCATGCCGGTGCTCGCCGTCGACGACCTCGATCGGGCGATAGCGTTCTACCGCGACAAGCTCGGGCTTCAACGTACAGCACTGCCGACCAGATGCCGGACAGCGCGGCGGTCGAGATCGGCTCGAACGGCTACCTGTTCCTCTACAAGACCGACTTCAGGCGCGGCGAGAACACGGTCGCCTCGTTCCTGGTCGACGACGTGGCGAGCTCGGTGCGGGAGCTTCGCGGCCGCGGCGTCACGTTCGAGGAGTACGACCTGCCGGGCCTCAAGACGGTCGACGGCATCGTCGACCTGGGCGAGGGCAACTGAAGGCGCCTTCTTCAAGGACACCGAAGGCAACACGATCGCGATCTCGACCGACTTCAAGGAGGCCCTGCGCAAGGCCGCGTAAGGCCATCCGGTCAGCGAACGAAGAACGGGGCGGGCGGGGAGCGCCTTCCGGCACTCCGCCGCGCCCCGTCGCAGAAGACGGCAGAGGCTCAGACGTCGATGTCGAGGCCGCCCTCGTCGATCCAGCTCATCATGCCGCGGAGTTCCTTGCCCACGGTCTCGATGAGATGCTCCTTGCCCTGGCGCTGCAGCGCGTTGAACACGGGGCGGTTGGCCTGGTTCTCGAGGATCCACTCGCGCGCGAACTCGCCGCTCTGGATCTCGCCGAGGATCTCGGCCATGGTCTCGCGCACGTCGTCGTTGATGACGCGCGGGCCGCGGGTGAGGTCGCCGTACTCGGCGGTGTCGCTGATGCTGTAGCGCATGCCGGCGATGCCCTTCTCCTACATGAGGTCGACGATGAGCTTGAGCTCGTGCAGGCACTCGAAGTAGGCGATCTCCGGCTGGTAGCCGGCCTCGACCAGGGTCTCGAACCCGGCGGTGACGAGCTCGGTGCAGCCGCCGCAGAGCACGGCCTGCTCGCCGAACAGGTCGGTCTCGGTCTCTTCCTCGAACGTCGTCTCGAGGCCGCCGGCGCGCAGGCCGCCGAGGGCGCTCGCGTAGGACAGCGCCTGCTCCTCGCGCCTTGCCGCTGGCGTCCTGGTAGACGGCGATGAGCACCGGCACGCCCTTGCCCTCTTCGTACTGGCGGCGCACGAGGTGGCCCGGGCCCTTGGGGGCGACCATGGTGACGTCGACGGAGGCCGGCGGCACGATCTGGCCGAAGTGGATGTTGAAGCCGTGGGCGAACATGAGGGTCGCGCCGTCCTTGAGGTTCGGCGCGACGTCGTTCTTGTACACGACGGCCTGCGTCTGGTCGGGGACCAGCATCATGATGACGTCGGCCTGCTTGGTGGCCTCGGCGGCGGTGAGGACCTCGAAGCCCGGCCTTCTCGGCGCGCTCGCCGTTGGGCGTGCCCTTGAGCTCGCTGACGACGACGTTGACGCCGCTGTCGCGCAGGTTCTGGGCGTGGGCGTGGCCCTGGCTGCCGAATCCGATGATCGCGACGGTCTTGCCCTGGATCAGGGAGAGGTCGGCGTCCTTGTCGTAGAACATGTGGGTCTCCTCCTCTGGACGGCCGCTGGGGGCCGGGGTGTACTCGGAAGGTAGAACTCTACTGGCTGGCGCGGGCGGCGGCAACGTGAGCCCGCGCGCAGAGGTCGCCCCGCTTCGCCCCACGCGCGAGTATCGCGGACGGCGGCCGGGAATGAAGACCGAGTCCATCCGCTTTCCGGCGCTTCCGGAGGCGGCCCAAGACGAAAGGCACTTCCATGAGACGCGTCTTCGCCACCATCGTCGCCGTGATGGTCCTGGCCCTCCTAGTCGCGGCCCCCGTGTTCGCCGCCACCCCGGACGCCACGGGAGCGAACGGCGCCGGACAGGCCTTCGGCGAGCACCACGCAGGGATGGCCCAGGACATGGGCGGGTTCACCGGCACCGACAACCCCGGGGTCCATCACCAGGGGTTCTCCGACTGGCCGGGCATTTGACGCTCGCTGAGGGCCGGAGCCGGCCGCGGCGTCCGCGGCCGGCTCGGCGTCCGCGCGGTCGAGAAGCGCCGCCTCACTGGTATGTGCGCCCGCCGTGCCGCAGCCAGCCGGGGCGTGGTCGCCCGACGGGTCGTGATGCGTCCAGTGGGCCGCCGGCGCTCCACTCATACACGCCGCGAAGGCGACCCGTCCCCCGCCGCGGTAGACCCTCGGGGCGACGTCGATGTTGTGCGCCACGAGCAGCGTCTGCCCGGACGCCAGCGAGGATGAAGCGCTGATGCCGTGCCCTCGGTCGTCGGCGAGCACGCGCTCGACCGTGCCGGTGCCCTCGACCTCGAGGCCGGAGGCGTGGTCGTCGAAGGCCCGAGCCAGTGCCGCGCCCGGCTCGGGCGGCCGCGCCGGCGGCGTCCGGAGAGGTCGCGCGGCGGCGGCACGGGCATCGCACCCGAAGACGTCCTCGTCGAAGCCGGCCAGCGCCCGCCAGTCCGCGGCCACGATGCTGGTAGTGTCTGTACGTCGCCTTCAGCCGTCGCCATCCTGCTTCACCGGGCCGGTATCATCGCGCCGTGAGCACACCATCATCCGACGCCGCAGGCAAGCCGCACGCGCAGCGGTCGGCCCTCGCGGCCGCCTTCGTCGACACCGTCTCGGTCGGCGTCGGCATGTTCCCCCTGGGCGCCGCATTCGGGCTCCTCGTCGTGCAGTCGGGCCTCGACTGGTGGTGGGCGCTCGTCCTCTCCGTGCTCGTCTATGCCGGGTCCATGGAATTCCTCGCCGTCGGCCTCCTGGTCGCGGTCACGCCGCTGCCGCAGCTCGCGTTGACCACCTTCCTCGTGAACTTCCGGCACGTGTTCTACGCCCTGTCCTTCCCCCTGCAGCGGGTGCGGGGCCGCGCCGGCAAGACGTACAGCATGTACGCGCTCACCGACGAGGCCTACGCCCTCACGGCGGCGCGCCCGGGCGTGCCGCTGAGCAGCGCCCGCATCCTCTGGCTGCAGGGCTTCTGCCAGGGCTACTGGGTGGCCGGCAGCGTCGCCGGAGCGCTGCTGGGAAACTGGCTGGCGATGGATCTCCTCGGCCTGGCGTTCACGCTCACGGCGCTCTTCGTCGTGCTCGCCATGGACGCGGTCCGCGTGGAGCGCGACCTGCCGACGCCGGTGCTCGCGTTCATCTGCGCTGCTGCTTGCGCTGGTGGTGGCGCCCGGACAGATGCTCATCGCCGGCATGGGGCTGTTCGTGGCGACGCTGGTCGTTCGGTTCCTGCTGCAGAGAACGAGAGGCGACGCCGATGCCTGACACGCTCTACCTCGTTGCGGCGTCGCTGACGATGTTCGCCGTCACGTTCGCCCTGCGCGCCCTGCCGTTCGCCGCCCTGCGGCCGCTGCGCGATTCCGCACTGGTCGGATACCTGAGCCGCCACATGCCGGCGGGCATCATGATCATCCTCGTGGTGTACACACTGCGCGGCGTCTCGCTCGGCGAGACGCCGCATGGGCTGCCCGAGGCGCTCGCCATCGCGGCCACGGTGATCCTGCACCTCGTGAGGCGCAACGCCGTGCCAGCATCATCGGCGGCACCGCGGTCTACGTGCTCCTGGTCAACCTCGTGTTCGTCTAGAGCGCGCGGTCGGCGACGTACGACGCTCGGGATCCCACCCCGCTCGGCGCCGGCGGCTCGCACGATCCTGACGTCCGCGGGCAGACCGAGGAACGCGCCGTAGCGGGCGGCCTCGGCCTCGAGCGCCGCGCACGGCGGCGGCCGCTCGAACGGTCCTCGAGCAGGGCGACCTCGACGACCACCACGTCCCTCTTGAGCGCTGCGCCGCCAGAAGCCGGCGACCCGGCCGTCCAGCAGGACGACGAGCTGGAAGACCGGGCGGCGTCGCCGGCTCCCACGGCGAGCCCGGCCGGGCGAGCACGCGCTTGGTCTCGGTGTAGCCCATGATGAACTCGTCGTAGCCCTGGACGAGGTGCACGAGCGGCGAGCGCGGCGCCGGCGCGCTCCCCGCGCTCGGCCCGCGCGCCGACCAGAAGCGCAGGCCGTCCGAGGTCCTCGCGCCGCAGCGCCGGCCCGGCCGCCTCGATCGCGGCGCGCGCCTCGGCCAGCGTGAGGCTCGCCCACGTGGCGAAGTCCTTGGCGGTCGCCGGCCCGTGGCCGGCGAAGAACCGTCGCGCCAGCTCCGCCAGCGCCTCGTCGCGCGGCAGGTCGCGCGCGTCCGGCGCCCGCTCCTCGAGCAGCATGTAGGTGTGCTGCTTGCCGCGCCGCGGGCCGCTGCAGATGAGCGCGTCGAGCTCGGCGTGCATGAGCAGGTACGGCAGCCGCTGGCCGTCGACGCCGATCCCGCGCGGCTCGAGCACGCCGGCCGACCTCGCGCGCGCGTGAGCTGCGTTGCCGCCGCGCAGCGCGCGCGGCGAGCACGCGGCCGCTCGCGCCGCAGCGTCGCCGTCGTCGAGGCCGAGCTGCCGGTACCGGCGCGCGCTGCGCGCCTTGATGCGCGGCGCCGTGGCCGTGAGCAGCCAGCGGATGTCGGCCGGCAGCACGAAGTGCCAGGTCGGCCGCAGCACGTGGGTGCGCAGGATCGCGCCGGCGGCGAAGGCGCTGCTCCACCGGCGCGTCGGTCGCGCCGGCGCACGCGCGCGCCCGACGGCCCACTTGGCCGGCCCGTAGTCCTGCGCCTGGACGGCGCCCGAGCCAGCCGACGACGTCCTCGGGACGCGCGAACCCGGCGCCGGTCAGGCGCTGCGCGCGCAGCCGGCGCGCGACGATCCCGCTGCTCGCCTCAGCGTCCAACAGCGCTCACCTCCGCGCGGCGCCGCGCGGCGCCGGCGTCACCCGCGTCGCCGATGCCCCAGTGCTCGATCACGTAGTCCATGTCCTTGTCGCCGCGGCCGCTGAGGTTGACGAGGATGGTCCCCGTCTTCATCTCGCGCGCCTTGACCAGCGCGTGCGCCACGGCGTGCGCGCTCTCCAGCGCCGGGATGATGCCCTCCTTGCGGCTGAGCGCGAAGAACGCGTCGCGGCAGGCGTCGTCGCCGCAGGTGACGTACTGCACGCGGCCCGAGTCCTTGAGGTAGCTGTGCTCGGGCCCCACGCCCGGGTAGTCGAGGCCGCTGGCGCAGGAGTACACCGGCGCCGGCTCGCCCTGCTCGTCCTGCAGCAGGTAGCAGCGGAAGCCGTGGATCACCCCTTCGCTGCCGTAGCGTCATCGTCGCGGCGTTGTCGCCCACGGCCTCGCCGCGACCCAGCGGCTCCACGCCGATCAGCTCGACCGGGTCGTCGAGGAACCCGGAGAAGATGCCCATGGCGTTGCTGCCGCCGCCCACGCACGCCTCCACCACGTCCGGCAGGTTGCCGGTCATCTCGACGAACTGCTCGCGCGCCTCCATGCCGACGACCTTCTGGAAGTCGCGCACCATGAGCGGGAACGGGTGCGGGCCCGACGACGGAGCCGATGCAGTAGATGGCGTTCTCGTAGTCGGCGAGGTAGGCCTCGAACGCCGAGTCCACGGCCTCCTTGAGGGTCTGCAGCCCGTGCGTGACGGGCACGACGGTCGCGCCGAGGAGCTGCATGCGGCTCACGTTGGGCGCCTGCTTCTCGATGTCCACCACGCCCATGTGGATCTCGCACTCCAGGCCGAAGTGCGCGGCGGCCGTGGCCAGCGCCACGCCGTGCTGGCCGGCGCCGGTCTCGGCGATGAGCTTCTTCTTGCCCATGTACTTGGCCAGCAGGCCCTCGCCCATGCAGTGGTTGAGCTTGTGCGCGCCGGTGTGGTTGAGGTCCTCGCGCTTGAGGTAGATCTGCGCGCCGCCGTTGGCGAGCGAGAGGGTGCGCGCGTGGTAGACCGGCGTCGGCCGGCCCTGGAAGTGCTTGCGCAGGTAGCGCAGCTCGGCGATGAAGGCGGCGTCGTTCTCGATCTCGTGGTACGCCTTGGTGATCTCGGCGAAGGGCGCCTCGAGCTCGGGCGGCAGGTACTGCCCGCCGTACTTGCCGAAGAACCCGGCCTCGTCGGGCACCGCCCGCCGCCTCGCCGCGTGCTCCGCCTCAGCCTCGTGGACCGTCGCCTGCTCCGCCATCGTGCTCACCTCGTGCGCTCGCGCGTGAATGGACCGCCGGTGAGTCTACGTGACCCGGCGGCCGCCTGCGCGGCGCCGCCCGGACCGGCTCACTCCACGAGCATGAAGTACTCGACGAACTCGCTCGCGCGGCCGTCGCCGTCCAGCGTCACCAGCCAGAGGTTGTGGAAGGCCTCCGGGCCCTCGGCGTCGCTGCGTCCCCTCGCGGGTACGTGGTCACGGCGCGCACGACGAACAGGTCGCCCTCCTGCGCCAGCACCTGGTACTCGAACGACCACGGGATGCTCGCCCTCGCTGCTCGCCGAGCCAGTAGTCGGTGACCGCGCCCGCGCCCTCGAGCGGCGCGCGGTACGGCGCCGTGAAGTAGCGCACGTCCTCGGTGAACAGGCGCCGCGACCTCGCCGGGGTCGTCGGTGGACCAGGCGTGGCGGTACGCGGCCAGCCAGTCGCGGATGCGGGTCTCGTCGATCATCGGGGCCTCCTCGCCGCGCCGGCGCGCGGCGCGCCGGCGGCGTCGTCATCTGCTGATGACGTGCCCGCGCCGGCGCCGGACCCAACCGTCGCCGTCCGGGCGACCGCGGCCGGGGCGGCGCTCCGCCGCCGCGTCGCCCGCAGGCCTAGCCCCGCCCGCGCCCCATGGCGATGGTGCCGGTGCGCACGACCTCGAGCACGCCGAGCGGCTGCAGCAGCTCCAGCAGCGCCTCGAGCTTGTCGTTGGTGCCGACCACGCGCAGCGTGAGCTGGCGCCGGTCGACGTCGACGATCTTGGCGTTGAAGATCTCGGCGATCTGCAGCGCCTCGGTGCGCTTCTCGCCCTCGCCGGCGACGCGCACGAGCAGCAGCTCGGCGGACACCTGGTTGCCGGGGTCGAGGTCGCGGATCTTGAGCACGTTGATGAGCTTGTGCAGCTGCTTGGTGACCTGGTCGACCGGGTGCTCGTCGCCGTCGATGACGATGGTGATGCGCGAGAGGCGCGGGTCCTCGCTCAGGCCGACGGCGAGGCTCTCGATGTTGAAGCCGCGGCGGGCGAAGAGCCCGGCGACCCGCGTGAGCACGCCGGGCTTGTTCTCGACGAGGATGGAGAGCGTGTGCTTCACGGCTTCTTCCTCCCTCTGCGCGACTGTCCGCCGATCATCTCGGTGATCTCCTGACCGGCCGGGACCATGGGGTACACGTTCTCCTCGGCCGACGTCCGGAAGTCGATGACCGCCGGCCGGCCGCAGCCGATGGCCTCGCGCAGCGCCGGCTCGATCTCGTCCTTCTCCGTGACCGTCATGCCGACGGCCCCGAAGGCCTCGGCGAGGAGCTTGAAGTCGGGCTGGACCTCGACGCAGGTGAACGAGTAGCGCTTGTTCCAGAACAGGTCCTGCCACTGGCGGACCATGCCCAGGTAGCCGTTGTTGAGGATGCAGACCACGACCGGCACGTCGTAGCTCACGGCCGTCGCCAGCTCCTGCATCGTCATCTGGAAGCCGCCGTCGCCGCTGATGTCGATGACCGTCTTGTCCGGATGGCCGACCTTGGCGCCGATGCTCGCCGGCAGGCCGAAGCCCATGGTGCCGAGGCCGCCCGAGCTGACGAACTGCCGCGGATACGTGAACGTGTAGTACTGGGTCGCCCACATCTGGTGCTGGCCGACGTCGGTGCAGATGATCGCGTCGTGCCCGGTGATGCGGTCGATCTCCTGGACCACCAGCTGCGGCGCGAGCTTGCCGTCCTTGGGGTCCTCGTAGTGCAGCGGGAACTCGTCCTTGCGCTCGGCGATGCGCGCCAGCCACTCGGCGGTGCTGCTCGGGCGACCACTCCATGCCCTCGAGCTCCTTGACCAGCCCGGCGGCGACGTGCTTGGCGTCGCCGACGATGGGGATGAGCGGCGCGACGTTCTTGCCGATCTCGGCCGGGTCCACGTCGGCGTGGATGACCTTGGCGTGCGGCGCGAACGCCTTGAGCTTGCCGGTCACGCGGTCGTCGAAGCGCGCCCCGAGGTTGATGAGCAGGTCGCACTCGTGCACGGCGTAGTTGGCGGTCACGGTGCCGTGCATGCCGAGCATGCCCATGGAGAGCTCGTGCGTCTCGGGGAAGGCGCCCAGCGCCATCAGCGTGGTCGCCACCGGCAGCCGGCGCAGCTCGGCGAGCTTGAGGATCTCGGGGGCGGCGTCGGAGGTGATGGCGCCCCCGCCCAGGTACAGCACCGGCCGCTGGGCCTCGTTGATGGCCTTGGCGGCGGCGCGGATCTGCTTGATGTGGCCCTTGAACGGTCGGCTTGTAGCCGGGCAGGTCGAGCGTGTCGGCGTCGCGGTAGGCGAGCTCGCCCAGGGCGATGTCGACGGGGATGTCGATGACGCACGGGCCGGGCCGGCCGGTGGAGGCGATGTGGAACGCCTCGTGGACGATCCCGCGGCAGCTCGGCCGGGCTCTTGACCAGGTAGGAGTGCTTGACGATCGGCAGCGTGATGCCGGTGATGTCCGCCTCCTGGAAGGCGTCCGTGCCGATGAGGTCGCTGCGCACCTGCCAGGTGATGGCGACCAGCGGGGACGAGTCCAGGTAGGCCGTGGCGATGCCGGTGACCAGGTTGGTGGCGCCGGGCCCGCTGGTGGCGGTGCAGACGCCCACCTTGCCGGTGGCGCGGGCGTAGCCGTCGGCGGCGTGCGCCGCGCCCTGCTCGTGGCGCACGAGGATGTGGCGCAGCTTCTTGGCGTCGTAGAGCGCGTCGTAGAACGGGATCGCGACGCCGCCCGGATACCCGAACAGGACCTCGCAGCCCTCGTGCTCGAGGGCGGCGACGAGGGCCTGAGAGCCCTTCATCTTCTTGTCTGGCGTCATTGCAGCACAGCTCCCTTCTCCGCGCCGGAGACGAGTTTGACGTAACGGGCGAGATAGCCGGTTACGCCGTCGCGCGGCGCTGGCTGCCAGTCGGCGAGCCGCCGCGCGACCTCCTCCTCCGGAAGCTCGAGCGTGAGCGTGCGGGCGGGGATGTCGATGCTGATGATGTCGCCGTCGCGCACGGCGGCGATGGGGCCGCCGGCGTGCGGCCTCGGGCGAGACGTGGCCGATGGCGGCGCCGCGGGTGGCGCCGCTGAAGCGGCCGTCGGTGATGAGCGCCACGTCCTTGTCCCGGCCCTGGCCGGCGAGCATGGACGTCGCGCTGAGCATCTCGGGCATGCCGGGCGCGCCCTTGGGGCCCTCGCCGCGGATGACGACCACGGAGCCGTCGGCGATGTCGCGCGCGGCGATGGCCGCCACGGCGTCGGCCTCGCTCTCGAACACGCGCGCCGGGCCGCGTGTGCACGCAGCATCTCGTCGGCCACGGCGCCCTCCTTGACCACGGCGCCGGCCGGGGCGAGGTTGCCGAAGAGCACGGCCAGGCCGCCGGTGGCGTGCCACGGGTCGTCGATGGGCCGGATGACGGTGTCGTCGAGGACGCGCGCGCTCGGCGACCGCCTCGCCGACGGTGCCGCCGGCGACGCTGAGCGCGGACCCGTCCATGAGGCCGGCGGCGATGAGGCGGTTCATGACCGCCTGGATGCCGCCGGCGTGGTACAGGTCTTCCATGTGGTGCGTGCCGGCCGGGGCGATCTTGCAGATGTGCGGCACCTTGGCCGCGACCTCGTTGATGCGGCGCAGGTCGAAGTCCAGGCCCGGCCTCGGTGGCGATGGCCGCGAGGTGGAGCACGGTGTTGGTGCTGCAGCCCAGGCTCGCGTCGGCGGCGAGGGCGTTGCCGACCGCCGCCTCCGTGAGGATGTCGCGCGGCTTGCGGTCGGCGGCGAGCACCTGCATGACCTGCTCGCCGCTGTCCTTGGCGAAGCGGATGCGCTCGCTGTAGACCGCCGGGATGGTGCCGTTGCCGGGCAGCGCCATGCCGATCACCTCGGCCAGGCAGTTCATCGAGTTGGCGGTGAACATGCCCGAGCACGACCCGCACGTGGGGCAGGCGTTGCACTCGATGGCCTCGAGGCCCTCGTCGTCGAGCTTGCCCGCCTGGTGCTGGCCCACGGCCTCGAACACGCTGTTGAGGTCGAGCGTGCGGCCCTGGAGGTGGCCGGCGAGCATGGCGCCGCCGCCGACCATGATGGCCGGCACGTTGAGGCGCATGGCGGCCATGAGCATGCCGGGCACGATCTTGTCGCAGCACGGCACGAGGACGAGCGCGTCGAAGGCGTGGGCGATGGTCATGGACTCGACGGTGTCGGCGATGAGCTCGCGGCTGGGCAGCGAGTAGAGCATGCCGCGGTGGTTCATGGCGAGGCCGTCGCAGATGCCCATGACGCCGAACTCCATGGGCACGCCGCCGCCGGAGCGCACGCCGGCCTTGACCGCGTCGACGACGCTGCGCAGGTGGAGGTGTCCGGGCACGACTTCGCTGAAGGCGTTGGCGACGCCGACGAACGGGCGCCCCATCTCGGCGTCGCTCACGCCCGAGCGCGCGCAGCAGCGAACGGTGCGGTGCGCGCGCCAGACCCTGCTTGATCTCGTCGCTTCTCACGGCAGTCTCTCTCCTCGTCGCCGGCGAACGGCCGCGCCCGCTCCGGGCGGCGGCCATGAACCTGAAATGATACCGGAAAACGCCGTGCCTGCGGCGAGGCCGGCCGCGGGCGCGGCGCGATTGGCGCCCGCGGCCGGTGGGCATCTTGCTCCTGAGCACTGCGGTGGGATCGAGGAGTGACTGCATACCCCCATGGGTATAAGCGACGCAGTCCCCACCAGCCTAGGAGGTCTTGCCATGCAGAGCGTGGAGTACGGTGTCGGCCGCTACCTCGACGAGCCCTACGAAGTGGCTCTCCCGAGGGTCGTCGAGGCACTCAAGGCCGAGGGCTTCGGCGTCATCACGGAGATCGACGTCAAGAAGACGATGAAGGACAAGCTCGACGTCGACGTCCCGCCGCACACCATCCTCGGCGCCTGCAACCCCAAGCTGGCCCACGCGGCGCTCGAGGTCGAGCCCGACCTCGGCGTGCTGCTCCCGTGCAACGTGGCCGTCTACGCGACCGACAAGGGCACGCGCGTCACGGCGATCAACGCCGGAGCCATGCTCGGGATGGTAGGCAACGAGCGGCTCGGCGCCGATCGCCGAGGAGGTCCAGGCGCGCCTCGACCGCGTCCTGCAGAGCCTGTGAGACAATCACGACCAACTGGCAGGGCCAGACCTGCCGCGCCAAGGAGGAGACCACGTGTCTGAAGTGAAGACCCTGACCGACGCGACGTTCGACACCGAAGTGGCGGACGCCGGCACGCCGATGATCGTCGACTTCTGGGCGCCGTGGTGCGGCCCCTGCCGCATGGTCGGCCCCGTCATCGACGAGATCGCCCAGGAGCACGGCGACAAGGTGAGCGTAGGCAAGCTCAACGTCGACGAGAACCCGGCGACGGCCCAGAAGTACGGCATCATGAGCATCCCCACGATCATCCTGTTCAAGGACGGCGAGCCGGCCAAGAAGGTCATCGGCGCCCGCTCCAAGGCGGACTTCCTCAAGGAGTTCGAGCTCGCCTGACGCAGCTCGGGCGCCGGCGTCGCGCCGCGGGGCCGTCCGGGACGCGGGCGACCGGAAGGTCGTGAAGAAGGACCGAAGAGGGCGGCCGCGCGGCCGCCCTCTTCGCACGAGGGGCCCGGCGGTCGCCGGGCCCCTCGTCGTCTCTGCGCTTGTCGCGCGGCCTGACGGCCGCGCGCGACTCACATGATGGCGTCGCGGCCGCGCTCGCCGGTGCGCGTGCGCACGGCGTCGTCGATCGGGAGCACGAAGATCTTGCCCTCGCCGATCTGGTTGCTCTTCAGGGAGGCCGTGATGGCGCCGATGATGCGCTCGACGTCCTTCTCGAGCACGACCATCTCGACCTTCATCTTGGGGTGGAAGCGATACTCGCCCGGCTTGACGTCCTCGCCGCGCGTGAACCCCTTCTGGACGCCGAAGCCCTTGACCTCGGCGACCGACATGCCGACCACGCCCTCGACTGCCAGGGCCTCGGCCACGGCGTCGAGGTTGTACGGCTGGATGTAGCACTCGATCTTCTTCATCATGCCTCGCCGCTCCTTTCAGCCCGCCGCGGCATGTACCCGGCAGGATGTGCTCACTGTCCTCAAGCTGTACTCGCGTCGTAGCTACCCGGCGCGGGCTCAGACGACGCCCTGGTCGAGCATGGAGTCGGCGACCTTGAGGAAGCCGGCGATGTTGGCGCCCGCGACGTAGTTGCCCTCCATGCCGTAGGCGGCGGAGGCGTCGACGCACTGCCTGTGGATGGCCTTCATGATGCCGTGCAGGCGGGCGTCGACTTCCTCGCGCGTCCACGAGAGGCGCAGGCTGTTCTGCGACATCTCGAGGCCGGAGGTGGCCACGCCGCCGGCGTTGGCGGCCTTGCCGGGACCGTAGAGGATGCCCTTGTCGACGAAGAGGTTGACGCCCTCGGGGACGGTCGGCATGTTGGCGCCCTCGGAGACCAGGTACACGCCGTTCTTCAGCAGGTTCGCGGCGTCCTTGGCGTTGATCTCGTTCTGCGTCGCGCTCGGGAAGGCGCACTCGGCCTTGTGGTCCCACAGCGGGTTGAAGTCCTTGGCCTTGTCGACCGGCGTGTAGACGGCGCTCTTGAACTTGTCGGCGTACTCGCTGATGCGGCCGCGCTTGACGTTCTTGAGCTCGAGGAGGAAGGCGAGCTTCTCACGATCGATGCCGGCCTCGTCGTAGATGTAGCCGCCCGAGTCCGAGCAGGTGACGGGCTTGCCGCCGAGGTCGAGGATCTTCTCGATCGCGTACTGGGCCACGTTGCCGGAGCCGCTGACGAGGCAGGTCTTGCCCTCGAGGGTCTCGCCGCGCGTGGTGAGCATCTCGGCGGCGAAGTACACGGCGCCGTAGCCGGTCGCCTCGGGACGGATCAGCGAGCCGCCCCAGTTGAGGCCCTTGCCGGTGAGCACGCCGACGAACTCGTTGCGCACGCGCTTGTACTGGCCGAACATGAAGCCGATCTCACGGCCGCCCACGCCGATGTCGCCGGCGGGCACGTCGGTGAACTGGCCGATGTGGCGGCACAGCTCGGTCATGAGCTCTGGCAGAAGCGCATGACCTCGTTGTCGCTCTTGCCCTTGGGGTCGAAGTCCGAGCCGCCCTTGCCGCCGCCCATGGGGAGCGTGGTGAGCGAGTTCTTGAAGACCTGCTCGAAGGCGAGGAACTTGAGGAGGCCGAGGTAGACGGTCGGGTGGAAGCGCAGGCCGCCCTTGTAGGGGCCGATGGCGCTGTTCATCTCGATGCGGAAGCCGCGGTTGAGCTGGACCTCGCCCTTGTCGTCGATCCACGGCACGCGGAACATGATCACGCGCTCGGGCTCGGAGATGCGCTCGAGGATCTTGGCGTCGCGGTACTTCGGGTTCTTGTCGATGACGACTTCGAGAGACTCGGCCACTTCCTGCGCGGCCTGATGGAACTCGGGCTCTGCCGGGTTCTTGGCCTTGAGCCAGGCCATGTATTCGTCGACGAATGCGCTCATGTAGTGCCCTCCACGTAGGCATATGGGTGTGATGGTGACGTACTCAGGCTCCGCGCGCGCCTCGCGTGATGACGTCCACGGGGCGCGAGGCGCCCGCAGTATACGTCCTCCCCGGGCACGCGGCAGTCGCCATCTGGGCCAAACTTGCGCCGCGTTCGTGGGCCAAGTGGTACACCGTGGCGAACCGTCCGTCCGGCTGGTCGAACGCCGGCGCTGCCGCGATCGGCCGCGTCCTGGAGGCTGACGCTTCCGAACCCGCCACTCCTGAGCCTGCGGTATTGGACATTCCGTACAATACGACGCCTCTCCAGTTGGCTTTCCGTTCGACTTCATTGACTAAGGGCAAGCGCTTTCCTATAGTGAGATCGCGAGGGGCGTCAGGACCCCCCGGACCCTTCCGCCCCGCCGCACCGACTCAACGCGCGAGCGCTCCCGCATCTGCGCGCGCCCGCGCCCGGCAAGGCCAGCGCCGCGCCCGCGCACCCGAGGGGCGCGAGGAAGGAGTGCACCGCATGGCTCTCAGGACGCCCGAGGAGTTCGTCCAGAGCCTCGCCGATCTGCACCTGCAGATCTACCTGTTCGGCGAGAAGGTCGACGACTACGTCAACCACCCGCTCATCCGCCCCAGCATCAACTGCATCGCCATGACCTACGAGCTCGCGGCGCAGCCCGAGTACGAAGACCTCATGCTCGCCACGAGCCACCTCACCGGCAAGAAGCATCAACCGCTTCGCCCACATCCACCAGTCCACCGAGGACCTCTCCAAGAAGGTCAAGATGCAGCGCCTGCTGGGCCAGAAGACCGGCTCCTGCTTCCAGCGCTGCGTCGGCATGGACGCCATCAACGCCCTCTACTCGGTCACCTACGAGACCGACCAGGCCAGGGGCACCGACTACCACGAGCGCTTCAAGAAGTACGTGCAGTACCTGCAGGACAACGACCTCGTCGCCGACGGCGCCATGACCGACCCCAAGGGCGACCGCTCGCTGCCGCCGCACCAGCAGCCCGACCCCGACGTGTACGTGCACGTCGTCGAGAAGCGCGACGACGGCATCGTCGTGCGCGGCGCCAAGGCGCACCAGACGGGCGCCTGCAACTCGCACGAGATCATCGTCATGCCCACCGTCGCCATGCGCGAGGGCGACGAGGACTTCGCCGTCAGCTTCAGCTGCCCGGCCAACGCCGAGGGCGTCTACTACATCTACGGCCGCCAGAGCTGCGACACGCGCAAGCTCGAGGAGAGCGACCTCGACGTCGGCAACATGCGCTTCGGCGGCCAAGAGGCCCTGATGGTCTTCGACGACGTGTTCGTGCCCTGGGACCGCGTCTACATGTGCGGCGAGCTCGAGTTCTCCGGCGCGCTCGTCGAGCGGTTCGCCGGCTTCCACCGCCAGAGCTACGGCGGCTGCAAGGTCGGCGTCGGCGACGTGCTCATCGGCGCGGCCGCCCTGGCCGCCGACTACAACGGCGCCGCCCGGGCCAGCCACATCAAGGACAAGCTCATCGAGATGACGCACCTCAACGAGACGCTGTTCTCGCTGCGGGCTGGCCTGCTCCTACGAGGGCGTCAAGATGCCGGCCGGCAACTACCAGATCGACATGCTGCTCGCCAACGTCTGCAAGCAGAACGTCACGCGCTTCCCCTACGAGATCGCGCGCCTGGCCGAGGACATCGCCGGCGGGCTCATGGTCACCATGCCGTCGGCGCAGGACCTCGCCTCCGAGAAGATCGGCCCCATCGTCGAGAAGTTCTTCGTCGGCCAGTGCGACACGCCGACCATCGACCGCATGCGCGTCATGCGCCTCATCGAGAACCTCACCCTCGGCGCCGGCGCCGTCGGCTACCGCACCGAGTCCATGCACGGCGCGGGCTCGCCGCAGGCGCAGCGCATCATGATCTCCCGCCAGTCCAACCTGAACCACAAGAAGGAGCTGGCGAAGGCCATCGCCGAGGTCGGCAAGCCGTGGGACAAGACAGGTCAAGGCCGACAGCCGTCGCCGACCGCACGGATCGGCCGCGCGAGCTGACGGACGACGATGACCGACGAGGGCACGCCGGCGGAGGAGCGCGTGAAGGTCGTGTACTGCGGGGGCTGCAACCCGCACATCGACCGCGCCGCCGTCGCCGCCGGCCTGCCCGTCGACGACCCGGACGTACGCCCGGGGACGACCGTGCACCTCAGCGGCTGTCCCCGCGCGTGCGCGTCCGGGCACCAGCTCGTCGCGGAGGGCGGCGGGCAGGCCGGAGCGGGCGCGGAGGGCGCCCCCGCCGGCCCCGACGGACCACCCGTCGTCGTGGTGGCCGGCGAGCTCGTGGACGGCGTCCCGACGCCGTCCGGGCAGCTCGCCCCCACCGTGACGCGCAAGCTCAAGGAGTGAAGGGGATGGACTGGAAGACCGACTACGCCGGCAAGCGCACCACGGCCGCCGAGGCCGTCGCGTGCGTCAAGTCCGGCGACCGCGTGGTGTTCGCCCACGCCTGCGGCGAGCCCGCTCGACGCTGGTCGACGCGCTGGTGGCGCGCGCCGCCGACCTCGAGCGCGTGGAGATCAACCACATGGTCGCCATGGGCAAGGGCGAGTACTGCAAGCCGGAGTACGCCGACGCCTTCTTCCACAAGTCGCTGTTCGTCGGCGCCACCTCCCGCGAGGCGGTCAAGGACGGCCGCGGCGACTACATCCCCGTCTTCTTCCACGAGATCCCCAAGCTGTTCTGCGAGGGCTACCTGCCGCCGGACGTGGTCCTCATCCAGGTCTCGCCGCCCGACAAGCACGGGTTCTGCTCGTTCGGCATCTCCGTGGACTACACCAAGCCGGCCGCCCAGGTCGCGAAGACGGTCATCGCCCAGGTGAACCCGAAGATGCCGCGCACCCACGGCGACTCGTTCATCCACGTCTCCGAGATCGACTTCGTCGTCGAGTGCGAGCAGGACATCATCGAGCTGCAGCCGCCCCGCATCGGCCCCGTCGAGGAGGCCATCGGCAAGCACATCGCCGGCCTCGTCGAGGACGGCTCCTGCCTGCAGCTCGGCATCGGCGGCATCCCCGACGCCGTGCTCCTCTTCCTGCACGAGAAGAACGACCTGGGCATCCACAGCGAGATGTTCAGCGAGGGCGTGGTCGACCTCTACAACGAGGGCGTCATCACCAACCGCAACAAGACCATCAACCGCGACAAGATGGCGGCGACCTTCCTCATGGGCACGCGCCGCCTGTACGACTTCGTCGACGACAACCCGGCCGTCAACATGTTCCCGGTCAACGTCATCAACGACCCGTACGTCATCGGCCAGAACGACCGCGTCGTGGCCATCAACTCCGCCATCCAGGTGGACCTGATGGGCCAGGTCGTGGCCGACACCATGGGCGCCGCGCAGTTCACCGGCATCGGCGGGCAGGTCGACTTCGTGCGCGGCGCCGCCCGCAGCCGCGACGGCAAGGCGATCATCGCCCTGCCGAGCACGGCCAAGAAGGGCACCGTCTCGCGCATCGTCGCCGCCATCGCCCCGGGCACGGCGGTCACCACCATGCGCGCCGACGTCGACTACATCGTCACCGAGCACGGGGTCGCGCACCTGCGCGGCCTCGGGCTGCGCGAACGCGCCGAGGCGCTCATCGAGATCGCCGACCCGGCGTTCCGCGACCAGATCCGGGAGGAGGCGGCCGAGGTGTACGGGGTCGGCCGCCTGCCCCGCCAACCGCTCACCAAGGAGAGCTGAGAGCCATGGACCACGTCCACAACGAACCGGAACCGCGCATCATCTCGTCCGCCACCGGCCAGCCGCCCGAGCTGCGCCGCGTGGAGCGCAAGATGCGCATCCACCGGCAGCCCAAGACCCTCATCACCGGCGTCGGCGCCGTCGACCAGCTGGGCATCGAGGCCAAGAAGCTCAACGGCAGCAAGGTCCTCGTGATCACCGACCAGGGCGTCAGCGACTGCGGCATGTGCATCGACGTCGAGCGTCCGCTGGTCGAGGCCGGCCTCGAGGTCGACTTCTACGACAAGGCCGTGCCCGAGCCTCCCATGAGCACCATCGAGGAGATCGTGCGCATCGTCGAGAAGGGCGGCTACGACCTCATCGTCGGCTTCGGCGGCGGCTCGCCGATCGACGTCGCCAAGGCGGCTGCCGTGCTGCCGCACACCGGCGACACCGTGTACGACTACGTCGGCATCGACCAGGTCAAGAAGAAGGGCCTGCCGATCATCGCCATCCCGACGACCGCCGGCACCGGCTCCGAGTGCACCGCGATCGCCATCTTCGCCAACGAGAAGCTCAACGTGAAGCAGGGCCTCGTGAGCCCCTTCCTCATGCCGAACGTCGCGCTCATCGACCCGGCGCTCACGCTCAGCTGCCCGCCCAACGTCACCGCCGCCTCGGGCATGGACGCGCTCATCCACAACATCGAGGCCTACATCTCGGTGAACGCCACCATGCACACCGACTCGCTGGCCTACGAGGGCATCAAGCTCATCAGCCAGAGCATCCGCACCGCCGTGTACGACGGCAGCAACATGTGGGCCCGCGACGCCATGGCCATGGGCTCCATGATGGGCGGCATCGCCTTCGGCAACGCCGGCGTCGGCGCCGTGCACGCGCTCTCGTATCCCATCGGCGGCATGTTCCACGTGCCTCACGGCGTCGCCAACACGATGGTCCTGCCGTGGGCCATGGACTTCAACAAGCTCGCGTGCCTGCGCTGGTTCCGCCAGATCGGCGAGGCCATGGGCGAGAACATGACCGGCCTCTCCGACCGCGAGGCCGCCGACAAGACGGTCGCGGCGCTGCGCCTGCTGGCCGACGACCTGGGCGTGCCGCAGTACCTGAGCGACGTCGACATCCCCGAGTCCGCCATCCCGGACCTCGTGGAGGGCGCCAAGACGCAGGCCCGCCTGTGGAACAACAACCCGCGCAAGTTCACGCCCGACGACATGGAGCAGGTGTACCGCAACATGGCCGTCCGTCCGGAGGCGATGGTCGCCGCGACCGTCTGAGCTGGGGGGCGCGCCTGTCGCCGTCGGGGGGCGGCGGCCGGCGCATCGGGGCGGGTGCGGCGCGCGAGCGCCGCGCCCGCCCTTTCGCGTACCATGACGCGCAGCGTCCACCACGGCTCACGGAGGATCACATGTACGACTGGCGCGACGACTGGCAGAACCGCTTCGGCCGCACCGAGCCCAAGGTCGTGTGCGTCGGCCTCAACTACACCGACCACGCCGCCGAGCAGGGCGCCAAGCTGCCGGCCAACCCCATGCTCTTCGCCAAGTTCGCCAACGCCCTCTGCGGCGACGGCGAGGACATCGTCCTCTCGCCCGGCATCGGGCACGTGGACGCCGAGGCCGAGCTCTGCGTCGTCATCGGCCGCGAGGCGCACGACGTCCCTGCCGACGACGCCCTGGACGTCGTGCACGGCTACCTCTGCGGCAACGACGTGAGCGCCCGCGACCTGCAGTTCGGCGACCGCCAGTGGTTCCGCGGCAAGAGCCAGGACACCTTCTGCCCCATCGGGCCCGGCATCGTCCCGGTGAGCGAGCTGGGCGACGCCGGCGACCTGCGCGTGGTCCAGCGGCTCAACGGCGAGACGCTGCAGGACTCGCGCACGAGCAACCTCATCTTCGACGTGCGCACGCTGGTGGCGTTCATCTCGCACGCGCTCACCCTGCTGCCCGGCGACCTCATCATGACCGGGACGCCGGAAGGGCGTGGGCGTGTTCCGCGACCCCAGGATCTCCCTGCGCGACGGCGACGTGGTGGAGGTCGAGGTGGAGGGCATCGGCGTGCTGCGCAACCGCGTCAGGGACGCCGCGCGCGCCTAGCGTCCCGCCGCGCACGAGGCGGGCGCGGGCCGGCGAGCCTCAGGCGGGAGCGGCCGCGGGACGGGCGGCGGCGCCCGCGGTGACCCGGCTGCCGTGCGGCACCACGAGGCAGCGGGCGCCGGAGCCGGCGCGGCCAGGGCCGCCGACACCGCGTCGTCCACGGTCGCGAACGGCGTCATGCACATGCTCCTCACGACGTCGTCCGGGAACTCCGAGACGAGGTAGACGTCCGCACGCGCCAGCAGCCCGGCGACGGCCGCCGCCTTGTGGCCGCCGAGCACGAACTCCTGCTGGATGCGGTCGATCAGGACCTGGGGTCTGCCCATGCCCGTCATCCACTCCTCGAAGACCTTCTGGCCGAAGCCCTCGCGGCAGCGGGCGACGAGCACGATCACGCCGCCGTCGCGCACCGCCCCGGCGACGTTGTCGAGCGTCTTCTGCGCCTGGTAGAGGTTGATGTCCTTGGGCCTGCCGCCGGGCGAGGCGACGACGACGTCGGCCGCCTCGGGGATGCGCAGGTCGCAGCGCCGGTCGTAGGCGGCGGCGCCGGCGCGATGCGCCTCGCAGGTAGTGGCCGGCCACGGCGCGGATGATCCGCTTGTCCTCGTCGAGCAGCACGTTGAAGATGAAGTCGATGCCGATCAGCGCGCCGGCCTCGTCGATGTCCTCGCGCACGGGGTTGCCGTCGATGATGCCGGCCCGCGCCGTGGGCGCCAGCATCATGCTGTGGTTGTCGCGGATGGCGGCGTAGGAGCAGAGGCCGGGGACGACCGCCTTGGCCCCGCCGCTGAACCCGGCGAAGTAGTGGTACTCGATGTTGCCGGTGCAGATCCTGCAGGTCGGCCTCGAGATAGGGCTGGAAGACCTCGAGGCGCGTGCCGCGCGACTGGTGGTGCCCACCGGCACGCAGCGCGCGGCGTCCAGGTCGATCAGGCTGGACGCCGCTTGCGGCCACCTCCGGCCCCACGAGCTGCTCGCGCTCCTCGGGTGTGTGCGCCCGGTGGCCGCCGAGCGCGAACAGGATGCTGATGTCCTCCGGCGCCAGCGGCGCGAGCTCCTCGAGCAGCGCCGGCAGGAAGCGGTACGACGGGCACGGCCTGGTGACGTCGCTGACGACGATCGCGGCCCTGCGCGCCGACGCGGCGAGCTCGCGAGAGGCGCGGCGCGCCGATGGGCTCCGCCAGGGCGCGCCGGATCTCCGCCTGCTCGTCCTCCGCCGACGGCGCCGCCGGCGGAGGCTCCTCTTCGCCCAGGCCGCAGCCGGGGCCGACGACGGTGACCTGCAGGTCGTCGGGCAGCACGGCGTCGAGGGCGCCGTCCCCGTAGGGGATCGAGACCTTCATCCGCCGCCTCCGGGCCGTCAGCCGAAGCGGACGGCGGACTCCTTGAGCGCTTCGATGACGGGCATCGGCTTGCCCGAGAGGAACTGCACCATGGCGCCGCCGGCGGTGCACACGTAGTCGAAGCGGTCGGCGAGGCCGAAGCGGTTCATGGCGGCCACGCTGTCGCCGCCGCCGAGCGCGCTGAAGGCGGCCGAGGCGGCCATCGCCTCCCAGATCGCCCGCGTGCCGTACTCGGTCTCCGGCCTGCTCGAACACGCCGGCCGGGCCGTTGACGAACACGGTGCCGGCGGCGGCGATGCGGGCGGCGTAGTCGGCCGCGGCCGCGTGGCCGATGTCCACGAGCTTGTCCGCGACCGGGAGGTCGCTCACCGCGACCTCGACGCGCTCGCCGTCCCGGACGCAGGCGAGGTCGGCCGGCAGCACGATCTTGTCGCCGTGCTCGGCGAGGATCGCCCGCGACTCCTCGATGAACGGCTCCAGCTGGCTGGCCCTGATGAACTCCATGGAGGGCGCGCCGATGTCGACGCCGCTCGCCGCCAGCATGACGTTGGCGACCAGGCCCGCGGTGAGCACGGTGTCGACGACGCCGCCCGCCAGAGCGGCGGCCATCATCGGGAACGCCTCCTGGATCTTGGTGCCGCCGAGGACGAAGACGCACGGCCTGGCCGGCTCCTCGCGCAGACGGGCGAGGTTCTCGTACTCGCGCTCGAAGAGGCGACCCATGGCGGACGGCAGCAGCTGCTCGAAGCCGACGAGCGTGGGCTGGGAGCGGTGCGCGGCGGCAAAGGCGTCGCAGACGTAGAGGTCGGCGAGCGGCGCCAGCTTGCGCACCACCAGCGTCTTGGCCTGCTCCTCCGGCGACAGCTCGAGCTTGCGCTCGAAGAGCGTGAGCTCCTCGCCGCAGAAGCGCACGTTGTCGAGCAGCAGGACGTCGCCGTCCGCGAGCCGGCCGACCGCTTCGCGCGCGGCCGGCCCGCAGACGTCGTCGATGAACCCGACCTCACACCCGGTGAGCTCGCCCATCACTGCCGCGTGCGGCTCGGTGGAGGCGTAGTTGTGGTACTCGAGGTCGCCTCCCTGATGAGCGAGCAGGACGACCCGCGCGCCGGCGTCCGCAAGCTCGCGGACGGTGGGCGCGCAGCCCTTGAGCCGCGTGATGTCGCGCAGCCCGCCGCTCTCCCGGTCGAGCGGCGCGTTGATGTCCACGCGGCACAGGACCGTGCGGCCGCCCCAGGCGAAGTCGTCGAGGGTGTTGATGCCGTACTTCACGGTCGTCAGGCGGTCGCGCCGACCGGCTCGCCCAGACCGAGGTACTGGTTGGTCAGGCCGACGGCCTCGAGGCGGTCGGTCTGCATGCTGAGCGCCGCGCGGACGGCGTCCATGGTCTCGGGGATCACCACGGACTCCTGCGGGATGTTGATGGCGAACATGAACTCGCGCCCGCTCTTGGCGATGGTCTCGTCGAAGACGGCGATGTCGTACATGTCGGCGCGCTTGTTGCCGAGGTCGCGGGCGTAGCGGAAGAGCGCCGCGTTGCTGTTGAAGCCGTCGGCGATCTTGACGTTGCGGATGCGCGGGTGCGCCTCGAAGAGCTCGAGCGCCCGCTCCTTGCTGATGTCGCCCTTGGTCGTGGCGATCACGTTGATGATGTGGCCGTGCGTGGTGGGCACGTGCACGAGCAGGCCGGTGGCCTCGATGTGCGGCATGATCGTCATCAGGTCGACGGCCTGGTGGTTCGGGACCGGCTCGACCTGGGCCACGTCCACGAGGCCGCGGTGCGTGTCGCCGGGGTCGGCGACGCGGCGCACGATGGTGACGATGACGCGCTCCACGCCGACCTCGCGGTCGAGGCAGTCGACGGCGCGGATGAGGCCCGTGGTGTTGCAGCTGGTCAGCTTGAGGTAGTCCTTGCCGACGCCCTTCTCGTAGTTGGCGTAGCCGTGGAAGAAGACGTCGACGATGTCGTTCTTCTCGCCGCCCTGGAAGACCGCCTTGACGCCCTTGGCCTGGTAGAGCTCCTTGTTCTTGCGGCCGACGCCGCCGGGCGACGAGTCGAGCACGATGTCGACCTTGTCCGAGCAGTTCGTCCATGGTGCCGGTGACCGGGATGCCGACCGCGTCGAAGGCGGCCTTCTGGCCGGCCTCGACGACGTACAGGTCGTACGGCATGCCGGCCTCGCACAGCGCGCGCGTCGAGAGCGTCGGCGCGACGTCGACGACGCCGACCAGCTCCATGTCGCCCTGCAGCGCCACGCCGTCGGCGAGACGCTGGCCGATGACGCCGTAGCCCACCACACCCACTCTTGGCTTGCCCATGCTTCGCTCCTCATCTGAGCCAGGTCCGGCGGGCGCGCACCCGTGCCCCGCCCGCCGGACCGCCAGCGGTCTAGTACCCCAGGTCCTTCTCGACGACGCCGATGGACTCGTCGAGGACGCGGACGACGGTGTCGATCTGCTCCTTGCTGATGATGAACGGCGGCGCGACCGCGTGCACGTGGCCGCCGCCCAGCAGGCGCACGAAGACGCCGCGCTTGAAGGCCTCGTCGCGGATCTTGGCGGCGACGCCCTGCGCCGGCGCGAACCACTCGCGCGTCTCCTTGTCCTTGACGTACTCGATGCCGGCCACGAGGCCGACGCCGCGCACGTCGCCGACGATGGGGTGCGCGAGCAGCGTCGCGAGGCCGCCCTGCAGGTACGGGCCGAGCTCGGCGCAGCGCTCCACGAGCTTCTCGCGCTCGACGATCTCGAGGTTGGCGATGCCGGCGGCGCAGCACAGCGGGTGGCCCATGTAGGTGGCGCCGCTCATGAACGCCTCGCCGGGGCCGCCGAGGAAGGCGTCGAAGACGTGGTCCTTGGCGCCCACGGCGCCGAGCGGCAGGTAGCCGGACGAGAGGCCCTTGGCGAGCGTGATCAGGTCCGGGTCGGAGCCGAACTGCTCGAAGCCGAACCAGGTGCCGCTGCGGCCGAAGCCGGTGATGACCTCGTCGTTGATCACGAGCACGTCGTTGGCCTTGCAGATCTCGTTGACCATGGGCCAGTACTCGGGCGGCGGCGGGATCACGCCGCCGGTGCCGATCATCGTCTCGCCGAGCATGGTGCCGACGTTCTCGGGGCCGTAGAAGGCGATCTCGCGCTCGACCTGCGTGGCGCACTCCATCCTGCAGTCTTCGCCGTAGGTCTTGTTCCACTCGCACTGGTAGCAGTAGGGCGCGCCGAGCTTGATGAACCCGGGCAGCAGCGGCTCGAACTTGGCGCGGTTCACGGTGAGGCCCTGGGCGCTGACGCTGGTCATCGTCGTGCCGTGGTAGGAGCGGTCGCGGAACATGACCATGTACTTGGTGCCCTTGCCCTTGTTGCGCCAGTACTGCCGCGCCATCTTGACGGCGGTCTCGACCGACTCCCCGCCGCCCAGCGTGAGGAACACGTGGTTGAGGTCGCCGGGCATGTGCTCCGCCACCTTGGCGGCGAGCTTGATGGCCGGCTCGTTGGCGATCTGGAAGATGTGGTAGATGGAGAGCTTCTCCATCTGCGCCTTGATCGCGTCGTGGATCTCCGTGCGCCCGTGCCCGACGTTGACCGTCCAGAGGCTGGCGAAGGCGTCGATGTACTCGTTGCCGTCCGTGTCCCAGACGAGCGCGCCCTCGGCGCGCTCCATGATGACGGGCTTGAGGCCCTGCATCTGCGTGAACGGGGGCCAGAGGTGGTTCGCCATCTCGGCGTCGAGCGACCCCTGCTCAGAAGTGTGCGGCACGTCTGCCATTGCGCCTCCCTTGCGACCGCCGGCGGCGTTCGCATCGGTCCGGCCGGCCCGGCTCCCGCCGGCGCCGGCGCTGCTCCACCAGTCCACCGCGAGGGTCCCTCGCGGTCTCACGCCTCGCTCGCCCACCGAGGTCAGATGAGTATATCCACCCAGGTGGGTGCACGCCACTGTTGCGTGCGTACCGCCCGGGTCAGTGGCCCAGCGCGCGGGCCATGTCAGGCGTGACCCCGCACACGCCGGCGAGCTCGGCCAGCGTGTCGTCGGCCAGCGGCCGGCCGCGCTCGGCGCGGCCGGCGAAGAGCGTCTCCATGCGCTCCTTGGCCCTCGCCACCTCGTCGCGCCCGTCGGCGATCCACTGGTCGTAGGTCTGGCGCGTCGAGATCGACGGGGGCGAGGTGCTCGCCGGCCCGCAGCCGCCGCGACGTCGCCTTCTCCTTGAGGAAGTCGCCGCCGATGCCGACGCGCTCGATCATGTCGAGCAGCATCTCGTCGCGCCCGGTGTCGACGTCGCCGAGCACGCGGCGGATCATCCCGACCACCTCGGCGTCGATCACGATCTGCGGCAGGAACAGCGTGTTGACCGAGTCGATCATGCCGACGCCGCCGCTCAGCACGTCGGCGCCGACGCCGGCCGTCGCGAGACCCTTGAGCGCCTTCTCGTACCCGGCCTGCACGCCGGCGTACTTGGCGTCGGTCGCGAGCCCGGGCACCGCCGCCGGCACGCCGAGATGGTGCGCGAGCTCCACGCAGGCGACGTTCATCAGGGCGCACTCGGGCGCGGCGTAGGAGACGGCGCACGAGCGCATGTCCATGGTGGCCCCCGAGACGCCCATGACCGCGCGGGCCCCCGGCGCCAGCGCCTGCAGGGCGGTCGCGACGGCGAGGAACTCGGCGAGTCCCTGGACGATGGTCCCGGCGAGGGTCACCGGCGCGGTGGCCCCGGCCATCGGCACGGTGTACACCTCGACCGGGGCGCCGCGCGAGGCGGTGGCCGCGTGGAAGTCGAGGAGCGGCCCGTCGATGCGCAGCGGCGACGCCGCGGTGAGCAGCGTGCTGAACCGGGGCCGCGCGCGGAACGCCTCGGCGTCGCCGGAGACGATGTCCATGATCCGCAGCAGCGGGTCCGCGCTGCGAAGGGCTGTCGACGAGCGTCACGTGCTTGCGCGCCTCGGCGAGCACGACGTAGCAGACGACGAGCTCGCGGACCTCGACCGGCACGTCGTTCGCGGTGATCGTCGTCCACATCACGTCGACCTCGGGCACCTCGTCCAGCAGGATCGTCGCCGCTTGCAGGTCGGTCAGGGTGGATGGGCGCTTGACGCCGCTCTCGTGGTCGAGCACGAAGGCGGCGCAGCCCGAGGAGCAGAAGTGCGCCGGCTCGCCCTCGTCCAGGACCACGTCGTACTCGGGCGACGCGCCGGCGAAGAGCGATGCGGCGCGGGCACGCCTCGACGGCGCGCAGCACGAGGTCGGGCGGGAAGCGCACAACGCCCGTGGCGAGGTCGACGTCGGCGCCGAGGTCGGCGAGCACGGGCAGCGCGGCCGACCCCTTGAGCTCGACCCCGACGCGCTCGAGAAGACCCAGCGCCTCCTCGACGAAGGAGCGCTTCTCGGCCTCTTCGAGCCAGGTCATGTGCGCACGCATCGTCCTCCTCCGATCTCCATGCTCCGGCCTGACTGCCGCCTCTCGTCGCCGCGGACGCCGCGCGGTCCGGGGGGTGACCACCGCGCGCGAGGTCGCACACGGTCGCGCGGCGGACGGCGAGAGAAGGCGGCGGGGCGCGGCCTCACGGCCGCGCCCCGCTCAGACCGTCGGCGTGTCCGACAGCAGTTTCTTGGTGTAGTCGGCCTGCGGGTCTTCGAGCACCGCGTCCACCAGCCCGTACTCGACGATGCGGCCGTCGTTCATCACGGCGACCTCCTGCGAGATGCTGCGCACCAGCGCGAGGTTGTGCGTGACGAACAGCATCGAGAGGCCCATGTCGCGCTGCAGCGCGGCCAGCAGTTCGATGATCGCCGCCTGCACCGAGACGTCCAGCCACGAGGTGACCTCGTCGCAGATCAGCACCGTCGGCTCGGCCGCGAGGCTGCGCGCGATGGCCAGACGCTGGCGCTCGCCGCCGGACAGCTGGTCCGGGTAGCGGCTCAGCAGCGATGAGTCGAGAGCCACCTGCTCGAGCGCCTTCACCATCCGATCCTCCATCTCGTCGCGCGAGAGGTCGAAGAAGACCTTCAGCGGCTGCGACAGGATCTGGGCGATCGTCTTGCGCGGGTTGAGCGAGCTGTAGGGGCTCTGGAAGATGTACTGGATCGCCTGCCGGGTCGCGCGCGGCCGGCCGCGCGCGTCGCGCGCGAGCGGCTTGCCCATGAACTCGATGTCGCCGACGATCTTGTGCGGATGCAGGCCGGCGATGCAGCGCGCCAGGGTCGTCTTGCCGGACCCCGACTCCCCGACGAGCGACAGGCAGCGGCGCTCGCTGAGGCTCGCGTTGATGCCGTGCAGTATCTCCTTCTGCTGGTAGAACGCCGTCACGTCACGCACGCTGATGACCTGCGTTCTCCTGCGCCTGCGGAGCCGAGAGCGACTTGTCGCGCAGCTGGATGTCGAGCCCGGCCGCCTGCGCGCCGACCTCCTTGTAGCGCCAGCAGCGCACGTGATGGCCGGGGCTCACGTCCTCGACCGGCGGGAACTCCTCGCTGCACTTGTCGACCGCCCAGTCGCAGCGCGGGGTGAAGGTGCAGCCCGAGGGTCGCTGTCCCGGACGAGGCGCCCAGCCGGGGATGCCGCGCAGGGCGCGCTCCCCGGTGATGTCGGGGATGGAGGCGAGCAGCTTGCGCGTGTACGGGTGGTGGCCCTGCGTCGAACAGCTCGTCGCGGGTGCCGATCTCGACCACCCTGCCCGGCGTACATGACGGCGATGCGGTCGGCGAGGTTGGCGACCACGGCGAGGTCGTGGGTGATGTAGAGCGCCGCGACCCCGTAGGACTTGGTGAGGTCGCGGACCGTGTCCAGCACGTGCGCCTGCGTGGTCACGTCCAGGGCGGTGGTCGGCTCGTCGAGGACGATGACCTTGGGCCGGTTGGCGAACGCCATGGCGATGGCCACGCGCTGCTGCTGGCCGCCGGACAACTGGTGCGGATACCGCCGCAGGAACGCCTTGTCGGACGGCAGCAGCACCTCTGCCATCATCTGGGCCAGGCGGGCCTCGCGGTCCGCCTGCGACGAGCCGAAGCCGTGCACCTCGAGGATCTCCATGAGCTGCGTGCCGATGCGCAGCGCCGGGTTGAGCGCGGCGGATGAGTCCTGCGGCACGTAGCTGATCGGCCCCGCCGCGGATGCCGCGCAGCGGCGGCGGGGTCCATGGCGAGGATGTCGTGCCCGTCGATCTCGATGTGCCCGCCGGCGATCTTGGCGCCGCGGCGCTGGTAGTCGAGCAGGCTGGTGCCGACCGTGGTCTTGCCGGAGGCGGACTCGCCGACGAGCCCGAGCACCTCGCCGCGATGGATGACCATCGAGACCTCGTCGTCGATGTCCACGCCCGAAGGGTCGAGGACGATGCGCAGCCCCTCGACGTTGAGGACGGCATCGTGCTCCGGGGTCGTAGCGGCGTCTCTCGGTGATCGTCGTCTCCATCACCCCACCCCCGTGTCGCGTTCGATGCCGATCAGCGCGCGCCCGAGGCCGTCCGCGATCAGGTTGGTGCCGATGGTCAGGATGCCGATGAGCAGCACGGGCACGACCACCGGCCACGGCTGGATCTTGAGGCCGATCAGGTTCTCGTTGATCATCAGGCCCCAGTCGGCCGCAGGCGGCTGCATGCCGAAGCCGAGGAACGACAGCGCGGCGATGACGCCGATCGAGTAGGTCAGCCGCAGGCCGAACTCGACCAGCAGCGGGCTGGTGATGCTCGGCAGGATCTCGTTGAAGAGGATCTTCCAGCGCGCGATGCCGAAGGCCTCGGCGGCGCGCACGAAGTCGCGCTGGGAGACCTCGAGCGTCGACGGCGCGCGCGACGCGTGCGATGCGCGGCGCGTGCGAGATGCCCACGATGAGCACGATGAGCCAGAGCCGCGGGCCGAGGATGGAGACGAAGAGCAGCGCCAGCACGATCTGCGGGAAGGCGAGGACGACGTCCAGGATGCGCATGATGGACTCGTCGATCCAGCGCCGCGCATAGCCGGTGATGAGCCCCAGGGTCACGCCGAGGACGAGGCCGATGACGGTGGCCGCGAGGGCGAGCAGGATGACGGTGCGGCCGCCGTAGAGCACGCGCGTGAGCACGTCGTGGCCGATGTAGTCGCTGCCCAGCCACATCTTGGGGATGTCCGGCGGCGAGTACGGCGGCGCGACGAACTCCGTCGGGCGAGTACGGCGCCACCCAAGGCCCGACGACGGCGATCAGGACGATGACCGCGAAGATGGCGACGCCGATCTTGGTGCGGCCCATGCGCCACGCCTCGCGCAGCATCATGAGCCACTCGGAAGGCCGGTTGTCGGCGTGCACGACCGGCGGTTCGACGAGCTCGGAGTCGTTGACGCGCATCTCTGGAGTACTCATCGCAGGCCCGTCCTGAGTCGTGGGCTGACGAGGATCGTGAGGATGTCGGCCGTGAGGTTGGCGAGCACGTAGACGGCGGCGATGATCAGGCAGATCGCCTGCACCATCGGCATGTCGCGGTTGGCGACGGAGTCGACGAGCAGCGAGCCGATGCCGGGGAAGGCGAAGAGGTACTCGACCACGACGACGCCGCCGGCCAGCCAGGCCAGGTTGAGCGCCGTGACCTGGAGCGCCGGAGCCAGCGCGTTGGGGACCGCGTGCCGGTTGAGCACGAGCCGCTCGGGCAGGCCCTTGAGGCGCGCCATCATGACGTACTCGCTCTCGAGCACCTCGATCGTGCTGGCGCGCAGGATGCGGGTGATGTACGGGGCCACCGCCAGCGTCAGCGTGAGCGCCGGCAGGATGAACATGTCGAGCTGTTGCACGATCGGCACGCTCGAATCCACGTTCGAGACCGACGGCAGCAACTTGAACACCTGGGTCGCGAACAGCAAGATGCAGGATGATGCCGATCACGAACTCCGGCAGGGCCGCCAGCGCCAGGCTGCCCACGGTGACGGTGACGTCGAACTTGCGTGTCTCTTCGTAACGCGGTGAGCGAGCCCAGGAGCAGCGAGACGGGCACGCTCACCAGGGCCGCGATGAACACCAGGATGAAGGAGTTGAGGACGCGCCGGCCGATGAGCTGGGTGACCGGCTCGTCCGCGCGAGCGAGTTGCCGAGGTCGCCGGTGACGACGCCGCCGAGCCAGCTGAGGTACTGCGCCGTCATGGGCTTGTTGAGCCCGAGTTGCTCCTTGAGCGCCTCGTACCGGTCCTTGTTGGCCGCCTCCCTGCCGAGGATCGCGCTGGCGGTGTCGCCCGGGCAGAGCCTGCGTCGCGACGAAGACGACCACCGACACCAGGAACAGCGTCAGCACCCCGAGCCCGATCCGGATGAGGATCAGCTTCAGAAGCGGGGGCATGTGCTGCGTCTCCCTCTTTCGGTTCTACTGATCATGATGGCTGCCTCTCGCGCGGGAACTACAGGGAAGCCACGGTCACGCGGTCGCCGCGATCCAAGTCACGACCGACCGAGCGCCGGCGGCGCTCGTCAGAGCGAGCCGCGGGCGCGGGGCCCGTGCCCCGCGCCCGCGACCGCTGCGGTGCTCGCGATCAGCTCACGAAGTAGACGTCCTTGAAGTACATGCGGCCGATCGGACCGCCGAGCTTGTCCAGCTTGTAGCCGGTGGTCGTCTTGGAATAGGCGTCGACCTGGTTGCGCCACGACCAGACGATGTAGCCGCCCGTGTCGAACTCGATCTGCTGCGCCTGGCCGATGAGGTCGTTGCGCGCCGCGTCGTCGACCGTGGTGAACGCCTTCGTCGACGAGGGCAGCCCACTCGGCGTTCTTCCAGTGGGTCTCGTTGTACGGCGCGTCCGGCCATCGTGCCCTGGCTGGCCTGCTGCAGGAAGCCGCGCGTCGCCCAGAAGTCCTGCGCGAACGGCCAGGAGAGGTAGTCCTTGCCGTAGAAGACGCTCGAGTCGGTCTTCTTGATGTTGACCGTGACGCCGGCGGCCTTGGCCTGCTCCGCGAACACCTGCGCCGCCGCGACCTCGTCGCCGCCCAGCGCGCTCGCGGAGGTGACGAGCTCGACGGTGAGGTTGTTGTCGTAGCCGGCCTGCTTGAGCAGGGACTTGGCCTGCTCGATGTCCTGCACACGCTGCTCCAGCTGGGGCGTGCCGGCATCGTACCGGGCGTACATGTCGTTAGCCACGGCGCCCAGGCCGCTGTACGCCTGGTCGATCATCTGCTGGCGGTCGACGATGAGGCGGAACGCCTGCCGCACGCGCACGTCGCTGTACGGCTTGGCGTCGATGCGCATGGTGAACGGACGCC
This sequence comes from uncultured Thermoleophilia bacterium, assembly GCA_963741075.1. GTDB lineage: Bacteria > Actinomycetota > Thermoleophilia > UBA2241 > UBA2241 > CAIXSE01. The sequence goes on from CAVUGS010000005.1 coordinate 84,873, forward strand.
ACGCGCCGGTCTCGGCGTTGAGGAGCGCCAGACCATCCGTCGCCTCGATGACCTTGGCCTGGCTCTTCGGCAGCTGGGACATCGCCTGGATCTGGCCGCTTTCAGCGCGTTGATGCGCGCCGTGTCGTCGGCGAACTCGATCATGGTGAGGGTGTCGACGAACGGAGGCGTGTCCCAGTAGTCGGCGAACGCCGCCCACTTGAACTGCTCGCCGGGCTTCATCTCGGTCATCTTGAACGGGCCGCTGCCGATGGGGTTCTTGGGGTCGAAGCCCACCGGCACGATCTTGCAGCTGCGCTCGGCGAAGGCCTCATCCAGAATGACGTTCGGCGCCTTGAGGTTGAACTCGACCGTCAGGTCGTCGACCTTCTTCGTGGTGCCGCCGAGCTTGACGCCGGTGAGAGTGGCGACGCCGACCTTCGGGTCCTTGGGGTCGACGATGCGGTCCATGGAGTACACGACGTCGTCGGCCGTGACGGGCTTGCCGTCGTGCCACAGCATCCCGTCCCGCAGCTTGACCTGCCAGACCGAGCCGTCGGCGTTGGGCTCGATGCTCTCGGCCAGCAGGTTGGTGACGTTCATGTCGAAGTCCCACATGGTGAGACCCTCGTACATGATGTACTGGATGGCGATGTCGGGCTCGAACGAGCCGGTGTGCGGGTCGGCCGTGTCCTTGGCCGAGCCGCCGACGATGCCGACCATGAGGTCGCCGCCCTTGTTGGGGGTGCCCGCCGCGGATGCCGAGCCGGACGCCTGAGTGGTGGTGTCGCCGCCGCCGCACGCCGCTGCGATCGGTCCCAGCGCCGCCGCCGCGCCCATCGCAGCCGCGCCCTTGAGAAGGCTGCGGCGCGAGAGGCGCTTGCCGTTGACGAGCTCCCCAAGCTCGCCCAAGCCGAACTCTGATGAACTGTGTTGTTCAGTCACGATGCCGCTCCCCCGTTTCTGCTCGTTTCCTGAATGGTCGTAGTCTATCTGGCCGCAGCCGCCTGAGGGGCAGCGTTGGAGCATCTGCCGTCGACAACCAGTCCCCCTGCAAACCGACCCCCGTCACTCGGACCGGCAGCTACCCACCCGGGTGGTTTGGCAGTCTGGGTGCCACTATGGGAACACGTCGCCATTCTGTCAAGAGTACTGGCCTCACAAGCTAACACCCGGGCGCGACGCTGACAAGTCGGGTACTACGGAATCATAGCGTAAGTGTCGGGTTCTTGACATGTTCATTGAAGGACTTCGGCGATATCGCTATACTTCGTGCTCATGAACGACGAAATCGATAGCCAAACCGAAAGTCAGCCGTTCGTCCGTCTCGGGTCCCTGCCCCACGGCACCATCGAACTCGACGACGTCGACCGGCACATCATGAAACTGCTGCGCCACGACGGCCGTCTCAGCTACGCGCACATCGCCCGCACAGTAGGCCTCTCAGAGCCCACCGTGCGCAAGCGCATCGACCGTTTGGTCCACGCCGGCGCGATCATCAACGCGGCCCGCATCAATCCCGCGCCCATCGGCTTTCCCATCGATGCGATGATCGGCATCAGCGTGGTGCGCGGCAAGGTCAAGGAGGTCGGGCGCAAGCTGGCGGAGATGGAGAACGTCGCCTACGTCGCCTACGTGGCGGGCAGCTTCGACATCATCATCGAGGCGTTCCTCCCCCACACCGAGGGCCTGTTCAAGTTCCTGAACGAGGACCTCGACAGGATCGACGGCATCGCCAGCACGCAGACCTGGAACGTCCTGCGCACGGAGAAGTTCTTCTACAACTGGGAGGGCGAGGACGTGGGCTTCGCGCGCGCGCCCGGCGAGAACGGGGCGGGCGCCGACGACGACCCCGCCCCGACTTCCTGAACTTCCCCCCTGACCTCCGAGGACGCGGAGCAACCTCGTGGTCGCCGTCCTCGCCCTGCTCGCCAGCCTCTCCTGGGCCTGGTCCCTGGCGGCTGAAAGTCCGGGCCGGACGTGACGGCGAACGCGGGGATGGCGCGCGGCTCCTTCGGGGCGTACCCTCGCGTCTCAGGAGAAGACGGACCGCGGCCGCCGCGGCCGCGGCGACGACCGCGCGGGGCCACGGCCCGTGCCGCTGCTCAGGAGGGTGCTCTCATGGCTGACGCAACGTGCGCGACCTGCCCCTGGTGGTCCGGGTTCCCGGAGCGGGTCGAGTACCGCTGGAACCCGGAGACGGACACGCAGATGGAGGTCCGGACGCCCAACGAGAAGGGCGAGTGCCGCAGGTGGCCGCCGCGGCCGCCGCGCGAGTTCCCGACCACGTCCCTCGAGGACTGGTGCGGCGAGCACCCGGAGCGCAGGCCTCCCCGCGGCGGCTGACCCGACGAAGACCGCCCGCCCGGCTGAGGACGGCTGAGCGCGGGCTGCCTCAGACCGCCCGGGGTCCCGGGGCTCGTCGGTCCGCGCGCCGCGGCAAGCCACGACTCTCCTCGCTGCTGAGCCGTCGCGCAGGCGCCGTAGAGCTCGTCCGTCGCCGCCACCACCGCGTCGGGCCCGAGCATGCCGAGCACGCCGGTGCGCCGCAGCTGATCCTCCATCTCCCGTCCGACGCCGGCGAGATACATCCGCCCCCCGCCGCCGCGCACTCCCCCGCGTACTCGCGGATGAGGGCGATGGTGGCGCTGTGCAGCGTCCCGCGGCCGCGCAGGCGCAGGACGACCACGGGGCAGTGCGCGTCGCCGACCGAGGGCAGAGATTCCCTGATCTTGGGGGCGGCCGCGAAGAACAGGCTGCCGTAGATGTCCAGGACGGTGACGCTCTCGCTCGCCAGCGCGGGCGGCGCCTCCGTCTCCCGCAGGCGTCCGTCCTCGTCGGTCACGACCTGCATGACGTGCACGTCCAGCGACGCCAGGTAGATGTACTTGAGCACCGAGATCGTCGCCCCGGCGAGCACCGCGTACTGCAGCGGGACGACCAGGACCAGGGCGAACGTGACGAGCATGATGAGCGGCGGACATCTTGTCCGCCCTCCAGACGTCGAGCGCGGCGCGCGGCTGCAGCGCGCTGGTCGCGGCGACGATGAGGATGCCGGCGGTGACCGCGAGCGGCACCTGCTGCACGAGCGGGGCGGCCGCGAGCAGCACGAGGACGACGAACGCGCGCCGTGATCACCGACGACCACCGCGTGCGCGCGCCCGCGCCCACGTTGAGCGCCGTGGCCTGCACGGAGCCGCCCACCACGCCGCCGCTGAAGCACGCCCGAGAAGACGTTGGCGACACCCTGCCCCACGAAGTCCCGGCTGGTGTCGCCGAACGAGCCGTCGGCGTTGGTGACCGTGCGGCTGATCCCGGCCCCCTGGACGAGGCCGATGATCACCAGCGACAGCGCCGGCACCAGCAGCACCGGGACCAGCGAGAAGTCGGGGAGCTGGGGCAACGGCAGCGAGCGCGGGATGGGCGCGATGTCGCCGACGACGGCGATCGAGTCCACAGGGAGCAGCGCCACGACCACCGTCATGACGAGCAGCGGCAGCGCCATGGCGAAGAGCTTGAGCCGGGTGCGCCTGAGCGCGACGACCAGGGCGACCGTGACCAGCCCGATGATGGTCGTCTCCACGTCCGACGCGCCGGGGTGCATGAACAGGTCGGCGGCCTTGAGCACCTTGTTGTCGTAGCGGCTGGAGAAGCCGGTGAGCGCGCCGAGCTGCGAGAGCAGGATGGTCACGCCGATGCCGGCCATGAGACCGATCATCACCGCGTTGGAGATGAACCGCACGAGGCCTCCGGCGCTGCAGGAGGCCGAGGACCAGCATGATGGCGCCGGTGAGCACCGCCAGGGTGAACAGGCCGGCGACGCGCTGGTCCGGCGGGAGAGTGGCGAGCGCGCCGCCGGCGGCCAGGCAGAGCGCCGCCGTGGGTACGATCGGCATGCGCTGCGACCCGCCGGTGAGCGCCCCCGCCGGCGTACCGGCGGCGACGGCGTAGAGGCCGTGCACCGGCGGCACGCCGGCGAGCATGGTGTACGCCATGGCGTTGCCGACCTGCGAGGCCCCGACGGTGAGCCCCGCGACCAGGTCGTGCAGCAGGTCGCGGCGCGAGGGCAGGCTCAGGCCGCGGTGCGGCCGTCAGGCGCCGGGCGCCGCATCGCCGGCCTGCGCGTACGCCCGCTGCAGGACCTCCGCGACTTCGGGCCGGGTGAACCACTCGGGCAGCTTCTTGCCCTTGGCCAGGTACTCCTGGCGGACCTGCGTGCCCGAGATGGACGAGACGCGAGCGCCGTACGGGACCTCGTTGAGCTCCACGTAGCGGTCTTCGTCGGTGAGGTAGGCGAGCTCCCGCGCCAGGATGGTCTTCACCCCGATCTCGTGCGAGTAGTGCTCGGCCATCGCCTGCGCGTCGTAGGGCCCGTAGAACGGCACGCCGTGCGAGTCCGGGCCGGGGCCCGCGTGGTCCCGCCCGACGATGAGGTGGGTGGCGCCGTAGTTGCGCCGGATGATGGCGTGCCACACGGCCTCCCGCGGCCCTGCGAAGCGCATGGCCAGGGGCATCAGGGAGAGCAGCGTGTCCGACGGATCGTAGTAGTTGTCGCACCAGGACCTCGTAGGCCTCCACGCGGAGCGCGGCGGCCACGTCCTGGGGCCGGGTGACGCCCACGGCCGGGTGGATGAGGAGCGTCCCGCCGACCGTCTCGAGCGCGCGCTTGGTGAGCTCCTCGTGGATGCGGTGCATGGGGTTGCGCGTCTGGAACGCCACCACGGTCGAGTGGCCCATGGCCGCGAGGCGAGCGCGCAGCTCCGCGGGCGTCAGGCAGAGGGGGCCGTGCAGCCGGTGGCGCGGGAGGTCGAACACGCGCGGACGGCCGGCGAGGTAGTGACTCGGCCAGCCCTTGGCTTCGATGACGAGCGGGTGCGCGCTGTCCCTGCCGCCCAGCACCGCGCGCATCTCGCGCAGGATGTCCGCGGGATAGACCTCGTCGACCTCGAGCAGCGCCAGGATGGCGCCCTGCTCGTCCGACAGAGCGATCTCGCGCGGGTGCCCTCGCAGGACCTCCTCGCGGCAGGGCACGGCCAGTGGGATCGGGAAGAGCTCGCCGCCCTCGAGGTGCATCTCGTACAGCACCGACTCGTACTCGTCGTGCGCCATGAACCGGTCGAGCGGCGAGAACGCGCCGACCGCCAGCATCTCGAGGTCGTACTGGGCGCGCAGCGAGAGCGGCACCACGGGGAGGTTCTGCGCCCGCTCGAGCAGCGCGGCGCGCTCGTCGGGGTCGTGGACCACCAGGTCGACCAGGCTTGCCGCCGAAGGGGGTGATGAGCGCGCACTGCCCGGCGGCGGGTCCGCCGAAGCGACCTCCGCCTGCGGACCTGGAGTCGGATCGGGATGGTGGTTCACGGCAGGACTCCTCGCCCGCGGCGGCGCGGTCCGGATCCTCACGGGGTCCGCGGTCCGGCGGGCAGGGTAGTGGTGTCTCGCGGGAGGGCGCGCGCGACCGCGCGCCCTCCCGGGAACACGAGGCTCGTTACGGACGCAGCCGCTCCGCGTACATCTTCTCGTACAGAGGCTGGCACTTGTCGTACATCTCCCTGAGCTCCGGCACGTCGTCGACCGTGTAGCCGAAGTCCTCCATGTCCTTCTGGAAGCCGGTGCTGTCGCCGGCGTCCAGGTGCCACATCTCCCAGTCCTTCCACTCCTGCTTGAACTCGGGCTCCCAGGTGAGCGACTCGGGCAGGAACGGGATGCCGACCTTCTCGCAGTACTGCTTGACCACGGACCCGGCGTCGATGAGCAGGTCCTCGGCGTCGACGACCGCCGGCACCTCGCCGGTGATCTTCTTGGCGAGCTCGAACAGCTTGAACTGCGACTCGAAGCCGATCTCGCGGAGGGTCACGGTGGGGTCGAGCTTGTGGTACGAGACGAGCGTGAGGGCGGGGTCGCGGATGATGAACGTGTTGGTGAACTTGCTCATGAAGTCCTCGTCCGCGACGTCGCTCACGTAGTACGCCATGTCCTTGAAGAACACCGGCTTGTCCGCGCCCGCGGCCACGATCATCTCGGTCGTGCCCTCGAAGGTCTGCGGGTGACCCTCCTGCGGCTGCATGCCCACGGGCTCCTTGTGCGCGGCCTCGAGGTAGAAGAAGTAGCCGTAGGGCTCGTGGATGACCTTGAAGTCGCCGCGCTCGAACATCATGCGCTCGAAGCCGGTGGAGATGGACCGCGGTACGGACCAGAGCGGGACGATCTTGTTCATGAAGCTGCTCCTCGTGTGTCGTGGTGTGCGGGATGCTGGTGGTTCTGCGCGTCCGTGCCTGAACTGAAAAGCGCCTGGCCCGTCGCGAGAGTCCCCTCGCCGCGAGAGTAGCACCGAGGCTGGCGTCTGACAAGCGTCACGCGACGGATTCAAAGGGAGTATCGGTAGTTTGCATCACTTCGTGATGCGATACGCCCGAATCAACATACTTACTAATTGCGAACCGCCGCATGGTGACGCATCCAGAAAGGGTGTACTTCGTCGCAGAAGAGGCGGCGACGGCTGACCGTCCCGGAAGACGGGCGACCACAGCCTCGAACGCCGCTTCGGCGACGGTCCTCCCCGGGCCCGGAGGACCGCGACGGGAGGGTGAGGGGGAGGTCGCCCGCGCCCGCGCCGGGGTGGCCGGCGCGGGCGCGGGCGACAGTCGACGCTACGGCCGCTTGAGGCAGGCCGCCGTCACGCCACGCCGAGCTCGCGCTCGGCGGCGCGGATGATCTCCGCGAGCTCCGCCGCGACGCCGTCCGGCAGCGGCGTCGGGACGTGGGTCTCCAGGATCGTGCGTGCCTTGGCCAGAGCCCGATCCTGCATGGTGGTCGCGCCCGTCCGCTGCCAGTCCTCGCGCACGCGCCGGTCGATGACCGCAGGCTGCGAGGTCTCCCGCATGTGCGTCATCGTGTGGTCGTGGCTGAGGAAGTCGCCGAACGGCCCGATCTCGCCGATCACGTCCACGGCGAGCGACTCGTCGTCCACGCGGATCCCGCGCACGCACTGCTTGATCATGCCGGCGAACTCGTCGTCCATCACGAGCTGCCCGAAGTCGAAGGTCATGCCCGACTCGATCATCCCCAGACCGTAGATGAGGTTGGCACCTGCCAACGCCGGCATCAGGCCGGTCAGGGTCTTCTCGTGGCCACTCTGGGCATCGACCACTTTGGAGTCGCCCTACGCACCCGCCACCCAGCTGGGCAGCAGGTAGAAGCGGGCGATCTGGGCGACGGCGGCGTTGATCAGCCCGCACTCGGGCGAGCCGACGCTGGCGGAGGCGAGGCGCAGGTCCATGGCGGTGGTCGAGCTGCCGTACACGACCGCGGCGCCGGGCCTGACCAGCTGGTTGAGCGTCAGGCCGGCCAGCACCTCGGCGTTGTGCGTGACCAGCGTGCCGGCGAGGGTCACCGGCGAGGAACCGCCGGCCATCGCCATCGAGAGGATGTTCACGGCGACGTACCCGCGGGCGGCCGCCATGATGATCTCGCAGGTGTCCTTGACCAGCTTGAGCGGGCTCACCGGGCAGGTGATGAACGAGATGATGGGCCGCTCGCGCAGCTTGTCGCGTCCGCCGACCACGGCGCCGGCCATGTCCAGCAGCTTGTCGGACAGGTAGCCGTTGCCGGAGCCCATGAAGCCGTGCTTGGACGTGTTGGTCATCCACGCCTGGGCCTGGTGCAGGTGCACCACGCGCTGGTCGATGTCCTCGGCGACCACGGCGCGCTCGTAGACGTCCACGTTGGGCAGTGCGTCCACGGCCTTGGCCGTGTCGGCCACGTCCTGCTTCGTCGGGACGCGCAGCTCGCCGGTGTACGGGTCGACGATCTGCACGCCCTCGCCGAAGTTGGTGAAGCCGACGCGGCCGGCCTCGAGGACGATGTCGTTCCTGGGACTGCGGCCGGCGAGCACGACCTTGCTCGGGGCCGTGCGCACCGCCTGCTCGACGACGTGGCCGGGGATGCGGACGACGCCCCTGGCGTCGACCGTGGCGCCGGCCCCGGCGAAGATCTCGCGGGCCTCCTCGTCCTCGACGAACACGCCGGTCCGTTCGAGGACCTCCAGCGTCCCGAGATGGATGTCGGCGAGGTCGTCGTCGGTCAGCACCCGGAACTCCACGCCGTCCCGGCGAGCGCGCCCCGCATGGGCATTCCGTCTCACGGGCGCACCTCCCTTCTCTCCGCAGGGTCAGTTGTCATGTCGTGATCCCACAGACCTCGGCGAGCTCTCGCCGCTGGTCGTCTGTCAGCCGGGGGCCGCGCTGCTCGCGAGCGGCGAGCGCGGCCCGGACGGCGTCGTCGGCCGCGTCGATCTCCGTGCGGCCCTCCGCGATCCACTGTTCGAACGGCAGCCGCGAACCGATCGCGCGGCACGTAGTGCTCGCCCGCGCGCACGCGGCGCCGCGTCTCCTTCTCGCGCAGGAAGTCGCCGCCGATGCCCACGCGGGCGAAAGAGTCGGCCAGCAGCGTCTCCGGCGTGATCTCGATGCCGCGCGCCATGCGCCGGGCCATGCCGGCGATCTCCGCGTCCACCGGGACCATGGACAGGCTGAACGTGCTCGACGAGTCGAGAAAGCCGAAGCCGCCGCTGATGAGGTCGGCTCCCGTGGCGACCGCGGCCATCACCTTGAGCCCCTTCTCGTAGCCGGCCTGGACGCCGCAGTGCTTGGCGTCGGTGGACAGGCCGGCGTTGTGCACCGGCAGTCCCAGGTGGTGGCCGATCTCGACCGCCGCCGCGCCCATGAGCGTGCTCTCCAGGTTGCCGAGCGACATCGTCGTGTGGCGCATGTCGAGGATGCCCGGGCCGCAGCAGGCGACCACGGGGGCGCCCGGGGCGGCGGTCTGGATGGCGGTGATGGTGCCCAGGACTTCGGCCCACATCAGCGCCAGCGTGCCCGCCGGCGTCACCGGCGCCGTCGCTCCCGAGATCGGCATCGAGTAGACCCAGATGGGCGCGCCCAGGGAGGCGAACTCGCAGGCGGCGTCCAGCAGCTGGCCGTTGACCTCCAGCGGCGAGCGGGCCGCGCACAGCAGCGACATGCGCGGCCGCGCCCGGAACCGCTCGAGGTCTCCGGAAGCGACCTCGAAGATGCGGCGCACGTGACCGGTCTGTTCCGGGCAGTCGACGAAGACCAGGGGCTTCGCCGTCTCCGTCAGGTACGTGTAGTACTCGACCAGCTCGCGACGCTCCAGCGGCACGTCCGTCGCCGTCAGGAAGGTCCAGAGGACGTCGAGCTCCTTCGTCGCGTCGAGCACGATGGTGCCGTCGCGCAGGTCGTCGAGGGTGGAGGGCCGCACCGTGCCGCTCTGCCGGTCCAGCGTCTTCGCGGCGCAGCCGCTGACGTTGAAGAACGACCGCGAGCCGTCGAGGAGCACGTCCTTGTCGGGCGTCTCGCCCGCCATGAGCACTTCGCGCGGGCACGTGGCGACGGCGCGCGCGACCAGCTCGGGCGGCAGACGCACCACGCCCGTGTCGTCGACGGAGGCCCCCGACTCGCGCAACTGCGAGCGCACGGCGGCTTGTCCCATCTTCATGCCGACGTCCTCGAGGATGGTCAGCGCCTGCGCGTAGACCGCCTCGCGCTCCTCGTCCGTGAGCCACTGGACCCGCACCGTCATACCTGCGCACCTCACCTCACACTCGGGGACCCGGCGATCTACCCCACCAGCTCCTTCGCCCGCTCCACCGCCATGAGCAAGGCTTGGGTCAGCGCCAGCGCCGTGTCGGCGTTGCCGCCGATGATGGCCTGCTTGAGTGGTTCTTTCATCCTCGCTCCTTGAGCGCGTCGGCTCAGTCCGCCGGAGCGGCGAGGCCGGTCTTGGCCTTGAGCCGCTCCACGGAGTTGACACGGATGTCGAGCAGGTCGGCGATGCGCGACTTGGCCTCGAGGCCCTTGGCGAGACCCGGCACGGCGGTCACCACGCCGATGTCGAGCTCCTCGCGCACGGTGCGCATGGTCGTCGAGTCGGACAGGTCGAAGACGCTCACGCCGAGCTTGTCGGCCACGTACTGCTTGGCCTCCTTGAGCCTCATCTTCCTGAGCTGCATCCTGGCCACCAGATCTCCAGCGGTCTTGATGCCACCCATGGACGAGGCGAGCGCGTGAGCCATCCCCATGCCGTTCGGGTCGCCGGTGCCCACCTACAACCCGTCGGCCTTGCCGATCTCGATCATCGCCGCGCTGGCGCGGCTGACCATGTCCATCGGAGAGACCTCGAACATCGGCACGCCGCCCACGCCGTTACCGACGTTGGGGTGGATCGGGATGGTCGCGTCCGCGGTGCAGGCCTTGACGAAGGTCACCGCCCTGGCGACGTTCCAGGCGCACGACTTCTTGCTGTTGTTGTTGACCACCGGGCCGAAGATGGCCGCGCCGGCCTGCTCCACGAGCTTCATCTGCTGGTGCGGCCACAGCCCGGCGAGCCGGGTACCCTTGTACTCGAGCTGGCCGTGGAAGCCCAGCACCATCTCCGCCGCCATGCTGACCTCGACGGGCATGTTCGTGGTCGACGAGATCGTCTCGGTGGCGCGCAGCGTCGCGAGGAACTCGGCGTCGCCCGTGGACGCGACGGTGTCGTAGTTGATGCCGTCGGCGCCGGTCTCGGCGAACATCCTGCTCTGCCAGACCACGTCGTCGTGGCACGCCTCGAGCGCCTCCTCCTGCGTCCGGCGCGCCTCGTCGATCTTGCCCAGCGGCAGGAGGTCGGACGGGTTCTCGAACTGGCCGTCCGGGCGGTAGTACAGGCCGAGGTTCGGCATGAACCCGTAGAACAGCGGAAACACCGTGGTGTGCTGCAGCAGCTCCATGTGCTCCTGCTCGACGCTCACGATGAACTTGCTGGGCTTCACCGAGTAGTCGAGGTGCCCCACTTCCATCGAGTCGAACGCGAACGCGCGCTCGAACAGGCGGACGGCGGTCTCGCGCCCGATGGGCGCCGCGATGCCGCTGGAGAGGCGCGACGAGATGAGCGTGTTGGTGCCGCCGTCCTTGGTCATCACGGCCTCGTGACCGCGCTCCACTCCCCAGACACGGCTGGGACAGCAGAACATGTCGACCAGGTAGTCGACCTCGTTCTCTTCGAGGATCGGGATCTTCGCCTTGACTGCAGCCGCCTCCGAGCCCTCGACGATCTCCCTGCGGATCTCGTCACGGGTCAGAAGGACGGTGCTGCCGTCGCCCATGCGTGTGGCGATCGCGCTCACCGCTCACCCCCTCCAACAGTCGCCTACGTCCGGATGCCGCCGGCACGCCGACGGGCGCCGCCGGTGTTACCCACCTGGGTGGACAACAATAGATGCGCACCCGCGCTTGTCAAGTCGGCCGCCGCGCGGCGCCGGCGCGCCGCGCACCTCTTGACGCGGCCCGCCGGCCGGCACTAGTCTATCCGATATCCACCCAGGTGGATATCCCCGGTAGCGTTGGGCCACCCACAGGCCGTGCGGCACTGCACGGACCTGCAGCGGGAAGTGAGCCAGTGGGAGCGGGTGGCCGTCAGGCGGCGTTGGGCGCGCCTCAGGGGCGGTGCAGGACCTGAGGCGCGCCGGCCCGCCTGGGCACGGAGCGCCGGGCAGGCGGCGACGTCTACGCGTCGCGCGCGGCCATCTCCAGGAGCTGGGCCATCGAGTTGCGCAGCAGGAACTCGAGCGTCGCCAGCGGCCGGCTGAGGTCGAACTCCGGATTCAGTCCCGCCTGCACGGACAGGCCGTCCGGGATCGCGGCGATGAGCTCGGCCAGCCCCATGAGCATCTCCGAGCTCTCCGCGCTCGGCGACCCCAGCCCGAGCCAGGCGAGGTTCTGGTGATACCACCAGGTGTAGAGCGAGAAGAGCCGCGTGCGCAGCTCAGGATCGCGGAACGCGTGCGGCAGGATGTCGAAGAACCCGCGGAACGAGTCGGCGTCCAGGATCATGCGGCGGATGCCGACCATCGCGGCGTGCAGGCGTTCCTCCTCGGGAAACGTCTCGACGTCCGCGGCGATGCGGAGGCACTCGTCGTGGATGAGGGCGTCGACGACCGCGATCAGGAGTCCCGCCTTGTTGCCGAAGTTGTAGCGGATGGAGGCCTTGTTGACGCCGGCCTCGGCGGCGACGTTCTCGAGCGTGACCGCCTCGTAGCCGCGGTCGGCGAGCAGGCTGGTGGCCGCATTGAGGATCTTCTGCGCCGTGGCGGGCAGGCTGGCGAGCGGGTCCTCGAACGGGAACTGCAGCCGCCCCTTGGCCGTCTTTGCTGTCGTCACGAGTCCCCCTCACAGCCGTCTGGGTCGCCGGGTCGTGCGCGCCGCCCGGCATCCACCCGGGTGGCCTAGCGCGACTAGAGTACCCTGCCGGGCGACGCAGGACCAGAGCCGGCGGTCTCAGCGCCAGGACGCGCTCGACCCCGCGGATGGCCGCTTCGACGCCCTCGTCGTCGACGTCGAGGTGGGTGACGAAGCGCACGGACCACGGCGCCTCGTCCAGGCAGAGCACTCCCTCCGCGGCGAGGCGTTCGACCAGCTGGGCGGCCGGCACGCCGGTCCCGCGGGTGCCGGCGAACACCATGTTGGTCTGCACACTGCCGAGGTCGACCTCCAGCCCCGGCAGCGCGGCCAGCGCCTCCGCCAGGCGGCGCGCGCGGCGGTGGTCGTCGGCCAGCCGCGCGACGTTGTGCCGCAGCGCGTACAGCCCGCCGGCGGCGATCACGCCCGCCTGCCGCATCCCGCCGCCCAGCACCTTGCGGGCGCGCGCCGCCGCCGGCAGCGTCGCGGCGTCCATGACCAGCACGGAGCCGACGGGCGCGCCCAGGCCCTTCGACAGGCAGATGCTCACCGTGTCGAAGGGCGCCGCGTACTCGGCGGCGCTCACGCCGGCGGCCGCCACGGCGTTGAACAGCCGGGCGCCGTCCAGGTGCATGAGGAGGCCGTGCCGGTCGCAGAACTCGCGCACGGCCAGGATGTGCTCCAGCGGCACCACGACGCCGCCGCAGTGGTTGTGCGTCTGCTCGAGGCACACCAGGCGCGTGGGCGCCCAGTGCACGTCCGCGTCCGTGTGGACGTACTCCTCCATCTTCTCGAGGTCGAGCGTCCCGTCCGGGGAGTCGAACACGCGCAGCTGCACCTGGCTCAGTGCCGAAGCGGCGCCCTGCTCGTAGAACACGATGTGCGCCTGGGCGTGCAGGAAGACCTCGTCGCCGCGGCGCGTGAGCGCGCGGACCGCCGCCTGGTTGCACATGGTGCCGGACGGGAAGTACAGCGCCGCCTCCTTGCCGAGCAGCCGCGCCGCCTCCTCCTGCAGAGCCTGCACCGTGGGGTCGTCGCCCAGCACGTCGTCGCCGACCTCCGCCTCGAGCATCGCCGCGCGCATCTCGGGTGAGGGCCGCGTGACGGTGTCGCTGCGCAGGTCGATCGTCTTCATGAGGACTCCTTGAGCCGGACGCCGGGATGTGGGGAGAGCGTATCGCACCCGTCCCGCCCGGGCAGTGCGGCGGGCCACGACGCGGCGGCTCAGGCGCGCTGCGGAGGCGCGAGCGTGCCGGCGCGCCGGCGCCGCCCGTGGGCGCGGGCGCCGCGACCGGACCGCCGGCGCCCGGGCCGCGTCCGGTCCGGCAGCAGCCCGTCGGCGGCGAGCCGGCCGGCGCCGAGCAGCCGCGCGAAGGCGTTCCAGAGCATGATGAGCGAGAGGCCGGCGACGAGGAGCAGCACGCGCCACGCCGGCGCCGGCGTCCAGTAGATCGCCAGCTGGTCCTGGATCTCCTGTCCCAGCCGGAAGTCCTTGGGCCAGTGGATGAAGAAGTGCCCGTTCTGCGACCCGGCGAACTGCACGCCGGCGTTCTCCAGCGCGTTGGACTGCTTGCCGGGGTAGTCCACCCAGATGTGGTCGAAGCTGAGGCGCAGCTCGTTGGGGATGCCCTTGGCGGTGAGGATGCTCGCGAGCACCACCGCCCGGCTCTCGCAGTCGCCGCGACCGGCGCGCAGCGCCTCGGCGGTCGTCGGGAAGTACCAGGGCACGCCCGCCGACTGCCAGTCGTAGGCGTAGGGGACCTGCCGGTCCAGCACGTAGGCCTCGATGGCCCGGGGGTCATTGGGCAGCCGCCGGGCGAGGCCTGCCACCGCCTCGGGCTGGATCTGCGGACGCGCCGTGTTACGGATGCTGCGCAGCAGCATGCCCGGATCCGGATAGAGCATCACGAGGATCCAGGCGAGCGCCAGGAAGATGACCGCTCGACGAGGCAGCATGTCCTGATGATACCCGCGCGCCGCAGCGGCGCGACCCACCCGTGGCGACTACTGTCGGGTGAGCCTTGCGGCGCACCCGACGGTAATGCGACTACGGCGGCTGCTTCGCAGCCCGCCTACGAGCATTACTCCCACTCGATGGTGCTCGGCGGCTTGCTCGAGACGTCGTAGACGACGCGGTTGACCTCGGGCACCTCGTTGATGATGCGCGACGACAGCGTCTCGAGCAGCTCGTAGGGCAGGTGCGCCCAGTCGGCGGTCATGGCGTCGTCGCTGGTGACCGCGCGGATGGCGATCGGGTAGCCGTAGGTGCGCTCGTCGCCCTGCACGCCGACGCTGCGGATGACCGGCAGGATGGCGAAGCACTGCCAGAGCTCGCGGTAGAGCCCGGCCTTGCGGATCTCCTCCTGGACGATCGCGTCGGCGCGCTGCAGCACGTCGACGCGCTCGCGCGTGATCTCGCCGATGATGCGGATGGCGAGGCCGGGGCCCGGGAAGGGCTGCCGCCAGACGATGTGCTCGGGCAGCCCGAGCTCCTCGCCCACGGCGCGGACCTCGTCCTTGAAGAGCCAGCGCAGCGGCTCGACGAGCTCGAAGTCCATCTTCTCGGGGAGGCCGCCCACGTTGTGGTGGCTCTTGATCTTGGCGGCCTGCCGCGTGCCGCTCTCGATGACGTCGCTGTAGAGCGTGCCCTGGACGAGGAACTTGGCGTCGGTGAGCTTGCGCGCCTCCTCCTCGAAGCAGCGGATGAACTCCTCGCCGATGATCTTGCGCTTGCGCTCGGGCTCGGTGACGCCCTCGAGCTTGCCGAGGAACCGGTCGCTGGCGTCGACCGAGACGAGCGGGATGCCGAACGTGCCGGAGAAGGTCTCGACCACGCGGTCGGCCTCGCGCATGCGCATCATGCCCTGGTCGACGAACACGCAGGTGAGGCGGTCGCCGATGGCGCGGTGCATGAGCAGGGCGGCGACCGACGAGTCGACGCCGCCGGAGAGGCCGAGGATCGCCTTGGAGTCGCCGACCTGCTCGCGGATCTTGCGGATGGACTCCTCGATGATGGACTCGGGCGTGAACGAGGGGGCGCAGCCGCAGGCCTTGTAGAGGAAGCTGCGCAGGACCTCCATGCCCTTGGGCGTGTGCACCACCTCGGGGTGGAACTGCACGGCGTAGAAGCCGCGCTCGCGGTCTTCCATGGCGGCGACGGGGGCGCCGGGCGCTGGCCGCCAGCACCTCGAAGCCGGGCGGCGGCTCGGTGATGCTGTCGCGGTGGCTCATCCAGCACTGCTCTTCGCCGCGCATGCCGTCGAGGACGAGCCCCGGCTTGAGCACGTTGAGCGTGGTCTTGCCGAACTCGCTGAGGCCGGTGCGCGCCACGGTGCCGCCGAGCTCGAGGGCGATGCCCTGGGCGCCGTAGCAGATGCCCAGCACCGGGACGCCCAGCTCGAAGAGCTCGGGGTTCACGCTGGGGCGCGTCCTCGACGTACACGCTCATGGGGCCGCCGGAGAGGATGATGCCCTTGGGGTCGTAGCTCTTGATGCGCTCGATGGACGCGTCGTGCGGGATGAGCTCCGAGTAGACGCGGCACTCGCGCACGCGGCGCGCGATGAGCTGTCCGTACTGGGCCCCGTAGTCGAGGACCAGGACGGTGTCGAACCCTTTGACCTCCGGCGAACCCTGTGGCACTGCGCCTCCCTCTGTGCTCACGTGGGCTGAGCGGCCCCGACGGGCCTCAGCCCATCCCGACGTCTTGTTCCTTCTGCAGCTTCTTGCCCTCGGTCATGAGCGCCGGCGCGACCATGACCTCGGCCTTCTGGAACGAGCGCGAGCGTCTCGTAGCCGCACGTCGCCATGCTCGTGCGCAGGGCGCCGAACAGGTTGCGCGTGCCGTCGTTCTCGTGCGCCGGGCCGAGGAGGATCTCCTCGAGCGTGCCCTTGTTGCCGGCCTTGACGCGCGTGCCGCGCGGCAGCTCGGGGTGGAAGGTCGCCATGCCCCAGTGATAGCCGCGGCCGGGCGCCTCGGTGGCGGTCGCCAGCGGCGAGCCGATCATGACGGCGTCGGCGCCGAGCGCGATGGCCTTGCTCACGTCGCCGCCGGTGCGCATGCCGCCGTCGGCGATGACGTTGCAGTACTGGCCGGTCTCGAGCAGGTGCTGCACGCGCGCCGCGGCGGCGTCGGCGATGGCCGTGGCCTGCGGGACGCCGATGCCGAGCACGCCGCGCGTGGTGCAGGCGTGGCCCGGGCCGACGCCGACGAGCACGCCGACGGCGCCGGTGCGCATGAGGTGCAGCGTGGTGGCGTAGCTGGCCACGCCGCCCACGATCACCGGCACCTCGCACTCGCTGATGAACTTCTTGAGGTCGAGCGGCTCGACCCTGGTGCTCACGTGCTCGGCCGAGACCACGGTGCCCTGGATGACGAGCACGTCGAGGCCCGGCCTCGAGCGCGATCTCGTAGTACTCCTCCACGCGCTGCGGCGTGAGCGAGGCGGCGGCCAGCACGCCGCCGTCCTTGATCTCCTTGATGCGCTTGGCGACGAGCTCGGGCTTGATGGGCTCCTTGTAGATCTCCTGCATGGTGCGCGTCGCCGTCTCTTTGGGGAGCGACGCGATGCGGTCGAGCTGCTCGTCGGCGTTCTCGTAGCGCGTCTGGACGCCCTCGAGGTTGAGCACGGCGAGGCCGCCGAGCTTGCCCATGGTGACGGCGAACGCGGGGTCGACCACGCCGTCCATCGCCGAGGCGAGGCAGGGCAGCTCGAGCGTGTGCTCGCCGAGCTTCCAGGTGATGTCGACGTCCTCGGCGTCGCGGGTGCGCCGGCTGGGCACGATGGCGATGTCGTCGAAGCCGTAGGCCCTGCGGCCCTTCTTGCCGCGGCCGATCTCTACTTCCATGCCGTCCTCCTGACAGGGGCGCGATGCGAGATAAACAAAAGACCCGGGCACGGACGTCCCGGGGTCTCTGAGCTCTGTGCGGTGTCTCTTGCTGTCTGCGGTGGCAACGTGGTCCGACTCTACCAGCGGCCCCGCCGAGGGTCAACGCGCGCGTGAGGCGCGCGGAGGCGCGCCTCACGCGCGCCGGAGACGGAGTCGTCAGGCGGCCCGCTCCTCGTCCGCGGGCAGCCGCAGGCGGATGCCGGCGGTCTCCTCGTAGAGGCGCACCGGCGTCATCTCGCCGGCGTCGTCGCCGAAGACGGCGCGGGCCCGCACGAACAGCTGCTCGACGACGGCGCTGAGCTCGGCCGGCACGCCGGCCGAGCGCGCGAGGTCAATCGCCAGGCGCAGGTCCTTGGTGGCCAGCGCCATGGAGAAGCCCTCCTCGTATTCGCCGTCGCGGAGCAGCGGGAGCAGGTCGCGCGCGAGCAGGAGGCTCGAGGCCGGGCCCTCGACCAGCGCGCGGTGGAGCACGTCGAGGTCCACCCCGGCCCGCGCACCGATGGTGAGCACCTCGGCGATGGCGACGAGCTGGTCGAACCAGAGCAGGTTGAGCATCAGTTTGACGACGTAGCCGGCGCCATGGCCGCCGACGTGGAAGATGCGCTCGGGGTCGCCGAGGTGCTCCAGGATGGGGCGGGCGCGCTGCGATCTCGACGAAGGCGCCGAAGTCGACGATGTTGGAGATCTTGCCCTCGACGACCTGCCCCGGCTCGAGGCGCCCGAGGATCTGCTCGCGGACCTCCTTGCGCTCCTCCTCGAGCACCGCGCGGCGCGAGAGGACGACGTTGTTGCGCGAGCGGTTGAGCTCGATCACCTTGCACTCGAGCGTCTGGCCCTTGAACTCGTCGAGGTTGTGGACGCGGCGGATATCGACCAGCGAGGCGGGCAGGAAGCCGCGCACCCCGAGGTCGAGGATCAGGCCGCCCTTGACGACCTCGATCACGCTGCCCTCGACCGGCTCGCCGGTATCGGCGGCGACCTCGATCTTGCGCCAAGCCTTCTCGAACCGGGCCCGCTTCTTGGACAGGACCAGGCGGCCCTCCTGGTCCTCCTTGGTGAGCACCAGGGCGTCGACCTGCTCGCCGAGCGAGACCTCCTCCGACGGGTCGACCGAGCGGCGGATCGAGAGCTCGTTCGCCGGGATGACGCCCTCTGACTTGTAGCCGATGTCGACCAGGACCTCGTCCTTGTCGATCCGCACCACCTCGCCGGCGACCACGTCACCCTCCTCGAACGGGCGGATCGTGGCGTCGTAATTGGGGACGAGCTTGCCGTCGACCTCGATCAGCAGGTCGGCGGGCCCGCCGTTGGCCGCCGCGGGGGGCGGGCCCGCTGGCGCTTCGGTGGCAGCCTCAGTCGTTGTGTCGGTCGCGGACACGACCGGCGATGATAGGGAATAGCGCTTGCTACGCGTGCTCGGCTAGCGGGATTGGCCGAAGATCCGCAGCAGGTACAGGAACAGGTTGATGAAGTCCAGGTAGAGCGCCAGGGCGCCGAGGATCGAGGCGCGCTGCTCGGCGTCGCCCTCCAGGCCCGCATGGGCATAGCCCCTGATCTTCTGCATGTCGTAGGCGGTCAGGCCGCAGAAGATCGCGACGCCGGCGTAGGTGGTGATCCAGTAGAGCGCCTCGCTGGCGACGAAGATGTTGACGATCGTGGCCAGGATCAGGCCGACGAGCGCCATCAGCAGCACCGTGCCCATGGTCGAGAGGTCGCGCTTGGTGACGTACCCCCAGGCGCCGACCGCGCCGAACATCGCCGCGGTGATCGCGAACGTCGTGAAGATCGACTGGGTCGTATAGAGCTCGAAGATGAACGCGAACAGGACCCCAACGCTCGCCGCGTAGAGGAAGAACAGGCCGAGCGCGACCGCGGGCGAGATCCGCTCGATCGCCGCCGAGATCGCGATCACAAGGCCGAGCTGGAGCACGATCAGGCCGATCATGATCCAGGGGCTCTCGGTGATCGTCGTCAGCAGATCCTCGTTCGAGCCGATCGCGCCGGCGACCAGCGCGGTCAGCAGCAGGCCGGCGAACATCCAGCCGAAGACCTTGGTCAGGAAGCCCTGGGCATCGGTGGTCGCGATCGCGGGCGGAGTGGCGGCGTATTCCATGGCGCGGAACGTATACCGTGATTCTCTGGTCCCGATCGTGTTCCAGGACCACAACCGGAGACCAACCGCTGCCCTTCGGCGGCGATGAAGGAGCAATCGATGCGTTTCAAGCGACACCTGATCCTGGCGGCGATGCTGGTCTGCGTCGGCGTCTTCTTCGCCGGCCTGACGATCGCCCAGGCACGCTCTGGCGACGATCATGGCGGCATGACGAGCACGGCCAGGTTCAGAATTGCCAGATCGGCTCGAATGGGACAACGGCGACGACCACGGCGACAAGCGAAGCCGCGGCGACGACGAGATCGAGGGCAGCGACGCCGACGACCAGATCGAGGGCAACGACGGGGACGATCAGCTCGAGGGCAACGACGGCGACGACGACCTCTGCGGGGACCAGGGCGACGACGTGATCAACGGCGGCGGCGGCGATGACGACATCGACGGCGGCGGCGGCAACGACGACGCCAACGGGAACGGCGGCAACGACGAGATCTTCGCCACCGGTCAAGGCGCCGATGACATCAACTGCGGTGCCGGTAAGCACGACGTTGTTCACAGCAGCCACAACGACGATGTGGCGGCGAACTGCGAGGTCGTCCGCTAGCCACGCGCCGGGCCGTCGGCCCCGCGCTCAGGCCTGTCCGAAGCCCCGCTGGCCGGCGGGGCTTCGGCGTTTCATCAGGCGGTACCCTCGGCGGCCGATGCCACGACGGGCTACCAAGCGGGGCTCAGAGCGGACGCCGCTGGGCGGCGACTACGACGTGCTCGTGTGCGGCGCGAGCTTCGCCGGGCTCTCGGTGGCGCGCGAGCTGGCCGGCAGCGGCGCCCGCGTCCTGGTCATCGACCGCTACGAGATCGGCGAGCGTCAGACCTCCGCCTGTGCCGCGCCGACCGGGTGGCTGACGGCGATGGGGCTCGAGCGCCTCCATGCGCCAGACCTTCGACACGCTTGTCATCCACACGCCCCACGCCGGCGTCGACTGCCGGCTGCCGTGGACCTTCTCCACCTTCGACTACCGCGAGCTCTGCGGGCTGCTCTGGGACCAGTGCGACGCCGAGTTCGAGACGGCCAAGGTCGAGGGTCGCGCACCGGGCATCCGACCGTGCACACCGACCGCGGCGACCTGCGCGCGCCGCTGCGTCGTCGACGCGCTGGGCTGGCGGCGTGTCCTCGGCGGCAGGCGCTACCAGCCGCCCGACGCGCCGCTGTCGCGCGGGCTCGAGGTCCATCCCGCACGGCGCGAGCGACGGCTCGAGATCTGGATCGACCGCGGTTACGTCCCGGCCGGCTACGGATGGAGCTTCCCAGCCGGCGACGAGGTCCGAGTCGGAGTCGGCTCGTTCGACCCGCGCTTCCACGTCAAGGAGCCGGCCGTACGACTGGCCACGACCTCGAGTCCGGGCGGACCGCTACCAGGGCAACTGGATCCCGCACAAGCTGCGCCGAGCGACCGCCGGCGACGTCTTCTTCGCCGGGGACTCGGCCGGCCACTGCCTGCCGCTGACCGCCGAGGGCATCCGAACCGCGTTCTACTTCGGGATCGCCTGCGGGCGCGAGCTGCGCGCGGTGGTCGAGGGGCGGGGCTCACGCGCGAGCAGGCGCTGGGCCGCTACGGCGAGTTTTCCGACGCGCACGAGCGGAAGTTCAACTGGATGCTGCGCACCCAGCGGCTGGTTCCCCGGGTCCCTCCGCGGCTGCTGGGCCTTGCCCTGCGGCGCATGGAGTCCGAGCGTTTCGTGAACTGGTCGTTCGGCCACTACCTGCGGATCGCGCCACCGACGTTTGCCGGGACCCTCAACGGACGATCAGGAAGGTCCCCGCGAGCAGCAGCAGCACCCCAGCTAGCCGCGCCGCGGTAATCGGCTGCTCTTCCAGCCCGAGTACCCCGAGTCGATCGATGATCACCGACATCGTCAGCTGGCCGGTGATCGTCGCGCGGCCACCCCGCCGGCGCCGATCGAGCCGACCGTGCTGAGCGCGGCGAACACGTAGGCGGCGCCGAGCACGCCGCCGAGCAGGTAGTACCAGCGTACGTCGAAGGTCGATCCGGGCCGCCCGCCTTGCCGCTGAGGGCGACGATCGCCGCCAGCAACAGCGTCCCGACCGCGAACGAGACGAGCGCCGCCGGCAGGCTGCCGGTCGCCTTGCCGAGGCCGGCGTTGATCGCCGGCTGCATCGCGATCAGGCCCCCGGTGAGGGCCATCAGCAGCACTGCGACGCCGCGATCCATGCGCTGACTGTAAATCCCGCGTGATGCTCGGCGCCGGTTCGTGTTCAAGGACCGCAAGCGTTGAATCCCACCGCAGGAGGAATGTGATGACCACGACCCCGACCACCCGCCCCCGCAGCGCGCTGCTCGCGATCGCCGCGCTGGCGCTGGCGGCGCTCGCGTTCGCGCTGCCGTCGCTGTCGTCGGCCCGTGACGGCCACCATGGCGGACACCACCATCACGGCGACGTCGGGACGATCAAGTCGTTCGATGTCGACACCGGCGTACTGGTGATCTCACCGACCAGCGGCGACGATGTCACCGGGATGGTCACCGACCGCACGAAGATCGAGTGCGAGGACGAGGACAACGACAACGACAACAACGATGACGTCGGCGACGACAACGGCGACGATGGCCCCAACCACGATGTCGGCGACGACAACGACGGCCATGGCGGCCACAGCGGACCCGGCAAGCGCGACCACGGTGGGCGCGGCAACTGCTCCCCGACGCTCTCGTGGCAGACGCCACGGTCCAGGAGGCGGAGCTCGACGTGACCGCGACCGGGCTCGTGTACGAGGAGGTCGAGCTGCGGTAACACCGGGACATGGCAGGCGTGCCCCGCGGCGCAGCAATTAAGGCCGCGGGGCATCGCCGGCCGTACCAACGGGCGTGAGCAAGGAGCGCATGAGTCAAGGATCGAGACTGCAACCCCTCGCGAGGGCGGTGCTGCGCACGCAGACCGACGAGCGCCTGGTCACCCTCGCGCGCCGCGGCATGGACTCGGCCTTCGAGGAGATCGTCCGCCGCTACCGCCCGGCCCTGGTCCCGTTCGCGGCCGCCTACGGCCCGCCCGATC
>CAVUGS010000006.1:0-39381 GCA_963741075.1 uncultured Thermoleophilia bacterium
GAGCAGGGGGTCGCGAGTTCAAATCTCGCCGTCCCGACCAGTTTCACACCGGGCGGGAGTAGCTCAGTTGGTAGAGCATCAGCCTTCCAAGCTGAGGGTCGCGGGTTCGAGACCCGTCTCCCGCTCCATCTTCCTCTTCCGTATACTTGCCTTCCCGTGCGCCCGTAGCTCAGCTGGATAGAGCAGGAGACTTCTAATCTTCAGGTCGCAGGTTCGAATCCTGCCGGGCGCGCCAAATCTCCTGCATTTCCCGCATTTTGTGTACATCCGAGTACACCCCTGTCTACCGGCCTGCGTTAGACAAGCGTTAGACAGCAGGGACGGAAGAGGCGCGACGAGGCGGGGTCAGCCGGGTCTTGGTGTCAGCCCGGCGAGGGAGACGCCGCCGACGGATCGAGGGACCCGGCTTCGGCCGGCCCCTCTTGGCGGCAACCGAGGCTACTCCCTAAGGCCGTTCGTCGCAGACCTCGAACGTGCTGAACCGCGGCCGTCGAGCGAGAACGGCGCCCGCGTTTCGTATTGCGCGGACCGTCAAAAGCCTTGTTAGGTGCAGTCGTCGGGAGGCGTGATGCGGCACATGATCGGGATAGCCCTCCTCGCGCTGGCGCTGGGCGCACTGTCGGCCTGCAGCGGCGCCGTCGCACCTTCGCCGACCCCCACCGCGACCGCGCCTTCTCCGACCCCCATCGCGACCGCACCTTCGCCGACCGCGGCCTGGACGCCGGCCCCCAAGGTGACGGCAGCCCCTCAGTCCTTCAACTGGGACTCACCGACGAAGGTGGCCGGCGACAACCTCCTGCCCGGTGAGTGGGTCCCCAGCCCTTCGTTCACGCTGCGCGCAGGCCCGGCGATGGTTGACGGCTTCCTGGAGGGGGGCTCGGCGGCGACGCGCTTCGCCATGCGACTGGTGCCGGTGCCCAATCCGGCGTCGTTCGAGGGCTACCGCTTCGCCAGGGCCAACCTTAACTTCCTGCGCAGGGCCTACGGGAACGAAGTCGCCGTCAACGGCTGGTTCCCTTACGCGCTCCCGGCCGGCAGGTACCGTCTAGAAGTGCGACAGACCAGCGGCGGCGGTTCTCTCGTTTGGTACGACGATCTCGATGTGACTGGCGTGAAGTGAGGTCAACCGTGGGCGGGCTCGGATCCTGACCCCCCGCCAACTGGCTGCCAACGGCCCGAGCGACTAGGGGCAAGAACACCGACCAGATTGTCACCCCCTCCGCCCCGTCGTCACCCTTCCCGGCGCGGTACTGTGCTGCTGCGGCCCCGTTCGGTGATCCCCTTCGCTGGCTCCGGGGCCGCTTCTGCGTCTAGGCGACGGCGCTGGCGCAGCAGTCTGCGGACTAGGCGCGGACGTAGCGGGAATCACGTCAACATCCGGGCCCCGGAGCGCGGCTCGAACCGCCCCGGGGCCGCGCGCATCAGGAGAACGTCAACCGAGTCTGGGCATCGTCACCCTTCCGGGGGCGAGGACGGCGTCCGCGTTTCGTATTACACGGACCGTCAAAACCCTTGTTAGGTGCAGTCGTCGGGAGGCGTGATGCGGCACATGATCGGGATAGCCCTCCTCGCGCTGGCGCTGGGCGCACTGTCGGCCTGCAGCGGCGTCGTCACTTCGGAGCCCCCGGTCGCACCTTCGCCGAGCCCCACGGTCGCACCTTCGCCGAACTCCACCTGGACGCCGGCCCCCAGGTTGACGGCAGACCCTGAGTCCCTCAACTGGGACTCAGGGACGGACGTGAGCGGCGGCCAGTTTCTTCTGCCCGATGCCTTGGCCTCCAGCGATCCGTTCACGCTGCCCGCCGGTCCGGCGATGGTTGCCGGCTTCGTGGCGGTCAACGACGGCTCGGCGATGCCGCCCTTCACCGTGCAACTGGTGCCGGTGCCGAATCCGGCGTCGTTCGAGGGCTACCGCCTCGTCAGCGCCAACTGGTTCCTGCCCGAGGCCTCTAAGAACGAGGCGGCCGTCAACGGCTGGTTCCCCTACGCGCTCCCGGCCGGCAGGTACAGTTTGGTGGTGCGACAGACCGGCGGCGACGTTCCCGGCATGTTCGATGCCGGGCTCCACGTGGCGGGCGTGAAGTGAGGTCAACCGTGGGCGGGCCCTAGTTCCGTACGAATCGTCACCCCCTCTGCCCATCGTCACCCTTCCCGGCGCGGGAACGGCGCTGTACGGTGCCCCTGCGGCCCGTCGGAGGGCCATTCACAAGGCGTGGTTTGACGAGTACCCGGACTGCCCCGTGTACGAGAAGGCGCCGAAGTCGGGCGAGGGTCGCTCGATCACCATCGACCCGGCGACCGTGGCGGCGCTGAGGGCGCACTTCGACTCGCGCAAGGTCAGGAGCATCCAGCGGGACGAGTACGTGGTCTGCGATGAGAAGGGGAAGCCCTGGGCGTCGAACGACCTCAGCATGGCCTTCCGTGCGTTCGCCAAGCAGCACAAGCTGGAGGATCTCCGGCTGCACGACTTGAGGCACAGCCACGCGACCGTCCTCGCGGCCGCCGGCATCCACCCGCGCGTCGTCCAGGAGCGGCTAGGACACGCGGACGTGGCCTTCACGCTGAAGCGGTACACGGGCTACTGGGCGAACATGCAGGCGGGCGCGACGCAGGTCATCGAGGCCAGTCTCGGAGCCGCGGCTATCCCGGCCACTGCTCACAACTAAGATGACCATTGTTAGACATACGGTAGACAAAGGAGGTGGGACGATAGCCAGAACAGGCTCGATTGCAGGGAAGTCGCAGAAGGCACCCGAGGACTTCTAATCTTCGGGTCGCAGGTTCGAATCCTGCCGGGCGCGCCATTCCTGCACGAGCAAGGATTCGTGCACGTCGGTATGCAGATCGTGTACGGCGCAGGCAACACCTAACGCCCCCAGGGCACGCGACGCGGCGTCTTGAGGGAGATGATGTCACGTGAACGACCCCTGGAGCGGAGGATGGCCCATCCCCCCCGGGGGTCGTCTGTGTCAGGCAGGCGGTTCGTGCTCAAGCTGGTGGCTCACCGTGCCGACCGAGCCTGGCCCTCGGCGCGTTGCCGGGGCTTCGTTAGGCGCGTCCGCGCGACGGGTAGAAGGCTCGCCGATGAGCGCTCCCGAGGACAGCTTCGAGCAGCACGCCACTGGATCCGGCCGTCCAGGCCGTGTACGAGGCCGTGGCGGCGGCTCTGGCGGAGCACGACAAGGCGACGGCCGTGCGCACCGCCGTCGAGGCGGTCACGTCGGGCGCCGTCGACATTCCCGACGCTGTACCGCGACGTGCTCAGCCGCATCCTCGCCGACACCGGCGCCGCGTGGCAGACGCGGCAGGGCTGCCATCTGGGAGGAGCACCTGGCCAGCGCCACGGTGCGCACGATCGTCGAGATCGTCTATCCCGGGCGTCCTCAAGGCCAAGGCCGAGGTCCGCCGTCGGGGCGCACCGTGCTGCTGGCGTGCCCGCCCGAAGAGGGGCACGACCTCGGCCTGCGCATGGTGGCCGACCGCTTCGACATGGCCGGCTGGACCACGTACTTCCTGGGCCCGGACACGCCGGTGGCGGAGATCGCCGACGCCGCGAGGCGGCTCGGCGTGGACGCCGTGGTGATGAGTTCCTCGACGCACTTCCACCGGCTGGCCGTGCGGCACGCCGTGGATGCGCTCAAGAAGGAACTGCCCGGCACGGACATCTGGGTGGGCGGCCCGGCCTTCGTGGGCGCGGCGACCGGCTGGCTGCCGGAGGAGA
Organism: uncultured Thermoleophilia bacterium; assembly: GCA_963741075.1. Lineage (GTDB taxonomy): Bacteria > Actinomycetota > Thermoleophilia > UBA2241 > UBA2241 > CAIXSE01. Next base: position 3,722 of record CAVUGS010000006.1, read on the forward strand.
TCGTGGACCTGGACGCGCTGCTCGGGACCGCCGGCGGGGTGGCGACGACGACGCGCTGAGCGGCGGGGAGGGCTGACCATGCTCAGCTTCCGCATCGCCGCCCGGTTCCTGCGCAAGAGCCCCGTCCAGTCCATCCTCATCGCCGCCGGCATCGCGGTCGGCATCGGCGTGCAGGTCTTCCTCGGGTCGCTCATCACCAGCCTGCAGACGAGCCTGGTCGACCAGACCATCGGCAACAGCCCGCAGGTGGTCGTGCAGCGCCGGGCAGGACGGGCAGCCGGTCGCCTACACGCCGCAGCTCAAGCAGGCGATGGAGGCCCAGAGCGAGATCACCACCGTCGTGCCGACGCGCGACGTACTCGGCCATCTTCCGCAAGGGCGCGGAGAGCGCGCCGCTCCAGTTCACCGGCGGCGCGCTCGACCAGCTCGACACCATCTACGACATCTCCGGCCGGCTGGTCGCCGGCGAGGCGTCGCTGGACGGCCGGACAGGTGCTCGTCGGCAAGGACTTCGCCGACACCTACGGCCTCAAGCCGGGCGACGCGGCGTCGTTCGTGCTGCCGTCGGGCAAGCCGGCCGAGCTCACCGTCTCCGGCGTGTTCGACTTCGGCTCGGCCGCCGCCAACAGCGCCACCGCCTTCGTCAACGGCGACGAGGCGGCCACCGTGCTCGGCCTCGCCGCCGACGAGTACTCGGCCGTCGACGCGCAGGTGCGCCGACGTGTTCTCGTCCGAGCAGGTCGCCGCCGACCTGCGGCGCGCAGCCGGCGCTGGACGGCCTCAAGGTGACGGAGTGGCAGGCCCAGAACGCCGACCTGCTGTCGGCGCTGCAGAGCCAGAGCTCCTCCAGCTACATGATCCAGTTCTTCGTGCTGGTCGCCGTCGCGCTCGGCATCGCCTCGACGCTCGCCATCTCGGCCGTGCAGAAGACGCGCCAGATCGGCATCCTCAAGGCCATGGGCATGAGGGACCGCCAGTCCGGGCGCATCTTCCTCTGGCAGGCGCTGATCCTCGGCGTGAGCGGCGCCGCCGTGGGCGTCGCCGCCGGCCTCGGCCTCATCGCCCTGTTCACGTTCCTCGGGCGCAACTCCGAGTCGCTGTTCCCGATCACGCCGCAGGTGGGCTTCGTCGTCATCTCGTTCGTCGTCGGCGTGCTGGTCGCGGTGGTCTCGTCGCTCATCCCGTCCCGGCGCACGTCCAAGCTCGACCCGATCGAGGTGATCCAGGGTGGCTGAGACGCTGGTCCACGCCGAGGAGATCGGCAAGACCTACGGCACCGCCGTCAAGACGGTCGCCCTGCACGAGGTCTCGTTCGAGATCGAGGCGCGGGGAGTTCGCCTCGGTCATCGGCCAGTCGGGCTCGGGCAAGTCGACGCTGCTCAACCTGATCGGCCTGCTCGACACGCCGACCACGGGGCGCATCGTGCTCAACGGCCACGACGCGACGGCGGCGAGCCGCAAGCAGCGCGCCGCCCTGCGCAACGACTTCATCGGCTTCGTCTTCCAGTTCCACTACCTGCTGCCCGAGTTCAGCGTGCTCGAGAACGTCCTCATGCCCGGCCGCATCGCCGGCGTCGCGCCGTCGGAGCTCGTGCCGCGGGCCGAGGAGACCCTGGCGCTGCTCGGCCTGGAGGGGCTGGAGAAGAAGAACGCCAACGACCTCTCCGGCGGGCAGAAGCAGCGCGTGGCCATCGCCCGCGCGCTCATGAACCGGCCGGCGCTCGTGCTCGCCGACGAGCCGACCGGCAACCTCGACACGGAGAACACGCAGCGCGGTGTACGAGCTGTTCCGCGAGATCAACGAGGAGCTCGGCACCGCGTTCATCATCGTCACGCACGACCGCAGCGTGGCGCAGCAGACCGACCGCATCCTCGAGATCAGCGACGGCGCGCTGCTGCAGGACGTGCGCAACCAGTACCTGGCCCCGGCCGCGCGGCCGACGGCCTCGCCGATGGCGAGCCGAGCCTCGTGTGACGCGCCGCTCGCGTGCGTGGTATCCTCTTACGTCGACCGCGTCGTCTGCGCCTCTCCGTGGGGCGCCCGTGCGGCGCGGCGACCGGTGGTGAAGGTAGCTCAGCTGGCAGAGCTCCGGGTTGTGGTCCCGGCGGTCGCGGGTTCGAATCCCGTCCTTCACCCCAACCACGCGATGCACCGGCCGGCGCGGAGCGCCGGCCGATCACGTTAACGACCGATGCGGGTGTGGCGGAACTGGTAGACGCGCTAGACTTAGGATCTGGTGAGCTCTGCTCGTGGAGGTTCAAGTCCTCTCACCCGCACCACACTTGCTCGACCACCGACCCCGCACGAGACCATACGGCGGTCCACAGCGCCTCGCAGGCAGCTGGCGGACCGTTCCGGCGAACAGACGGAGAAGCCACAGTGAAGACGAAGGTCAACCCTACAGGCGACAACGAGGTCGAACTCAGCGTCGAAGTGCCCGCCGAGGCCGTCAAGAAGGCGTACGACCGGGCCGTCGCCAAGATCCGCGAGGAGATGGTGCTGCCGGGCTTCCGCAAAGGCCGCGTGCCGGTCAACCTCGTGATCCAGAACGTCGGCGCCGAGTTCATCCGCGGCGAGGCGCTCGAGGACGCCATCCCGGAGTGGGGTGACGAGGCGCTCAAGGAGGCCGGCCTCTACGACGACGCCGTCGGCACGTCAGACCTCCAGGTCGGGCCGCTCGACGAGAGCCAGGACTACGCGTTCACGCTCAAGGTCCAGACCATGCCGGTCCCGGTGCTGGGCGAGTACAAGGGCCTCGAGGTGCCGAAGCGCGCGGTGGAGATCACCGACGACCAGGTCTCGGCGCAGCTCGCGATGCTGCAGGAGCGGCTCGCCAGCCTGCAGCCGGTCGAGGACCGCGCCGTGCAGACGGGCGACTTCGTGCTCATGGACCTCGCGGGCAGCCGCGACGGCGAGCCGATCGAGGGCGCCCAGGGCAAGGACCAGATGTACGAGGTCGGCCGCGGCAACCTCATCCCCGGCTTCGAGGAGGAGATCGTCGGCGTCGAGGCCGGCGAGGAGAAGAGCTTCGACATCGTCTTCCCCGAGGACTACCACGCCGAGGAGCTCGCCGGGCAGCCGGCCACGTTCACGGTCTCGGTCAAGGAGATCAAGGAGAAGATCGTCCCCGAGCTGGACGACGCCTTCGCCGCCGACGTCAGCGAGTTCGAGACCATCGAAGAGCTGCGCAACGACGTGCGGGAGCGGCTGCAGGCGGCCGCCGAGGCCGGCACGGAGCGCGAGTTCCGCGCCGCCGCCGTCGAGAAGGCGGTCGAGCACGCGACGCTCGCGGTCCCGTCCACGATGGTCGACCGCGAGGCGCACCGGCTCTACCACCAGCTCGAGGAGCGCGTGGGCGAGCAGGGCCTCACCATGGAGGTCTACCTCGGCGTGCTCGAGAAGACCGAAGAGGACATCGAAGAGGAGATGCGGCCGCAGGCCGAGTTCATCATCAAGCGGCAGCTCGTGCTCGAGGCCATCGCCGCAGGCGGAGGCCCTCGAGGTCACCGACGACGACATCACCGAGGTCGTCAAGCACGACGCCGAGGCTCTCGGCCGCGAGTACCTGCAGCTGCTCGCCGATCTGGAGAAGTCGGGCAGGCGTGAGGCGCTGCGCGACGAAATGCTAGTGGCCAAGGCTGCCGACTTCGTCGCCGACGCATCTGTGTCGGTGCCGATGACGGAGGCCGAGGAGGCCGCAGCCGAGGAGTCCGCGGACGTTCTGGACCCCGAGTCGGACTAAGGGTTTCGAAGCGGGGAAACCACACTGAGAGAATCGAGAGTATCGAAGAGGGTGAGTACGTGACTCCACTTGTTCCGTTCGTGATCGAGCAGACGAGCCGCGGTGAGCGGTCGTTCGACATCTTCTCGCGGCTGCTCAACGAGCGTGTCATCTTCCTGGGCACGCCGGTGGTCGACGAGATCGCCAACCTCATCGTGGCGCAGCTGATCCACCTCGAGAGCGACGATCCCGACAAGGACATCAGCTTGTACATCAACAGCCCCGGCGGCAGTGTGTACGCCGGGCTGGCGATCTACGACACGATGCAGTTCATCAAGCCGGACGTCAGCACCATCTGCGTCGGCAGCGCCATGAGCATGGGCGCGCTGCTGCTCGCGGGCGGCGCCAAGGGCAAGCGCTTCGCGCTCCCCAACGCTCGCGTCCTCATCCACCAGGTGGCCGGAGGCTACGAGGGTCAGGCCACCGACATCGAGATCCACGCACGAGAAGTCCTCAACCTCCGCAAGCGCCTGGACGAGATCATCGCCGACCACACCGGTCAGGGGATCGAGAAGGTCCGTGCGGACACGGAGCGCGACTACTTCATGAGCGCGGCCGAAGCAAAGGACTACGGCATCATCGACGACGTCATCTCGCACCGCTGATGACGGCGACGACGACGGCCTCGCACTAGGAGGAGCACGGTGGCGGGAACGACCGACGGCAACGACCAGCTGCTCTGCAGCTTCTGCGGCAAGTCGCAGCGACAGGTGAAGAAGCTCATCGCCGGGCCGGGCGTGTACATCTGCGACGAGTGCATCGACCTGTGTAACGAGATCATCGACGAAGAGCTTACGGCTCCGGCGACGCTCGACCTCGAGCAGCTGCCCAAGCCGCGCGACATCTACGGCATCCTGAACGACTACGTGGTCGGCCAGGACGAGGCCAAGCGGTCGCTGGCCGTGGCCGTGTACAACCACTACAAGCGTGTGCAGGCCGTGGCCACCGGAGAGTCCGACGTCGAACTGGCCAAGAGCAACATCCTGCTGCTCGGCCCCACCGGCTGCGGCAAGACGCTGCTCGCGCAGACCCTGGCGCGCATCCTCAACGTCCCGTTCGCCATCGCCGACGCGACGGCGCTCACGGAGGCCGGCTACGTCGGCGAGGACGTCGAGAACATCCTGCTCAAGCTCATCCAGGCCGCCGACTTCGACGTCAAGCGCGCCGAGACCGGCATCATCTACATCGACGAGATCGACAAGGTCGCGCGCAAGGCGGACAACCCATCCATCACGCGCGACGTCTCCGGCGAGGGCGTGCAGCAGGCGCTGCTCAAGATCCTCGAGGGCACGGTGGCGAGCGTGCCGCCGCAGGGCGGACGCAAGCACCCGCACCAGGAGTTCCTGACGATCGACACCACCAACGTGCTGTTCATCTGCGGTGGCGCCTTCTCCGGCCTCGAGAAGATCATCGAGCGCCGCATGGGCCGCCAGGGGGTCGGGTTCATGGCCGACGTCGTCAGCAAGGCCGACAAGGACCCCGGCACCATCTTCACGCACTCGCTGCCGGAGGACCTGCTGGACTTCGGCCTCATCCCGGAGTTCATCGGCAGGCTCCCGGTCGTCAGCGCCGTCCACAACCTGGACGAGAACGACCTCATGCGCATCCTGACGGAGCCCAAGAACGCGCTCACGCGCCAGTACCAGAAGTTCTTCCAGCTGGACGGCGTCGAGCTGGTGTTCGCCGAAGAGGCGCTCACCGCCATCGCCACCAAGGCCCTGGCCCGCGGCACCGGCGCACGCGGTCTGCGTTCCATCATCGAGGAGTCGCTGCTCGGCGTGATGTTCGACCTGCCGAGCCGCACCGACGTGCGCAAGTGCGTCATCACCAAAGAGACCATCGAGAAGGGCATCGACCCCACGCTTCTCACCGAAGCGGACAAGTCGCTGCCGGAGCGTGACGCCGAATCCGCCTGAAAAGAGCGTGACGACTCAGGAGGGGCAGGGCGCGCCCGCGGCGGCCCTGCCCCTCTTGCCGACTCGCGACCTCGTCCTGTTCCCCAAGATGGTCGCGCCCATCTTCGTGGGGCGGGAGAAGTCCATCTCCGCCATCGAGGCGGCCTTCAGCGGACAGAGCCCGCTCATCCTGTGCGCCCAGCGCGAGGCGGCCGTCGAGGACCCTGCGTTCGAGGACCTGCGTCCCGTCGGGGTGCGCGCCCGGGTGCTCCAGCTCTTCAAGCTGCCGGACGGCAGCGTCAAGGCGCTGGTCGAGGGCGACGAGCGCGTGCGCGCCCTGCGCGTCCTCGCCAGCGAGCCGCACTTCATGGTGGAGTACGCGCCGGTGGAGAGCGCGGACGCGGGATCGGCGCGCTCGCGCAGCCTCGCGCGCCGCGTCACGGAGGAGTTCGTGCGGTACGTCCAGATGCACCCGCAGCTCGCCGACGAGGCGCAGTTCGTGGTGCAGCAGGCCGACGACGCGGACGAGCTCGCCGACATCGTCGCGGCGCACCTGCAGACGGAGGCCGCGGAGAAGCAGGCGCTGCTGGAGATCGCCAGCACGCAGCAGCGCCTCCTCGCCCTCCTCGAGAGCCTCGCCGAGGAGAACGCCGTGCTCGGCATCGAGCAGGAGATCGGCTTCAAGGTGCAGCAGCGCATCGAGGGCGCGCAGCGCCAGCTCCTGCTGCACGAGAAGCTGCGCGTGCTGCGCGACGAGATCGAGGAGGGCGGCGAGGCCGCCGACGACGACGTCGCCGGGTACGTGCAGCGCGCCGCCGAGGCCGATCTCTCCCCGGCGGCGCGCAAGCTCGTCACCCGGGAGCTCACGAAGCTCCGGCAGGCGCCGCCCATGAGTCCTGAGGTCGCGGTCATCCGCGGGTTCCTCGACACCGTACTGGATCTCCCCTGGGGCAGGCTGGCGCCCGCGGACGTGGATGTCCCCCGGGTGTCGCGACACCTCGAGCGCACGCACTTCGGCCTCAAGGACGTCAAGGACCGCATCCTCGAGTATCTGGCCGTGTGCCGCATGCGGGCCGACGCGGGCCGGGCGGCCGGCGGCGCGGCGGGGCAGGCCGCCGACCAGCCGGCCACGATCCTCTGCCTGGCCGGCCCTCCGGGCACCGGCAAGAGCAGCGTCGCGCAGAGCATCGCCGACGCGCTTGGACGGCCCTTCGTGCGCGTCGCGCTCGGCGGCGTCCGTGACGAGGCCGAGATCCGCGGGCATCGCCGCACGTACATCGGGGCGATGCCGGGCCGCGTCGTCGACGGCCTCGCCAAGGCCGGCGTGGACAACCCGGTCATGCTCCTGGACGAGCTGGACAAGCTGGACAGCGACTGGCGGGGGAATCCCGCGGCGGCGCTGATGGAGGTCCTCGACCCCGCTCACAACCACGCCTTCCGCGACAACTACCTCGAGGCCGAGTACGACCTCAGCCGCGTCTTCTTCATCGCCACGGCCAACGACGTGGACACGATCCCCGCCACCCTCTACGACCGCCTCGAGGTCATCCACCTCAGCGGCTACACGATGCCCGAGAAGCTGGCCATCGCCAGACGGCACCTGCTGCCGCGCGTGGCGCGCGACACCGGCCTGCGCCGCGGCGACGTCAGGTTCGGCCGCGGCGTCCTGCAGGCCATCGTGCGCGGTTACACGCGCGAGGCCGGCGTGCGCGAGCTGGAGCGCGCGCTGCGGCGCATCGACCGCAAGGTAGCGCGCAAACACCTCGAGGACGGGCTGGAGCTGCCGGCCGCGGTGGCCACCGGCGACCTGCGCGGGTACCTCGGCGAGGCGCACTGGCTGGACGCCGAACTGCCGCGCACCGGCAGCGTCGGCGAGAGCCTCGGACTGGCCTACACGTCGGACGGCGGCGAGGTGCTCACCGTCGAGGCGACGCTCGCCCGCGGCCGCGGGGAGCTGGTCCTGACGGGGCAGCTGGGCGAGGTCATGCAGGAGTCCGCTTCGGCGGCCTGGGGACACCTGCTCGCGCGCGTGGAGCGCGACCGCGATCTCAAGCGCCTCATCAAGGACTCGCCGTTCCTCACCGCGGACGGCCTGGACCTGGCCAATCAGGACGTGCGCGTCCACGTGCCCGAGGGGGCGGTGCCCAAGGACGGCCCGTCGGCCGGTCTGGCGCTCGCCGTGGCCATGCTCTCCGCACTCGGCGGGGTGCCGGTGCTCCCGCGGGTGGCGATGACGGGTGAGATCACCCTGGGCGGCCGGATCCTGCGCATCGGTGGGCTCAAGGAGAAGCTGCTCGCCGCCGGCCGCTCCGGCATCCGCACGGTCGTGCTGCCTGCGTCGAACCGGGGGACCGTGGAGGACCTGCCGGAGGACCTGACGGCGAAGCTCGAACTGGTGTATGTTGCGAGCTTCAGAGAGGCACTGCCGCACGTCTTCGGCGAGCGTTTGTTTACCGAACGGGCATCTAAGGGGCACGAACAACCGACGGCAGGTACTTTGGGGGAGACGGACATGCACGATCACGACCACGAGCACGACCACCAGACTCCGGGCTCGACGGAGGAGCCGGGCGTCGACGCAGGCTCGGGCAAGCTCGAGCAGCACTGCTCGCAGTGCGGCTCGCTGATCGAGGGCTCGGACGACTTCTGCCAGGTCTGCGCGATCGAATCCAGCGGCGGCGAAGCGCCGGACGACGAGAAGGCGCCGGACAAGGACTGAGCCGCCGACGCGAGAGTCCGCAGAGGGCCGCCCTTTCCTGCGAGGGGGCGGCCCTCGTCGTCTCCCGTGTGGGCCCGCCTCGGGCCCGCACGTCGTCTTGGTATACTTCTCCTTCGGCCGCGGGCGGCGACGCCGTCCCCCGCGACCGTGTGAGCCCGCGTCGCGGGCTCGTTCGTGTGAATCAGCCGCCGCAGGCAGCGTAGCCGGCCCTGCGGCCCGGTACGGATCGAGACAGAGGCCCATGACCGACCCCAGCACGCGCACCGAGTACCTGCAGCAGACCACGCGCTTCGAGCCGGCCGCCGTCGAGGCGCGCTGGATGAAGCACTGGCTCGACGAGCACCTGTTTCACGCCGAGCCCGACCCGGAGCGTGCGGCGTACTCCATCGTCATCCCGCCGCCCAACATCACGGGCGTGCTGCACATGGGCCACGCGCTCAACGACACCGTCCAGGACGTGCTCACGCGCTACCACCGCATGCTGGGCGAGAACGCCTGCTGGCTGGTGGGCACCGACCACGCCGGCATCGCCACGCAGAACGTGGTCGAGAAGATGCTGCGCAAGGAGGGCCTCACCAAGGATGACCTCGGGCGCGAGGAGTTCGTCAGCCGCGTGTGGGAGTGGCGTCGTGAGTACGGCGGCACCATCATCGAGCAGCTCAAGCGTCTCGGCTCCTCGTGCGACTACGAGCGCGAGCGCTTCACGTTCGACGACGGCTACGCGCGCGCCGTGACCCACGTCTTCGTGGCCCTCTACGAGAAGGGCTACATCCACAAGGACAGCTACCTGGTCAACTGGTGCCCGCGTTGCGGCACGGCCATCAGCGACCTCGAGGTGGCGTACCGGGACATGCCCGGGACGCTCAACCACATCCGCTACGACGTCGTGGGCGGCGGCAGCGTGACCATCGCCACCACGCGCCCGGAGACCATGCTCGGCGACACGGCCGTGGCCGTGCACCCCGACGACGAGCGGTACAAGGACGTCGTCGGCAAGACGGCCCTCCTGCCGCTGCTGGGGCGCGAGCTCAAGATCGTGGCGGACGAGCGCGTCGACCCCTCCTTCGGCACCGGCGCTCTCAAGATCACGCCGGCCCACGACCTGACCGACTTCGACATCGGCCGCACGCACGGCCTGGAGGCCGTCCAGGCCATCGGCCAGGACGGTCGCATCACCGAGGCCGGCGGCCCGTACGCAGGGCTCGAGGTGGAGGAGGCCGCCGAGCGCGTGACCTCAGACCTGCGCGCGCTCGGCGCCCTGGTCAAGGTCGAGGACTACCCGCACAGCGTCGCCACCTGCGACCGCTGCGGCACGCCCATCGAGCCGCTCATCAGCGAGCAGTGGTTCATGGACATGGACGAGCTCAAGAGGCCCGCGACGGACGTCGTCCGCGACGGCAAGGTCAAGTTCACGCCCGAGCGCTGGGGCCGCGTGTACATCGACTGGATGGACAACCTGCGGCCCTGGTGCATCAGCCGGCAGCTCTGGTGGGGCCACCAGCTGCCGGTGTGGTACTGCCCGGACGGCCACGTCACGGTGGCCGAGACCGAGCCGCAGGCCTGCGCCCAGTGCGGCTCCGCCGAGCTGACCCGCGAGACCGACGTGCTGGACACGTGGTTCAGCTCGGCGCTCTGGCCGTTCGCCACGTTCGGCTGGCCCGAGCGGACCGCCGACCTGGCCTACTTCTACCCCACGAACGTGCTCAGCACGGGGCGCGACATCATCTTCCTGTGGGTCGCGCGCATGATCATGATGGGCCTCGAGTTCATGGACGACATCCCCTTCGACGACGTCTACATCCACTCGGTGATCCAGGCCCCCGACGGCCGGCGCATGAGCAAGAGTCTCGGTACCGGCATCGACCCGCTGGAGATGATCGACACGCACGGCGCCGACGCCACGCGTTTCGGCCTGCTGCTCATGAGCAGCACCCAGGACGTGCGCTTCAGCGACGAGAAGATCGCCATGGGCCGCGGCTTCGCCAACAAGCTCTGGAACGCGGCCCGCTTCGTGCTGCTCGGCAGCGAGGGGTACGCTGCCGAGCGCAGCGATGCCGCCCAGGTGGACCGCTGGATCACCAGCCGCTTCCAGCGCTGTCTTGCGACGGTCGAGGAGGCGGTGAGCGTCTACGACTTCACCGCCGCCGTGGATGCGCTCTACCACTTCGTGTGGGACGAGTTCTGCGACTGGTACCTGGAGCTCATCAAGGTTCCGCTGTACGGGGAGGACGAGGCGAAGAAGGCACAGGCTGCGGGTCACGCCCGCTGGATGCTCGATCAGATCGTGCGCCTGCTGCATCCCTTCATGCCCTTCGTCACCGAGGAGATCGCCGAGCAGTACGGCGCGGCGCCACTGCTCGAGCAGCGGCACCCGGTGCAGGACGAGGCGCAGCTGGCGCCGGACGACGAGAGGGCCATCGGCGATCTGCAGGCGGCGGTCGACGCGCTGCGGCGCTTCCGTGCCGAGGCGGAGGTCCCGCCGGGTAAGGTGCTCGCGGCCGTGTTCGTGGAGGACGTCGCCGGCGCGGCGGCGCACTACGCGCACTACGCCGGCGCCTTCCGCGCTCTCGCGCGCACGGATGTCGCCTTCGAGGGCGAGCCCGAGCTCGACGCCACCGTCGTCGTCGTGCCCGGCGGCCGGCTCGAAGTGGCGGCCGCCGTGGACAAGGCGGAGGAGATCGCGCGCCTCGAGCAGCAGCTGGCCAAAGCTGAGGCCGAGGTCCGGCGCGGAGAGGCCAAGCTGGGCAACGAGAAGTTCGTCGGCCGCGCCCCCGAGGCCGTGGTGGCCAAGGAGCGCGAGAAGCTGGCGGGCCACGTCGCCGAGCGCGACGGCCTGGCCGCCAGGCTCGCGCAGCTGCGCGGCGCGTGACCGCATGCGCGTAAGCGGCGCGCACCGGAGCACGACGTGAGCGAGGGCGACGCCCGGTCCGGCTGGCAGGCCTACCTCGAGTCACTCGCCGCGTTCGGCATGCGGCCGGGGCTGGAGCGCGTGAGTGAGCTGCTCGCGCGCCTGGGCCGGCCGCAGGACGTCTACCGGGTGGTCCACGTCGTCGGCACCAACGGCAAGTCGTCCACGACGCGCTACTGCGAGGCGCTGCTGCGCGCCCACGGGCTGCGCTCGGGCGCGTACCTTTCTCCGCACATCTCCGGATGGACCGAGCGCGTGCTCGTCGACGGGCGCCCGACGGATGAGGCGGTCTTCGCCGCGGCCGTGGAGCGCGTGCGTGCCGAGGTGGCGAAGCTTCCGGCCGAGCTCGGCGAGACGACCCAGTTCGAGGTGCTCACCGTGGCGGCGCTGCTCGCGTTCGCCGAGAGCGGGGTTGAGGCGGTGGCGCTCGAGGCCGGGCTTGGCGGGCGCCTGGACGCCACCAACGTGGTCAAGGCGCCGGTCGTCGTGCTCACCAACATCGCCCTGGAGCACACCGAGGTCCTGGGCGACACCAGGGAGCTGATCTTCGCCGAGAAGGCGGCGGTCATCAAGGGTGGGGACGCCGTGTTCGGCGCACTGGACGGGCTCGAGGACGAAGCGCGCCGGGTCTGCTCCGCCGCCGGCGCGACGCCGCACTTCCTGCGTGACTCCGCGCCGCCGGGCGACTTCGCCGTGTCCGGCCCGCCCGACGACTTCGCGGTGACCTTCGCGCCTGCAGGGCGTCACGAGCGCTGGGCGGGCCTGCGCGTTCCCACGCCGGCCCTCTACCAGGTGGCCAACGCGGCTCTCGCGGTGGCCGCGGTGCGCCTGCTGCTCGGCGGCCTCGACGAGGCCGCCGTCCGCCAGGCGCTCGCGGGGACCGCCGTGCCCGGCCGTCTCCAGGTGGTCGCGCAGCGACCGCTGGTGCTGGCGGACGGCGCGCACAATCCCGACGGCGTGCGCGTGCTGGCGCAGAGCCTGGCCGCCGTGCGCGTGCCGCGGCCGGCCGTCGGCGTGCTGGCCATCATGCGCGACAAGGACTACCGGGCCATGATCGCGGGGTTGCTCCCGCTGCTCGATCGCGTGGTCTGCACGCAGGCGAGCGAACCGCGCAGCCTCCGGGCGGAGGAGCTGGCCGCGGCCGTTGCGGACGCCGCGGCAGGCGCATCCGGCCCCCGGGCTGCGGTCGAGGCCGTGGCCGACCCGCACGCGGCGCTGGCGCGCGCGCGCGAGCTCGCGGGCGAGGACGGCAGCGTGCTCGTGGGCGGGTCGCTGTACCTGCTCGAGGACCTGCGCGACGTGATCGCGGGCGCGCGCTGAGCCCGGGCTTGCCGCTCCAGACGTTCGGATATACTGGCGCAAACCCGTGGAGAGGTGAATGGCACAGCAGAGGGCCCATCCGGTCGTGCGCTTCCTGGTCGCGTTCCTCATCGTGATCGCCGTCGCCGCCGTCGCCTTCTTCGTCGGCTATCTCATCGGCATGAGGCTCGGCGCCGGCGTCGCCCTCCCGGGTATCTTCTAGGCACTGCAGCCACCTCCGGCGGCCGCCCCAGGGAGGGACCGTGACCGCTCTCGCAGCTCGCGACTCGCTCGTACTCGTCACCGGCGCGACCGGCTACGTCGGCGGCCGGCTGGTGCCCCGGCTGCTCGAGGCCGGCAGGCGGGTGCGCGTGCTCGTGCGCGACCCGCAACGCCTCGAGGGCCGCGACTGGGCCGGTCACGTCGAGGTCGTCACCGGCGACGTTCTGCGCCCCGAGACCCTCGGGACGGTGCTGGCGGGCGTCGGCGTGGCGTACTACCTCGTGCACTCCATGGCCAGGGGTGAAGGCTACCGCGAGCGCGACCTGGCTGCGGCGAGGGCCTTCGGCCGCGCGGCGGCCGAGGCCGGAGTCGCCCGCGTCGTGTACCTCGGCGGCCTGGGCGATCCCTCGGCCGACCTGTCGCGTCACCTGCGCTCGCGCCAGGAGACCGGCGAGGCGCTGCGCGAGGCCGGGGTCCCCGTCACCGAGTTCCGCGCCGCGGTCGTGGTCGGCTCCGGCAGCATCTCGTTCGAGATGATCCGCTACCTCACCGAACGCCTGCCGGTCATGGTCTGCCCGCAGTGGGTGTACACACGCGTGCAGCCCATCGCCGTCGACGACCTCCTGCGATATCTGGTCGCGGCGCTCGACGTGCCCGAGAGCGCGGGTCGCATCGTGGAGGTCGGCGGCTCCGACGTGCTCACGTACGGGGAGATGATGCTCGGGTATGCGGCCGCGCGCGGCCTCTGGCGGCACCTTCAGCCGGTACCCGTGCTCACGCCGACGCTGTCGTCGTACTGGGTCCATCTCGTCACGCCCATCCCGTCGCAGATCGCGCGGCCGCTCATCGAGGGGCTGCGCAACGAGACCGTGGTGCGCGACCACTCCGCCCGCGACCTCTTCCCGGCCATCCACCCCGCGGGCTACGCGGCGGCCGTGCGCGCCGCAGTCGCCGGCCTGGACACAGGGGAGGTGGAGACCAGCTGGGCCGACGCGCTCGTCACCAGCGGCGGCGACGTACAGCCGCGCGTGCTCACCACGCAGGAGGGCAAGCTCATCGAGCGCCGCCAGGCGCTGGTGACGGCGACTCCCGAAGAGACCTTCGCCGTCATCCGCACCATCGGCGGGCGGCGCGGGTACCGCGCCTGGGACTGGGCCTGGGAGCTCCGGGGCGCCGCCGACCGGCTGGTCGGCGGCGTGGGCCTGCGCCGCGGCCGCCGCGATCCCGTCGACCTGCGCGTCGGGGACGCCCTCGACTTCTGGCGCGTCGAGGCGGTCCAGCCGGGGCGGCTGCTCCGTCTGCGCGCCGAGATGAAGGTGCCGGGAGCGGCGTGGCTGCAGTTCGAGACGCTGCCGCACGACGGCGGCACGCTGCTCGTCCAGACCGCGTACTTCGCGCCGCGCGGGGTGCCGGGGCTGGCGTACTGGTACGCGTTGCTGCCTGTCCACGGCAGGATATTCTCGGGTATGATTGCGGCGCTGGCCGCCGAGGCCAGCCGGCCGGCGGCGCCGGCGGGGGGTTGACCAGGTCCCCGCTTCGCGCGTACGGCCGCCATCGCGTGGAGGCGCCTGGGGCGTCCTCGACGGAGCTCTCCTGAGGAGGAAGGGTGCCTTTCTGGACCATCGTTGCGGCGAAGACCACCACCACGACGAGCGAGAGCAGCAATCCGTTCCAGTCGGTGCTGGACTTCTTCAAGTCGCCCACGTGGCACTTCATCACGCTCATGTTCTTCTTCTTCCTGGTGGTGCTCTGGATCGCGTGCGCCTACTGGGTGTTCAAGGACGCGCGGCGGCGCATCGACGACAAGATCGTGCTCGCCGTCGCGGTGCTCACCGGCGTCGTGTTCGGACCCATCGGGCTCGTCGTGTACGCCATCGTGCGTCCGCCCGAGACGCTCGCCGACCGCCAGGAGCACGAGCTCGAGGTGCAGATGATGGAACAGCGCATCGGCGAGGAGGAGCGCTGCTCCTTCTGCAAGACTCCTGTGCGCGAGGATTACCTGGTGTGCCCCACGTGCGGCCGGCGCCTGCGCACCTCGTGCCCGTCCTGCCGCAAGCCCATCGACCCCCAGTGGCGCGTGTGCCCGTACTGCGAGGTCGACGTCCACGCGATGCCGCCGGTGTTCGACCGGGTCTGACGCCCGCGCGGCCGGGCGGCACACGGTTCGTCGCCGCCGCCGCCGCCCAACTTCACACGCTCACCCCTCCGGAGGATCCTCATGGAACGCACGTTCATCATGGTCAAGCCCAACGGCGTCGACCGCGGTCTCGTCGGCGAGGTCGTCGCGCGTTTCGAGCGGCGCGGTTTCGTGCTGCGCGGCATGAAGGCACTGCGCATCGACCGCGCCCTCGCCGAGCGGCACTACGCCGAGCACATCGGCAAGCCGTTCTTCGAGAGCCTCGCCGAGTTCATCACCTCCGGCCCCGTCGTCGCCATGGTCTGGGAAGGCCGCGAGGCCATCACCGTGGCCCGCGCCATGATGGGCGTCACCGACTCGGCGCAGGCGGCTCCCGGCACCATCCGCGGCGACTTCTCCCTGAGCAAGGAAGAGAACGTCGTCCACGGCTCCGACGGCCCGGAGAGCGCGGTCCGAGAGATCAGCCTGTTCTTCGACGAGGCCGAGCTTGTCTGACCCGGTCCCCGCGCACTTCTGGGAGCGCGCCGCCGCTGCAGGCGACGAGCTCGCGGCCGGCTTCGGCGGTCTCGTGCTCGCCTCCCGCTCGCCGCAGCGCAAGACGCTGCTGGAGCAGCTCGGCATCCCCTTCCGCATCGTCGTCAGCGACCACGACGAGGGCGTGAGCGACGGCAACCCCGCGCACACGGTGCAGCAGAACGCCCGGGGCAAGGCCGAGGAGGTGCTCGCCCGCGTCGACCTGCGGCCGGGCGAGCTGGTCCTCGGCGTCGACACCGTCGTCGTCAGCGAGGGCGAGATCCTCGGCAAGGCGCGGGACGCCGCCGAGGCGGCGAGCTTCGTGCGCCGGCTCGCCGCCCGCCGCCACGAGGTGTACAGCGGTCTGTATCTCACCTCGCGCAAGCTCGCGGTCGCCACGCACGCGGTCACGGGCGTGACCTTCCGCAGCCTGACGGACGGCGAGCTCGACGCGTACATCGCCTCCGGCGAGTGGCGCGACAGGGCCGGCGCCTACGCCATCCAGGGCATCGGATCGGGGCTGGTGAAGAGCGTCGACGGCGACTACTTCAACGTCGTCGGCCTGCCCGTCGCGGAGCTCGTGCGGCTGCTCACGTCGTTCGGCGTCGGGCCGTTCTCCTGGCTTTCGTCAGAGCCCTGACGCCATTCTCTCCGGCCGCGCGAGGGTAAGCCTCGCCAGCGGCGAACTCACCCTTGCGCGCCCGCTCGCGGGGAACCCGGAGCGGGCGCTCCGGTGGCCATGCCCTGAGGCGCCGTATACAATCGTCGTTCGAGATTCGCTGCGAAAGGAGCTCGTCATCAGCTTCCTCGGATTCGTCACGGGCTTCGGTGCCCGCGACATGGCGGTCGACCTCGGTACCGCCAACACACTCGTCTATCTCCGCGGCCGCGGGATCGTCCTCAGCGAGCCGTCGGTCGTCGCCATCGATCACCGCTCCGGCGAGGTCCACGCCGTCGGCGCGGAGGCCAAGCGCATGCTGGGCCGCACGCCCGCCACGATCAGTGCGGTGCGGCCGCTCAAGGACGGAGTCATCGCCGACTTCGACGTCACCGAGCAGATGCTCCGCCACTTCATCCGCAAGGTCATGCAGAACCGCTGGGCGCACCCGCGCGTCGTCATCTGCGTCCCCAGCGGCGTCACGGGCGTCGAGAAGCGCGCCGTCGAGGAGGCCACGTACTCCGCCGGCGCGCGCTGGGCGACCCTCATCGAAGAGCCCATGGCCGCCGCCATCGGCGCCGGCCTCCCGGTCGCCGAGCCCACCGGCAGCATGATCGTCGACATCGGCGGCGGCACCAGCGAAGTCGCCGTCATCTCACTGGGCGGCATCGTCGTCAGCCAGTCCATCCGCGTCGGCGGCGACGAGCTGGACGAGGCGGTCATCAGCTACGTCAAGAAGGAGTACAAGCTCCTCATCGGCAGCCAGACAGCCGAGGAGATCAAGCTCGAGATCGGCTCGGCCTACCCGCTCCCGCAGGAGGAGCAGGCCGAGATCCGCGGTCGCGACCTGGTCACCGGCCTTCCCAAGACCATCGTGCTGTCCTCCGAGGAGGTGCGCACGGCGCTCGAGGAACCCACGCAGGCGATCATCGACGCCATCAAGGCGACGCTCGACAAGACGCCGCCGGAGCTGGCCAGCGACATCATGGACCGCGGCATCATGCTCGCCGGCGGGGGGTCGCTGCTGCAGGGCCTCGCCGAGCGTCTGCGCGACGAGACCCAGATGCCGGTGCATCTCGCCGAATCGCCGCTCACCTGCGTGGCCGTGGGCTCGGGCAAGTACCTCGAGGAGTTCGATGTCCTGGTCAAGAGCAAGCGGAACTCCCGGCCGCGGGGCCGGTAGTCTCACCCCTCGCTGACACGTGAATCGCCGGCACGTACTCCGGCGGCGGGTCGTCGTGGTGGTCCTTCTGCTGCTTTCCGTCGCCCTGCTGACCGCGTACTTCCGCGAGTCGGAGAGCGGGGTGGCGCACGGCGTGCAGGGGGCGGTGCTCACCGTCGTCTCGCCGCTGCAGAGCGGCACCGCGACCGCCACCAAGCCCTTCCGGGACGCCTGGAACTGGGTCGGCGACCTCTTCAGCGCCAAGTCGGAGAACAAGGCGCTCAAACAGGAGGTCCAGCAGCTCCGGGCGGGCCTCGCGCAAGAGCTCACGACGCAGTCGGAGAACGCCCAGCTGCGCGCCCTGCTGGACTTCCAGAAGAGCAACGTGTTCCCCAAGGACGTGACGATGATCACGGCGCGCGTGGTCGACCGGTCCACCAGCGCCTGGTACTCCACGGCGATCATCAACGCCGGCAGCAGCGACGGGGTCGACGTCTACGACCCGGTGGTCAACGGCCAGGGCCTCGTCGGCCGCGTCACCAAGGTCAGCGCGAACGCGTCGCAGGTGCTGCTCGTCACTGACCAGGAGAGCTTCGTCGACGCGATGATCGAACCCAGCGGCGCCGAAGGCAGCGCGCAGGGCATCGCCAGCGGCAGCGTCACGGGCGACGTCACGCTCGAGTACGTGGACAAGAACGAGAAGGTCAAGGTCGGCCAGGACGTGGTGACGTCCGGGAGGAGCGGGTCCATCTTCGTCAAGGGCATCCTGATCGGGACGGTGGAGAGCGTCGGCTCGCAGGATGTGGAGCTGTACCAGTCCATCGCCGTCAAACCGTCCGTCGACTTTCGCAAGCTCGATATCGTGGCTGTGATCACCCGATGACCATCGTCCGCCCCGCCAGACAGCAGGAGGAGCGCGCCTGGCCGACCTTGCCGGAGATCCTGCGGCTCGTCGCGGTGCTGCTGGTGGCCGTGCTGCTGCAGACGGCCGTGGCGCCGCACCTGCGGCTGCTCGGCGCCCATCCGGACTTCGCCCTCATCGCGGTGGTGTGCGTGGCGCTCGTCAAGGGGTCGGAGACCGGCGCCGTGTTCGGGTTCCTCACCGGGATGTTCACGGCGATCGCGCTCATGGAGCCCTTCGGCCTGAGCGCGTTCGTCTTCGTCCTCATCGGCTACTTCGCCGGCCGCTACGCCGAGACGGCGGACCTGCCGGCCGGGCTCGCGCCGCTGCTCACCGTCTTCGCCGCCACGCTGGTGGCCAACGTGCTCTTCGCCATGGCCCAGTTCCTCCTCGCTCGCGAGGTGCCCCTGGGCTTCTTTCTCGGACGGGTCCTGCTCCCGTCGCTCGTGTTCAACACGCTGCTGGCCGCGCCGGTGTATCTGCTGGTGCGGATGTGGCTGAGAGGGCCAGGTGACCTGCGTGCCGCTGCTCGGTAGAGACCCGGCGCGACGCGACCGGCCGATCCGCACCGGCCGCCGCGACAAGCCCATCATCCAGCTCCCGTCCATCGCCCTGCGCGTGGCCGTCATCCTCGGCATCGCCGCGGTGCTGTTCGGCATCGTCTTCTTCCGCCTCTGGTTCCTGCAGATCCTGAGCGGCCAGGAGTTCGTGGCGCAGGCCAACGACAACCGCCTGACCACGGTCAAGGTCGTCGCTCCGCGCGGCACCATCGTCGACCGCCACGGAGAGACCATCGTCGACAACCGGCCGGGCCGCGCCGTCGGCATCCGCCTCATGGACGTTCCGGAAGGCCAGCTGGATTCCCTGGTCCTGCGGCTCTCGCGCGTGGTGAAGATGCGCCCCAGTGAGATGCGCACGGAGATCATGGATCACCTCAAGCCGAGTTGGCCCATCGGAGAGGGGGCGCCGGCGTTCACCTGGGAGAACGTCGTGCTCGGCAAGGGCGTGAGCCTCGACCTCGTCGTCGTCAAGCAGGACGTCGGCATGAAGGTCGTGTCGTACATCCTCGAGCACATCCAGTCGTTCCCCGGAGTCGAGACCCCGAGCGAGTACCTGCGCTCGTACCCACAGGGCGAGATGGCGGCCCAGCTGCTCGGCCACCTCGGCGAGGTCTCCGCCGACCAGCTCGAGACGCAGCACTTCAAGGGCTACAACGGCGGCGACGTGGTCGGCTACGACGGCCTCGAGTACACCTACGACAAGTGGCTGCGCGGCCGCGACGGCGTCGCGCGCATCGAGGTCGACGCGTTCGGCCGGCCCAAGCAGACCGACCCGGTCGGCGGCCGCATGCCGGACCCCGGCGACACGCTCGTCACGACCATTGATTCCAAGGTCCAGGCGGCCGCCGAGCAGGCGCTGCGGACGGGCATCTCTCTGGCGCACAGCGCCAAGGAGTACGCAGCCAACGGTGGGGCGGCCGTGGTGCTCGACGTCACCAACGGCGACGTCCTCGGCATGGCGAGCTACCCGACCTACGACCCCGAGTCGTGGGTGGGCGGGCATCAGCACCAAGGACTACAAGCAGCTCACGAAGAAGCAGGCCAACAACCCCATGCTCCTGCGGCCGATCATGGAGACCAAGGCCGTGGGCTCGACGTTCAAGGCCGTGACCTCCGTCGCCGCGCTGGAGGAGGGCGTGATCAGCTCGGGGACGACCGAGTGGTGCCCCGGCTGGTACAGCTCGCCCAACGACCTCGCTGACCCGCCGCAGAAGTTCAACTGCTGGGCGACGGACGGTCACGGCACCCTGGACCTGATCGGTGCCATCACGCAGTCGTGCGACGTCTACTTCTACAACGTGGGGAACGCCTTCTATAACCGCAAGGGCACGGCCCTCGAGGACTGGGCGAAGCGGCTGGGCATGGGCAAGGTTACCGGGATCGACATCCCCGGGGAGTCCGCCGGCAGGGTGCCGACGCCGGGCTGGAAGCAGCAGCACTACCAGACCGAGATCGACAAGATCTGGAAGCCGGGCGACTCGATCCTTCTCTCCGTCGGCCAGGGCGACCTGGAGGCGACGCCACTGCAGCTCGCCGTCACCTACGCGGCCGTGGCCAATGGCGGCAAGATCGTGACGCCGCACCTCGGGCTCAAGGTCGTCGACCCGACTGGGCAGACCGTGCGCGACCTCGAGCCGACCACGACGCGCAAGGTCGACGTGTCGCAGACCACGCTCGACGTGGTCCGGCAGGGTCTGTACCAGGCCGCGCACAACCCGGCGGGCACCTCGGCGCCCATCTTCTACAGCTACAAGGTCGCGGTCGCCGGCAAGACCGGCACCGCCGAGGTCTGGGACGACACGGTCAAGCACTACGTGAACTACGCCTGGTACGCGAGCTACGCGCCGGCCGACGACCCCAAGTACGCCGTGGTGGTCATGATCGAGAAGGGTGGCCACGGCGCCACCACGGCCGCGCCGGCCACGCGCTTGATCTACGACGCCTTGTTCAACATCGACAGCGGTCAGTTCAGCGGGAACGTCTCGGGCGACTAATGCACGAAGCCGGACGTAGTCGAGCGAGCGCTATTGAGCGGGGCGCGGCCCATAAGGGCCCTGCGCGCCCCGGACTAATGGACGGAAGAGCTATTGAGCGGGGCGCGGCACGCAGAGCTCCGCGCGCCACGGCGTGACATGGTCGACTGGCGCTCCTACCTCAGGCACCTCGACTACCTGCTGATCCTGGCGACCGCCGGGCTCATCGTGTACGGCGTCACGATGATCTACTTCGCCACGCGTCACGACATCGACGGCGTGCCGTTCTACTACGTGCGCCAGCAGCTCATCGCCGTCGCGGTCGGCCTCGTGGCGGCCGTCGTGGCCTCCGTTGTGGACTACGAGATCTACCGCCGCCTCCAGTGGCTCCTGTACGCGGTCGCCGTGCTGATCGTCGTCGCAGTCCTGCCCCTGGGCGAGAACGTCAACGGCGCGACGCGCTGGATCGACCTCGGCTTCACGCGTTTCCAGCCGTCGTCGGCGGCGGTGCTGCTCCTGGCGCTCAGCATCGGCGCGTTCCTCTCCGACCGCATGGACCTGCTCGGGTCCAAGCGGATCACGCTCATCGTGCTCTTCCTGGCGGCGGTGCCGGCGTTCCTCGTCTACAGGGAGCCGGACTTCGGGTCGGCCATGGTCATCATGGTGCTGGCCCTGGGCATGCTGTTCTTCTACGGCACGCCCTGGACGCACTTCGCCGTGCTCGGGGCGACGGGCGTCACTGCGTTCGTGGTCGCGCTCAAGGTCCTGCCCCTGGCCGGCATCCACCTCATCCAGCAGTACCAGCTGGACCGCCTCTTCGTGTTCATCAATCCCGGTCAGAACTCGCAGGGAACCGGGTACAACGTGATACAGTCGATGATCGCCGTCGGCTCCGGCGCCCTCACCGGACGCGGGAACATGGCGACGCAGACCACGCTGGACTTCCTGCCGGAGCACCACACGGACTTCATCTTCGCCGTGATCAGCGAACGCAACGGGTTCCTGGGGGCGAGCATCCTCCTGGTGCTCTATGCTCTGTTCATCTGGCGCGCGCTGCGCATCGCCGTCCTGGCGCGCGACATGTACGGGAGCATCCTCGCCGGCGGCATCGGCGTCATGGTCCTGTTCCAGGTGTTCGTGAACATCGGGATGACGATTGGTATCATGCCGGTGACAGGTATCCCGCTGCCGTTCATCAGCTACGGCGGCACCGCGATGATCGCGTTCCTGATCCTCGTCGGCCTGCTGCAGGCGATCCACTTGCGGGCGACGATCACTCCTGAGACGAGGGGGCGGCTTGGCCAGTAGCGTGAGCTTCTCGAAGATCCTGAAGGCGGTCACAGAGGCGCGTGGCACTGCGCCCGCGCCGCGCATCTGCGTGGTCGGCGCCGGCGAGGACCTCCGCCGCGTCCTCGGCGTGCTCTCGGCGGGAGCCAAGGACGAGACCGGCGGCGTCTCCGCCGTGCTCGACGCGCTCGCCCCGGCGGACTTCCCGCGCGACCAGCGCCTCGCCGCCCGCTGGGACATCGTGGTGCTCGTCGCCGCCGGCTGCCCGGCGGCCGAGGCATCGCCGGTGGTCCACGCCGCCCGCCGTGCCGGCGGCAAGGTCATCGGTCTGGTCGAGGGCCCGGACACCGGCTGGGCGCGTGAGGCTGGGCTCTTCGACGACGAGATCGCCCGCGGTCTGGGTCACGGGCACGCGGACAAGCCCACGCTCGAGCACAGCATCATCAGCGCCGCCGGCGACGGCGCCGCGGCTCTCGCCGCGTCGCTGCCGTCCGTCAGACGCACGTACTGCGACCATGTCGTGATCACCAACGCCGCGCAGAACGGCGTCATCGGGGTGGTGGTCATCATCCCCGGCGCGGACATGCCGGCGATGACCGCCAACCAGATCCGCATGGTGCTCAAGATCGCCCACGCGTACGGGGAGGAGCTCGGTCTCGACCGCGCTCTCGAGATCCTCAGCATCGTGGGTACAGGGTTCGTCCTCCGCACGCTGGCGCGCCAGGCGCTCGACTTCGTGCCGGGATTCGGCTGGGCCGTCAAGGGCGCCGTCGGGTTCTCGGGCACGGTCGCGCTCGGTCAGGCCGCCATCGCGTACTTCGAGGCCGGGGCGCCGCTCCGGCTCTCGCGGATGCAAAGGATCAACAGACAAGTTGACAAGCTCACTTCCCGGCTTCCCGGGCCTCTCCGGAGAATCGCTTCCGGATGAGATAGCGAGGCTTCTGGCGCGCGTCACGCGCCCCGGGCGCTACGCGGGTGGAGAGTTCAACACCCGCGTCAAACCCGGGGCACGTCCCCGTATCGTCCTGTCCTACCCGGACGTGTACGAGATCGGGGTCTCCAACCCCGCGCTGCAGATCCTCTACAGTCATCTGAACGACGCCACGCCGGCCTCGGCCGAGCGGGCCTACTGCCCGTGGCCGGATCTGGCCGACCTCATGCGCTCGTCGGGCGTGCCGCTGTGGACCCTCGAGTCGTTCGCCCCGGTCTCGGAGTGCGACCTCTGGGGCTTCACGCTGCCGCACGAGCTCTGCTACACCAACGTGCTGGAGATGCTGGACCTGGCAGGCGTGCCGCTGCACGCCGCCGAGCGGGATGGGGGAGACCCCATCGTCCTCGGCGGCGGCCCCGCGGTGGCGAACCCCTGGCCGCTGGCGCCGTTCTTCGACGCCTTCTTCGTCGGCGAGGCGGAGGATCGGCTCGACGCGATCGTCGCGGCGATGCAGCGGGACGGCCGGGAGGCGCGCCTGGGCGCGCTGGCGGCCGTCCCCGGCGTGTGGGTGCCCGGCCGGAGTGTCGGACCGGCCAAGCGGCAGATCTACACGGGCTTCTCGACGAGCCAGCCCGTGCTGCGCCCGGTCGTCCCGGTGCTCGAGGCGGTCCACGACCGCGTGGTCATCGAAGTCATGCGCGGCTGTACCGCCGGCTGCCGCTTCTGCCAGGCGGGCATGTGGTACCGGCCGGTCAGGGAGCGGCCGGTGGATCTCGTGGTCGAGGCCGCCGACCGGCTGCTCGACGAGACAGGCTGCGACGAGGTCTCGCTGCTCTCGCTCAGCTCGTGCGACTACGGCGGCGTCGCGGAGGCGCTCACGCGGATCCGCCGGCTGCGCCCCGGCCTGCGCGTGTCGCTGCCGTCGCTGCGCATCGACTCGGCGGCCGAGAGCCTGGCAGGGTTCGCCGCCGACCAGCGCGGCTCGTTGACGCTCGCGCCCGAAGCCGGGAGCCAGGTGCTGCGGGACGCCATCAACAAGGGTGTGGACGAGGCGCAGTTCGAAGAGGCCGTGCGGGCTACGTTCGAGGGCGGGTTCACCGGGCTCAAGCTGTACTTCATGATCGGCCTTCCCGGCGAGACCGACGAGGACGTGCTGGGCATCGCCCGCATGGCGGCCACCGCCGACCGCCTGGCCAAGCAGATCGGCCGTGGACGGGCGCGCCTCTCGGTGTCGGTCTCGTCCTACGTACCCAAAGCGCACACGCCCTTCGAGCTGGAGCCATTCGCCGGCGGAGCCACCCTGCGCCGCCGCCAGCAGTTGGTGCGAGAGGCCGTTCCGCGTGGCGTGCGCGTGGCCTTCCACGACGTGGCCGCGTCCAAGGTCGAGGCCACCCTGGCGCGCGGCGGGCCGGACACCGGCCGGCTGGTCGAGGAGGCCTGGCGCAGGGGTGCGCGCTTCGACGGATGGAGCGAGCACTTCGACATGCGCCGGTGGGAGGACGCGGCCACTGCCACGGGCGCCGCTCTCGGCGAAGCCACGGTCGATCGGGCGTTCTGGCGGGACGCCGTGGACGCGCGCCTGGACCAGGCGTTCCTTGACGACGAGCTCGCGCGCAGCCGTGACGGCGGACTGACGGAAGACTGCCGCGACGGCGCCTGCGCCGCCTGCGGCGTCTGCGGCGGGGAGATCGCCATGGAGTTGCTCGCATGACCTGGTGGCTGATCAGCTTCGCCCGCCGCGGCCCGGCCCGCTATCTCTCGCATCTCGACACATCGCGCGTGGTGCAGCGCACCTTCGCCCGCGCCGGGATCCCGATCGCGCTGTCGCAGGGGATGCGACCCAAGCCGCGCCTGTCGCTGCCGCTGCCGCTTCCTGTGGGCGCGGCCGGCGAGGACGAGGTCGCCGTGGTCGAGGTGCCGGAGGGCGTGGTCGCCACCACTGAGACCCTCGAGGCGCTGCGCGCGGCGAGCCCGCCCGGATTCGAGCCGCTCGGCATCGTGGACGCCGGCGAGCGGCACCCGCGGCCGCAGCCGACGGCGGCGGAGTACGCCTGCCTGCTGGACGGTGACGCAGGCGCCATCGCCGCGGCCGTCGAACGCTACAACGACGCAGAGGACGCGATCCGAGAGCGCGTGTCCCCCAAGGGGACGCGCCGCCTGGATCTCAAAGAGTACGCCGGGGACGTCGTCGCGAGGCCGGTGGAGGGGGGAGCCCGTCTCGGGTTCACCATCCGCCACCGGAGCGACGGGGCCGCCCGGCCACAGGAACTGATCGACCTGATCGCCGAGTGGGCGGAGGTCGATCCGGTGATGCGTGGCCTCGAACGCCGACGCATCACCTGGGACGATTGGCCGCCGGACCTGAGGGCCGGCGGCGAAAGGAGTTGAGCTCGTGAGCACACCCAAGAAGGGCGCGCCCGGCGACCAGCCGGCGCCCGCGCCCGACGCCCAGAGTGGCGCCGCGGACGTGAATGAGACCGAAGGCGGCGGGGGAGAAGCCACACCGCGCCGCCGCCGCGGCAACCGCGGGGGACGCCGGCACAAGAAGCCGGTCGCCGGTGCGGCGCCGGCCGAGAGCGCCGGCGAGCCGTCGGCGGAGACGACCGGCCAGGCACGGACGTCGTCGCCGCGGGACGGTTACACCTCCGCGGCGAACGCCCTCGCAGACCTGCCTACCGCGCCGCTCATCCCGGTGGGCGCGGCAGGCGGTCGCCCGGCACCCGCCAGGCAGAAGCCGGCGGGCGCCAAGGAGCGGCCGGCGCCCGCCGCGGAGCAGCGGGCCGCCGCGCAGGACGAGAGTGCGGCGGCGGCCGGCCCACCCGCACAGACGGCGAAGAGCCGCAGCAGCCGCAGCCGCCGGAAGCCCAAGGCGGCGGAACCTGCCGCGGCGGTCGGCACTGCCTCCGGCACGGCGGTCTCACCGCCCGCAGGCCCGGGCCGGCCAGCCGACGAGATGACCCCGCTGCGCGCCGAGACCGCCGCCGCCGGCGAGGCGGCTCCGGCGTCGGCCGAGTCGGGCGCCGCCGGTGACGGGGCCGGGGCCGAAGGCGAAGAGGCACACGCCAAGCGTCGCCGCCGCGGCAGCCGCGGTGGCCGCCGCAGGCACAAGACCTCCGACATCGAGCACGAAGAGGCGGCGCGCGAGGCCGAGGAGGCCGCCGGCGAGCCGGTGGCCGCAGGCGTCGCGGCCGACGAGAT
Organism: uncultured Thermoleophilia bacterium; assembly: GCA_963741075.1. Lineage (GTDB taxonomy): Bacteria > Actinomycetota > Thermoleophilia > UBA2241 > UBA2241 > CAIXSE01. The sequence continues at coordinate 29,867 of CAVUGS010000006.1, forward strand.
CGCGCTGAGTGCGGCGGCGCCTCGCGAGGAGGCGCCCGAGCCCCTCGCGGCCCCGGAAGGACCCGCGGAGGCAGAGACCGGCGAGAGCGCGGCGAAGCGCCGCCGGCGCGGCGCCCGCGGCGGACGGCGCACGCGCGGCAAGCGCGAGGCGGGCGTGGTCGCGGCCGACGAGGCCGCCGAGCCCGCCGAGGCGCCCGCGGCGGAGGCCGAGAGCGCGCAGCCCGCGCCGGAGACCAAGGCCCGTCGAGCGCCGGCCCGCGAGACAAAGACCAAGGCCCGGCCGCGCGACCGCCGGCGCCCCAAGGCCATCGTCCGGCAGGACGAGGGCAGCGGCCTCGGCACCATGGCGCCGATCGAGCTCGGCCAGCGCCGGTCGACCGTGGTCGCGGAGCGGCCGGAGCGCAAGACCATCCTCGTCACCGACGACGGTGAGGAACTGCGCGTGGCGCTCGTCGAAGACGGGCGCCTCTCGGAGATCTACATCGAGCGGCCAGACCGCAAGTCGTACCTGGGCGACATCTACCAGGGCAAGGTCGAGAACGTCATGAGCGGCATCGACGCGGCCTTCGTGGACTTCGGCCTCGAGAAGAACGGCTTCCTGTACGTCGACGAGGTGACGACGCCGGAGGGCGAGAAGCGCGCCCGGCGTATCACCGACGCGCTCAAGAACGGCCAGCAGGTCCTCGTGCAGGTCATCAAGGACCCGATGGGCCACAAAGGCGCCCGGCTGAGCACCAAGATCTCCCTGGCCGGGCGCTACCTGGTGTACGTGCCCGGCGGGAGCGGCGTGGGTGTCTCCCGCCGGCTCAAGCAGGGCGAGCGCGAGCGGCTGCGCGACATCTCCAAGGAGCTCAAGCCCAAGGACGCCGGCCTCATCGTGCGCACCATCGCCGAGGGGCACGGCCTCGAGGACCTCAAGCGCGACATGCGCTATCTTGCGCGTCTGTGGTCGCGCCTCAAGAAGAAGGCCGAGACGGTCAAGGCGCCGGGCCTGGTGCACAAGGAGGTCGACATCTCGCTCGAGGTGACGCGCGACCTCTTCAACGACACCTGTGAGAGCCTCACCGTCGACGACCCCAAACGGCACAAGGCGATCCTCTCGTTCCTCGACAAGGAGGCGCCGGAGCTGCTCCCCAAGGTGCACCTGCACACAGGGGAGGAGCCGCTCTTCACCGCCTACGGCATCGAGGAGCAGATCGCCAAGGCGCTGGAGCGCCGCGTACCGCTGCCGAGCGGCGGCAACCTGATGATCGATCACGCCGAGGCGCTCACGGTGATCGACGTGAACACCGGCCGCTTCACGCGCGGCAAGGGCCTCGAGGACACCATCACCAAGACCAACCTCGAGGCCGCGCGCGAGGTCGTGCGCCAGCTGCGCCTGCGCGACATCGGCGGCATCATCATCATCGACTTCATCGACATGGCGCACGCCAAGAACCGGGAGACGGTGCTGGCGACGCTGGAGGCGGAGCTGGAGACGGACCGCACCAAGACCTACGTGGTCGAGCTCTCGCCTCTGGGCCTCGTCGAGATGACGCGCCAGAACACCACCGACGGCGCGCGCGGCATCCTGACGCGCGCCTGTCCGGTCTGCCAGGGCAAGGCGCGCGTGGTCAGCGACGAGACCATGGCGCTGAGCGTCGAGCGCCGCGTGCGCGCCCTGGCGCGCAAGTCCCAGGCCAAGGCGTGGCTCATCGAGGTCAACGCGGGCGTCGCCGACCGCCTGAGCGGGGCGCGGCTCAAGCGTCTGGAGAAGCAGACCGGGCGCCGCGTGTTCCTGGAAGGCGGCTCGACCCTGCCGGTCGACTCGTTCCGCGTGATCTCCGAGGGCAGCGTCGTCCACGTGCAGGAACAGCGCGTGCCCGTGCGTGAGGGCCAGGAGGTGACGGTGGAGCTCGAGTTCAGCCTCACCTACAGCCCCCGTGACGCCGTCGGCTACGTCGACGGGTACATGGTCATCGTGGAGGGCGGGCGCCAGCACCTGGGCAAGCGCCGCAAGGTGCGCATCACCGAGATCGCGCGCACCGGCGCCAGGGCCACGGTCCTCAAGAAAGACGTGAAGGACGAAAAGGATGAGAAGGACGCCGAGGCAGTAAAGGACGCGAATTGACCCGGGCAGGCCGTTTGGCTATCATTTCCTGCCGTTGTCTTGAGGGAGAAACCAATGACGAAGCCTAACGACACCTACGCGGTAGTCCGCTGCGGTGGCCAGCAGTTCAAAGTGAGCGCCGGCGACACCATCGTCGTCGACCGCGTCGACGCCGAAGAGGGCAAGAGCATCACGCTCGACGCACTCGCGGTGCGCGACGCCAAGGGTACCTACGACGCCGATGCGGCCAAGCACGCGAAGGTCAAGGCGACGGTCAGCGAGCACCTCCTCGGCGAGAAGATCAAGGTCTTCACGTACAAGCCGAAGAGCACGTTCAAGAAGACGAAGGGTCATCGCAGTCGTCTCACCAAGTTGACGATCGACTCGATCACTCTCAAGAGCACCAAGGAGTAAGGGCATGGCCCACAAAAAGGGCGCCGGCACCAGCCGCAACGGGCGCGACTCCGAGAGCAAGCGCCTCGGCGTCAAGGCCTTCGCCGGCCAGGTCGTCCCGGCAGGATCGATCATCGTCCGCCAGCGCGGCACGCGCTTCCGCCCCGGCGAGAACGCCGGCATCGGCGTCGACCACACCATCTTCGCGAAGGTGACGGGCACGCTCGTGTTCACCGAGAAGGGCGCCGGCCGCTTCATCTCGGTCGTCCCGGAGGCCTGAGTAGAAGCCGGCGTCCGCCGGCTTCGGTCAACACCATGCTCGACAGGGCCAGCATCTGCGTGCGCGGAGGTCACGGCGGCAACGGCTCCATGAGCTTCCGCCGCGAGAAGTACGTGCCCAAGGGCGGGCCCGACGGAGGGGACGGCGCGCCCGGCGGCGACGTCGTGCTGGTCGCGACGCGCCAGCTGCACGACCTCTCGCACTTCCGTCACAAGCACCACTTCCGGGCCACCAGCGGTGGCCACGGGCGCGGCGCCAACAAGCGCGGCGCCGACGGCCCCGAGCTGCTCGTCCAGGTGCCGGTCGGCACCGAGGTCCGGGACGCCGACGGCGAGCTGCTCGGCGACCTCGTGCGCGAGGGCCAGCACCTGCTGGTCGCCCGCGGCGGCGAGGGCGGGCGCGGCAACGTCTGCTTCAAGAGCTCGACCCGTCAGGCGCCCAGGTTCGCCGAGAAGGGCCTCGAGGGCGACGAGCTGTGGCTGACGCTGTCGCTCAAGCTGCTGGCCGACATCGGCCTGGTCGGGCTCCCCAACGCGGGCAAGTCGTCGCTGCTCGCCGCGCTCACGCGGGCGCACCCAAAGATCGCCTCGTATCCGTTCACGACCATCGACCCCAACCTCGGCGTGCTGTACCTCGGCGAGGGGACGGCCGTCATCGCCGACATCCCGGGCCTCATCGAGGGCGCCAGCGAAGGCGCCGGCCTCGGACACCGCTTTCTCGCCCACATCGAGCGCACGGCGCTGCTGATGTACGTGCTGGACGGCGGAGAGGGTCCCGAGGCGTGGCCTGTGGCGCTCGACACGCTCCGGGGGGAGCTCGGCGCGTTTCGCCCCGAGCTTCTCGAGCGCCCGGGGGTCGTACTCGTGAACAAGACCGATCTGCTGGACGACGCCGGAAGGGACGCCGCCGAGGAGTTCCTCGCCGGACTCGACTGGCCGTCCGCGAGGGTCGTCGTCTCCGCGCAGACCGGTGACGGTCTCAAGGAGCTCGTGAGGGAACTGCAGGACGTCATGGAGCGGGCTCGCTCGGCCCAGGCAGAGGCGGAAGCCGCCGCGGAGGCCGCGCAGGCGGCGACCGTCCTTCGACCGGCCGAGGGACGGCTGGATTCGTTCACCGTGGAGGCCGTGGACGACTACTTCGTCGTGCACGGCGTGCAGATGGAGCGTCTCTTCGCGAAGGCCGACCTCGACAACCCGGACGCCGTCGCCTACCTGCAGCAGGTGATCGAGCGCGCCGGCCTCAACGACGCCCTGCGGCGCGCCGGCGCCGCGCCCGGCGACACGGTGGTCGTCGGCCAGGCCGAGTTCGAGTTCGCGTGAGCCGCCGGGCCGTCCTCCGGCTTTGGTAGAATCGCGCCCGTGAAGACCATCGTCGTCAAGGTCGGCTCCAGCACGGTCGCCGACGACCACCTGCGCCTCCGCCGCCGCCTCCTCGCCGGGCTCGCCGCCGACATCTCCGAACTGGTGCACGCCGGGCGCCGCGTGGTGCTCGTCTCCAGCGGCGCCATCGCCTGCGGACAGCACGTGCTCGGCGTCACCGAGCGGCCGCGCCAGGTGCCGGCGCTCCAGGCGGCCTCGGCCGTGGGCCAGGGCCGCCTCTTCGCCCACTACGAGCGTCTGTTCGGCGACCACGAGCTCACGGCCGCCCAGGTGCTGCTCACCAGCGAGGACTTCAACCGCCGCGACAGCTACGTCAACGCGCGCAACACGCTGCGCCGGTTGCTCGCCTGGGGCGTGGTGCCGGTCGTCAACGAGAACGACACCACGGCCACCGATGAGATCCGCTTCGGCGACAACGACGTGCTCGCCGCCCAGGTGGCGATCATGCTGCGCGCCGACCTCCTCGTCCTGCTCACCGACCAGGACGGCCTGTACACCAAGGACCCGCGCAAGCACGGCGGCGCCGAGCTGGTGCACCGCGTCGCCGACCCCGGCCAGCTGGCCGCCCTCGACGTCGGAGACGCCTCGCGACGCGGTGCGGGCGGCATGCGCGGCAAGACGGCGGCGGCGCTCATGGCGGCGGCGGCCGACGTGCGCACCGTCATCGCCAACGGCTCGCGCCAGGGCGTCCTCACCGCGGCGGTCGCCGGCGAAGACGTCGGCACGCAGATCCTGGCCCGCGCCACCAGCGCCTCGGCCTTCAAGCTGTGGCTGCGCTACGCCAAGCCGGTGCGTGGTACGCTTGAGGTGGACGCCGGGGCGGCGCGTGCCCTGGCACAGGGGGGGAGCAGCCTGCTTCCTGTGGGGGTCAAGGCGGTGCACGGGTCGTTCACTGCCGGCGACGCCGTCGCCATCGTGGACCCTGAGGGCGGCGAGGTCGCCCGAGGGCTCACCACGATGAGCTCCCGCGACCTGCGCCGCGTCCGCGGACTACGCAGCGACGAGCTTCGGGCGCTGAGCCCGCATCTCGAGGACGAAGTCGTGCACCGGGACCGTCTGGTCCTGGTGGGTGAGGAGGCAGGATGAAGGTCGAGCAGACGTGCGCCGAGGCGCAGCGCGCCTCTCGCGTGCTGGCCGGCCTCCCGCGGGCGCGCAAGGACGAGGCGCTGTTCGCCGTCGCCGACGCGCTGCGGCGGCGGTCCGCCGAGATCCTGGCCGAGAACGACGAGGACGTCCGCCTGGCGCGCGAGAACCGCCTGGCCGACGCGCTCGTCGACCGGCTGCTTCTGGACGAAGACAGGTTGCGCGACGTCGAGTCGGCCGTGCGCGACGTCGCCGCCCTGCACGACCCCGTCGGCGAGCTGGTCGACGGCTGGCGCCTCGACAACGGCGTCGAGCTGCGCAAGGTGCGCGTCCCGCTCGGCGTCATCGCCGTGATCTACGAGGCGCGGCCCAACGTGACGGTCGACGCGGCCGCGCTCTGCCTCAAGTCGGGCAACGCGGTCATCCTGCGCGGCGGCAGCGCGGCGCTGCACACCAACCGCATCCTCGCCGAGGTGGTGCAGGGGGCCGTCATCGAGACCGGTCTCCCGCGCGAGGCCATCTCGTATCTCGGCCCGGACCGCAAGGAGCTGGCCGAGCTGCTCAAACAGCGCAAGTACGTGGACCTCGTCATCCCGCGCGGGGGAGACGAGCTCAAGGAGTATCTGCTCGAGAACAGCAAGGTCCCCGTCATCTACGCGGCCGGCGGCAACTGCCACGTGTACGTGGACGCGGCTGCGGACCTCGAGAAGGCGCTGCCCGTCATCGTCAACTCCAAGTGCCAGCGGCCCGGCGTGTGCAACGCCGCCGAGACGCTCCTCGTGCACCACCAGGTCGCGGCCGAGTTCCTGCCCAGGGCGGCGGACGAGCTCAAGCGGCGGGGCGTCGAGCTCGTCGTGGACAAGGTCGCCGGCGACCTCATCGGCGATCCTGCGCTCAAGCGCGCCAACAAGACGCACTACGACACCGAGTTCCTTGAGCTCAAGCTCGCGGTCCGCGTCGTGGGTTCCCTCGACGAGGCTCTGGACCACATCGCCGCCTACGGCACCCGGCACTCCGAAGCCATCGTCACCGAAGACCTGGCCGCCGCGCGACGGTTCACCGCGCAGGTGGACGCAGCCTGCGTCTACGTCAACGCCTCCACCCGCTTCACCGACGGCGGCCAGTTCGGTCTGGGCGCCGAGATGGGCATCTCCACGCAGAAGCTGCACGTCCGGGGCCCGATCGCGCTGCAGGAGCTCACCTGCGTCAAGTACGAGCTGTGGGGCGACGGGCAGGTGCGGAGCTAGACGCGTGGCCGCCGCGCAGCCTCGCCTGGGCGTCCTGGGTGGGAGCTTCGATCCGCCGCACCTCGCCCATCTCGCCATCGCCTCCGAGGCCTGTCACGCCCTTGGGCTGGCCCGCGTCCTGTTCGTCCCTGCGGCGGCGCCGCCGCACAAGGGCACGGACGAACGCACCTCGGCCGAGGGGCGGCTCGAGATGGCGTCGCTGGCCGTCGACGACGATCTGCGCTTCACCGTATCGGGCATCGAGATCGAGCGGGGCCTGGTCTACTCCGTCGACATGCTGCGTGCGCTCAGCACCCGGTACGCCGACCACGACCTCGTCTTCATCATGGGCTCCGACTCGCTGGTGCAGCTCGAGACCTGGCACGAACCTGAGGAGATCCTCTCGCTGTGCTCCCTGGCGGTGGCTCCGCGGCCGGGCGACTCGCCCGAGGCGATCGCCGCCGCCGCGGCGCGCTGGGGCGACTACCAGGTGGCACTGCTGGACGTGCCGCCGATGGATATCGCGTCTTCGGACATCCGCGGGCGCGCGGCGCAGCATCGCCCCATCCGCTACCTGGTGCCGCACCGCGTGGAGCAGTTCATCCTGGAGACGGGGCTCTACCGGTGACGGGCATCGACCGGGCGGCCGCCGAGGCGCTGGTCGCCGCGCGGCTGTCGCCGCGCAGGCTGGCCCACGCCCGTCGCGTGGCGGCAGAGGCGGTCGTCCTCGCCGGGAGATTCGGAGGCTCGACGGAGGCGGCGGAGGTCGGCGGCCTTCTGCACGATTACTGCCGCGAACTGCCCGACGACGAGATCCTGGCCGCGGCCTCCCGGCACGGCATCGCCGTGGGGCCGGTCGAGGCTCGGCGCCCGAAGAAGATCCTGCACGGGCCGGTCGCCGCCGCCGAGCTGCTCGACCTCGGTCTGGATCCGGAGATCGCCGCGGCCATCCGGCTGCACACCGTCGGGGACGCCGGGATGACCGTGCTGGAGAAGTGCCTGTACCTGGCGGACTACCTCGAGCCGGGCCGCGACTTCCCGGGCATCGACCAGGTCCGCGCACTGGCGGAGAAGTCCCTGGATGTGGCCGTGGGCGCAGCCGCGCGCCTCAGCCTCCTCGACATCATCGGCCGTGGCCGCGGGGTGGTCCCGGGGGCGCTCGCGTTGTACAACGAGACTCATGCCGGCCACTAACAGGGGATACCGCAGCGACCGCCTGCGTCGCCGGCGCCGCAACAAGGTCGAGCGCTCGCAGGCTTGGCTGCTGTACCTGCTCGCGGCGGTCGTCGCCTTCGCGGCCGTCCTCGGCGCCTGGTACGTGGCGGGCCGCTTCTCCAAGGAGGAGCCGGTCGCAGAGAAGAGCGGCTATCTCGCGGCGATCCAGCTGACCGCACCGGGCCAGTCGGCCCCGGTCGGCGCGCTGCTGGTGGTGCAGGACCCCTCCGGCGGCGACCCCGGTGTCTACCTCGTCCCGCCCGACGTGCTCCTCGAGGGGCCTCACGGCGAGTACGTCTTCGCCGCCGACGCCATGGCCGGCGGCAACCTGGCCGGCGATCTCGGCAGGGTGGTGCACGCTCCCATCGACGCGGTGTACACGGTGCCGGCGTCTGACGTGGTCCGCTGGGCGGGCAGCGCAGAGCTTCAGGTCGAGCTGGAACAACCCGTCAGCGTCGACCTTGACGGGCACACCCTGGTGGTCAAGGACGGCGGCTCCGTGGCTGCCGCCGACGTGCCGGCGGTGTTCGCCGTCGGCGGCGGTGACCGCACGGCCGTCACCGCACTGCAGAATGCGCTGCTCGCAGCGGCGCTGGACGCGGCCGCCCTGCGGCCCGAGGGAGAGCGTCGCCGTCTCGCCGCCATGAGCCCCTCGCCGCCGGCCGGCCCGGCGCTCTCCGAGGTGCTCGCGCGCATCACGGCGGGCAGCGCTGTCGTGGAGCTCTTCCCGGCCACCACGCGCGTCGCCGAGGGCCAGTTCGCCTTCGTGCCCGACCCCGAGGCGATCCAGGCGGGCATCACGCGCCGGTCGCCCGCGTACCACGCGGCGGTGACCGTCCAGGTGCTCAACGGCAGCGGCAAGGTAGGCGTGGGCGAGGCCGTCGTGGAACGTCTCGCCAGCCTCGATGTGAACCTGCCGGGACCCCTCAACGCCGACAGTTTCTCGTACAGTCAGACGCAGATCGTCGCGGGCGCCGAGACCCTCCCGGTGGCCCGCGACATCCGTGCTATACTCGGCCGCGGCGTCGTCCTCGACGGCCCCGAGTTGCCCGATGGGACCGTCCAGGTCATCGTCGGTGACGACTTCCAGGCATCGCAACCTCCCACAAAGGACCAGCTGTAGCCGCCCGCCCAGAACCCACGACCTCCGAGCGCCTTGCCCGCGACATCTGCGCGTCCGCCGCGAGTAAGAAGGCGCAGGACATCGTCGTCCTCAGCATGGACGAGGCCGTGTCGTACACCGACTACTTCGTCATCGTCAGCGGCGCCAACACGCGGCAGACGAAGGCCATCGCCGACGAGATCCAGCACAAGCTCCGTGCCGACCGCCGCCCCGCTCGTGTGGAGGGGGAGCGCGAGGGAGAGTGGATCCTCGTCGACTTCATCGACGTCGTCGTGCACGTGTTCACGACGACGGCTCGTGACTTCTACCGTCTGGAAACGCTGTGGGGCGACGTCCCGCGGCTCGACGTGCCCGGGGAGGGCTGAGCGCACAGACGACGAAGAGGGCTCGATAGCCCGGCCAGCCACAACACCATGGGGAGGGTCCATGATGCGCAGACTGACGGGCGCGGCACTTGTCGCGTTTATCGCACTCCTGGTCTTGGGCAGCGTTCCGGCGCTCGCCTTCGACCACTCGGTCAACGAAGCCACCATGCTCCGGCTTATCAACCACGCCCGCACGAGCCGCGGGCTGGCGGCGGTCGAGACGATCGCTTCGCTCGACCGTGCGGCGCTGCTGCACTCGCGAGACATGATCGCCCACGACTACTTCTCGCACACCTCGCGCGACGGCGCGACGCTCGCCGGCAGGGCCCGGAGCGAGGGCTACCCGACCGGCGGGAGCTCGC
>CAVUGS010000007.1:0-221430 GCA_963741075.1 uncultured Thermoleophilia bacterium
TCGGCGAGGTGATCGCCCTGGGGTCGTCCTACAAGGGCACGCCCGAGAGCTTGTTCAAGGGCTGGATGAGGTCGAGCGGCCACCGGCAGATCATCCTGACCAAGCGGTGGCGAGACGTCGGGCTCGGGTGCGCACGGGGCACCTACAAAGGCTACTCGGGCGTGGTGATCTTCACGGTCGACTTCGGGCGGCGGTGACGTAGGCGCCGCGGCGCCGCCCGCGCCGCGCCCGTCTCCGCAGCGTTGTCATCCGTCTTTGCCGGGGGTAGAATACGAACGTATGTTCGTATCCGGCAGAGCCATCCTCCACCTCGACATGGACGCCTTCTTCGCCTCCGTGGAGCAGGCGCGCCGGCCCGAGCTGCGCGGCCTGCCGGTCATCGTCGGCGGCGAGCGCGGGGGGCGGGGCGTGGTCTCGGCCTGCTCCTACGAGGCGCGCGCCTACGGCGTGCACAGCGCGCTGCCCATCACGCAGGCCGAGCGGCTCTGCCCGCACGGGGTGTTCCTGCCGGTCGACATGAAGGCCTACCTCGCCGTCCACCGGTCGCTGGTCGAGCTGCTGGAGCAGTACACCGACCTCGTCGAGGTGGCGTCCATCGACGAGGCCTACCTCGACGTCACCGGCAGCCGGCGGCTGTTCGGCCCGCCGCGCACCATCGCCCACCGCATCCAGGAGCAGGTCTACGACGCGCACGCCGTCACCTGCTCCATCGGCATCGGGCCCACCAAGCTGCTGGCCAAGCTGGCCGCCGGCCTCCACAAGCCGGCCGGCATCGGCGAGCTCACCGCCGCCGACGTCCACGGCCGCCTGCGCGACCTGCCCGTGGGCGAGGTCTGCGGCATCGGCCCGGTCACCCAGGAGCGGCTCGCCGCCCTCGGCCTCACCACCGTCGGCATGCTGCAGGACGTGCCGTTCCCGCTGCTCGCGGCGGCGTTCGGCAGCGGCGCGCACGGGCTGCGCCAGCTCGCCCTGGGGCGCAGCTTCTCGCCGGTGCGCAGCGAGCGGCCGCTGCCCAAGTCGGTCGGCCGCGAGATCACCTTCGACGACGACGTCAACGACGACGAGCTTCTGCGCGCCACGCTGCTCTCGCTCACCGACAACGCCGTCGCCGAGCTGCGCCGCAAGGGGCTGGCGGCGCGCACGGTGGCGCTCAAGGTGCGCTTCAACACGTTCCACACCGTGAGCCGGCGCCGCACGCTGCCTCGTCCGGTCAGCGCCGTGCGGCCGCTCTACGAGACGGCCACGGCGCTGCTCGACGAGCTCGACGTCGGCGCCCGCTGGGTGCGCCTCGTCGGGGTCAGCGTCAGCGGGTTCACCCACAACGCCTTCCAGCTCACCCTGGACGACGGCTGGCGCGAGGTGGCGCTCGGCGAGGCCGTCGACAAGGTGCGCGAGAAGTACGGCTTCAAGGCGCTCACCCTGGCCGGCGGCGCGCCGGCCCGGCGCCACCTCGATCACCAGTCGCCGGCGCAGTCGTTCCACCCGGGGTCCGGCGCCGCCGCGGAGGCGTCGCGCGGACGCGCCGCCGCGCCCTCCTCCGACCCCGTTTTCGAGCCTGCGTGAGGCGCGTGCTTCGCACGTCCCCTGTGCTAGACTTCATCCTTCCGACAGGACGACGACCGGCCGCCTCGCGCGCCCTCGCGCGGGGACGCCGCCGAACGACAACGAGGAGACCCCGGATGAACGACCCAGCCAAGATCAGGAACATCGCTCTCGTCGGCCACCGCGGTACCGGCAAGACGTCGCTGTTCGAGGCGCTGCTGTTCGACGCCGGGGCGATCACGCGGCTGGGTTCCGTGGCCGACGGCACGACGGTCTCCGACTGGGACGACGACGAGAAGAAGCGCCAGATGAGCCTCTCGGCCGGTCTGGCGCACGTCGACCGCGACGGTCTCTCCTTCAACCTCATCGACACACCCGGCGACTCGAGCTTCCTCGCCGACGCCATCGCCAGCCTGCAGGTCGTCGAGACGGCGCTCGTCGTCGTCAACACGGTGCTCGGCGTCGAGGTCCAGCACGAGCGGCTCTGGGACCGCGCCGACGGCGCGCGGGCTCGGCCGCGTGATCGTCTGCAACATGCTCGACCGCGAGCGCGCCGACTTCGACCACGCGCTGGAGCTGCTGCAGGAGTCGTTCGGCGCCGCAGGTCGTGGCCGTGCAGCTGCCCATCGGCAAGGAGCACGACTTCAGCGGCGTCGTCGACCTGCTCACGATGAAGGCGCACACGTACCAGGGCGGCAAGGCGCACGGTCGGCGACATCCCGGCCGAGCTCGCCGACGCCGCCGCCGCGGCGCGCGACAAGCTCATCGACGCCGTCGCGAGCACCGACGACGCCCTCGCCGAGAAGTACCTCATGGAAGAGGAGATCACGGCGGCGGAGCTCAACGCGGCGTTCGCCGCCGCCGTCGCCGCCGCCCAGCTCTACCCGGTCGCCTGCGCGTCCGCGACGGCGAACATCGCCGTGGACCACATCTTCGACGTGCTCGCCCTCGCCCCGTCGCCGGTCGACGTCACCCACCCCAGGGCCATCAAGGGCGACGCCGAGATCGAGCTCGACTGCGATCCCTCGCAGCCGGCCGTCGCCTTCGTCTTCAAGACGCTCGCCGACCCGTTCAGCGGTCACGTCAACGTGTTCCGCGTCTTCCAGGGCACCATGAGCAGCGACTCCCAGGTCGTCATCGCGCGCGACGGCCACAAGGAGCGTCTCGGCCAGATCCTCAAGACCATGGGCAAGGAGAGCAAGGCCTCCGGCGACCTCGTCGCCGGCGACATCGGCGCCATCGCCAAGCTCAAGGACGTCGTCACCGGCGACACGCTGTGCGCCGACGCCGACGCCGTCAGCTTCCCGGCCATCGACTTCCCGGCGCCCCTCATGAGCTTCGCCATCACCGCGAAGAGCAAGGGCGAGGAGGACAAGGTCATCACCGCCCTGCGCCGCCTCTCCGAAGAGGACCCCATGCTCGAGGTGCACCACGACGACCAGACCGGCGAGATGATCGTCGGCGGCATGAGCCAGGTGCACGTCGAGGTCACGGTCGAGCGCATGAAGCGCCGCTTCGGCGTCGAGGTCGAGCTCAAGCCGCCGCGCGTCCCGTATCGCGAGACCATCAAGGCCACCGCCAAGGCCGAGGGCAAGCACAAGAAGCAGACCGGTGGCCGCGGCCAGTTCGCCGACACCTGGATGGAGGTCCGCCCGCAGCCGCGCGGCGACGGCTTCGAGTTCGAGAACAAGATCGTCGGCGGCGCCATCCCGCGCAACTTCATCCCCGCGGTCGAGAAGGGCGTGCGCGCCGCCATGGACGACGGGTTCCTCGCCGGCTATCCGGTCGTCGACGTCCACGTCAAGCTCTACGACGGCAAGTACCACCCCGTCGACTCGAGCGACATGGCGTTCCAGATCGCCGGCTCCCTGGGCTTCAAGGCGGCCTGCGAGAAGGCCCAGCCGGCCCTGCTCGAGCCGATCATGAACGTCGAGATCACCGTGCCCGACGAGAACGTCGGCGACATCATCGGCGACCTCAACTCGCGGCGCGGCCGGGTGCTCGGCACTACTCCGCGCGGCCACAACAACGTGGTCGGCGCCGAGGTGCCGCTGGCGGAGATGCTCACCTACGCCCCCGACCTCACGTCGATGACGGGCGGTCGCGGCGACTACCACATGGAGTTCCTGCGCTACGAAGAGGTGCCGGCGCACCTCACCGCCAAGATCGTCGAGCAGGCCCAGAAGGACAAGGAAGAGGCGCAGAAGGGCTGAGTCCATTCCGTCCACTTTTCCCCGCAAAGGTGGGCATTTCGTGGTGTCCCGACCGGTAGCGACCGGTGGGGGCGCTGCGGTAGGATTGGGTCGGCAAAGCAACCGGAGGTTCCCGTGACTGATATCGGCACCATGCGAGTGAAGAGCGGTCTCGCAGACATGCTCAAGGGCGGCGTCATCATGGACGTCACCAACGCCGAGCAGGCGAAGATCGCCGAGGACGCCGGCGCGTGCGCGGTGATGGCGCTCGAGAGGGTGCCGTCCGACATCCGCGCCCAGGGCGGCGTGGCCCGCATGGCCGACCCCACCAAGATCCAGGAGATCCAGGGCTGCGTGTCCATCCCCGTGATGGCCAAGGCGCGCATCGGCCACTTCGTCGAGGCGCAGATCCTGCAGTCCCTCGAGGTCGACTACATCGACGAGAGCGAAGTGCTCACGCCGGCCGACGAGGCCAACCACATCAACAAGTGGAAGTTCGACGTGCCGTTCGTGTGCGGCGCCGTCAACCTCGGCGAGGCGCTGCGGCGCATCAGCGAGGGCGCGGCCATGATCCGCACCAAGGGCGAGGCCGGCACCGGCGACGTCGTCGAGGCCGTCCGCCACATGCGCACCATCATGGGGCAGATCCGCCACCTGCAGACGCTGGACGAGGACGAGCTCTACGTCGCCGCCAAGGAACTGCCGGCGCCGCTCGAGCTGGTCAAGTGGGTGGCCCGAGAACGGCAAGCTCCCGGTGGTGAACTTCTCGGCCGGCGGCATCGCCACGCCGGCCGACGCCGCGCTCATGATGCAGCTCGGCGCCGAGGGCGTGTTCGTCGGCTCCGGCATCTTCAAGAGCGAGGATCCGCAGAGCCGCGCCAACGCCATCGTCAAGGCGGCGACCAACTACCGCGACGCCGCCGTGCTCGCCGAGGTGAGCGTGGGCCTGGGCGACGCGATGCCCGGCATCGACGCCGCGCGCATGCCCGAAGAAGCCAAGATCCAGCATCGCGGCTGGTGACGCGGGAGCGGCATGACGCCTGAGAGTGGCAAGAAGCGGCTGGACTGGATCCTGTCGCCCGAGCCGGCGCTCGACCTGCACGGTCCGGGCGCCGGCCTCGTCGTCGGTGTGCTCGCGCTGCAGGGCGACTTCCGCGAGCACCGGCTCGTGCTCGAACGCCTGGGCGCGCGTACCCGCGAGGTGCGCAAGGCCGCCGACCTCGAGGGCCTGGACGGCCTCGTGATCCCCGGCGGCGAGAGCACCACGATCGCCAAGCTCATGGCCGCCTACGAGCTGGCCGGTCCCATCAAGGAGTTCGCCGCCCGGGGCGGCGTCATCTACGGTACGTGCGCCGGCCTCATCACCGTGGCGCGCGACACCGTCGAGGGCGCGCCGCCCACGCTCGGGCTCATGGACATCGTCGCGCGCCGCAATGCGTTCGGCCGCCAGGTCCGCAGCTTCGAGGCCGACCTCGAGGTCGAGGGCCTCGGGGCGGCCCCGGTCCGCGCCGTCTTCATCCGCGCGCCGTGGGTCGAGAGCGCCGGTCCGTGCGTCGAGGTGCTCGCGACCTGCCAGGGTCACATCGTCGCGGCCCGGGAAGGCGGCGTGCTCGTCACGGCGTTCCACCCCGAGCTCACCGACGACACGCGCCTGCACGAACTGTTCATCCGTATGATCCGCCGCCGGCGGGCTGCGGCGGACGCGCCGGACGGCGCGACCGCCGACTGCGACGCCGGCGAGCCCGGCCGGGCCGCCGCCGCGGCCGGCCACCGCTGAAAAGGGAGGTGGTGCCACAGTGTCCGGGCACTCCAAGTGGGCGACCATCAAGCACAAGAAGGGCAAGACCGACGCCAGGCGCGGCAAGCTGTTCAGCAAGCTGTCCCGGGCGATCACCGTCGCCGCCCGTGAAGGGCGGCACCGACCCCGCCATGAACATCTCGCTGGCCAACGCCATCGAGAAGGCCAAGGCCGAGTCGATGCCCAAGGACAACATCGAGAAGGCCATCCAGCGCGGTGGCGGCGGGGTCGAAGGCGAGCAGTACGAGAGCATCCTCTACGAGGGCTACGGGCCTGCGGGCGTCGCGATCATCGTCGACGTCCTCACCGACAACAAGAACCGCTCGGCCGCCGAGGTGCGCAACATCTTCAGCAAGCACGGCGGCCAGCTGGCGCAGCCCGGCGCGGTGGCGTGGGGCTTCGAGCGCCGCGGCTCCATCGTCGTCGACGGGGCCAAGTACGAGGAGGACGACGTCATGGCCGCGGCCATCGACGCCGGCGCCGAGGACGTGGTGGCGGACGAGGGGTCGTTCCAGGTGCTCACCGAGCCGGCCGACTTCGCCGCCGTGCGCGACGCCCTGACGGCGGCGGGCATCGAGTTCGACAACGCCGAGCTCACCATGATCCCCAAGACCACCGTCAAGCTCGAGGAGAACGACGCCCGCAAGACCATGAAGATCATGGACGCGCTGGAGGACAGCGACGACGTCCAGGAGGTCTACGCGAACTTCGACATCCCCGAGGACATCCTCGAGGCTCTGGCGGGCTGACGAGCATGATCGTCCTGGGCTTCGACCCGGGCACCGCGAACACCGGCTGGGGGGTCATCGAGCAGGAGGGCAACCGCCTGCGCTCGCTCGGCCACGGCTGCATCGTCACCTCGGCCAAGGATCCCACGCACGTGCGCCTGCGGCCAGATCTACGACCAGGCGCGCGGCCTCATCAAGCGCTTCTGCCCGGACGTCGTCGTCCTCGAAGAGCTGTTCGTCAACGTGAACGTCAAGACGGCCCTCGCCGTGGGTCAGGCCAAGGGTGTCCTGTACCTGGCCGCCTCGGAACTCGACGAGTCGCCCTGCGAGTACTCGCCGCTGGCGATCAAGCAGGCCGTCACCGGCTACGGACGGGCGAGCAAGATCCAGGTGCAGGAGATGACCAAGGTCATCCTCTGCCTGCCGCGCATCCCGCGGCCGGACCACGCCGCCGACGCCCTCGCGGTCGCCATCTGCCACACGCACCACAACAGCGACGGCATGCGGGCCGCGCGCGGCCCGTCGGCCGGGCGGCGGCCGTGATCGCCTCCGTCCGGGGCAAGCTGCTGATGGTCGACGGCGAGCGCGCCGTGATCGAGGTCGGCGGCCTCGGCCTCGAGGTGCTGGCGTCCAGCCGCACCCTCGGCAGCCTCTCTCCGCATCGCGGCGAAGAGGTCAGCCTCACCACGTACCTGCAACGTGCGCGAGGACGCGCTGCAGCTGTTCGGCTTCCGCGACCTCGGCGAGCGCACGTTCTTCCTCTGGCTGACGGCGGTGAGCGGGGTCGGCCCCAAGGTCGCCCTGGCGGTGCTGTCCGGCTACCCGGTGGCGGAGCTCGAGCTCGCCGTGGCGCGCGACGACGTCAAGAAGTTCGAGAGCATCCCCGGGATCGGCAAGAAGCTCGCACAGCGGCTGGTCGTCGAGCTCAAGGACAAGGTGGGCGAGCTGCCGCCGGTGGCCGCCGGCGAAGCCGGCCGGACCGGCACCCCCGAGCACGACGCGTTCATCCAGGCGCGCTCCGCGCTGCAGAACCTCGGGCTCACGCTGCGCGAGGCCGAGGAGGCGCTGCGCGGCGCTCCCGAGGACGCGCCGCTCGAGGACATGGTCAAGTACGCGCTGACGCGCAAGGCGGGTGAGTGATGCCCAAGACGCCGCAGGACCGCATCGGCGACCCCAACGAGCGCGCCGACGACAAGGATCTCGAGCTCGGCCTCCGCCCGACGGCGGTTCTCCGACTTCGTCGGCCAGCGCGTGGCCAAGGAGCAGCTGGAGATCTTCGTCGAGGCCGCCAAGCAGCGCGGCGACACGCTCGACCACGTGCTCATCGCGGGCCCTCCCGGCCTGGGCAAGACGACGCTCGCCGGCATCATCTCCCAGGAGCTCGGCGTCGGCATGCACACCACGTCAGGGCCGGCGCTGGAGCGCAAGGTCGACGTCGCCGGCCTGCTCACCAACCTCCAGGAGGGCGACGTCCTCTTCGTCGACGAGATCCACCGTCTCAACGCCGCCGTCGAGGAGGTCCTGTATCCCGCCATGGAGGACTACGAGATCGACATCATGATCGGCGAGGGACCGGCGGCGCGCAGCATCCGCATGCAGGTCGCGCCGTTCACGCTCATCGGCGCCACCACCCGCACCGGCCTCCTCACCACGCCGCTGCGCGACAGGTTCGGCGTCTGGCAGCGGCTCGAGTACTACGAGATCGAGGAGCTCGCCGCCATCGTCCGCCGCTCCGCCGGCATCCTCAGCGTGCAGATCGACCAGGACTCCGCGCTGGAGATCGCCGGGCGCTCCCGTGGCACGCCGCGCGTGGCCAACCGGCTCCTGCGGCGCGTGCGCGACTTCGCCCAGGTGCGGCACGAGGGCGTCATCGACCACGACATCTGCCTGGCGGCGCTCGAGCTCTTCCAGGTGGACGGCGAGGGCCTCGACAAGCTCGACCGCGACATCCTGAAGATCATCGCCGAGAAGTTCGACGGTGGTCCGGTGGGGCTCGACACGCTCGCCGTGGCGCTCGGCGAAGAGGCCGACACGGTGATGGACGTCTACGAGCCCTACCTGATCATGCAGGGCTTCCTCAAGCGCACGCCGCGCGGCCGCGTGCTCACGCGCACCGGCTTCCTGCACTGCGGACTCACGCCGCCGGCGCGCGGCGACACGCTGTTCGAAGAGCTCTGAGGCCCTACGCCGGTCGGTGCCGGTCGCAGGGCCGCCGCACGCCCGCGCTATACTCCCCCGATGACCGACCTGCTCCTGCACGCCTGTTGCGGCCCCTGCTCGACCGTCGCCGTGCCCGCCTGGCGCGAGCGAGGAGTCGAGCCCGTCGCCTGGTTCGAGAACCCCAACATCCAGCCGGCCGCCGAGCTGGAGCGCCGCCGCGAGAGCATGCGGCGCTTCAGCCGGGCGGCCGGCGTCGAGCTGGTCGTCCCCGAGCCGGCCGGTGAGGCTCCGGACTGGGCCGCGTGGCGCGACGGGCTCGCGGACGCGGCGCCCGACGAGCGCTGCGCCGCGTGTCTCGGCCTGCGGCTGGACGCGGCCGGAGGCGCGGCGCGCGACCTCGGCTTCACGCGCTTCTCGACCACGCTCGACGGTGAGCCCGTACCAGCGGCACGACCTCATCGTCGCCGCCGGCGAGGCCGCGGCCGACGCGCACGGCGTCGACTTCGTGTACCTGGACGTCCGCGACCGGTTCCGGGACAGCTATGCCGAGAGCCGCCGGCTCGAGCTCTACCGCCAGCCGTACTGTGGCTGCGCCGCCAGCAAGTGGGAGGCGTGGCACGCCCGCCGCGCCCGGCGGAGGACGGCGTGAGCCGACGAGACCGCCGGCCTCAGCCTGGCCGACCTCGAGTACGAGCTGCCCGACGAGCTGATCGCTCAGACCCCGGTGGAGCCGCGCGACGCCTCGCGCCTGCTCGTGCAGCGGCGCGCCAGCGGTGCGCTCGAGGACCGCGTCTTCTCCGAGCTGCCGTCGCTGCTGCGGGAGGGGGACGTGCTGGTGCGCAACGACACGCGCGTCTTCCCGGCGCGCAGCTTCTTCCACCGCGCGACCGGCGGGCGCATCGAGGTGCTGTTCCTGTGCGCGCTGACCGGACCGTCGCCGGCAGGCGAGCGCTGGGAGGCGCTCTTGCGCGGCAGGCCGCGGCGCGAAGAGGTGCTGGAGAGCGAGGCCATGGGGCCGGAGTGGCCGCTGCGCTGCATCGAGCCCCTGGGGGACGGCCGCTGGGTGGTCGAGAGCCTGGGCCCGGCGGCGGTCCTGGAACTGCTCGCCGACGCCGGCGTGACGCCGCTGCCGCCCTACATCACGACGCCGCTGGAGGACCCCGAGCGCTATCAGACGACGTACTCCTGCGCCCTCGGGTCCGCGGCGGCGCCGACGGCGGGGCTGCACTTCACGGCGGAGCTGGACGCCGCGCTGGTCGTCGGCCGGCATCTCTCTGGAGCAGGTGACCCTGCACGTCGGCCTCGGCACCTTCAAGCCGCTCTCGGAGGGACCGCTGGAGGCGGCCACGCTCCACAGCGAGTCCTTCGCCGTGGAGCCGGCCGTGTGGGCGCGCCTCCACGAGGCGCGCCGGGACGGCCGGCGCATCGTCGCCGTGGGCACGACCTCCATGCGCGTCCTGGAGCACCTGGCGCGTCCAGGACGCGACCGGGGAGGGTCAAGCCCCCCTGAACGGCGACACCCGTCTCTTCATCCGTCCGGGCTTTCGGTTCCGCATGGTCGACGGGCTGGTGACCAACTTCCATCTGCCGCGCACGAGCCTGCTCGCGCTCGTGATGGCGTTCTGCGGCGTGGAGGAGACCCGCGCCGCCTACCGCCACGCCGTGGCAGAGCGCTACCGCTTCTACAGCTTCGGCGACGCGATGCTGGCGCTGTGAATACCCGACGTAGCGAAGGTATCGACCGGCGCGATGCGGCAGCGCCGGTCCGCGGCGCGCCGATGACGGCGCAGGGGTTCTCCTTCGCGGTCGAGGCGCGCGACGGAGCCGCTCGCGCCGGGCGTCTCGTGACGCCCCACGGCGTCGTCGAGACCCCCTGCTTCATGCCCGTCGGCACCAAGGCGACGGTCAAGGCGGTCGAGCCTCGCGAGCTGCGGGAGCTCGGCGCCCAGATCGTCCTCGGCAACACCTATCACCTGTACTTCCGCCCGGGGACCGAGATCGTCGCCGCGCACGGCGGCCTCCACGGGTTCATGCAGTGGGACGGGCCGATCCTCACCGACTCCGGAGGCTTTCAGGTCTTCAGCCTGGAGGGCACGCGCGTCATGCGCGACGACGGGGTGGAGTTCAGCTCGGTGTACGACGGCTCGCGGCACGTGTTCACGCCGCAGCTGGCGATGCGCATCCAGGAGGAGCTCGGGGCGGACGTCGATCATGGCCTTCGACCAGTGCGCCCCGGGAACGCTGCCGCACGCGGAACTGGAGGCCGCCGTCGAGCGCACGACGCGCTGGGCCGCCGCCTGCAAGGCGGCCCACGGCCGCCGCGACCAGCTCCTCGTGGGCATCGTGCAGGGCGGGACGGACGAGGCGCTGCGGCGGCGGTCGGCCGCCGAGATCATCGGCGTCGGCTTCGACGCCTACGCCATCGGCGGCCTCAGCGTGGGCGAGCGGGGCGACGAGATGCTCGCCACCGTCGAGCTCATGGACGAGCTGCTGCCCGCCGATCGCCTGCGCTACTTCATGGGCATCGGCGACCCGGTGGGCATCATCGACGTCATCAGCCGCGGGGTCGACGTGTTCGACTGCGTGCTGCCCACGCGCATGGCGCGCACGGGCACGGCGATCCTCCGCGGCGGCGGGCGGCTGAACCTGCGCAACGCCCGCTTCGCCACTGAGCTGGCCCCGCTGGAAGAGGGCTGCGACTGCTACACCTGCCGCACGTTCACGCGCTCGTACCTTCGCCACCTCGTGACGCAGAAGGAGATGCTCGGCGCGCAGCTGCTGAGTCTCCACAATCTGCGCGTTCTGCTAAGATTGACGAGCGACGCCCGCCGCGCCATCCGCGCCGGGCGTTTTGCAGAATTCGCCAACGACGTTGCGGGGCCCGACTCCGCAGGAGGTTGAGTCCGTGTCGTTCACGATCATCATCTGGATCCTCGTCTTCTTCGGGATCTTCTACTTCCTCGCCATCCGCCCGCAGCGACGTCAGAAGCAGCAGCACGCCGAGATGATCAGCATGCTCAAGAAGGGCGACGAGGTGGTCACCATCGGCGGCATGTTCGGCACCGTCAGCGCCATCGGCGACGACTGGGTCGAGCTCGAGGTCGCCAAGCGCACCCGCGTCCGCTACCTCAAGCGCGCCGTCTCGTCCATCACCAGCATCGACGAGTACGACGAAGAAGAAGAGGACGAGTACATCGAGGCCGCCGACGAGGACGTCACCGAAGAGGCCGAAGAGGACTTCGTCGAGGACGAGGAAGAGGTCGTGGACGGCGCAGTGGCGGTCGACGAAGCCGTCGACGAGACGCCCGACGCTCCCGACGCACCGGAGGCTCCCAAGGCGTGACGCCGCCGTCTCCGGCAGTGACCAGGACGCAGCGTGTGACCACGGGCCCCGCAGACGCTGCGGGGCCCGTCGCATGCAGGGATTCTTGCCTGCGGCCCGAACTGCGTTCTGACGTGGACTCGACACAGGGGTAAGGCTCACATGGCGCATGTTCTCGCGTTCGCCAATCAGAAGGGCGGGGTGGCCAAGACCACCTCGACGGTGAACCTCGGCGCGGCCCTCCGCGAGCACGACCTGCGCGTGCTCGCCGTCGACATGGACCCTCAGGGCAACCTGACCATGAGCCAGGGCATCGACACCGAGGGTCTCGAGAAGAGCATGTACGACGTCCTCGTGCACCGCACGCCCATCGAGGACGTCATCTACGAACGCGAACTGGACGTCGCCGCCTCCACCATCGACCTCGCCGGCGCCGAGATGGCGCTGGCGACGATGATCGGGCGCGAGCGGGCCCTGCAGCGCGCCCTCGACGCCGTCCGCGACACGGTACGACTACATCCTCATCGACACGCCGCCGTCGCTCGGGCTGCTCACCATCAACGCGCTCACTGCCTCCGAGGGCGTCATCGTGCCCGTGCAGTGCGAGTACCTCTCGCTGCGCGGGCTCCTGCAGCTCGAGAAGACGCTGGAGATGATCCGCGAGAACCTCAATCCGGACGTCCACATCAAGGGCATCCTGCCCACGCTGTTCGACGCGCGCACCCACCACGGCAAGGAGTCCATCGAGGTCCTGCGCGAGAACTTCGGCGACCTCGTCTTCGACACCGTCGTGCGCAAGACCATCAAGTTCGCCGAGGCGCCCGTGAGCGGGTCCTCGGTGCTCAAGTACGATCCCAAAGGCAGGGGAGCAGAATCGTACCGCGCCCTCGCGCGGGAGGTGCTGAATGGCAGATCGTCCTAGCATGAAGGATGGACTGAGCGAGCTCTTCCGGCGCACCGACAGCGGCGGGTCGATCCCCGATGCCGCGGGCGCGGACGCTCCAGTCAAGGGCCGGCCGTACGTGACGACCATCAAGGTGGTCGGCATCGGCGGGGCCGGCACCAACGCCGTGAACCGGATGGTCGACTCCGGCGTCAAGGGCGTCGAGTTCATCGCCGTCAACACCGACGTGCAGCAGCTCGACGTGTGCGACGCCGACGTCAAGATCCACATCGGCCAGGAGATCACGCACGGACTCGGCGGCGGGGCCAACCCCGAGGTCGGCCGCGAGGCCATGGAGGTCAGCCGCGACCAGCTCAAGGCCGCGCTGCGCGGCGCCGACCTCGTGTTCGTCACGGCCGGCGAGGGCGGCGGCACCGGCACCGGCGGCGCGCCCGTCGTCGCGCAGATCGCGCGCGAGCTCGGCGCCGTGACCATCGCCATCGTCACCAAGCCGTTCGGGTTCGAGGGCAACCGCCGTCAGCGCCAGGCGCTCGATGGCATCGACTCCCTGCGGGAGGTGGCCGACACGGTCATCTCCATCCCCAACGACCGGCTGCTCGACGTGGTCGAGCGCAACGCCAGCGTCGTCGAGGCGTTCCAGCACGCCGACGACATCCTGCGCCAGGGCGTCCAGGGCGTCACCGACCTCATCACCGTTCCCGGGCTCATCAACCTGGACTTCGCCGACGTGCGCACCATCGTGCACAACGCCGGCACCGCCCT
Organism: uncultured Thermoleophilia bacterium; assembly: GCA_963741075.1. GTDB lineage: Bacteria > Actinomycetota > Thermoleophilia > UBA2241 > UBA2241 > CAIXSE01. Next base: position 13,409 of record CAVUGS010000007.1, read on the forward strand.
GCTCGGCATCGGCGTCGCCGGCGGCGAGAACCGCGCCCAGGCCGCCGCCGACATGGCCATCCACTCGCCGCTGCTCGAGACCAGCATCGAGGGCGCGCGCGGGCTGCTGCTCAACATCACCGGCGGCGAGGACCTCACGCTCTTCGAGGTCAACGAGGCGGCCGGAGTCATCAGCGAGGCCGCCGACGAGGACGCCAACATCATCTTCGGCGCCGTGGTCGACGAGAAGCTCAAGGGCAAGATCTCCATCACCGTGGTCGCCACCGGGTTCGGCGAAGCCGTGACGCACGCGCAGGCGCCGCCGCGGGGCCCCGAGAGTCGCACGCCGGCGCCCAAGCCCGAGCCCAGGGAGGACCGCGGTCCGCTGTTCGGGCCCGCGCCGCGCTTCGACGACAACGACTTCGACATCCCGTCCTTCGTCAATCAGCCGGAGGATTAGCGAGTGATGCCGAGAGGAGGCGACGGCGATGCGCGCTGAAGCAGGCGCCGTCGCCGCACCCCCCGTAGCGCTGGAGCTCGATCTCGACGTCTTCGACGGGCCGTTCGACCTGCTCGTCACGCTGATCCTGCGCGACGAGATCGACATCTGGGAGGTCCGCGTCTCGCGCATCATCGCCGAGTACGTGGTCCACCTGGCCGACACCGGCGAGTTCGACCTCGACGCCACCTCGCAGTTCGTCGTGCTCGTCGCGGCGCTGCTCGAGATGAAGTCGCGCCTGCTCCTCGAGGAGGACGTCGAGGAGGAGCTCGAAGACCTCGACCCGGACGAGGCGGCGCGGCAACTGCTCGAGCGCCTCGTCCGCTACAGCCAGTTCCGCAACGCGGGCGGAGCGCTCAGGAGGGCCTGGGACGAGAACAGCGCGCGGCTGTACCGCAACGCGCCGGTGCCTGCGGAGCTGCTCCGCCGGCGCGCTCCCGACGCCGCCCTGCCCGCCCACACGCTCGCCGCCGCGCTCAGCCCTCTGCTGCGGGAGCCGCCCGTCCCCGACACCAGCCACCTCGCCGACCTCGCCGTGTCTCTCGTGAAGGAACTGCGGCGCCTGCGGCTCATCCTCGACGACGAGGGCGAGTTCACGTTCGCGGCGGTGGCGCCGCGCGACCGGCTCGAGCGAGCGGTGACGTTCTTCGCCTTGCTCGAGCTGCACTCGAGCGGCGAGGCGAGGCTGCGCCAGACGCGGCACTTCGGCGACATCGTGGTCAGCCGCATCGTCACCCCCGTGCCCGTCGCAGGGTGACGCCGGCCGCCGGCGTGCGGTAGCATCGACGCGACCCGACCTGCGACCCCATCCAGGCATGCTGCCACTCGCACGGCGCCTCGAGGCGCTCCTCTTCATCTCTCCGCGACCTGTCGCGACCGACAGGTTGGCCGACGCGTGCGCGTGTTCCGCCGAGGAGGCGGCGCAGGCGCTGGACGCACTGCGTGCGGAGTACGCCGGTGACGCCCACGGCATCGTGCTCCGCGAGGTCGCCGGCGGGTTGACGTTCGCGGTCGCCGATGACTGCGCCGACGACGTGCGCCGGTTCACCGGCGCGGAGAAGCCCGACGACCTCACGCCGGCGCTCATGGAGACGCTCGCCGTCGTCGCGTATCTCGAGCCCGTGACGCGGGCGGAGATCGCGGAGGTGCGGGGCGTCTCGTCGGAATGGGCGCTCAGCGCCCTCGAGGAGCGCGGCCTGGTGGAGCAGCAGGGCCGCGCCGACACGCCGGGGTCGCCGATCCTGTACGGCACCGGCGAGCGCTTCCTCAAACTCTTCGGCCTCGACAGTCGCGCCGACCTGCCGCCGCTCGAGGAGTTCGCGCTCGGCGCCGACGAGGTCGACGAGATCCGCTCGCGGCTGCACGCCAACGCCGAGAGGAGGGCCCAATGAGCCCTGCCCAACCGATGAACCTGGTGGTCTACCTCGCGCGCTCCGGCGTCGGCTCGCGCCGCTCGTGCGACGAGCTCATCCGCGAGGGTGTGGTCACCGTGAACGACGAGGTCGTGACGTTCCCGCGCCAGAAGGTCGGCGAGGAGGACGTCGTCGCCGTCCGTGGCGAACCCGTGACGGCCCGCGAGCTGCGGTACCTGCTCGTGAACAAGCCGCGGGGCGTCGCCAGCACGCGCAGCGACCCGCACGCCGATCGTGTGATCGTCGATCTGGTGCCCAACGGGCGTGCCCTGTTCCCGGTCGGCCGCCTCGACGTGGACACGACCGGCCTGATCATCCTCACCAACGACGGCGTGCTGGCCAACCGGCTCATGCACCCGCGGTACGGCGTCCCCAAGACGTACGTCGCCCGCGTGCGCGGCAAGGTGAGCCGCCGCGCGCTCGGCACGCTGCGCCAGGGCGTCGACCTCGAGGACGGCCCCACGTCGCCCGCCGACGTGCGGCTCAAGAAGCAGAGCGCCAAGACGGCCCTCGTCGAGATCACCATCCACGAGGGCCGCAAGCGCCAGGTGCGCCGCATGTTCGTCGCCGTGGGTCTGCCCGTCGAGGAGCTGAGCCGCCGCCGGTACGGCCCCCTCACCGACAAGGGGCTGGAGCCCGGCGGCTACCGCGAGCTCACGGGCGAAGAGGTCGAGGCGCTGCGCCGGGCCGGGGAAGAGGTCGCCGGCGAGGTCGGGAAAGAGGTGGAGGGCCCGCCCGTCATGCTCGCCGCCGAAGTGGCGGAGGCGCCGCAGCCGATGAGCGACGCCGCCCTGGTGGCGTCCGACGACGCCGTCGAGGACGCATCTGCGCCGGCGCCGCCGGAGATGGAGGAGCCGGTGCACCTCGGCCGTCCGGGCGACGGAGCTCGGGGAGCAGGACGCCGACGCCGAGCCGTCCGGCGAGCCGGATGAGCGTGTGGGCGGCGACGAGGAGTGACGTCATGACCGTCCGCTTCATCCCGGAGCTCGCCGGCATCACCCCGTACCAGCCGGGACTGCCCATCGAGGTGGTGCAGCGGCGCTTCGGCCTGGAGCAGGTGGTCAAGCTGGCCTCCAACGAGTTCCCCCTGCCGCCGTTCCCGGAGGTCAAGGAAGTCGTGATGGCGGCGCTCGACCGCCTGCAGCGCTATCCGGACGGCTTCTCCACGGACCTGCGCGAGGCGCTGGCGGCCGTGCACGACCGCAGCCCCGAGCAGATCACCATCGGCTGCGGCACGTGCGAGCTGCTGTACCTGCTGGCCCACTCGGTGCTGGAGCGCGGCGACGAGGTCGTGCTGGCGCAGCCGTCGTTCACGTCCTACCGCGACGTCATCGACATCCGCGGCGCGGTCCCCGTGACCGTCCCGCTGCGCGACTACACCCACGACCTCGAGGCGATGGCCGCGGCCGTGACGCCGCGCACCAAGATGATGTTCGTGTGCAACCCGAACAATCCCACGGGGACCTACGTGCCCTCCGCCGAGGTCGCGCGGCTGGTCGAACGCGTCCCCGACGACGTCATGGTCGTGATCGACGAGGCGTACATCGAGTTCGTCACCGCCGAGGACCGCGAGGGGTCCCTTGCCATCCAGAAGGAGCACGACAACGTCGTCGTCCTGCGCACCTTCTCCAAGATCTACGGGCTCTGCGGCCTGCGCACGGGGTACGGCATCTGCGCGCCGGAGGTGAAGCAGGCCGTCGACAAGGTGCGGCAGCCCTTCAACGTCAACCTGCTGGGGCAGCTGGCGGCCATCGAGGCGCTCAAGCACCCGGACCAGGTGGCGGAGCGGCGCGAGACCAACGCGCGGCTCCGCGACCTCATGGTCGCGCGGCTCGCGGAGCGCGGGCGCGCCACGGTCCCCACCGAGGCCAACTTCATGCTCGTCGCCATGAACGACCTGTGCGACCCGCACGACGAGGTGTGCGGCACCCTGCTGTCACTGGGCGCGATCGTGCGCGACGGCAACGCGCTGGGGTGCCCGGGCTGGGCCCGCGTGACCGTGGGTACAGAGGAGGAGATCGAGTTCTTCCTGGACAAGCTGGCCTCGCTCGAGGTCGACGACCGGGCGGACGGCCAAGGGAGACGGCTTTGAGCATGATGGTCATCATGCACGAGGCGGCGACCGACGATCAGGTCGCCCGCGTCTGCGCGCGTGTCGAGGACGTCGGCGCCAGCGCGCACGTCTCTCTGGGCGACAAGGTGACGGTCATCGCCGTCATCGGCGACCGCGAGGCGATCACGGAACTGCCGCTCGAGGTCATGCCGGGCGTGGACCGCGTGGTCGCGATCCTGCGCCCGTACAAGCTCGTGGGCCGCGAGTTCCAGAAGCGCGACACGGTGATCGACGTGAACGGCGTCAAGATCGGCGGGGGGCACTTCGCGCTCATCGCCGGCCCCTGCTCCATCGAGACGCCGGAGCAGGTGCTCGAGGCCGCACGCGCCGTCAAGGCGGCGGGCGGCCACATGCTGCGCGGCGGCGCGTTCAAGCCGCGCACGTCGCCCTACGCCTTCCAGGGTCTGGGCGAGGACGGCCTGGAGATGATGGCCGCGGCGCGGGCCGAGACCGGCCTGCCGATCGTCACCGAGGTCATGGACCCGCGCGACCTGGACGTGGTCTGCAGCTACGCCGACGTGCTTCAGGTGGGCGCCCGCAACACGCAGAACTTCCTGCTGCTCGCGGAGCTCGGCAAGGCCGGCAAGCCGGTGCTGCTCAAGCGCGGGCCGTCGACCACCATCGAAGAACTGCTGATGTCGGCCGAGTACATCCTCAAGGAGGGAAACCGCGACGTCATCCTGTGCGAGCGCGGAATCAGGACGTTCGAGACGGCCACCCGCAACACGCTCGACGTGAGCGCCGTGCCCGTGATCAAGCTCGCGAGCCACCTGCCGGTCGTCGTCGACCCGAGCCACTCCGCCGGCAGGCTCGACCTCGTGCTGCCGCTGTCGCTGGCCGGCGTGGCCGCCGGCGCCGACGGCGTCCTCGTGGAGACGCACCCCAACCCCGAGCACGCCCTGTGCGACGGGCCGCAGTCGCTGCCGACCGCCGCGTTCGGCGAGTACGCGGACCGCGTGCTCGACCTCGCGCGCTGGGCGGGCAAGACCGCCTGAGACCGTGGTCGAGACACCTGTCACCACGGTCGCCCTCATCGGCGTCGGCCTCATGGGCGGATCTCTCGGTCTCGCGGCGCGCGAACGGGCCGGGGTCGCCGACGTTCGCGGCTTCAGCCAGACGCGGGCCACCCTCGACCTGGCGCTGGAGCGCGGCGCCATCACGACCGCCTGCGAGAGCATCGCGGAGGCCTGCGCCGGCGCCGACCTGATCTTCGTCTGCACGCCGGTCCGCATGGTCGTCAAGCACGTGCGGGAGGCGCTCGCCGCCGCTCCGCCACACGCCGTGGTCAGCGACGTCGGGAGCACCAAAGGTCCGCTGATGCGCGCGCTCTCGCCCGAGGAGCAGCGCCGCTGCATCGGCGGGCACCCGCTCTGCGGCTCGGAGACCGCCGGAGTAGCCAACGCGCGGGGCTCGCTGTACCAGGGCGCGACCTACTTCGTGACTCCCGGCGACCACGTGGACGCCGACGCCTATCAGTCGCTGTACGGATTCCTGGGGGACATCGGCGCCCGTCCGGTGGCGGTCGACCCGGAGGAGCACGACCGGCAGATGGCCGTCGTCAGCCACCTGCCGCACGTGCTGGCCAACGTGCTGATGAGCCAGGCCGGCCAGCACGCCGGGGCCCGCGACGCGCTGCTCTCCGCGGGCCCCAGCTTCCGCGACCTGACGCGCATCGCCGGCAGCAACCGGCGCGTCTGGACGGACATCTTCCTGGACAACCGCGCGGCGCTGCTCGCCTCCCTGGCGCAGTTCCAGGAGGGCCTGCAGGAGGTCCTGGAGGCGCTGGCGGCCGCCGACGCGCCGCGCCTGAGCGACACCATCTCGCGGGCCAAGGCGCAGCGCGACCGCATGCTCGCCGCCGGGAGCCTGCCGGCGGAGGACCTGTTCCGGATCATCATCCCGGTGCCGGACCGGCCCGGCGTGTTCAGCGAGATCATGGTCGCGCTGGGAGACGCCGGCATCAACGTCGAGGACCTCGCCATGCACCACATGAGCGCCGAGCTCGGCGGCACGCTGACCGTGTACGTCCTCGGCGACGAGGTCTGCCAGCGGGCCGCCCACGTGCTCGGCGCGCTCGGCTACGAGGTCAGCATCCGGGCGGAGGCCGAGACGGAATGACCGTGGTCGCCATCGACGGACCGGTCGGCTCGGGCAAGAGCACCGTGGCCCGGCGTGCCGCCGAGCGGCTGGGGTTCCTGTACCTGGACACGGGCGCGATGTACCGGGCCGTCGGCCTGCTGGCCACGGAGGCGGGCGTGCCGCTGGACGACGAGGCGGCGGTGGTGCCCATCGCCGCCGCAGCCGAGCTCCGCTTCGACCGGGACGGCCGGCTGTTCGCCGGCGACCGCGACGTGAGCGGCCTCATCCGCAGCCTCGAGATGGGCGCGGCCGCCTCGGTGGTCTCCGTGCTCCCGGGCGTGCGCCGGCTGCTGGTCGAGCGGCAGCGAGAGCTCGGCGCCGGCGCCGACATCGTCATGGAGGGCCGCGACATCGGCACCAACGTGTTCCCCCACGCAGAGGTCAAGGTGTTCCTGACGGCGCGCCCGGAGATCCGGGCGGCGCGCCGCGCCGACGAGCTCTGCGCCAAGGGCGAGGAGGTTGACGTGGGCGAGGTCCTCGAGGCGCTCCTGGAGCGCGACCGGCGCGACAGCGAACGCGAGGTCGCGCCGCTGCGCAAGGCCGCCGACGCGGTCGAGGTCGACACGTCCGAGCTCACCTGGACGAGGTGGTCGACGCCGTCGTCGCCATCGCAGGAGAGAAGGTGGCCTCGTGATGCGCGTGTGGCGCTACCCGCTCGTCGGGCACGGCGACAGCCGTCTGTACACCTTCCTGCGCTGGCTCGCGATACCGTTCTTCGGCGGGGTGTACCGCTGCCGGGTGCGGGGCGCGGAGAACCTGCCGCAGACAGGCCCGGTGATGGTCATCATGACCCACAAGGCCTTCTGGGACCCCGTGATCGCGGGGATGATCTTCGACCGCCCGCTGCGCTTCATGGCCAAGAAGGAACTGTTCGCCAACAGCGCGGCCGCGAAGTTCATCACGAGCCTCGGCGCGTTCCCCATCGACCGGGGCGCCGGAGACCGTGCCGCACTGACGGCGGCGCTGGAGATGCTCGAGCGGGGAGAGATACTGCTGATGTTCCCCGAGGGGCACCGGCAGCGGTACCACGGCGTGGGCGACTTCCTGCCCGGCGTGGGCATGATCGCCCTGCGCAGCGGCGCCCCGGTCATACCGCTCGCCCTCGACGGCACCCAGGACATGCTGCGCGACGGCAAGCTGGGCCTGCCGTCGCTGCGCGGTCTGGTGGGCCCGCCGGTGGACCTCAGCGACATCACGACCAGGAACAGCAAGGCGTATCAGGAGGCCGCGCTGCGCATGCACGACGCCATGGTGGGGCTGTATGCCCGGCTCTGAGGACTCCCGGGGCTCAGGGCACGGCTCGGCGTCCTACGACGAGGAGCCGGAGCGCAGCGCCGAGCTGCGCCACGTCCGCGCGGGCGACTTCGGAGATCGTCGTCGCCCGCTACGCCGGCTACTGCTACGGCGTGGAGCGCGCCCTGCGCCTCACGGGTGAGGCGCTCGAGGGCGCGCCGGCCCCCGTCGCGACGCTCGGGCCCATCATCCACAACCCGAGCGTCGTCGGGAGCCTCAAGGACCGCGGCGTCGACGTCGTGGACGAGGTCGACGCGGCGGCGGCCGGCACGCTGATCGTGCGCACGCACGGCGTCTCGCCGGACGTGATCGCCCACGCGCGCTCGCGGCACCTCAACGTCGTCGACGCCACCTGTCCCGTTCGTCTCCGTCGCCCAGCGCAAGGCGGCCGCGCTGCGCGAGGCCGGCTACGCCGTGGTGATCCTCGGCGAGCGCGACCACCCGGAGGTCGTGGGCCTCGAGGGCTTCGCCGGCTCGGGCGCGGTCGTGGTCGAGGACGCCTCCGGGCTGCCGCTCGAGCGCCTGCGCGGGCGGCGCGTCGGCGTGGTCGTGCAGACCACGCAGACGCGCGCCAACCTGTCCGCGCTGGCCGCCGCGCTCGCGCCCGTGGCGCGCGAGCTGCTGGTCTTCAACACGGTCTGCGACGCCACGGAGAAGCGCCAGAGCGCCGCCTGCGAGCTGGCCGAGGACGTGGACGTGGTCGTCGTGGTCGGCGGGCGCAACAGCGCCAACACCGCCCGCCTCGCGCAGCTCTGCGCGGCGATCGAGCCGCGGACCCACCACATAGAGTCCGCCGCCGAGCTGCGCCCGGACTGGCTGGAAGGCGCCGCCCGCATCGGCGTCACCGCCGGGGCCTCGACGCCGGACGAGGAGATCGAGGCCACCGTGCGCGCGCTCCTGGACCTGTGCGGTGAATGACGGCGCGGCGGGCGCCTGCGGCGGCGTCGTCGTCGCCGACGCCAGAGACGCCGCCGCCCGCGGCGGGCTGCGGGCCGGCGACCGCATCGTCCGCCTGAACGGCGGCGTCCCGCTCGACGTGCTCGACGTGGAGGACGCGGCCGCGGACGGCACGCTGTGGCTCTCCGTGCTGCGCGACGGCCATCCGCTCGACCTGGCGGTCACGCCGCGAGCCCGGGGAGTGGCACGGGATCTCGCTGGACCGCGGCGGGCTCGGGGACGACCCGCGCACCTGCCGCAACGCCTGCCGCTTCTGCTTCGTCGACCAGGTGCCGCCCGGCCTGCGCGGCGCCCTCTCCGTCAAGGACGACGACTACCGTCTGTCGTTCCTGCACGGCAACTTCATGACGCTCACGAACCTGGACGAGGCCGATCTGGAGCGCATCGAGGAGCTGCGCCTCTCGCCGCTCTACGTGTCGCTGCACGCCTGGGACGACGACGCCCGCGTCCGCCTCATGGGGCGCGCGGCGGCCGGCTCGCGCGCCGTCCTCGAGCGGCTCGCAGCGGCCGGCCTCGAGCTGCACCTGCAGGTCGTGCTCTGCCCGGGCTGGAACGACGGGGACGTGCTCGCCGAGACGGTGCTGCGCAGCGGAGAGCTGGAGGACGTCGCCGACCTCGGCGTGGTGCCGGTGTCGCTGGCGGCCGAGGGCGACCTGCGCAGGGTGACGGCGGAAGAGGCGCGCGCGCGTGGTCGCGGACGTGCAGGGGTGGCAGCGGGAGTTCACGAAGCGCGGCGCGGCACGGCGTTCGTGCACGCCGCCGACGAGTTCTACCTGCTCGCCGGCGATGAGCCGCCGGCCGGAGACGCGCCGGAGCAGTACGAGAACGGCGTCGGCATCTCCGCGGACCTGCTGGCCGAGGCACGGAGCCTGGCCGCGGCGTGGGGAGGAGCAGACGCACGGGAACGGGACGCGCCGCCGCAGCCGGGGGACGGCGTCGCCGGCGTGCGCCTGCTCTGCGGCACGCTCGCGCGCCCGGTGCTCGAGCGCGCGGCCGCGGTCCTCGCGCCGGCGGCCGGGGTGCCCGTCCGGTCCTTCGCGGTCGAGAACGCGCTGTTCGGCCCGCACGTCACCGTCACCGGCCTGCTCGGCGGCGCCGAGGTGCTGGAGGCGCTGCGCCGCGACCCGCTCGCCGCCGGCGAGTGGCTCGCGGCCCCGCGCGTCTGGCTGCCGGAGGAGCTCGGCCGCACGCTGGACGACGTCGTCCGAGGACGAGCTTGACCGCCGCCGCCGGCGGCCGGCTGGTCGTGGCCGATACGCTCGGCGACGCGTTTGCTAGACTGTCCAGATGAAAACACTCCCCATCGTCGCCGTCGTCGGCTCGCCGAACGCCGGCAAGTCCACCCTCGTGAACCGCCTCACCGGCTCCAGAGCCACCGTGGTGCACGAGACGCCCGGCGTCACGCGCGACCGCAAAGAGATCGAGGTGGAGTGGACCGGCCACCGCCTGCTGCTCGTCGACACCGGCGGCTACGACACCACTGAAGACGCTCCGTTCGCCGGACACATCCGCGAACAGGTCGAGCGCGCCATCTCTTCGGCCGACGTCGTCCTGTTCGTGCTCGACGGCCGCGCCGGCCCGCTGACCGACGACTACGCCATCGCCGACGTGCTGCGCCGCGCCAAGGCCCCGGTCATCGTGGTCGCCAACAAGATGGACGACCCGGCCAGCACGGCGACGGCGCCGGAGATCTACGCGCTCGGCCTCGGCGAGCCCCTGCTGTTCTCCGCCGTGCACGGCACGGGCAGCGGCGAACTGCTGGACCGCCTCGTGGAGGTGAGCGGCGTCGTGGCGGACGATCGCGACGAGGAGGCCGGGCCGGCCGAGACCCCGGTGGCCATCGTCGGCCGGCCCAACGCCGGCAAGTCGTCGCTGTTCAACGCCATCGCCGGCGAGACGCGCACGATCGTGAGCGAGATCGCCGGGACGACGCGCGACGCCATCGACAGCGTCATCGAGACCGACTCCGGCCGGTTCCGCTTCATCGACACGGCCGGCATGCGCAAGGCCGCCAAGGTGAGCGGCGTCGAGTACTACTCGTACCTGCGCAGCGTCCAGAGCCTGGACCGCGCGCACGTCGCGGTCATCGTCGTCGACGCCACCATGCGCTTCGGCGAGCTCGACCTCTCCATCTGCACCGAGGCCACGCACCGCAACTGCGCCACGGTCATCGCCGTCAACAAGTGCGACATCGCCGAGCCGGACCTGGAGGAGATCGCCGGCATCGCCAAGCGCAAGCTCCGCCAGCGGCCGCCGGTGATCGCCGTGTCCGCCGAGACCCGCCGCGGCGTCAAGGAGCTCCTGCGCAAGATCGCCGAGCTCGACGCGCTCTACACAGCGCACATCTCGACGCGGGCGCTCAACCGGGCGCTCGCCGAACTCGCCGCCGACCGGCCGATGCCGCAGAAGCACGGCAAGCGGCTCAAGATGTACTACGTCGCGCAGTTCGGCACCTCGCCGCCGCGCATCGCCATCGAGATCAACGACCGCACGCTGGTGACGCGCGACTTCGGCTTCTACGTCGAGAACCGGCTGCGCGCGCAGTTCGGCCTCGAAGGGGTCCCGCTGGTGATCGACTTCAAAGGCAAGCGTTGATCGTCGTCCAGGTGCTCGGCTTCGCCGTCCTGTTCGTCCTCGCCTACCTGGTCGGGTCCATCCCCTTCGGCGCTCGTCGTCGGCAAGGTGTTCTACGGGGTGGACGTGCGCGAGCACGGGTCGGGCAACGTGGGCACCACCAACGTGTACCGCGTGCTCGGCAAGAAGGCCGGCACGGTCGTCATGGTCTGCGACATCCTCAAGGGGTACATCCCCGCGGCGCTCGCGGCGGCGCTCTTCACGCCCTGGGCCGCGATCTTCATCGCCGCCGCGCCCGTCGTCGGTCACATCTACTCGATCTTCCTCAAGGGCAGGGGCGGCAAGGGCATCGCCACGGGCGCCGGCGTCGTGCTGGCGCTCGTCCCGCTCGCCTTCCTCATCATCCTCACGACGTGGATCGTGCTCATCCTGGTGACGAGATACGTCAGCCTGGCTTCGCTGGTGGCCGCGCTCCTGGTCCCCGTGCTCACCATCGCCTTCGACGAACCGCTGCCGTACAAGATCGCCGGCGTGCTCGTGGCGATCCTCGTGTGGTGGGCGCATCGCGGCAACATCCAGCGGCTGCTGGCGGGCGAAGAACATCGCGTCAGGCTGCCGTGGTCGCAGGCGCGACCGTCTGAGGGCGGAACGGCAGGGGGGAGCTGAGATGAAGGCGATCGTCATCGGCTCCGGCAGCTGGGGGAGCGCCTTCGCCCGCCTGCTGGTGCGCCGCGGTCACGACGCCGAGGTCCTCGCGGTGACGCGCGAGGAGGCGGCGCGACTGCAGGCCACGCACGAGAACCCGCACTTCCTGCCCGGCGTGCACCTGCCGGAGCAGATCCGCTTCACCGGCATGGAGGACGCCGACCTCTCCGGCGCCGGACTGCTCGTGTACGCGGTGCCCACCCAGGCCGTCCGCGAGGTGGCCAGGTGGGTCGCTGCCGCGGGGTGCGGAGGGCGCGCTGCAGCTCTCGCTGGCGAAGGGCTACGAGATCGGCTCGCTCAAGCGCCCCACCCAGGTGATCGAGGAGGAGACGGGGGCCGGCGCCGCCGCGCTCTCCGGCCCCAACCACGCCGAAGAGGTCAGCCAGGACATGCCGTCGGCGACCGTGATCGCCGCCTCCGACGAGGCCATGGCGCTCGCGCTCCAGGCGGCGATCACCAGCGACACCTTCCGCGTCTACACCAACGACGACGTCGTCGGCGTCGAGTTCTGCGGCGCGGTCAAGAACCCCATCGCGGTGGCCGTCGGCATGTCCGACGGGCTCGGCTTCGGCGACAACTCGCGCGCCAGCCTCATCACGCGCAGCGTCGCGGAGATGACCAGGCTGGGCATGATCCAGGGGGCGCACATCGCCACCTTCACCGGCCTCGCCGGCATCGGCGACCTCATCGCCACCTGCACCTCCCGGCACAGCCGCAACCGGCTGGCCGGCGAACTGCTGGCCAAGGGCGCCTCGCCGGCCGAGGTGGAGGCCCAGGTGGGCCAGGTCGTGGAGGGCCTGCACACCGCCTACGCGCTCCACGACCTGGCCGCGCGACTGGGCATCGAGATGCCGGTCACCGAGAACGTGTACCAGGTGCTCGAGGGCAACCGCACGCCTCAGGAGAGCGTCGCCGACCTGATGGGACGCGCGCCCAAGAAGGAGCGGCACGAGTAGCCACGGGCCGCGGCGACGGCGAACGGCCGCGTTGCTGGCCGTCACGGCGGTCTGGTAGACTCCACCGGGCCCGCGGGATGCTCCCGCGCCCGCACGACACCACATCCAACCCGCGCCGGCTCGCCCGCGCCGCGTGTCCCCGGAGGACTCAATTGGACAAGCGGAACTACCTCTTCACTTCGGAGTCGGTCACCGAGGGTCACCCCGACAAGCTCGCCGACCAGATCTCCGACTCCATCCTCGACGCGATCCTCAAGGACGACCCCTACGGGCGCGTCGCCTGCGAGACGCTCGTGACCACCGGCCTCGCGTTCGTCGCCGGCGAGATCACCACCGAGACCTACGTCGACATCCCCAAGATCGTCCGCAAGACGGTCAAGGAGGTCGGCTACACGAGCGCGCACTACGGCTACGACTACGAGACCTGCGGCGTCATGGTGGCCATCGACGAGCAGTCGCCGGACATCAGCCAGGGCGTCACCACCGCGCTCGAGGTGCGCACCGACGTCAACGACGACGACGTCCTCGACACGCAGGGCGCCGGCGACCAGGGCATGATGTTCGGCTACGCCTGCACCGAGACCGCCGAGCTCATGCCGCATGCCCATCCTGCTGGCGCACAAGCTCTCCAAGCGCCTGGCCGACGTGCGCAAGGCCGAGATCCTGCCGTACCTGCGTCCGGACGGGAAGTCCCAGGTCACCATCCGCTACGAGGACAACAAGCCGGTCGAGATCGTCAAGATCGTGCTCGCCACGCAGCACGCCGAGAGCGCCGACCTCCAGAGCATCATCTACCCCGACCTCATCGAGCACGTGGTCGAGCCGATCATGCCCAAGGACATGTACGAGGCCGGCAAGCTCGAGGACATCACCGTCATCAACGCCACCGGCAAGTTCGTCATCGGCGGCCCCATGGGCGACTGCGGCCTCACGGGCCGCAAGATCGTCGTCGACACGTACGGCGGCGCCGCTCCGCACGGCGGCGGCGCCTTCTCGGGCAAGGACCCGAGCAAGGTCGACCGCTCCGGCGCCTACGCGGCCCGCTACGTCGCCAAGAACGTCGTCGCCGCCGGCCTCGCCGAGCGCTGCCAGGTCCAGGTGGCCTACGCCATCGGCGTCGCGCATCCGGTCTCCGTCATGGTCGACTGCGCCGGCACCGAGAAGATCGAGCTCGTCGCCATCGAGCGGCTCATCGGCGAGCACTTCGACCTGCGTCCGGCGGCCATCCTCCGCGACCTCGACCTGCGCCGTCCCATCTACGGCAAGACGGCCGCCTACGGTCACTTCGGCCGCAACGACCACGACTTCACGTGGGAGCGCACGGACAAGGCAGACGTGCTGCGCGCCGCCGCGGGCCTCAAGGCCTGAGGCGGCGCCGGGAAGACGGCGGCGCGGCCCGAGCGGTGAGCCTGCGGAGCCCCGCTCCAAGAGCCCGCTGCGTGGCTGTGTGAGCTACGCCGCCGTCTTCCCGCTCGTCCGCACCCGGGCCTTCGCCGAGGCCTTCGACTACGAGATCCCCCGCGAGCTGGCCGCCGGCGCGCTGCCCGGCGCTCTCGTCGCCGTCCCCCTGGGCGCCCAGACGGTCATCGGGGTCGTCCTCGAGGTCCGCGAGCAGACGGCGCACGCAGGGCGCGTCCTGCCGCTGCGGGACGTCCTGCGGGTCCCTGCCATCCCCGAGGAACTCCTCGGCGTCGCCCGTCGCGTCCAGCAGCACTACCTCACGTCGTTCTCGGCCGCGCTGGCGCTCGTGTGCCCGCCCACCGGCGCGCTCAAGATCGAACGCCGCTACGCGCTCACGCACGCCGGCGCGCACGGCCGCGGAGGCTGGGGAGAGCCGGCTTCGTGATCTGGAGGGGGTCCGGCTCCAGGCCGGCCCTCTCGCCGCGGACGCGGAGCGGTACCGGCGCAAGGGCTGGCTGCGCGTGGCGTACCGCGTGCACGTCGTCGGCGTCACGGCGCCGGGGCGCACGCTGCGCCGGGGCCCGGAGACGCCGCGCCCGGCTGGGCCCGCGCCAGCGCGCGGCGCTGGAGCTCGTCGACGAGGCCGGGCAGCTCGACGAGCGCGAGCTCCGCGCCGTGAGCGGGCTTTCCGCCGCGGGCCTGCGCCGGCTCCTGGAGCTCGGCGCGCTGGTGGCCGGGGACCCGGCGCCGTCCTTCGGCGTCCCGCGCGCCCGACCTGCCCGGCGGGCAAGACGGCGCCATCGCCGCGCCTGCCGCCGCGCAGGCGGCCCGCCTGCAGGCCTGCGCCACGCTCTCGGACATCCCCGACCTGCTCGACGAGCAGCGGCGCGCACTGCACAGCATCCTCTGCGAGACGCGTCCGGGCGACGAGGTGCTGCTGCACGGCGTCACCGGCAGCGGCAAGACCGAGGTCTACCTCCAGGCGGCACAGGCGACGCTGGAGGCCGGCCGCTCGGTCCTCCTGCTGGTGCCGGAGATCGGCCTGACCGGGCAGACGGTCGCGCGCGTCAAGCGCCGGTTCGCGGGGGCGCACGTCGCCGTGCTGCACTCGGGCCTCTCGGCCGGCGAGCGCCTGCTCGCCTACGCCGCCGTCGCGCGCGGCGAGGTGCGCATCGTCGTCGGCGCGCGCTCGGCGGTGTTCGCGCCGCTCGTCGACCTCGGGCTGATCGTCGTCGACGAGGAGCACGACACCTCCTACAAGCAGGAGAGCGAGCCGGCCTACGACGCGCGCACCGTGGCCGGCTGGCGCGCTGCGGCGAGCGGCGCCGTGGTGGTGCTCGGCTCCGCGACGCCGAGCGTGGAGAGCTTCGACCGCGTCGCCCTGCACGCCGACCTGCACACAGCGCGTCGACGGCTCGCAGCCGCCGGCGCTGGAGATCGTGGACATGCGCGACCACCACGGCGTGTTCTCGGCGCCGCTCGCCGAGGCGCTCAGCGGCGTCGTCGACGCGGGGGAGAAGGCCATCCTGTTCCTCAACCGCCGCGGGTTCGCCGCGTACCTCGTCTGCGACCACTGCGGCCACGCGTGGGAGTGCCCGCGACTGCGACGTCACTCTGGCGCTGTTCGGCAGCCGCACCCTCCGTTGCCGGACCTGCGGGCACACCGAGCCGGCGCCGTCGGTCTGCCCGGAGTGCGGCCGTTCCGACCTGGTGCGCTACGGCTACGGCACGGAGCGTCTCGAGCGCGAGGTCCGCCTGCTGCTGCCCGGGGTCGACCTGCTGCGCCTCGACTCGGACGTCGCCGGGTCCTACGCGCGGCTGCAGAGCGTCCTCGGCCGGTTCGCCGAGCCCGGGCCCAAGGTGCTCGTGGGCACGCAGATGATCGCCAAGGGGCACCACTTCCCGGACGTGACCCTGGTCGGCGTGGTCAACGCCGACCTCACGCTGCACTTTCCGGACTTCCGCGCCGAGGAGCGCACGTTCTCGCTGCTCATCCAGGTCGGCGGCCGCAGCGGCCGCGGCGAGCGGCCCGGCCGGGTCATCGTGCAGACGCTCGACCCCGAGGCGCGGCCGATCGCCCTCGCCGCCGCCGGCGAAGGAGGAGAGGTTCTACGCCGAGGAGCTCGAGCGCCGGCAGGGAGCTCGGCTACCCGCCCGCCGGCTTCCTCGTCGGCCTCGACCTCTCGGGCACGTCGAGGGACAAGGTCGAGGTCGCCGGGCGCTTCACGGCCGAGCGGCTGGCCGCCCGCCTCGGCGAGACCGCCCAGGTGCTCGGCCCCGGACCGCTCTGGCGAGAGCGAGGCCGTCACGCCTGCCGCCTCGTGATAAAGACTAAGCGAAACAGGGAAAACCCTCGATGCACTGCGCGCCTGGCTGGCGGCGAACCGCGACAGGTACGCCGCCCGCGGCGTCCGGGTGGTCCCGGACGTGGAGCCGCAGTGGCTGTGACCCCGGCCGGCGTGAGGTACCATTGAGGACATGAGCGAGACCACCCAGACCACACAGACCGCGGACGAGCAGGACCTCTCGCGCAGGCAGCGGGAGGCCCGCCGCGACATCCGCGTCATCGGCGACCCGGTGCTGCGGGAGCACGCGCACGAGGTCACGCAGTTCGACCGCAGCCTCCGCAAGCTGGCCAAGCGCATGATCCGCACCATGCACGACGCGCCGGGCGTGGGCCTCGCGGCTCCGCAGGTCGGCGTGCTGCAGCGTCTGCTCGTCTACGACGTGGACGACGACCCGCGCGTGCTCGCCAACCCCGTGCTCGACGAGTTCTCGGACGAGACCGAGGAGGCCGACGAGGGGTGCCTCAGCGTGCCCGGCGTCACGATGCCCGTGGAGCGCGCCGTCAGCGTGCGCGTGCGCGGGCTCGACGAGTACGGCGAGCCGGTGGAGTTCCGCGCCGAGGGCTTCGAGGCGCGCGTGATCCAGCACGAGAACGACCACCTCGACGGCGTCCTCATCGTCGACCGCACGAGCAGAAGCGCTCGCGCCGCCGCCCTGCGGGCGATGCGCGAGAACGAGGCCGGCGGGTTCGGGCCCCCGGCCGGCGGCCTCTGAGCCGCATGCGCTTCGCCTACGCCGGCACGGCGCCGTTCGCGGAACTCGTCCTCGACGGGACTCGTCGCGGCGGGGCGCGTCCCTGTCGTCCTCGTCACCAATCCCGACCGGCCGCGCGGCCGCCACGGCACGCCGCAGCCGCCGCGCATCAAGCTGCTGGCGAGGGAGCTCGACATCCCTGTGTCTGCAGCCCGAGCGGCTCTCCGACCCCGAAGCGGTCGAGCGCCTGCTCGCCGCCGGCCCGGACGTGTTCGTCGTCTGCGCCTACGGCCAGATCGTCACGCAGGGCGTCCTCGACGCCGTCGAGACCGTCGTGGTGCACCCGTCTCGTGGTGCCGCACTGGCGCGGCGCAGCTCCGGTGGAGCGCGCGCTGATGGCGGGGGAGACCGACCTGGGCGTCTGCACGCTGCGCATGACCGCCGGCGTGGACGAGGGACCCGTGGGCGACGAGCGCCTGGTGCACGTGCCCCGGGACGCCGACGCCGGCCGAGCCTACGAGCTGCTGGCGCCGGCGGCCGTCGAGGGAGTGGTGGCGACGCTCGACGGCATCGCCTCGGGCACCGTGGAGTGGCGCCCGCAGGAGGGCGAAGTCACCTACGCGGACAAGATCGGGCCGGACGACAAGGAGATCGACTGGAGACGGCCCGCGGCGGAGATCGCCGACCAGGTGCGCGCCCTCGCGCCGCACATCGGCGCGGTCACGCGAGCTCGCCGGGCGTCGCACGCAGGATCTGGCGGGCCGCGCCCGGCGACGGCCCGCGTGCCGGAGGCCGGGCCGGACCGCCTCGTCATCGCCGCCGGCCAGCGGCTGGCTGGACGTGCTCGAACTGCAGCAGGAGGGCCGCAAGCGCATGGCGGCCGAGGAGTTCCTGCGCGGCGCCGGCCGCAGCTCTGCTGGCGCCGTGACCGCCGGAGGCCGGAGGCACGGCGAGCTCTTCGGGCGTGAGCCCCGCGCGGGCGGCGGCGTTCGCGGCGCTCCGCCGCCTGCGCACGAGCGGCGCGCGACTGGACGAGTCGGCCGCGGCGCTGCCCGAGCTGTCGTCACTCAGCGCGGCCGACCGCGGTCTCGCCAACGAACTGATCAACGGGACGGTCAAGCGTCGCGGCACCATCGACGCGGTGCTGGGCTCGTACACCAAGGCGCCGCTCAAGATCGGCTCGACCCGGACGTGCGCGACGCACTGCGCCTGGCCGCGTTCCAGCTGCTGTTCCTCGACCGCGTGCCCGCCTACGCCGTGGTCGACGACTCGGTGACGCTCGCGACCCGCACCAGCCGCCGCGCCGGCGGCTTCGTCAACGCCGTGCTCCGGCGCGTGGCGGCCGACGGACGGGCGCGGCTGAGCGAGATCGCCGAGGGCGACGCCAGCCGCGACTGGGCGGCGGCGCTCTCGTACCCGCTCTGGCTGGTGAAGCTGCTGCGCGAGGAGCTCGGCGATGCGCGCGCCCGGCGCCTGCTGGAGGCCGGCGAACGCCGCCCCCGAGCGCTGTCTGCGCGCCAACCGGCTGCGCGGCGGGCTGCCGGCGGCCCGAGAGGCGCTCGCGGGCGGAGGGATTCACCAGCCGCGGCGTCGACGGCCTGCCGGACGCGCTGCTCTACGACGGCCCGCCGCTCGAGCGCTCCGGCGCCTTCCGCGACGGACTCGTGACGGCGCAGTCGCGCGGCTCGCAGATCGCCGGCCGTGGTGGCCGCCGGCGGCGTGACGGGGCCGGACGCGGCGGTCCTGGACCTCTGCGCCGCGCCCGGCGCCAAGACCAGTCAGCTGGCGGCGCTGCTGCCCGGCGCCGCGCTCAAGGCCGTGGAGGTGGACGAGGCGCGCGCCGAAGACCTGCGCCGCAACCTGGCGCGCCTCGGCGCGGACCGCGTGGAAGTCGTCCGCGCCGACGCTCTGGAGCTCCGCATCCGGAGTGGGACGGCCGCGTTCGACGCCGTGCTGCTCGACGCGCCCGTGCAGCGGCCTCGGCACGCTCGCGTCCCGCGCCGACCTGCGCTGGCGGCGGCACGCTGAACGACGTGCCGCGCCTGGCGCAGCTGCAGGCGCGGCTGCTCGCGCGCGCCGCGGCCACGGTCAAGCCCGGCGGCGCGCTCACCTACGCCGTCTGCACGCTGACGCGCGCCGAGACGCTCGGCGTGGTCGAGCCGCTGCTCGGCGGCGGCGGCTGGACGGCCGACGACCTCGGCGCGGCCTGGCCGGGCCTGGCGCACCCGTCGGCCGGCGGCTTCCTGCTCGTGCTGCCGCCGGACGGCGGCTCCAGCGGCTTCTTCGTCGCCCGGCTGCGCCGCGCCGCTCTCGCGGACGCCAGCGATCCCGCCGCCCCCGCGGCGGGGTAGACTACCGCTGCGGCACCATGCCGCGGCGGCCAAGGATCGGAGGAGACCGGTGGAAGACATCCTGCGGGGCATCAACGTGGCGCCGTCGATCCTGTCCGCGGACTTCAGCCGCCTGGGCGACGACGTCGAGGCCGTGCTCAACGCCGGCGCCCGCGTCATCCACATCGACGTCATGGACGGTCACTTCGTCCCCAACATCACCATCGGCCCGCTGGTGGTCAAGGCGCTGCAGCCGCTCGTGCACGGCGCCGGCGCGCTCCTCGACGTCCATCTCATGATCGAGCGGCCGGAGCAGTTACATCCCGCAGTTCGCGGCCGCCGGCGCCGACATGATCGTCGTGCACCAGGAGGCCTGCACGCACCTGCACCGCGTACTGGCGCAGATCCGCGAGGCGGGCGCGCTGGCCGGCGTCTCGCTGAACCCGGCCACGCCCGTCGAGACGCTGGCCGAGGCCAGGTACCACTGCGACATGGTGCTGATCATGTCGGTCAACCCGGGCTTCGGCGGGCAGAGCTTCATCGAGACATCCACGGACAAGATCGCGCCGCGCGCGCGCCTACCTGCCCGACGACGTCGACCATCGAGGTGGACGGCGGCGTGACCGAGTCAACGCCGGTGAGCTGACGGCCGCCGGCGCCAACTGGCTGGTGGCCGGCTCCAGCGTGTTCGGCGGCCACGACATCGAGGAGCGGTTCGCGGCAGTGGCGCAGGCTGCCGCCGCGCGGCGTATAATCCTCGACTGCAAGACCAAACGCTGCTTCAGGGCGGGGTGAAAGTCCCCACCGGCGGTACAGCCCGCGAACCCCGAGAGGGGCCGACCAGGTGAGATTCCTGGGCCGACGGTCACAGTCCGGATGAGAGAAGCAGGTACGGCGTCTCGCCGTCGTCCGCCCTGGAGCGCATGCTCTCGGGGCGTTGTTGTATGGACGACGAACTGTATATGGACGAGGCGTTCGCACTGGCCGAGCGAGGCCGCGGCAGCACGCATCCCAACCCGCTGGTCGGCGCCGTCCTGGTGCGCGACGGAGAGGTCGTCGGCCGCGGCTGGCACCTGGCGCCCGGCGAGCCGCACGCCGAGGCCATGGCGCTCGCCGAGGCCGGCGAGCGCGCCCGGGGCGCGACGCTCTACTGCACCCTCGAGCCGTGCAGCCACCACGGCAAGACGCCGCCCTGCGCGGACGCGCTGGTGGCCGCCGGAGTGACTCGCGCGGTGATCGCCCTCGGCGATCCGAACCCCCAGGTGGACGGCCGCGGCCTGCGCAAGCTGCGCGACGGCGGCGTGGAGGTCGACCTGGCCGAAGACCGCTGGGGGGCGCGCGCCCGCGAGCAGAACGCGCCCTTCCTGAAGTACCACCGCACCGGCCGCCCGCTGGTCACGTACAAGGCGGCCGTGACCCTGGACGGCAAGGTCGCCGCCGCCGGCGGCGACGCCCGCTGGATCAGCTGCCTGGACAGCCGCCGGGCCGTGCACGAGCTGCGTTCCCGCGTGGACGCGGTCATGGTCGGCGCCGGGACGGTGCGCCGCGACGACCCGGAACTCACCGTGCGGCTGGCCGACGGGCGGACCCCGTCCGCGTGGTCGTCACGCACGACGGCACCCTGCCGCCGGGCGCCAAGGTGCTGGCGACCGCGCGCCAGACGCGCACCATCGTGGTCGCCGACGCGGCGACCGAGGCCGCGCGCCGGCTCCTGGAGGCGCGCGGCGCCGAACTGCTCGAAGTGGGCGGAGGGCGGCCTGCCGGCCGCGCTCGAAGCGCTCGCCGGTCTGGGGCTCCTGGACGTCCTGTGCGAGGGAGGCCCCACGCTGGCGGGCGAGCTCCTGGCGGCCGGCCTGATCGACCGCGTGCTGCTGTTCGTCGCGCCGCTCATCGTCGGGCGCGGCGCGCCCGACCTGTTCGCGGCGCCCGCCGTCTCGGCCGTCGACGGCGCGTGGCGCCTGCGGGACGTGCAGTGGCGCTCCGTCTGCGACGACCTGCTGCTCAGCGGCACCATCGTGCGCAAGGGAGACTAGGGTGTTCACCGGCATCGTCGAGGAGATCGGCACCCTGCGCGGCATCAGGCCGGGCGCCGAGCAGCTTCGTGCTCGACGTCGGCGGCGACCACCGTGACCGAGGACGCCGCCGTCGGCGACAGCATCCTGACCGACGGCGTGTGCCTCACGGTCACCTCGCGTGCGGCCCGGCGGGTTCACGGCGGACGCCATGCCCGAGACCGTCCGCCGCACCACGCTCTCGGAGCGCCGGCCGGGGGACAGCCTCAACCTCGAGCGCGCCATGACGCTCAGCTCGCGCCTCGGCGGGCACCTCGTGAGCGGCCACGTCGACGGCGTCGGCGCCGTGACGGCCGTCACGCCGGAGGACAACGCCCTCGTGGTGGAGTTCGAGGCGCCCGAGGCGGTCGCACGCGTCACCGTCGGCCAGGGCTCGGTCGCGGTCGACGGCGTGAGCCTCACCGTGGTCGCCGTCGACGGCGACCGCGTGCGCGTGTCGCTGATCCCGCACACCGCGGCGGTGACCACGCTCGGACGCCTCAAGCCGGGCTCGCGGGTCAACCTCGAGGCCGACCTGATCGCCAAGTACGTGTATGCGTTCGTCGCCGGGCGCAAGCCCGGCGCCGGACTCACCTGGGAGAAGCTAGCGGAAGCGGGGTTCTGATGACGGCGGACCACTACGACGAGACGGCAGAGGCGGCGGACGACGCGCCGCGCGAGCCGTTCGCGAGCATCGAGGACGCTCTGGACGACCTGCGCGAGGGCCGCATGGTCATCGTCTGCGACGACGAGGACCGCGAGAACGAGGGCGACCTGACGATGGCGGCCCAGTTCGCCACCGCGGAGAACATCAACTTCATGGCCAAGGAAGGCCGCGGCCTCATCTGCCTCGCGCTCACGCCGCAGCGCTGCGCGCGAGCTCGACCTGCCGCCGATGACCAGCCACAACGAGGCGCGCCTGCAGACCGCGTTCACGGTCTCCGTCGAGGCGCGCGAAGGCGTGACCACGGGCATCTCCGCGGCCGACCGCGCGCACACCATCCAGGTCGCCATCGACCCCGAGTCGCGGCCCGGCCGACCTCGTGCAGCCCGGCCACGTGTTCCCGCTCATGGCCCGGCCCGGCGGCGTGCTCGAGCGCTCCGGGCAGACCGAGGCGGCCGTCGACCTGGCCCGGCTCGCCCGCCTGAACCCGTCCGGCGTCATCTGCGAGATCATGAACGACGACGGCACCATGGCGCGCGTGCCGGACCTCGTCCCGTACGCGCGCAAGCACGGGCTCAAGATCATCACCGTCGCCGACCTCATCAAGTACCGGCGCCGCAACGAGCACCTGGTGCGCCGCGCCGCCACGGTCTCGATGCCGACCAAGTACGGCGACTTCAAGGCCATCGGCTACGAGTCGGTGCTCGACGGCAGCCACCACGTGGCCATCGTCAAGGGCGACGTGGCCGGCAAGAAGGACGTGCTCGTGCGCGTCCACTCGGAGTGCCTCACCGGCGACACCTTCGGCTCGCTGCGCTGCGACTGCGGCGACCAGCTGGCCGAGGCGATGCGGCGCATCGAGGCCGAGGGCCTCGGGCGTGGTCCTGTACATGCGCCAGGAGGGCCGCGGCATCGGCCTCATCAACAAGCTGAAGGCCTACGCGCTCCAGGAGCAGGGGTACGACACCGTGGAGGCCAACGTGGAGCTCGGCTTCGCGCCGGACCTGCGCGACTACGGCACCGGCGCCCAGATCCTCGCCGACCTCGGGCCTGTCGACCATCCGCATCATGACCAACAACCCCAAGAAGATCGTCGCGCTGGAGGGCTACGGCCTGCGCGTCACCGGCCGCGAGCAGATCGAGATCGCGCCGCAGGAGGACAACATGTGCTACCTGCGCACCAAGCGCGACAAGATGGGCCACATGCTCGAGCACGAGGACCTGTTCGGGCAGGACGAGGGCCTCGAAGGATAGTCGACGCAGCGGGACCCTGCGAGGGGGCGCCGCAGGGGCACCCCTCCTCGACCAGAAGGAGCCGAACGATGACGACCTACGAAGGCATGCTGAACGGCAAGGGGATGAAGTTCGCCCTCGTGGTGGGGCGCTTCAACGAGCTCATCTCCGGCCGGCTCTACGAGGGCGCCGTGGACTGCCTGCGCCGGCACGACGTGGCCGACGCCGACGTGGACGCCGCCTGGGTACCGGGAGCGTTCGAGATGCCGCTGGTGGCCAAGCGGCTGGCCGAGAGCGGCAAGTACGACGCCGTCATCTGCCTGGGCGCCGTGATCCGCGGCGGCACGCCGCACTTCGACTACGTCGCCGGCGAGGCGGCCAAGGGGATCGCCAAGATCAGCCTCGACACCGGCGTGCCGGTGATCTTCGGCGTGCTCACCACCGACACCATCGAGCAGGCCGTGGAACGGGCCGGCACCAAGGCCGGCAACAAGGGCTGGTCGGCCGCCGCGACGGCGCTCGAGATGGCGAGCCTGGCGAAGACGCTGCCCTGATCCCGCCGGGCCGGGCGCCGCCCGGCTCCTTAAACGCGAAAGGGCCGCGCCGTGAAGCGGCGCGGCCCGGCGTTACGCAGTGTCTCAGATGGCCTTGGTGACGCGGCCCGACTTGAGGCAGCGGGTGCAGACGTAGGCGTTCTGCGGGTGCCCGTCGACGACGATGCGGACGCGCTGCAGGTTGGGGTCGAAGCGGCGCTTGGTGTGGCGATGCGAGTGGCTCACGTTGTTGCCGATCGCCGGAGTCTTGCCGCAGGTCGCGCAGATCTTGGACATGGGTGTTCCTCGGCTTGCTTGCTGAACAGTCGCGCTAGTATCCTTCAGCCGGTCAGGGAACGCAAACGGGGGTTCTGGCTTCCCTCCTGCCCGCATACACTCTCTCACGAGGCACGATGATGCGGTTCACCAAAGACATGTCGATCTTCGAGGCCCTGTCGGCCGACGATGCGGCGCGCGAGGTCTTCGAGAGCCACGGGATGGCCTGCTGCCTCTGCATCGGCGCCCAGTCCGAGACCATCGAGGCCGGGGCCATCCTGCACCAGGTCGATCCCGACGCCGTCGTGGCGGAGCTCAACCAGCTGCCCGGCGCCGGGACCTGAGGGGGCCGGCATGGCCCAGGCAGACCTCAAGCTCCCCTTCAGGGGCACGGACCTCGGCGGCGGGATCACCATCTCCCACCACGTGATCGCCAAGCTCGCCGGCCAGGCGGCGCGGACCACCTACGGCGTCGTCGCCATGCAGGAGCCGCCCATCAAGAAGCTCGCCCGGTTCTTCCGCGGCTCCTTCAGCGAGGGCATCGAGCTGGAGGTGGGCGACGGCAGCGTCGACATCGGCCTGCACGTCATCATGGAGCGCGGCGTCAACATCGCGCAGGTCACCGCCAACCTGCAGGAGCAGGTGCGCTACCAGGTCGAGCGCGTCGGTGGCGTCCCGGTGGGGGAGATCAACGTCCGCGTCGAGGATCTCCAGGATTGATCGTCCGCACCGCCGCCGTCGGAGTCATCCAGTCCGCGCTCGCCGCCGTCGAGGCTGAGCGCCAGTTCATCAACGACCTCAACGTCTACCCGGTCCCGGACGGCGACACGGGCACCAACATGGCGCTCACCGTGCGCGCCGTGGTCGAGGAGCTCGAGCAGAGCGACGTCACCGACATCCCGTCGGTGGCCGCCGCCGTCACCAAGGGCTCGCTCATGGGCGCCCGCGGCAACTCCGGCGTCATCCTCTCCCAGATCGTGCGCGGCATCTGCGACGTGTGGGGGCAGGCCAACTCGCTGGACACGGCGGTGTTCAAGCGGGCCGTGGTGGAGGGGCAGCACGCCGCCTACCGCGCCGTGAAGACGCCGGTCGAGGGCACCATGCTCACCGTCATCCGCGAGATGGCGACGGCGGCGCAGGCCGTGCCGGACAGCCTCGGGCTGGAGCACCTGCTGGCGGCCGTGGAGGAGGCCGGCAGGATCGCGGTCGAGAACACGACCGCGCAGCTGCCGGCCCTCCAGAAGGCCGGCGTCGTCGACGCCGGCGGCTACGGCCTGCTCGTCCTGTTCCGCGGCCTCGCCGCGGGCATCGAGGACCTCATGCGCGGCGGCAGGGTCGATCGCCGGCGCGCGCGTCGCGGCACGCGCGGCGGGCGACGCGTTCATCGGAGCGGTCCGGCCCGGCCGGTCACACGTGGTCACCGTCGAGGAGCCCAGCGAGCTCTCCGCAGTTCCGCTACTGCACGAGCTTCCTCATCACCGGCGAGGGCATCGACCGCGAGGCGTTCGAGGCGTTCCTGCTGCCGATCGGCGACAGCGCGCTCGTGGTCGGCGACGAGCGCACCGTCAAGGTGCACGTGCACGTCAACGACCCGGGCGCCGTGCTCAGCGAGGCGCTCAAGCACGGCTCCATCGGCGACATCGAGATCAACGACATGCACGCGCAGACGCGCGAGCGCGACGAGCGGCTCTCGGCCGCCCCGGAGGTGGGCGAGGGCGGCACCGTGGTGGTCGCCGTCGTCGCCGGCGCCGGCAACCAGCAGCTCTTCCGCGACCTCGGCTGCCACGCCATCGTCGACGGCGGCCAGTCCATGAACCCGAGCGCCGCCCAGCTGCTCAAGGCGGTGGAGGAGCTCGGCGTCGACGAGGTCGTCATCCTGCCCAACAACGGCAACGTCATCCTCACCGCCGAGCAGGCCGCCGGCATGAGCTCGCTGCACATCGCCGTCGTCCCGTCGCGCTCCATCCCGAGCGGGCTCGCCGCCATGGTCGCGTTCGACCCGGCCGAGGACGCGGTCGGCAACGCCCGGCTCATGCAGGACGCCATCGCGGACGTGCGCTACGCCGAGGTCACGCACGCGGTGCGCGACTCCGAGCTGGACGGGCTCGAGGTCAAGCAGGGCCAGGCCATGGCCATCGTCGACGGCAGGCTCGTGGCCGCCGCCGACGACATCGTCGCCGCCTTCGGCGGCGTGCTCGAGGAGTTCGGCCGCGGGGGCGCCGACTACGTCACCGTGCTCACCGCGCTCAACGGGTCGGGCACGACGCGCGAGCAGCTCGCAGAGCTCGCCGCGCGCGTCGCGCCGGACGCCGAGGTCAGCTTCCACGAAGGGGGACAACCGCTGTACCCGATCCTCGCGAGCGCCGAATGATCGCCGAAGGCAAATCATCGTCGGGCGAGCCGCAGGCGCGCCCGACAATGACACGTCGAGCTCCTCACACTCGAGAACACGGCCATCGTCCTCGACTCCACCTGCGACCCGGCGGACGGCTGGCTGGACCAGGCCGGGCCTCTACATGGTGCCGCTCAAGGTCCACTTCGGCGACCAGATGTTCCGCGACGGCGTCGACATGACCTACCAGGAGTTCTTCGCCAAGCTCGAGCAGTCGGAGGTCCTGCCGACCACCTCGCAGCCGACCGCCGGCGAGTTCGTCGCCGCCTACGAGGAGGCGCTCAAGCACTACGAGCACGTCTTCTCCCTGCACATCTCCGGCGAGATGAGCGGCACGGTCCGCGCGGCGGAGCAGGCGGCCGAGCAGTTCGACCACGTGTACGTCTACGACATGCGCACGGTCACGTCCGCGCTGTCGCTCGGCGCCGAGCGTCTGCGCGCCCGCCTGGAGGCGGGCTGCACGCTCGACGAGGCGCACGCCTACGTGCGGCACTTCCGCGACCACTCGCAGCTGCTCGTCCACGCCGCGACCCTCGAGTACCTGCGTCGCGGCGGCCGCATCGGCCTGGCCGCCTCGCTTCGTCGGCGGCGTGTTCGACATCAAGCCGCTCATCGCCGCCGTCGACGGCACGCTGACCGGCTACGCCAAGGTGCGCGGCCTCAAGAAGGCCCTGGCGGCGATGCAGCGCTTCGTCGAGGAGCACAGCCGGCCCGACGACGAGCTCTACTTCTGCGTCATCGACGCCGTCAACGACGAGGAGCCGCCGCTCATCCGCGAGATGATCGAGCGCATCCGGCCCAACGCCCACTACACCTTCCAGGGCCACGTCGCAGCCGTCGTCGGCACCCACATCGGCCCGGGCACAGCCGCGTTTGCTATGATCGTGGAGTGACCGGGCAGCCTCTTCCGCAGCGCTTCGGCGGCGGTCGGTACGACCAACGGCCGCCGGTCACCCGCCTCTCCTTCGACCCCGCGTCGCTCACCCGGCCGCTCGCCGACCTCGAGCACGTGACGGCCCGCCGTCGCCCGTCGCCTGGCCACCTTCGGCCTCGAGACCGTCGGCGACCTCGTCGAGCACTTCCCGCGCCGCTACGAGGACTTCCGCGACCGCAAGCGCATCCGCGACCTCAAGGTGGGCGAAGAGGCCACCATCCGCGGCGAGGTCGTGCGCGTGCGCGCCGAGCGCACCGCCCGCCGGCGCGTCGACGTCGTCAAGGTCCTGGTGCGCGACGACACCGGCGCGGTCGAGGCGGTGTGGTTCAACCAGCGCTACCTCACCAAGGTGCTCCAGGAGGGGATGCGACTGAGCCTTCGCGGCACGTTCCGGCCGCAGGGCGGGACGCCAGTCGTTCGTGGTCAAGGGGCACGAGATCCTCGACGAGGAAGACGGGGAGGGCGTGCACACCGAGGGCGTCGTCCCCGTGTACCCGGCCAGCGAGCAGGTGTCGGCCAAGCTCCTGCGCGCCCTGGTGCACGCGGTCGCGCCGGTCATGCGCAGGCTGCCGGACCCGCTGCCCGCGGAGCTGCTGGTGCGCGAGGGCCTGCCCGGCCGCGCCGACGCGGTCACGGCCGTGCACCTGCCGCGCACGCTGGAGGAGGCGCGCGCGGCCCGCGAACGCCTGGTGCTCGAGGAGCTGCTGCTCATGCAGACCGGGCTGCTGCTGCACAAGCAGGAGCAGCAGCAGCGCGTGCACGCGCCGGCGCTGCCCGAGCCGGGCGACGCCAGCCGCGCGTTCCTCGACGGCCTGCCGTTCGAGCTCACCGGCGCACCAGCTGCAGGCGCTGGACGAGCTCGAGGGCGACCTGCGCCGGGACGTGCCGATGCGGCGGCTGCTGCAGGGCGACGTCGGCTCGGGCAAGACGGTCGTCGCCCTCTACTGCCTGATCCGCGCCGCCGAGGCCGGGCTGCAGGGCGTGCTCCTGGCCCCGACCGAGACGCTCGCCGCGCAGCACGCGGAGACGGCGGCGCGGCTCGTCGGCGCGCTCGCCTCCGCCGAGCTGGTGACCGCTTCGCTGACCGCCAGGGACCGTCGCGAGGCGCTGGCGCGCATCGCCTCGGGCGAGACCCGCCTGGCGATCGGCACGCACGCGCTGCTGCAGGAGGACGTGCGCTTCGCCGGCCTGGCGCTGCTGGTCGTCGACGAGCAGCACCGCTTCGGCGTCGAGCAGCGCGACGCCCTCGTGCACCGGGCCGAACGCGGAGGCTCGCGCTCCGCACGTCCTGCACATGACGGCGACGCCGATCCCACGCACGCTCGCGCTCACCGTGTACGGCGACCTGGACGTCACCACCATCGCCGGCGTCCCGTCCGGCCGGCAGCCGGTGGTGACCCGGCTGGTCGACGAGACGCAGCGCGAGGTCGGCTACGACTTCGTGCGCAAGCAGATCGCCAGGGGCAGGCAGGTCTACGTGGTCTGCCCCGCCATCGACGAGTCGGAGTCCATCTCGGCGGCCACGGCCGTCGCCGAGGCCGAGCGGCTGCAGGCCGGGCCGTTCCGCGACGCGCGCGTCGCGGTGGTGCACGGCCAGCTCAAGTCGGCGGACCGCGACGAGGTCATGCGCGCCTTCAAGTCGGGCGACTCTCGACGTCCTCGTCGCCACCAGCCTCATCGAGGTCGGCATCGACGTGCCCAACGCGACCGTGATGATCGTGGAGGGCGCCGAGCGCTTCGGGCTCGCGCAGCTGCACCAGCTGCGCGGACGCGTCGGCCGCGGCAGCGAGAAGTCGTACTGCCTGCTGTTCGCCGACGCGGAGACGGGGAGCTCGCAGGCCCGGCTGGAGGCTCTGCTCGAGACCAACGACGGCTTCGAGCTGGCGGACAAGGACCTCGAGATCCGCGGCGAGGGCCAGGTGATGGGAGCGCGCCAGGCGGGCGTGCCCGACCTCAAGCTCGCCCGCCTGGCGCGCGACCGCGAGGCGCTCCTGCGCGCCCGTGAGCTGGCGGCCGGGATCCTCGCCGCCGATCCCGGCCTCGGCAGCCCCGTGAACGCGCCGCTCAAGGACGCGGTGGACGCGGCGTTCGGGCACGAGCTCGGCTGGCTGCTCAAGGCCTGAGCGGGCGCCCGCAGGCTCCCGCGTATACTCAGGCCATGCGTACGCCCGAACTCATCGCCACCCACACCAACACGGACTTCGACGCGTTCGCCGCCATGGTGGCGGCGCACAAGCTCTATCCCGAGGCGCAGATCAGCCTCGGCGGAGCCGTGAACCGCAACGTGCGCGAATTCCAGGCGCTGTACGCGGACGCCATCCCGGTGGTGGACCCGACGGACGTGGACCGCGACAGCGTCCGCCGCCTCATCCTCGTCGACACGGTGCACGCCAACCGCCTGGGCGACCTCGGCGACCTCTGCGGCCGCGAGGGCGTGCAGGTGGTCGCCTTCGACCACCACGCGCACCCGGACGACCTGCCCGACTACCTGGACCCGGACGCGCTGGTGAGCTCCGACGACGGTTCGCTGGTCACGCTGCTGGTGCGCATCATCGCCGAGCGCGGGATCCCGGTGACGCCGTTCGAGGCCACCGTGTTCGCGCTCGGCATCCACGAGGACACCGGGTCGCTCACGTTCGCGACGACGACCACACGCGACGCGGAGGCGCTCGCCTACTGCATGCGCGCCGGCGCGGACACGGAACTGCTGGAGCGCTGGCTGACCAACGCGCTCACGCCGGCGCAGCGGGTCACGCTGGCCGGCGCGCTGCAGACCGCGCAGGAGCTGCCCATCGTCCAGGCGTCGGTGCTCCTCTCGGCCCTGCACGAGGACCTCTACGTGGAGGGCGTCAGCGTCGTGGCTCACCGGGTGATGGACCTCACGGGCTGCGACGCCTACTTCCTGCTGGTGGAGATGGAGGGCCGCGTGTTCGTGACGGCGCGCAGCCGCGGCGGCAGGGTCGACGTCGCCGAGGCGCTGCGCGCCGTGGGCGGCGGCGGGCACACGGCCGCCGCCTCCGCCGTCGTCAAGGACCGCTCTCTGGAAGAGGTCGCCGCGGCGGTCGCCGCGGCGGCGCCGGCGGCGGTGGCGCCCACCCGCGTCGCGCTCGACGCCCTCGAGCCCGGCCCGCGGACGATCGCGGACACCACGCCGGTGGACGAGGCCGCGCTGCGCTGCCGCCGTGACGGCCTCGGCGGGCTGGGCGTGCGCCGCGGCGACCTGCTCGTCGGGCGCGTCGCCCTGGCCGACCTCGAGCGCGCGTCGGCCCACGGCCTCGGTCACGCTCCGGTCAAGGCCGTGATGACGACGCGCGTGCCGCTCGTGTGGGCGCAGACCCCGATCGAGCGCGTGGCGCTGCGCCTGGCGCAGGACGAGGTCGGCTGGCTGCCGGTCGTCGCCGACGAGCCCGGCGCCTCCGGGGACGAGGGCGTCGCCCTGGACAGCCTGCTCGGCGTCGTCACGCGCCGCTCGGTGTCCGGCGCGCCGCCACGTGAGCCCGCCGCGCCCGTGACCGCCAACCTCGCCGGGCCGCTCGGAGAACTCGGCCTGGACGACCTGTTCCGGCACGTCCAGGCCGTGGCCGCCGGGGTGCGCGGCTGCTACCTGGTCGGCGGCGCCGTGCGCGACCTGCTCCTCGGCGAGCCCGGCTTCGACGTCGACCTCGCCGTGGAGGGCGACGGCATCGCCTTCGCCACCGAACTGGCGGCGCGGCTCAAGGGCCACGTGCGGCCGCACCAGAAGTTCGGCACGGCCGTCGTCGTCTCGCACGACGGCGCGAAGCGGCTGCGCGTCGACGTCGCCTCCACGCGCGCCGAGTCCTACGAGTACCCGGGCGCCCTGCCCAAGGTCGAGCACGCGGGCATCCGCAGCGACCTCGCGCGCCGCGACTTCTCGCATCAACGCGATGGCGGTGTCGCTCAAGCCCGAGACCTTCGGCGACCTCTTCGACTACTTCGGCGGCCGGGAAGACCTCGAGGCCGGCCGCATCGTCGTGCTCCACAACCTGAGCTTCATCGAGGACCCCACGCGGATCCTGCGCGCCATCCGCTACGAGAGCCGCTACGGGCTGCGCATGGACGAGCACACGCTCAACCTGGCGCGCGCCTGCTGCGCCATGGACCTCGTCGGCGACCTCTCCTCGGCGCGCCTGCGCGACGAGCTGGTGAGCCTGCTCGACGAGGAGAAGGTGGACTTCGCCCTGCGCCGGGCCGAGGAGCTCGGCGTCTGGCCGGCCATCCACGGCCGGCTGCGCGTGGACAGGCACACACGGGCGCTGGTGCGCCGCGCCGACGCGCTGCGCGCGGCGCGCCGCCTCGAGCGCGAGATACCGCGCTGGCGCCTGCGCCTCGATGTGGCTGCTGCGCGACCTCGACCCCGAGGAGATCGCCGCCTGGACGGTCCGCATGCGCGTGCGCGCCCAGGACGCCTCGGTGCTCGAGCGCGCGCTGGTGGTGGGCCGGAGGCTGCTCGACCGCATCGCGCGTCAGCCGAGCGAGGCCGAGCTGTACGACCTCGCCGCCGGCGAGCCCCTCGAGGCCGTGCTGGCGGCGATGACGCTGGACGAGTCCGGCATCGCCGCCGACCGCCTGGCGCGCTTCCTGGACGTGACCCGGCACGTGCGCCTGGACATCGGCGGCGGCGGACCTTCTCGCCCTGGGGTTCTCCTCGGGACCGCGCATGGGCGAGGTGCTCCGCAGCGTGCTGCACCTCAAGCTGAACGGCGTGGTCGGCGGCCGGGACGAGGAACTCACGGCGGCTGCCCGGATGCGGGAGAGCGCGTGACCGACACGGGTCTGCTCCTCGAGTTCCTCGTCATCTCTCCGCTGCTCATCGTCAGCCTCGTGCTGCACGAGCTGGCGCACGGGTGGGTCGCGTACCGACTGGGCGACCCGACCGCCAAGGCCCACGGTCGCCTGACGCTCAATCCGCTCAGGCACCTGGACACGTGGGGCACCATCATGCTTGCGGTCACGTTCCTCGGCTCCGGCGGCAGCTTCTTCTTCGGCTGGGCCAAGCCCGTGCCGGTGGACCCGCGCTTCTTCAAGGACGGCCAGCGCGGCATGGCCTGGGTGGGTGCGGCGGGACCGCTCACCAACTTCGCCCTCGTGTTCTTCGCCGCGGGCTGCATCTGGCTCACGTACACCTGGAGCGCCTTCCTCCTGAAGAGCTTCTGGATGCTGTTCGTGCTCAACGTCATCCTCGGGACGCTGAACCTGATCCCGATCCCGCCGCTGGACGGGTCGCGTGTGCTCGGCGGGTTCCTGCCGCGTGCGACCTACCGCAAGTGGGCGGAGCTCGACCGGTACGGCAACTTCGTCTTCATGGGGCTGTTCCTGCTCATGATCGCGGTGCCCGGGTTCTACGACGCCACGTTCGGCGCCGTGGTGGACCTGTTCATGAACCTGCTGCCGGGCGGGTGGTTCGGATGAACGGGACGGCGCGAGTGGAGAGAGCGCGACGGCGTCGAGTGGCTGGAGTGGCGGGCCGGCGGCGTGACGGCCGTCTTCCCGGCGCGCGCTCGGGCGGCGTCTCCGCGCCGCCGTGCGACAGCCTCAACCTCGGCCTGTCGGTGAGCGACCGGGCCGAGGACGTGCTCGAGAACCGGCGCCGCCTGTGCGCCGCCGTCGGCCTGCCGCTGGAGCGGCTCGTGGTGCCCGGCCAGGTGCACGGCACGACGCTCGCGTGGGTCGGCGAGGCGGACGCCGGCCGCGGCGCCGCCGAGAGCCGGACCGTGATCCGGGAGCACGACGGCCTGCTCACCGGCGCCGCCGGTCTCGGCCTGGCCATCAGCTACGCGGACTGCGTGCCGGTCGTGATCGTGGCGGACGGGGAAGAGGGGCCGGCGTTCGCCACGGTGCACGCCGGCTGGCGCGGGATGCTGGCGGGCATCGTCGGCAAGGCGGCGGCGGAGCTCTGCCGGGGCCGCCGCCTCGTCGCCGCGGTCGTCGGGCCGAGCATCGGCCCGTGCTGCTTCGCCGTGGACGAGGAGCTGCGGCGCCGGTTCGAGGCCCGGTTCCCGGGCTCCGCCGGCGCCGCCACCGTCGACCTCTGGCGCTGCGCCCGCCAGGAACTCGAGGCGGCCGGCGTGCCGCCGGCGGCCGTCACCGTCGCAGGTCTCTGCACCCGACGGACGGGCGCTTCTTCTCGCACCGTCGCGACAGCGGGGCGACCGGACGGCATCTCGCGGTCGCCTGGCGGCAGGAAGCGTAGGACGGCCCCAGAAGTAGCCAGCGTGGCCGGCTACCGAGTGGGGCACCGAAGGCGTGCCACTCTGTGGGCCGCCGAGGAGGAGAGTCGTGGTCAGACAGTTCGTTCCGGATGTCGAGACGGTGCGCGAGCGCTTCGCGGAGGTCGAGGGCCGGGTCGCAGAGGCGGCCAGGGCCGCCGGCCGCGACCCGTCCGCCGTGCGCGTCCTCGTCGCCACCAAGTACGTGGCCGCCGAGCACCTGGGCGCGCTGCGCGACGCGGGCATCCGCCTGATCGGCGAGAACCGCGCCCAGGACCTCGTGGCCAAGCACGAGCTGTACGGTGACGCCTTCGACTACCACTTCATCGGTCACCTGCAGAGTCGCAAGACGAAGCTGGTGCTGCCGATCGTGAGCCTCATCCACTCCGTCGGGAGCCTCAGCGTCGTGCAGGAGATCGAGGCCCGCGCCGCGAACGCCACCGACGTGCTGCTGGAGGTCAACATCGGCGGGGAGGAGAGCAAGAGCGGCGTGCCGCTCGCGGAGGTCGACGCCTTCCTCGAGGCGGCGGCGGCCTGTCCCAAGGCTCGCTTCACCGGCCTGATGTGCATGCCGCCGCTGTTCGACGACGCCGAGGAGGCGCGCCCCTTCTTCGTGCGGGCGCGCGAGTTGGCGCAACGGCTTTCGGCAACATGGAGCGGAACGTATACTTTCGACCAGCTATCGATGGGCACCAGTGCCGACTACGACGTGGCCGTCCAAGAAGGGGCGACCATCGTGCGTGTCGGGAGCGTGCTCTTCTGACCCGTAGGGAGGGACCTGATGGGCCTAGGCGATTCGTGGCACAAGGTGGCGGTCTACTTCGGCATCGCCGATGACGAAGAGGACTACGACGAGGACGAGACTCTCGCGCCGCACGAAGAGCTCGAACGCTCGTATCAGGAGCGGCCCAACGTCCGCAAGCTGAACAGCGGCAAGGGACGCAACGACTACGACGACATCTTCGCCGACGAGCCGCGCCGCCGTGCCCCGGCGTCGTCGTCCCAGCAGAACGTGCGCGCCCTCGAGCCCGCGCGCCCGGCGCGCGTCGAGGTGCACCTGGTCATCCCCAAGAACTTCAACGACGCCCAGCAGATCGCCGACAAGTTCAAGGTCGACGTGCCGGTCATCATCAACCTGCAGGGCTCCGACACCGAGCTGGCCAAGCGGCTCATCGACTTCTGCAGCGGCCTCACGTACGCGCTCGACGGCGGCATGCAGCGTGTCGGCGAGAAGATCTTCCTGCTCACGCCGCGCAACGTCGAAGTCTCGGCCGAGGAGCGCGCGAGGCTCATTGAGAAGGGCTTCTTCAATCAGTTCTGAGCGCGAGTCCTCCCGGCGCGGCCGTCCCGCGTCACCGGTCCTCCGACCGACCTCACGGGCATGAGGGTCGGGTTCATCGGCGCCGGGCACATCGCCCGCGCACTCGGGCAGGGATGGAGCCGGCCGGAGCTCGCGGATCCTCCGTCGCTCACGTATCTGGACGTGTCCGCCGACGCCGCCGCGCAGGCCGCCGAGCAGACCGGTGCGTCGCTCGCCGCGTCGCTCGCCGAGCTGGTCGAGGGCTCCGACGTCGTCGTCGTCGCGGTACGGCCGCAGCACGTCGCCGGGGTGCTCGCCGAGGCGGCTCCCCTGCTCGGCTCCCGAGCTCTGGTCTCGGTGGCCGCCGGCGTCTCGCTCGCCGAGCTGCGCGAGGCGACTGCGCCGCCGGAGCACACGTGGCGCGGGTCATGCCCAACGTCGCCGCGGCCCTGGGGCTCGGCGTGTTCCTGTTCGTTCCCGGCACGCTGGGAGACCAGGGGCAGGCGGTCGAGGAGCTGTTCGCGCTCGCCGGCGACGTCGTCGTCCTCGACGAGGTGCACTTCGACTCCGCGACGGCCGTTGCCGGCTGCATGCCCGGGATGCTGGCCATGCTGGTGCGCGACTTCGCCCGCGCGGCCGTGCGTCGCGGGCTGGACGAGGACGTGGCCCGCCGGCTCGCCATCGCCGGCGTGCACGGCGCCGCGGCCGTCATCGCCCGCGAGGGCGACCCGGACGCGGTGATCTCGTCGGCGGCGACGCCGGGTGGCATGACGGCCGCCGCCATCACGGCCTTCGAAGAGCGTGACATCGCGGAGGCCGTGGCGCTCGCCGTGCACGCGGCGGCCGAGCGCGCCAAGGAACTCACGTAGCCGCGTCGCACTAATGCACGTAGAGTCACGAAGGGCACGGAGCGCTACTGAGCGGCCACCGGCCTGACGGGGCCGCGGCGACGGGCAGGACAGGAGACGACGCGCGGCAAGGGCCCGCGACCGAGAGGGGAAGACCATGAAGCTCACACCGCTCGACATCCGCCACAAGGAGTTCAAGCGCGGGATGCGCGGCTACGCCGACGTAGAGGTCGACGAGTTCCTGGACGAGGTCGCCGACGAGTACGAGCGGCTCTTCAAGGAGAACATCGACCTGCAGGACCGCGTCGAGGCACTGGAGGAGAAGGTCGCCGGCTACAAGCGCATCGAGGAGACCCTCCAGAAGACCCTGGTCAACGCCCAGGCCAGCGCCGAGGAGCAGAAGCAGAACGCCAACAAGCAGGCCCAGCTCGTCCTGCAGGACGCCGAGCTCAAGGCGCGCCAGCTGGTGAACGAGGCGTACTCGGAGCGCCAGGCCATCGAGCAGTCGATGGCCAAGCTGCGCAGCGCCGAGGAGGACTTCCGCTTCAAGTTCCGGCAGCTGCTGGACGGCTACCTGCGGCAGCTGCAGGACACGCCCGAGGTGGCGGATGCCTCGCAGGCTACGGACTTCTCGCGTCACGCCGAGGCGATCAAGGAAGCGATCGCGCGGGAGTCGGCGCCGGAGCGGCCCGCGGCCGCCGCGCCGCGCGCGGAAGCTCCCCAGCCCGCCGACGAGGCTGAGGCGCCCGTCACGGCGGCGGTCGTCCCCGCCGACGAAGCCGCGCCCAGCCAGCCGGCCCCGGACCCGTTCCGGCGCCAGTCCGTGCCCGACGAGCCCGCCGTGGCCCCCGCGCGCGGCCCTGGCGGCGTGCAGGCGGGCGTGCCGCGTCAGGAGCCAGACCCAGCTCCCGCAGCCCGCCGCCGACCGTCCCCCTGCCGACGATCCCGAGGTCACGGCGGCGAGGCCGGCGCCCCGGCCGGAGGAAGAGCCCGAGGACGACGGCGGGGAAGACGTGGCTCGCCGTCGCGAGCGCATCATCTTCGGCGAGAGCGACGATCTGCTCTCCGACGTGGACACCGGGGTGAACGAGAACGAGTTCAAGTGGTGACAGCGGGCCGCTCGCCGGAGCGCGCGGCGGCCTGAGTCTCGCCGTCTGGGTCACGCCGGGGGCGCGCCGCAGCGAGATCGGTGAGGTCGCCGACGGGCGCCTTCGCGTCCGTCTCGCGGCTCCGGCGATCGAAGGGCGCGCCAACGACGAGCTCATCAAGTACGTCGCCGGGGTCCTCGGACTGCCGCGGGGCGGCGGTCACGCTCGTCGCCGGCGCACGCTCCCGGCGCAAGCTCCTGCACCTGACCGGCGTGAACCTTGACGAGGCGAGGCGTAGACTCGGCCTCTGAACCAGCAAAGGAGTACCGCATGGCGAAGCTCGCCTACTGCAAGCGCTGCAAGGCGACGTATCCGCTCAACATCGTCGTCAGCGACGGTGGACGGAGCGGCAAGACCAAGGAGCCGACGTGCCCGATGGGTCACGTCGACGTCAAGGAACTGGACACCGTGCCCAAGCCGCGTGCCAAGAAGTAACCGGGGCTACGCCCTCGCGCTGATCCTGGCGGCCGCCGTCGTGGTGGCCGACCAGGCGAGCAAGTGGCTTGTGCGGTCGCGGGCGGAAGACCTGCCCTGGCGAGCTGGTCGCCGGCCTGCACATCGACCTCACCTACAACTCCGGCATCTCGTTCAGCCGCTTCGCCGGCGCCGGCGGCATCGTCGTGGTACTCGTGGCCGCCGTGGCCGCGGGCGTGACGGTCGCGCTGGTCCTGAGCCCGCCGCGGTACCGTCCCGCGCTCGGCGTCATCCTCGGCGGCGCCGTCGGCAATCTCATCGACAGGCTGCGCTTCGACGGCGCCGTCGTCGACTTCCTCGGGTTCTACGGCTGGCCGTCGTTCAACGTGGCCGACGCGGCGATCGTCGTCGGCACGGTCTTCCTCGGGCTGCAGGTGGTCTTTGGCCGGCGCGAGTGACGCGCACGGGTTCCGTGCCGCGGAGGGCGACGCCGGAGAGCGCCTCGACGTCGCGCTCGCCGCGCACGCCGGGCTGAGCCGCGCGGCCGCCCAGCGTCTGATCGCCGACGGCCTCGTGCTGGTGCAGGGCGCGCCGGCGCGCAAGAAGCACGTCCTGCGCGCCGGCGAAGAAGTGGTGTGGCAGGCTCCGCCGCCGCCCGACGTGGTGCTCGCGGCGGAGGACGTCCCGTACACCGTCGTCTACGAGGACGACTGGCTCCTCGTGGTGGACAAGCCCGCCGGCGTGGTGGTGCACCCCGCGCCGGGCCACGAGCACGGCACGCTGGCCCAGGGGCTCGTGGCCGAGGGCGCCCGCGGCGGGCACGAGATGCGGCCCGGCATCGTCCACCGCCTGGACAAGGACACCTCCGGGCTGCTCATCGTGGCGCGCAGGGACGACGCCTACCGGCGCCTCGTCGCCGCCATGGAGCGGCGCGACATCCACCGCACGTACATCGCGCTGCTCAGCGGCGACCTGCCGCAGGACAAGGGGACCATCGACGCACCCATCGGCCGGCACCTGCGCGACCGCAAGCGCATGTCGCTGCACACGGCCGCCGGCAAACGCGCCGTGACGCATTTCGAGGTCGTCGGCAGGGCGCCCGGCTTCACGCTGGTGCTCGTCCGCCTGGAGACGGGACGCACGCACCAGATCCGGGTGCACTTCCAGGCGCTGGGCCATCCAGTTGCGGGAGACGTCCAGTACGGCCGGGAGCCGCGCCCGGACGGCCTGACGCGGCAGTTCCTGCACGCCGCGCGGCTCGTCTTCCCGCATCCGGACGACGGGCGGGAGATCAGCTGCGCCAGCCCGCTCCCGCCCGACCTCTCGGCGTTCCTCGAGGGTCTCGGCCTGCCGACCCGGCCCCTCGGCTGACATGCCTCGGTGGCGCCGCCGTCTGCGCGTCGGCCGAGATGGCTGCCGTCGTTACGCGACGAACGGTCTCGCCTTCACGTACCTGCCTGCGCCTTCCCTGCCGACCCAGCGGCCGTCGTTCACCACGACCTCGCCCTTGCTGAGGACCGTCCGCACCGCGCCCTTGACGCGCATGCCCTCATACGGGGTGTAGTCGACGTTCTGCATCTGCGTGGCCGCGGAGAGGACGGCCTCCGCCGACGGGTCGAAGACGACGACGTCCGCATCGCTGCCCGGAGCGATGACGCCCTTCTGCGGATAGAGCCCGAACAGCCGCGCTGGGGCGCTGCTGAAGACCTCCACCAGCTTCGGCATGTCGATCTCCCCGCCAGCCACGCCGAGCGTGTGCAGGATCAAGAGGCGATGTTCCACTCCGGGGCATCCGTTGGGCACCTTGTGGAACCCCTCTGTCAGGCCCATCTCTTTCTGCCCCGCGTAGTTGAACGCGGCATGGTCACTCGCCACGACCGCCAGATCGCCGGTGCGCAGTCCGGCCCAGAGACCAGGCCAATTGGATCTGTCGCGAAGCGGCGGCGAGCAGATGAATTTCGCACCCTCGAAGCCGGGGACATCGAAATCGTCGACCGACAGGGCGAGGTACTGTGGGCAGGTCTCGCCGTAGACGGTCTGGCCGCGGTCGCGCGCTGCACGAATCTCGTCCAGAGCCCTCGTGCAACTGACGTGGACGATGTAGATCGGGGCGTCCGCGATCTCGGCGAGCATGATGGCCCGCCTCGTCGCCTCGCTTTCGGCGGCGGGAGGACGTGTGACGTAGTGATACTTCGGGGCCGTCTTGCCGGCCGCGACGTGTTCGTTGACGAGCACGTCGATGACATCGCCATTCTCGGCGTGGACGCACACCAGGGCTCCGCACTCCTTGCCCTTCTTCAGCGTCTGCAGAAGCGTCGCGTCGTCGACCATGATGGCGCCCTTGTAGGCCATGAAGAGTTTGAGGCTGGTCACGCCTTCGTCGA
This sequence comes from uncultured Thermoleophilia bacterium, assembly GCA_963741075.1. Classification (GTDB taxonomy): domain Bacteria; phylum Actinomycetota; class Thermoleophilia; order UBA2241; family UBA2241; genus CAIXSE01. Next base: position 53,210 of record CAVUGS010000007.1, read on the forward strand.
CCAGCATGGGTATCTCGGCGAGCGTGTCGGCGTTGAGATCGGTGACCGCCATGTGCAGGCCGTAGTCCACCGCGACGTGGCCGTCGGCCATCGCCCGCCAGTCGGCGTAGGTCTTCATCAGCGAGTCGCCCGGGGCCTGCATGGCGAAGTCCACGACCATGGTCGTGCCGCCGCTGGCGGCCGCCTTGGTGCCGGTATCGAACCGCTCGCAACTGACGGTGCCGCCGAACGGCATCTGGAAGTGGGTGTGCACGTCGATACCGCCGGGGAGCACGTAGGCGCCCGAGGCGTCCACGACCTCAGCGCCGTCTCTTGGCAGCTCGATGCCGACGGCGACGATCCGGCCACCGTCCACGAGGACCTCGGCCCTGCACTCGCCCTCGGAGTTGACCACTGTCCCGCCCGTGATGATCGTCTTCACCTGTGGGCCTCCTTGTCGATCGCCCTCAGCTTGGCTGGAAGTACGCCCGGAGCATCGGCTCGGCGAACGGCGCCCTGGCGCCTCAGCTACCGGCTTCGTTGGCGGACTGCAGTACGCAGCGAAGCAGCACGTTGGCTCCCGCCTCGCAATCCTCCCACGTGGTGTTCTCGACCTCGACGTGACTTCGCCCGCCGATGCTCGGGACGAAGATCATGGCCGTCGGGCCTGCCATGGCGGCGTAGCTTGCGTCGTGTCCGGCACCGCTGACCATCGGCAGAGTCGAGTAGCCAAGGGCCTCCGCGGCCGTCTGCACCCGTTCCACCAGATGGAGGAGCGAACTCGCTGTGCTGGACCCGCCAGGTCTCCTCCGCGCGAAGCGGGCACCCATGCCTGGCGGCGATCGCCTCGAAGTCAGCCTTGACTTGGTCCCAGGATCGCAGGGCCAGGTCGTCGTCCCACGAGCGGATATCGACCGTGAAGTGCACGCGGTCCGGGATGATGTTGCGCGAGTTGGGATAGTTCTGCAGCTCACCGACCGTGGCGACCATGTTGCCGCCCATCTTCGCCGGGAGCTCACGCACCTTGAGGATCATCTCCGCGGCCGCGACCAGAGCGTCGCGGCGCCCCGCCATCGGCGTGGGGCCGACCTGGTTCGCCTCGCCCTCGACGTAGATGTCGTACCAGTGCAGGCAGAGGATGCCCTTGGGCACGCCGATCGTCTTGCCTTTACGTTCGAGCATCGGGCCTTGCTCGATGTGCAACTCGAAGTAGGCATGGAAGGGCCAGCTGGCACAGGGGAGGGCGCCCTTGTAGCCGATGCGCTCCAGTTCCTCGCCGAAGACCATGCCGTCGACGTCGGTGCGCTGCCACGCCCAATCGCGGTCCAGCTTGCCCGCCCAGACTCCCGAAGACATCATGGCGGGCGCGAACCGCGAACCTTCCTCATTCGTCCAATCGACGAGCATCACCGGGCGCCGGGTCTCGACGCCTTGCTCCTCGAGAGTCCGCAGTACCTCCAGAGCACCCATCACGCCGAGGATGCCATCGAAGCGACCGCCCTTGGGCTGGGAGTCGACGTGAGAGCCGACCATCACCGGCGGCAGGTCGTCGTCCTTGCCGCGTCGCCGGCCGAAGATGTTGCCCATCTCATCGACCGTGACGTCGAGCCCGATCTCCTCGAGCCACGACACCAGAAGGTCCCGGGCCTGTTTGTCCTCGGCGGTCAGGGTGAGCCTCTGCACGCCGCCACCCGGCGTCGCGCCGATCTCGGCCATCGCCTCGAGACTCCTCCTGAGGCGCTGACCGTCGACACGCAACCTGTCTGGGTCCATGAGCTGCGATCCTTTGTCCGCGAATGATCGGCCACGGCGCCTGCTGGTGATCCGGGCCGGCGGGGAGTTGGCTCTGAAGAACGACAAGCGAGCGCAACATACGTCTGATCGGCGCCTGGTGTCAACGACTCGCCAGAGCCTCACCGCCGACCGGTCGAGACCCCGCGAAGGCATCGTCAGGATGCAGGCAGCACGCCCGATGGCAGGGCAGTGCTGGACCGGCTGACGCGCGGCCCGGTCGACCGCGAGATCGGCACTATGGAGTGCCTGCCCGGCGTGTTGACAGATATCATGGGCAGATGCTCTAGTGAGCGACAATTGTGCGGGCAGGGGGTCACAAGACCGTGGCCACGTACAGACGCTTCAGACAGGGGGACGAGAATGAACAGCAGGCGCTACGGAACACTGGGGATCGTGCTGATGATCAGCCTGGTGGTCATCGCGGCCGCGTTGGCCGGCTGCGGCGGCTCGACGCGACGAGACAGCGTCACCCTCGGCCTCAGCCGCCGCTGGTGGGGCGGACCAGGCCTACGCGCAAGAGCAGCTGGCGCCGCTCGCCGCGATGCCGACGTTCGAGCCCGCCGGCCCGCCCTTTGACGCCAAGGCTGTCATGGCCGGCAAGTCCATCCTGAGCATCCCCGGCACCGGCAGCGATCCGTTCTACGTGCAGATGAACAAGGGCATGAAGTTCGCCGCCGATGCGGTCGGCTATCCGTTCACGGTGTGGAACAACCAGGGTCAGCTGACCCAGTATCAGCAGGGCTTCGCCAACGGCATCACCAAGAAGGTCTCGCTGATCGACCTGCTCGCCGGCCCAGACCCCAATGCCCTCAAGCCGCAGATCACCGAGGCACAGGGCGCCGGGATCCTCGTCGTGTCGTCGCACCTGTCCGGCCTGGAGCAGGACGTGCCGAACGTCGACTACAACCTGCCGATCGACTACAAGAAGGCCGGGAGTCTGCTGGCCGACTGGGTCATCACCAAGGACACCAAGGCTCACGTGCTCGTGGTGGTCTCCGACGAGATCGTCTCCACGGCATCCATGAGGGACGGTATCAGCTCGGAGTTCGACACCTACGGCGGTCCGGACATCCAGTACGACTTCGTCAACGTCCCGATCCCCGAGTGGGGCACGAAGATCAAGCCGGCCGTCCAGTCGGCCATCGTGGCGGACCCCGGGCTCACGTACATCGTCTGCATCTATGACAGCATGTCGCAGTTCGTCACGCCCGCGATCGACGCCACGAACTCGGCTGATCAGGTCAAGGTCATCGGCTTCAACGGCACGCCCTTCGTCCTCGACCTGGTCCGCGAGGGCAAGGTCGAGATGGACATCGGCGAGAGCCTGAACTGGGCCGGCATGGCCATCGCCGACGCTGAGATGCGGCTCATCGGCGACATGGGCCTGGTCAAGAGCATGAACATCCCGTTCCGGCTCTTCACCAAGGACAACGCAGCCGAGGCAGGAGTGCCGGCGGAGTTCTCCAAGGGCTACGGCGACTTCAGGAGCGAATACGCCAAGCTTTGGGGTCTCTGAGAGCGGGCGCAGCCCACAGGGACTGACAGCTGAACAGGAGACAAGGCCGTGGACCAGACCCTCGTCGTGCGCAATCTGTCCATGACGTTCGGCGGGCAGAGGGCGCTCGACGGGGTCAGCATGAGCATCCGACGCGGAGAGGTCCACGGCCTTGTCGGCCAGAACGGGTGCGGGAAATCCACGCTCATCAAGATCCTCGCCGGCTACCATCACCCCGACCCCGGGGGCGAACTGGAGATCGACGGCCAGCCGGTGAAGCTGCCGGTGCGTACCGGATCCGCCTCGGAGCTTGGGTTGAGCTTCGTCCATCAGGACCTGGGGCTCCTGGCGTCCCTCACGGTCGTGGAGAACTTCCGCGCCTGGGCGATCTCCACGAAGCCCGAGTGGTTCATCCGCTGGAGCAAGGAGCGGGAACGGACCGAGGAGGCCTTCGCGCGCTTCGGCCTGCGACTCGACCCACGCGCCAGGGTGGCCGATCTGCCCGCCGTGCAACGCGCGCTGCTGGCCATCGTCCGCGCCCTCGAGGACCTGGCCGAGTACACGAAGGACGATTCACTCTCGGGGCGGACTGCTGATCCTCGACGAACCGACGGTGTTCCTGCCGCGCACCGACAGGGACCGGCTCTTCGATGTCGTCCGCAGAAGCGTCGCCCATGGGGCCAGCGTCCTGTTCGTGTCCCACGACCTGGACGAAGCCCTGTCCGTGACCGACCGGATCACCGTTCTCCGCGACGGCAGAGTGGCCGGGACGGTGGTGAGCGCCGAGACCGAGAAGGACCAGCTCGTCGAGATGATCATCGGCAGGCGTCTCGAGGCGTTCGAGGCGTCTCATCGGGCGCACGCCACCGCGGCCGGCGGCCACGTGACCGTCGACAGTGTCCGGGGAGGGACCATCGAGAACGTGTCCTTCACCATGGACGAGGGAGAGGTGCTCGGCCTCACCGGGCTGGTCGGCAGCGGGTTCGAGGAGATCCCCTATCTCCTGTTCGGAGCCGAGCCCGCACGGGACGGTCGTATGACGATCGCTGGGCACGAGTACGAACTCGCACACATGTCCCCGTCTGCCGCTATCGAGGCGGGGATGGCCCTCATTCCCGCGGACAGGCAGGGCGCCGCAGGGGTGGGCTCGCTGCTCGTGCGCGACAACGTGATGCTGCAGGTCGTCGACCACTACAGACCGTACCGTCTGGACCGGCGGCGCTACCTCAAGTCCGCTCGGGAGGCTCTGCGCCAGTATGACGTGCGCCCTCCCGAGCCGATCATGGACTTCCAGGCCCTGAGCGGCGGCAACCAGCAGAAGGTCGTCCTCGCGAAGTGGCTCCAGGCCGAACCCAGGGTGCTGCTGGTGCACGAGCCCACTCAGGGAGTCGACATCGGCGCGAGACTGCAGGTGTTCGAGACCATCACGCAGGCTGCCGCCGAAGGGATGTCCGTCGTGTGCGCGAGCTCCGACTACGAGCAGCTCGCGGCGATCTGCGACAGGGTGCTCGTCTTCCACGGCGGGAAGATCATGTGCACCCTCGTCGGCGACGAGATCACCAAGGATCGCATCACTGAACAGTGCTACATGAGCGCGCGGACGCCCAAACCCGACAAGGACACGAGGATGCAGGCATGAACCAGGTCAGCCCGGGCGCGGCCGGCGAACTGCTGCCGCCCCCCGCTAGTGAGCCTCACAAGAAGAAGGGCTTCAGCCCAGGTGACTATGTCGAGCGCCTCGCGCTCGTCATCGCGTGGCTCGTCGTCATCGTCGTGTTCAGCATCCTGGCGCCGGACACGTTCTTCAATGTGCGCAACTTCACGACCATGTTCAGCACCCAGACGACCCTCGTCATCCTTGCCCTGGCGCTGCTCATACCGTTGACGGCGGGCGACTACGACATCTCCGTCGCGGCGACGCTGACGTTCTCGGGGATGGTCGTCGCCGTGCTGAACGCGCAGCACGGCGTGCCGATCGGCCTGGCGATCGCGATCGCCATTGCGGCCGGCGCCCTGATCGGCCTGATCAACGGCTTCTTCATCATCTTCTTCGAGATCGACGCCTTCATCGTGACGCTGGGCACGGGCACCATCATCCTGGGGCTCACGTTGTGGCTCAGCGCATCGCAGACCATCAGCGGAGTGTCGGACTGGCTCTCCAGTTGGGTGGTCGTGCACCGCCTCTTTGGCATCTCCTACGAGTTCTTCTACGGACTGCTGCTCTGCATCTTCCTCTGGTACGTCTTCGACTACACGGCGATCGGCCGGCGCATCCTGTTCGTGGGCCGGGGTGCCAACGTCGCCCGGCTGAGCGGCATCCGCGTCGGCCGCGTGCGTTGGGGGTGCTTCGTGGCAGCCGGGATCATCGCCGCCGCCGCCGGAGTGCTGTACACCGGGACGGCAGGCGCGTCGGACCCAACGTCCGGCCAGACGTTCCTGCTCCCCGCGTTTGCTGCGGCATTCCTCGGCAGCACGGCGATCACGCCGGGGCGCTTCAACCCCTGGGGCACCTTCATCGCCGTGTACTTCCTCGTCACCGGCATCACCGGCCTGGCGATCCTCGGCGTGCAGACCTGGGTGCAGAACGTGTTCTACGGAGGTGCCCTGGTCGTCGCGCTGTCGGCATCGCAGATCGTCAAGAAGCGTCGCGAGCGCGCTGCCCGGCTGTGACCCGTCTCGGGGCCTGCCCCGGTTTCGCAGGGGGCGCTTCACCCGGTAGGTGGACGGGCCTCCGGCGAGCTCACACCCTTCCTTTCGCAGGGGCGAGGTGCGGGCTCGCCGGCAGGCGGACGCGTTCATCCGCGGGGCGCCTGCCGATGGCGTAGAATAGTGTCCCTCCACAGTCAATAGTCAGACTCCTCGCCACTGTGTGTGACTCACAGTCAAGCGCGGGTCTCTCACGGCGATCTTGTGTCATCTCGGAACGCGGGGGTGGACAGATGGATCTGCAGGGTGCCATTCAGGAAGCCGGACGCTGTCTCCTGTGTCACGACGCGCCCTGCAACGCCGGCTGCGGGGCTGACAACGACCCGGCGACCTTCATTCGACAGCTCCGTCTGGGGAACCTCAAGGGCGCCGTCCGCACCATGCGCAGGAACAACGTCCTGGCTGCCACCTGCGCCCAGGTCTGCCCGACGTGTCGCCTGTGCGAGCAAGGGTGCGCGCGGAGCGGGATCGACGAGACGATTCGCATATCGGAGATCCAGGCCTTCCTGGCCGCGTATGAGCGGGAGCAGGGCATGCAGGTCCTGCGCCCGCCAGAGCCTGGCGACCGCAGGGTGGCCGTGGTCGGGGCCGGCCCGGCCGGCCTGTCCGCTGCCGCCACGCTCGCACTGACGGGCTACGGGACTGTGATCTTCGAGAAGATGCCAGAGCCCGGAGGCCAGCTGCGTTATGGCATCCCCGATCACCGGCTGTCTCGCGAGCTCGTCGAGCACGAGATCGCGCTGGTCCGTGGCTTGGGTGTGCAGATCGAGTGCGAGCACCCCATCGCCACCCGGGCCGATCTGGAAGGGCTCTTCGAGCAGGGCTTCGATGCCGTGTTCCTCGCCCCGGGCTACGACCGGGCCTATTCTCTTGGTCTCGGTGGCGACGCGTCGACGGGTCTGTACGCGTGGAACGACTTCCTCGCGCAGAGCAAGGACGCGGAGGCTCGCCCGGCGCTGGCCGACGCGGTCTTCGGGCAGAGCGTGGTGGTGGTCGGCGGCGGCGCGGTCGCCATGGACTGCGCGGTGACCGCCAAGCGTCTGGGTGCGGCCCGCGTGTATGCCGTCTCCCTGGAGTCGATGGAGGAGCTGCCGGCCGATGAGGACGAGAAGATCCTCGCCTTTCGCGAAGGCGTCCGCTTCAGGCCCAGCGCGCGCCTGACGCAGATCTCGGTCGTGGACGGCGCCGTGCACGGCGTCCACGGCGTCGAGATCCGCTGGCTGGAGCCGGGCCGCTTCGTGCCTCAGAACGCTGATGACATCCCCGGCAGCGAGTTCTCGATCCCCGCCTCTGTGGTCGTGGAGGCGATCGGCACGGGCTTCTCCCCCGAGGCGCTGGCGATGCTGAGTGGGCTCGAGAGCGACAAGGGTCGCCCGCGCGCCGACGACCGGACCATGCGCCTCTCCGACGCGAGGGTGTTCGGTGGAGGCGATCTGGTGGCGCCGGGGAAGACCGTCGCCGCGAGCGTTCGCGACGGCAAGCGGGCGGCACGGGCTATCGCCGAGGCATTCCCTCTGCGCGAGGCCGCGGCCGCTCCGAAGGCTGGCGAGGCCGAGCCTTGAGATCGACTTCTGCGGCGTGCACTGCCTGAACCCGTTCTTCCTCTCGTCGTCACCGGTCGGCAACACCGCGGAGATGATCTCGCGCGCCTTCGAGGCTGGCTGGGGCGGAGCGGTGTACAAGACACTCAATCTGGAGACCGACTTCGAGGTGATCGATCCCACGCCGCGGCTCAATGCGCTGAACAACGGCGACGCGCGGTTCATCGGCCTGCAGAACATGGAGCAGATCAGCGAGCGTCCATTGGCGGACAACCTCGAGGACATCGCCTGGCTCAAGAAGCACTACCCGGACCGCGTGCTGGTGGCCAGCATCATGGGCTACAGCGACGAGGGGTGGGTCGAGCTGGCGACGAGGTCTGAGGCGGCCGGAGCCGACATGCTTGAACTCAACGTGTCGTGCCCGCAGATGGCGTGCGAGGGCGCCGGTCACAGGGTGGGGCAGGACAACGAACTGCTCGAACGTTACTCGCGCGTGGTCAAGCAACACGTCTCGATCCCCGTCATGGTCAAGCTGACCCCCAACGTCACCGACATGCTGCCGTCGGCACTGGCCGTCCAGCGCGGCGGGGCCGATGCGGTGGCGACCATCAACACGGTGCGCTCCATCAGCGAGATCGACCTCGAGACCTTCTCGCCCATGCCGTCGATCCAGGGGCAGGGCTCGATCAGCGGCTACTCCGGGACGGCGGTCAAGCCCATCGCCCTGCGCTTCGTGGCCGAGCTCGGCCAGAGCGTTCAGGTCGGCCTGCCGGTCTCCGGGATCGGCGGCATCGAGACGTGGCGTGATGCCGCCATGTTCCTGCTCCTCGGCGCGACGAACCTGCAGGTGACGACGGCCGTGATGCACTACGGGTACCGCATCGTCGAATCCCTGCAGGAAGGGCTGGAGGACTACCTCGAGACGCTCGGGTACGAGTCGGTCACGCAGTTGGTGGGGAAGAGCCTGACGTCGATCGTCGACCCCGCCGAACATCACCAGACCGCCCACGTGGTGGCCAGGGTGGACCCCGAGAAGTGCATCGGCTGCGCCCTGTGCCACGTGGTCTGCCACGACGGTGCCAACCAGGCCATGGGGTTCAACACGTTCACACGCAAGGCCGAAGTCGACGAGGAGCGCTGCGTCGGCTGTCTGCTCTGCCGGCACGTGTGCCCGGTGTGGGACTGCGTCGGCACCGGGCTGGTGGACGCTCCCGTGACCTCGGGCATGCATCGTGACGCCGTGGAGTTCGTTCCACGGGGATGATCCAGCGGCCGTCGCGCGCTTGTCCGCAAGGCGACACCGATGCTAGGGTACGCCGACCTTTAAGCACGTCCCGCGAGACGGAAAGGGCTCTTCCATGGCCGAACCCAGAACCGCCAATGAAGTCGTCCTCATGACCTCGGAGCAGATGTCGCGGACCATCACGCGGCTTGCCCACGAGATCATCGAGAAGAATCCTGAACGGCGCGCTTTGGCGATCGTCGGCATCCACACGCGAGGTGCCTTCCTGGCGGAGCGCCTCCACAAGCTGCTGTGCGAAACGGACGGCCGGGACTTTGCGACCGGCAACCTCGACATCACGTTCTATCGCGACGACGTGGGGCGTGAAAGCACCACGGGGGTGGCGCCGATCGCCGTCGCGCCGGTGGTCAAGGGCTCGGAGCTGCCGTTCCCCGTGGAGGACGCCACGATCATCCTCGTCGACGACGTGCTGTACACGGGGCGCACCATCCGGGCGGCCGTCGACGCGCTCTTCGACCAGGGACGCCCCGCCGGTGTCCAGTTGGCCGTGCTCGTCGATCGCGGCCATCGCGTGCTGCCGATCCGCCCCGACTACGTGGGCAAGAACGTGCCCACAGCCCAGCGTGAGCGCATCAGCGTCCGCTTCCCCGAATCCGACGATGGAGCAGAGGAAGTCGTTCTCGTGCGCGCGCCGGGAGACGAGTGACCCGGAGGACCGGCGCGATCAGCCACGCTGCGGTGAGCTCGCACTGCTCGCCACAGACGACGGCTTCAGCAACGCGCCAGCCGCGCGGGCAGGGCGGCGTCTCTTGCTGCCCGCCCCACCGGCTGGTAGATTGAATCCCGACCTTTAACCGCGTCCCGAGAGACGGAAAGGGGGTGCAGCGCTGCCGTACGGAACCGACATCACGGCGGCGCTTTTGTATGTCTGAGACCAGACCCGCCAACGAGGTCGTCGTCCTGACGACCGAGCAGATGTCGCGCACCATCACGCGCATCGCTCACGAGATCCTCGAGAAGAACCCAGGCGAAGGCCGACTCGCCGATCGTCGGCATCCACACGCGCGGCGCCTTCCTCGGCGCGCGCATCCGCGAAGCTTCTCGCTGAGGTCGCCGGCGGCGACTACGCGGCCGGCAACCTCGACATCTCCTTCTACCGCGACGACGTCGCCGCTCGCGGCGCCGTCGGGAGTCGTCCCCTCCACGCCGCAGCCCGTGGTCAGAGACACCGACCTTCCCTTCACCGTCGACGGAGCGCGGATCATCCTCGTCGACGACGTGCTGTACACCGGGCGCACCATCCGCGCCGCCGTCGACGCCCTGTTCGATTACGGGCGGCCGGCGGCCGTGCAGCTCGCGGTCCTCGTGGACCGCGGCCACCGCGAGCTGCCGATCCGGCCCGACTACGTCGGCAAGAACCTGCCCACGGCGCCGAGAGAGCGCATCAAGGTGCGCGTCGCCGAGTGCGACGGCGTCGACGAGGTCGTCCTCGTGCGCGCGAAGGAGGCGTGACCGTGCCCAAAAGAGACCTGATCAGCATCGAGGACCTCTCGCGGGCGGACGTCGAGCTGCTGCTGGACACGGCCGAGAGCTTCCTGCCCGTGCTCGAGCGCGACATCAAGAAGGTCCCGACGCTGCGCGGGCGCACGATCATCAACCTCTTCTGGGAGGCCTCGACGCGCACCTCGTCCAGCTTCGACCTGGCCGCCAAGCGGCTCTCGGCCGACACCCTGGCGCTCAAGTCCAGCGGCTCGGCCGTCGAGAAGGGCGAGACCCTCAAGGACACGGCGATCACGCTGAGCGCCTACTCGCCCGACATCATCGTCATGCGCCACCCCTCGGCCGGCGCCTGCCAGACGCTCTCGGCCAACACCGAGGCGAGCGTCATCAACGCCGGCGACGGCAAGCACCAGCATCCCACGCAGTGCCTGCTCGACCTCTTCAGCATGCGCCAGAACCTGGGCCGCGACCTCGACGGCCTCAAGGTCTTCATCATCGGCGACATCCTGCACAGCCGCGTCGCGCGCAGCGACATCATGGGCTTCCAGATGCTGGGCATGGACGTCACCCTGGTCGCGCCGCCCACGCTCATGCCGCGCGGCATCGAGGAGATGGGCGTCAAGGTCGAGTACGACCTCGCCAACCTCAAGGACGCCGACGTCATCTACCTGCTCCGCATCCAGAAGGAGCGCATCAAGCCCGGCGCCGCCTACCTGCCCTCGCTGCGCGAGTACAGCCAGCTCTGGGGCATCTCGCAGGCGCGGCTGCGGCCGGGGCAGCGGGTCATGCACCCCGGCCCCATCAACCGCGGCGTCGAGATCGCGTCGGACATCGCCGACGACGACGAGAACCTGATCGCCCACCAGGTCTTCAGCGGCCTCGCGGTGCGCATGGCGATCCTGTACCGGACCATCGTCGGCTACAGCGACGGTGCTGCGAGTGGGGAGGTGCTCTGATGGAACGGACGTGGTGCAAGCCCCTCCCGGCCGCCGAGCTGCTGATCAAGGGCGGCCGCGTCGTCGACCCTGAGACCGGCGTCGACGCCGTGCAGGACGTGCTCGTCAAGAAGGGCAAGGTCGCCGAGGTCGGCAAGGACCTCAAGGCCGGCAAGAACACCCGCGTGGTCGACGCGGCCGGCATGCTGGTCCTGCCGGGGTTCGTCGACCTGCACGCGCACTTCCGCACGCCGGGTCGCGAGGACGAAGAGGACCTCGCGACCGCCTCCGCTGCCGCCGCGGCCGGCGGCTACGTGGCCGCCTTCGGCATGGCCAACACCGACCCGGTGGTGGACAACGCCGGCCTGCTCAAGGGCCTCGCCCGGCAGGCCGCCGTCGACGCGGTCATCCCCGTCGGCTTCTTCGCCGCCGTCACCAAGGGGCTCGAGGGCCAGGAGCTCACGGAGATGGGCGAGCTCGGCGCCGCGGGCGCCGTCGGCTTCAGCGACGACGGCCACTCGCTGCCCACGGCGGCCGATCACCCGGCGCGCGCTGCAGTACGTCAAGGTCAGCAAGCGCTTCGTGGCCATCCACGCGCAGGACGACTCGCTCTTCAAGGGCGGGCAGATGCACGAGGGTCCGGCGTCGGCGCGCCTGGGCCTCACCGGCATCCCGTCGCTCTGCGAGAGCCTGGACGTCTCGCGCACGCTCGACATCGCCGCCTACGAGGACGCCGACCTGCACGTCTGCCACGTGAGCACCGAGGCGTCGCTCGAGGCCATCGCCCGCGCCAAGGAGGCGGGGGTGCGGGTCACCGCCGAGGTCACCCCGCACCACCTCACGCTCAACGACGAGTGCGTCGCCTCTCTCGACCCCAACCTCAAGATGAACCCGCCGCTGCGCGCCGAGAGCGACCGCAGGGCGCTCGTCGAGGCGCTCAAGAGCGGCCTCGTCGACTGCGTCGCCACCGACCACGCCCCGCACGTCTCGGAGGAGAAGGACGTGCCCTACGAGGAGGCGCCGTTCGGCTGCATCGGCCTCGAGACCGCCTTCAGCGTGCTCCACGCCGCTCTGGTCGAGACCGGCGAGCTCGACCTCGCCACGCTGGTCACGCGCATGAGCGCCGCGCCCGGCGCGCATCGCCGGGCTGGACGCGCCGAGCGTCGCCGCCGGCGCCACGGCCGACCTCTGCGTCGTCGACCCGGCGGCCGTCTGGACGGTCACCCCGGAGACGCTGCAGTCGCGCTCCTGGAACTCCCCGTGGCTGGGGCAGGAGCTCACCGGCAAGGTCCGCCTCACCGTGGCCGCCGGGCGCGTCGCCTGGGACGACCTTGCCTAGCCCGGCCGTCATCGTCCTGGAGGACGGCGTCACCTTCGCCGGCGAGGCGCTCGCCGGCTCGGGCTCGGTGGGCGGCGAGATCGTCTTCAACACCAGCATGTGCGGCTACCAGGAGATCGCCACCGATCCCTCGTACTGCGGCCAGCTCATCACGTACACGTTCCCGATGAACGGCAACTACGGGGCCGACGCCGACCGCGACGAGTCCGGCAAGGCACACGCGCGGGCCATCATCGCCCGGGAGCTCACCAACTACCGCTTCAACCGCGCGTCGCGCCAGACGTGGCTCGACTGGCTGGCCGAGCACGGCGTGCTCGCCGTCAGCGGCGTGGACACGCGCGCCCTCACCCGGCACATCCGGGAGAAGGGCGCGCTGCGGGCCGTGGTCAGCACCGACGTGGCGGACGTCAAGCACCTGCGCAAGTCCGCGCAGGGGCTGCCCAGCATGGGCGGTCTCGACCTCACCAAGGTCGTCACCTGCGACAAGGCCTACGAGGCGCCGGTCCCCGAAGGGGCTCCGGCGCCCGACCTGCACGTCGTGGCCTACGACTACGGCATCAAGCGCTCGATGCTCGGCTACCTGGCCGGCTGCGGCTTCCGCGTCACCGTCGTGCCGGCGCAGACGAGCGCCCAGAGAGGTGCTCAAGCTGGCGCCGGACGGCGTGTTCCTGAGCAACGGGCCCGGCGACCCGGCCGCCGTCACCTACGCCGTCAAGGCCATCGAGCGCCTGCTGGGCAAGGTGCCCGTGTTCGGCATCTGCCTCGGGCACCAGCTGCTGGCGCAGGCGCTCGGCCTCAGCACCTTCAAGCTCAAGTTCGGCCACCGCGGCGCCAACCACCCGGTCAAGGACCTGCGCACCGGGGTCATCGAGATCACCACGCAGAACCACGGCTTCGCCGTGAAGGACGAGCGCGTCGCCGGCGCCGAGATCACCCACGTCAACCTCAACGACGGCACCGTGGAGGGCGTCGCCTCCGCCGAGCGCTTCGCCTTCTCCGTGCAGTACCACCCGGAGTCCACCCCGGGACCGCACGACTCGCTCTACCTCTTCGACCGGTTCCGCGACGAGATCGACCGGTTCAAGCGGGGAGGGGAGGCCTGATGCCGCGCCGCGACGACCTCCACAAGATCCTCATCATCGGCTCCGGGCCCATCGTCATCGGCCAGGCCTGCGAGTTCGACTACTCCGGCACGCAGGCCTGCAAGGTCCTCCTCGAGGAGGGCTACGAGGTCGTGCTCGTCAACAGCAACCCGGCGACGATCATGACCGACCCCGCGTTCGCGACGCGGACGTACATCGAGCCGCTCGACCTCGCCACGCTCACGCGCATCATCGAGGTCGAGCGCCCGGACGCCCTGCTGCCCACGCTCGGCGGGCAGACGGCGCTCAACCTGGCCATGGAGCTCAAGGGCGCCGGCGTGCTCGACCTCTGGGAGGTCGAGATGATCGGCGCCGACGAGAAGGCCATCCACCGCGCCGAGGACCGCCTCGAGTTCCGCAACGCCATGGACGAGATCGGCCTGCGCACGCCGCGCAGCATGCTGGCCGAGACCATGGACGAGGCCGAGGCCGCCTGCGCGGAGCTCGGCCTCCCGCTCGTCGATCCGCCCGGCCTACACGCTCGGCGGCAGCGGCGGCGGCATCGCCTACGACCACGAGAGCTTCGTGCGCATCTGCGAGCAGGGGCTGGCGCTCAGCCCGATCTCGCAGGTCCTGCTCGAGGAGTCCGTGGTCGGCTGGCACGAGTTCGAGCTCGAGGTCATGCGCGACCACGCCGACAACGTCGTGATCATCTGCTCCATCGAGAACATCGACCCCATGGGCGTGCACACCGGCGACAGCGTCACCGTCGCGCCGGCGCTCACGCTCACCGACGCCCAGTACCAGGAGCTGCGCGACGCCTCCAAGGCGATCATCCGCAAGATCGGCGTCGACACCGGCGGCAGCAACGTCCAGTTCGCCGTCAACCCCGAGACCGGCGAGGTCGTCGTCATCGAGATGAACCCGCGCGTCTCGCGCAGCTCGGCGCTGGCCTCCAAGGCCACCGGCTTCCCGATCGCCAAGATCGCCGCCCGGCTCGCCGTGGGCTACACCCTCGACGAGATCGACAACGACATCACGCGCAAGACGCCCGCCTGCTTCGAGCCCACGCTCGACTACGTGGTCGTCAAGATGCCGCGCTGGGCGTTCGAGAAGTTCCCGCTGTCCGACCGCGAGCTCACCACGCACATGAAGAGCGTGGGGGAGGCCATGGCCATCGGGCGCACCTTCAAGGAGGCGTTCCAGAAGGCCATGCGCTCGCGCGAGCTGGACGCCGCCGACCGACCTGCCGGGCTCGCCGCAGGAACTGCGCAAGGCGCTGGCCATCCCCACGGCCGAGCGCTACGAGCTCGTGCTGCAGGCGTTCCGCCAGAAGCTCAGCGTCGACGAGGTCCACGAGCTCACCGGCATCTCGCCGTTCTTCCTCAGCGAGCTCGCCGACATCGTGGAGCTCGAGCGGGAGGTGCGCGAGGCGCAGCGGCTCACGCCCGAGCTGATCCGGCGCATGAAGCGGTACGGCTTCAGCGACAAGCGCCTCGGCGAGCTCACCGGCCGCGGCGAGCGCGAGATCCGCGCGCTGCGCATCGAGCACGACGTCCTGCCGGTCTACAAGGCCGTCGACACCTGCGCCGCCGAGTTCCAGGCCGAGACCCCGTACTTCTACTCCACCTACGAGGAGGAGAACGAGGCCGAGCCCGGCGACAAGGAGCGCGTCGTCATCCTCGGCTCCGGGCCCAACCGCATCGGCCAGGGCATCGAGTTCGACTACTGCTGCGTGCACGCGGCGCTCACGGCGCGCGAGCAGGGCTTCGAGGCCGTCATGGTCAACTGCAACCCGGAGACGGTGAGCACCGACTACGACATCTCCGACCGCCTCTACTTCGAGCCGCTCACCTTCGAGGACGTCGCCAACATCGTCGCCAACGAGCGGCCCAAGGGCGTCATCGTGCAGTTCGGCGGGCAGACGCCGCTCAAGATCGCCGGCGCGCTCGCCGAGGCCGGCATCCCCATCCTGGGCACGCCGCAGGAGTCCATCGACCTCGCCGAGGACCGCGGGCGCTTCGGCTGCGCTGCTCGAGGAGCTCGACATCCGCTGTCCGGAGTACGGGCTGGCGACGACGGCCGCGCAGGCGGCCGACGTCGCCGCGCGCGTCGGCTACCCGCTGCTGGTGCGGCCGTCCTACGTGCTCGGCGGGCGGGCCATGCAGATCGTCTACGGCCCGCAGGAGCTCGAGCACTACATGACCACGGCCGTCAGCATCAGCCCCGAGCACCCCGTGCTCATCGACAAGTTCCTCGAGGACGCCATCGAGGTGGACGTGGACGCGGTCTGCGACGGCGAGGACGTCTACATCGGCGCCGTCATGCAGCACGTCGAGGAGGCCGGCGTCCACTCCGGCGACTCGGCCTGCGTCATCCCGTCCATCTCGCTCGGCGAGGGCACGCTCGAGCAGGTGCGCAAGCAGACCAAGGCCCTGGCCCTGGGCCTCGGCGTGCGCGGCCTCATCAACGTCCAGTTCGCCTACCAGAGCTACCAGCTGTACGTGCTCGAGGTGAACCCGCGCGGCTCGCGCACGGTGCCGTTCGTCAGCAAGGCGACCGGCGTGCCCATGGCGCAGATCGCCACGCGCGTCATCCTCGGCGAGTCGCTCAAGGACATGGGCCTCGCAGCGGCGCGTACCCGAGTACGTGAGCGTCAAGGAGGCCGTCCTGCCGTTCAACCGCTTCCCGGGCACCGACACACAGCTCGGCCCCGAGATGAAGTCCACGGGCGAGGTCATGGGCATCGCCGAGGCGTTCCCGGCCGCGTTCGGCAAGGCGGTGGCCGCGGCCGGCATGCCGCTGCCCACCGAGGGCGACGTGTTCCTCTCGGTCTGCGACAGCGACAAGTCCGCGGCCACCATCCTCGCCCAGCGGCTCCACATGCTCGGCTTCACCATCTACGCCACGCGGGGCACGGCCACGGCGCTCACCAGCCTGGGGATCCCGGTCAACGTGGTGAACAAGGTGTTCCAGGGCGAGCCCAACGTCGTCAACCTCATCGAGAGCGGCCAGATCGGCCTCGTCATCAACACGCCGTTCGGCCGCGGCGCCCGCGCCGACGGCTACGAGATCCGCACCACGGCGCTGCGCAAGGGCGTGGCGTCCATCACCACGCTGGCCGGCGCCTCGGCCGCGGTGTCGGCGATCGAAGCGGCCCAGCGGCCGCGCGTGCAGGTACACTGTCTGCAGGACCTGCACGCGACGGTGGACTGAGCATGAGCGGCGCTGAAGCACAGACCTACGGCGACCACTCGCAGTGGGCGGAGACGTCCCACTGCCGGGTCGCCGGCGTGCGGCACTTCGGCGCCTTCGCGGCCATCGAGCTCATCGCGCCGCGCGTCGCGCGCCGCGCCGCCCCCGGACAGTTCGTCATGGTCACCGTGCCCGGGGGCGGGTTCCTGCTCCGGCGTCCCATCTCGCTCTTCGCCGTGCGCGGCGACCGCCTCAGCCTGCTCGTCGAGGCGCGCGGCGAGGGCACCGAGCGCCTCACGCGACTCGACGTCGGCGATGCCGTCGACATCGCCGGCCCGCTCGGCAGCGCGTTCCCCACAGACGGCGTCACCAACGCGCTGCTGGTCGGCGGCGGCATCGGCTGCGCCCCGCTGCAGTGCCTGGCCGACGAACTGGCGGCGGCGGGGGCCCACGTCACCGCCGCCTTCGGCTTTCGCGACTTCCGCAGCGCCCGTGCGGCCGGCGCCTTCAGCATCGACCGCCTGTGGGTGGCCACGGAGGACGGCAGCGTGGGCAAGGCCGGCACCGTGCTCCACCTGCTCGCCGCCCTGGACGTCGCCCCCGGCACCACCGTGTATGCCTGCGGCCCCAATCCCATGATCGCCGCCGTCCAGCAGTGGACCTTCCACGAGGGCCTGCGCGGCTACGTCTCACTCGAGGCGCACATGGCCTGCGGCACCGGCTCGTGCCACGGCTGCGTCGTCGACACCGCGCGCGGCAAGCTGCGCGTGTGCAGCGAGGGGCCGGTGTTCCGCCTGGACGAGGTCACGCCGTGAACAGCCGTCGAAGAAGCATGCTGTCGAGCCGGGCACCGGAGGGGCACCGATCCCCGTCGCCCCCGATCTCGCGGTCGCGCTCGGTCGCATCAACCTCGACCACCCGCTCGTCGACGCCTCGGGGACGTTCGACCTGCTCGAGTACGCGCGCCGCTACGACGGCGACTACTTCGCCGACTTCCCGTTCGCCGCCTACGTCCCCAAGACGGTGACCGCCGACGCGCGGACCGGCAACCCGGCGCCGCGCGTCACCGAGACCGCCGGCCGGCATGGTCAATGCCATCGGCCTGGAGAACCCCGGCATCCACGCCTGGATCGACCAGCTGCCGCGAGTGGGCCGCCCTGCGGCAGCCGGTCATCGTGAGCGTCGGCGGCAACGCGCCGGCGCAGTACGCGGCGGTGGTGGCGGCGCTCGAGGCGCACCTCGCCGCAGCTCCCGCCGGCACGGCGCCGCGCATCGAGGGCTACGAGCTCAACGTCTCCTGCCCCAACGTCTCGAGCGGCCTGCAGATCGGCGCCGACCCCGTGGCCACCGCGGAGGTCGTCGCCGCTTGCCGCGAGGCCACCGAGCGGTTCCTGCTCGCCAAGCTCACGCCCAACGTCCGCGACGTCACCGAGGCCGGCGCTGCCGCCGCTCGACGCCGGCGCCGACGGCCTGTCGCTCGTGAACACGTTCAAGGCGATGGTCCTCGACCCGCAGACACTGCGGCCGTTCCTCGGCAACCGCACCGGCGGTCTCTGCGGCCCGGCCATCAAGCCCATCGCCCTGCGCATGGTCGCCGAGGTCGCGCAGGCGTTTCCGGACACGCCGGTCGTCGGCATGGGCGGCGTCATGACCGGCCAGGACGCGCTCGAGTTCATCGCCTGCGGCGCCACGGCCGTGGCGGTGGGCGCCGCCAACTTCACCGCCTTCGAGGCGCCGCAGCGCATCCTGGCGGAGCTCCGCGACGCGCTCCAGGCGCACGGATTCTCCTCCGTGGCCGAGGCGCGCGGCGTGGCGCTCGGCGCCTGATCGCAGCGCGCCACCTGCGTCCGCCGCAGGCACCAGGTGCCATGTCGGTCGGGTACAGGTGATACTCTCCATTGTGAGCCGGCCCGAAAGGCCGGCAGACGGTATCACTCAGAAAGGGACATGAATGCCGAAGAGTAAGGGTCAATCGCGAGCGCCGAGGAAGGGCCGGCCAGTCGACCCGGCGAGACGTCGCTACTGCTCCTTCTGCAAGGAGAAGGTCGACGAGGTCGACTACAAGGACATAGCTACCCTACGCCGCTTCGTGAGCGATCGCGGCAAGATCAAGACTCGCCGCGTCAGCGGCGCCTGCCGCCGTCACCAGCGCCAGGTCGCCACGGCCATCAAGTTCGCGCGCGAGATGGCCCTGCTGCCGTATGTGGTCTCCGTCAGTGGGGACGAGAAGCGTGGCGGGCGGCGCGGTCGAGGCTGACCGCCCTACGCATCCTGAGTACTGGCGTCGTCCAGGATAGCTTGCGGCCACCCCCGCGCCGGGCTCCCACGGCCGAGTCAGTCTGCCGACCTGGCCGGCAAAACGTGTGGAGATGGAGGGACTTTGCGGGACCGCGCGGAGGTCAGGGCAACCTTGCAGCCGACCGTCCGATGCAACATATACTCTCGCGCGATGTCCCCCTCTTCGAAGCAGTTCAACACGGCCCCGGCGCGGTCACTGGACCAGCGCATGGACGCCCTGGGCAGGGCCAACGAGGTCCGCAGCCGCCGCGCTGCGCTCAAGGCCGACCTCAAGCACGGCGCCGTGAGCATCAACGAGATCCTCGGCCGCTCCGCCGGAGTACCTGCTCACCGCCAAGGTCGCCGATCTGCTCATGGCCGCGCCCAAGTGCGGCCGCGTCAAGTCGGCGCGCATCATGGAGCAGTGCCGCATCAGCCCCAGCAAGACCGTCGGCGGTCTCTCTGAGCGGCAGCGGCACGAGCTGCTCGCCTACTTCGGAGGCTGACGCCATCCCCGCCGTCTTCGTCATCTCGGGGCCCTCGGGCGCCGGGAAGGGGACCGTCATCGCCCTCGTCCGCCAGCGCCTCGGACACGTCGTGACGTCGGTCTCGGCGACCACGAGGTCGCCGCGGCCGGGAGAGGTGGACGGGCGCGAGTACCACTTTCTGGACGAGCCGGCCTTTCGCGCGGCCGTGGCGTCGGGCGACTTCCTGGAGTGGGTAGAGTACAGTGGCAATCTGTACGGCACGCTGCGCAGCGAGGTCGAGACCAAGCTGGCGGCGGGCGACGATGTGATCCTCGAGATCGAGCTCATCGGCGCCCGCGCGGTGCGCGAGACGATGCCCGAGGCGATCTCGGTGTTCATCGCGCCGCCCAGCATGGCCGAGCTCGCGGAGCGGCTTCGCGGCCGCGGCACCGAGACGGCCGCCGCGATCGCGAAGCGGCTGGACAGGGCGGAGACCGAGGTCGCCGCCGCAGAGGAGTTCGACCACATCGTGGTGAACGACGATGCCGGGCGCGCCGCCGACGAGGTGGCCGCCATCATCGAAGCACAACGGAAGGAAGACTAGTGGACAAGCCCCGCATCGACGAGTTGCTGCCCCACGCGGACGGCTCTCGCTACGAGCTCGTCATGATCGCCGCCAAGCGCGCGCGCCAGATCAACAACTACTACCACAGCCTCGGCGAGAACACGCTCGGGCTCGAGGAGCTCACGCCGCCGCTGATCACGACGCGCAGCACCAACCTGCTCACGATCGCCTTCGAGGAGATCGTCGACAACAAGATCGACCACGAGAACCCCGACTAATGCCCGCAGTGCCACGAAGTGCACGCAGAGCCATTGAGCGGCCGCCGGCCCGAAGGGCTCCGCGGTGGGCGGACTGACCCAGCCGTGAGCGAGGTGCCGCCATGCATGCCGCCCGCACCGTGCTCGTCGGTGTCACGGGCGGCATCGCCATCTACAAGGCCGTGGAGCTGGTGCGCGGGCTCGTCAAGGACGGCTTCCAGCCGCTGGTCGTGACCACCGAGGCCGCCCAGCGCTTCGTCATGCCGCTCACCTTCGCCGCCGTCTCGCAGGCGCCGGTCCTCGACGACCAGAGCGCCTGGCAGGCCAGCGGCGGCTGGTTCCAGCACATCGAGGCGGCCAGGACCGCCAGCGTCATGGTCGTCGCTCCGGCGACGGCCAACACGCTGGCCAAGATGGCCGCCGGCATGGCCGACAACCTCCTGACGGCGATCTACCTCGCCTTCCGCGGCCCCGTGATCGTCGCGCCCACCATGAACTGGGCGATGAACGAGCACGCGGCGACGCGCGAGAACCTCCGCGTGCTCGCGGAGCGCGGGGTGGAGGTGCTGCCCACCGAGGAGGGCGAGCTCGCCTGCGGCGAGGAGGGCTCCGGACGCATGGCCTCGCCGGACGCGATCCGGCTCGCCGTGCGCCGCGCGCTCGCGGCGACGGCTTCCGGCCCGCTCGCCGGCAAGAAGGTCGTCGTCACCTCCGGCGGCACGCGCGAGCGCATCGACGCGGTCCGCTTCATCGGCAACCGCTCGAGCGGCAAGATGGGCCGCGCCGTCGCCGACGAGGCCTACCTGCGCGGCGCTCAGGTGACGCTCGTCACCACGCAGCCGGCGGACGGCGCCTCCTACGACGTCGTCCGCGTCGAGAGCGCCGCCGACATGGCCGCGGCGGTCGGCGAGCAGGTGCGCGACGCCGACGTGCTCGTCATGGCCGCGGCCGTCGCCGACTTCCGCCCGAAGGACGAAGAGGGCGGCAAGATCGAGCGCGGCGAGCGCGAATCGCTCACCCTCGAGCTCGTGCGCACGGTCGACGTGCTCGCGTCCACGGCGCGCCCGGGCCTGTACCGCGTCGGCTTCGCCGCCGAGGCCGGCCCGCGGCTCGACAGGGCGCGGGCCAAGAAGGCGGCCAAGGGCGTCGACCTGCTCGTGTTCAACGACATCCTCGCCGAGGGCGTCGGCATAGGCTCGGACGAGAACGAGATCACCATCCTGACGCCGCACGGCGAAGTGCACGTGCCGCGCACCACGAAGACAGCGTGCGCGGCCGCCATCGCCGACCAGATCGAGACGGGGCTGCGGCGATGACGCTCGACCGCGCGCCGGTGCTGGCCGAGGTGCAGGCGCACGTCCAGAACGAGAACCTGCGCCGCCACATGCTCGCCACCGAGGCGATCATGCGCGCACTGGCGGTCCGTCTCGACGAAGACCCCGACGTCTGGGGCCTCACCGGCCTCGGCCACGACCTCGACGCCGAGGAGACCGAGGCGGACGTCGCGCGACACGGCGCCCAGGCCGCGGAGATCCTCGGCGCCCTCGGACTGCCCGGGCGACGCCACCCACGCCGTCGCCGCGCACAACCCGGACACGGGAGTCGCGGCGACGGAGCGCATCGACGTCGCTCTCATCGCCGCCGACCAGCTCAGCGGCCTGATCACCGCCGCCGCCCTGGTGCGGCCGGACAAGGACCTCGCCGGCGTCAAGGTCAAGTCGGTGCGCAAGCGCTACCGCGAAGGCGCGTTCGCGCGCGGCGTCGACCGCGAGTCCATCGCGCGCTGCGAAGAGCTCGGCATCGAGCTCGACGAGTTCTTCGCCCTCGGGCTCGGGGCCATGCAGGCCATCGCGCCCGAGCTCGGCCTCTAGGACGCACCTGTGGAGCCTTCGGAGCGTCGAGCCCCCGATTTCTGCGCCGAGAGCGAGGCGTACACGCTCTTCCGCCGCGGCGTGGACTTCCTCGAGAGAGGGTCATCCGGCGCAGGCCGCGATGTACCTTGCTCGTGCCCTGACACTGGAGCCCGGCCGCAATTCGATCCGCGAGACGCTGGGCAGGGCGGAGTTCGCCCTCGGCCGCTACGAGCAGGCGGCGGAGCGCTTCGGCGCCGTCGTCGCCGACGTGCCCGACTGCGACTACGCCCACTACGCGCTCGCCCGCTGCCTGCGGGCGCTCGGGCGCGGGGAAGAGGCGCGGGGCCACCTGCGGCTCGCCCGCGCCCTGCACCCCGGCTGCGCGACCTACCGGCGGCGCCTCGACGGCGTCGATTGAGCGACGCAGGCTAGTCAACGAGGGGGGCGCCGCAGGCGCACCGCTCGTGACCTCTGTGACCGACTCCGCTCCTCTCAGAGCAGCGGAGGCGGCGAACCGGGCATGGACGGCGGCGGCGGGTGCCGCGGGGCGGCCGGAGGCGTGGGCGTGACGGGAGTGGGCGGGGCGGAGACTGCCGGCGGCGTTCCGACAGCCGCGGCGGGATCGCCTGCCGGAACGCGGCGGCTCAGCCAGCGCCTCCGGCCCCACGTGCGCCATCTCGAGCAGCACCGCGATGCGCTGCTGGATCGGCGGGTGCGTGTCGAAGACGCCCGTCACCTCTTTCGTCTTCTTCAGCGGGTTGGCGATGTAGAGGTGCGCGGTCGCCCGGTTGGCGTGGCGCAGCGGCTTGGGGTCGGAGGCGATGGCGTTGAGCGCCCGCGCCAGACCCAGCGGGTTGCGCGTGAGCTCGACGGCGCGTGGCGTCCGCCAGGTACTCGCGGCGGCGCGAGACGGCGAACTGCACGGCGTAGGCGGCGAGCGGCGCGAGGATGGCCAGCACGAGGGCGACGATCGCGAAGATGGCGCCGGCCTGGTCGCCCCCGGAGCCGCCGCCGCGGCGCCGGCCCATCCCGCCCCAGAAGCTCCAGCGCAGGAAGAAGTCGGCGATGAGCGCGACCATGCCGACCAGGATGCCGACCAGCGTCTCGAAGCGGATGTCGTAGTTGCGGACGTGCGACATCTCGTGGGCGATCACGCCCTGGAGCTGGTCGCGGTCGAGGCGGTCGAGCAGCCCGCGCGTGACGGCGATGGAGGCGTGCTGCGGGTCGCGACCGGTGGCCAGGGCGTTGGGGGAGGCCTCGTCGAGCACGTACACCGCCGGCACCTGCGGCAGGCCGGCGGCGATCGTCATCTCCTCGACCACGTTGAAGAGCTGCGGTTCGTCCGCGTGGGTCACGCGACGGGCGCCGCTCACCGCCAGCACCATCTTGTCGCCGCTGTAGTAGCCGACGATGCTCCACACGATGGCGACGACGCCGAACACGCCGAGCAGCCCGATGCCGCCCTGCGTGCCGCCGATGGTCGCGTAGCCGATGGCGAAGCCCAGCATGGCCAGGATGGCGACGACGAGCCCGGCGAGCAGCCAGGACGCCCGGCGGTTGCGGCTGATCTGTTCGTACATGCCGGTGTGCGGCCTGAGGGCCGCGCGTCTACCTCAGGTCGACGGTGGGGACGGCCTTCTCGGCCTCGGGGACCTCGAAGAACTGGCGCGTCGTGAAGTTGAACATGCCGGCGATGAGGTTGGACGGGAACATCTGGATCTTGTTGTTGTAGGTGAGCACGCTGTCGTTGTAGAACTGCCGCGCGAAGGCGATCTTGTTCTCCGTGGACGTGAGCTCTTCCTGGAGCTGCATCACGTTCTGGTTGGCCTTCAGGTCGGGGTAGTTCTCGGCCACCGCGAACAGGGTCTTGAGGGTGCCCGTGAGCGCGTTCTCCGCCTCGGCCACGGCCTGAGGACCCTGCTTGCCGGCGTCGATGGCTGCGGCGCGCGCCCTGGTGACGTTGGTGAGCGTCTCCTGCTCGTACGACATGTAGTCCTTGACCGCCTCGACCAGGTTGGGGATGAGGTCGTGGCGGCGCTTGAGCTGCACGTCGATCTGGCTCCACGAGTTGTCCACCTGATTGCGGCGCTTCACCAGGCTGTTGTACATGCCCGCCAGAATGGCCACGATCACGACCACGATGACGATGAGGACGATGACGGCGATCAACCGACGCTCCTTTCGCTCGCGTGCTCCTATGCGACTAGTGTACGCCCCCGGAGGGAATCGACCACATGCCCGTTTGTACCTGTCCGAACGCGTTGTCTATCCTAGGTCGTGATGAACCCCCGCACCCGTGACATCGTCGTCCTCGTCGCCGGCCTCGCCGTGCTCCTCGCGGTCGCCCTGGGCGGCTACGCCGCCGTGCGCGCCCGGGCGCAGGGGTCGGGCGCGAGCCAGGTGCTCGCGCCGGTCGTCAGGCCGACGCCGGCGGCCGACGCAGCGCCGCCGAGCCGCAGTACGAGCGCTGGACGGTCGGCAAGGCGCGTGGCGCCGGTCACCGTGTACACGCGAGCCGAGCACGTCGGCGCCGGTCAAGACGCAGCTCGGGAAGGTGAACCAGAACGGCTACCCGACGCTCGTGCTCGTCGACAGGACGAAAGAGGTCGGCGGGCGCGTCTGGTACAAGGTCTGGCTGGCGATGCGGCCCAACGAGAGCCGCGGGCTGGGTCCCGGAGGGCAAGCTCGCCTTCTACACGACCTCGGCCAAGATCGCCATCGACCTCTCCGAGCGCAAGCTCAGCGTCTACCGGCGCGGCGCGCTCGTCGACACGTACCCGGTCGCGGTCGGCAGGCCGGGCCTGAGCACGCCGACGGGCTTCTTCTTCATCAACCAGAAGCTCAAGCCCGCCGGCGCCCGGACGGCGCCTACGGGGTGCTCGCCATCGGCATCAGCGCGTTCCAGCCCAAGCTGGCGTACTGGGCGCAGGGCGGACCGGTGGCGATCCACGGCACCAACGAGGACGTAGCTCATCGGCAAGGCGATCAGCCACGGCTGCGTGCGCATGCACGACAAGGACGTGCTGGCGGTGAGCAGGCTCGTGCCGGCGGGCAGCCCGGTGCGTCATCACCAAGTAGCGATCAGCGCCCGGAGCGGGCCGGTCCTCTTACCAGTACTCTCCCTGGTGCAGCGCCATGTCGTGCGCCTTGCACTTGGGGCAGGTGTACGAGGCGGCCTTCTCGAGGAAGAAGAGCTCGCTGCCGCAGACCACGCAGCGGAACTCGTCCACGTGGATGTCGGCGCCGGTCATGTCGACCTCGACGATGGTGCCGCACTCCACGCAGTAGCCCGGCATGAAGCGCTGGCGCGGGTCGTACACGCTGACGCCCCAGCGGATCCGCTCGGCCTGGTAGCCGCACTGGCGGCACTCGAACGTGGTGTACTCTCCCATCGCCTGCCTCTCGCCGGGTCTGCCTTGTCCCTCCCACTATCGGCAGAAACGCTCGCGGCGTGAGCCTGCGAGCGGGCCTCCGGGCCGCCTTGTACGCCTCGAGAAGCCGGTGCTATACTTATCGGGCAGGACAACACACCACGAGCGGGCTCTCTGCGTGAAAGTCGGTGGCAACCGACTTTTCTCGTGTAAGGAGTCGTAATGAGGGAGAAGAGAGAGCAACTGGAAGCTGAGATCGAAGCTGGGCTCGCGGGATCGTTCCCCGACGTCGAACTGGTCGACTTCGAGGTCCGCGGGCAGCCGCCGATCCTGACGCTGTTCATCGACCGTCCGGGCGGGGTCGACATCGACCTGTGTGCGGCGGTCAGCCAGGCGCTCGAGGAGTTGCGCGAGCGCTATGCGCTCGAGGTCTCCTCACCGGGACTCGACCGGCGGCTGCGCAAGCCGGAGCACTTCGCCGCGCAGCTGGGCCGCGAGATCGCCGTGCAGACGGCGCGGCCCATCGAAGGCCGCCGCAACTATCCGCGGCGTCCTGGCGGCGGCCGACGACCAGTCGATCACCCTCACCCTCGAGGGCGGCGGCAGCGCTACGCTGCCGCTCGAAGCCCTCGGAAAGGCGCACGTGGTCTACAACCATGAAACCGACGGAGGCCATCGTGAGTAGAGAGATCATCGAGGCTCTGCGCCAGATCGAGAGCGAGAAGGGCATAGCCTTCGAGGCTCTTGTCGAGGCTCTCGAGGACGCGCTGCTGTCCGCCTACAAGAAGTCGCCGGACGCGGCCGAGTACGCCGCGGTGGAGATCGACACCGAGACCGGCGACATGCGGGTGTTCGAGCTCATCTTCCCGGACCACATCGACACCGAGTCCCTCAAGGTGCTCGACGAGGAGACCGGGGAAGAGGTCGGGCTCGACCTCAGCGGCGTCGACATGAGCGAGGTCGAGCGCATCGAGGTCACGCCGGACGACTTCGGGCGCATCGCCGCCATGACCGCCAAGCAGGTCATCCTGCAGCGCATCCGCGAGGCCGAGCGCGACCTCATGTACGAGGAGTACATCGACCGCGTCGGCGAGCTCGTCACCGGCATCGTCCAGCAGAGCGACCCGCGTCACAACACGCTGGTCGAGCTGGGCCGCGTCGAGGCCGAGCTGCCGCGCGGCGAGCAGATCGAGACCGAGCACTACGAGCACGGCGCGCGCATCAAGGCCGTCATCATGCGCGTGGAGGAGTCGGCCAAGGGGCCGCAGGTCAAGCTCTCGCGGCGCAGCGAGGAGCTCGTGCGCAAGCTGTTCGAGCTCGAGGTGCCCGAGATCGCCGACGGACTCGTCGAGATCCGCCAGGTGGCCCGCGAGACCGGCTACCGCGGCCGCGACGGCAAGCCCGTCCCCGGCCGCTGCAAGATCGCCGTCATCTCGCACGCCGACGGCGTCGACCCGGTCGGCGCCTGTGTAGGCCCGCGCGGCTCGCGCGTGCGCATGGTGGTCAGCGAACTGCGCGGCGAGCGCATCGACATCATCCCGTACAACGAAGACGCGGCGCGCTTCGTCGCCAAGGCGCTCTCGCCCGCTCGCGTGCGTGAGGTCATCGTCGACGACGAGGAGAAGACGGCGACGATCATCGTCCCCGACGACCAGCTGTCGCTGGCCATCGGCAAGGAAGGCCAGAACGCGCGCCTGGCGAGCAAGCTCACCGGCTGGCGCATCGACATCAAGAGCCAGCAGCAGATGGCCGAGGCCGAGAACAGCCTCGAGTTCGGCGACGAAGAAGGCGTCGACGGCCAGTGCATGGCGATCATGCGCACCGGCAAGCGCTGCCCCAACCAGGCGGAGCCCGGATCGCGGTACTGCAGCATCCACGCCGACTACGTGCCGGCCGCTCCGGCCGAGACCGCCGCGGCAGCCGGAGGCAGCCCCGACGGCGGAGGCGGGCGAGGAGTGATCGCCGTGGCGACGCCGGAGAGAACGTGCGTCGGCTGTCGCCGCAGGCGCGGCCAGGACGAGCTCGTGCGGCTCGTGGCCGCGCACGGGCGAGTCGTCAGGGCGCGACCGGGAGCACCGGGCAGGAGCGCCTATCTGTGTCCAGAAGAGAACTGTCTCGAGGCCGCGGAGAAGAAGCGCGCGTTCGCGCGCGCCTTCCGCGGCCCGGTGACTCTCGATCCCGCGGTGCGTGCGCTCTTCGCGCGGCCGGGGGACGACGAAAGGCGGTGAGGTGAATGGCGAAACGTAAAGTGTCGGACATCGCGACTCAGAGAAAGACCAGCGTCGACGATGTGCTCGCCCACCTCAAGAAGGCGGGCATCGAGGTCGTCGACGGTGAGGTCAACGTCGACGACGAAGCGATCGAGAAGGCCTACGCGGCGCCGGCGGGCGGAGCGGTACGCCGGCGCTCCGGCGGCGGGACGGCCGGCAAGAAGCGCCGCGTCATCATCGACGCCGGCGCGTCCCGGCGTGGCGGCGGCCCGGGCGACCGGCGTCGTGGCCGTGGCCGCGGCCGCGGTCGCGACCGCGAGGAGCAGCAGACCGCTCCCGTCGTGCCGACCGGGCTGGTCAAGGTCCCCTCGGGCTCCACGGTCAAGGACATCTCCCAGCTGCTCGGCATCATGACCTCGGACATCATCAAGGCCCTCATGGGCTACGGCGAGATGGTCACCATCACGCAGACGCTGAGCGACGAGGCCATCGAGGTCCTCGCCACCGACTTCGGCCGCGAGGTGGAGATCACCCACGCGGCCGACGAGGAGGCCGAGCTCGAGAAGGAGGCCGTGGACGATCCCGAGGACCTCAAGCCGCGGGCTCCGGTCATCACCGTCATGGGTCACGTCGACCACGGCAAGACGAGCCTGCTCGACGCCATCCGCGACACCGCCGTCGCAGCCGGCGAGGCCGGCGGCATCACGCAGCACATCGGCGCCTACCAGGTGAAGCACAACGGCCAGCTCATCACCTTCATCGACACGCCCGGCCACGCCGCGTTCACCGCCATGCGGGCGCGCGGCGCCAAGGTCACCGACATCGCCGCCATCGTGGTGGCCGCCGACGACGGCGTCATGCCGCAGACCGTGGAGGCCATCGACCACGCCAAGGCGGCCGGCGTGCCGATCGTGATCGTCGTCAACAAGATCGACAAGCCCGACGCCAACATCGAGCGCATCAAGCAGCAGCTCGCCGAGCACGGCATCGTGCCCGAGGACTGGGGCGGAGACAACGTGTTCGTCGAGGCCAGCGCCAAGAAGCGCATCGGCCTCGACAACTTCCTCGACATGCTCCTGCTGGTGGCCGAGGTCGGCGACCTCAAGGCCAACCCGGACGCTCCGGCCAGCGGGTTCATCATCGAGTCCACGCGTCGACCCGGGCCGCGGCGTCGTCGCGACCATGCTCATCAGCCGCGGCACCATCCGGGTCGGCGACGCCATCGTCGCCGGCGAGGCCAGCGGCAAGGTGCGCGCCATGCGCGACTTCCGCGGCGAGCCGCTCAAGGCGGGCGGTCCGTCGACGCCGGTCGAGATCATCGGCTTCGACGAGCTGCCGGTCGCCGGCGAGTTCTGCCGCGTCGTCAAGGACGAGCGCGCCGCGCGCACGCTCGGCCAGAAGCGCGCCAACCGGCTGAAGACCGAGGCGCTCGCCAAGCAGCACGCGCTCACGCTCGACGACGTCTTCGCGCGCATCGCCGCCGGCAAGGTGCTCGACCTCAACCTCGTGGTCAAGGCCGACGTCCAGGGCAGCCTCGAGGCGCTCAGCGACGCTCTGCTCAAGATCCAGCACCCCGAGGTCAAGGTGCGCATCATCCACTCCGGCGTCGGCGGCGTGAACGAGTCCGACGTCATGCTGGCCAGCGCGTCCACGGCCATCATCATCGGCTTCAACGTGCGCCCGAGCCCGCAGGCGACGGCTCTCGCCGAGACCGAAGGCGTGGACATCCGCACCTACCGCGTCATCTACAAGGTCACCGAGGACATCACGGCCGCGCTGGTCGGCATGCTCAAGCCGACCATCGAAGAGGTCGTGCTCGGTCAGGCCGAGGTGCGCACCACGTTCAAGGCGTCCAAGCTCGGCACCATCGCCGGCTGCATGGTCACGCACGGCAAGATCGTGCGCAACGCGAACGTGCGCGTGCTGCGCAACGACGTGGTGGCCTACGACGGCAAGATGGGCTCGCTCAAGCGCTTCGCCGAAGACGCGCGCGAGGTCCTGGAAGGCTTCGAATGCGGCATCCTGGTCGACGGCTTCAACGACCTCAAAGAAGGGGACGTGCTGGAGGCGTACGAGACCAGAGAAGTCGCCCGTGAGGCCTGACGCCTGCGTCGGCGTCATATCTCGCGGAGCTGCACTTCCCGGAGGCCCGGACGCTGAAGGACAAGCGCGCGCCGCTCGCCTCGCTGCGTGACGTCCTGCAGTCCCGGTTTCGCGCCTCGTTCAGCGAGGTAGGACTGCAGGATGCGTGGCAGCGGGCGAGGGTGCTCGTGGTGATCGCCGCCTCTTCGCTCCAGCAGACGCGCGAGCGCCTCGACGACATCGACCGCTATCTGCACGCGCAGGCCTTCGAGGTCGCGCGCGTGCTGCTCAAGACAGCCGACCCGGTGGACACGGTATGGGACTTCGACTCCTAAAGGTCAACGAAAGCATCAAGGAGACGCTCTCCTCGGTCATCACCGCGGCAGGGGCTCAAGGACCCGCGCATCGGGTTCGTGACCGTGACGGGCGTCGAGACCACTCCGGACCTGCGGCACGCCAAGGTCTTCGTGAGCGTGCTCGGCGGCCAGACGGAGCGCGACCTGACCATGAAGGCGCTGGAGAAGTCGCGCGGCTTCCTGCAGGCCAAGATCAACGCATCGCTGCACATGAAGCGCACGCCGCAGCTGCAGTTCTTCTACGACGACACACTGGACAACGCCCTGCGCATCGAGCGCGCGCTCAAGCGCGAGGCCGAGGTCCTGGGCGAAGAGGCGCACGAGATCCTCGTGCCCGGTGAGGAGCCGAAGGCCGTCACGGACGAAGCGGACGGCGGAGGCGTGACCGCGGACGAAGCGGACGCCGGCGAGGACGAGGCGTGAAGCCGCTCGCCGCCGACCTCGACGCGTTGTGCCGGCGCATGCGCGGCGAGCAGCGCGTCGCGCTCGCCGTCCACGAGAAGCCGGACTCCGACGCGCTCGGCGCGGCGGCCGGCATGCTCGACCTCTTCGCGCAGCTCGGCGTCCCGGCGGATCTGTACGTCTCGGAGGACGAGCTCCTGCCCCTCGGCGACGTCCTGCTGCCCGCCGGGCGCGTGCGCCGCGGCGCGCCGCCGGCGGACGCCGCGCTCTACGCGCTCGACTCGGGGAATCCGGACCGCCTGGCGCTGCCCAGCTGGGGAGACGTCGCCGTCAACATCGACCACCATCACGACAACCCGCGCTACGGCGAGCTGGCGTTCGTGCGCGGCGCCGCGAGCAGCACCAGCGAGCTCGTCTGCGACATCGCCCGCGCGCTCGGGCTGCACGTTCTCGCCGCAGGCGGCCGCGGCCCTGTACGCGGGCATCTCGTTCGACACCGGCCACTTCCACCACGACAGCACGGCGCCGTCCACGTTCCGCACGGCGGCCTGGCTCGTCGAGCTCGGGGTCGACGTCACCGGCATGTACGCGCTGCTCTACGAGAGCCGCTCGCAGGCGTCGCTGCGGCTCTGGGCGCGCGCCGTCGCCGGGGCCACGGCCGTCGCCGGCGGGCGCGCGCTGCTCGCCTGCGTCACGCACGGAGGACTTCGCTGCGACCGGCGCGGGGCCCGAGGAGACCGACGGCATCGTCGACAGCCTGCGCGGCGTCGACGGCGTCGAGGTCGGCCGCCCTCGTCAAGGAACAGACGGGCGGCGCAGCGCGTGCGCGTCAGCCTGCGCTCGGAGACCATCGACGTCAGCGCCATCGCCGCCCTGCAGGGCGGGGGCGGCCACAAGCTCGCTGCGGGGTTCTCCAGCGACGACAGTCCTGAGGAGGTGATCGCGTGGCTCAGTTCCGAACTCGAAAGGCGCCTCTCGACGGCGTCCTCCTGATCGACAAGCCGGAGGGCTTCACGTCCCACGACGTCGTCGCCCGCGTGCGCCGCAACCTGCGCCCGAACGTCAAGAAGGTGGGCCATGCGGGGACCCTCGACCCGTTCGCGACCGGCCTGCTCGTCGTGCTGGCCGGCCGGGCGACCAAGCTCGCCCGCTTCTTCGTGGACCTGCCCAAGGAATACGAGTGCACCGTGCGGTTCGGCGTGCGCTCGGACACCGGCGACCTCACCGGCGAGCTCACGGAGACCGGGGAGACCACCACGCGCGCCGCCGTGGACGAGGCGATCCCGAGCTTCCTCGGCCGCATCATGCAGAGCGTGCCCATGACGTCGGCCGTCAAGGTCGACGGCGAGCGGCTGTACAAGAAGGCGCACCGCGGCGAGGTCGTCGAGACGCCGGTCAAGGAGGTCGAGATCGAGGCCATCGACGTCCTCGAGTTCGACGAGGCGGCGCAGACCATGCGCTGCCGCATCGCCTGCTCCAAGGGCACGTACGTGCGCCAGCTGGCCATCGACCTCGGCGAGGCCGTCGGCGCCGGCGCGCACCTCGAGCAGCTCTCGCGCACCGCGGTCGGCGACCTGCGCCTCGACGAGGCGCAGACGCTGGCCGAGTTCGAGGAGGCCATCGAGGGGCGGGAGGCCGGCGACGAGCACATCCCCGGCCTCATCCCGCCGGCCGTGGCGCTCCAGTTCATGCCCGGCGTCGAGCTCTCGGCCGCCCAGGTCACGGCGGTGCGCAACGGCGCCCGCCTGCCCGGCGGGCCGCAGGAGCCCGTGCGCCTCACGTTCCGCGGCGAGCTCATCGCCATCTACGGGCCGGCCGAGGAGGGCAACGCCCTCAAGCTGCTCGTCAAGGTCTGATGCAGGTCGTCGCGGACATCACGTCGCTGGCGCAGCGGCCGCGGGCGCTTGCGCTGGGCACGTTCGACGGCGTCCATGCCGGGCACCGGATGGTCATCGGCCGAGCCGTTCGCCTGGCCGCTGAGCGGGGCCTCACGAGCGCCGTCGTCACGTTCGACCGCCACCCCTGGCGGTCATCGACCCGGCCCGGACGCCGCGCCTGCTGACCTCCAACGACGAGAAGGTGCGCCTCATCGCCGAGCTGGGGCCGGACGAGCTCATCATGCTCCCGTTCGACGAGAAGCTCGCCGCGCTCACCCCGGGCGAGTTCTGCGAGGGTCTCGCTTGCGCGACGAGCTGCGGGCCAGGGTCGTGGTGGTCGGCGAGAACTTCAACTTCGGCGCGCGCGGCGCCGGCGACGCGGCGCAGCTGCGCGCCTGCGGCGCCGCGAACGGCTACGACGTCGAGGTCTGCGAGCTGGTGACCGAGCACGGCTCGCCCATCAGCTCCACGCGCATCCGCCGGCTGCTCCACGACGGCGAGCTCGAGGAGGTGCGCGAGATCCTCGGCCGGCCGCCGTCGGCGAGCGGCGTCGTCGTGCACGGCGACAAGCGCGGCCGCACCCTGGGCGTGCCCACCGCCAACGTCGACGTGGAGGCGGGCACGATCTTCCCGGGGCGCGGCGTGTACGCGGCGCGCGCCCTGGTCGACGGCGCGTGGTACCGCACGGCCGTCAACATCGGCCACAACCCGACCTTCCAGAGCCGCGAAGAGCCGACGACGCACGTGACCGTGGAGGCGTTTCTCCTGGACTTCGCAGGGGACATCTACGACCGTGAGATCCGGCTCGACTTCCTGCACAAGATCCGCGACGAGCGGCGCTTCGAGACCGTGGACGCGCTCGTCGTGCAGATGCGGCTCGACATCGCCGCGGCCGCCTCGCTCGAAGACCCCGAGCTCGGCGCCGTCGGCCTCGACGCTCGCGGCTGACCGCCAGCTCGGCACGGTTTCTCGCCGTCTGCCGCTGTGCTACCCTAGCGCGACCGTCTTCTCGGTCACGGGCAGCCAACCCGCGACTGGGTTCCCGGATGCTCCCACGAGGGAGGTGAAAAGAATGGCAATGACCAAAGACACCAAAGAGACGATCATCGCCAAGCACGCCAAGCACGACGGCGACACTGGCTCCCCCGAGGTGCAGATCGCGCTCCTCACCGAGCGCATCACGACCCTCACCGAGCACCTCAAGACCCACAAGAAGGACCACCACAGCAGGCGCGGCCTGCTCAAGATGGTCGGTCAGCGTCGCCGCCTGCTCAACTACCTGCAGGCGCGCGACCTCGAGCGCTATCGCGCGCTCGTCAAGGAGCTCGAGCTCCGCAAGTAACCACCTTCGACGCCAGACGCGTCGTTGACATTCGTCCCGTGCCAACCCACGCCGACGAGAAGTACCCGAGCGCAATGGGGCGCCGGGTCGAGAGAGACGAAGGAAGAAATGAACACGATTGAAGTAGAAGTCGGGGGTCAGACGATCACCCTCGAGACCGGCCGCCTCGCAAAGCAGGCCAATGGCGCCGTGCTGGTGCGCTGTGGCGACACGGTCGTCCTCGTCAGCGCCGTCATGCGTGAGGACGTGCGCGAGGGGCAGGACTTCTTCCCCCTGACCGTCGACGTGGAAGAGCGGCACTACGCCGCCGGCAAGATCCCCGGCGGCTTCATCAAGCGCGAGTCGCGTCCGAGTGAGAAGGCGATCCTGGCCGCCCGCCAGATCGACCGTCCCATCCGGCCGCTGTTCCCCAAGGGCTTCATGAACGAGGTCCACATCGTGGCCACGACGCTGTCCGTCGACTTCGAGACGTCCTACGACGTGCTCGCGACGCTCGGCGCCTCCGCGGCGCTCACCATCAGCAACATCCCGTTCGGCGGCCCCGTGGGCTCCGTGCACATCGGCCGCATCGACGGCCAGCTGGTCGTGAACCCCACGCTCGAGGAGCTCCAGGACGAGTCCGACATGGACCTCGTCGTCACCGGCACCGCCGACGCCATCGTGCATGGTCGAGGCCGGCGCCCAGCAGGTCTCCGAGAGCGTCGTCGTCGAGGCTCTCAAGCTGGCGCACGAGGAGATCAAGAAGCTCGTCGCCGTCCAGCTCGAGCTGCAGAAGCTCGTCGGCAAGCCCAAGTGGGCCTTCCCCGAGTGGACGGTCGACGAAGGCGTGTTCGGCGAGGTCCACAACGGCTTCGGCGCCGCCTTCGACGCCGCCACCCAGGTGCCCGGCAAGAAGGAGCGCATGGACGCGACCGCCGAGGTCAAGACCGCGGTCTACGCCCAGCTCATCAGCGAGGACACCGACGCCGAGCGCGCCGTGCAGGTCAAGCGCGCCGTCGCCAAGCTGGAGAAGGACATCATCCGCCGGCGCATCGCCGTCGAGAAGCGCCGCCCCGACGGCCGCGCCACCGACGAGATCCGGCCGATCGCGTGTGAGGTGGGCATCATCCCGCGCACGCACGGCAGCGCCCTCTTCACGCGCGGCGAGACGCAGGCCATGAGCCTGCTCACGCTGGGCGGCACCGGCGAGTTCCAGCGCATCGACGGCCTCGGCATCGAGGACAAGAAGCGCTACATCCACCACTACAACTTCCCGCCGTACTCGGTGGGCGAGACCGGCTTCATGCGCGGCCCCAAGCGCCGCGACATCGGCCACGGCGCCCTCGCCGAGCGCGCCCTGCTGCCGGTCCTTCCCGACGAGATCTCGTTCCCGTACACGATCCGCATCGTGTCCGAGATCCTCGAGAGCAACGGCTCGTCCTCCATGGCCAGCGTCTGCGGCTCGACCCTCTCGCTCATGGACGCCGGCGTGCAGATCAGCGCCCCGGTGGCCGGCACCGCGATGGGTCTCATCAAGGAGGGCGACGACTACGTCGTGCTCACCGACATCGCCGGCGTCGAAGACCACCTCGGCGACATGGACTTCAAGGTCGCCGGCACCGCCGAGGGCATCACCGCCCTGCAGATGGACATCAAGATCACCGGCGTGACCTTCGAGATCCTCACCGAGGCCCTCGAGCAGGCGCGCAAGGCGCGGCTCTTCATCCTCGGCAAGATGGCCGAGGCCATCGCCGAGCCGCGCGGCGAGCTCAGCCAGTGGGCGCCGCGCATCTTCACCATCCAGATCAACCCCGACCAGATCGGGCTCGTGATCGGCAAGGGCGGCGAGACCATCCGCGGCATGACCGAGGAGTTCAGCGCCGACATCGACATCCAGGACGACGGGACGATCTTCATCTGCGCCCCCGACGAGGAGGCTGCGGAAGGCGTCAAGAACCGCATCCAGTCGATGACCAAGGAGGTCGAGGTCGGCGACGTGTTCACCGGACGCGTCGTCAAGACCACCGACTTCGGCGCCTTCGTCGAGCTCAAGAAGGGCACCGACGGACTGCTCCACATCTCGCGTCTGGCCCCCAAGGGCGAGCGCGTGAAGGCTGTCGAGGACGTCGTCAAGCGCGGCGACACGGTGACCGTCGAGGTCGTCGAGATCGACAAGGCGCGCAACCGCATCGGGCTGACGCTCCTCACGAAGCCCGAGGCGGACTGAAGAGAGAAGCGGAGCAGGGAGCGGGCCACGGAGGCCTACCGCCTGTCAACGCTGGAGAACGGCCTGCGAGTGGCCACCGAGCGCATGGACACCGTGCGCTCGGTGGCCCTCGGGGTCTGGATCGCCGCGGGCTCCCGGCTCGAGCCGGTCGAACTCGGCGGCATCTCGCACTTCATCGAGCACCTGATCTTCAAGGGCTCGGAGAAGTACTCGGCGTCCGCACATCGCGCACATCTTCGACGACATGGGCGCCGAGCCCAACGCGTCGACCTCCAAGGAGCACACGCTGGTCAACGCGCGGCTCCTGGACGAGGACCTCGACAAGGCGTTCGAGGTCATCGCCGAGATGGTCGCGCGCCCCACCTTCGCCGACCTCGACCAGGAGCGCGAAGTCGTGCTCGAAGAGGTGGCGATGTACGAGGATTCGCCGCCCGAGCTCATCCACGACGACCTCAGCGAGGTCGTCTTCGGCGAGCACCCGCTCGGGCGGCCCATCATCGGCCACTACGAGACGCTGGCAGCGCTCGACCTGGACACGGTGCGCGACTACCACGACGCCCACTACGTGAACCCGGCCATCGTCGTCGCCGCCAGCGGCAGCGTCGACCACGACCACCTCTGCGAGCTCGTGGCGACGCCACTTCCGCCCCGAGCCGGGCGCCGCGGTGCGCCGCGCGGACCTCAGCGTCCCGGACACCCGTCACCTGGCCCGGTTCACGCAGAAGGACACGGAGCAGTACCACGTGTGCCTCGGCGGTCCGGGCCCGCAGGCGCGGCGACCCGGACCGCTACGCGGTCTTCGTCGTCGACACGATCCTCGGCGGCTCCTGGAGCTCGCACCTCTTCCAGGAGGTGCGCGAGAAGCGCGGCCTCGCCTACTCGGTGTACTCGTACACCTCGCTGTACGCCGACGCCGGCCTCACGGCCGTGTACTTCGGCTCGCGGCAGGAGGCGGTCGAGGAGGCCATGCGTGTCATCCTCGACATCCTGCGCGACCTCGAGGCCGACATGACCGACACCGCCATCGCGCGCGCCAAGAACCACCTCAAGGGGCAGCTGGTGCTCAGCATGGAGAGCCCGGGCGCACGCATGCAGTCGCTCGGGCGCGCGGTCCTGCTGGAGCAGCCCGTCCTCACCGTGGACGAGGTGCTCGAGCGCATCGACGCCGTCGACCACGACGCTGTCATCGCCGCCGTGCGGCGGTACTATGACCCTGAGAACGTGGTCGACGGCCTGCATCGGCCCGCAACCGGAGCCGTTCCGGGCCGTCACCCAGGACTTCGCCCTGGAGGAACGATAAGCGGTATGTCTACGTTGTCCCGCTTGTGTACGCCAGAAGAGGGGGCGTCATGATCGACGTCCTGGTCACCGGCGCGGCCGGCAAGATGGGCTCGCTGAGCGCGGCCACCGTCGCCGCGCAGGACGACCTGCGCCTCGTCGCGCTCGTCGACCCCAGAAAGGGCGACGGGGGAGAGGTGCCCTGGTTCAAGGACGTCGGCGCGGCGCTGGCGCTCACCTCGCCGGCGGCCGCTCTGGAGTTCAGCGTCCCGGGCGCCGTGTACGAGAACGCCGCCGTGCTGCTCGACGCCGGCGTACCGACCGTGGTCGGCGCCACCGGGCTCGACGACGCCAAGGTGGAGGATCTCTCGGCCAGGGCCGCAGCCTCCGGAGCAGGACTGGTCATCGTCCCCAACTTCGCCCTCGGCGCCGTCCTGCTCATGAAGTTCGCCGCCGAGGCGGCGCGCCACTACGAGCACGCCGAGATCATCGAGACACACGAGAAGGGCAAGATCGACGCGCCGTCGGGCACGTCGCTGCGCACCGCCCGGCTGATGGCCGAGGCGCCGGGGTCCGCCCTGGCGGCCCCGCCCGGCGCCGGTCAGACCTCACGCGGCCTGGTGGCCGACGGCCGCGTGACCATCCACAGCGTGCGCCTGCCCGGCGCGGTGGCGCACCAGGAGGTCGTGTTCGGCGGCGAGGACGAGCTTCTCACCCTGCGCCACGACTCGCTGTCGCGGCGCTCGTTCATGGGCGGCGTGCTCCTTGCCCTGCGCCGCGTCGGCGACGTGGAGGGCACCGTCGTCGGCCTCGAGAACCTGCTTGACTGACCGGACCCGAGTGACCAGACCGTCTGTAGGGGGAGCGACGTGAACAGCCGCCGTAGAAGGGCCACCGAAGGCGGGCCTCGAGCGGGGCGACGGAGCAGACCGCCGCATCAGCTATCGAGCGGGGCGCCGGAGGGGCACCGCTCCGTGAAGAGCCTCGGGACCATCCTCACCGCGATGGTGACGCCGTTCGACGCCGCCGAGGCCGTCGACCACGACGGCCTCGCCCGGCTCGCCGAGTTCCTGCTCGCCAACGGCTCGGACGGCCTGGTCGTCGCCGGCACCACCGGCGAGTCGCCGACGCTGAGCGACGACGAGAAGCTGGCGATGTTCCGCACGGTCGTGCGCAGCCGTGGGCGGCCGGGCGACCGTCGTCGCCGGCACGGGCTCCAACGACACGCGCCACAGCGTCGAGCTCACGCAGCGCCGCCGAGGCCTGCGGCGTGGACGCCGTCCTCGCCGTCGTGCCCTACTACAACAAGCCGCCCGAGCGCGGCGTGCTGGCGCACTTCCGCGCCGTCGCCGCGGCCACGAGCCTGCCGGTGATCGTCTACAACATCCCGGGGCGCTGCGTCATCAACGTCTCGCCCGAGGCGCTGGCCGAGCTGGGCGAGATCGAGAACATCGTCGCCGTCAAGCAGGCCAATCCGGACCTGGCCGAGACCGACCGGCTCATGGAGCTCAGCGACCTGGCCGTGTACGCCGGCAACGACGACATGCTCTACGACGTCATGGCGCGCGGCGGCGCCGGCGGCATCTGCGTCGCCAGCCACGTCGTCGGGCCGCGCATGGCCGAGGTCGCCCGGCTCTGCCGGGAGGGCGACCTCGAGGCCGCCGCGGCCGAAGACGCCGCGCTGCACGAGCTCTACAAGGCGCTGTTCGTGACCGCGAACCCCATCCCGGTCAAGGCGGCGCTGAACCTGCTCGGGCACGAGGTCGGAGGCTTGCGCCTCCCGCTCGTGCCCGCCACACCAGAAGAGACTGAAGTGGTGGCCGCCGAGCTCAGACGGCTCGGTTTGACCGGCTCATGAGCCGCAGCCGCCACTCGAAGAGAGGCTTTCCATGACTGAAGACGCCGTACGTATCATCCCCCTCGGGGGCCTCGGCGAGATCGGCAAGAACATGACCGCGATCGAGTATCGCGGCAAGATCGTGGTGCTCGACTGCGGCGTCGAGTTCCCCAGCGAGGACATGCTCGGCATCGACCTCGTGCTCCCCGACATCAGATGGCTGCTCGAGCGCCAGCGAGGACGTGCTCGCCTTCGTGATCACGCACGGCCACGAGGACCACCAGGGCGCGCTGCCGTTCGTGCTCAGGCGGCTCAACCGGCCCGTCTACGGCAGCCGCTTCACGCTCGCCCTCATCAAGTCCAAGCTCGAGGAGCACGGCCTGCTCAAGAGCGTCGAGCTGAACGAGGTCAGCGACAAGTCGCGCTTGCAGCTCGGGCCGTTCGACCTCTCCTTCATCGCCACCAGCCACAGCATCCCCGACTCGCTCGTCGATCGTGCTCGGCACCGACCTCGGCGCCGTGGTGCTCACCGGCGACTACAGCTTCGACCACACGCCGATCGACGGGCGCATCACCGACGTGGACGCCTTCGCCCGGCTCGGCGAGAAGGGCGTCCTCGCGTTGCTCGGCGACTCGACCAAC
Organism: uncultured Thermoleophilia bacterium; assembly: GCA_963741075.1. Taxonomy (GTDB): domain Bacteria; phylum Actinomycetota; class Thermoleophilia; order UBA2241; family UBA2241; genus CAIXSE01. The sequence continues at coordinate 93,041 of CAVUGS010000007.1, forward strand.
GCCGAGGCTCCGGGCTCGACCGCCTCGGAGAGCACCGTCAGCAACGCCTTCCACCGGATCTTCGCCGAGGCCGAGGGCCGCGTCATCGTGGCCAGCTTCGCCTCGCACATCCACCGCATCCAGCAGGCGATCACCATCGCCCATCTGCACGGGCGCAAGTTCGCCGTCTCGGGCCGCTCGATGGTCAAGAACGCCAACATCGCCCGCAACCTCGGCTACCTCAAGGTGCCCGAGGGCGCGATGATCAAGCTCACGGAGATCGACCAGTACCGGCCCGAGGAGATCCTCATCCTCTCGACCGGCAGCCAGGGCGAGCCGCTCTCGGCGCTCACGCGCATGGCCTTCAACGACCACCCGCAGGTGGAGCTGCACGAGGGCGACACGGTGGTCATCTCCGCCAAGGCGATCCCCGGCAACGAGCGCAGCGTGACGGCCACCATCGACCGCCTGCTCAAGGTCGGCGCGACGGTGATCTACGGCGAGCGCAGCGGCATCCACGTCAGCGGCCACGCCGCCGCAGGAAGACCTGCAAGATGATGCTCAACCTCACGCGCCCGCGGTTCTTCGTCCCGGTCCACGGCGAGTACCGCATGCAGCACCTCCACGCCGAGCTGGCCCGCCAGTCGGGCATCGTCCGACGAGGACATCTTCATCCTCGAGAACGGCGACGTCCTCGAGATCGAGGCGACAACGGCGAGATCGTCGACAAGGTGCGCGACCGGCATGGTGTTCGTCGACGGCTCCGAGATCGGCGACGCCGGAAGGCCTCGTGCTGCGCGACCGCCAGCAGCTGGCCGGCGACGGCATCCTGATCGCGGTGGTCACGGTCGACGCCCAGAGCGGCGCCTCGGTGGCGCCGCCGGAGCTCGTGGCGCGCGGCTTCCTGCACGACGACGTGCGCCTCCAGGAGGTGCTCGACGAGTGCGGCGAGGCCCTCGACACGCTGATGGACGAGCTCGGCGCCGAGCACGTCACCGGGCAGCACCTCATCCGGGAGGACATCACCCAGCGACTCTCGGAGCTCGTCTTCCGGCGCACCAAGAGCCGGCCGCTCATCATGCCGGTCGTCGTCGAGGTCTGACGGCGGGCGGGAGACGGGCCCGGGCGCTAGGGATTCGCGCCCGGGCGTCGAACATCTGCTCATGGCGACTGCACGCCCGAAACAGGCACGCCGGCGTACGGGCGCCGCGTCTCGGACGCGACCGCGCGCCGGCGCTGCGGCATCCAAGGCCGACCCGAAGCCCCCGGGCTCGCGGCATCGCCGCGAGCTGGGCGCGATCGCCTGCCTCGCCGTCGCCGTGTTCCTGGCCTTCGTCCTGTACCTGGGCTGGGACGGCGGGTCGCTCGGCCGCTGGCTGGGCGACGCCGCCCGCTGGCTGCGTCGGCATCCTCGCCTTCGTCCTGCCGCTGCTGCTCGGGTTCGCCGCCTACCTGCTCGTCGTCAGACAGGAGAGCCGGCCGCGCCGCGGGCTGAGCTGGGGCGTCGCGCTGATCGTCGCCGGGGTGGCGCTCGCCGCCGCGGCCGACGCCTTCGGCATCTTCAGCGGCGAGCGCCCCGACGCGCTCTTCCGCGACGCCTACATGAGCGCGCACGGCGGGCTTGCTCGGCGAGGCCCAGTGGGCCGTCCTCAGCCCGTTCATCGGCCGCGTGGGCGTCGACGTCCTGGTCGTCGCCCTGATCGTCGCCGGCGTCCTGCTGGTGACCGGCTCGTCGCTGCGCCAGTGGGCATCGCACTCAAGGCAGGGCGTCGCCAAGGCCGGCCGCGCCGCGCGCAGCCAGGCCGAGGCCATGGGCGCGCGCCGCAAGGAGGCGGCCGGCACCCGGGTCGTCGAGCTCGACGAGTCGCCGACCATCGACGCGAGCGACCTCATGCGCACGTCCGTGAGGCCGGCGGCGACACCGGACCTGGACTTCTCGCGCCCGGCCCCGGCGGCCGCGCCGCACCTCATCGACGGCGCCTCCGAGGCGCCGGACATCTTCGGCGAGCCCACGCCGCTGCCCGACGAGCCGTCTCCGGAGCCGGTCGCGGCCGCCGACGACGGCGTGCAGCTCTCGCTCGCCGCCGCTGCCGCGGCGGCCGAGGAGAAGGGGGAGGACGCAGGTACGGCGCGGCGCTCGCCTTCGCCGAGGCAGAGCGGCGCCAGTGGGCTCTGCCCGATCCCGCCATCCTGCGACGCCTGGCCCAGACCGCCGGAGAGTCCCCGGACGCCGTGGCCCGCACCTCGGAGCGCCTCGTGGCGACGCTGCAGAGCTTCAACATCCCGTCGCAGGTCATCGGCACGGTGTCGGGCCCGCGCGTCACGCGCTACGAGCTGCAGCTCGAGCCCGGCATCAAGGTGAGCAAGGTGGCCGGGCTCAAGGACGACCTCAAGTACGCCCTGGCGGCCACCGACGTGCGCGTGCTCGCGCCGATCCCGGGCAAGACGGCCGTCGGCGTCGAGGTGCCCAACATCCAGGCGAGCTACGTCTCGCTCGGCGACATCCACGGCCTGTTCCCGCAGCACGCCTCGCCCATGGCCTTCTGGCTCGGCAAGGACGTCACCGGCAAGGCCGTCCTCGCCGACCTGCTGCGGATGGTCCACCTGCTCATCGCCGGGACCACCGGTTCCGGCAAGAGCGGCTGCCTCAACGCGCTCATCACCTCGATCCTGCTGCGCGCCACGCCGGACCAGGTGCGCATGATCATGATCGACCCCAAGAAGGTCGAGCTCAGCAACTTCAACGGCGTGCCGCACCTGCTCGCGCCGGTCGTCACCAACATGAAGCAGGCCACCTACGTGCTCGACAACATCTGCCGCGAGATGGACCGCCGCTACGACGTCCTCTCGCGCAACGGCTGCCAGGACATCCGCGCGCTCAACAAGAAGCTGGCGCGCGCCGGCGAGGACGCCATGCCGTACACGATGGTGATCATCGACGAGCTGGCCGACCTCATGATGGTGGCGCCGTCGGAGGTCGAGGACTCCATCATCCGCCTCGGCCAGCTGGGCCGCAGCTGCGGCATCCACCTCGTGGTGGCCACGCAGCGCCCGTCGGTCGACGTGGTCACGGGCATGATCAAGACCAACATCCCGTCGCGCATCGCCTTCGCCGTGGCCTCGCAGACGGACTCGCGCATCATCCTCGACCAGGGCGGCGCCGAGAGCCTCCTGGGCATGGGCGACATGCTCTTCAGCCCCATGGGCAGCAGCAAGCTCCTGCGCGTGCAGGGTGCGCTGGTGACGAGCGCCGAGATGAAGCTCGTCACGGAGTACTGGAAGCGCCAGGCCAAGCCCGAGTACCACGAGGAACTGCTCGAGAACCCGGCCGGGCCGGAGGCGGAGCAGTCCAAGCAGGCGGCGGGCGGCGACGAGTACCTCGCCGACGCCATCAAGACCGTGGTGAACACCGGCGCCGCCAGCGTCGCGCTGCTGCAGCGCCGCCTGCGCGTCGGCTACGCCCGCGCCGGCCGCCTCATCGACATCATGGAGGAGATGGGCATCATCTCCGGGTACGACGGCAGCAAGGCGCGCTCGGTGCTCATCGACGAGGCGGGCCTGCCGATGGCGCTCGCCCGCCTGAGCGGCGACGTGGTGGACGAGCCCGTCACCGAGCCTGACCCTGCGGGCGACGCCGCCGAGGCGCCGGAGGGGCCGCCTGCGGCGGCCGAGCCGGCGCCCGCCGACCTCTGAGCCTGTCCCAGCCTCGGTGCTCGTTTGTCTTCGCCGCACCCGGTTACTAGACTGTACGTTCGGGTGACCGCCGCGACCAGACCCCCAGCGGCGAGCGAGGAGAACGGCATCCACCGTGTTTGAGATCGGCAACACGCTGCGCGAGGCCCGCGTCCGCCGCAACCTCACGCTGCAGCAGGTCGAAGAGGACATCAAGATCCGCGTCAAGTACGTCCAGGCCATGGAGAACGAGGACTGGGACGTCATGCCCGGCGTCACCTACGTCAAGGGCTTCCTTCGCACCTACGCCACCTACCTCGGCCTCGATCCCGAGGTCATCATCGGCGAGTTCCGCTCGCGCGCCATGGCGCCGTCGGCGGAGCACCACGAGCCGTTCGGGGGCTCCTCCGTCATCGGCAAGCCGCACAGCCACCGCGGCCGCAACACCGTCGTCATCGTCGCCATCGTGTGTCTCATCGCCCTGGCGGCGATCTACGCGCTGGGCATGATGAACGGCGGCGACGGAACCGACGAGCCCACCACCCAGCCCGGCGCCCTCGGCATCGGCAGCCCGTCGCCGTCGCCGAGCAAGTCGCCCAAGCCGACGCTCGAGCCCGACCGGCGTGCCGGCCTGGCAGAAGAACCTCGTCAAGGTCGAGGCCGTCGGGCGGCGACTGCTGGATGGAGGTCCGGCGCAACAACAGCACCGGCGTCGTCCTCTTCTCGGGCACGCTCAAGCAGGGCGACAAGAAGAAGTTCAAGGGCAAGGACATCTGGATGAGCCTGGGCGCCCCCGCCAACGTGCGACTCGAGGCGGCGGGCAAGAAGGCGAAGCTCAAGAGCGACGTCGGCCCGTGGACCGTCGAGGTCATCCAGGGGCGCGTGGTCCAGGGCCCCGACACACAGGGGTAGAGCATGGCCAAGGAATTCTCGTTCGACGTGGTCTCCAAGGCGGACCTCAACGAGGTGCGCAACGCCGTCAACATGGCGCAGAAGGAGATCGCGACGCGCTACGACTTCAAGAAGAGCGTCAGCGCGATCACGCTCGAGGGCGACGCCCTCGTGCTCGTCTCCGACAACGAGGGCAAGCTCAGGCAGGTCGTCGACGTGCTGGAGGAGAAGCTGGTGCGCCGCAAGGTGCCGCTCAAGGCCGTCCAGTACGGCAAGGTCGAGGAGGCCCTCGGCGGCACCGTCCGCCAGCGCGCTCCCATCGCCCAGGGCATCCCCGACGAGAAGGCGAAGGCGATGAACAAGCTCATCCGCCAGCGCTTCAAGAAGGTCAAGGTCCAGATCCAGGGCGACACCCTGCGCGTGTTCTCGGCCAGCAAGGACGAGCTCCAGGCCGCCATGGGGGCGCTGCGCGACGAGGACTGGGGCATCCCGGTCCAGTTCGTCAACTACCGCTGAGACCCCTCACGGGCAGCTCGTTCTTCATCCAGACGCTCGGCTGCCCCAAGAACGAGGCCGACTCCGACGCGCTCGAGGCGCGGCTGCGCGCCGCGGGGCACCGCCCCGCGGCGGCCGCCCGCGCCGACGTCGTCGTCGTCAACACCTGCGGCTTCATCGACGCGGCCAAGGAGGAGTCGATCGAGGCCATGCTCGACGCCGCGGAGGCCGCGCACGCGCACGGTGGCCGCGTCGCGGCCGTCGGCTGCCTCGTCGAGCGCTACCGCGAAGAGCTCGCCGCCGAGGTCCCCGAGGTGGACCTGTGGTGCGGCCTCGACATGGCGCCGCTGCTGGCGGCGCTCGCGGAGACCGGGGGAGAGGCCGCAGCCGACGGACGCAGGGCGCCCGCAGCGGTGCCCGTCCCGCGCCGGCTGCGTCCCGTCAGCGCCTACGTCAAGGTCTCCGACGGCTGCGACCGGCGCTGCTCGTTCTGCGCCATCCCGCTCATCAAGGGCGACTACGAGACCGTCGCGGCGGCGGAAGTGCTGCGGACGGCGCGCGCGGCCGCTGGCCGCCGGCGCGCGCGAGCTGGTGCTCGTCGGCCAGGACACGTCGCGGTGGGCGCAGCCCGGGTGGGGCGGGATGAGCCGCCTGCTCGGCGAGCTGGCGGCGCTCGAGCCCGCCCCGGACTGGCTGCGCCTCCTCTACCTCCAGCCGGACGGCATCGATGACGGGCTTCTGGAGGCCCTTGCGGCGCACGCCGTGCCCTACGTGGACGTCCCCCTCCAGCACGCCTCCGGCGCCGTCCTGCGCCGCATGCGGCGCTCAGGCGACGGCGCCGCACACCTGGCCCTGCTCGACCGCATCCGCGCCGTCCTGCCGGGCGCCGCGATCCGCTCCACGTTCATCGCCGGGTTCCCCGGCGAGACCGACGCGGAGTTCGACGAGCTCGTCGGCTTCGTGCACGACGCCCGCCTGGCCGTCGCCGGCGTCTTCGTCTACGACGAGCAGGAGGGCACGGCCGCGGCGCGGCATGGCCGGCGCGGTGCCCAACGCGCTCGCCCTCGAGCGCGCCGCGCATCCTCGGCGAGGCGATCGACCGCGAGGCCGAGCGCTTCTGGTCGGGCCTCGCCGGCGCCACGGTCGGACGTCCTCGTGGAGCGCGGCGCGTCGCACGCCGGCGGCGCCGCGACCGGGCGCCTCGCCCTCCAGGCGCCCGACGTCGACGGCCGCACCACCCTCCGGGGCGCCCGCGTGCGCAGAGGCGACCTCGTCCCCGCCGTCGTCGCGTGACACCCTCGGGTATGATGTGGAGGCCGTCGCCGCGACTGGGGGAACGTGAGCAGCCAGCTGAACCTCGCCAACAGCATCACCATCGCGCGGATCCTGCTCGTCCCGGTGTTCCTGGTGATCCTCCTCTCGGGCCTCCCGCAGCCCTACGGCGACCTGCTCGCGGCCGCCGTCTTCATCCTCGCGGCGGCCACCGACAAGCTCGACGGGTACGTGGCGCGGCGGAGCAAGCAGGTCACCACGCTCGGGCAGTTCCTCGACCCTCTCGCCGACAAGCTGCTCATCGCCGCCGCGCTCATCGCGCTCGTGGCGCAGGACCGGGTGGCCGCCTGGGTCGCCATGGTCATCATCGGGCGCGAGATCGCCGTGAGCGTGCTGCGCATCATCGGCGTCTCGCAGGGCGTCTCCATCCCCGCCGACAAGTACGGCAAGCTCAAGACGGTCCTGCAGATCGTCTACGTCGTGTACGTGCTCTTCCCGACGGCCGACATCGCCGAGTTCATCCACGTCTCCACCGACGTGGCCGACTCCATCCAGTGGGCGCTGGCCATCGTCGTCGTCATCGTCACGCTCGCCAGCGGCGTGCGCTACTTCATGAACGCCCGCGGAGTGATCCGCATGCCCGGCACCAGCAGCTGATGCCTCCGGGAGCGCCGCGCGCCGCCGTGGTCCTCAGCGGCAACGAACTGCTGGACGGGCGCACCCGGGACACCAACGGCGCCTTCGTCTGCGACGACCTCAGCCGGCGCGGCGTCAAGGTCACGGAACTCCTGACGGTCGCCGACGACCGCGAGCGGCTCGTCGCCGCCCTGCGGCACGCGCTCGGCGGCGACCCGGACCTGCTGGTGATCGGCGGCGGGCTCGGCACCACGCACGACGACCTCACCGCCGAGTGCCTGGCGGAGGTCCTCGAGCGTCCCGCTCGAGGAAGACGCGGACGCGCTCGCCTTCGTCGAGGAGCGCGCCCGCGCCGTCGCGGAGCGCCGCCACCTCGACTTCCGGGACACGTTCGCGCTGGCCCGGCGCCAGGCGAAGCTCCCGGCCGGCTCGACCGCCGTGCCGCCGGCCGGCGTGGCGCCCGGCATCGCGGCGCGCGCCGGGCAGACCCGCATCTTCGCCTACCCCGGCGTGCCCTACGAATTTCAACAGATGTGGGCTCGAGACGGCCGCCGCGCTCGAGCGCGACGGCTTCTTCCCGGACGTGGCCGTGCGCGTGGTGCGCGTGTTCGGCGTCGGCGAACTCCAGGTCGGGCCGGTGCTGGACGCGCTGCCCCACGACCTGCGTCGAGCTCGGGATCAACGTCGGCGGGGGAGAGGTGGTCGTGCGCGTCCGCCACCGGCGCGAGGCCGGAGCACAGGCGCAGGCCGACGCGCTCGTGGCAGCTCTGGAGGGCGGCCGTGCCCGTCTACTCCACCGACGGCCGCACGGTGGACGACATCGTCGCCGAGGAGCTCCGCGGCCGCGGGCTCACGCTCGCCGTCGCCGAATCCTGCACGGGAGGACTGCTCGGCTCGCGCATCACCGCGCGGCCGGGCAGCTCCGACTACTTCCTCGGCGGCGTGATCAGCTACAGCGACCAGGCGAAGATGGACCTGCTGCGGCGTGCCGCCCGGCATGCTGGCGCAGTACGGGGCGGTCTCCGAGGAGGTCGCCGCCGCGATGGCCGAGGGAGCGCGCGGGGCGCTGCGCGCCGACTACGCGCTCTCGGTCACCGGCGTCGCCGGCCCGGACGGCGGCACCGCCGAGAAGCCCGTCGGCCTCGTGTACCTCGGCTGCGCCGGTCCGGACGGCACCGAGGTCCGCAGGGGCTGGTTCCCGGGCGACCGCGACAGCGTGCGCACGTTCAGCGCCACCTCCGCGCTCCACCTGCTGCGCCGGGCGCTGCCGGCATGACCGCCGGGACGCGGGCGAAGCCGGCGCGCCTGCGGCTGTTCGTCGCCTGCGACCTGCCCGCGGACGTCGAGCGCGCCGTCGCCGCGTGGCAGCGCCACGAGCTGGCTCCGCACGAGGAGCTGCGCGTGATGCCGGCGCTGCACCTCACCCTGGCCTTTCTCGGCACTCTCGACGCGTCGCGCGTGCCGGACATCACGCGCGTGCTCGGCGACGTCGCGCTGGCGCCGCGCCGAGTGCAGCCTCAAGGAGCCGCTCTTCCTGCCGGCGCACGGCAAGCGGCGGGTCGTGGCGCTCGAGCTGGACGACCCGTCGGGGGCCCTGCGCCGGCTGCAGGCCGAGGTGTCGTCCGGGCTCGCGGCCGAAGGCCTCTACGAGCCCGAGAAGCGGCCCTGGCTGCCCCACGTCACGGTGGCCAGATTCCGCCGTCCCGGTCACCCGTTTTCCCTGCAAAACGTGAACATCGGCAGGTTTGGTGTCGTCCGGATGGTCTTGTATAGTAGCCACCTGGAGCGGGCCGGTGCAGTGCACACCCCCGTAGCAGACTTTCCCGCGTCCTGAGCAAGAGAGGAGCGCTACCTTGGACAAAGAAAAAGCCCTCGAGGCCGCCATGACCCAGATCGACCGCCAGTTCGGCAAGGGCAGCGTCATGCGTCTCGGCGACCATCCCGTGAGCGACGACATGCAGTTCGTCCCCACGGGCTCGCTGGCCCTCGACATCGCCCTCGGCGTCGGCGGCATCCCGCGCGGCCGCATCATCGAGATCTTCGGTCCGGAGTCGTCGGGCAAGACGACCATGGTCTACCACCTCATCGCCCAGGCGCAGAAGCTCGGCGGCCAGGCGGCGTTCATCGACGCCGAGCACGCCATGGACCCCATCTACGCCAAGGCCATCGGCGTGGACGTCGACAACCTGCTGGTCTCGCAGCCGGACTACGGCGAGCAGGCCCTCGAGATCGCCGAGATGCTGGTGCGCAGCGGCGCCCTCGACATCGTCGCCATCGACTCGGTGGCGGCGCTCACGCCCAAGGCCGAGATCGAGGGCGAGATGGGCGACAGCTTCGTCGGCCTGCAGGCCCGGCTCATGAGCCAGGCGCTGCGCAAGCTCAACGGCAGCCTCAGCCGCTCGGGCACGATCTGCGCCTTCACCAACCAGCTGCGCGAGAAGATCGGCGTCATGTTCGGCAACCCGGAGGTCACCACCGGCGGCAAGGCGCTCAAGTTCTACGCCACGATCCGGCTCGACATCCGCCGCATCGAGACGCTCAAGGACGGCACCGAGGCCGTGGGCAACCGCGTCCGCGTCAAGGTCGTCAAGAACAAGGTCGCCCCGCCGTTCAAGCAGGCGGAGTTCGACATCACCTACGGCAAGGGCATCTCGCGCGAAGGCACGCTGCTCGACCTCGGCGTCTTCTACGACGTCGTCGCCAAGAGCGGCGCGTTCTTCAGCTACAACGACGAGCGCCTCGGCCAGGGCAGGGCCAACGCCAAGGTCTTCCTCTCGGAGAACCCCGACATCGCCGACGCCATCGAGGTCCAGATCCGTGCCAAGGCCGGCCTGCCGGCCAGCGCGGCGCTGCCGGAGGCCAACGCGGCGCTCGCCGACGCCACCGCCAAGGCCGACGCCGCCAAGGCCGCGGCCGCCGCGCCCGAAGGCGTCGACCCGGTCACCGGCGAGGTCCTGCAGGCCTAATGAACGGTGTGCCTGTAGAACCCGGTTCGCTGTAGCGCCTGCGGTCGCTGGTCGTGCCGGTCGTCACCGCCCTGCGCGCCGCCCGCCGCGGGGGAGTGGCGCTGCACGTCGACGACGAGTACGTGTGCGTCGTCAGCGAGTCTCTCGTGGCTCGCTGGCGCCTGTTCAAGGGCCGCGAGCTCGACGAGGCCGACGTCGCCGAGATCCGCGCGGCCGTCGTCGGGCGAGCGCGTCATGGGCGACGCCTACCGCCTGCTCGGCCACCGCGCCAGGAGCCGCGAGGAGCTTCGCCGCCGGCTCCTGGCCAAGGAGCACGACGCACACGCCGTCGACGACGCCCTCGAGCGGCTCGCCGGCCGACGGGTTCCTCGACGACGCCGCGTTCGCGCGCAGCTACGTCGCCGACAAGCGTCGGCTCCAGTCGTGGGGCGCCGAGCGCATCCGCCGCGGGCTGCGCGAGCTGGGCGTGGACGCGGCGGTCGTCGACGAGGCGCTCGGCGCCGCGGACGCCGAGCGCGGGGGAGACGGCGACGAGCTCGACCGCGCCCTCGCCGTCCTGCGCCGCCGCGGCGCGCCGGAGCAGCCGCTGGACGCGGCCCGCCGGCGCGCCTTCCAGGCGCTCCAGCGCCGAGGGTTCTCCTCGTCGGTCGCCTACGACGCCGTGCGTCGCTGGGTGGAAGAAGCGCCGCCGCGCGCGAATTGACTCCACGCGCCGGCGTCACGTACTATCCGAGGACGCGACGTGTGCGCGTGCTTTGTGTATTCCACTTCTCGCTCTTGCATGGCGATACAGACGGCGCTCAGGCGCCGATGAAGCTGAACCGATCGACCAGGGGTCAACGATGAGAGATTTGGGAGGTTTTGCGAACCTTCAGTCGTCCTGACCCCTGGGCGTAGTCACAGCTGGACCACCGTATCGTCGTGCACGTGCGAGCGTGGCACAGGCCGGGCGCGTTGCCCGGCCTTTTCTTGTGCCGCGCGACCTGTGAAGGGATAGAGAGAATGATGATTGCCGTGTACATCGTTGTGGGCCTGGCGGTCGGCATCGCGGTGGGGTACTTCATCCGCCGCAACCTCGCCTCGAGCAAGCTGGCGGGGGCCGAGCGCGAGGCCGAGAAGCTCCTCAAGGACTCGCGCCGCGAGGCGGACACCATCGTCAAGGAGGCGCGCCTCGAGGCCAAGGAAGAGGTGCACCGCGTCCGCAGCGAGGTAGAGGCCGAGCTGCGCGACCGGCGCGAGGAGCTCACCAAGGCGGAGCAGCGCCAGCTGCAGCGCGAGGAGGCCATCGACGCCCGGGGCGCGGAGCAGGACCGCCGCGAGCAGTCCATCCGCGACCGCGACGCCAACAGCCAGCGCATGTCGGACGAGCTGAACAACGCGCACGCCGAGGCGATGATCCAGCTCGAACGCATCTCCGGCCTCAGCGCCGCGCAGGCCAAGGAGATGCTGCTCAAGCAGACCGAGGACGAGGCGCGCCACGAGATGGCCAAGCTCGTCCGGCAGATCGAGGAGGAGGCGCGCAGGGAGGCCGACCGGCGCGCCCGCAACATCCTCTCACTCAGCATCCAGCGCACCGCCGCCAACCACGTCGCCGAGACCACCGTCTCGGTCGTCAACCTGCCGTCGGACGACATGAAGGGCCGCATCATCGGGCGCGAGGGCCGCAACATCCGCACGCTCGAGAACATCACCGGCATCGACTTCATCATCGACGACACGCCCGAGGCCGTGGTGCTCTCCGGCTTCGACGGCGTGCGCCGCGAGACCGCCCGCCTCACGCTGACCAAGCTCATCACCGACGGGCGCATCCACCCGGCGCGCATCGAGGAGACCTACACCGCGGCCAAGGCCGAGGTCGAGGCCGCCATGGAAGAGGCCGGCGAGGCAGGCGTGCTTCGACACCAACGTGCACGGCGTCGCGCCCGAGCTCGTCAAGGTCCTCGGGCGCCTGAAGTACCGCACCAGCTACGGCCAGAACGTGCTCAACCACTCCATCGAGGTCGCTCACCTGGCCGGCATCATGGCCGCCGAGCTCGGCGCGAACGTCAAGATCGCCAAGCGCGCCGGCCTGCTGCACGACATCGGCAAGGCCGTCGACCACGAGGTCGACGGCTCGCACGCCGACATCTCGCAGCAGCTCTGCAAGAAGTACCGCGAGTCGCAGAGCGTGTGCCACGCCATCCAGGCGCACCACCAGGACGTCGAGCCGCAGACCGTGGAGGCCGTGCTCGTGCAGGCGGCCGACGCCATCAGCGCCGCCCGCCCGGGCGCCCGCCGCGAGTCGCTCGAGAACTACATCAAGCGGCTCGAGTCGCTGGAGCACATCGCCGAGGCCCACAAGGGCGTCGAGAAGTGCTTCGCCATGCAGGCGGGCCGCGAGGTGCGCGTCATGGTCAAGCCCGGCGAGATCGACGACGACGCCACCACGCTCCTCGCGCACGAGATCGCGCGCGAGATCGAGGAGCAGCTCGACTACCCGGGCCAGATCCGGGTGACCGTCATCCGCGAGAGCCGCGCCGTCGACATCGCCAAGTGACCGGCGCGGCGCGAGCGCGCCGCTCGCGGACCGCGACGAGAGCGTCATGACGAGCCGCTACTACCTCCGCTCGTTCGGCTGCCAGATGAACGAGCACGACGCCGAGCGCATCCGCGCGCTGCTCGAGGCCGAAGGCCTGGAGCGCGCGGACGAGCCCGACGACGCCGACGTGCTGGTCTACAACACCTGCACCGTGCGCAAGAGCGCCGACGACCGCCTCGCCGGCCACCTGGGCACGGCGGCGAGGCTCAAGCGCGAGGACCCGGCGCGCGTGGTGCTGGTGACGGGCTGCCTGCCGCAGGCCGAGCAGGCCGGCTTCTTCGCGCGCTTCCCCTTCGTGGACGGCGCGCTGGGGCCGCAGAACCTGCACCGGCTGCCGGAGCTGCTGCAGGCGGCGGTGGAGCCGGCGGACGCCGGCCCCGCCGGCTTCTTCGAGGACGGCCCGGCCTTCAGCGGCAGCCTGGCGGCGCGCCGCGAGCGGCCGTTCCAGGCCTGGGTGCAGGTGATGAGCGGCTGCACCAACTTCTGCTCCTACTGCATCGTGCCGTACGTGCGCGGCCCGGAGCGCAGCCGCGGGATCGACGAGCTCGTCGCGGAGGCCGAGCGGCTCGTCGCGGACGGGGTCCGCGAGATCACGCTGCTCGGCCAGAACGTGAACGCGTACGGCGCCGACCTGAAGCGCGGGGGAGAGGCGGGCGCGCCGCGGCTTCGCCGAGCTTCTCACGCGCCTGGACGCGGTCCCCGGCCTCGAGCGCCTGCGCTTCATGACCTCGCACCCCAAGGACCTCGGCGACGACCTCGTCGCCGCCGTCGCCGGACTGCCGAGCGTGTGCGAGCACGTGCACCTGCCGGCCCAGGCCGGCTCCGACCGCGTGCTCGCCGCCATGCGCCGCGGGTACACGTCCGCGCAGTACCTCGAACGGGTGCGGGCGCTCCGCGCGGCCGTTCCCGACGTCAGCATCACCACCGACCTCATCGCCGGGTTCCCCGGGGAGACGGAAGAGGACTTCGAGCAGACCCTCGACCTCGTGCGCGAGGCCGCCTTCGACGCGGCGTTCACGTTCGTCTACTCGCCGCGCCGGGGCACCGCCGCCGCGGACCTGCCGGGCCAGGTGCCGCCCGACGTGCGCCGGGAGCGCGTGGAGCGCCTGATCGCGCTCACGCAGCAGCAGGCGCTCGCCTCCCGCCAGGCCTGGGTCGGGCGGCGCGCCGAGGTCCTCGTGGAGGGCGCCAGCCGGGACGGCCTGCTGCACCGCGGCCGCACGCGCCAGAACGTCACCGTCAACCTCTCCGGCGCCGTCGAGGCCGGTGCTATAGTGACGGTGGAGGTCACCGCAGCGACCTCCACCACGCTGCGCGGTACGACGGTCTGAGCCGGCGACCAGGAGGCATCGTCATGCAAGGCTGCATCTGCCCTCACCCTCCACTGCTCATCCCCGAGGTCGGCGGGACTGCGCGAAACAAGATCGCCTCTACGGTGACCGCGATGGAGAGGCTCGCCGCGTCCGTCGGCGACCCCGACACCATCGTCGTCATCTCTCCGCACGCCGACGACTTCGGGTCGTCGCACGCCGTCAAGACGGCGCCGCGCCTGCGCGGCGACTTCGGCCGCTTCCGCTGCCCTGACGCAGCCTTCAGCTACGACAACGACGTCCAGTTCGCCGAGCTGCTGCTGGCGCTGGCCGGGGACAACCGCAAGCTGCGCATCGTCCCCGACGACGGCGAGGTGCTCGACTGGGGCGTGCTCGTTCCGCTGAGCTTCCTGCGCCCCAACCGCATCGTGAGCCTCTCGGTCGTCGGGCCCGTACGCCGAGCACCGGACCCTCGGCCAGCTGGTGCGGCGCTGCGCCGAGGAGCTGGGGCGGGACACGCTGTTCCTGGCCTCCGGCGACCTCTCGCACGCGCTCATCCACGGGGCGCCGGCGCCCTACGACCCGCGCGGCAAGCTGTTCGACGACGAGGTCGTCACCCTGCTCGGCGTCGGCGACTTCCCGGCGCTCACGCGCATCGAGCCCGTGCTGCTGGACGGGGCCGCCGAGTGCGGCCTGCGCAGCTTCGTCGCGCTCGGCGGCTTTCTCGGGGACGACGCCATGGTCGACCCCGAGATCCTCAGCTACGAGGGGCCCTACGGCGTCGGCTACCTGGTCGCCCGCTTCGGGCCCCGGCCGGTGGCGGCGGACGCCGTGGGATGAGCGAGGCGAGCGAAGAGGGGCAGGGCCCGGCCGACTACGCGTTCGCCTGCGTGCGCTCGTACGTGGCCGGCGGCCGTGCGCCTGAGCCGCCCGAAGACCCGCTTCTACGAGCGTCGTGCGGCGTGCTTCGTCACACTCAAGAAGCACGGCGAACTGCGCGGCTGCATCGGCACGCTCGAGCCGGCGGAGGCGTTCTCTGGGCCGGGAGATCGCCCGCAACGCCCACTCGTCGGCCCTGCGCGACCCGCGCTTCCCGCCGGTGACGACCCGACGAGGTGCGAGGCGCTCACGTGCTCCGTGGACGTGCTCAGCCCCAGCGAGCTCTGCACGCTCTCCGATCTCGACCCTGCAGCGCTACGGCGTCATCGTCGGATGCGGGCCCACGGCGCGGCGTGCTGCTGCCGGCCCTGGACGGCGTCGACACCGTCGACCTCCAGGTCAGCATCGCCTGCCAGAAGGCCGGCATCGCTCCGGGCCAGGACTGCGACCTGCGCCGGTTCGTGGTCACGCGGTACCGCCAGGGCGACCGGCCCCTCGGCGACGCGGACCAGCCCTGCGCCAGTGCGGGCGACTGACCCGCGCAGCCGGTGGTCGCGCTCTTCGGCGCCACCGCCCTCGGCAAGAGCGACGTCGCGCTCGAGCTGGCCGGCCTGCTGGGCGCCGACATCGTCGTCGCCGACTCCATGCAGATCTACGCCGGGCTGCCCATCGTCACCAACCAGCCCGGCGCGGACGCGCGCGCCCGCGCTCGGTACCACCTCGCCGGCTGGGCGTCGCCGCAGGACGAGTGCACCGTGGCCGAGTACGCCGCGCTGGCGCACGAAGTCGGTCGACGGCCTGCGTGACGGCCGGGCGGCCGGTGATCGTCGAGGGCGGCTCCGGCCTGTATCTGCGCGCCGTCGCTCGGCGACCTCGCCTTCGGCGGGGCGCCGGACGCGGCGCGCAGGCGCGCGCTCGAGGAGCGCTGGGAGCGCGAGCCCGAGGCGCTCGTGGCCGAGCTGCGCCGCCGCGCGCCCGACGTGGCGGCGCGCGTGGACGTGCACAACGGGCGGCGCGTCGTCCGCGCGCTCGAGTCACTCGAGGACGGGGACGCGGGACGCCCGCAGACGGACGAGCTGTGGAGCGCCGGCGGCCGCTACGCGCACCGGCTCGTCGCGCTCGATCCCGGCGACGACCGCGCCGCGCTCAACGCGCGCATCGACCGGCGCGTGGACGAGATGCTGGCCGCCGGCGCGCTCGAGGAGGTCGCGGCGGCGCGCGCGGCCGGGCCCTTCTCCCGCACGGCCGCTCAGGCGATCGGCGTGCGCGAGCTCTGCGCCGTCCTCGACGGCGAGCTCGCGCTCGCCGAGGCGGCGGCGCGCATGAAGGCGCGCACGCGCGCCCTGGCGCGCCGCCAGCTCACCTGGATGCGCAAGCTGCCGGACGCCGTCAGGGTGCCGGCCTCCGGCCGCCCGCCCGCCGCCGTCGCGGCCGACGTCCTCCGCCTCGTCCGCGGCGGCTCGTGGTAGGATTCCCGTTCCGCCGCGGTGCACAGCGCCGCGCCATGTACGCTCACAGGGGGTCATGACTCGTGCAGCCTCAGTGGCAGGGTCTCGGCAAGGTCCAGTTCTCCAAGTGGCAGGGCCTCGGCAACAACTACATCGTCCTCCACGTGGACCAGCTCCCGTTCGAGCTCACGCCCGAGCGGGTGCGCCTGCTCTGCGACCGCAACCTCGGCATCGGCTCCGACGGCATCCTGCTCATCGGCGAGCCGACGGGCGAGGCCCGCTTCCCGCTGCGCATCTTCAATCCCGACGGCAGCGAGGCCGAGATGTGCGGCAACGGCGTGCGCATGGTCGCCCGCAAGCTCAAGATGGAGGGCTCCATCACCGGCGACACCGTGGTGCTCGACACCGGCGCCGGCGAGATCATCCCCAAGCTGGGCGAGGGCTTCGAGGTCACCGTCGACATGGGCATCGCCCGCTTCGGCGGCGAGAAGCTCGACGGCTTCGACGGCGACTGCATCGAGGAGTCTCTCAACGCCGCCGGCCGCAGCTTCACGTTCA
The DNA here is from genome assembly GCA_963741075.1 of uncultured Thermoleophilia bacterium. Lineage (GTDB taxonomy): Bacteria > Actinomycetota > Thermoleophilia > UBA2241 > UBA2241 > CAIXSE01. The sequence goes on from CAVUGS010000007.1 coordinate 109,725, forward strand.
CCTTCGTGGACGTCGGCAACCCGCACGCCATCATCCAGTCGCCGTGGCCGCTCGAGCTCGTGCCGCTGCACGAGATCGGCCCCGTGATCGAGGAGCACAAGTACTTCCCGCGCAAGGCCAACGTGGAGTTCGTGAAGGTACTCGGCGAGCACGACGCCAAGGTGCGCGTGTGGGAGCGGGGCGTGGGGGAGACGCGCGCCTGCGGCACCGGCGCCACCGCCACCGCGGTCGCGCTCGTGCGCACCGGGCAGTGCACGAGCCCGGTCACCGTGGAGCTGCCGGGCGGCAAGCTCGTCGTCGACGTCAGGCCTGACTGGCGCGTGTTCATGACGGGCCGGCCGAGGAGATCTACCACGGCGACCTCTCGCTGGAGTTCCTGGCCCATCTCGAGTAGGACCGCCGCCACCAAGACCCACCTCCGGAGGACCATGAGGATCGCAGAACGCGTTCGCACGCTGCCCCCGTACCTGTTCGCCGCCATCGAGCGCCAGATCGCCGAGCGCAAGGCCGCCGGCATCGACGTCATCAGCCTCGGGATCGGCGATCCCGACCTGCCGACGCCGCCGCACATCGTCGCGGCGCTCGCCGAGGGCGCCGCGGACCCGGCGACGCACCAGTACCCGAGCAACCAGGGCGAGCTGGGCTTCCGTGAGGCCGTGGCCGGGTTCTACGCGACGCGCTTCGGCGTCACGCTCGACCCGGCCGACCAGATCGTCCCGCTGCTGGGCGCCAAGGAGGGCATCGCGCACATCTGCCAGGTGCTGCTCGACCCGGGCGACGTGGCCCTGGCCGCCGACCCCGGGTACCCGGTGTACGTCACCGGCCCGCAGCTGGCCGACGGCGTCGCCGTGCACCTCCCGCTGGTCCCCGAGCTCGGCTTCCAGCCAGACCTCGAGGCGATCCCGGCGGAGACCGTCCGGCGCGCGAAGATGATCTTCGTGAGCTACCCCAACAACCCCACGGGCGCGGTGATCGAGGACGACTTCTTCGCCCGTCTCGTCGCCTTCGCACGGGCCAACGACATCGTCGTGGTCCACGACAACGCCTACGCCGACATCACCTACGACGGCTACGTCGCGCCGAGCTTCCTGGCGACGCCGGGAGCCTCCGAGGTCGGCGTCGAGATGTTCAGCCTCTCCAAGAGCTACAACATGACGGGCTGGCGCGCCGGCGCCATCGTGGGCAACCGCGAGGTCGTCGACGCGTACTGGCGCCTCAAGACCAACCTGGACTCGGGCATGTTCGGCGCCGTGCAGCGCGCCGCGGCCGCGGCGCTCAGCGGCTCGCAGGACTGCGTGCGCGACATGTGCCGCATCTACAAGCGGCGCCGCGACCTGCTCGTCGAGGCGCTCCGTGCGGTCGGCATGCACGTCGAGCCTCCCAAGGGCACCATCTACCTCTGGGTGCCCGTGCCCGATGGCTACACCTCCGCGAGCTTCACCCAGCAGGTGCTGGAGCAGGCGGACGTCGTCGTCACGCCAGGGGCCGCCTACGGCCCGTCCGGCGAGGGCTACGTGCGCCTGTCGCTCACGCTGCCGGACGACCGCCTCGAAGAGGCCGTGCGCCGCATCGAGGAGCGCGTACGTCTCTAGCCCGCCGAAGCGCCGCAGAAGGGACGCCACATGAGCGCTGAGAAGGTCGCCGACACCGGCGCCACGGCAGACCGCCCGCGCAGCGTCGTCTTCGCCGTCGTGCCGGGCCGCCACGGACAGCCGGGCGAGGACGAGCAGCTGGCCGAGATCAAGGAGCTGCTCCGCTCCGCGGACATGGACTGGGTCGCCGACGTGATCCAGCACAGGGACTCGCCCAACCCCCGCACCTATCTGGGCAAGGGCAAGATGGACGAGCTCAAGGCGGCGATCGGCGAGAACGCCGCCACCGTGGCCGTGTGCGAGGACGACCTCACGCCGGCGCAGGTCGCCTCGGTGCTGGACGCGGTCGACGCCGACGTGCTCGACCGCACGGAGCTCATCCTCACCGTGTTCAGCAAGCACGCGCACTCGCTGGAGGGCACCATGCAGGTGCACCTCGCCCAGCTCGAGTACGAGCTCACGCGCATGCGCGGCAAGGGCCTCGTCATGAGCCGCCTCGGCGCCGGCGTGGACATGCGCGGCCCCGGCGAGACCAAGATGGAGGTCGACCGGCGCGTCGTGCGCAAGCGCATCCAGACGCTCCGCCACCGCATCGACCAGATGGCGCGCACGCGCCGCACCCAGCGCGCCAAGCGCCTGCGGGCCGGCGTGCCGCTCATCGCGCTCGCCGGCTACACCAACGCCGGCAAGTCGACGCTGCTCAACGCGCTCACCGACGCCGAGGTCTCGGTGCGGGACCGGCTGTTCGAGACACTCGACCCGACCTCGCGCAGCTTCCGCTACCACGACCGCGACTACGTGGTCACCGACACCGTGGGCTTCATCCGCAAGCTGCCCCACCAGCTGGTCGACGCCTTCGCCAGCACGCTCGAGGAGACCACGCTGGCCGACGTGGTCCTGGTGATCGCCGACGCCAGCCTGGACCCGTCCGAGATCGGGGTGCGCGAGAAGACGGTGGCCGACGTGCTCGACATGATCGGCAGCACGGCCCCCCGGATCCTGGTCTTCAACAAGATCGACCGCCTCGACGAGGGCAAGCTCACGCGGCTCAAGGCCCTGTATCCGGAGGCGGAGTTCATCGCCGCCGGCGCCGATATGGGGCTCGACGCCCTCGAGGCGCGCCTGGCGCGCTTCTTCGACAGCGCCCTGCGCCCCGTCCGGCTGCTGTTCCCCTACGCGGAAGCCGGCGAGATGCACCGCCTGCGCGGCGTCGCCAGCGACGTGCACGAGGAGCACACGCCGGACGGCGTCGTGTTCGAGGCCCGGCTGCCCGCGGCCGAAGCCGGGCGCTACGCGCGCTTCCGCCTCGAGCCGGAGATGCCCGACGAGCCAGACGCAGGCCTCGACGACCTGGACATCCTCGATGAGGTCGAACCGGACGCCGTCGACCAGGACGACGAGGCCGGCGACGATGACTGACGCCGGCCTGCCCGTCCCCGTCCGCCTGCTCACGCCTGCGGCGCGGCTCCCCGAGCGCGCCTACGAGCACGACGCGGCCTGGGACCTCTACGCGGCGGAAGAGGCTGCGCTGCCGCCGCTCGCCCGCGCCGTCGTCGGCACCGGCATCGCGCTGGGCCTTCCGCGCCACCTGGCGGCCCTCACGCTGCCGCGCTCCGGCCTCGCCGCCCGGCACGGGATCTCCATCGTCAACGCTCCGGGGCTCATCGACCCCGGGTACCGCGGCGAGGTGCGCATCATCCTCCTGAACACGGACACCGAGGCCACGTTCAGCGTCGCGCCCGGCGACCGCATCGCGCAATTGCTGTTCCTGCCGCTCACTGACGTTAGACTGGTACGGACCGACGCGCTCGACGATACCCATCGCGGCGAGCGCGGCTTCGGCTCCAGCGGAACGGGGGAGAGGTGACCATGGCCGACACGACCTCAGAACGGGACACCCCGGCGGCCGTCGACCCGGCCACCGCCGACGACTCCGCCGAGGCCGGCGACAAGCCTACTATTCGCGTAGCAGGACTGCTCGTCCACGAGGGTAGTATCTTGATGGTAGAGCAGGGCAGAGGCGACGAGCGCTACTGGCTGCTGCCCGGCGGCGGCGTGCAGTTCGGCGAGACCCTGTCCGACGCGCTGCGCCGCGAGCTCCAGGAGGAACTCGGCCTGCGCGTCGGCGTCCAGCGCCTGGTGGCGATCGTCGAGTCGATCTCGCCGGAGCCGGACTACGCGAAGCACGTGATCCACCTGATATTCCAGATCTCGGCGCCGGCCGAGGCGTTGCCCGAGCCGCAGGACGTCAAGGTCCTCAACGCGCGCTTCCTCAGCGAGTTCCAGCTGCAGTCCGCCGACGTGCGCCCGCCGATCACCGAGTTTCTGGGCGCGTGCGTGAGGGAGATGCCCTCGTCGCCGCAGTATCTGGGCCGGCGCTGGTAGCCGTTTCCGCCTGATCCACCCCTGCAGTCGCCGTCAGACTGGCCCGTCGGCCTCAGAGAGAACACGCGATAATCTCCGTTATGTAAAGCTAGGGATGAAGTCACGTCGTCGCCTCGTGCGGCCAGGTCTCCGGACTCTCCCTCCCCGATGTGTGACCCCTGAACCAGGTCGCGGACTTCCCTGGACGACGACGAGGGCTTCTCGGTGGCGTCGCGATCGACGCGACGCCGACTCGAGGCGGTCGCTGTTTCGTGTGGGCTTCGCCAAGGCCGCGGCTCCTCGACCTCTCTGGCGCTACCGTCGCTCCGGCGCGTCCCGTTGCCTGCTCGTGCCTCCCTCATGCCCAGGCGTGCGTGGATCGCGGGCACCAGAACGTCTGTTCGCTCGTCGGGCCGAGCGTCGGTGATCTGCCACCGGACGCGCCGAGGGCCGCCTCGCCGTTCAGCAAGGCGGCCCTCGGTCAGAGCGGGCGGCCGGTCGACTCAGGCGACCGACAGGTCTGCTACTGAATTAGTGGACAGCGAGGATGATCGCGCCGTTGTTGATGGCCGCGCATGTAGCCGGCCTGGTGTGGGTGCCCAGCAGGTTGATCGCGCTCACGTTGCCGGAGAGGCTGAGCATCCACGGAACGGCGCCCGCCTCCCGGATCAGTACGTGATCAGGCTGAAGACGTCGTAGCCCTCGAGCTTCTTGCGGCCCTCGAGGCCGGAGAGCTCGATGATGAAGGCGACGCCGACGACCTTGCCGCCGAGCTTCTCGACCAGCTCGACCTTGGCCCTGGCCGTGCCGCCGGTGGCCAGGAGGTCGTCGTGCACGAGCACGTTCTGCCCGGGCTTGATGGCGTCGGCGTGGACCTCGAGCTTGTCGGTGCCGTACTCGAGGTCGTACTCGGCCGAGATGGTCTCGTGCGGCAGCTTGCCCGGCTTGCGCGCGCAGACGAAGCCGGCGCCGAGGCCGTAGGCCACCGCGGCGCCGAGGATGAACCCGCGCGCCTCCGCGCCCATGACGACGTCGACGTGCTTGCCCGTGCCGTACTCCACGAGGCGGTCGACGGCCTCCCGCAGCGCGCGCGGCTCCTGCAGCAGCGGCATGATGTCGCGGAAGAGGATGCCCTCCTTGGGGAAGTCCGGGATGTCGCGCACGTGGGCGGCGAGGTCGAAGCCTGCGTCTGTCATCGGATCTCCTTCGGGTGCGACTGCGGCCGGGCCGCGGCGGGTGACGGGGGGACTACCTCAGCGCGAGTCGCCGGTGAGCCGGCGGACGCCGCGCGCGAGCAGGAGCTGGCGAAGCTGGGCCGAGGACTGGACGATGTCGTCGAGCTGGTCCAGTCCCTCTCTGCGCCGCTCGGGACGGTTGGAGCGCAGGGCGGGCAGCAGCACCTGCTCGATGAGGCCGATCTCGCGGTCGACGGCGCTCTTGATCACGCGCAGGTTCTTGGGGCGCAGGCCGAGCAGCGCCAGCTGCGCCGCGGCCGCCACGATGCCGGCGTCGGTCTCCGAGTAGCGTTTGACGCCGCTGACCTGGCGGCCGTGGATGAGCTCGTAGTCCTCGAGTTCGTCCATGAGGGCGATGTCCGCGCCGGTGAGCTGCACGACCTCCTCGGAGGTGTACTCGCGGCCCTCCCCGACGCTGAGCAGGTCGGTCTTGCGCAGGCCTTGCCGCGCCGTCGGCAGCGGGCTTGCCGGGCTGCGCTCGAGCTCGCGGCGGATGACCTTGAGCGGCAGGTACTCGTCGCGCTGCATGCTGAGCACGCGCACGAGCCGGGAGAAGTCGTCCTGCGAGTACAGGCGGTAGCCGGACTTGGTGCGCCGTGGCGTGACCAGGCCCTGCTCCTCGAGGTAGCGCAGCTTGCTCACGCTGATGTCTGGGAACTCCGCGCGCAGACGCTCGACCACCGTACCGATGGTGAGCAGGCGCTCGTCGCCGACGTCGAACAGCAGTTCCGCGGTCTCGGACACATCCCCCCCTGGCCGCTCAGGTCCCCGCCGGAGCGAGGAACGTGAGCTTGTACTTGCCGATCTGGATCTCGTCGCCGTCGCTGAGCACCGTGCGGTCGCCGCGGCGGCGGTTGATGAAGGTGCCGTTGAGGCTGCCCTCGTCGACGATCACCCAGGCGTCGCCCTCGCGCACGACCACGGCGTGGTTGCGCGAGACGGTGACGTCGTCGAGGAAGATGTCCGCGTCGGGATGCCTGCCGATGACGATGCGCTGGTCCCGGAGCACGTAGGTCTCCCCCGCCCTGCCGCCTCCGGTGCGGATCACCAGGCAGGCGTCGTCCGCACAGGCGGCGAACGGCAGGGTCTCGCCGTCCTCCTCGCCCGGGACGTAGCTGAGGGTGGTGGCCGACTCAGGCTGGTCGGCGATCAGGCTCGCTCCGCAGCGGACGCAGAAGCTGGCGCCCTCTGAGTTGCGGATGCCGCACTCGGGGCAGAACACGCTACTTCTCCGCGTCCTCGTCGCCCGCCGGGTCGTCGCCCGAGTCCGGCTCGCCGGAGGTCGGCATGTTGCCGGCGAGGATCCGCGACAGGCCGGCGACGTCGTCGGCCGAGATGACGGACTCGCCCTTGGCGTGCTTGTGCTGCAGGCGCATCACCAGTTCGGCGCGCAGGATGTCGAGCTCGCCGTGCAGGATGCGACGGCGCCGGGAGATGTCGCGCTCCTCGGCTTCGAGTTCGGCGATGAGCGCGCGCAGGTCGTCGTCCGAACGGGACACCAGGTCGACGATGTCATCCATGGCGCGACTCCTCTCCGTGCGTAGAGGGCTGGATTGCCGATGCTACACGGCCCAGCCTCAACGTTCAAGCTCAGGTTGAGGTGGCCGTCCGGCCTGCGGGTCCGCTTCGCCGGCCGCCGGGGGGCGCTCGACGCGCACGGTCCCGCTGGCCGCGAGCCGGCGCAGCGCGTGGAGCGCGTCGTACTCGTCGGCGTCGCCGCCCACCAGGATGCCCTCGACCACGTCGCCGACGGTGCGGGCGCCGGGTCCGAGGTAGCCGAGCACGCGGACCTCGAGGGGGTCCTCGGAGCCGCCGCCGACGTAGCGCACGACGGCCGGCGCCGGCAGGCGCCGGCGCAGGCGGTACGTCTCGTCGAGCCGGCGCATGCCCTCGATGAGCAGCGACTCCGTCGACAGGTTGACGTCGCCCTCGTCGACCTCCGCCGTGGGGTCGAAGTCGAACGAGCCGGTCTTGAGGCCGAGCAGCGCGTAGAACGCCTTCTCGGCCGTCAGCTCGCCGCTGTGGGCGCCCACGAGCCGCCCGCCGCGGAACATGAGCACGCCGGCGACGACATCCTCCTCGTCGAAGAGGACGAGGCGGCCGGTCTTGCCGCCCACGCGACGTCATCTCGCACGAGGTCCGGCAGCGGCAGTTCGCCGAGGTCGCCCTTCAGGCCCATGCCGAGCCTGACTCGCGCTGTGCGTTCATGCGTTCGCTTCACCTTCCATGCTTGTGACAGCTTCGCAGCCGCCGCCCGGCTTCCTGCCCGTCGAGAAGGCCGCTCCTGCCCTCATGCTTTCCCGCGAACGCGACGATACAGGGTGCAGCGCCGGCCGGCCGCGGGCCCGCGGCGGCGCTGATATATACTTCGGCCACCGCGGGCGTCTACGGGAGGAGCGTGCGTGGCTCGTCGCAAGGGACTCGTCATCAACGATCGTCAGCTGGACCGCTGCGACGACCTCCTGCAGAAGCTCAAGGAGGTCTCGGGGTCCAGCTTCCTCGCGCTCATCAGCACCTCCGGCCAGCCCATCACCACGGCCTCGGACGAGTACCACCCCGAGACGCTCTCTCTGGCCTCGCTCGCCGCCAGCTCGTTCGCCGCCACCCAGCAGCTGGCCAAGATCCTCGACGAGAACGAGTTCACCCTGCTCTTCCACGAGGGCAAGGCGCTCAACCTGCACGTCTCGCAGGTCACCGACCAGGTGCTGCTCATCGTCACCTTCGGCCGCGAGACGCAGGTGGGCAAGGTGCGCCTGTACACGCAGCGCGCCATCGAGGTGCTCCGGCAGATCTTCGAGGGGCCGGAGGACGAGAACACGCCGGAGATGGACGCCGACTTCGAGGCGGCCGCCGGCACCGCCATGGACGACCTCTTCAAGGACATGTGAGACAGCCCTATGCCCCTGATCAACTTCGCCGCGCGCGAGATCAACTACAAGATCGTCTACTACGGCTGCGGGCTCTGCGGCAAGACGACCAACCTCCAGTACATCCACCGCAAGATCAACCCCGACGCCCGCGGCAAGCTGGTGAGCATCGCCACCGAGGAGGAGCGCACGCTCTACTTCGACTTCCTGCCGCTCACGCTGGGCACGGTCAAGGGCATGCAGACCCGGTTCCACCTGTACACGGTGCCGGGCCAGAGCTACTACAACGCCAGCCGCAAGCTCGTGCTGCAGGGCGTCGACGGCGTCATCTTCGTCGCCGACTCGCAGATCACGCGCCTGGACGAGAACGTCGAGAGCTACCTCAACCTCTGGGACAACCTGCTCGGCCAGGGCGACGACCTCAGCAAGCTCGGGTTCGTCATCCAGATGAACAAGCGCGACCTCACCGAGGTCTTCTCGGTCGAGGACCTCAACGAGCTGCTCAACCACACCGACTCGCCGGTGACGGAGAGCAGCGCGGTCACCGGCCAGGGCGTGTTCGAGACGCTCAAGGTGGTCTGCAAGCAGGTCATCGCCAAGACCGGCTGACGCTGCGGCAGCGGCCGGCGGCGCGGCAGCTCTCCCCCGCCGGCGCGTCAGGTCCCGACGCGCTTCACCCAGTCCAGCGGCTCGTAGGTCGACACGAACGTGTCGCGGAACAGCACCTTGCCCGTCGGCATCCTTCACCGTCCGCTCGACCTTGACGCTGCGGCCGTCGATGCCCTTCTCCCAGCGGATCACGCCCGGGCCGAGGTCGCTGTCGTAGATCACCCGCGGGTCCGACTTGCCGTGCGCCGGCTTATGAATATCGTAGAAGGCGCTGGTCTTGTAGTCGACGGTCGCGCCCCGTCTTGCCCACCAGCGCCACCGTGAGCGCGCCGCCGTCGATCCAGCTGCGGATCATGATGCTCTTGCCGGTGTCGTTCCTGAACTTGAAGTCCACGCTGCCCCACGCCACCGTCGCGTCGCGGCCGATCGGGATAGTGCGAGATGTACAGGGAGTGCGCCCGGCGCTCGACCACCGGCAGGCCGGCGAAGAACACGGCGTTGAAGAGCGTCGTCGCGTACTGGCAGATGCCGCCGCCGACCCCCTGGCGGAGCACGTTGTCGGCGGCGATCACCGGCGCGTAGTCGAACCCGCGGTTGGCCGTGCGCGGCCCCATGGCCGCGTTCAGCGAGAACGTCTCCCCCGGCTCGACCACGGAGCCGTCGACCAGCTTGGCGGCGAGGGCGATGTTGTTGGCGCGCGAGGTGTTGCGCGGGTCGAAGTAGGTGACGAACTGCGAGCCCAGCGCCGACAGGCCCATGCTCTCGACGTCGGCGGTGCTGAGCTTGGGGAACGCCGGCGTGAGCGCGACGAAGATCGTGCGCAGCCCGCCGCCGGTGGCGGCGTCGTCGAGCTCGTCCATGAGCACCGGCATGTCGAGCACCATCCCCGACTTGCTCTCGGTGACGTTCACCGTGCCGTCGTCGTTGACCTCGACGGTGGCGTCCACCGGCGGCGTCTCGGCGAAGGCGAAGATGCCGGTGCAGTTCCTCGGCGGCGTGGTCGTTGTGGAACGTGAGCGGGTACTGGTCGGCGTCGCCGCCGTTGTTGACGGAGAGCATGCCGGCCATCTGCTCCGGCGTCAGCGTGACCTCCTTGGAGCGGTAGCGCAGGGTGATGGGCCGCGCGAGGTACGCGGCCGCGGCCGAGGCGCGCGCCTCGGCGTCCACGGTGCTCACCTCCGGCTGGACCACGCGGGTCGGGACCGGGCCGGCGTAGCCATGCCCGGCGGCGACGGCGGCGAGGACGGCGCGCTCCAGCGCCACGGCGTCGACCTCGCGCCCCTGCCGGGCGGGGACGACGCCGAGCTGCTCGCCGGCGAGCTTGAGGCGCGCGTCCTTGGCCGGCACGTCGACCTCGGCGCGCACCGCCTCGAGGCCCTTCTTGTACGCGGTGCGCGTCGACGCGCACGACCGGCGGAACGGCGCGACTCGCCGCCGGGCAGCCACACGCTCAGGCCGCAGCGGGAGGTCGATCGGCGGCCGGCCGCGAGCGCCCTGCCGCGCAGTCGCGGACGGCGTCGAGCGTGATGCCGAGCTGGTCGAGCGTGAGCGCGAGCGGCTGCTCGCCGCCGGTCTCGAGGCGGACCGCCGAGACCTTGGGCGCGACCTGGTCGCGGACGGCGGCGGCCACGGCGGCCTCGTCGAGGCCCCCCACGGGGACGCCGGCGACCGACACGCCGTCGCCGGCCTGGTTCCACGTGGACGCCTGCAGCAGCGACGAAGCCGGCGACCGCGACGATCGACGATGAGCAGCGCGGTCGCCGCCCACACGTGGCGTCGGTACCAGGCGCCGAGGCGGCGCAGCGGGCCTCGGCGTGCGGCGGCGTGCGGCTTGCCCGGCCCCGGGCGAGAGTGCGTCCATACCGTTCCATTGTACCGGCAGCGCTTCGCCGCCGCGCACGCCCGCGTCCTACTCGGCGTTCTCCCGGATGACGCCGCGGACGACCTCGAGGAAGCCCTCGGCGAGCCGCTCGGACTCCTGGCGGTCGGCGCCCTCGGCGTACACGTGGAAGACGGGCTCGTCGGCGTCGGGCAGCAGCTGGACCCAGCCGCCGTCGCGGCGCAGCTGGATGCCGTCCAGCAGGCCGATCTCGGCGTCGCTGCTCGCGGCCTCGCGCTGCAGGTACTCGGTGGCCGTGCGCATGACGGTGCCCTTGAGCGCCCACGGGCACGCCACCGTCTTGTGGACGAGCGTGCTGACGGGGATCTCCTGTGAGCTGCTCGCTGAGCGGCCGCGCCTGCGGCGCGAGCAGCTCGAGCAGCTTGCCGAGGCTCATGACGGCGTCGAACGCCGGCAGGAAGCGCGGGAAGATGTAGCCGCCGCCCAGCGAGCCGGCGAACACCACGCCGTCCTCGGTGGACGCCTGCGCGAGCGCCGGCAGCGAGACCTTGGTGCGCACGACCTCGACGCCGAACGGCTCGGCGAGCGCCTCGGCGAGGTGCGTGACGGTGAGCGGCAGCACGATCTTCTCGCCGCGCGAGGCCTGCTGCGCGACGAGCTTGACGTACAGCAGCAGCGCCTTCTCGAGCGGCACCTCGGCGCCGCGTGTCGTCGACGATGTAGAGGCGCTCGGCGCCCGGGCCGATGACGAGCCCGAGATCGGCCTCCATGGTGCGCACGAGGCGCTGGACCTCCTGGATGTTGGCGCCGAGCTCCTCCGCGCCCATGCTGACGTGGTGCTGCTCGTTGAAGGCGCGCACCGAGAGCACCTCGGCGCCCAGGTTGCCGAGGAGGTACGGCAGCGTGAGCGACGCCGGCGAGTACGAGTAGTCGATCACGAGCCGGTAGGCGCGACTGTGGATGCGGTCCACGTCCCAGGACCCGAGCAGACCGCGCACGTACGTCTCCATGGCCCTGTCCGGGAACTGGATCTCGCCGAACTCGCTGTAGAAGGCGCGGCGGAAGTCCTGGCGGCCGTAGTACTTCTCGATGTCCTTCTGACGCGCCTCGCTGAGGTTGATGCCCGGAGGCTCGAACAGCTGGATCTGGATCATCTCCGGGTCCCAGCTGGCGATGCGCACGTGGATGCCGCCCTGGGCGTTGCCGTTCTTGACCTCGAAGCGGTTGATGGCGCTGCTGGCGACGCGCAGGTCGCGCACGACGACGCCGGTCGAGTTGAGCCCGGAGATGATGGCGCGCTTGATGACCCGCGACGCCGGGTGGGCGTCGCGGCTGGTGCACACGCGGGCGCCCTTCTTGAGGACCGTGCCGTAGGCCATCGCCATCTTGAGCGCCAGCTCCGCGGTGATGTCGACGTTGATGAGCCCGGTGATGCCGTCCTTGCCGAACAGCTGCGCGCTGCCGCGCGACTCCCAGATGATGCTGCTGTTGATCTGGGCGCCGGCCTCGACCGTCTTGTTGGGGTAGATCTTGACGTCCGGCGCGATGTAGGCCTGCTCGCCGATCACGCGACTCGTCGCCGACGGCGACGCCCTCGCTGAAGGTGGAGCCGGCCTTGAGGTCGCAGTTGCGGCCGATGATGGCGCCGAAGACCTTGGCCGAGGCGCCGACGTAGGTGTTGGCGGCGATGACGCTGTTGCGCGTCTCGGCGTGCTCCTTGACGACGACGTTGCTGCCGAGCACCGAGTAGGCGCCGATGGACGCCGTGCGGTCGATCTTGACGTAGTTGCCGATGAACGCCGGACCCCTCATGTTCTCGAGCGAGTCGAGGTTGACGCCGTCGCCGAGGAAGATGCGGTTGTGCAGCTCGATGCCCGGCAGCTCGGCCTGGACCTTGCCGTCCAGCAGGTCGCGGTTGGCGGCCAGGTACTGCGGCAGGCTGCCGATGTCCTGCCAGTAGCCCTCGGCGACGTAGCCGTAGAGCGGCGCCCCCATCTCGAACAGCTTGGGGAACAGCTCCTGGCTGAAGTCGAACTTGGTGTCGGCCGGGATGTGGTCGAACACCTCGGGCTCGAGCACGTAGATGCCGGTGTTGACCGTGTCGCTGAAGACCTGACCCCAGGTGGGCTTCTCGAGGAACCGCTCGATGCGGCCCTCTTCGTTCACCACGACGACGCCGAACTCGAGCGGGTTCTCCACGCGCTTGAGGGCGATGGTGACCATGGCGCCGCGCTTCTTGTGGAACGCGACGATGTCCTGCAGGTCGAAGTCGGTGAGCGCGTCGCCGCTGATGACGATGCAGGTGTCGTCGCGCAGTTCCTCTTCGGCGAGCTTGACGCTGCCGGCGGTGCCGGCCGGCGACTGCTCCACCGAGTACTGCATGCGCACGCCGAGCGCGGAGCCGTCGCCGAAGTAGTCGCGGATGACCTTGGGCAGGAACATGAGGGTGACCACGGTCTCGTCGATGCCGTGCCTCTTGAGCAGCTCGACGATGTGCTCCATGCAGGGCTTGCCGCACAGCGACACCATCGGCTTGGGCTGGTTGCTCGTGAGGGGACGCAGGCGGGTGCCCTCACCGCCGGCCATGACCACTGCGCGCACGCCTCACCTCGGCTTCTGTAGAGAGGGGACTGGTACCAGTAGCGTACCAGATGGGCGCGGGCGCCCGGCCGTCAGGCGGAGGCGCCTCCCCCGCCTGCCCGCACGCACGTACACGAGGACCTTGTAGCCGTACCACAGGCCGCTGGCGATGTAGAGCGTCGCGCCGACGGCGAAGAACGCCCAGCCGAGCACGCGGATGTCGACGATGAACCACTGCAGGGCGCAGATGAGGATGAAGTTGGACGCCTTGCCCCAGCGCGTGATCTCGGGGCCCTTGGTGGTGTACACGCGGGTGGGGATGGCCAGGACCAGGATGAGGCCGTCGCGGACGAGCAGCGGCACGACGGCCAGCCACGGCAGCGTCCCGAAGTACCAGAGCATGGCCACGATCGTGAAGAAGAAGGCGCGGTCCACGATCGGGTCCACCCAGCGCCCGAACTCGCTCTGCACGTGGTACTTGCGCGCGATCAGCCCGTCGGCGACGTCGCTGAGCGCGGCGATCAGGATGACGATCGCCGTGGTCCAGCTCGAGCCCGGCACGTCGAGGCTGTACAGGTAGACGATCACCGGCAGCGCGCAGAGGCGCAGGACGGTGAGGACATTGGGGACGAAGCGGACGAAGCCAGCCGCGGTGGGTTCTCATGCGTCCGAGCATAACAGGCACGCGTTCAGCCGCAGGGTGCGGACGGAGGCACGCGTTCCGCGGCACGGCGGCCGGGACGGCCCGGCGTGTGTGCTAAAATGCCCGCTGTACGGTCGGCGTGTGGCGCAGCCTGGTTAGCGCACTAGTCTGGGGGACTAGGGGTCGCCAGTTCAAATCTGGCCACGCCGACCATTTCTTTGCCCTGCACAGGGGCACTTTCCTCTCTTGAGCGGTCGGCGCTCCCGCTGCCCTCAGACAGCCGCTCTGTATTCCATTCCTTCAGGCGGGGGCGCGACCTCTGCCGACTCCCGCCACCGCCCCGGGACGTGAGCCTCCGTTCGGCCACGGCAGCCCGGGCGCGGCTGGCGTCCACGACCAACTAGACCTTCAACCGCTTCATCGCGTATCTGAATGCCAGCGGCAACAACAACATTACCGCCCAGACGATCACTCGACCTTTCATGCTTCCTCATTCTCATCGGGGGCAGACTCTGGTGGTTCCCGGCTGCACGCAGAGCAGGCGGCGGAGCGTTGGTCTGCCGCCGTGCTTCACGTCCCTACACGAGGTAACCCATGCCCAAACCCAACCGCCGCGCTGTTGACGACTAGGGGTCTCATGCCGGTTGGACCTCCGAGTCTGCCGAGAATCGCCGCTTGCCGAAGATGCGCTGAAGCTAGACCGCTGCGCGCTCTCCGCGTCGTCCCTGTCTCGGAACCGGAACTGCTCTCCGCAGAAGGTTTGCCTGACCCTGCGCCCGCCGCCGCGACCCGGCTAGGCAGCGGCGGGCGCTGCCTCTCGCATAGGGACGTGCCGCTGTCCCTCCAAAATGGCATAAGTCGCTGCTAGTCTCCCGACCGCGCCGCCATCGTCTTGGCGAACTCCACGACCTCACTGACGTTCTGAACGGGCGTGATCCTGAAGTCCTGTGTGATAGCGATGGAGTTCAGGTAGCGCGCGACCGCGTTGAGACTGTCGGCTTCCAGAACCGCAAACGCTACGTGGTCGGGTGCACCCCAGAGAATCGAGCGCGCTTCGACGTTCAACTCCTTGCCAAGCGCTTCGAGGTTCTCCACAGAGGCGATGAACGCCGGCGCTTTCTCCGCGTGATAGGCGGGGCAGTTGTCCGCAGAGTGCGTCATGGTGACATGGAACAGCATGGCTGTGCCCTCCCTTGAGAATGAGGTAACACGAGCGTGCCCGAAGCGGCACCTCACCTGTCAGTTCCTCGAATCAGAGGAACTACACCGTCCCGGCTGGCACCGGGTGGCCTCGAACTGCAGCCGACCCACCTGTCACCGCAGCGTCTTCGGAAGACGCAGCCGGCGGCCCACCGAGCTAGGGGAGCGCCGTGGGCCGCGTCTGAGACGATAGAGGCTGCCAGGAGCCCGTACAAGGCCGTTGCCGCCGGAATGGCCCGAGACGCAGAACGGCCCCGGAGCCGAAGCCCCGAGGCCATCCGCCGGTCCTGACCGCCGTCAGTCGCGTGAACTGCTGGCGTCACTTGACTCTTCTGGGCTCGCTCACCCCGCTCTGCACAACGAGTCTTCGGGCTGCAGCGCACAGTCGACCGAGAACGCAGGCTCACCGGGCTGGCGACGGCGGCGGATCATCGTCCACGTGACGAGGGCGATGATGAGCACGGCCACGGCCCCGCCGATGGCGATCCAGGCGGTCGTGGACGACGTGTCGGTCGAGGCGGGCTGCACGGCGTTGTCCGTGCTGCTCGCCGAGAACGTGGTGACACCTTGGTTCACAGCCTGCTCCGGCACCTGCAGAGGCTTGCTCGTGGCGATCACTGCCGACGCGGACGATCCGCTCGCGCCCGACGAGGAGTCGCGCATTGCTTGTGCGGCCGGGACGGCCAGCGCGACCACGAGCAGTGCCAGCAGGAGCAGGCCTGCGAATCGCGCGATTGGCTTCCGTGTTGAGGTCTTCATGTCCTCACCCCTGTCCGCCAGCGCTGTCATCGCGGCAGGGCCGGCGCCCTCATTGAACGACGGATGGTTTCTTCATCCGCCAGAATAAACATGCGACAAGCTTATCCACGAGGGCCACAAGTAAACACGTTCTTCACAGGGTTAATGTGCCGACCGGCCCCCGGCTAGGCAAAGCGACTGAGTCGGTTCCGGCAGCACGCTACGCCGGCGACAAGGTGTACTGGCGGGCCTACACGTCGGTGCGCAGGGTGCGCGTGCTCTGAGATACGCATCTTGGGGCAAGCGGCGGATGCGCACGGTCCACGAGGATTCGGACCGCGTGCCGACGGTCTCGGCTGGCGCTGCTTCGGTGCCCTAGGGGGAAGGCAGGGTTCGGACTCGGACCCGGTCCTGGTCAGGCGGCTTCTTGTTTCGGCTGGTCCTCGACTCCGCAGAGCCGACACGAGCAGTCGGCATCATGCGCCCATCCATATGACGGTGATCGCCAAGAGGGCGTGAGCTTGCTTCTGCCACTCCTGGTAGGTCGCCAGAAGCGCAGGCCATCGTAGTAGAACACGAAGCCCCGATCATCTAGCGCCCACGCCTGCCGACCTTCAGTCAGCACCTGGAATCGGCTGTAGTGCGTTCGGCTGTCCATCGCACGCTCCCCGCTCTCGCCCCAGTTCTGTGGACCTTCTTCCCGCAGTCGCCCAAGGTAAATGTGGAGCCGTTGACCGCAAAGGAAACATGCGCCGAACCCACGTGTGCCGCGACGACCCTGACGTGCCCGCGCCGGGGAGCCTCCAGCGGCCCGAGCGGGCAGGTCAGCGCCGAGGGCAAGGGGTGCAGCCGGCGGAACGGGGACAGACAAGGGGCCCTTCGCCCCTCCAAGCGCCATCCGCCGGCTGCACCTTCTGGTTTCGGAATGTCACGCCGCTTCCTTTAGTACGGACTCATGCGTTGTCACTTCTGTATACAGGGCACTCGGTGCGCGGGCAACGCGGGCCCGGACGCGCGCTGCCCACCAATAGCGTCGTACCAGCAAAACGATGCAAACGTTTGCACGGCCACACGACGGAGCATATGCTTCCGCTGCGGTCAGGCCTGCCGGCGGTGCTCCACCCGCCCGGCACCCCTTCCTTTACGGCCGCAGCGGCCCCTGAAGCAGCCCGGCCCCGGCTGCGAGGGGGCCGCTTCTGGGAGCCCGAGATGCCAAGGTCCGGCGCTGTTTGCGGTCCTCCATCCCAGAGCCCCGGACGACTGACCGCGCCGAGTCACCCCCCGCCGCTCCTGATCGGCGCGGGCGCCGGCCAACATCCGACGGATTGCCCGCCCGTGCGCGGGGAACGAGAGGAAGGTGAGTACGGACGCCACAAGACCCGCCTCCATGCCACCGAGAAACGCCTTCGCGAAGGCCTACGCGTGGGTGGTCGCCGGGCCCGCCGCGCCGCTCATCCCCATCGCCTGGATCGCTGCCGCCGTACTCGCGTACCTCTACTTGCCCGGGCTCGCCGCCGGCGAGGGAAGTCTGGCCGACTTCACTCCCAAGGACACGCCGGCCGTTGCCACCGAGGTGCGCTCGGCGCAGATCTTCGGCCAGCCGATCAGCCGGGTCGCCGTGGTGCAACGGGACCCGGCCGGCCTCTCCCCCACCGTCCAGCGCCAGACGGTGGCGGCGGCGGTGGACCTCACGCAGCACCCCCGCGACCCGCTGCTGGGCGCGCTGCCGCTGATCGACGACCCACGCGTGTGGCCCAATGGCGGCGACAAGGCGACCACGGCGGTGACGTACCTCTACTTCGCCCCGTCGACGCCGTGGGCGGAGCAGGTGCGACTGGCGCGCGCGTACGCGGGAGCGCGGCTGACGCAGCCGGGCGCGTCCGTCGTGGGAGTCACGGGCTCCGTGCCGGCGCGCGTCGCGCAGGAGGACGCCGTAGCCGCGCGCCTCAACGCGGTCGAGATCGCGACCGTGATCCTGGTCGCGCTCGTGCTGGGTGTGACGTTCGGGTCGGTGCTGGCGCCGGCGGTGACGCTGCTGGCCGCCGGCGTGGCCTACGTGATCGGCTCGCGGCTCCTGGCGCTCGCCGGGCGCCGGCTCGGGCTGGTCCCGCCCTCCGAGATCGACCCCCTCGTCGTGGTGCTCGTGCTGGGGATCGTCGCGGACTACGCCATCTTCTACCTCTCGGGCGCAAGGGAGCGGCTCGGCCTGGGCGACCGGCGTGGACCCGCCGCACGCGACACGACGGCCCAGCTCACGCCGATCATCGTCACGGCGGGGCTCATGGTCGCGGCCGGGACCGCGGCTCTGCTGGCCGCGACCCAGGCGACGTTCCGCTCGTTCGGTCCCAGCCTCGCGATCAGCGTCCTGGTGGGCCTCGTGGTCAGCGTCACCCTGGTGCCCGCGGTGATGGCCACCTTCGGCCGGGCGCTGTTCTGGCCGCGAGGTCTCGCTGAGACCGCACCGCGGGCGACGAAGGCACGGCCGGGCTGGCTCACTCGCCAGCGGGAGCGGATCGCCCACCTCGCCACGCACCGCGGGGCCGCCCTCGCGATCGTCGTCGTCTGCGTCGCCGTGCTCCTGGTCGCAGCGTCCGGCCTGCGCTGGGCAGCCCTCGGACTGGACTTCATCAGCGGGCTGCCGTCCTCCAGTGAGCCCAGACAGGCAGCGACGGCCGCTGCCGCGGGGTTCGCCAACGGAATCGTCGCTCCGACGGAGGTACTCCTCCAGAAGCCGGGCGTCGGGACGCAGACGAAGCAGCTGACCGCTCTGGAGCAGGCGATCGGGACACAGCCCGGAGTGGCCGCGGTGGTCGGGCCGCAGGAACAGCCTGCCGACCCGCGCATCCCCTTCGCCGTGTCCCCCGACCTCGGTGCGGCTCGGTACTTCGTGGTGTTCTCCACCGACCCACTCGGGAGCAGCGGCATCTCCACACTCGACTCCCTGCAGACGGCAATGCCCGGACTGGTCCGGCAGGCCGGGCTAGCCGGGGTGCGCGTCGGCTTCGCCGGCGACACGGCCATCGCCGCCACCACAGTGGACAGGACGGTCACCGATCTGGGCCGGGTCGGCATCGCGGTGATCGTCATCGACGTGATCCTGCTCGCGCTGTTCCTGCGGAGCCTGGCGGCGCCGCTGTACCTGGTCGCCGCCAGCGTCCTGGCGCTGGCCGCGGCGCTCGGAGCCACGACGTACTTCTTCAAGCTGCTGCCGGGGCCGGAGGGGCTGACGTACTACGTGCCCTTTGCGGCGTCGGTGCTGCTGGTGTCGCTGGGCAGCGACTACACCATCTTCGTCGTGGGCCGCATCTGGGAGGAGCGCCGCGTGCGGCCGCTGCGCGGCGCGATCGAGACGGCGGTGCCCAAGGCGCGCAGCGCCGTCTCGGTAGCGGCGATCACGCTCGCGCTCAGCTTCGCCATGCTGGCGATCATCAATCTCTGGTCGTTCCGCCAGCTGGCGTTCCTGCTGGCCGCCGGCGTGCTCATCGACGCGTTCTTCGTCCGCTCGCTGCTGGTGCCGGCCCTGGTGGCGCTGTTCGGACGCACGTGGACCGGAGCCGCGATCGAGCGACGGCAGGAGGTGCGGACACCCGCCGCGCCGGACGCACCGGGCACGGAGCCGGCTACGGAACCAACGCGGCCCACAGCCGCTTGACGGAAGGAATGACAATGCCCAGGGAGAGCGAACGTCGCAGGCCTTCCCGCGCGGGCGAGGACGAGATGCCCTCCACGGTCGCGCGCTCAGACGAGAAGGCGCGTCGCACCTGGAAAGAGGTACACGACAACGCCGTGGAGCAGTACGGAGAGGGCGAGCGCGCCCACCGGACGGCCTTCGCCGCGCTCAAGCACACGTACGAGAAGCAGGGCGACCGCTGGGTGCCCAAGGACGAGAAGGGCGCCTCCGACCCGCGCTCGGAGCAGTCGACCGCGGACGCCCGTGCCGGAAAGGGCGAGACGTTCGGCGGCATCGACTACTACGGGCACACGAAGAAGGAGTTCGAGCAGCGCGCCAAGAGCCTCGGGATCACCGGGTACAGCCACATGCGCAAAGCTGACCTGGTGAGGAGGATCGCCCAGCGCGAGCGTTCGCTGGAGGCAAGAGAGCGTCGTGGGAGGAAGGCCGCGTGAGCTCTGCGGGGCGCGCGAGCGCGCCGACCGCCCCGTACGCGCGACGGCCGGCCAAAGGGCCGGCCGTCGCACTTCCCGCAGCGGGAGGATGCTCTGATCAGAACCCGACGGCGGCGGTCTCCTGCGGGCCGTGGCCGTTGCCGCCGTTGCCCCCGTTGCCGCCATTGAGCGGCTTTGCCAGGACCTCGGCGATGTCATCCGGCACCGGCTGGTGGCGGAGAAGGATGGCGTACAACTTGTCGGCCAGCGCCGGAGCCTGGTCGAGCACGCAGGCCACCTGCCGCAGGCGGTACTCGAGGAAGAAGTCCGGCTCCACGCGCAGGGCCTCGGCGATCACCGTGATGACCGGGTCTGCCGGCACCGGACGTGTGCCTTTGGTCAGGTGGTTGAGGTATCCCGCGGACAGCTTCGTCTTGTAGGCCAGCTGGCGGTAGCTCAGCTGGCGCTCGTCCATCAGGCCCTTGAGGGCCACGGGGAACCTGTCCTGAGAGAACCGGTTCTTCGTGATCGGTGTCGTGTAGGTAGCTCCCATGGCACTACCGTGTATCGCCCGAAACGGCTGGATACTTGATAGGCAACAGTGACCGTGTTGCCAGCGGAGGCAACGCATAGCGAGGACGCCTGAGAATCGCGCGCCGAGGCGCTCATGCCTCAGCGAGCACCTCGGCGAGGGCGGCGGCGAGATCCGCGACGGCCACGTCGCGCCGCTCGCCGCCGTCACGCTTCTTGAGCTCGACGAAGCCCTCGCCGGCGCGCTTGCCGACCACCACCTGCGCCGGGCAGCCGAGCAGGTCGGCGTCCTTGAACTTGATGCCGGGGCTCATGTCGCGGTCGTCGTAGAGCACCTCGACGCCCGCCTGGCTGAGCTGCGCGTACAGGTCGTCGGCGAGCCCCTTCTGCGTCTCGTCCGAGGCGCGCACGAGCACCAGGTGCACGTGGAACGGGGCGATGCTCGCCGGCCAGCAGATGCCGTTGTCGTCGTGGTGCTGTTCCACCGCAGCCGCGGCGATGCGCGCGAGGCCGATGCCGTAGCTGCCCATGACGATGGGGCGCTCCTTGCCGTCCTCGTCCAGGAACGTCGCCCCCATGGGCACGGAGTACTTGAGGCCCAGCTGGAAGATGTTGCCGACCTCGATGACGCGCGCACCCTCGAGCTCGCCCGTGCACTGCGAGCACGGGTCGCCGGGGCGCGCGTCGCGCAGGTCGGTGAACGTGGCCTGTGGCACCTGCTCGAGCGTGACGCCGCTGCGGTGGAAGCCGGCCTTGTTGGCGCCGGCGACGTAGTGGCCCAGGCGCAGCGCCTGATCTGCGTACACGGGCAGCGGCGTGGGCACGGGGCCGACGAAGCCGGGCTCGACGCCCTGGGCCTCGAGCACCTCGTCTGGCGTGGCCATACGGAACTCGGCGCCGAGCGCCTTGCGCAGCTTGAGCTCGCCGAGCTCGTGGTCGCCGCGGACGAGGACCATGACCGGGCCGGAGGCGGCGGCTGCGCCGCCCGTGCCGGCCTCTCCCCCGCCCTCGGGCACCACCACGAGCGCCTTGATGAAGGCGCGCGCGGGAAGCCCGAGGTAGGCGGCGACCTGCTCGATGGTCTTGCAGTCCGGCGTGTCCAGCTCGGCCTCGGCCAGCAGGTCGACCGGCGCGCCGGCGGCCTTGGCGATCGGCGCGTCGGCCGCGCCGCGCGGCTCGAGCTCGCTCGCGGGCGGCTCGGGATCGGCCCCGGCGACGCCCGTCTCGACGTTGGAGGCGTAGCCGCACTCGCTGCAGAAGACGATCTCGTCCTCGCCGGCCTCGGCGTAGGCCATGTACTCGTGGCTGATCGCGCCGCCCATCATGCCCGAGTCGCCCTCGACCATCATGCAGTCGAGGCCGCAGCGCGCGTAGATGCGGTCGTAGGCGCCGATGTGCAGCCGGTAGCTCTCCTGCAGCCCCTCCTCGTCGACGTCGAGGCTGTAGGCGTCCTTCATGCTGAACTCGCGCGTGCGCAGGATGCCGCTCTTGGGCCGCGCCTCGTCGCGCTCCTTGGTCTGGATGTGGTACCACATCTGCGGGAGCTGCTTGTAGCTGTGGATCTCCCGCGCGGCCAGCCAGGTGACGACCTCTTCGTGCGTCATGGCCAGCGCCATGTCGGCGCCCTTGCGGTCCTTGAGGCGGAACATCTCGCCGCCGATGGCGTCCCAGCGGCCGCTCTCCTGCCAGATCTCCGCCGGCTGCAGCACGGGCATGAGCATCTCCTGGCAGCCGATGCAGTCCATCTCCTCACGGATGATCTGCTCGATCTTCTGCATGACGCGCCAGCCGGCCGGCAGGTACACGTAGATGCCGGCGGCGAGCTGGCGCACGAGCCCGGCGCGCACCATGAGCTTGTGGCTCACGGCCTCGGCGCCGGCGGGATCCTCTTTGACGGTGGGGAGCAGCAGCTGACTGACGCGCATGGGGCCTCGCGATCGTGTGTGGCGGACGAGGTACCTATGCTACCAAAGGCGGCCGCATCGCCACCCGCCGACTGCTTCGGCGCGCATCGGTGGCGAGAGGCCGGCAGCGGGGCGCAGCACGAGACGGATCTGCGCCCCCACGCGCCTCGCGATGAGCTCGTGCCCGTAGTCGTTGGGGTGCCAGCCGTCGGAGACCCCGAGGAACGTGGACGCGCCGGCCGGCCCGGAGCACTCGGGGTCGTCCTTGATCGCCGCGAGCGAGACCAGATGGCGCCCATAGGCTGCGGCGACGCCGGCGATGCGGGCGTCGTACGCGCGGCGCTTGCGTGGCCCCTGCCAGATGGTGAGGAACACGAGGCGCGCGTCGGCGTTGCCCACGCGCGCTGCCTCCGCGACCGCACGCAGGTTCCTGCGGAAGACCGCCGGGTCGACCGGCGCGGTGCCCGGGTGCGCGGAGGCGTCGTTGGTCCCGAGCTCGACGACGACGATGTCGGCGGCCGCGGTGCGCACGCTCTCGAGGTCGACGTCCGCGCTCCGGGCCCCGGCTGCCGCCTCCGTCAGCGGCATGCACGGGTACCGCTGTGCGACGAGCGAGCGGTAGCACCCGTACTCGTCGAAGGCGAACATGCCCAGCGCGATCGAGTCGCCGACGAAGAGGATGGTGGGCTCGGCGGGGACGGGCCGCTGCACCCTGAACCACGTCCGGCAGCGGCTCACCTGCCCGCGCCAGGTGCTGCGCACGACGACGGCGACCTGGGTGTCCGCGGGCAGCCCGGCGATCCGGCGCGGGTCACGGACCACCCCGGCCGCGCCGGAGAACCTGACTCTGCTCGCCGGCCCCTGCGGCAGCTTCCACGTGAGGACGCAGCGCACGCCGGAGATCGGGTGGCCCGCCTGGTCTCGCGTCGTCACGCGCGGCGTGACCAGGGCGCCGGGCTCCTGGTCGTAGGCGGCCAGGGTCACCTGCGTCGTGAGCTGGCGTCCTGCGGCCGCCGGCCCTGCGAGCAGCAGGAGCAGCGTGAAGGTCGCTGCCAGGAGGGCCAGCGCCATCGAGAACGCGCGGTCAGGGGCGCAACGGTTCCACACGACCTCATCCTGCCCGCTCGGGACGAGGGCGCGCAAGGCCCAATCGGTGGATAGACTGGCCCGCACGAGGACACACTGGGCTTGAAGGCCCGGAACGCACCGCTGGAGGCTCGTGACATGCGCATCCTGTTCGTCCTGCCCGAACTCCCCCACCCACCGTTCACGGGGACGCACGCGCGGCCGCTGACGCTGATGCGCGCCGCAGCCGCGGACCACGACGTGGCCGTCGTGGGCGCGGCCGCCCCGGACGCCGATCTGAGCCTGCTGCGCGAGCTGTGCGCGGACGTGCGGGTGGCGCCGGCAGGCGCAGCCGGACCGGCGCAGCGGCGCACCCTGGCCGCCGGCAGGCGGCTGGTCACGCCGGTCCCCCTGGTGAGCACCGGGCGCTCGCGGGCCATCGCCGCGCTCGTGGACGAGATGGTCGACTCACTGGAAGCCCGACGCGATGCTGGTCGAGACGCTGTACGCGGCGCACTACCGCGTCGCGGACGTCCCCCTGATCGTCGACCTGCCGGAGGTCCCCAGCGGTCTCTGCGAGTCCGCCGCGGCCGCACGGCCGTTCCGCTACCTGGCCGCCAACCTGCAGGCGGCGACCAGCCGCCGCTACGAGCGGCACCTGCTGGACGACACCGTCCCGGTGACGATCAACGACGGCGACCGCGAGCGCCTCGCCACTCTCGGCGTCGAGGCCTACACCGTCCCGCTGGCCGTCGGCCTGCCGCCGGAGGACGAGATCTGGGAGCGCAGCTCGACGCTGCGGCACGACGTCGCCGTCCGGCTGCTGTTCATCGGCTCGTTCGTCCACCCGCCCAACCGCGACGCCGCCAAGTGGCTGGTCAAGCGGCTCGCGCCCGAACTGCGCACGGAGCGCGTGCCCTTCGCCCTGGTCATCGCCGGGCTGCACGCGCCGGCGTGGCTGGTCAAGGCCGGCGGCGCCGGCGTCACCGTCATCTCCGACGCGCCCGACCTCGACCCGCTCTACCGCAGCGCCGACATCGTGCTCGCCCCGCTGCCCCACGGCGGCGGCACCAAGAACAAGACGCTCGAGGCGATGGCCTGGGGCCTGCCGGTGATCGGCACGCCGCAGGCGTTCAGCGGCCTGCCGCAACTGGACGGCGAAGCGTTCGTCGTCGACCCGCTCGACCCCCTGCGCGTGGCCAAACGCATCGCGGTGCTGCGCGACGACCCCGAGCTGCGCCTGCACCTGGGGCTCGCCGCGCGGCGGTACGTGGCCGCGGCCCACGGGCCCGCGCTCGCAGCGGAGCGGGCCGCCGCCCTCTTCGCCGCGGTAGCGGCGGGAGGCGGCGTCGCGCGCGCAGAGGCGCTCGCGCGCGACGGCGCTCGAGGCGCGCCCGCGCGACTGAGCGACACCGGCCGCGGCGCCTCTCACGCGGCAGGCGACTCCACGAAACGCACGCCGAGCAGACCGCGGAAGTGAGTGTCGTGTGTCCACACCTCCGCGTGATGCCGCTGGGCGGTGGCGTAGATGATGCTGTCAGCGAGCGGGAGGCTGTGCACGAGGCCCAGCCGGGCCGCCTCCACAGCGAGATCCTCATCGAGTGCGACCACGGTGGTCTGCCTCATCAGGCCAACGGCCACAAGCGCGGACGACTCGCCCTTCTCGCGCGCGATCGTGCGAAACACCTCCGCGCCGCCGTCTGCGCTTAGGGCCGCCGCCAGTCAAGGCCCGGGAAGCGGGCAAAGTCGCGGTCGGCGCTCACGAGTGCGGCGCCGGTCTCGCCGGCAAGGGCGGCCAGATAGGCGTCGGTGACGAGGTCACCGCGCGCGCCGGCCGCCGTGCAGGCCTCCTCGAACAGCCGCAGATGGTCTCGCCCGGGATTCAGCACGACCGCATTCGGATGCCCGACCAGCGACTCGACGAAGGCGAACGCCTGGTCCAACGTGTCCGGCGGGTCGAACACCCGCGGGTGCGTCAGGACGCGCACGAGCCCGATGAGCACCGGCGCGCACAACGCGAACGCCTCTTCCCCGGCATATGCTGAGCGCAGCCAGTCCCGACACGTCGGTGACGCGCGGCGAACCCCGCGCATCAAAGGTGCCTAACCCTACGCCCGGTTCGCCAGGAACCAGTCGTAGGTGCGGCGGATGCCGTCCTCGAGGCCGACCTCGGGGGCCCAGCCGAGCGCGCGGATGCGGCTCACGTCCATGAGCTTGCGCGGGGTGCCGTCGGGGCGGGAGTCGTCCCACAGGACGGGGCCCTCGTAGCCGACGACGTGCTGGACGATGCCGGCGAGGTCGCGGATGGTGAGGTCCTCGCCGCAGCCGACGTTGAGCAGGCCGTCGGGGACGTCGGCCGCGTGCACGTTCTGCAGGCAGAACGTGATGGCCCGGCCGACGTCCTCCACGTACAGGAACTCGCGGCGCGGCTTGCCGGTGCCCCAGAGCGCGAGCTCGACCTCCG
The DNA here is from genome assembly GCA_963741075.1 of uncultured Thermoleophilia bacterium. GTDB lineage: Bacteria > Actinomycetota > Thermoleophilia > UBA2241 > UBA2241 > CAIXSE01. The sequence goes on from CAVUGS010000007.1 coordinate 135,461, forward strand.
GTCCCGTCGCGCCGGCCTCGACGGCCACCTTGGCCTCGTGGAACTTGCGGATCATCGCCGGCAGCACGTGGCTCGAGTTGAGGTCGAAGTTGTCGCCGGGGCCGTACAGGTTGGTCGGCATCAGCGAGAGGTAGTCGGTGCCGTACTCGCGGTTGAGGCTGCGGCACAGCTCGATGCCGCCGATCTTGGCGATGGCGTAGGCGCGGTTGGTCTCCTCCAGCGGGCCGGTGAGGAGGTACTCCTCCTTGAGCGGCTGCGGGGCCTCGCGCGGGTAGATGCACGAGCTGCCGAGGAAGACCAGGCGCTGCACCTCGTGGCGGAACGCCTCGCCGATGAGGTTGAGCTCGATGAGCAGGTTCTGCTCGACGAACTCCCACGGCTGCTCCCAGTTGGCCATGATGCCGCCCACCTTGGCGGCGGCGTCGATGACGGCCTCCGGCCGCTCCTCGTCGAAGAACCTGCGGGTCGCGGCCGGGTCCGTGAGGTCCAGCTCCGTGAGGTCGCGCACCAGGATGTTCTCGAAGCCCTGCTGCCGCAGCGTCCGGTAGATGGAGCCGCCGACGAGGCCGGTGTGGCCGGCGAGGAAGATGCGGGTCGATCTGCTGACGAGCTCAGGCATCTGGGCACCTCTTCGGTGGACGGCAGTCGAGAGGCATTCTACCCGCAAGATTGCGGCGAGCGGCGGGCGACTACCGGACCGTGACCGTCACGATGCGGCTCCAGGCCTCCGCATGAGCCCTCGTGCGCGGCAGGTGGGCACGAAGGCGATAGGTCTCGGCTTTGGGCGTCCCGAACGCGCGACTGGTCCATGTGCGCCCATCCTGACAGCGCCACCGAGCGCTGCAGGCTGACCGGCCGCCAGCTCCCGCCGCGGTCCGTGAGCAACTCGACGCGTTCTCCCGAGAGTCGGGGGGCGACCGAGCCGGAGAAACGAAACACGTCGCCTACGTGCAGAGCGAAGCCCGAGCGAGCCGTGCTGACCTTGGGCGCGACGACTACCTCCTCAGCCGAGCTCAACGGCGTGACGGTCCCGCGGTACTCGAAAGCCAGGACGGTACTGGTGCGTGAGCGAGGGAGAGAGAAGGAACGAGAGATCCCGGCCCCAGTCCGCGGCCGTCCAGGCGACGCGGCGCAGCGTGGCCCAGGGGCGGCCGGGGACGCGGCTGCGCAGGAGCAGCGTACCGGGGGCGGCGACGCGGATCGTCGCCGTGAGGCGCGTCTGGTCGCCGACGACGACGTGATCCTGCGTGAGAGCGACCGCGGAGGGGTCCCGGCCGGCGCTGAGCGTGCGGCTCAGCCGGCCTTGGGCGTCGAGCAGGTAGGCGACACTCTGTCCGCCGGGGGCGACCGCGCCGACGAGGCCGTCGAGGCCGGTTGCCGCCGAGACCCAGGACGGACTCGGGCCGAAGAAGCCGGCCTGCTGCGCTCCGGCGACGAGCAGGGCGCCCTCGGGCTCGGCCGGCCCAGGCGACGGTCGGCCACACATCGGCGCTCAGATCGGGAAGGCCGGGCAGCGACGCGAACGTGAGCGCGTCGTCGCTGCCGAGCACGTCGTGTCCGGTGGCGGCGAAGAGGTCCGGCGCACCGTCGCCCCACACGGGAGCGCCTGCCGCGGACACGCTGGTGACCGGCGCCGTCGCGGTCCCGGCGACTGTCCAGGCGGTCTTCCCCACCAGGATCTCCCCGGCCGCGGACCCGGCGACGGCGGTGCCGTCACCTGCGAGCGCCACGGACGTCAGCGAGCTCGTGGTGGGTGACGTCTCCGCCTGCCAGGTGGCGCCGGAGTCGGCGCTGGTGAGGATCATGCCGGTCTCCCCCACCGCGACGGCGTGCGTGCCGCGCACCACGACGTCGTTGACGGTGGCCGGGGGCCGCTCACCGACGTAGGCCGGCGGCGCCCACGTGGTGCCCCAGTCGCTGGTGACCAGCAGCAGGCCGCCGGAGGCGACGACGCCACGGCCCGACGTGGCAAACGCGACCGCGGTGAACGCGGTGCCCGCGTGGCCGCGCGGCACGACCACCTTCCACGTATGGCCGGCGTCCCGGCTGACGGCGACGTGACCATCCCCCGCCAGGGCGAGGCCGGCGGAGCCGAAGGCGAAGGCGTCATGGGCGATCCAGGCGGCGCCGGCCGGTGACAGGACCGGCGCCCACGGCGAAGGGACGGCTGCGCCGAGGGCAGGCGCGGCGAGGACGCACGCCGCCAGAGCGACGAGCAGGCCGAGCAGAAGGACGGGATTCCGGACCCACCTGGGCGCGAGCGGCGGTTTCACTCGGCCGATGTGCAGGCGCGACCTCATGGCGGTGGCGGTGGCGGCTGGGACGAGGAGCCGGACGAGGTGCCGCCGCTGGTCGCGGCCGGCGTGGTGGTCGTCGTGGCGGCGGTGGCCGCGGGCTTGGCCGCGGGCTTCGGCGCCAGCGCCTTGCGGGCGTCGGCGATCACGGCGGCGGCGCCGGGGAAGCCCTCGCGCACGGCGGTCACCGCAAGGGCCAGGCGGAGCGCCCTGCGCCAGAGGCCGCGGTGCGCGGCGTCTCTGGCCTTGGCGAGGCGCGCGCTCAGCTCTTCCCCGGTCCCGGCCCTGGCGGCCAGCGCCTCGGCCTTCGCCGACGAAGGCCGCAGCACGAGCAGCGCCGCGGCGAAGCGCCCGGCGCGCGCCCACTTCAGCTGGCCCAGGGCCTCTTCGGCGGCAGCAGTCAGGTCCTGGGTCAGCGCGCGCGCCGCTTCGCGCGCGCCGGCGCTGCCGCGGAGCGCGGCCCGCACGTCACTGGGGCGCAGCGCCTGCAGCGCGGCCAGGACTCCGGCCGCGTCCCCGGCATCGAGCCTCGCAGCGGCATCGTCGAGCGCGGCGGTCACGGCGTCGACACGCTGCCGGGCCTTCGCCGCGTCGGCGGTCTGCACAGCGAGCTCGCGCCGGGCCTCGTCGGCGAGGACCTGCGCGTCGCGATAGGGGATCACGAGGAGCTTGGCCGACGAGAGCTCGGCCGCGGCCTGGGCGTAGGAGCGGTCGTCGAGCGCCGCGACGCCTCTGGAGTAGTGCCTCTCTGCGTTCAGCGCCACGAGGCCGATCGCGCCGACCAGCACGAGGACCCCGATGAGCAGCGGCAGCATGAGCCTGCGCCATCTCGGGCGCCCGTAGGGGTCCTTGTAGTCCAGATCCTCCGCGTAGTGCCATCCCTCGGGCAACTCAGGCGGCGCCGGTGGAGCAGTGCGTGGCGAGGGATAGGTACGGAGGAGGGGCATCTCTCCGTCATGATACTCGCCCGAAGCGGCCACGAGAAACGCGGCGAGCCGGCCTTCAGCGCGCGGCCGGCCGTGCTCGTCACTTCACCTGCAGGCTGCGGCTGTTCGCGCTCTTGCCGGCCGAGAGCGAGCTCGTGTTCGCGGTCGTGGCGTAGAAGCGGTACTTGCCCTTCCTCGAGATCGAGAGCCTGACCGAGTACTTGCTGTAGGAGCCGGAGTCGGCCGTGGTCGCGAGGTAGGTCTTGTACGCCCTCCACCTGCCGCTCGCGTAGCGCAGGGCCTTGACGGTCACGTTTCTGGACCCTGCCGGGTACCTGGGCTTGAGCGAGCCGGAGACGGTGAACTTCCTGCCGGCCCTGGCCGACAGCGGGCACGCCGGCTTGCCGATGACGGGCACCACCTTGACGTACACCACGTTGCTGGTGGTGCCTGCCCACTCGGCGGTGCCGGCAAAGGTCATCTGCCAGTAGTAGTTGCGGCTCGCGGTCCAGCTGTAGTGGTACTCCCCGGAGGAGTACGGCGCAGCGGTGTTGGTGACGGTCGCGGCCGTGGTCCAGACCGGGCCGTTGGAAGCGACCGAGTACTGCACCTGAAGCTGCTGCCGATCCACGGGCAGCGGCGGCTGCGTGGAGGTCTGCAGGATGCCGTTCAGGATGGCCGTCGCTCCCCACTTCACGCTGCGGCTCTGCGCAGACAGCGTGAGCGTGGTGGACGTCGCGGCGGCGGCAGGCGCCGCGGCCACCGCCGCCGCGACTACCACGGCGACGAGCAGCAGCAGGACGAGCCGCGCTTTCGTTTCTCTCATACCCTTCCCTTTCAGTGTGGGCCGGCACCCCATCGCGCACGGGCGCCGTGATCGTCACATTGTACGACCGTCCAGTGTACGACCAGAACCAAGGCTTCGACGACTGTGAGACGTCAGAGGCCGCACGTGGGCGCCAGAAAGACGCGCGACGGGCCTTCGCCGCCGAAGGACCCCGCCCGGCCGCGATCAGCGGGCGGAGCCGCGGATGAGCTCGAGGAGCGCGTCGAGCAGCTGCCCCTCGGGCAGCGTCGCGACGCGCTCGCCGTGGTCGAAGAGCACGCCCTCGCCGGCGCCGGCGGCGATGCCGTAGTCGGCGTGCCGCGCCTCTTCGGGGCCGTTCACGCGGCAGCCCATGACGGCCACGCTGATCACGCGGCCGGCGAGCTCCGGGTCTGAGCCGAGGCGGCGCTCGACCTCTTCGGCGAGGCCGACGATGTCGACCTCCGTGCGGCCGCAGGTGGGGCACGAGATGACCTCCGGGCCGCGCCGCCGCAGGCCCAGCGCGGCCAGGATCTGCCAGGCGGCCCTGACCTCCTCGACCGGGTCGCCGGTGAGGCTCACCCGGATCGTGTCCCCCACGCCGTCGGCAAGCAGCGTGCCGATGCCGACGGCGCTCTTGATGGTGCCGCTCCACACCGTGCCCGCCTCGGTGACGCCCACGTGCAGCGGAGCGTCGGTCCGGGCGGCCAGCAGCCGGTAGGCGGCGATGGTGTCGGGCACCGACGAGGACTTCACGCTGAGCTTGTAGCTCGTGAAGTCCCACTCCTCGAACTGCTCGGCCCAGCGCAGCGCCGCGTCCACCAGCGCGCCCGGCGCGTCCGTCTGGGCGCGCTCGCGCAGGTCGCGCGGCAGAGAGCCCGCGTTGACGCCGATGCGGATGGCGACCGGGACGTCGGGCTCGCCCGGCGCCGCAGGCACCCGGGCGTCCGCCGCCGCCTGCACGATCTCGCGCACGTGCTTCTCGGCCATCGTCCCCGGGTTGATGCGCACGCCGGCGGCCCCGGCCTCGACGGCCGCCAGCGCGAGCCTCCAGTCGAAGTGGATGTCGGCGATGATCGGCACGCCGGCCTCGCGGACGACGCGCGCGAACGCCTCGGTCTCCTCAGCCGTCGGCAGGCTGACCCGCACGATCTCGCAGCCGGCCGCCTCCAGCGCGCGCACCTGCGCCAGCGTCGCCTCGGCGTCGCCGGTGCGCGTGCAGGTCATCGACTGGACGGCCACGGGCGCGCCGCCGCCGACGGGCACGGCGCCGACGTGGATGCGGCGCGGGCTAGCCACGCGACCCCCCGGCCGGCGGACCGTCCTCCGCGCCGCTCTCGTCATCTTCTTCGTGCGCGCCGGCGAACCACTCCCACGTGTCGGCGAGGCCGGCGGCCAGCGTGGTCCGCGCCTCCCAGCCGAGCACCCAGCGCGCGCGGCCGGCGTCGGCGCGCGAGTGGCGGATGTCGCCCTCGCGCGCGGGCTCCATGCGCCGCTCGAGGCTCCTGCCCCGACTGCTCCTGCGACGACGTCCAGGATCTGCAGCAGGTCGGTCTGACGCCCGGTGCCGACGTTGAGCACCGAGATGCCGGTGAGCGGCCGCTCCAGCGCAGCCAGGACGGCCGCCACCACGTCGGCGACGTACACGAAGTCGCGCGACTGGCGGCCGTCGCCGTAGATGGTGACCGGGTCGCCGGCGGCCGCCGCCGCGAGAAAGCGGCTGATGACGCCGGAGTACGCCGAGCCCGGATCCTGGCGCGGCCCGTACACGTTGAAGAAGCGCAGGCACACGGCCGCGATCTGACCGGCGTCCGCCGCGTCCGCGCAGACGCCCTCGGACGCCAGCTTGGCGCCGGCGTAGGGGCTCAGCGGGTGCGGCGGAGTGGTCTCGGCGATGGGCAGCTGCGCCGCATCGCCGTACACCGCGCAGCTGGAGGCGAGCACGAAGCGCTCCGCGCCGGCCTCGACGGCCTGGCGGACGGCGTTGACCGTGCCCCCGTGGGTGACGGAGTCGCAGCCCACGGGGTCCTCCAGCGACTGCGCGACGGACGGCACGGCCGCGAGGTGGACGACGGCCTCGCAGCCGTCGACCGCGTCGCGCATCCGCACCTCGTCGCGCACGTCGCCCTCGATCACCTGCAGACCGGCGCCTCCCTGGGCGGCCAGGCTCCAGGCGCCGTCGAGGTTCTCGTCCTTGCCGGTGCTGAAGTCGTCGAGCACGCGCACGTCGCAGCCGCTCATGAGCAGCGCGTCGACCACGTGCGATCCGATGAAGCCGGCGCCGCCGGTCACGAGAGTCAGTCCGTCCATGCGCCAATCCTACGGCACGCGCAGGCGCGGGCGCCGCTCGCTACCCGCCGAACAGGCGCTTGAGGTCGTTGAACGTCAGGAAGATGAACAGCATCACCAGCAGCACGGTGCCGAAGGCGACCATGCGCTCGAACACGCGCGTGTCCAGACGCCGTCCGCGGATCTTCTCCACGATGTTCATGGCGATGTGCCCGCCGTCGAACGGCAGGATCGGCAGCAGGTTGATCAGGCCGAGGTTGAAGCTGAGGAACGCCAGCAGGACGGGGTACCAGTTCTGCTGCACCGCCTGCCGGCTGACGTCGATGATGCCGACCGGTCCGACCGCTCCGTCGGGCCCGGTCGCGCTGATCTTGCCGCTCAGCAGCCACCAGAAGCCGGTGAACGTGCCGACGACGACGTCCTTGAAGCCGCTGACGCCCAGCGTGACCGCCTTCAGCGGCCCCGGACGCTCGCGCGCCACGCCGGCGCGCACCCCGAGGTAGCCGCTCCCCGGCGCCTGCGGGTTCTCCACCAGCGTGACCTGCACCGTGCGCTCGGGCCCACCGGTCTTGGGCCGGTAGGTCAGGTCGATGGTCTTGCCGGGGTTGGCGCGGAAGTAGGCGGACGCCTGGTCCCACGTGGTCCACGTGGCGCCGTCGGCGCCGACGAGGGTGTCGCCGGCCACCAGGCCGGCCTTGGCCGCCGGGTCGCCCGGGACGACCTCGTCCAGCGTCAGCGTCGCCGTGGCCACGCCCTGGATGCCGACGAACAGCACGAGGATGACCGCCGCCGCCAGGAAGTTCATCAGCGGCCCGGCGGCGATGGTGATGTTCCGCTTCCAGACCGGCTTCTTGTAGTAGACGCGGTCGCCGGTGTCCTCGGGGATCTCTTCCTCCGGCGTCATGCCGCTGATCTTGCAGAAGCCGCCGAGCGGGATGATGCCGATGCCGTACTCGGTCTCGCCCCACGTGCGCCGCAGCGCCGCCGGCGGGAAGCCGACGTAGAACTTCTCGACGCGCATGCCGAACGACTTGGCGGCGATGAAGTGGCCGAACTCGTGCACGGTGATGAGGAAGGCGAGGCCGAGGATGGCGATCACCCACACCCACTGGCCGAGCACCAGGGCCGCCAGCACCGCGCCGCCGAGCAGCAGGGACCAGGGGCTCAGCGTGCGCGGAGGAGTGTCCGGCTTGGGCGGCGTTCGTCGCTCGGCGCGCTCGCGGCTCGTTCGGAGCGCGCGTCATCCTGTGTCACGTCGTCAGTCATATGGTCACACGATACCCGTTCGAGGTTGCGTCCACATTAACGCCGCGTGAGCGGCCGCCGGGGTTCGAGCGGCAGGCTCGGCGGCGCACTCAGGAGCGGCCGGCCAGCGCTTCGCCGGCGACCCGGCGCGCCTCGCCGTCGACCGCGTACACGTCGTCGAGCGACGTGACGGCGGCGTCGCCGAGCCGGTCGAGGCTCGCCTCGACGACCTCGGCGATGCCGAGGAACGACAGCCGCCCCTCGAGGAAGGCGGCGACGGCGACCTCGTTGGCGGCGTTCAGCACGATGGGCGCGGCGACCGTGCGCGGGCCCGCGCCCGCGGCGGCGGCTTCGCGCTCGGCCAGCATGGCCCTGGTCCCGGCCTCTTCCGCCAGCGCCAGGCAGCGGAACGTCGCCGTGTCGGGCCGCTCGAAGGCGATCGACGTCGCGAACAGGTCCAGCCGCCGTACCTGCGGCAGCGGCGGCCGCTCGGGATACGCCAGCGCGTAGCCGATGGGCGTGCGCATGTCGGGCACGCCCAGGTGGGCGAGGATCGCCCCGTCCGAGAACCGCGCCATGCTGTGCACGGTGCTCCTGCGGGTCGAGGACGACGGTGATGTGCTCGTAGGGCACGCCGAACAGGTAGTGCGCCTCGATCAGCTCGAGGCCCTTGTTCATGAGCGTGGCCGAGTCGATGGTGATCTTGGGGCCCATCGACCAGTTGGGATGAGCGAGCGCCTGCTCGCGGCGTGACGGCGGCCAGCTCCGCGGCCGTGCGGCCGCGGAAGGGGCCGCCGGACCCGGTCAGCAGCAGCTCTTCGAGCGAGCGCGGCGGGCCGGCGGACACGACGTCCGCGCCGGCCTCTTCCCCGCCCTGCGGGCCGCCCGCGGCGATGCACTGGAACAGCGCGCTGTGCTCGCTGTCCACGGGCAGGATGAGCGAGCCGCTGCGGCGGGCCGCGTCGAGCACGAACGGCCCGCCGGCCACCATGCTCTCCTTGTTGGCCAGCGCGAGCGTGGCGCCCGCCTCGAGCGTCGCCATCGTGGCGCGCAGGCCGGCGGCGCCGACCACGCCGTTCAGCACCGTGAGCGCCGCGCCGTCGGCGGCGGCGCGCTCGGCGGCGCCGGCGATGAGCTCGCGGATCCCGGCTTCGCCGGCGTGCACCGCGAGCTCCGGCCCCAGCGCCGCGGCCTCGGCCGCCGCGTCCGGGTCGTGCAGGCACACCTCGCGCACGCCGTGCGCGCGCGCCTGCTCGACCACTCCGGCGGCGCCGCGCCCCGCCGCGAGACCCACGAGGCGCAGGTCCGGCACGGCCGGCAGCACCTCGAGCGCCTGCCGGCCGATGGAGCCGGTGGAGCCGAGGATGAGCAGGTGTCTGGCGGCCGCTTCGGTCACGGGCGCAAGGGTACCACGGGCGCCTCTAGAGGCGCGGCAGGCGGTGCAGCACGTCCTCGACGGTCTCCGAGGGCGGCTTGCGCTGCATGGCGTACCAGGGCGCGACGAGGACGGGCGGGTACTCGAGGCCTCCACACTCGGCGCGCAGCTGCGAGAGCAGTCTTCCCTGCCGTCCGGGTGAGGTGCGCCACCAGGGTCGGCACCTCGCGGTGACGGCGATAGTAGCTCACCGTGGACTTGGGCAGAGGTGACGCGGCGTCGGCCACATACAGCTGGTACGTGTTCGCCGCGATCTCGCCCGGCCAGTACAGGTACAGGGCGGCGCCCTGCGGATAGACGAGGAGCATGTCCTCCGCGGAGGTCTCCGCGGCCAGATCCGCCGCGAAGCGGTCCAGACGGGCTCGCTGGCCGGACGTGACGGCGATGCCCTGCCAGGGGCCCGACTCCATGCGCGCGGAGAGGTCGCGCCAGCCGGCCCCGCCGTACTGGAACTGCAGCTGGAAGGCGAGCGTCACCAGCACCACGGCGGCCATGCCTGCGAGGGCGGGCCACGGCGTGCCGCGCCCCTGCCGCAGGGGGGCCAGCCCCCAGGCCAGAAACAGGCCGCTGGCCACCATGCCGGGCAGAAGCCCGACCGCGGCATGGACGAACCCGTCGGCGCTCGTGTAGGCCGTCATCGCGCCCACCAGCAGGGCCGGAGCCCAGATCCACAGGAGCAGCCGCGCGCCGTCCTCCCTGCGTTCGGCCGGCACGAACAGGTACAGATACGGCGCCGCCAGGGCGTAGGCGATGACGGCGCCGGACGCGTGCAGCGGACTCGTCGTCGCGGTCAGCCAGAGGGCCGGCGGCGTGAGCAGCAACAGCCACCGCCCGACCCCGGGGCGGGCACGGAACACGAGCAGCGAGACGACCGCGGCGGCGACGATGTACCACTGGTCCAGGAGGAGACCGACGAACGCGCCGGCCACCTCGACCGCCTTGGCGGCGCCCCCCAGCTGGTCGAGCTGGTCGGCGAGGCCGATGGTGTAGTCCCAGCAGCGCTGGAGGTTGGCCTTGCCCGCCAGCGCCAGGACCAGCGCCCCGACCGGCAGCACGACGAGGAAGCCGCCCAACGCCCACGCGCTGAGCACGCGCCACGCGCGCGCGCCCGAGGGCTCGAGCTCACCGGGAGGCGGATGGAGGAACGAGCCCCGCGCCACCATCACGACGGTCCGCTCGCCCACGCTGAACGCCAGGAAGACGGCCACGAAGGGCATCATCAGCAGCACCGTCGGATAGGCGACGCAGGCCAGACCGAACGCGATCCCCGCGGCCAGCGCGTAGCGCCGCCGTCCGCCGAGGACCGCGACCGCGCCCAGAGCGGCGCCGGCGACGAGCAGGAGCGCACCCAGCGTGTTGGCGGTCAGCTGCGGCGTCTCGAACAGCACCACGGTCACGAACGGGGGCGGCGACCAGCGCCGCCAGCGCAGGCGGACTGAGACTTGCGCGCCAGCAGGAACACGCACGCCGCGACGATGACGGCCAGGGCGAGGTAGAGGTGCCGCTCGTAGAGCACGAGCCCGGCGACGTCGTCTCCCCGCACCAGGGCGAAGAGCTTGACGAACGGATACGCGAGCAGGCCCGCGGACTGCGTGAGGTTCTGCTCGTCCACGAACGGGCGGTCCCCGAGAGCCCAGCGCCAGGGCACCAGCACGGCGAACGCCTCGTCCACGAGGTCGGCGCCGCGGAACAGTCGCCACCAGGTGAGCGCGAGAGCGGCGACCAGAGACGCGGCGACCACGGCGCTCGCGGCCGCGAGCGCGGAGCTTCTCGCCTGCTCGCCCGCGGTGCTCTCGGTCGGCGCGCTCACCTCGCCACCGTGGGCGCTAGAACCCGAGCGCCAGCGTGAGCAGGAAGTACGCCGCCACGGACGTGAAGATGAGCGCGTCGAAACGGTCGAGCACGCCGCCGTGGCCGGGGATGCCGCGGCCGGAGTCCTTGATCTGCACGTCGCGCTTGACGAGGCTCTCGAAGAGGTCGCCGAGCGGTCCGGCGACGGCGATCACGGCGCCGAGCATGAGCGAGTCGGCCGCGCCGAGCGGGGTGTACAGGCCGATGAAGACGACCAGCAGCACGGTGCTGATGGCGCCGCCGGCGAACCCCTCCCAGGTCTTCTTGGGGGAGAGCACCGGCGCCATGGGCGTGCTGCCGAAGAACCTGCCGGTGAAGTAGGCCATGGTGTCGCCGGCCCAGGTGCCGAAGATGACGGTCAGCAGGATCAGCCCGTTCTCGTCCAGCGGACGCAGCATGAGGACGGCGCTGAACCCGAGGCCGATGTAGAGCATGCCGAGCAGCGTGTCCGCCATGCGCACGGTCACGCCCGGCTTGGGGCCGGCCAGCAGTCCCAGCAGGGCAGTGAACAACACGCCCGCGCAGATGGCGCCGAACACGGCGACGGGGCTGGAGAACCACGCCATGCTGACCATGAGCGCCACGCCCAGGAACCCGGCCAGGGGCAGCGGCCGGTACTTCCTCGTCAGCCGGTAGAACTCGTTGAGGCCCAGCAGGGCGAGGGCGGCCATGAGCGCGAAGAAGATGAGGCCGCCGTGGGCCACGACGACGATGGCGAGCACCGCCAGGACGACGCCGGTGATGATGCGCGTCGTCACGTGGCGCCGCCCGCGGAGGCGTCGCCGGGGGCGGCCGCGCGGCGGCCGCCGAAGCGGCGCTGGCGGCCGGCGTAGTCGGCCAGCGCCGCGTCCAGGTCCTCAGGCCCGAAGTCCGGCCAGTACCGGTCGCTGAAGTACAGCTCGGAGTAGGCGCACTGCCAGAGGAGGAAGTTGCTGATGCGGAGCTCCCCGGAGGTGCGGATCAGCAGCTCCGGGTCGTGCATCTCGGGCGCGTACAGATGGCGCCGCAGGTCGTCGTCCGTGAACGACGGCGACCCCTCACGCGCGGACGCCGCGTACTCGGCCGCCAGGCCCTCCGCGGCGTCCAGCAGCTCGCGCCGCCCGCCGTAGCTGAAGGCGATGTACAGCGTCATCTTCGTGTTGGCGGCGGTCAGGGCCTCGGCCTCCTGGATGCGGCGCACCAGCTCGTCGGGTGCCCCCTCACGACGCCCGACGAAGCGCACGCGCGCTCCCCGCTCGTGCATGTCGGGCACCTGCGAATCTATCATCTCGATGAACAGCTGCATCAGGGCCTCGACCTCGTCCCTGGGCCGGTTCCAGTTCTCCGTGCTGAAGGAGTAGACCGTGACCTCCCTGATGCCGAGGTCGAGCGCGTGCTCGAGCACGCGGCGCAGCGTCTTGGCGCCGGCCCGGTGCCCTGCGGCCACGGGCAGGCCCCTGCCCTGCGCCCAGCGCCCGTTGCCGTCCATGATGATGGCGAGATAGCGGCAGGTGGCGCCGCCGGCCGCAGGCTCGGCGGCGCCGGTCGCCTTACGCAGGCGCCAGCGCGCCAGCCACTGCCGCAGCGAGGCCATGGGAGGTGTCGTGGTCGCGGGCCGGTCGCAGGCGCCGGCTCAGACCTCGAGGATCTCCGCCTCTTTGTGCTTGAGGAGCTCGTCGATCTGGTGGACGTGCTCGTCCGTGTACTTCTGGAGGTCCTTCTCGGCGCGTACCTCTGCGTCCTCGCCGACCTCGCCCTCGTGGACGAGCTCCTTGAGGTCCTTCATGCAGTCGCGGCGCACGTTGCGCACGGCCACGCGGCCGTCTTCGGCCAGCCGGTGTACGAGCTTGACCAGGTCGCGGCGGCGCTCCTCGGTGAGCGCGGGGATCGGCAGGCGGATGACGCTGCCGTCGCTGCTCGGGTTGAGGCCGAGGTCGCTCTCCATGATCGCCTTCTCGATGCTCTTCATCGCCGTCTTGTCGAACGGCTGGATGGTGAGCAGGCGCGACTCGGGCGTGGCGATGTTGGCCATCTGCTTGAGCGGCGTCGACGTGCCGTAGTAGTCGACGTGGATGCGGTCCAGCAGCCCCACACTGGCGCGGCCGCTGCGCACGGTGTTGAACTCGTTCTTGACGGCATCGACCGCCTTGCTCATGCGATGCCTGGCGTCAGCGAGCAGCTCTTTCTCCACCGGTCCTCCCTTTGGCGGGGTCAGCTCCCGGCGGGCGTGTGGACGATGGTGCCCACGCGCTCGCCGGACAGCACGCGCACGATGTTGTCTCCGGTCATCTTGAACACATGGATCGGCATGCGGTTGTCCATGCAGAGGCTGAGCGCGGTCGTGTCCATGACCTTGAGACCGCGCTCGATCGCCTGCAGGTGGGTGAGCTCGGCGATGAACTCCGCCGAGGGCTCCTTGTCGGGGTCGGCGCTGTACACGCCGTCGTACTTGCGCTTGGCCATCAGGATGGCCTCGCACTCGAGCTCGAGGGCGCGCAACGCGGCAGCCGAGTCGGTGCTGAAGTACGGGTTGCCGGTGCCGGCGGCGCAGATGACCACGCGCCCCTTCTCCAGGTGGCGGATGGCGCGGCGCCGGATGTAGGGCTCGCAGACGGCGCGGATCTCGATGGCGCTCATCACCCGCGTGTCGACGCCCTCTTCCTCGAGGGCGTCCTGGAGAGCGAGGGCGTTCTGCACGGTGGCCATCATGCCGATGTGGTCGCCGGTCGTGCGGTCCATGCCGCCGGCGGCGGCGGCCATCCCGCGAAAGATGTTGCCGCCGCCGACGACGATGGCGATGTCGACGTCGAGAGCCGCGGGCGATCTCGCAGCGTCCCGGCGATCGACTTCGTCGTCGCCGGGTCGATCGCCCGCGTCTCGCTGCCCAGGGCCTGGCCGCTGAGCTTGAGAAGGACGCGGTGGAAGGCGTGGTTGCCTGGCTCGCCTTCCATGGGGCTCAGCCCGCTACCGTGGTCTCGCCGAGCTGGAAGCGCACGAAACGACGCACCTCGACGTTCTCGCCGATGACGCCGACGAGGTCGGTGCGGACCTGCTCGATGGTGCGGTCGGGGTCCTTGACGAACGCCTGCTCCATGAGACAGGTCTCGCCGAAGAACTTCTCGAGCTTGCCGGTGATGATCTTCTCGACCACGTTCTCGGGCTTGCCCTTGATCTGGTCCGACTCGGCGTAGATCGCCTTCTCGCGCGTCGATGACGTCCTCGGGCACGTCGTCGCGCGAGACCCAGATGGGCGACGCGGCGGCGACCTGCATGGCGAGGTCGTGCGTGAACTCCTTGAACGGCTCGCTGCGCGAGACGAAGTCGGTCTCGACGCCGACCTCCACGAGCACGCCGATCTTGCCGCCGGCGTGGATGTACGAGTCCACGGCGCCGTCCTTGGTCGCGCGGGCGCTCTTCTTCTGCGCCGTCGCGAGGCCCTGCTTGCGCAGCTCGTCCATCGCCTTCTCGAGGTCGCCGGCGGTCGCCGACAGTGCCTTCTTGCAGTCCATCATGCCCGCCCCGCTCTTCTCGCGGAGCTCCTTTACCAGTGCAGCGGTGATCTCAGCCACAGCACGATCCTTTCGTAGGGTCGGCGTTGTTCGCGTTCGGGTGATGCTCGGCCGGCTGGTTACTCGGCCGGCTTCTCGGCGTCGGCCTCGGCCTTGGGCTCAGCGGCCTTCTCGTCGGCCTTGGGCTCTCGGCCTTCTCGTCGGCCTTGGGCTCGGCCTTCTTGGCGGCCGGCTTCTTGGCCGGCTTGTCCTCGGCGACGGGCGCGGCTCTCGGCCTTCGCCTCGGTCTTCGCCTCAGCTTTGGGCTCAGCCTTCACCGTCTTGGCCTCAGGCTTCTTGGCCTCAGGCTTGGCCTCCGGCCTTCTTGGCCTCAGGCTCGGCCTCGGCCTTGGCCTCAGGCTTGGCCTGCGCCTGCGGCTCCGCCTTCTTGGCCTCCGGCTTCTCGGCCTTGGGCGCGGCCGCGGCGGCGTCCTTCGCCGGAGCGGCGGCCGCAGCCTTGGCCTTCGCGGCGTCGGCGGCCGCGGCAGCGGCCTGCTCGGCGGCCTCAGCCTCGGCGGCGGCGACGGCGGCGGCGACGGCGGCTTCCTCGGCCGCCTTGCGCTCGGCCTCGGCCTTCATCTCGGCCTCGGTGAGCAGCTGGCGGCCCTGGGCCACGGCGTCGGCCATGACGCGGACGATGAGGCCGCAGCTGCGGATCGCGTCGTCGTTGCCGGGGATGATGTAGTCGATCTCGTCAGGGTCGCAGTTCGTGTCGACCAGACCGATGATCGGGATCTTGAGCTTGCGCGCCTCCTTGACGACGATCGCCTCCTTGCGGGGGTCGACCACGAAGACGGCGGCCGGCAGACGGTCCATGCCGCCGACGCCGCCGAGGTTCTGCTCGAGCTTGCGCAGGTCGCCGCGCAGCTGCATGGCCTCACGGGTCGGAAGCAGGTCGAGCGAGCCGTTCTCGGAGAGCTCGCGGAGCTCGTGCATGCGCTTGATGCGCTTGTTCAGCGTGGCGAAGTTGGTGAGCAGGCCGCCCAGCCAGCGGTTGGAGACGAACGGCATGCCGACGCGCGCGGCCTGCTCCTGGATCGTCTCCTGGCACTGCTTCTTGGTGCCCACGAAGAGGACGCTGCCGCCGCGCTCGGCGGTCTTCTTGAGGAAGTCGCAGGCCTCGTCGATGAGGACCGTCGTCTTCTGCAGGTCGATGATGTAGATGCCGCCGCGCTCGCCGAAGATGAACTGCTTCATCTTGGGGTTCCAGCGCCGGGTCTGGTGGCCGAAGTGGACGCCGCTCGTGAGCAGGTCCTTCATGCTCACCGTGTGCTGGGGTGCAGGCAAGACTGCCTCCTTCTGAAGACGGTTGCTGGCGGCGCGACGCCGGCGCGGGAGCGCCGGCGGCATACGTCACCTTCTGTTCCGGCAGACAGATCAGTGGAATCGAGCGTGGAGGGCGCTCGCAAGCGCCTCTCGCCCGACACCGCCACGGACCTGGAGGTCCGCCGGGTCGGCGTGGACATAACGGCCGAGAATGATACCACAGAACAGGTACGGTGCGCTCGTGCCGCCAGCCTCGCAGGGCCGCGCCGGCGTCAGCCGATCGCGGCCGGCTCGATCTCGTCGCGCAGCCGGCCCTTGAGCCGCAGGATGGCCTTGGTGTGCAGCTGCGAGACGCGCGACTCCGTGACGCCGAGCACCTCGCCGATCTCGCGCAGCGTCAGGTTCTCGTAGTAGTACAGCGCGATGACGATCTTCTCGCGCTTGGGCAGCGCGTCGATGGCCGCCGCAAGGCGAGCCTTCATCTCGCTCAGGTCGAGCATGCGCGAGGGGTCACGGCTCTTGGGGTCCTCGATCGTGTCGATGAGCGCCGCCTGGTCGCCGTCCGAGCCGGAGATGGACCACAGCTCGTCGAGCGCCACGATGCTGGTGTTGGAGATCTGCGTGAGCGACTCTGGAACTCGGCCACGGTGATGTGCAGCTCGTCGGCGATCTCCTGGTCGGTGGGCGCGCGCTGCAGCCGGTTCTCCAGGCATCGCGCAGCACTTCTCGATCTCGCGCGCCTTGCTGCGCACGGAGCGCGGCACCCAGTCCAGGGAGCGCAGCTCGTCGATGATCGAGCCCTTGATGCGCGAGATCGCGTAGGTCTCGAACTTGATCTCGCGGTCCGGGTCGAACCGCTCGAGCGCGCCGATGAGCCCCAGCAGGCCGTAGCTGATGAGGTCGGACTCCTCGATGTGCGAGGGAAGGCCGTTGCTCATGCGGCCGGCCACGTACTTGACCAGCGGCGAGTACGCGAGGATGAGGCGGTCGCGTGCCGCCTTGTCGCCCTGGAACTTGTACCGTCCCCAGAGCTCTCTGACCTTGTCCTCGTCCAGCCTGGCCATCATCCCGCCCGTCTTCCCTCAGGCCCTGGGGTGGTGGAGATCATACGTGCGTCGCAGGTGCGCCCCACTGACGTGGGTGTACACCTGCGTGGTCGAGACGGAGGCGTGCCCCAACAGTTCCTGGATGGCACGTAGATCGGCACCCCTCTCGAGCATGTGCGTCGCATACGCGTGCCGCAACATGTGCGGCGACGCCGGATCGATACCCGCAAGCCGGCTGTATTTTACTACGAGCCGGCGAATGTCCGAGGTGAGCAGTCTGCGACCGCTCCGCGAGAGGAGCACCGGAGCCTCGCGACGGGTCCCTCCGGCGGCCGCGTCGCCGGTGCGGCCGGCGAACGTCGCCTGGCGCTCGAGCTCGCCGCGGCCGCGCTCGAGATAGCGCCGCAGCGCCGCCGCGGCCTCGTCCCCCAGCGGCACCACGCGCATCTTGCCGCCCTTGCCGCGCACGATGATCTGCGCCTGGGCCGCCTGGACGTCGCCCAGGCGCAGCGCCACCAGTTCCATGCTGCGCAGGCCGCACCCGTAGAGCAGTTCCAGGATCAGCCGGTCGCGCAGCGCGAGCGGGTCCGTGCCGTCCGTGGCGGCCAGCGAGCAGGTCCACGTCTGCGACGCTGAGCACGCGCGGCAGACGCCGGCGACGTCGCGGCCCCGGCAAGCTGTGTGCCGGGTCGGCGGCCAGCACACCGCGCTCGGTGAGCTGGCGCGTGAACCCGCGCAGCGTGGAGAGCTTGCGCGCCAGCGTGGCCGGAGCGTAGCCGCGCCGGCCGAGCTCGGCCGAGAAGGCGCGCACCTGCCGCCGGCCGAGGTCCGAGACGGCCAGGTCGCGCTCGGCCAGCCACTCCAGCAGCTGCTGCAGGTCGGAGGAATAGGACTTGCGGGTCGCGGGGCTCGCGCCGCGCACCTCGAGGTCGCGCAGGAACGCGCGCCGGAGGCCGGTGGGATCGGCCTGCTCGGCGGCGGTATCGGTAGTCTCGGGCTGTTCAGAACGGCGCTCGCGCGGAGCTGTCACCAGGTACCCCCTGAGGCGACCTAGGTTTCAACGTGCGGCGCGCTCCTTCCTGCCTCGCGCGCCGTCTCAGCTCCGAAGCAGCCGGTACCTCCCCCCTTCCACGCGCCGCGCCAGCCCCTCCACCTCGAGGTCGCTGACCGCTGCGGCAGCCTTGGCGACCGGCAGGCCGCAGCGCGCCGCGAGCTCGTCGATGGTCAGGGAGGCGGCCTGCAGCGCCGTGCAGGACGTCGCGCACGGCGCCGCCGCCGTGGTCGAGCACGAGGGCCGGCAGCACCCGGCCGAGCTCGCCGTCGCGATCGCTGCCCGGACCGGGGTCGCCCACCCCGATCACGCGCAGCACGTCGGCGGCGCTCTCGCAGACGCGGGCGCCGTCGTCGAGCAGCCGGTTGGGCGCCTCGCTGAGCCTGCGACCCGCCTCGCCCGGGACGCACAGCACGTCGCGGCCGAGGTCGACCGCGTGCGAGGCGGTGATGCGCGCGCCGCTGCGCTGTGTCCCCTCCACCAGCACCACCGCGCGCCCGAGCGCGGCCATCACCCGGTTGCGCGCCGGGAAACGCCAGCGTCCGCGCCGGGACGCCCCACGCGAACTCGCTCAGGATCAACCCGCTCTCCGCGACCCGCGTCGAAGAGGCGCGCGTTGCAGCGCGGGTAGACGTAGTCGGCGCCGCAGCCGAGCACCGCCACCGCCGCCGGGCTGGGCCGGACGGCGGCCACCGCGGCGGACGGAGCCGCGATCGCATCGACGGCGGCGGCGTGGGCGACGGCGTCGATACCCATGGCCAGGCCGCTCACCACGACCAGGCCGGCGCGGGCGAGGCCGCCGCCGACGCTGCGCGCCATGTCCTCGCCGTAGGGCGACGGCGCCCGCGTGCCCACCACGGCGACGAGCGGCGCGTCGACGATCGCCGACAGCCGCGCGCGCGTCGTCGCCGTGTCGGCCCCGCCGCGCACGAAGAGGCAGAGCGGCGGGTCGCCGAGATCGCGCAGCTGGTCGGGGTACAGCGCCTCGCTCCAGGCGACGACGAACTCGCCGGGCGGACGGCGCTCGGCGCGCCGCAGGCAGGCCTGCGGCCCCTCGCGCAGCGTCGCCGCGAAGCACGCCGCGTCCGACGCCCGCTCGGCGGGCGTGGCTCTCCGGTCGGCGTCGGCGGCGGTCCGGCCGCCACGGGAACGCCGCCGGGAGGCGAACTCGACGATCTCGGCGGGCGTGGCGCTCACCAGCGTCCCCATCGTGCGGTACTCGCGCACGAGCCGGTTGATGAGCCCGGGACGCCAGGAGGCGAGCGTGCCCGAGCCACACGCACATCGCCCGCGCCCCGACAGGCTGCTCACCCACCCTGCTCGCCTCCCCTGTCGCGGTAGTTCAGGCTCTCGCTCAGGTGAGCGGCGGAGATGACGTCGGCCCCCTCGAGGTCGGCGATGGTGCGCGCCACCTTGACGACCCTGTCCGCGGCGCGGGCGCTGAGGCGCATGGTGTCGTAGGCCTTGTCGAGCTTGGCCGTCGCCGCCGGCTCCATGCGGCAGTAGCGACGCAGGTGACGGGACGACATGTGCGCGTTGGCGTAGACGCCGGTGCCGGCGAGCCGCTCCACCTGGCGCCGGCGGGCCGACATCACGCGCTCGCGGACGGTCGCCGAGGAGTCCGACCGCCGCTTCTCGCGGCGGTCTCTCGGGGGCACGCGCGGGACCTCCAGCCGCAGGTCGATGCGGTCGAGCAGGGGACCGCTGAGCCGGGACCGGTACTGGTCGCGGCGGAACCCCGGGCAGACGCACTCGCGGTCGCGGTCGCCGGCGAAGCCGCAGGGGCACGGGTTCATCGCCGCGACGAGCATCAGCCGCGCCGGGTAGGTCACCGACGTGAGCCTGCGGCTGATGGTGACCTCGCCGTCCTCGAGCGGCTGGCGGAGACCCTCCAGGGCGGAGAGCCGGTACTCCGGGAACTCGTCGAGAAAGAGCACGCCGAGGTGGGCGAGGCTCACCTCGCCGGGACGCGGCGTGCCTCCTCCGCCCACGAGACCGGGCGAGGAGATGGTGTGGTGCGGCGCCCGGAACGGCCGCCTCACCACGAGCGGTTCGCCCGGCGGCAGCAGGCCCGCCACGCTGTGGATGCGGGTGATCTCGATGGCCTCGTCGCGCGTCAGCGGCGGCATGATGCCCGGGCAGACGGCGCGCGAGCATCGTCTTGCCCGCGCCGGGCGGACCGGTCATGAGGACGTTGTGCGCCCCGGCCACGGCCACCTCGAGGGCGCGCTTGACGCCGTCCTGCCCGACGATGTCCGAGAAGTCGGCGTCGCCGGGCGGCGCCGCGGCCAGCAGCGCGTCGAGATCCGCGGGCGGTGCCGCCCCGCGGCCGCCCGCCTCGACCTGCGCCACCGCCTCCGCCAGCGACGCCGCCGGATACACCTCGAGCCCCGGCACCAGCGCGGCCTCCGCCGCGTTGCCGGCCGGGAGCACGAGGCCGCGCACGCCGCGCTCCTGCAGGCTCTGCGCCACGGCGAGCGCTCCGGCGACGGGCCGCAGGCTGCCGTCGAGCCCCAGCTCGCCGACGGCCGCCAGCGGGCCGCGGCCGTCGGAACCGTCACGTCACCTGCCCGGTGGCGAGCAGGAACGCGAGCGCGATGGGCAGGTCGAACGACGGCCCTTCCTTGCGCACGTCCGCCGGGGCGAGGTTGACCGTGATGCGCCGCGAGGGGAACTCGTAGGACGAGTTCACGATGGCGGCGCGCACCCGCTCCCTGCTCTCCTGCACGGCCGCGTCCGGCAGCCCGACGACGCTGAACGCCGGCGCCGCGGCGACCACGTCGGCCTCCACCACCACCGGGTGACCCTGGAGGCCGCTCAGGGCCTCACTCGTGACTCGCGCGAGCACACTGCCTCCCTCGTCGTCCGGCCGCCGGCGGCGGCGGGAGCCGCCGTCTCATCCGTCGAGCGTGAACGCGCCGGGCAGATGGCGCACGACCGGCGGCCGCACCGAGGCGTCGACGGCGACGACGTCGAAGCGCACGTCGCTCACGCCGCGCAAGGCCCACGGCCTGACGCCGAGCCACAGCTCGGCCAGCCGGGCCACCTTGCGCCGCTTGCGCCCGTCCACGGCGTCCTCGGGGGAGCCGTAGGCGGTCGTGCGCCGCGCCTTGACCTCCACGAACGCCAGGACGTCGCCGCGGCGAGCGATCAGGTCCAGCTCGCCGCGGCCGATGCGCACGTTGCGCCCGAGGAGGGTCCAACCGTCGCGGACCAGGTACCGGGCGGCCGCGGCCTCCGCGGCCCGGCCGAACTGTTGCTTCGCGTTCACGGAGCCAGCCTAGGTCCGAAGCCGCGAGGTTCAGAGGGTGCCGAACGGAGTCCGGGGATGACGTTGGGGATTGCCAACCGCCGGGGCGGACGGTGTCAGCAGTCGGGCGCGGCCTCCCAGCCGAGGCCCAGCTGCTGATAGGCGACGCTGGCGAAGGAGAGGCGGTGCAGCTCGCAGACGCCGTGCTCGCAGATCGCCGCGTGGTGGACCGCGGTCGCGTAGCCGACGTGGCTGTCGAACCCGTAGGCTGGATAGCTCTCGTGCAGGCCGCGCATCACCCTGTCCCGGGTGACCTTGGCGACGATGGAGGCGGCGGCGACGGCTGCGGAAAGGTGGTCGCCGCCGACGACGGCCCGGTGCTCGCGGGCGCAGTCCGGAAGGCGGAAGCCGTCCACGAGGGTGACGTCCGGCGCGGGGTCGAGCCGCTCGACCGCCCGCGCGAGCCCCCGCAGGTTGCAGCGGTGCAGGCCGTCGCGGTCGATGGTGGCCGGCGAGAAGAGCACGACGACGACCTGGCGTGCGAGCCTCACGACCTCGTCGTAGAGCGCCTCACGCCGCGGACGGGTGAGGCGCTTGGAGTCGTCGAGGCCGGAGAGGGCTTCGCGGCCGGCCTCGTCGAGCACGGCGTAGTCCAGACACACCGCCGCCGCGGCGATGGGGCCGGCGAGACATCCCCGGCCGGCCTCGTCGGCGCCGCCGACGGCCGCTCCGTCAGCGCCGGCGGCCGCGAGGTCGAAGGCGAAGCGCTCGGACGTGGCGGCCTGCGCCACCCCTAATCGACCCCGCCGATGCGGCCCGGCGGCCAGTAGCGCGCGAACGCCTTGCCGACCAGTTGGCCGCGCGGCACCGGCCCGAACTCCCGGCTGTCGCCGCTGTCGATGCGGTTGTCGCCCATCACGAAGTAGTTGCCGGCCGGCACCGTGTACGGCTGCTGCAGCGACCAGGGCAGCCCGTTGTCGAACGGGTCCGACGGCACTGCCTTGCCGTTCACCTTGCGCACGTAGGGCTCGTCGAGCTTCTTGCCGTTCACGTACACGGCGCCGTCCTTGAGCGAGATCTCGTCGCCGGGCATGCCGATGACGCGCTTGATGAGCACGGGACCCTCGAACGGCGGATGGAAGACGACGATGTCCTGCCGCGCCGGGTCGGAGAACCGCCACGAGATGCGGTCGACCAGCACGCGATCGCCGATCAGCAGCGTGTTCTCCATGGATTCGGAGGGGATGCGGTACGGCTTGACCAGGAACGCCTGGATGAGCAGCGCCACGGCGATGGCCACGACCGCCAGCACGACGTACTCGAGGACGGTGCGTCCGGTGCTGGTCTTCTTGCGCTCGCCGTGCTCTGCGTCCGCGCCCTGGGTGCTGTTCATCTCTCTCCTGATCCGCCGGGCGGGAGTGTATCAGAGCGTCCGCAGGCGCGAGAGCGGCCAGTAGGTGGCCAGCCCCTCGCCGACGATCGCCGTTCGGGGCACGGTGCCCCAGTCGCGGCTGTCGTCGCTGTCGGTGCGGTTGTCCCCCATGACGAAGTAGGTGCCCGCCGGGACGCGGTAGGGCTCGGCCAGAGACCACGGGTCGTGCACGGCGCCGCCGGCGATG
Organism: uncultured Thermoleophilia bacterium; assembly: GCA_963741075.1. Taxonomy (GTDB): domain Bacteria; phylum Actinomycetota; class Thermoleophilia; order UBA2241; family UBA2241; genus CAIXSE01. The sequence continues at coordinate 158,065 of CAVUGS010000007.1, forward strand.
GCCGCCTGCGCGACGGTGGGATCGGCGCGTCCTCTGGTGCGATGCACGTAGGGTTCGGCCACCCTGCGTGCCGTTCACGTACAGGTGGCCGTCGCGGACCTCGAGGACGTCACCGGGAGCCCCGACCACGCGCTTGATGAACACCACGTCGGGATCCTCCGGGTAGCGGAAGACGATGACGTCGCCGCGCTGCGGGTCGCGCAGGTGGTAGACGGCCCGGTTCACGAGCACGCGGTCGCCCGGGCGCAGGGTGTCGAGCATCGACCCGGACGGGATGCGGTACGGCTTGAGCAGCCACGCCTGCATGGCCAGGGCCACCAGCACGGCGACGACGACGATCGCGGCGTACTCGAGGGCGCGCTTCACGATGTGGACGGCCGAGCGGCCGCGTCAGGTCAGCGCTGCTTCTCGCGGACGCGCGCCTGCTTGCCGACCTTCTGGCGGAGGTAGTACAGCTTCGCGCGACGCACGTCGCCGATGGCCGTGACCTCGATCTTGTCGATCTTGGGCGAGTGCACGGGGAACGTGCGCTCGACGCCCACGCCGAAGGACTGCTTGCGGACGGTGAAGGTCTCGCGTACACCCTGACCCTGACGCTTGATCACGATGCCCTGGAAGACCTGGATGCGGTGCCGGCTGCCCTCGACCACCTTGAAGTGGACCTTGACGCTGTCCCCGGCCTTGAACTGGGGGATGTCGTCGCGCAGCTGCTCGCGCTCGATGTTCTCGATGATGTTCACGGACCCTCGTCTTTCGTCAGAAAAGCGGCGGCTAGTCTAGCAGGGCGTGCCGGGCATGGCAAAGTCGCGCGTCGGCCCCCGGCCACGAAGAGGTATCTTACCGCTTTCTGACCTGCTCCGCTCGCCAGCGATCGATGGCGGCGTGGTGCCCGCTGCGCAGCACCTCGGGCACCTCCCAGCCGCGGAACTCCGCCGGGCGGGTGTAGTGCGGGTACTCGGCCCCGCCCTCCAGCTCGGCGCGCGTGCGACTCGCTCACGATGCTGTCCGGGTTGCTGATGGCGCCGGGCAGCTTGCGCGTCACGGCGTCCAGCGTGGCCATCGCGGCGATCTCGCCGCCGGAGAGCACGTAGGGGCCGATGGACACGCGGTCGGTGACGAGGTGCGTGACGCGCTCGTCGATGCCCTCGTAGCGGCCGCAGAGCAGCACGAGGTCGCCGCCGGCGAGCTCGGTGGCCAGCGCGTCGTCGAGCTGCCGCCCCTTGGGCGTGAGCTCGACGACGCGCCGCTGCTCCCTGACGCGCTCGGCGTCGACGCCGAACACCGCCTCGAGCGCGGCGCACACGACGTCGATGCGCAGGACCATGCCGGCGCCGCCGCCGAAGGGCGCGTCGTCCACCTGCAGGTGGCTCAGGGGCGTGTGGTCGCGGTAGTTGCTGAGGACGAACTCGTGGCCCAGGTCCGCGGCGGCGCGGATGTGCACCTGGCCGAGATACCAGTCGAAGGCCTCCGGGAAGAGCGTGAAGACGTCGAAGCGCACGGTCAGCCTTCCGGCTCGTCGAGCAGGCCGTCGACGACGACCATGACGTCGTCCTCGAGGGTCAGGAGCTCGTCCACGAGCGGGATGAGGACGTCCGGGCCGTCCGGCGCCCTGCACCACCAGGATCTCGTGAGCGGGCGTCTCGAGCACGTCGCGCACCTCGCCGACCGGCCGGCCGGAGGCGGTGCGCACCGGCAGCCCCAGCAGGTCGCCGACCCGGTAGTGGGGCTGCGCGTCCAGCTCGTCGCCGGCGGCGAGGAGCTCGCGGCCCTGCAGGGCGATGGCCTCCTCGCGCGTGGCCGCGAGGTCGAGAAGCACGAGAGGGCGCCGGTCCGTCCCGCCCGCGCGCGTGACCGCGCAGGGCCGGGGCTCGACCGGCGCCCTCTTCGGCGACGTAGAACCGCTCGCCGAGCTCGAGCCTCTCGAGCCCGCCGGGCGCGAGGTTCAGGTAGAGCTCGCCCCTGAGGCCGTGGACCTTGCCGAGGACTCCACAGGACCAGAGGGACTGCATCAGTGTGCGGTGCTACTTCGTCGCCCCGCACGTTGACCCGCCTGCGGCGGTCAATCGATGATCTCCACGATGGCGCGCTTGCCGTCGCGCACGGCCGAGGCCTTGACGATGGTGCGCAGCGCTCTGGCGATGCGCCCCTGCTTGCCGATGACCTTGCCGACGTCGTCCTTCGCCACTGAGAGCTCCAACACGACGGTGGTGTCGGTTTCCGTAGCCTCCACGTGGACCTCGTCTGGATTGTCGACCAGCGACTTGGCCAGATACTCGAGCAGGTCCTTCAACATCCCACTACTCCCTCCGTCGTCTCCGAGAGGACCTCGTTACTTCTCGATGCCCTTGATGGAGAGCAGCTTCTTGACCGTCCGCGAGGGCTGCGCGCCCTCGCCCAGCCACTTCTTGGCCTTGTCCGCATCGATCTCGATGAGCGACGGCTCCATCTGCGGGTTGTACTGGCCGATGGTCTCGATGGCGCGACCGTCACGCCGTGCGCGGGAATCCACGACGACGATCCGGTAGACAGGGTTCTTGGTGCTCCCTACCCGGGTCAATCTCATTCGCACTGCCAACTTGTGTCACCCCCTCAGGGTAGTAGAACGGCGCGCTGCGACCCACGTGGGTCGCAGCGGTGTGTGAACCTTATGCGACCCGGTGCCGGGCCGCAAGAATCGCTAGTTTACCCGCTCATGCCCGGCAGGCGAAACCCCTTCATCCGCCCGCTCGAGAACATCTTGAGCATCTTCTGCATCTCGCGGTACTGCTTGAGCAGGTTGTTGACGTCCTGGACGGTGGTCCCGCTGCCCGCCGCGATGCGGCGCCGGCGGCTGCCGTCGATGATGTCCGGGTGCCGGCGCTCCTGCCCGGTCATGCTGAAGATCATCGCCTCGATGCGGTCGAGCTGCCGGTCGTCGACCTGGACGTTCTTGAGATCCTTCATGCCCGGCACGCCGGGCAGCATGCCGAGGATGCTCGAGAGCGAGCCCATCTTGCGCACCTGCTTGAGCTGGTCGAGGAAGTCCTCGAAGGTGAACTCGGCGCGGCGGAGCTTGGCCTCCATCTCCGCCGCCTTCTTCTCGTCGAGCGACTCCTCGGCCTTCTCGATGAGGCTGAGCACGTCGCCCATGCCGAGGATGCGGCTGGCCATGCGGTCGGGGTGGAAGACGTCGAAGTCGTCGAGCTTCTCGCCGGTGCTGGCGAACTTGATGGGCTTGCCGGTGACGGCGCGGACGCTGAGCGCGGCGCCGCCGCGGGCGTCGCCGTCGAGCTTGGTGAGCACGACGCCGTCGAGGTCGACGTGCCCCTTGAAGGCGTCGGCGGCGTTGACGGCGTCCTGGCCGGTCATGGCGTCGACGACGAGCAGCACGTTGTGCGGCTTCACGGCGTCGCGGATGTTGACCAGCTCGGCCATCAGCTCCTCGTCGACGTGCAGGCGGCCGGCGGTGTCGATGATGGCCACGTCGCCGTGGGCGCGCGCGTAGGCCACGCCGTCGCGGGCGATGTCGACCGGGTCGACGTCGGCGCCGGGCGCGTAGCAGGGCACGCCCACCCGCTCGGCCAGCGTCTGCAGCTGGTCGATGGCCGCCGGCCGGTAGACGTCGGCGGCGATGAGCACCGGCGACTTGCCGTCCTTCTTGAGCACCTTGGCGAGCTTGGCGCACGTGGTGGTCTTGCCCGAGCCCTGCAGGCCGGCCAGAAGGACGACGGTCGGCGGATGGCCGCTGAAGGCGAGCTTGGAGTCGCCGCCGCCCATGAGCGCGACGAGCTCCTCGTTGACGATCTTCACGACCTGCTGCGCCGGCGTGAGGCTCTCCATGACCTCGGACGCCGAGCGCGCGCTCCTTGACGTGCGCCACGAACTCGCGCACGACCTTGAAGTTGACGTCCGCCTCGAGCAGCGCCAGGCGGATCTCGCGCATGGCGGCGTCGATGTCCTCGGCCGTGAGCTTGCCGTGGCCCTTGAGGCTCTGCATGACCCCCTGAAGGCGGTCGGTGAGTGCGTCGAACATCAGCGTCCCTGGTCGTGTGGCGGAAGGTTCATGGTAGCACGACGGCCGCGGCCGGCCGGCGACGCATCAGCCGGCGGGCGCCGTGAGATCCAGCACCCAGAGGTCGTGCACCCGGCCACTCCAGTCAAGGCTCACGCGGCGCGGGGTGCGTCACCCGGCGGCGATGTCACCGGCTGATTCGTAGCCCTCGGCGGAGCCGAAGATGGCGCGCGCGAAGATGTCCGGCTCGAACGGCCGCAGGTCCTCGAGCTGCTCGCCCACGCCGATGAGCTTGATCGGGATGCCGAGCGACTCGTGGATGGCGACCACGATGCCGCCCTTGGCGGTGCCGTCGAGCTTGGTGAGCACCACGCCGCTGATGTCCACGGCCTGCTTGAACTCCTGCGCCTGGCGCAGGCCGTTCTGGCCGGTGGTCGCGTCGAGCACCAGCAGCGTCTCGTGCGGGGCGCCGGGCAGCTGCTTCTCGATGACCCGGCGCACCTTCTCGAGCTCGCGCATGAGGTTGACCTGCGTGTGCAGGCGCCCGGCCGTGTCGATGAGCACGACGTCGGCGCCGCGCGAGCGCGCCGCGGCCACGCCGTCGAACACCACGGCCGCCGGGTCGGCATCCGGCCGCCTGCTTGACGATGTCGCAGCCCACGCGGTCGGCCCACTCGCTCAGCTGCTCGACGGCGGCGGCGCGGAACGTGTCGCCGGCCACCATGAGCGGCGTCTTCCCCATCTCCTTGAGGCGCCAGGCGATCTTGCCGATCGTCGTCGTCTTGCCGGTGCCGTTGACGCCGACCATGAGGATCACGGTCGGGCTGGCTGGAGACGTCGATGCGCTGGAGCTCGGGGTCGTCGGGCCGCAGGAGCTCGGCGACCACGTCGGCGAGCTCGTTCTGGAACGGCTCCTTGGTCTCGATCTTCTTCGCCGTCGCAGCGCTGCTCGAGCTCGTCGACGATCTTGATGGTGCCGTCGACGCCCACGTCGGCGGCGATCAGCATCTCCTCGGTCTGCTCGTAGAGCCGGCGGTCCACGCCGACGTACACGGCGCTCTTGAGCCCATCAACGACGGCCCCGCGGGCTTTGCCGAGGTTGCGGCGCAGGCGGCCGAAGAGCCCCCTGCGTTCCTGCGCTTCTTCTTCCAGCACCGCCGCCGGCACTTCGGCCTCGTCGACGCCCTTGAACACCTCGTGCCACTCCACCCTGTCAGACTCCCGTCAACGGCCGCCCGTCGGCGGCCGGTCGCTTCACTCCTGCGGCGCGCCCGCCTGCCCGGCGGCCTTCGCGCGCTCCTCGCGCTCGATCTCCTCCTCGGCCATGCGCGCGCTCACCACCTGAGATGCCCCGTCCTGCCCCATCGTCACCCCGTAGAGCACGTCCGCTGCCTCCATGGTGCGCTTCTGATGCGTGATCATCACGAACTGGGTGCGCTCGCGGTAGTCCCGCAGCAACTGCACCAGCCGGCCGATGTTCACGTCGTCGAGCGCCGCCTCGATCTCGTCGAGGATGTAGAACGGGCACGGGCGCGCCAGCACCAGCGCCATGAGGAAGGCGATGGCCACCAGCGCGCGCTCCCCGCCGGAGAGCAGTTGCAGCCGCTTGCCCAGCTTCTTGGCCGGCTTGACCTCGACGGCCACCCCACCCTGAGGGTGGTCCTCGTCGGGGTCCACCAGCTTGAGCTGCCCGCGGCCGCCCGGGAACAGCACCGTCACCATGTGGCTGAACTGTGTCTGCACGGCGTCGAAGGTGGAGGCGAACTCGGCGTCCACCTGAGCCGAGAGTTCCTTGATGAGCACCTCGAGGTCGTCGATGGACTTCTCCAGGTCGCGCCGCTGCTCGCGCAGGAACGCGGCGCGCTCGGACAGCTCGGCGCACTCGGCCTCGGCGAGCGGGTTGACCGGCCCGATGCGCTCGCGGCGGCGCGAGAGCCGCTCGACGCGCTCGCGGAGCGCCGCCTGCTCCGCCTCGTCGGCGGGCGGGGCGAACCCGGCCTGGTCGAGCTGTTCGCTCACCTCGTCCAGGCTGGCGGCGAGCTCCGTGCGGCGATCCTCCAGGCGCGCGAGCGCCACCTGGATGGCGGTGCGCCGCTCCCCGGCGTTCTCGAGGCTGCGGCGCAGTTGCGCCTCCTCGTCCGCCAGGCGGCGCAGCTCCCCGCGCTCCAGGCCCGCGCCCTCCTCGTCCCCGACGTCCAGCTGAGCGATGAGGCGCGTCGAGTGCGCCCGCAGGGCGGCAGTGCGCGCCTCGACCGCGGTGCACGCGGCGCGGACCTCGGGGATCTCGGCGAGCCGCCGCTCGAGCTCTTCCAGGCGCTCGCGGTCGGCGGTGGCGCGTCGGCGGGCCGCCTCGCGCCGCTCGGCGGCGCGCGCCGCCGCGGCGCGCCGCTCTTCGAGCTCCACGCGGAGCCGCGTCACCAGCACGAGCGACTCCGAATGGGCCGCCTCGGCCCCGTGCAAGGTGGCCTCGGCGTCCGCGGCCGCCGGCCTCAGCTGCTCCGTCTGCAGCAGCGCGCCGGCAGCAGCCGCGTCGGCCGTCTCCCTGCCGGCGGCCGCCTCGGCCAACTCGGCGGCCATGCCCTCCACGGCGCGCCGGTCACGCTGCAGGTGCTCCTCGAGGTCACGCCGCCGTGAACGGACCTGCGCGAGACCGCGCTCGGCCGCCTCGGCCGAGATACGCGCCTCGCGCTCCGCCGTGGCCGCCGTGGCAGAAGCCTCGCGCGCCGACGTCTGCCGCGCGGCGGCCAGCGTGACCGCCGTCTCCTCGCGGGCCTCCCGCGCCGAGACGGCGTCCAGCTTCTCTCCCAGTCTCTCGAGTGACGCGCGCCGCTCGAGCAGCAGCGCCGCCGGCACTCCGCTCGCGAGGCCGATCTGGCCGTCGGCGGGTCGGTAGTACTCGCCCTCTCTCGTCACCGCCAGCCCGGTGAACTCGGCGGGGACGGCGCGCAGGTCGTCGACGATCACGACGTCCGCCAGCGCGCCCTCGAGACCCCCGTGCTCGCCGAAGCTCACCTTGTCGGCGAGCGGGGCGGCGCCGGGGAACGCGACCGACGGACGGCGCCGCGACGGCACGACCAGCCGCACCAGGCCGATCCCGGCATGCTTGAGCGCGTCCAGCAGCGACCAGTGGTCCACACCGCCGGGCACCGCGAGAGCGCCCGAGAGCTGGGCAAGGGCGGCCGCCAGGGCGCGCTCGTAGCCCGGCTCGCACGAGACGCTCCCGGCCAGCGAGACGGTGCCGGGGAACTCGCCGGCCACCTTCAGGACCTCGCCGCCCACGTCTTCCATGTCGAGGAGGGCGGCGCGCAGATGGTCCGCCTCGGCCTCGAGCGAGCGCCGCTCCACGCGCGTGGCGCGGTACAGGTCCTCCGCGGCGGTGAGCTCGCGCGTCGCCTCGGCGACCGCCGCTGCTGCCACGGCCGCCGCGGCCTCGGCGGCGCGGAGCGCCTCACGCGCCGCGGCCTCGGCCACGGCCGCCTCACGCTCCTCGTCCGCCTTGCCGGCGACCTCGGCGCTCATCGCCTCGTGTTGCGCCGAGAGGCGCTCCTGCTCGCCGCCGAGCGCCTCCCGGCGACGCTCCAGGCGCGCCGACGTCGCCAGCGCGCTCTCGCGCTCCACGGCGAGGCGATCGAGCACCGCGCGCCGCTCCGCCAGCGCCGCCCGGGCCGCCTCCAGATCGGCGGCGACCCTCGCGTGCTCCGCCTCCGTCGCCTCCAGTTCCTGGGCCAGGCGGCTCTCCTCCTGCGGCCACGTCTCGTCGTCGCGCTCCTCCGGCCGCCCCGCAAGCTCGGCGACGAGGCGCTCTCTCTCCGCCGTCGCCGCGCGCTCCACCTCGTCCAGGAGGTGCTGGCGCTGCTCGGCGAGCCGGCGCACGCTCTCCAGCCTGCCGTCCAGCACGCGGGCGCGCAGCAGGCGCCGCGCACTGCGCTCGCGCTCGGCGAGCTTGCGGGCGAAGTTCTCCTCTTCGCTGGCCCGGGCGGCCGCCACGCGCGCAAGCCCACCGTCGTGCGTCGCGCGCTCGGCGTCGACGGACGCGAGCTCGCCGCGGCGGGCCTCGAGGTCGGCGTCGAGCGCCAGTACGTCTCCGGTGAGCAACCGTCCCCTGGTCTCGGCGATCTCGCTCTCCACGGTGCGCATCTGCTCAGCGGCCGTGGCCTGGCGACGCAGCGGCGCGAGCTGCGAACCCACCTCGCGCTCCAACAGCAGGGCGCGCTCGAGGTTGCGGCGCACCTCGCGGAGCTTCATCTCGGCGCGCTCACGGCGGCGCTTGTACGCGCCCAGTCCCGCGGCCTCCTCGATCTGGCTGCGGCGATCCTCGGGCTTGCCGGCCAGGAACGACTCGACCTTGCCCTGGCCGATGATGGAATGCAGTTCCTTGCCCAGACCGACCTGCGCCAGGAGCTCGATGACGTCCGTGAGCCTGCAGGTGGACTGGTTGATGGAGTACTGCGACGAGCCGTCGCGCGCCACGCGGCGCATCACGCTGACCTCCGGCGTGGGCAGCGGCAGCGCGCCGTCGGCGTTGTCGAAGGTGAGCTCGACCTCCGCGGACCCGCTCGCCCGGCGTCCGTCGCTGCCGGCGAAGATGACGTCCTGCATGGAGGAGCCGCGGATGGTGGTGGGACTCTGCTCGCCGAGCGCCCAGATCACGGCGTCGGCCAGGTTGCTCTTGCCGCTGCCGTTGGGGCCGATGATCACGCCGACGCCGGGCTCGAAGAGGAGCTCGGTCTGCTTGGGGAACGACTTGAAGCCTTTGAGGCGCAGCGCCTTGAGGTACACCTCAGCTGACCTCTTTGGCCCCGGAGGAGCTCGCCTGCGCGGCGCCGGCCTCGTCGGGAGCGATGTCCGCAGCGTGGCCGGCCTCAGGGGCTTCGCCCCGGCCGGCCGCGTCCTCGCCCGGCGCACGCCGCGAACGGCTGCCCCGGAGGCGCGCCCTGCGGGCGGTCCGCCGGGCCCGCGACTGCAGTTCGTGCAGCGCCTCGGCCGCGGCTTCCTGCTCGGCGCGCTTCTTGCTGGTCCCGAACCCGCGCCCGAGCGCGGCGCCGTCCACGACGGCCTCGATCTCGAACTCGCGGTTGTGCGGCGGCCCGCTGAAGCCGAGCACCTTGTACCCCACCGACTGGCCGCTGCGCGCCAGGTACTCCTGGAGCTCGGTCTTGTGGTCGATGTAGCTGCTCTCGGCGAACACGATGTGCTCCTCGAACACCTCGATCACGGCCGGGCGCACGGCCTCGTAGCCGAAGGTGACGTACACGGCGCCGATGAGCGATTCGGTGAGGTCGGCGAGCACGTTCTGGTTGCTCTGCAGCTGGGCCGCGTCGCCGCTCTCCCCGGTCTGCCCCGCGTACTGCCGCAGCAGCTTGCCCAGGCCGAGCTTGGTGGCGACGCGGGAGCAGGTGGCGCGACTGACGATGTACGCGCGCAGCCGCGCCAGGTGCCCCTCCGCGAAGTCCGGGAAGCGCCGGTACAGCTCGGTCGTGATGCAGAGGCTGAGGACGCTGTCGCCGAGGAACTCCAGACGCTCGTACGAGTGCACGCGGTCCGGCGCCCAGGAGGTGTGCGTGAACACCTGGCGCAGGGTCACCTGGTCCAACTGCTGTGCGAGCGTGAGTAGTCGCTGCGTCAAGATGTGTGCTCCAACGACAACGAGGGGACGCCTCCTGCCTGCAGGAGACACCCCCTCGTCGTCCCCCGGGGGGATCGGCGCGGTTAGGCGTCCACCCGCGTCATGACGAAATCGACCGCGTCGCCGACCGTCTTGATGTCGGCGGCCTCTTCGTCGGTGATCTTGATGCCGAACTTCTCTTCCATGGTCATGACAAGCTCGACCAGGTCGAGGGAATCGGTCTCGAGGTCCTCCTGGAAGCGGGCTTCCATGGTGACCTTGTCTTCATCGACGCTCAGGGTCTCGACGAGGATCCCCTTCACGTGCTCGAACACCTCTTCACGGGTCATGCAGTGAACCTCCGGGCGAGTTTGGGAGAGTCTACACCGAGGCGGTCTGGGTCCCAAGCTCCCGCGTGATGGTCGGAAGCAGGTCGCTGACCCTGCCGCGCCGACCCATGCGCACCGCCTGGGCGATGCCACGGGCCTTGGAGTTGCCGTGCGCTATCACGACCGGGGCGTTCATGCCGACCAGCAGCGCGCCACCGAACTCCTCGGGGTTGAGCGCGTCTCGCAGGATCTGCAGGTCCTTCTGCAACAGCAGGCCGCCCAGCTTGGTCTTGGCTCTGTCCATGATCACGGCCCTCAGGGCGCCCATGATGGCCTTGGCCGAACCCTCGATGGTCTTGAGGCCGACATTGCCGGTGAACCCGTCGGTGACGATCACGTCGACCAGCCGGTTCATGATGTCGCGGCCCTCGATGTTGCCGTAGAAGTGGGAAATGCGCTCGTCGTTGGCGATGAGCTGATGTGCCTCGATGACGTCCGGCGTGCCCTTGGTGGGCTCCTCGCCGATGCTCAGCAGGCCGATGGTGGGCTCGGGGATGCTCATGACCTCGCGGGCGAACGCCTGGCCCATGATGGCGAACTGGCGCAGGAACTCCGCCCGGACCTCGGCGTTGGCGCCGACGTCCAGGAAGGCGACCGGCGCGGGCATGGCCGGCATGATGGTGCAGATGGCCGGCCGCTTCACGCCGGGGATGCGGCGCACGTAGAGCACGCTGGCAGCGACCACGGCGCCGGTGTTGCCGGCGCTGACGAAGGCGTCGGCCTCGCCATCGTGGACGAGCTTGAGGCCGACGACGATGCTCGAGCCGGTCTTGGCGCGGGCCGCCGTCGCCGGCTCCTCGTTGTAGCCGATCACCTCGGGGGCGTGCACGACGCTGACGTTCTGCACGCCTTGCGGCAGCAGCGCGCGGATGCGCGGCTCGTCGCCGACGAGGATCACCTGCAACTGGGGGCCGACGGCGTCGAGCGCCCCCTTGACGATCTCGCCGGGTGCGTTGTCTCCGCCGGCCGCGTCGACCACCACGCGCACGACGCGGTCGTCCGCGATGGCGCTCCACGCGTCGGTCACCCAGTGGGGTGACGTGTACGGACGGCCCCTGTCGCCTCTCATGCCTGCAGGTCGCGTACCAGGCGGTCCACGTCGACAGATTCGTCGATGAGCCGCGCGATGAGTTCGATCTTGGTGCGATCCTTGACGCGCAGGCGACCGAAGAGACGGCGCATACCGTCCGCGGCGGAGACGGTGTCGGTCTCGACCGACACCAGCGGCACGCCGCGCTCCTCCGCCCGTTCGACCACCGCCGGGCCGGGCACATAGCTGCCGGTGAGCACCACGGCGACGGTAGGCGTGTCGAGGGCGGCGAGCACGATCTCGGCGCGGTCGCCGCCGACGATGACCACCTTGTTGGGTGTGAGCTGGAAGTACCTGAGCGCGTGCTCGGGACTCATGGCGCCGATCATGTAGGTCTCGACGAGCCGCTGGCCGTAGCGCTCGCCGCAGACGTAGGTGCCCTCCAGCGCCTCGACGATCTCGCCCACGGAGACGGCGGAGAGCATAGCGCTGGACACCAGCGCCCCGTAGCTCTCCACGTCGTTCTTGGCGAGGAAGTGCGCGTACTCGTCCTGGACCAGCGCCAGGCGGGACTCGGGCACCATGTTGAAGAGGACGCCCAGGAGGTGCTGCTTGAGGGCGTCCTTGACGTAGATGATGTCGTCGAGCAACCGGGCGCCGGCGAACTTGGCCACGAGCAGGGTGCCGAGGTCGAGCTCGGCCACCACCTCGGCGCCGCTGGTGCGCAGGAACCGGCCCTGCCAGATCTCCCCGAGGCCCTCGCAGACGACGATGTCTTTGCCGGCGCGGATGCGCTCGTAGGCGGCCTTGACGCGGGCCATGGCGTCGACCTCGGTGCCGCTGAGGACGTCGTGCAGCGCGTCCTCGTCGAGGACCACCGGGCAGATGTCGGTGAGGTCGTCCTCGAGCTCGAGCAACTCGGCGACGAACTCGGCGTCCTCGTCGAGCAGAACCTCGCTGGCATGAGCCGCCAGGGTGCCCACGGGCTTGAAGTAGCCGGCGTCGAGCCCCCGGCTGCGCAGGGCCATGCAGAGGCCGACGGCGATGGTGGTCTTGCCGCCGCTGCCCTGGGTGGAGGCGATGTAGAGCGATCTCGTCACCGCTCAGCCCCTAAAGGCCTTACTCAGCTTCGAGGACGATGACCTCGCGGCCCTTGTAGGTGCCGCACTTGGTGCAGGCGCGATGCGGGAGCTTGGGGCTCTTGCACTGCGGGCAGACGCTCGCCGTCTCGACGCTGAGCTTCTGCTGTGACCGGCGCTGGTCGCGCCGCCGCTGAGAGGTCTTCTTCTTGGGTACGGGCATGCGTTCTTCTCCTCAGGTCAACCAGACATGGCACTGTACCACACGGTCGCGCCTCACGCTTCCTCGTGGCGATGGTCGGGATCGGCGTTCAGGTCGGCGCCGCAGACGGGGCACAGCCCTCGGCAATCGTCGCTGCAGAGCAGCTTGACCGGCATCGCCTCGGCGATCAGGTCGCGCACCCAGCGCTCGAGATCGATCTGGTGGGCGACGACGTAGGCCTCTTCGTCTTCGTCCTCGCCAGTGGCGCCGGACTGCCCGTGCCGCACGTACTCGATGCCCCTCGTCTGCACGGCCACGTCCGCGTCGGCGAGGCAGCGCTGACACGGGCCGTGGACGGTCGTGTCCACGTCCAGCGTGAGCGTCAGGTTGTCGCCGACGCGGGCCACGGTGAGGCGGGTCTCCACGACGTCGTCGGGCACGTGGTACTCGAAGCCGCCGTACAGGAACGGCGCGACCGCGACCGGCAGCGTGCGCCAGACCTCGCTGGCATCGTGGAACCGCAGTGAGTGAAGGTCGAATCTGCGCATGTGGTGCCCGCCTGGGCGGGCGGCACGGGAGCTTACGGCTGCAGCTCGTCGTCGGAGCCGCGGCCCTGGAGACGCTCACGGCCGCGGCGCACCGCGGCGATGAACTTGTCGAGGTTCATCTCGAGATTGCCCAGCACCTCGTCGGCGTAGTCCTCCGCCCCGAGCCGGACCTCGCGCTCGCGCTCGCGCGCGTCCTCCATGATCTGGTGCGCGTTCTTCTCGGCGAGACGCACGACCTCGGTCTCGGAGGCGAGCTTCTCCGCGCGATCCTGAGCCTCCGCGAGCAGGCGCTCGGCCTCCTGCTTGGCCTCGGAGAGCATCTCCTGACGCTCCTTGACGATCCAGCGCGCCTGCTTGATCTCTTCGGGGATCGTGGAACGCATCTGGTCGAGGATGTCGTAGATCTCTTCGCGGTCGATCATGACGCTGTCGGTGAGCGGCACCGACCGTGCGTTGTGGATGATGTCATCCAGTTTGTCGATCAGAACGAGGACGTCCATACTCAGCAACCCTCCTTGGGTAGCCTATGCCTTGTCGCCACGCGGATAGACCTCCGCGAGGCGGCGGGCGACGGCCGGGGGCACCAGGTCAGCGACGGAGCCTCCGAACGCGGCGATCTCTCTGACGCCGCTCGAGCTCAGGAAGCTGTGCTCGGGCGAAGCCATCATGAAGACTGTTTCTATGTCGGGCGCCAGCTTCCTATTGAGCTGGGCCATGGCAAACTCGTATTCGAAGTCGGAGATGGCGCGCAGACCCTTGAGGATGACGTGCGCATCCCACCTGCGGGCGAACTCGACGACGAGCTCGTTGAAGCTGTCGACGACGATGTTGTCGTGCCCCGCAAGCGCGTTCCTGAGGAACTCCTCGCGCTCTTCCGGCCCGAACAGCGGCGACTTGCGCTGCGGCACCTCGATGAGCCCGACGATGACGCGGCCGAACTTGGTGGCGCCGCGGGTGATGATGTCGAGGTGGCCCACGGTGACGGGATCGAACGTGCCCGGGCAGATGGCCGTGACGTTGCTGGGCATCAGTCCGCCTCTCTCGTCGCTGCCGCCCATCGAGGCGCTCAATAGGACTCCGTGCACTTCGTGGCACTACGGACATCAGTCTGCTGCTTCTCCTTCCGCCGCCGATGCGGCGTCTGCCACAAGGAACGTGACCCGCGTGTCGCCGTAGCGTTTCTCCCGCACGACGGTCCAGGGCAACCCGGCCGGCGTGCCGGCGGCGGACTCGACGACCAGCACCGCGCCGGGGACGAGCACCCGCCCGAGCAGTCTCACGAGGGCGGGACGGACCTGCTCGTACGTAGCGTACGGCGGGTCTGCAAACACGAGAGTATATCGTGCGCCGCGCCGAGCGTCAGCCGCCAGAACCCGGCGGGCGTCGCCGGCGAGCACCACGGCGCGAGGGGCGGCGGCGTCCGGCGCCGCCGCGGCGTCGCCCGCGCGGACCGCCGGCACGCCCACCCGCTCGAGGTTCGCGCGCAGCGCGCGCAGGGCCGGCGCCGCCGCTTCCACGAACGTGCAGCCGGCCGCGCCGCGCGAGAGCGCCTCGATGCCGAGTGCGCCGCTGCCGGCGAAGACGTCGAGCGCGACGTGACCGGCGAGCGGGCCGGCGAGCTCGCCCGCCGCGTCGGCGGGCCGGACGCCGGCCCCTTCCACCGCCGCAACGGCCGCACGGATCTCCGGCAGCGCTCCCAGCACGTCGAAGACCGCCTCGCGCACCTTGTCCGACGTCGGCCGCGTGCCGCGCCCCGGAGGAGCGGTCAGGGGCCGGCCGCGCCAGGCGCCGCCGACGATCCTCACGCTGCGCTCCCCAGCACGCTCACACGGCCTGCTCGTCCCGGCCGAGGACGAGCGGCTTCGGCGCCGGCGCCTCCTCCCCGACCGTGAACGCCGCCTCCAGCGCGAGGCCGGCCTCGCGCCGCCGGGCGGGGTCGCGCGAGAACACGGCGGCGAGCGGCTCGCCCGCCTCCACGGGGTCGCCGACCGTGTGCTCGAGCAGGACGCCCGCGGCCGCGTCGACGGTGTCGTCCACGGTCCGGCGGCCGGCTCCGGCGATCTGCGCCGACCGGCCCACGGCCAGAGCGTCGACTGCTGTCACGTAGCCCGCCCGCGGCGCCTTCACCTCCGACCCGGCGAGCCGGCTGAACTCGCCCGGACGCCAGCGCCCGCCCTGGACGTAGCACCAGCGCTCGAAGTGCTCGGCGGCGCGCCCGTCGTCGAGCGCCGCCTCCGCCCGCGCGCGCGCCTCGGCGGCGTCCACGCCCAGGTCCGCCAGCGGCAGTAGTTCGGCGGCGAGCTCCAGCGTGACCTCGCGCACGTCGCGCGGGCCCTCTCCGCCCAGCACCTGCCAGGCCTCCTCCACCTCGAGCCGGTTGCCCACCGTGCGCCCCAGCGGAGCATCCATGGCGGTGAACAAGCACGAGGTCGGGCGCGCGTAGGCGCCCCCGATCAGACGACAGAGACGGCCGATCTTCCTGGCGTGGTCCAGGTCCGCCGCGAACGCACCGCGTCCCACCTTGATGTCGAGGACGACCGCCGACGTGCCGCTGGCCACCTTCTTGGCCATGATGCTCGCCGCGATGAGGCCGTCGCACTCGACGGTGCCGGTCACGTCGCGGAGCGCGTACAGCAGCCGGTCGGCGGGAACGACCCGCTCGCTCTGACTGACGACGGCGACGCCGATACGCTCCAGCTGCCGCAGGAAGTCGCCCTGCGGGAGCTGCACGCGGAATCCGGGGATGGACTCGAGCTTGTCGAGCGTGCCCCCGGTGTGCCCGAGCCCGCGCCCGGACATCTTGCCGAAGATCGCGCCGCAGGCGGCGACCAGCGGCGCCAGAACGAGCGTGACCTTGTCGCCCACGCCGCCGCTGGAGTGCTTGTCCAGCACCGGACGGCGCAGCACGCCCAGCTCGAGTGTCTTGCCGCTGTCGACCATGGCCCTCGCCAGCCAGAGGGTCTCGTCGTCACTCAGGCCGCGCAGCACCATGGCCATGAGCAGCGCGCTGGCCTGATAGGAGGGGACGGCGCCGCTGACCACGCCCTCGACGAACGCGCGCACGCGCGGCTCGTCGAGCTCGTTGCCGTCGCGCTTCCAGGCGATCACGTCGTGCACGAAGTCCACGTCACTCCCCTTCAGAGCGTCTCGAGCAGGTCCGGCCAGCGCGCCAGGACGGCGTGCGTGAGACCGGCGGCGAGCAGCCCGGCGAGGCGGCCGCCGGCGGCGAGCACGTCCTCGTGCGAGCCCACCGCGGCCGCGACGTTGGCCACGAGCGCCAGAAGACAGCACTCTACGCCCGTCGCGGCGGCGGCGCGAGCCTCCGGCGCCGCGGACATGCCGACCACGTCGCCGTAGCGTGCCAGCCAGGCGACCTCCGCCGGCGTCTCGAACTGCGGCCCGCAGACGGAGACGTAGGCACCGACCGCCGGCGCGGCGTCCGCGCCGAGCGCGGCGGCCACACGCTGCGCCTGCGCATCCGTGCACACCGCGAGCCGCTCCGGCGCGTCCCCGGCGGGAGGCCGCTGCAGGTCGACGACGGCGGAGCACGCCACGGCGAGGCCCACGCCCGCCCGCGGTCGCAAGGCGCCGCACGAGTTGGTGAGCACGAGCCGGGTGACGCCGGCTGCCGCGAGCGCCCGCACCGGCGTCTCGAGTTCCTCATCGCTCCAGCCCTCGTACCGGTGCGGGCGTCCGCAGGCCAGCGCGAGCCTGAGCTCGCGCCCGCCCTCGAGGGGCACGCGCGCGAGCCTGAGCACGTTCTGGTGCCCGGGCACCGAGCCTGACGGCCAGCCCAGCGCGTCGTAGGCGACTTCGTCTTCGACGCGCGCCCCCTCGGGCAAGGCCCACAGCCCGGAGCCGTACACGGCGGCCGCGTGCGGCCGCCAGGCGGCCAGCCGCCGCGCCCCGGCGTTGGGCGCCTCGGCCATCAGCCGATGGGCCGCCCGGGGAGCGGCGGCTCTTCCCCCGTCAGGTGCGCGAACGCGGTCGCGCCGACGTCCTCCTGGGCGCCGTCGCAGCGGCCGGGCGCCAGCCCGAGCGCGAGCAGCGGCGAGTACTCGCGCGAGTGGTCGGTGCTCTCGGTGGTGGGGTCGACGCCGTGGTCGGCGCACAGGATCATGACGTCCTCATCCTCGAGCAGCGCTTCCCACCCCGGGATCGCCGCGTCGACCTCGGCGAGGCCCCCGGCGAAACCCTGCACGTCGTTGCGGTGCCCCCACACGGAGTCGAAGTCGACGAGGTTGGCGAACAGCAGGCCGTCCTCCATCTCGCGCAGGTGCCGCGCGCACGCGGCGATGCCGGCCGTGTTGTCGGTGGTGTGGTCGTCCACGTCGACGCCCCGCTGCACGAAGATCTCGCCGATCTTGCCGACGCCGACCACGGGCACGCCGCGCTCCTGCAGCAGGTCCAGGTAGGTGGGGCCGGACGGCGCCAGAGAGTAGTCGCGCCGCCGCGGCGTGCGCGCATAGTGCCCGGAGATCCCGTCGAACGGACGGGCGATGACGCGCCCGACCGCGTGCGGACCGCGCAGCAGCGCCCGGGCCGTCTCGCACCACTCGTACAGCTGCGACACGGGCACGACGTCCTCGTGGCAGGCGATCTGGAACACGGAGTCGGCGGACGTGTAGACGATGGGCCGACCGGTGGCCACGTGCTCGTCGCCGAGCTCCTCGATGATGCCGGTGCCCGAGGCCGGCCGGTTACAGAGGATGCGCCGGCCTATCGCCGCCTCGAACGGCTCGACGACCTCCGGCGGGAACCCGTCCGGGTAGGTCGGGAACGGCCGCTCGAGCACCACCCCCATCATCTCCCAGTGGCCGGTGGTCGTGTCCTTGCCGGCGCCGCGCTCGACCAGGCGGCCGTAGGTCGCCTCCCGGCGCGGCGCTCCGAGCGACAGCCCGACGATCTCGCCCAGGCCGAGCGCGGCGAGGTTGGGCAGCGGCACGTCCACGCGCTCGAGGACGTGCCGCAGCGTGTCCGAGCCCTCGTCCCCGTACGCGGCGGCGTCGGGCAGCGCGCCGGCGCCGCAGCCGTCCAGTACACACACGAACACACGGGTCATTCGCCCTCCTCCGTCCGCCGCGGGGCCCTGCGGGCCGGCGGCCGCTCAATAGCGCTCCGTATTCTCCGTGACTCTACGGGCATTAGTCCCCGCCGCGCCGCCGACGAGCGCGCGGGTGGGTCTCCAGGAACACCTCGCGGAGGTGATCGACGGTCACGTGAGTGTACAACTGGGTGGTCGCCACGTTGGCGTGGCCGAGCATCTCCTGCACGCTGCGCAGGTCCGCGCCCGCGGCCAGCAGATGCGTGGCGAACGAGTGCCGGAACGTGTGGGCGCTGGCCGCGCCCAGCATGTCGGCGCGCGCCAGCACGCGCCGGAGGATGTAGTCGAAGCCCTGCCGCGTGAGCGGGCCGCCGCGAGCGTTGAGGATGAGCTCCGGGCGGCGGCGGCCGCGCAGCAGCGCCCGCCGCCCGTCCGCCACGTAGCGGCTGACCGCGGCGGCCGCGGCGCCCCCCATGGGCACCACGCGCTCCTTGTCGCCCTTGCCGATGCAGCGCACCAGCCCGCCCTCGACGTCCACGTCCCCGTCGCGCAGCCCGACCAGCTCGCTCACCCTGAGGCCGCAGCCGTACAGGAGCTCGAGCGCGGCGAGGTCGCGCTGGCCGAGCGGACCGGCGGGCACGACCGTTGCGAGGATGCCCTCGACCTCCTCGACCGACAGCACCCGCGGCAGCTCCTGCGGCCGCTTGGGCGTGCGCAGCAGGGCCGCGGGGTCGTCCTCGCGGACGCCCTCCCGCACGAGGTAGGCGTAGAAGGAGCGCACGGCGGCCGTGCGGCGCGCCACGCTGGAGGGCGCGCCGTCGCCGCCGGAGCCGGCGAAGTAGGCGAGCACGTCGTCGGCCGTCGCCGCGCCGGGCGTCGTCCCGGCAGCCGAGAGGGACGTCGTGAAGGCCGCGAGGTCCCGCCCGTACGCGGTCACGGTGTTCGGGCTGAGCCCGCGCTCGTAGCGCACGTAGTCGAGGAACTCGGCGACCATGGGATCGGCCGGCGGTCCCGAGGCGGCGGTCCGCTTGCGGGCAGTGGGCGGTCCGCCTGCTGCCGCCCGCCAACCCGGGGAACTTCGTTCGCGGGTCACGCGCCGCCCCGGGCCGCTACGCGGCCGATCCGGCGGCGCGCACCAGCGCCGCCGCCATGACTGCCAGGTCGGCAAGGCGATCCAGGCTCATGCACTCCTGGGGCGAGTGCGCGTTCTCGAAGCCGACACCCAGCGTGAGCGCCGGCAGGCCCGCCGCATTGAACACGTTGGCGTCGGATCCGCCGCCGCCGTCTACCTGCCGGGCCTCGAGGCCGGCGAGCGCCGCCGCCTCCGCGCCGATCGCGAGCAGCGGACTGTCCGGCGCGTGCCGGTAGCCGCGGAACGCCTCACGCACGTCGATCTCGACGTCGACGCCGGCCGCCGCGGCCGCAGAAGCGGCCGCGTGGACCATCTCCTCGGCGAGCGCCGTGACCTTGGCCGCATCGTGGCTGCGCGCCTCTCCCGAGATCGCGCAGCGCTCGGCGACCACGTTGGCAGCGGTACCGCCGCGCACCAGACCGATGTTGGCGGTCGTCTCGTCGTCGATGCGGCCGAGGCGCATGGCGACCACGGCCTGCGCCGCCGCCACGATGGCGCTGCGCCCGCGCTCCGGAGCGATGCCGGCGTGGGCCGCCTGACCACGGAACTCCGCGTCCACGCGCTTCTGGGTCGGCGAGGCGGCGATGAGCGTACCGGGTGCGCCGTCGCTGTCCAGCACGAACACCCGCCGCGCCGTGATCTCGCCCAGGTCCAGCGCCTTGGCGCCGAGCAGCCCTGCTTCTTCGCCGGCGGTGAACACCAGCTCGACGTCGCCGGCGGGCGGGTCGGCGACGAGCGCCCGGGCGAGCGTGAGCAGCACGGCGACGGCCGCCTTGTCGTCGGCGCCCAGCACCGTGGCCCCGTCGCTGCGCACGAAACCCTCCTCGACGACCACCCGCGGCGCACCCGAGACCGGCACCGTATCGAGGTGGGCACAGAGCCCGATGGGCGCGGCCTCCCCCCTGCCCGCGATACGCGCGATCAGGTTGCCGCTGCCGCAGCCGGTGACCGGAGCGCTGCCGTCTTCGTGGACGCCGAGGCCGAGGTCGCCCAGATACCGCTTGACCGCGTCGGCCACCTCCCGCTCGGCCCCGGTGGGCGAGGCGATGCCGCACAGCCGGACGAAGAGGTCGACGAGCTCCTGGTCTACGCCGGCGCGCACGCATCCTCCAGTTCGTCGTCGCGCTCGCTGCGCAAGCGGGCGGCGGCGCCCACGAAGTCGCGGAAGAGCGGCGCCGGCCGCGTGGGCCGCGACTTGAACTCGGGGTGGAACTGGGAGGCGACGAACCAGGGGTGGTCCGGAAGTTCGCAGATCTCGACGAGCCGTCCGTCCGGAGTGGTGCCGCTGATGACGAGGCCGGCGGCCTCGAGCTGCGGGCGCAGGTCGTTGTTGACCTCGTAGCGGTGACGGTGACGCTCCCAGACCTCGTCCGCGTCGTAGGCGGCCTGCGCCTTGGTGCCCGGCACGAGCCTCACGTGGGACGCGCCGAGGCGCATGGTGCCGCCCATGTCCTCGATGTCCTTCTGCTCGGGGAGCAGGTCGATGACCGGGTACGCGGTCTCGGGGTCGAACTCGGTGGAGTTGGCGTCGGCCATGTCGCACACGTCGCGGGCGAACTCGGCCACGGCGCACTGCATGCCCAGGCACACGCCCAGGAACGGCACGCGCGTTCTCACGGCAGTACCGGATGGCCTCGATCTTGCCCTCGATGCCGCGCTGGCCGAACCCGCCCGGCACGATGACGCCGTCGACGCCGCAGAGCCGCTCGGCGACGGACTCGGGCGTGAGGTCCTCGGAGTCGACCCACTGCAGGTCCAGCTTGCGGCCGTGGTGGATGGCCGAGTGCTTGAGCGCCTCCCACACCGAGAGGTAGGCCTCGTGCAGCTGCACGTACTTGCCGACCAGGGCGATGGTGACGGGCTTGTCGCAGGCGTCGATGCGCTCGACGAGCGCTTCCCACTCGGCGAGGTCCGGCGGCCCCACCTCGAGCCCGAGCATCTTGACCACGAGGTCGTCGAGCTTCTCGCGGTGCATGTTCAGGACGACGCGGTAGATGTCGTCGGCGTCGCTGGCCGAGACGACGGCCTCGGGGTCCACGTCGCAGAACAGGGCGATCTTCTCGCGGATGCCCTGGGAGAGCAGCTCCTCGGAGCGCGCGACGATGATGTCGGGCTGGATGCCGATCTCGCGCAGTTCGGCGACCGAGTGCTGCGTCGGCTTGGTCTTGAGCTCGCCGACGACGCCGATCATGGGCACGAGCGTGACGTGGATGTAGAGCACGTTGGCGCGGCCGACGTCCTTGCGGAACTGGCGGATGGCCTCGAGGAACGGCAGGCTCTCGATGTCGCCCACCGTGCCGCCGACCTCGGTGATGAGCACGTCGACCGCAGTGAGCTTGGCCAGCCGGTGCACGCGGCTCTTGATCTCGTTGGTGATGTGCGGGATGACCTGCACGGTGCCGCCGAGGTAGTCGCCGCGGCGCTCCTTGGTGATGACGCTGTTGTAGATGCCGCCGGTGGTGACGTTGGAGTCGCGCTGCACGAACTCGTCGAGGAACCGCTCGTAGTGGCCGAGGTCCAGGTCGGTCTCGGCGCCGTCCTCGGTGACGAAGACCTCACCGTGCTGGAACGGGCTCATGGTGCCCGGATCGACGTTGATGTACGGGTCGAACTTCTGGCTCGCGACCTTGAGCCCGCGCTGCTTGAGCAGCCGGCCGACGGACGCCGCCGTGATGCCCTTGCCGAGCCCGCTGACGACGCCGCCGGTGACGAAGATGTGCTTGGTCATGCCCCCTGTGCCCTCCTGGTGTGGATCCCGCCGTTCTGAACGCAGCCGTCGTCGAACGCTCCGGTCGCAGCCACCAGGGAACGCACCCGGGGCACGGCGGATCTGCACGAGACGAGCGGGGGATTTTGTGGGGCCGGGGTCCTGCCCGTTCTGAATTGACGGGCCGGCACGATGATATGCCCGGCGAGCCCTCGGATCACGACGGCAAGTATACCATCGGGCCGGGCCGTCGCAAGGAACGCCCGGCGTCTGCGTCGCGCCCGGGACGGTCCCGCGCTCAGGAGGTCGCCGCCGCCCTCGCGAGCAGGCTCTCGGCGTGGCTGCGCGCGGCCTCGTCGTCGGGGGCGGCGCCGAGCATGCGGCACAGCTCGGCCAGGCGCTCGTCCCCCTCGACCAGGCGCACGACGGTCTCGGTGGTGCCCTCGCGCGGATCGCTCTCCTTGGCGATGGCGAACTGCCGGTCGGCGAAGGCGGCGACCTGCGGCAGGTGCGTGATGCAGAGGACCTGGCGGCGCTCGGCCAGGCGGCGCAGCCGCTCCCCCAGCGCCGCCGCCGTCACGCCGCCGATGCCGGTGTCGACCTCGTCGAAGATGAGCGTCTCGACGTCGTCGCCGAGATTGACCAGACCGCGGATGGCGAGCATGGCCCGCGAGAGCTCGCCGCCGGAGGCGGTCTCGCGGAGCGGGCGCGGCGGCACGCCGGGGTTGGCGCCGAAGACGAACTCCACCTCGTCGGCGCCGGACGGCCCGAGCCCGTCCCAGCCGCCGCCGCGCGGCGCGACCTCTATCAGGAACGTGGCGTGCGGCATGGCGAGGCCGCGCAGCTCCTCCTCGATGCGCGCGGCCACCTGAGGCGCGAGCCGCCGCCGGGCTTCGCTCAGACGCGCGGCGGCGGCGACCGCCTGGTCCTGCGCCGCCGTGACCTTGCCGACCAGAGAGTCCTCGTCGGCGGCGAACTCCTCCAGCGCCGCGAGCCTGGCGCGAGCCTCCTCGAGGTAGGCGAGCACCTCGTCGGCCGA
Organism: uncultured Thermoleophilia bacterium; assembly: GCA_963741075.1. Classification (GTDB taxonomy): domain Bacteria; phylum Actinomycetota; class Thermoleophilia; order UBA2241; family UBA2241; genus CAIXSE01. Next base: position 180,831 of record CAVUGS010000007.1, read on the forward strand.
ACCGCCGTACTTGCGCATCAGTCCCTTGAGCTTGTCGTAGCGCAGCTCGAGGGCATCGCGGTGGGCGGCGTCCACGTCGAGCTCGTCGATGTAGTCGCGCAGCGCCGCGGCGAGGTCGTCGAGCTCCACGGTGAGCGTGCCGAGCCGCTCCGCCAGCGGCGCGACGCTCTCGTCGAGCAGCGCCGCCTCGTCCACCAGGCGCTGCGCCACGCGCACGCCGTCGAGAGCCGCGGCCTCCGACTCGCCGGCCAGCAGGGCGAGCGCACCGCCGGTGCGCTCGAGCAGCTTGCCGGCGTGCCGCGCCCGCTCGCGGTCGACGGCCAGACGCTCGTCCTCACCCGGCTCGACGCCGGCCGCCTCGATCTCGCCCACCTGGTAGCGCAGCATGTCGAGCTCGCGCTCCCGGTCGCGCCCCGCGCCGCGCAGGTCGTCCAGCTCACGCGTGAGCGCGCGGGCGCGGGCGAAGGCCTCCGAGTACGCCGCCTTGAGCGGCTCCACCTCGTCGGCGACCGCGCCGTCCAGCAGGTCGAGCTGCCGCTCGAGCTGAAGCAGGCGCGTGTGCTCGAGCTGCCCGTAGAAGGCGAGGCGCCGCCGCAGGGCTTCTTCGACGGCGGCGGCCGAACTGAGCAGCCCGTCCATGCGGGCCCGCGACCGGCCGCCGCGCGGCAGCTCGCGGGCCACCGCCAGCGTCTCGTCGCCGGCCTCGAACAGCGCCTGGACCAGGGCCCGGGCGGCGCCGGGGCGGACCAGCTCGTCGCCGCCCTTCTGGCCCATGAGCAGGCCGATGGCCTGCGCCAGAAGGCTCTTGCCGGCGCCGGTCTCGCCCGTGATGACGTTGAGGCCCGGCGAGAACTCCAGCCGGGCCGCGGCGATGAGCACGAGGTCGTCGATGCTCAGTTCGGCGAGCATCTCAGCTCAGCGCGCATCCCGGCGGTCGAAGAGCTTCTCCTCGACGTTCTGGTAGAAGGATCCCTCGTTCTGCATGAGGAGCCGCGCGAGCTCCTGCCCCGCCGTGACGCGCACCTCGTCGCCGCAGCACAGGCGGCCGACGACGTCGCCGTCGGCGACCACCTCGCACTCCTGCAGCGGCGAGACGTTGCGCGCGGTGATCACGTGGTCCGGGCGCAGGATCATGGGCCGGAACCCCAGCGAGTGCGGAGCGATGAAGTTGAGCACCAGCACGCCCGCGTTCCACTCCACGATGGGCCCGTTGCACGAGAGGTTGTACGCGGTGGAGCCCGTGGGCGAGGCGATGATGAGCCCGTCGCAGAACATGTCGCCGACGGTGACGCCGGCGACCTCGTACTCGAGCTGGAGGACGTGGCGTGGCGCGACGCGGCTGAGGATGACGTCGTTGACCGCGCTGTGGTGCTCGCCGTTCAGCAGGACGTCGACGGTGAGCAGTTCGACCACGCGGTAGTCGCCGCGCAGGATGGTCTCGAGGCCGTCCTGCCAGCCGTCGCGCGGGAGCGCCGCGAGAAAGCCCACGTTGCCGTAGTTGACGCCCAGCGTGGGCACCTGGGTGCCGAGCAGGCGGGAGAGACTGCGCAGGATGGTGCCGTCGCCGCCGAAGACGAGGCACAGGTCGGCGGCGCGCAGCTCCGCCTCGTCCACCGGGCGGTAGCCGAGGTCCACGGCCGACGGGTGCTTGGCGGCCTCCTCGGCCGGCATGAGCAGGTCGAGGCCGAGGCGGTCCGCGGACGCGGCCAGCTGCGCCAGCGCGGCCGTCGTCGCTTCGGTGAAGAGATGGGTGAGCACCGCGACGCGGCGCAGCGGCTCACCCATGGGCCGCCTCGACCGCGATCCGGACGAGCTCGGGCGCCGGCGGCGAAGCCGCTCCGGCGTGCGTCGCGTCGCTGAAGAGGATGAAGTACTCCACGTTGCCTTTCGGTCCCGGGTGCCCCGAGTCGCAGACGCCTTGCACCGTCGTGCCCCTGCCCTGCAGCCAGCCGGCCACCTGCTCGAGCACGTCGCGGTGCACGGCCGGGTCTCGGACCACCCCGCCCTTGCCGACGCGCTCGCGCCCCGCCTCGAACTGCGGCTTGACCAGCACGAGGCCGCGGAAGCCCTCGCGCAGGCATTCTAGCACCGGGTCCAGAGCCACCGTCAGGGAGATGAACGACAGGTCGGCGGTGACGAACGAGGGCGCGAACGGGAGACGTTCGGGCGTGAGCTGGCGGGCGTTGGTGCGCTCGAGCACGGTGACGCGCGGGTCCTCGCGCAGCTTCCAGTCCAGCTGGCCGTAGCCGACGTCGACGGCGATCACCCGGGCGGCGCCGCCCTGGAGCAGCCGGTCGACGAACCCGCCGGTGGAGCTGCCCAGGTCGATCACGTCCTCCCCGGACACGTCGACGCCGAGACGCGTGAGGCGGTGTCGAGCTTGTCGCCGCCGCGCGAGACGTAGCGACGGCGCGCGGCGGCGGCGAGCGCCGAGCCGTCGGCGATCTGGGTGCCGGGCTTGTCGACGACGTGGCCGTCGACGGTGATCTCACCGGCGAGGACGGCGGCCCGCGCCTGCGCGCGAGTGGCGAAGAGGCCGCGGTCCACGAGCAGCACGTCGAGCCGCTCGCGCATCGCCGGCCTACTTGACGCGCGTCAGCGCCGGACTGTGCGCCCGCGCCGCGAGCGCGACGGCCTGCGGCGTGAGCCCGATGTCGGCGAGGACGCGCGCCCGGTCGCCGTGCGCGACGAAGGCGTCGGGCAGCCCGAAGCGCACGACCTCCACGGTGCTGCCTACAGCCTCCAGGACGGCGCTGCCGAACCCGCCGGCGAGCGCGTTCTCCTCGACGGTGACGAGGCGGCGGTGCCCGGCGGCCAGCCGCTGCAGAAGCTCGACGTCCAGCGGCTTGACGAAGCGCGCGTCGACCACCGTCGGCGATGACGCCTTCCGCGGCGAGCAGTTCGGCCGCCTCGAGGGCGATGCCGACGCCGGTGCCGACGCCGACGAGCGCCACGTCGGCGCCCTCCTGGAGCACCACTCCGCGCCCGACCTCCAGCGGCTCGAGCTCGTCGAGCGGGCTGAAGGGCGCGGCGAGGCCGCGCGGGTAGCGCAGCGCGGCCGGGCCGTCCAGCGTGAGCGCCGTCGCCAGCATGCGCTGCAGCTCCTCCTGGCTGGAGGGCGCCATCACCGTCATGCCGGGGATCACGCGCAGGAACGAGAGGTCGAAGGCGCCGTGGTGCGTCGGGCCGTCGTCGCCCACGAGGCCGGCCCGGTCGACGGCGAACGTCACCGGCAGGTGCTGCAGGCCGATGTCCTGCACCAGCATGTCGAAGGCGCGCTGCAGGAACGTCGAGTACAGCGCGACGACCGGCCGCATGCCGCCGATGGCGAGGCCCGCGGCGAACACGGCCGCGTGCTCCTCGGCGATGCCGACGTCGTAGAACCGGTCGGGGAACCGGCGCTCGAAGGCCTCGAGGCCGGTGCCCTGCGTCATGGCGGCGGTGATGGCCACGACGCGCTCGTCGCGTTCGGCGAGGCGCACGAGCGCCTGGCCGAACGCGTCGGTGTAGCGTCGTCCCGACCGCCGCCGCCTTCTTCGCCCCGTTGCCGATGTGGAACGGCCCGGTGCCGTGGAACGTGTCCGGCCGGGCCTCCGCCGGCTCGTAGCCCTTGCCCTTGACGGTCTTGACGTGCACGACCACCGGCCGGCGCGTGTCGATCGCCTGGCGGATGCTCTCGCGCAGGGCGTGCATGTCGTGCCCGTCGACGACGCCGATGTAGGCGAACCCGAGCTCCTCGAAGAGCATGCCGGGCACGAGCAGGGCCTTCATCGACTCCTTGACGTCCTTGCCCAGCCGGTAGGCCTGGCGGCCGATGGCCGGGATCCTGGCGACGCCGTGCTCGAGGTCTTCGCGCAGCCGCGTCAGCGTCGGGTCGAGGCGGATGCGGTTGAGGTAGAGCTGCAGGGCGCCGACGTTGGCGCGGATGGACATCTCGTTGTCGTTGATGATCACCACGAGCGGCGTGCGCAGGTGGCCGGCCTGGTTGAGCGCCTCGAAGGCGACCCCGCCCGTCAGGGCGCCGTCGCCGAGCACGCAGACGACGTTGCCGTCGTTCTCGCCGGGCGATGCGCTCGGCCTCGACGAGTCCGAGGCCGTAGCTGATCGACGTGGACGCGTGGCCGGTGCCGACCACGTCGTGCGGCGACTCGGTCGCGGTTCGGGAACCCGGAGAGGCCGCCGTACTGCCGGATCGTGCCGAAGCGGTCGCGCCGTCCCGTGAGCAGCTTGTGCGCGTAGCACTGGTGGCCGACGTCCCAGACGATCTTGTCCCTGCGGGCTCTCCAGCACGCTGTGCAGCGCCACGGTGAGCTCGACGGTGCCCAAGCTGGCGGCGAGGTGGCCGCCGGTCTCGCTGACGCAGGCGAGGATGGTCTCGCGGACCTCGTCTGCGAGCAGCGTGAGTTCTCGCTCGGAGAATTGTCGGAGGTCGGCGGGGTCTGAGATCTTGTCCAGATACCGCATCGTCACCGGAGTATAGCACCGGGCCTGAGGCCGCCTTCCGGCGCGGCGTGCACGCTCCGCCGGTGGCCGCTGTCAGCGCCGGCGGTCGTGGATGAAGCTGGTGACGGCGGCGAGGTCCGACGTGTCGCCGGGAAGCTCGCCGAGCAGGCTCCGCGCTCCGCGCTCCGCCTCGTCGGCGAGCGCGGCCGCGCGCTCCATGCCGAAGCGCGAGACGTACGTGACCTTGTCGAGCGCGCGGTCCTTGCCCACGCTCTTGCCGAGCTCGTCGACGGCGCCCGTCTCGTCGAGGATGTCGTCGACGATCTGGAAGAGGAGGCCGAGCTCGGCGGCGAAGGCGCGGTACGGCTCCACGTCCTCCGCGCCGCTCAGCAGCGCGCCGCACACCACGGCGGCCTCGATGAGGCGGCCGGTCTTGAGCGCGTGCAGCGTGCGCAGGTCGTCGTCCGCGGCCGCCTGGCCGGCCACGTCCATGTACTGGCCGCCGACCATGCCCTGGACGCCGGTGGCCGCGGCGATCTCGGCGAGCGCGGCCAGCACCGCGGCGCTGCCGCCGGTCTGGCGCCTCAGGACGAGGTTGAACGCCTCCGCGAAGAGGCCGTCGCCGGCCAGGATGGCCACGTCCTCGCCGTAGGCGACGTGGCAGGTGGGCCGGCCGCGGCGCAGCGTGTCGTCGTCGATGGCCGGCAGGTCGTCGTGGATGAGCGAGTACGTGTGGATGAGCTCGAGCGCCGCGGCCGTGGGCAGCACGCCGGCTGGGTCGGCGCCGCGGCCGCGCGCGGTGGCGAGCGTCGAGCACCGGCCGGATGCGCTTGCCGCCGGCGAGCAGCGAGTAGCGCATCGCCTCGGTCAGCCTGGCGGCGCGGCGGTCGGCGCCGAAGTCGAGCGCCGCCGAGGTAGTCCTCGACGAGCTCGAGCAGGTCTGCCGGATACCCCGCCGTCGTCCCGTGAGCTCACGGCCGCGGCCTCAGCCGGCGACGCGGCCGAGCTGCTCCAGCAGCCGGCCCGCCTCTTCGACCTGCTCGGTGGCGCGTTCGAGCAGCGTCATCTCGACCTCTGCGGACGACGACGCGGCCAGCCGCGGCTCGAGCTCCTCGAGCTGGCCGAGGATCTCCTTGAGGCGAGCCAGCGCCTGCGCCCGCGTCAGCTCGGCGGCGGCCTCCGCGCCGTCAGGCATCGCCGCCCTCCTGCTCCGTCTCGCCCTGCTCGGCGCGCACGATGCCGCCGAGCACGCCGTTGACGAACGCCTCCGGCCTCGTCGGTGGAGTAGCGCTTGGTGAGGCGCACGGCCTCGTCGATGGCCACCTCGGGCGGCGTCACGCCGGTCTGGATCTCCCACACCGCCAGCCGCAGGATGCTGCGCTCCAGCGGGGCGATGCGGTCCAGCGGCCAGTCCTTGGCGTGCGCCTCGAGCAGCGCGTCGATGTCGTCCCTGGTCTCGAGCACGCCGGCGACGGCCTTCACGGTGAACTCGTCCGGCGCGTACCCCTCGCGCAGCCGCTGGCCCTCGACGAGCTCGGCCATGGTGAGGTCGGTGACCTCCGTCTGGTACAGCAGGAAGACGGCGTCGCGGCGCGCCTGCTTGCGACTCGGACCGGCCGGCCGCCACGCTGGGTCGTCTCTCCCCCGCCTCAGGCGGGTTCGATGGCGAAGAGCGGCTGGCCGTACTGCACGGTCTCGCCGTTCTCGACCAGGATCTGGCGGACCACGCCGCCGACGTCGGCCGTGAGCTCGTTCATCATCTTCATCATCTCGAGGATGCAGAGCGTCTGCCCGGCCTCGACCTCGTCGCCGACCTCCACGAACGCCGGCGACTGCGGCGAGGGCGAGCGGTAGAACGTGGCCACCCACTTGGACTTGACCAGGTGGTAGCCGTTCGGCGCCCTCGTCGGCGGCCGCGCGCGGCGGCGGGCGCCGCCTGCGGCGGCCGGCGCCGGCGCGGCTGCGGCCGCCGGCTCCACGCCGGCCTTGCGCACGGTGATCTTGAGGTCGCCCTCTTCGATGACGACCTCGTCCACCTCGCTCTCCTCGATCATGCCGAGGATGTCCTTGACGCGGTCGGCGCTCTGCTCGAGCAGGTCGGCGCCCGGCTGCGAGCTCAGGTACTGGTCGTGGACGCCGAAGACGTCCGACTCGGGGCCGATGTGGTGGCGCTCGAGGTAGACGCGCGCGGTCTGCGGGAAGAGCGCGTAGCTGAGCAGGTCCTCCTCGGAGCGCGCCAGGTCGCCGATCTCCGCGCGGTAGTCCTCGAGCGTCTCGTCGACGAGGTCGGCCGGGCGCACGCCGATGGGCTCCTCGCCCTCGAGCACGCGCGCGAGCACCTCGCGCGACACGGGGCCCGGCGCGGCGCCGTACTTGCCGCGCAGGTACTGCTTCATCTCGTCCGGCACGATGTGCCAGCGCCTGCCGGACAGCACGTTGAGCACGGCCTGCGTGCCGACGATCTGGCTCATCGGCGTGACCAGCGGCGGGAAGCCGACCTCGGCGCGCACGATGGGGATCTCCTCGAGCACCTCGGGCAGGCGGTCGAGCGCGTTCTGCTCCTTGAGCTGGCTCTCGAGGTTGCTGATCATGCCGCCGGGCACCTGGTGCGAGTACACCTGCATGTGCGTGAGCGAGGTGACGCCGCGCTCCCAGCCGCCCTCCTGCCGGACCTTCTCGAAGTACTTGGCGATCTCGAAGAGCTTCTCGAGGTCGAGGCCGCTGTCGTAGGGCGTGCCCGTGAGCGCGGAGACGACCATCTCGGTGGCCGGCTGCGAGTTGCCGAAGGCGAGCGGCACCGTGGCCGTGTCGATGACGTCCACGCCGGCCTCGATGGCCTTGAGGTACGTCATCGGGGCGAGGCCGCCGATGTAGTGGCAGTGCAGCTGGATGGGCACGCTCGAGCTCGGCCTTGAGGCGGCCGACGAGCTGCTCGGCGTAGAACGGCGAGAGCAGCGCCGCCATGTCCTTGATGCAGATGGAGTCGGCGCCCATGTCGACGAGCTTGTGGGCGACGTCCACGTAGTGGTCGAGCGAGTGCACCGGCGAGATCGTGTAGACGACGGCGCCCTGGAAGTGCTTGCCGGTCTCCTTGATGGCGGCCGCGGCGGTCTCGAAGTTGCGGATGTCGTTGAGGGCGTCGAAGACGCGGAAGACGTCCATGCCGTTCTCCGCCGCCTTGTAGACGAAGCGGCGCACGATGTCGTCGCCGTAGTGGCGGTAGCCGACGAGGTTCTGGCCGCGCAGCAGCATCTGCAGCGGCGTGCGTGCGACGTGCTTCTTGATGAGCCGCAGGCGCTCCCAGGGGTCCTCGTCCAGGAACCGCAGCGAGGCGTCGAACGTGGCGCCGCCCCAGCACTCGAGCGAGTGGAAGCCGACGGAGTCCATGAGCTCGAGGATCGGGATCATGTCGGACGTGTGCATCCGCGTCGCCCACAGCGACTGGTGCCCGTCACGAAGCGTGGTGTCGGTGATGCGTACCTGGCGCGCGCGCATGGCTCTCCTCCCTCGTGCCGCTAGGCGCGGCCGAGGTACTCCCCGGTGCGGGTGTCGACCTTGACCTTCTCGCCCTCTTCGATGAAGAGGGGCACCTGGATGGTGACGCCCGACTCGAGCGTCGCCGGCTTGGTCGCGCCCTGGGCGGTGTTGCCCTGCACGCCGGGGTCAGACTGCGTGATGGTGAGCTCGACGAAGTTGGGCGCGGCGACCTCGAACGGCTGGCCGTTGAGGTACATGATCTCGACTTCCATGTTCTCGACGACCCACTTGAGCGCGTCCTGCGCCATGGCGGGCGTGACGGAGACCTGCTCGTAGGTCTCGTTGTCCATCAGCACGACCTCTTCCTCGGTCGCGTAGAGGAACCCCATCTTGCGCGACTGGGTGTGCATGCGGTCGAACTTCTCGCCGGCGCGGAAGGTCTTGTCGAGGACGGCGCCGGTGGCGATGTTGCGCACCTTGGTGCGCACGAACGCGCCGCCCTTGCCGGGCTTCACGTGCTGGAACTCGACGATGGTGAACGGCTGGCCGTCGATCTCGATGGCCATGCCCGTCTTGAACTGGTTCGTGTTGACGACGTCTGCCATGGGTCCTACTCAGGGGTCGAGGGGGTCGGTCTGCACAAGTAGTAGGCCATGATACAGCAAGGCCACCCGGGTGTGCAGGCACGGGCGTGAGCCTGCGGCGGCCCGCCTACGTCGTGACCTGCAGTTCCTTGGGAGACGTGGTAAGGCGTTCGCCGCCGCCCGGCGTGACCAGCACCGTGTCCTCGATGCGCACGCCGGCGAGACCCTCGATGTAGATGCCCGGCTCCACGGTGCAGATCATGCCCGCCTCGAGAAGGTCGCCGCGCGTGCGTCCCAGCGACGGCGCCTCGTGCACCTGCGAGGCCGACCCCGTGGCCGGTGCCGTGGCCGAAGCGCTCGCCGTAGCCGGCCTCCTCGATCACGGCCCGGGCGGCGGCGTCGACGTCCGAGCGGCCGTGCGCGCCGGCCCGCACGGCCGCCGAGTCCGGCGAGCTGCGCCGCGAGGACGACGTCGTAGATGCGGCGCAGCTCCGCGGACGGCTCGCCGGCCGCGTAGGTCCGCGTGATGTCGCTGCAGTAGCCGTCGACGCGCGCGCCGGTGTCGACGACGACGAGCTCGCCGGCGCGGATGACCCGCTCGCCGGGCAGCGCGTGCGCCTGGGCGCCGTGGTCGCCGGCGGCGACGATGGCGGCGAACGCCTCGCCCTCCGCCCCCAGGCGGTGGTACTCGGCCTGCAGGTCCCAGGCCACGTCTCGCTCGGTGCGCCCGACGAGGCCGCGCGCGACCACGCGCCGCAGCCCCTCGTCGGTGACCGCGGCGGCGCGCCGCAGAACGGCGATCTCCTCCTCGTCCTTGACCGCGCGGAGCAGCGTGACGCCCTGGCGCACGTCACGCAGGGGACCCGCGTGCAGGCGGCGCAGCTTGCGGTAGGAGGCGTGACTGAGCTGCGCCCCCTGGTACCCCAGGCGAGCGCCCGCGCCGAGCACGCGCAGCGCCTCCCGCACGCTGTGCGCGAGCAGCGGTTCGGCCGTCACCTTGCTGAGCTCGAAGTCGCGCACCTCCTCGTGCACCTGCTCCCAGAAGCGCGAGTCCGTGCAGAGCAGGGCGGCGCCGTGACCGACGACGAGCGTCGCGTCGTCGCCGCGGAAGCCCGAGAGATAGCGCACGTCCACGGGGTCCGTCACCAGGACCCCGTCGACGCGGAGCCTCTCGAAGCGGCGGCGCAGCCGGTCCAGGCGGTCGTTCATGCAGACGTCCTACCCGCCACCAGCGCCGACCAAGGCCTCCAGGGCCTCGACGTAGCCCGCGGCGCCCTTGCCACGGACGCGCACGTCCACCACGTCGGCGATCACGGAGACCTTGCGCCATTCCTCACGCGCCTCGATGTCGGAGAGATGCACCTCCGCGACCGGCGCCGCGACCAGCTCCAGAGCGTCGTGGAGCGCGTAGCTGTAGTGCGTCCAGGCGCCGGGGTTGATGATCGCCGCGTCGGCGCCGTCCAGCACCAGCTGGTGCAGCTTCTCCACGAACTCGCCCTCGTGGTTGGTGTGGAAGCTTCGCACCGTGAACCCGTGCGCCTCCCCGTGCCTGGCCACGTACGCCTCCAGCTCCGTCAGCGTCATGCTGCCGTACACGGCCGGGTCGCGTCGGCCGAGCATGTCCAGGTTCACCCCGTGCAGGAGCCAGAGCGTCTTCAGCGCTTTCGCAGCCATTCCACGACCTCCAGTTCGAGCTCCGCCGGGACGCGCGCTCCGATGACGGGGAACCCGGGACGGCGCAGGAGCACGTACTGCACGCCGTCCTGCCCGGCCTTCTTGTCACGGCCGATGAGGCCGCAGACATCCTGTGCGCGCACCCCGGTGAGGCGGGGCGGCAATCCCAGCCCGTCGAGAAGTCCGTGCGCGGCAAGCTCTTCGGTCTCGGGCAGGCCGGCCAGCTCGCCCGAGAGCCGCAGCGCCGCGTGCAGGCCGAGACCGACGGCCTCCCCGTGCGAGAAGCGGCCGAACCCGGTGGCGGCCTCGATGGCGTGGCCGATGGTGTGGCCGAAGTTGAGCACAGCGCGCAGCCCAGACTCCCGCTCGTCGCGCTCCACGACCCCCGCCTTGTACTGGATGGAGCCGGCCACCAGTTCCTGCGTCACGGCGCCGGCCTCGAGCGGCGAGCGCGCGAGCTGCCGCACGCGGCGCAGCACGGCGCTCCCGGCGAGCAGGCCGTGCTTGGCCACCTCGGCGGCGCCGCAGCGCAGCTCGCGCGCCGGCAAGGTCTCGAGCGTGCGCAGGTCCGCGAGCACCAGGCTGGGCTGATAGAAGGTGCCGACGTAGTTCTTGCCGGCGCGGAAGTCCACGGCGACCTTGCCGCCCACGGACGCGTCGACCTGGGCGAGCAGCGTCGTCGGCACCTGCACGAAGCCGATGCCGCGCTGGTAGGTGGCCGCCACGAACCCCGCCAGGTCGCCGATCACTCCGCCGCCGAGCGCGACCAGCGTGTCGCTGCGCCGCAGGCCGCGGTCGTAGAGCACTCCGTAGAGCTCCTCGGCGCGGGCGAGGTTCTTCTCCCGCTCGCCCGCCGGCAGGATCACCTGTGAGGTGGTCAGACCGGCCGCCACCAGACTCCGGCGCGCCCGGTCGAGGTACAGCGGCGCCACGTTCTCGTCGCAGAGCACGACGATCTGGCCCTCGCCGCGCAGCTTGCGCACGGCGGCGCCCAGCTCCTCGAGGACGCCGCGCCCGACGAGGATCGGATACGTGCGTGACGCGGCGTGCACCGTCAAGCGCCTCACGGGGCACCACCCGTCGGCCCGGTCCCGAGGGGCGTCCGGCTGAGACGGCCAGTCCGGCCGCGAGGTCGGCGGCGACCTCTCGCGCCGACCGCGAGCTGACGTCGGCCACCTGCGTCGCGACCTCGCGATACAGAGACTCGCGGGCCGCGAGCAACGCGCCGAACCCGGCTTCGTCGGCGGCCAGCGGCCTTGCCGCCTGTCCCGCCTCCCGGGCGCGCTCCCACAGGACGCCTGGCGGCGCCGTGAGCCAGACGACGTGCGGAAGGCGCGCGAGCGCCGCCCGGACCCCGTCGCTCAGCACCGCTCCACCGCCCAGCGCGAGCACGCAGGGACGCTCGAGGGCCTCGGCCACTGCCGCGGTGACGACGTCCGCCTCCAAGGCACGAAAGACAGCCTCGCCACGTGCGGAGAAGATGACGTCGATCGGCCCGGACTGCGCGACGATGAGGTCGTCGGTGTCGATGAAGGGAATGCCCAGCGCCGCCGCCAACTCGCGCCCGACGGCGCTCTTGCCCGCGCCCATGAAGCCGACCAGCGCCACGGCCGCCGGTCCGTCGTGCGTCCCGGCCACGACCGGGTCAGCGCTCCCTGATGCGCCGCCGGTAAGCCTCGGCCGCGGCGGCAAGGTCGTCCACCGTCGCGCCGCCGAAGCGGTCCAGCGCGGCGTCAGCCAGCGCCAGCGCGACGACGGCCTCCAGGACGATGCCGACCGCCGGGACCGCGCAGACGTCGGAGCGCTCGAAGCGCGACTTGACCGCCGTGTGCGATCCCATCTCCACGCTGTCGAGTGGCTCCGCCAGGGTGGAAATGGGCTTCATCGCGGCGCGCACGATGATCGTCTCGCCGTTGGAGATGCCGCCTTCGATGCCGCCGGAGCGGTTGCTCACGCGCACGTACCCTCGGTCGGGATCGTGGGCCACGGCATCATGGACCTGACTTCCGGGCAGGCCGGCCGCGGAGAAGCCCAGGCCGAACTCGACGCCCATGATCGCCGGCACACCGAGCACCACGCCGGCGAGCCGGGAGCGCAGACGCAGGTCGCCCTGCACGTAGCTGCCCACGCCGGGCGGGTAGCCGAACGCGAGCACCTCGACCACGCCTCCCACGCGTGTCTCCCGCCTCCTTGGCGGCGTCGATGACCGCCATCATGCGCTTGCCGGCCTCGGCATCCCGGCAGCGGACGGGACTGGCCTCGACTGCCTCCACATCGGCGAGGGTCATCCCCGACCCGGCGGTGACCTCCCCGATGGCGACCACGTGGCTGGCGACCGTGCATCCCAGTGCCGCGAGCAGACTCTTGGCGACGGCGCCGCACGCGACCTTCGCGGCGGTCTCGCGCGCGCTCGCGCGCTCGATCACGTCGCGAATGTCGTCGAGGCCGTACAGCAGGGCTCCCCCGAGGTCCGCGTGGCCGGGGCGCGGCACGACCACCCGCTCCGCGGCCGATTCGCCGCCGGCAGGCGCCTCCACCGCCAGCACGTCCCCCCAGTTCGCGGCGTCGCGGTTGGGGACGAACAGCGCGAGCGGCGCCCCCGTCGTCCGGCCGTGACGCACGCCTCCGAGGACGCGCACCCGGTCCTGCTCGATGCTCTGCCGGTCGCCGCGACCGTACCCGCTCTGGCGCCGGCCGAGCTCGGCGTCGACGGCGGCGGGGTCGACCGCCAAGCCGGCGGGACAGCCGTCGAGCACCGCCGTCAGCCCGGGCCCGTGCGACTCCCCGGCGGTGAGATAGCGAAGTCTGCTCATGGTCCTACCTTATCCGCGCCGCGCGCGCAGGCACAAGGCGAGCGCGTGCCGCAGGCGGCCGTACGCGCGACGGGGCGGCCTGCGGCCGCCCCGTCGACTCACTTCGCGCCTGCGTGCACGCCCTACTTCACGATCACCTGTCCGGCGTGCAGCGTGAGCGTCTGATCGCCGTGCAGGATGGTGACGGTCTGGCCGTTGACGTTGATCGCCAGCACCTCGATCTCGCCCAAGGAGGTGGTGAACACGTCGCCGACCTCCTTGTCCGAATACGTCTTGCCGTCGACCTCGAACGTCGCCACGGCAACGCCGTTCTGGCTGTTGATGCTGAGCACGGTGATGGAGTGCGCTGGTCCCGTTCCCACCGCTGCCGCCTCCGCCGCTGCTCGCCCCGATCGAGATCACAGAGATGTCGTAGGAGACGCCTGACTCGAGCGTCACACGGACGGCCTCGCCGAGGTTGACCGAGAAGGACGTGTCGCCGTTCTCGAGCGCTCCGTCGATGACGCTGAAGCTGACGTCACCCGACGTCACGCCGGTGACGGTGAACGCGGCGGCCGATCCCCCGGGCACCTTGTCGCCCTGGACGACCGTGTAAGTTCGTCCCGTCCACCTTGATCTTGGCCGCGAGGTCGCTCGGCGCCGAGTGCTCGTCGGGCTCGGGCTCGCGGTGGACGCGGTCGTCGCCCCGGGCGTGGGGAACGGGATGAAGGGGTCCTTGCTCGTGAACTTGTCGAGCAGCGGCTGCTCCTTGGCCGGATCGGCCGCGGCGAGCGCTGCGGTGCCCGCGTCGTCCGAGTAGATGGCGGAGCCGACCGTGGCGGCGCCGCCCGACGCGGTCCCGGACGTGTCCACGGCGCCGCTGCTCGCGAGCGCGACAGCGAGCGCCAGCGCCGCGCCGACGATCAGCGCGATCGCGATGTACGTCAACATGCGTCGCTTCTGGCTCATTGCCCACCTCCAGCTGCCGCCGTCGGCGCAGCCGACGCCGCCGGCGCCGTCCCGCCCCACAGATAGGCATTGAGGCCGATCGTGACCGCGAGCGGCGGCGACCCGGTCGTTGCTCCGTGGAGGTCTGCGCCTGCATCGAGAGCTGCGCGACCTGCAGGAGGCGTCCGGTGACCCGGAAGCTCGCGTTGCGGAAGGCCACGTACTCCTCGAGTCGGTAGAGGAAGTCCTCGACGTCGAAGTAGCGCCCGCTGACCTGCAGTGTGACCGTCTGGATGCCGAACGGACTGCCCGTCGTCGTGGTCCCGCGCGTGATGCTGGTGACGGAGACGCCGGACGCCTCGGCCGTCTTCGTGAGCTCGATGATCAGACCCGGGATGCCCTCGCTCTCGGCAGCATCTTCCCGAGGCGCACGATCTCGGCGCGGGATTGCGGCGCCGTCTTCTTGTACGCCTCGAGCTGCACGACCTCGGCCTTCGCGTCGGTCAGCGCAGTCTGCGCGGAGTCGACCTGCTGACCCAGGTCGTTCAGCTCGCGCTGCTTGGGACTGAACAGGAGGAAGTACCAGGCGACGATGAGGACCACCGCGACGACGGCGGTGATGATGTAGATCTCCCTGCCCCGGGCCCTCATGGCGCCACCCCCGCCTGCAGCGTGGTGGTGGGCGGCGCCGTCGTGTACGGCCGCAGCCGCGCCGTGACCGTGAACTGCTTGAACGTGACCGTCGGCGCGGTGCGTCGCCGTGGTCGTGCTCGCGGTGCTGCTGCTGTCCGTCGACGTGGTCAAGCGTGATGTCCATGAGCTGCGGGATCAGGCCGAGCCTGGTCATGAACTCGGCCACGTCACGGTGCTTCTCGGTCTGGCCGGTGAACGTCACGTCGGCCGGCGCGGCAGCGCCGGCGGCCGTCTCCGCGACAGCGCCGCCCGGCAGCATGGACACCGGCACGGTCGCCGTGAGCGTCTGCAGGCGGACGTTCTCAGGGATCACGAGGCTGAGCTCCTGCAGCAGGATCGAGAACGGCACGCTGGACTGGTAGATGCCCTTCGCCGTCTCGGTCATGGCCGTGCGCTGCGTCTGCAGTGCCGCGTACGGACTGAGCTCCGCGATCTGGGCCTGGACCACGGCGGTCTCGGCCTGGATGCCGGCGAGCTCGTCCTGCTTCGCGTTGACGTCGCTGTTGTACTTCACGTACACGAGCCCGAGCACGACGACGACGGCGACCAGGATGAGGATCGCCCAGATGAGACCTCGCTCCCGCGAGGCCTTGACGCGTTCTTCCTGCGGCAGCAGGTTGATGCGCTTCATGGCGCTACTCCTCGTCTTCGAAGGCCAGGCCGAGAGCGATCGCCAGACGAGGGGCGATCAGCTCGAGCTCCTGCTGCGGGAGCTTCGACTTGTTCTCGGCGATGTACTGCAGCGGATTGCCGAGAGCCACCGGCAGATGCAGGGCGGCTCCGAGGTAGTCGCACATGTTGCGCGTGAGCGCGCCCTCGCCGCTGATGAGGATGCGGGCGATGGGCGCGTCCTGCTGGAGCGAGTGGTAGTAGTCGATGGAGCGGCGGATCTCGTCGGCGAACGACTCGCAGGTGGAGTCGAAGGTCTCGTGGACCTCGCTCACCGTGCCCGCCTCCAGGTCCGCCGCCGCAGCGGCGCTGCCGCTGAGGCCGACGGTGAGGCGCAGCATGTCGGCCTCCTGGTGCGTGAGGCCGCGGTTCTGCATGACGGCCTGCACGAGCGTCTCGTAGCCGAGGTTCACCACACGCGTGAACTGCGGGGTCCCCCCCGAGGCCACGACGATGTTGCTGATGCCGGCGCCGATGTTGATGAGCGCGCTCGCGCCGTCCGCCTGCGGCGCACCCTGGTCGACGAAGGCGACCGGCGGCGCGACGGAGCGCATGAGGGCGAACGCCTGAAGATCGATCCCGTCGATCGCGAGCCCGGCCTTCTTCGCCACCTGCATGAACTGGGCGATCATGTCGCGTTGCGCCGCGACGATGAGGACCTGCTGTCGCCCGGCGCCTTCGCCCTCGCCGGCTGTCGTCGAGAGGACCTGGAAGTCCAGGATCGCTTCGTCCAGCGGGATGGGGATGGCTTCCTGCGCCTGGAACTCGATCGCGGCGCGCAGTTCCTTGGGGTCGATGATGGGAAACTCCATCGTGCGCACGACGATCTTCTGGTTGGCGATGCCCACGGAGAACCGCTTGCCGGTGAACCCGGCCGCCTTCCAGAAGGTCTTGAGCTCCGCCGCGAGCCCGTCGACGTCGACGACCTCGCCCTCGAACATGAGACCGTCGGGCAGCGCCCGCGCGGAGACCGCCGTAAGCGTGTGTCCTTGCCGACCAGTCCTGATCTGGGCACCGACCATCGAAGCCTGCTCGATGTCGATGCCTGCGCGCACCGCGTTCATGGCCATACTCGCCCCTCAGCTTGCCTTGCCCTAGCGCCAGTGTCGGCACCCTTGCGGGATACCTTTAGGCACTCGTTTCGACGGGTCGGCACCGCGCTCCCTGCCCCCCAAGGTCAAGGAACGCTAATCTCTCACAAAGAGAGTACTGCGTACAGAGGGTTCTAGTCGGAACGTCGTCATCCTGCATGATTCAGGTCCCGCACTCGATCAGCGTCGGCGACACCGCCCCCGGCAGAGGCAACATGCTCGCCATGCCGGCGGGACGACGATGCTCATGGGAGCCTCGATGCTGAAGCTTCGGGCGTGGACCGAGCCCTCGACGATCACGGGCCCACGGACTGCCAGACGCCCAGCTGACGACGATCCCTCCGGAGAGCAGCGAGAGTCTCTCCGGGTCGTCCGAGGACGGCGTCGCCGCGGACCACGACGAGCAGCCGGCCGACCTCGGCCGGCGGCGACCCCTCGATGACGACTTCGTCCGCCGGCGGGAGGAGAAGGCACCGCCCGCCGGCGAGCTCGTCCCCCGTCGCCGGCGAGATCTCGTCCAGCCGCAGGCGCCCATCGGTCAGCGCGGGCCCCGGCGCCATCGCCTCGGCCTCGCGCGGCCAGCAGGAACTCGGCGGAGACCCCACTCAGCCACTCGTCCGGCACCGGCACTCCGGCGTGCCGGTCGGTGTCGTCAGGGAACTCGCCCGGGGACGGCGCGTCGTGGACCTCGACACCACGAGCGAAGATGCCGGCGCCGCCGTGGACCGCGGCGGCAGGGAACAGTTCGCCTCGAACGCCGTCGACCGGAACGCCGGCGGGCGTGAGGGGACCGGCGCCCTGGACGAAGCGGACGTTCTCCCTGCCTCTGAGGCTACCGCCCACGTAGATGCCGCTCCCCGTGACGGTGAGCGGAGCGGCCACTTCGGCGTCCGCCGCACACGTCACGCCCATCGCCCACTGCTCGCTGCGGAGCTCCAGGGCGAGGTCGTCCCTGTGGCTCGCACGACCGGCGGCAGTGACCGTCCGGGCCGCGACGCGGGGCCAGCCAGTCGCAGACGCGGCGGGCAGCCGGCATCCACGAGACCCGCCACGACCCCGCGGCGGCAGCGTCGCCTCCTTGGGCGGCACCGGTCGTCGCGAGCGGATGCCAGCGCAGAGTGCGAGCCACGGCGGCGAGCGCTCGCCTCTCGGCCGCGGCGGCGCGCCACCCGCTCGCGTCCGCGCCCTCCACCACCTGCAAGCTGTGCACGGCGCCGACGACGACCAGCGCGAACGTGGCGGCGAGGACCATGATGAGCAGCACGGCCAGCATGGCGTAGCCTCCCGAGAGCTCGCCTGCGCCTCATGACGGACCCACCGACGCCTCGATGCACCTGCGGACGGTCGCCGACCCCACGGTGGCCGCGAGGTCGACCCGCACAGATCGCACGGCGGCCCAGTCGGACGAGGACATCGCGTCGCCCTCGAACCAGGCTTCCGCCCGCAAGGACGTAGGCGACCGAGAACCGCGCGACGTGATCGGCGAGGTACGTGCCGGACGCGTTGCGCCACACCACGCCGCGCGCCGGGTCCCAGACGATGAGCACGACCTCCGCCGCGGCGTCGGCGTGGTCGTGCACGAGCGCGAGCGACCGCGAAGGATCGCGAGCCGGAGGGTGGCTCCCCGACCCGTAGACAGGCGTGAACGTCGGCCGCGACCGCGCGGGACGCCGCGGCGGCGAGCGTGGCGGCCTGCGCCCTGTCGTCCGTGCGCTCGGCGAGCGCCGCGACGTTCCAGAGCCAGCCGTATGCCGCGCTCAGGACCGTGGCGGCGACGGCGGCGGCGACCAGGAGCTCCACGAGCGTGAAGCCCTCGTCCGGCGCAGACAGACCCCGACGGCCGCTCCGGAACGGCTTCATCCTGCACCGGCCGTCGCCGCAGGTTCCGCGATGGGCGCCTCGGCCATCGCCGACCGCACGAGGATGACGCCACGCCCGCCGTCGCCGAGCGGTGAGCTCGACGGACAGTGTCGGAGGCAGGCGGAGCCGCCGCGGACGCAGCGTCCCAGCCGCCGAGGTCGTCCGGCCCCGAGGCGGCGGCCGTCCGGCCCGGCAAGAAAGCGCGCCACGCACGTGACCTGCACGCCGTCCTCGGTCAGCAGCGTGACGAACGAGCCGGCCGGCGCCCCACCGTCCCCGTCGGCAGCCACGTAGCGCGCCGTCGCCGTGTTCTGCGCCGGGCGGGCGTGCGGGAAGACCGCCGCCACGAGGTCGCCGGCGGGATCACCCGGTTCGGCGCCGGCCTGCGGATAGGAGCCGGCGCAGAACGGCAGCACGCCAAGGCGCTCCGACACCAGACGCACGGCGCGGTCTCGATCCATGTTCTCCTCCAGACGAGCGCCGGCGCGCGAGACGCTCAGCCACGCAGAACGTGACGGCGGTGATCGTCATGAGCAGAAGCGCCGCCGCGATGACCGCCTCCAGCAGCGAGAAGCCGGCGCCGACGCGACCGCGCGCCGTGCCGCGAGCCGTCAGGTGCATCGCACACATCCCGAGAGCTGCACGACCACCGTGCGGGACGCAGTGGCCCCATCCACGCTGAAGTGGCCGGCGCGGGGACTCGACGACCCGGGCAGCCCGGCCCATCCCCGGCCGCTGAACTCGATGACGCCGCCCGGGTAGGTGCTCGTCACGCGCGTCCCGAGACTCCCGCTCATCAGGCGCTCCGGGCCGGCGGTCACGACATAGGCGCCACCGCCGTCGACCTCGACGCGCACCGAGGCCGACCGGCTCTGCGCCTCGGCCTGCGCCGCGCGCAGGACGAGCGCGAGCCTGCGAGCGCCCTCCGCGCTGGAGACGGCGGAACCGACGTGCGCCGCGCTGGGCACCGCGATCGACGGCGAAGATGGCGACGACGGCCATCACCGTCACGAGCTCGAACAGCGTGGACCCTCTCTGGCGCTCCACGGCAGCCTCCGCTCGCGTTCTGCCGGCCCAGGCGAGCCGGCGAGCCAGCAGCAGGCTACGGCGTGCGCGGCCAGCGGCGGGAGGATGACGTAGGCGCGACGCGGATGACGTTCGGCGACGGCGCGCAGCGCATCGAGGACGCGGCGCGCCGAGCCAGGCGCGCCGCGGCGCCGGACGGCGTCAGCGCCCGAGCGCCAGGCTGAGGTAGGCGTCGATGAGCGGCGTGCCGGCGAAGAGCGCCACGACCGCGCCGGCCGCGAGGAACGGCCCAAAGGGGATCGCCGTCTTGCCGTCGCCCTTGCTCGCGGCGACGATGATCGACGCCGATGATGGCCCCGCTCAGGAAGCCGATGAAGAGCGCCGGGATCACCGCGGCGCCGAGGTAGATCCCCATGCACAGCGCGAGCTTCACGTCGCCGAAGCCCATGCCCTCCACGTGCCGCACGCGGTAGTACACCTCGCTGATGAGGAAGAGGAACCCGGCCGCGCCCGCGCCGGCCACGAGCCACTCCCACCACGGCCCGTCGCCGAAGAGGATCATGAGCGGCACGCCCGCCGCGGCGACCGGCAGGATGATGACGTCGGGGATGATGCGGATCTCCAGGTCGACCTGGCTCACGAGCACGAGCGCCGAGACGAAGAGCAGGTGCGGGATCGAGCACCCAGTCGAGGCCGTCCATGAGCACGACGCCGACGAAGATGCGCCGCCGTGAGCGCCTCGCCGCAGCGGATAGCGCCAGCTGATCGGCGCGCCGCAGTCGCGGCAGCGCCCGCGCAGCAGCAGCCAGCTGACGACGGGGATGTTGTCGTAGGCGCGGATCTGGTGGCCGCACTGCGGGCAGTGCGAGCGGCCCTTGGTGATGCTCTCGTGGTGCGCCAGCCGCCACGCCCAGGCGTTGAGGAAGCTGCCGATGAGGAGGCCGTAGACGGCCGCGATGACGACGAGCAGCGCGGTCACGCACAGCCGTCCGTCACGTGCGTAGCCCCTGTGAAGAGCTCGCGCGATGAGCGCCTCGAACTCGGCCTTCGGCATCGTGTCGATAGAGCGGCGCGACCGCCTTCATGCGCGCCTCCTTGTCCGTCGGGCAGGATGCGCTCGAGACCGTCGACCGCCTTCTGGCGCGACGTACTTGTCGCCGGCCAGCGTAGACCTGGCCCCACATCAGGATCGCCTTCTCGTCTTCGCCGCCCTTGGCGAGCAGCGCCGCCGCGAGGCGCGGCAGGTAGTCGGGCTGCCCGGGAATCGCGGCGGCCTTCTGGTACCACTCGCGCGGCCACGAGGTCCTTGTCCTCGCCCTGCGCCGTAGCGTGTAGGCGAAGAAGCCCGAGGTACGCGGGAAGCGCCAGTCGTCGGGTTCTCCCTGAAGCCCTTCTCAAGGAGCCGTAGCCGACGTCCGGGCGCCCGGCGTCGATCGAGCGCGAAGGCGCCGAACAGGTAGGCGCGCGTGAAGTGCGGGCTGAGCGTCGTGACCAGGTCGACCATCGCCGGCAGGGAGTCGAGCCTGCCGTCGCCATTCACGTGCTCGCCGTAGTACTGGACCATCTGCAGGTAGTAGGCGTCGGCGATCGACGTGCGGAAGCTCGGCGAGAAGTCGAGGAAGAACTCGCGGCGACGGCACGAACCCGCGGGTTCGCCGGCGCCTTGCGCCGGCCGCGTCGCCTGGTAGGCGACCACGCCGGCGGCGCAGACGACCACCACGAGCGACGACGAGCGACCCGCCGGAGCACGTCAGAACTCCTTGCGGCGGAAGACGAGCGTCGCCAGCGCCAGCACGACGACCACGTAGGCCAGCAGGTAGGCGGTCCAGAGGCCGATCTCGCCCCAGGCGAGCGTCTGCTCGCCCACGACGCCGGCCTTGACGTCCACGGCGGAGAGGTTCGGGATGACACGTAGACGACCCACGAGAGCGCCTCGGTGACGGGGTTCTTGCCGAGGCGCGTCAGCGCCAGCACGTTGTGGCTGAGCTGCCCGGCGACGAAGACGCAGATGCCGAGCACGCTGGCGAGGATCGCCGAGCCGAGCGTCGAGAAGAAGATCGTCACGGCCATGACCGCCAGCAGCTGCACGTAGATCATGAGCGACGGCGAGCGAGCACCATGCCGGACGCGTCGCCGGCGACGACCCAGCACGAGCAGCGAACAGGAACAGCCCCATGCCGGCGAGCACCACGGCCATGGTGCCGCACAGGCCGACGAACTTGCCGGCGATGAACGCGGCGCGGCTCACCGGCTTGGAGAAGAGCACGAACACCGTGCGCTTCTCGACCTCCTTGTGCACGAGGCTCGGCGGCCACGAACACGGCCACGATGAGGCCGAAGCCGGTCACCGCGACGAGGCCGAAGTCCTTCATCATGCGGCCCTGCTGCGCCGAGGCTGATGCTGCCCAGCCACAGGCCGCCGACGATCATGAGCAGCGCGAACACGACGATGACGGCCAGCACGCGGTCGCGGATCGTCTCCTTGAAGGTGTTGACGGCGATGGCCAGCGACCTGGTTCACGCCGTCACCACCTGCATGAAGAAGTCCTCGAGCGTCGGCGCCTCGGCCAGCGCCTCGTCGACCGTGCCCTGCCAGACGACGCGGCCCTCGCGCATGATCGCGATGCGCGAGCAGAGCTCGTGCACGTCGCTGAGGATGTGCGAGTTGAACAGCACCGTCTTGCCGCGCTCGTGCAGGCCGCTCGATGATGCGCTTGACCTCGACGCGGCCGACCGGGTCGAGGCCGGTCATCGGCTCGTCGAGCAGCACCAGCTCGGGGTCGTTGACGAGCGCCTGGGCGATGCCGATGCGCTGCAGCATCCCCTTGGAGTACTTGCGCAGGTGCGTGTCGGCCGCGTCGCTGCAGGCCGACGTCGCGCGAGCAGCGCGCTCGACGCGCTCGCGCCGCGCGGCCGCCGTCGAGCCCGAACAGCCGCGCGCAGAAGCCGAGGAACTCGCGCCCGGAGAGGTAGTCGTAGAAGTACGGGTTCTCGGGCAGGTAGCCGACGTGCGAGACGCCGGCGACGCCGAGCTCGACGGAGCCGGAGCGTCGGCCGCATGAGCCCCAGGGCGACCTTGACCGTGGTCGTCTTGCCGGCGCCGTTGGGCCCGAGCAGCCCGAACACGTCGTTGGGCTCGACCGTGAGGTCGACGCCCTTGAGGATCTCGACCGGCCTGCCGGCGGAAGCCCGACGTGGACCGTCTTGTGCAGGCCGCTCGACGCGCGATCGCGGCTCGCTGCCGCTCACGCGCAGCCCTGCATCACGGAGCCGTGATGACGATCGCGCCGTCGACCCCGATGGCCGACCAGCGTGAAGCGTGTCCGCCGGCCCGCGTGTACGTGTAGTCGCCCTCCGACGGCGCCGTCGGCCATGTCGAGCGCCCGTCCAGGGGTTCTGCGGCCAGTTGTCGACGTAGCGGCACGGGACCGCCGCCATGTCGACGAGCGTGGCCCTGCTCACGGTGCCACGTGTCCGGGTACGATGTCGTCGTGGTCGACGGCGTAGCTGCGCGATGCCGAGCTCGATGTTGTGCACGCCGCCCTTGACCGCCGCGTCCTTGGCCTTGTCGCGCTGGCTGAGGAACATCGGGATCGCGATCGCGGCGAGGATGCCGATGATGATGATCACGATCAGCAGCTCGATGAGGGTGAAGCCCGCTCGTGCTCGTCTGCTGTCTCTCATCGTCCTCTCCCCGCTGCGCCCGCGCTCGCTCACAGACGAAGCCCGCGGCCGCTGTCGTGCAACCACAGGCTCGGGTGAGGTCACGTTCGCGGCAGCCCAGCCGGCTCGGTGAGCCCTGTGGCTTTGCGCCCCACCCTCGCAAGTGGTTTGCCCTTTGCGCCTTCACACTCACTCTGCCCAAGTAGCCGTTCGCGAGACACGCGACGAGTCCTTGCGGCGCTCGCGCGAGCACGAGTGGCCAGACCGCACGGACCAGATAAACGCCCGGGGCGGCTGCCGACGCAGCCGCCCCGGCGTCACGCAGTGACTCGTCGAGTCGTCAGATCACGGAACCGTGATGATCGCCGGTGCCGCCCTTGCCGTAGCCGATCGAGCGTGAAGCTGTCGGTGCCGGCCAGTGCATCGTGTAGTGCGTAGTCGCCCGATTGGCCAGTCGGCGTTCGTCGGCCATGGTCGATCGTCCGAGTCCACGGGTTGTTCGGCCAGTTGTCGACGTAGCGAGCGCCATGCGCCGGTCTGGCGTCGACGGCAGCCGCAGCCGGGTACGCGTCGTCGTTGTCGACGGCGTAGCTCTGGACGCCGACCTGGATGCTGTGGACGCCTTCCTTGACGCCGGCGTCCTTGGCCTTGTCGCGCTGGTTGAGGAACATCGGGATCGCGATCGCGGCGAGGATGCCGATGATGATGATCACGATCAGCAGCTCGATGAGGGTGAAGCCCCTCTGCCCCTTGCGGAACCTCTTCATTGCCTATCTCCTCTCGTACTTGACGACTTGCCTGGCTTGCCGTGCTGACTTGTACTCGTGCCGCGGAGCGGATTCCTGCTCCCTCCGCGGCGCCCCACACGAAACAGCCTGCGGTGCTCGATCTCGTCGGGCTCCACAGGCTGCGAGGTGTGACTCTTCTTGGCGGCAGCCCAGCCGACTCAGTGAGTCCTGTGGCTTTGCGCCCCACCTTCGCAAGTGGTTTGCCCTTGTACGCCTCTGCTCCTATAGTGCCTCCTCGTCGAGTTCCTAGACACCTATCTTCGGCATCTCGCCGGAACTCTTTACTACTCTGACAACACTCTTCCTCATGCCGCGCCCGCCGGACTGGAACAAACGTCTAGACGGATGGACATCGACGTCGAGCCGACCGCTCAGAAGACCTTCTGGCCCATGACTTCCTTGAGCCGGCCGAGCGCCTTGATCGACTCGCGCGACACCTTCTTCTGCGTGAGGCCCATCTCCTGCGCGACCTCGCTCTGCGTGAGGTCCTTGAAGAACAGCAGGTAGATGAGGCGCTTCTGGAAGGCCGAGAGCCTGTCCAGCGCCGCGTACAGCGTGATCTTGTCCTCGATCGGCAGCGCGAACGACGCCTGGCGGATCGAGTGCACCATGCCGCGGGTCCGCCTCCGCCTGCAGCTCGTCGGTCGTGAACGGCTCGTCGTGGCTGTGCAGCTGGATGCGCGAGTAGAGGTTCATGACCTCGAGGATGCCGTCCTCGTTGATGTTGAGCGCCTTGGCGAGCTCGGCCACCTCCGGCGGCCGGCCGAGCTTGTGCATGAGCTCGTTCGACTTGTCCTGGATCTGCTGGTAGACCTTCTTGACCCACCGCGGCTGGCGCATGAGCAGCGAGTCGCGCAGGTGGTGGCGCAGCTCGCCGTCGACGATCGCCGTGGCGTAGGTGCTGAAGCGCACGCCGCGGCCGCCGTCGAAGCGCTGCGCCGCCTTGATCAGCCCGAGGTTGGCGACCTGCAGCAGGTCCTCGTAGGGCTCGCTCGGCGTACGCGAACCGCTTCAGGATGTGGTGCAGCAGGTTCTGGTTGCGGCGCACGATCTCGTCGAGCGTCGCCGCCGAGCGCGTCTCCGCATAGACGGCGAGGAGCTGCTCGTTCTCCACGCCACTGCCTCCGGTGTCTACTTGACGATGTTCATCATGTTGAAGATCGGCAGGTACATGGAGATGACGACGGTACCGACCAGCGCGCCGACGAACGAGCATGAGGATCGGCTCGAGGATCGAGGTGAGCGACTTGACCGCGGCGTTGACCTCGTCCTCGTAGAAGTCGGCGATCTTGCCCAGCATGGCGTCGAGCGAGCCCGTCTCCTCGCCCACCGAGATCATCTGCGTGACCATGGCCGGGAACACCTTGACCTTCTCGAGAGCGGCGCGGTGATCGACTGCCCCTCCTTGACGCTCTGCTGCGACGTCGACCATGGCGTCCTCGATGACCACGTTGCCGGCCGCCTGGCCGGTGATCTCGATGGCCTGCAGGATGGGCACGCCGGAGGTGATGAGCGTGCCCAGCGTGCGCGAGAACCGCGCGATGGCGAGCTTGCGGATGATCTCGCCGATGCCCATGGGGATGTGCAGCTTGAAGCGGTCCCAGACGTGCGTGGCCGCGGTCGGTGCGCTTGAGCCGGATGCAGGCCGTAGATGGCGGCGATGATCAGCGACGAGGATGACGACGTTCAGCGGGAACGAGAGCATGGCGTCCGAGATCGCCCATCATGATGCGCGTGAGCATCGGCAGCTTGGCGTTGCCGAGGTCCTTGTACATGCCGGCGAAGATCGGGATGAGGAACAGCACCATGCCGATGAGCACGATGATGGCGAAGCGAGCCGATGAGGATCGGGTAGACCATCGCCGACTTGACCGCGCGGCGGATGCTGTCCTCCTTCTCCAGCTGGGTGGCCAGGCGGTTGAGCACCTCGTCCAGGATGCCGCCGAGCTCGCCGGCCCTGACCATGCTGACGTAGAGCCGGCTGAACACCTTGGGGTGCTTCTCCAGGGCGTCGGACAGGCTGATGCCGGCCTCGACGTCGGCGCGGACGTCGCTGATGACCGCGGCGAGCTTCTTGTTCGGCGTCTGCTCCTCGAGGACGTACAGGCAGCGCAGCATCGAGAGGCCCGAGTTGACCATGGTCGCGAACTGGCGCGAGAAGACCGTGAGGTCCTTGGCCTTGATGCGGCCGCCGATCTGGATCTGGCCCCACCCCTGCTTGACCTCGTTGAGGTCGAGCACGGTGAGGCCGCGGTTGCGCAGCGCGGCGGCGACGGCGGCCTTGCTCTCGCCCTCGATCTCGCCGGCGGCCTGCGCGCCGCGCGCGTCGAGCGCTTTGTACGCGAAGTTCGTCATTGCTCTCCCACGCCCCTCTGGCGTCCGCTGTCCCGGCGCGCCCGTCGACGACTGGCGTTGTCTACCCTGTCTTTATCGGCCCGAGCCGTGATTCCTGCAGCGCTCACCGCGGCCGGCGGCCGCGGCGGCCGGCTGGCCCAGCAGCCGCTCGAACTCCGCCGGCGTGCTCGAGCGGTTCTTGGCCAGCTCTCTGCGTGATGATGCCGCGGCGCACCAGGTCGGCGAGCGCCGCGTCCATGGTCTGCATGCCGAACTGCGGTGCCGGTCTGCATGGTGGAGTAGATCTGGTGCGTCTTGCCCTCGCGGATGAGGTTGCGGACCGCCGGCGTCGGGATGAGCAGCTCGCAGGCGACGCAGCGGCCGCGGCCGTCGCGCGTCGGCAGCAGCTGCTGCGTGCAGACGCCCATCAGCGTCGTGGAGAGCTGCACGCGGATCTGCTCCTGCTGGTGCGGCGGGAAGACGTCGATGATGCGGTCGATGGTCTGCGGCGCGTCCTGGGTGTGCAGCGTGGCGAACACGAGGTGGCCGGTCTCGGCGGCGGTCAGGGCCGTCGGCCATCGTCTCGGTGTCGCGCATCTCGCCGACGAGGATGATGTCCGGGTCCTGGCGCAGGACGCTCTTGAGGGCGCGGTTGAAGCTCTTGGTGTCCGCGCCCACCTCGCGCTGGTTGACCATGCACTTCTTGTGGCGGTGGAGGAACTCGATGGGGTCCTCGATGGTCATGATGTGCTCGTCGCGCGTCTCGTTGATCTCGTCGATCATCGCCGCGAGCGTGGTGCGACTTGCCGGAGCCGGTGGGCCCGGTGACGATGACGAACCCGCGCGGCTTGCGCGTGAGGTCGTGCAGCGCCGGCGGCAGGCCGAGGTCCTCGAGCTTCTTGATGTTGATGGGGATGAGGCGGAACGCCGCGCCGAGGCTGTTGCGCTGGAAGTAGGCGTTGACGCGGAAGCGGGCGCGACCGGGCACCGAGTAGGAGAAGTCGATCTCCCACTCGTTCTCCAGGCGCTGCCGCTGGTCCTGCGAGAGGATCGAGTAGATGAGCTCCCGCGTGTCGTTGGCGCTGAGGCGCGGGTAGTCCAGGCGCTCCAGCTGGCCGTTGATGCGGATGATCGGCGGCGACCCCACCGTGAGGTGCAGGTCGCTCGCGTCTCGTTCCAGCACTTCGAGAAGAACGTCGACCAGATCCATGTTCACTTCCTCGCCAGGTGGTTACCAGATCAGACGATCACGCGGGCGATCTCCTCGACGGAGGTCATGCCCAGCAGTACCTTGTCGATGCCGTCTTCGCGCAGCGACTTCATCCCCTCCGCCGCGGCCACGCGGCCGATCTCGTCGGCGCTCTTGCGCTCGACGGTGAGCCGGCGGATCGCCTCGCTGACGATCATCACCTCGTACAGCCCCAGCCGCCCCTTGTAGCCGGTATTGTTGCACCTCGAGCAGCCTTTGGCACGGTGCAGGACGACGTCATCCCGGTCACAAACCTCGGGCGGGAAGTCGTTCTTGCGCAGCATCTCCCGCGTCGCCGTGTACGGCTCCTTGCACTGCGAGCACAGACGGCGGGCGAGGCGCTGCGCCAGCACGGCGTCGACGGCGGAGGACGTGAGGAACGGCTCGATGCCCATCTCGGTGAGGCGGGAGAGCGCGCCGGGGGCGTCGTTGGTGTGCAGGGTGCTGAGCACGAGGTGGCCGGTGAGCGCCGACTCGATGGCGATCAGGGCGGTCTCGCGGTCGCGGATCTCGCCGACCATCACGATGTCCGGGTCGCAGCGCAGGATGGAGCGCAGCGCGGCGGCGAACGTCATCCCGGCGCGCGTGTTCACCTGGACCTGGTTGATGCCCGTGAGGCGGTACTCGACCGGGTCCTCGACGGTGATGATGTTCTTCTCCGGGCTGTTCAGGATGTTGAGCGCCGCGTACAGCGTCGTCGACTTGCCGGAGCCGGTCGGCCCGGTGACCAGGATGGCGCCGTACGGCTTCGTGAACGACTTCTGGAAGCGCTTGAGCGCCTTCTCGGCGAAGCCGAGGTCCTCGAGGTCGAGCATCACGTTCGACTTGTCGAGGAGGCGCATGACGATCTTCTCGCCGTACACGGTCGGCAGCGTGGCGACGCGCATGTCGATCGGCTTGCCGCCGACCATGAGGCCGATGCGCCCGTCCTGCGGCACGCGCCGCTCGGCGATGTCGAGCTCGGCCATGATCTTGAGGCGGCTGATGCACGCCCGACTGCATGCGCCGCGGGATCGACATGATCTCGTGCAGCACGCCGTCGATGCGGAAGCGGACGACCAGCTCCTTGGCCTGCGGCTCGAAGTGGATGTCGCTGGCGGCGTCGTCGACCGACTGGGCGATGACCGAGTTCACGAGCTTGACGATCGGCGCCTCTTCGGTGGCGTCGCGGATGTCGGTGAGTGAGTCTTCGTCGAGCTCGTGGCCTTCTTCGGATCTCGCCGACCTCCGCCTTCGACCGGTAGATCTTGGCGATCGCGCCGAAGACGTCCTCCTCGCTGGCGATCGCCGGCTGGATCGGGAAGCCGGTGATGATCGCGAGGTCCTCCTGCGCCGGCAGGTTCTGCGGGTCGATCATCGCGACCAGCAGCGTGTTGTCGTCCAGGAAGCGCACCGGGACGGCGCCGTAGCGCCGCGCCAGCTTCTCGTCGATGTAGGCGGTCGCGGCGCCGTCGAACCGGGTCGACGTCAGATCCAGGAAGCTCACGCCGAACTTCTGCGCCAGCGCCTTGGTGAGGTCGAGCTGGGTGACGATCGCCGTCCTCGAGCAGCAGCTGGCCCAGCCGCTTGCGCGTCTCCTTCTGGCGCCCGAGCGCGCTCTCGACCTGCTCGTCCGTGACGAGGCCCATCTCCTTGAGGAT
Source organism: uncultured Thermoleophilia bacterium (assembly GCA_963741075.1). Lineage (GTDB taxonomy): Bacteria > Actinomycetota > Thermoleophilia > UBA2241 > UBA2241 > CAIXSE01. Next base: position 209,762 of record CAVUGS010000007.1, read on the forward strand.
GTCGCCCAGGCGCAGCTTGCTGGTGCGCTGGCTGCGGACGATGGACTCGAGGTCGTCGCCCACGTCGCCGGAGGTGGACGAGCCGGAGAGCGACGGTTCGACGAAGGCGGGTTCGACCGAGCCGCCGGGCTCGGAGCCCTTCGTCCCGCGCCCTCCGCGCCGTTGCCATTGCCGCCGCGGTCGTCGCTCAGCAGATCGTCGACGACATCGGCGGCCGACTCGGGCGCCAGCATCGGCAGCTCCGGATCGTAGCGCTCAACGGGGTCGATGATCGGTTCCAGTTCGTCTCCTCCGCTTCCGGTCAGGAAGTCCAGCTCTGGTCTTCTTGGTCTTCCTGTCATCCTTGGACGGCATCTCTCATCACTTCCAGCGGCGCCGGCACGCCAGTCCAGAGGCTGAACGCCTCGGCCGCTTGCCCCAGCAACATCTCCAGGCCGTCGATCACAGTGGCTCCACGAGACCTGCGCCGCCACGAGGAAGTCCGTCGGCGCGGAAGCGTATACCGCATCGAATACGACTTGCCCCGCCGTAACGTTATCGGCCAGCAGGGCAGGGACTTTACCCTCGCCCGCCATACCCAGAGAGGTGGCGTTGACGACGACGCGCTGCCGGTGGACGTCGCGCTCCGTCAGATCGGACAACGGCAACCAGCGCGCAGCGGGCGCCGGGGACGCCCGCCGTGATGAGCGCCGCGAGGCGCTCCGCCGCCGCGGGCGTGCGGTTCACGATCGTCAGCGGGCACCCGAGGCGGGAGAGGGCGAGGGCGGCGGCGCGCGCGGCCCCTCCGGCGCCGAACACCAGCGCCGCTTCGCCGCGCAGCGGATCGCCGGCGGCGGCGACGAGGGCTCCACGGACCCCTTCCACGTCGGTGTTGTAGCCGCGGAGGCGGCCGTCGTCCACGACGATGGTGTTCACCGCCTCCGCGAGCCGCGCGTCGTCCGAGAGTTCGCCGAGGTACGGGATCACCGCGCCCTTGTGCGGGATCGTCACGTTGGCGCCGCGAAGACCGAGGGCCGCGAGGCCCCTGACCGCGGCGCCCACGTCGGGCGCGCGCACCGGCAACGGCACGTAGACGTAGTCGAGCCCCAGCGCCTCGAACGCCGCGTTGTGCAGGCGCGGCGAGAGCGAGTGCGACACGGGGTCGCCGATGATGCCGATGACGTGTGTGGTTCCGCTGACCGTGGTGCCCCTCTCCGCCCGGCGCAGGAGCGCGCAGGGCGTACTGCTACATTGGCCGCGGGACCGCGGGCTCCTGCCCGCGGCGCCGCGCGCGACGTCACTCGCCGTTGGCGGCGGCCTTGGCCTTGTCCACGAGGAACTGCTCGTAGGTGGTCGAGAAGTAGTGGCGACCGGTGCCGTCGTTGCGCGCGACGTAGTACAGGTACTTGTCGTCCGTGGGGTTCGCGGCCGCCTTGAGCGCCGCCAGACCCGGGTTGGAGATCGGCGTCGGCGGGAGACCGGCGTGCTTGTAGGTGTTGTACGGCGAGTCGATCTTCAGATCGTCGTAGGTGAGCAGCGGCTTGGTCTTGCCCAGCGCGTACTGGATGGTCGCGTCGATCTGCAGGAGCATGTCCTTGCGCAGACGGTTCCAGATGACGGCCGCGACGACGGCCCGCTCGGCCGGCACCAGCGCCTCGCGGTCGATCATCGAGGCGATGATCACGACGTCGTACTCGGTGAGGTTGGCCGCGCGCGCCCGGCGCATGTCCACCTCGGCGAAGTTGGCGTCGAACGTCTCGAGCTGCGTCATGCACGAACTGCCTGGCGGACGCCTTGCTGCGGGAGCACCTCGTAGGTGGCCGGGAAGAGCATGCCCTCGAGCGTGGTGCCCTTCTTGTAGCCCTCGAGGGCGAAGGCGGGCGGGTCGTCGCGCGCCACGCGGATGTAGTCCTGCTGCGAGATCGCCTTGACGCTCGCCGGAGACGATGTCCGCGGCCTGCCGCAGCGTCGTGCCCTCGGGGATGGAGACCTTGACCGTCGGAGGGCTGGACGCCCTTGAGAAGCTTGGCGACCAGGTCCGGGTAGGGCTCGTTGACGTGGAACGTGTACGTCCCCGGCATGAAGCGGGTGGCGTAGCCGTCGGCGTCGGCGCGGATCTCGAAGGCGCGCGCGTGCTTGACCACGCCCTTCTCCTCGAGCTCGGCGGCGATGGCGCGCAGGCTCGAGCCCTCCTTGACGACCACCGTGACCGTGCCGCCGACCTCGCCGTCGGAGAAGTAGGCGCGAGCGTAGCCGACGCCGGCGCCGATCGACGAGCGCGAGGAGGGCGACCAGCAGAAAGCCGAGCAGGCGGCCACGACGGCGCCTCTGGCCGCGCTCGCCGTGACGGGTGCCGCGGCGGCGCTCGATTCCGAGGTCGTCGTCCGGGGCGGGTGACGCCCGGGGCGGCTCGTAGCGCGCCCAGCCCTGCCCGGGCGGCCGCTGGTCGGTCGCCGGCCGGTAGTCCCCGGCCGTAGCCGTCAGGTTCCCTGCTCATGCACCGTCCTGAGGTAGTCCTCGAGCAGCGTCGCCGCGGCGCGCGCGTCGCGGGCCGCGGCCCCGCCCCGCTGATCGGCGAGCTTGGACGTGAAGCGCTCGTCGAACAGATCGACGGGGACATCGACGGCGGCGGTGAGGCGCGCCGCGAACGCTCTCGCGGAGCGCGCCTGACCGTGCTCACGGCCGTCGAGTGACAGCGGCAAGCCTACCACGACGCGCGCCGGCCGCTCGGTCTCGAGGAGCTGCGAGGAGCGCGGCGAACCCCGCCTCGGTGCCCGACGCGCTGGATCACCGTGAGCGGCCGCGCGAGCGTCCCGGTCTCGTCGCTGACGGCGACGCCGGTGCGGACGGTGCCGTGGTCGAGCGCGACGACCTTCACGCCCGCGGCTATCGTTCAGCGCGCCGAGCGACGCTCCTCGTGACGCGCGGCGCAGCGCCCGGCCTCGAGGGCCGCGGCGATGCCGCCGACCTCGGAGCCGCCGCCGCGCGCCAGCGTGGGCTTGCCGCCGCCCTTGCCGCCGATGGCCGGCAGCATGGCCTTCATGACGTCGCCGGCCTTGACGCCGCGGCCGACGGCCGCGTCGCTGGCCGCCACGACGGCGGCCACCCGGCCGTCGACCTCCGACGCCAGCAGGGCGACGCAGTCGGGGCGCCGGGCGCGGACCTCGTCGGCGAGCGTCAGCAGCTCGTCGGCCGTCTCCACCTGCGGCGAGCCGGCCACGAGGGCCACTCCGCCGGTCTCCACCGCGCCGGCGACGAGCTCGGCGGCGAGGTCGCGGCGCTCGCCGCTCTCCGCCGCCTTGAGCTTCTTCTCGAGGTCGTGCACGTGTTCCGCCAGCTTCTCGACCGTCGCCGCGACGCGGTCTGGCCGCACCTTGAGTCCAGCGGCGAGGGAGTCCCACTCGTGCTCGAGCCCACGGTAGTGCTCGATGGCCGCCGCAGAGGTGATGGCCTCGATGCGCCGCGTGTTGGCGCCCACCGACTGGCTCGAGGTGATCTTGAACAGGCCGATCTGCGAGGTGGACGAGACGTGCGTGCCGCCGCAGAGCTCGCGGCTGAAGTCGTCGATCTCGAGCACGCGCACGAACTCGCCGTACTTCTCCTCGAAGAACGCGAGCGCCCCGATCTCGGCGGCGTACTCGCGGGTGGTCACGAACGGCCGCACCTGGTGGTTCTCGGTGATGCGCCGGTTGACGAGGTCCTCGACCTGACGGAGTTGCTCGGCCGTCGGCGCCTCGCGCACGGCGAAGTCGAAGCGCAGGCGCTCCGGACGGACCATGGACCCGCCCTGACGGACGTGCTCGCCGAGCACGATGCGCAGGGCGTTGTGCAGCAGGTGCGTCGCCGTGTGGTTGCAGGCGGTCTGGTGCCGGCGCACGGCGTTGACCATGGCCTTGGCGCGTTCGCCCTCCACGACCTTGCCCTCGACCGGACGCGCCACGACCACCTGGTCGTCGACGAACTTCACCACGTTCTCGACCTCGAGCTTGCCGGAGTCGGTGTGGATCCAGCCGCTGTCGGCGATCTGCCCGCCGCCCTCGGCGTAGAACGGCGACTCCGCCAGCTTGACGGCGACGCGGCCGTCGCCGAGTTCGCCGAGCGCCCGGATGACGGTGAAGACCTCGAGGCGCTCGTAGCCGACGAAGTCGACGGCGACGCCGGTCATGCGGCGCTGGAAGTCCTCGACCTCACCGGGGCCGGAGGCGAACGCGCCTTCCTTCTGGGCGGCGCGGGCGCGCTCGCGCTGTTCCTCCATGAGGTGACCGAAGCGCTCTTCGTCCACGGTCATGTCCTGCTCCGCGGCGATCTCACGCGTGAGGTCGAACGGGAAGCCGTAGGTGTCGTGCAGCTCGAAGGCGACCTCGGCGGGGAGCTCCGTGCCCGCGTCGCGGGCGCGCCGCAGGGCCTCCTCGAGGATGCCCATGCCCTGCTCGAGGGTGCGGCGAAAGCGGATCTCCTCCTCGTTCACGACGCGGCGGATCTCCGGCTGCGCGTCGACGAGGCCGGGGTAGGCGGCGCTCATCTGCTCGACGACCGTGTCGGTGAGCGTCGCGAGGAAGGGCTTCTCGACGCCTATGGCTACGGCCTGCTGCACGGCGCGGCGGATGATCCGCCGGAGCACGTAGTCGCGGCCGTCGTTGCCGGGCAGGACGCCGTCCATGATGAGGAACGACGCGCCGCGCGCGTGCTCTGCCATCGTCCGCAGGGCGCGGCTGACGGCCGGCGAGGAGCCCGGCGTGACGCCGGCCAGCTCCGCGCCCCTGGCCACCAGCGGCACGAAGAGGTCGGTCTCGAACACGTTGGTGACGCCCTGGGTGATGCCGGCGATACGCTCGAGCCCCATACCGGTGTCGATGCTGCCCTTGGGCAGCGGCGTGAGGTTGCCCGTCTCGTCCATGTCGTACTGCACGAACACGAGGTTCCAGTACTCGAGGTAGCGGTCGCAGTCGCAGCCGGGCTTGCAGTCAGGGTCGTCGCAGCCTATCTCGGGGCCGAAGTCGTAGTAGAGCTCGGAGCAGGGCCCGCAGGGGCCGGTAGGCCCGGCCGGGCCCCAGAAGTTGTCGCTGCGCCCGAGGCGGACGATGCGGTCGTCGGTGAAGCCGTGTGACTTCCAGAGCTCCACCGCCTCCTCGTCCGCCGGCACCTGCGCGTCGCCGCCGTACACACTGACCCAGACCTTGCTGCGGTCGATGCCGAGCTGGTCGGAGAGCTCGAGCGCCCACTCGATGGCCTCGGCCTTGAAGTAGTCGCCGAACGAGAAGTTGCCCAGCATCTCGAAGAAGGTCAGGTGGCGCGCCGTCTTGCCCACGTTCTCGACGTCGGAGGTGCGGAACGAGCGCTGGCAGGTGGTGATGCGTTTGGACGGCGGGGTCTCCACGCCGAGGAAGTACGGCTTGTACTGCTGCATTCCCGCGGTGGTGAAGAGGACGCTGGTGTCGCCCGCGGGCACGAGGCTGGCCGGCTCGCCCGCCAGATGCCCGTGGGCCACGAAGAAGTCACGGTAGAGGTCACGGATGTCGGCAGCGTTCACGTGGGAGTCCTTGGTGCGTGGATGTCGGGTACGGTCTAGCGTTCGTCGTCGGGCGAACGCGGAGGAAGCGGGTTGTCGAGATCGCCGATCTCTTCCCGCAGCTTCTCCAGCGAGCGCCTGATGAGGCGCGAGACGTGCATCTGCGATATACCCACGCGCTCGGCGATCTGACTCTGCGTCAGTCCTTCGAAGAAGCGCAGATGGAGGATGTAGCGCTCGCGCTTGTCGAGCTTCGCGAAGCCGGGCGCGAGCGTGGTGCGGTCCTCCATGGTGTCGTAGGCCTCTTCCTCGCCGCCGAGGTAGTCGATGAGGCCGGCGTCCTCCTCGCCCGACTCGCCGTTGGGCGACGCCTGCAGCGACACGGAGTTGTAGGCCTGGCTGGTCTCGAGCGCCTCGAGCACTTCTTCGGGAGTGGCGTTGGCGGCCTCGGCGAGCTCGTTGATGGTCGGGGAGCGCTGCAGCTTGGGCACGAGCTCGTCGATCACCTTGTTGAGGCGGATGTTGAGCTCCTGCAGGCCGCGCGGGACGCGCACCGACCAGCCCTTGTCACGGAAATAGCGCTTGATCTCGCCGACGATGTTGGGCGTGGCGTAGGTGGTGAGCTCCACGCCCCGGCTGAGGTCGAAGCGGTCGATGGCCTTGATGAGGCCGATCGCTCCGACCTGGACGAGGTCGTCGAAGTGCTCGCCGCGCGAGGCGTAGCGGCGCGCGAGGGAGCGCACCAGCGGAAGGTACATGGTGATGAGCTGCTCGCGCGCCTTGCGGTCGCCGTAGAGGTGGTAGCGGCGCAGCAGATACTGGTCGAGCTTCTCGGAGTCGTCCTTGCCGCGGCCCTCCGGGTCGGCGGACGGCCCTTCCGGCGCCGTCTCCGGGCCTTCGCTCTCCTCGTCGTCGTCCGGCAGGTGCCGCGCCTGGCCGGGCAGCGACTCCAGGTCGAGCGGGTCGTTGACGCGTCTTTCGTCCCGATTGCTCACGCCGGCGACTCCGTACGACGCTTGACGATGACGACGTTGAAGGAGCCGTCCTCCTCCTGTACCACGACGTCGTCGACCAGCCGCTGCAGGAGCGTGCACAGGTCGATGCAGTTGCCGGCGGTGACCGCCACCTGGTCGCGCAACGCGCCCGAGCGGAACAGGCCGGCGGTCACGCGCAGCGTGCCGCCGTCGACCACGACGAGGACACGCAGGCTGTCGAGGTCCTCCGCGTCGAGCGCGGCCTCAAGCAGGCGGTCGGTCGCCAGGAACAGGTCGTCCAGATCCTCGAGCGAGAAGTCCAGGCGCGCGCCGAGGCCGCCGAGCACCATGCGCACGGTCGAGAGGGCGCTCAGCGTCGCCGGCACCTCGAGGGAGATCTTCTCAGTCATGGCGACCTCAGGCGCCGGGCGGCGCGCCGGCGGCGAGCAACTGCCGGCCGAACTCCTCATCGCGTTCGCGAGCCGCGGTCTTGCCCTCTTCGAGGGCCCTGGTGGCCCGCGACCGGGTATCGTCGACCCAGCGCAGGGCGTCGCCCGGCAGCTGCCGCACGATGCGCAGGTAGCCCTCGCCGGTACGCGCGTGACGCGAGCGCACGTAGTAGGTGAGGGCGACGCCGGCGACGGCGCCGCTCACGATGAGTCTGGTGGAGAGACCCATGTCAGACCTTCGGGTCGGGCTCCGGGGCTGCCGCTGCGGCGCAGCGTCGGCCGTGTCGGCGGCGGCAGCCGCGGCGTTCTCGGCGGCGTCGGCGGCAGCCGCGCCCGCATCGCTCACGGGGTCGGCGGCGGCAGGCGGAGTCCACGCCGGAGGCTCGGCGGCGGCAGGAGGCGTCCACGAAGGACCGTCCGCGGCGGCCGGAGCGCCCTTGTCGCGACGCATGAAGCTGGACACGGCGCCCTGCACGCCGGCGCTGAACGACGCGGCCTTGCGCGCCGGAGTGCTCACGGCGCCCTCGACGGCGTTGGCCATGGTGTCGAGCTTGTCGGTGATGTCGGCGACGTCCTTGGTGATCTGGTCGACGTTGCCGAGGTTGGCGTTGACGCCGTCGAGCGTCGTCCCCGCCTTCTGCATGAGCGGAACGGCCTGCTTGTCCACGTCGTCGAGCACAGTGTCCACACGGCCCAGCGTCCCGCCGGCCTTGGCCAGCGCGTAGGCCGCGGCGAGAGCCACGATCACGAAGAAGAACGCTGCCGCGTAGCTCAGGACGATGGTGGGAGTCTCCATCGCGAGTGTCCCGAACGAGGAGTCCATGCACCGCTCCTTCCGTTGATTCACGTGCCGCCTCGATACCGTCCGAAGCGTATCATACCGCGTCCGGCGCCCCCTCGGGGCCGGCCGCGTCTACGCCTGCCACGACCGCTCCCGGTAGTCACCCGGCGCGGCGGCGACACGCCCGCCGCCGACCACGACGTCGTCTCGGTAGAAGACCGCGGCCTGTCCGGGCGCGAGTCCGGAGAACGGCGCGCTCAGGCCGACCTCGAGCCCCGCGCCGTGACGCTCGAGGCTCGCGACGGCCATGGGCGCCGAGCGGTAGCGCAGCTGCACCTCCAGCCCTCGGCCGTCGCCCAGGCCGCGGTCGACGACGTCGCGCACCTGCACCGAGCGGACGTCCAGGCGGTCGCGGCCGCCGACGACGACCTCGTTGGCGGCGGCCCTGCGCTCGAGCACGTACAGCGGCTCGGCGGCGCTGACACCGATGCCTCGCCGCTGCCCCACCGTGTAGCGCCAGTGCCCCTGGTGCTGACCCACGACGGCGCCGCCGCCGTCGACGATGTCTCCGGGCAGCGGCTCGACGCCGCGACTCTCGAGGAAGAGCTGGTACCCCTCGACGGCGAAGCAGACCTCCTGGCTCTCGGGCTCGTCCGCCACCTCGAGGCCGGCCTCCGCCGCGGCGGCGCGCGCCTGGGCCTTGGTGAGACTCGCCGAGCGGGAACTCGAGGCGCGCCAGCACCTGTGGCGGCACCGCCCACAGCATGTAGGACTGGTCCTTGGTGCGGTCGGCGGCGCGCGCCACGAAGGGCTCGCCGTCCCGCCACACCAGGCGGGCGTAGTGGCCGGTGGCCACGCGCGCCAGGCCCAGCTCAGCGGCCAGGGCGAGGAGCGCCGCCAGGCGCATCGGGTTGCAGTCGACGCAGGGGTTCGGCGTCTCGCCGCCCAGGTAGCCGCTCTGGAACGGTCCCACGACCACGTCCTCGAACTCAGCCTCGAGGTCGAGGACGTGATGAGGAAGACCGAGCTGCGCCGCGGTACGGGCGGCGCGCTGCAGAGCACCGGGAGAGCAGCAGCTGCGCCGGTCCGTCCCCGGCCACAGCCGCGCCGTCGCCGTCTCCAGGCTGCGGCCCGCCTCGATCAGCCGCAGCGCCGCGACGGCGCTATCGACCCCGCCGCTCAGTGCGACGAGTGCTCGTGTTCTTTTGGGAGTGCCTTGAGGATCTGCTCGACGTCCGCCTCGCGGCCCTTCTTGACCAGGTAGTCCTGGATGGCGAGGTGCAGCGCGTCGGCCGCCAGGTTGGAGCAGTGCATCTTGTTCGGCGGGAGCCCGCCGAGCGCCTCGGCGACCGCCTTGTTGGAGATGTCGGCGGCCTCCTGCAGGCTCTTGCCCATGACCATCTCGGTGACCATGCTGGACGTGGCCACGGCGGCGCCGCACCCGAAGGTCTTGAACTTCACGTCGGCGATGTGGTCCTTGTCGTCGACGGCGATGCTGATGCGCATCACGTCGCCGCAGACCGGATTGCCGATCTGCCCGACGCCGTCGGCGTCTTCGATCTCTCCCACGTTGCGCGGGTTCGTGAAGTGATCCATCACGAGGTCGGTGTACATGTGTCAGCCTTTCACGTACAGCGGGCTCATCTGCCGCAGCTTGTCGACGATCGGCGGGAAGGCCTCCAGGAACGCGTCGGCCTCCTCCTCCGTATTCTCCCTCCCGAGACTGATGCGCATGCTTCCGTGCGCCTCCTCGGCGCCGAGGCCGAGAGCGAGCACCACGTGCGACGGCTCCAGCGAGCCGGAGGCGCAGGCCGAGCCGCTCGAGACCATGAAGCCGCGGGAATCGAGCTGCAGGAGCATGGACTCGCCTTCTACGTAACGGACGCTGAAGGCGACGTTGCCCGGCAGCCGCTCCGTGGGGTGCCCGAGGTAGGTCACCTCGGGAATGCGCTCCTGGACGCCTTGCGCCATCCTGTCGCGCAGGCGCTCGAGGCGCGGGCGGACCTCGGGCAGCTGCTCCGCCGCCAGCGTCATGGCGACGCCGAGACCGACGATGCCGGGCACGTTCTCGGTCCCGGAGCGGAGGCGCCGCTCGTGGCCGCCGCCGTGCAGGATGGGCTGCAGGCGCGTGCCGCGCTTCACGTAGAGCGCGCCGATGCCCTTGGGGCCATACAGCTTGTGGCCGGAGAGGCTGAGCATGTCCACGCCGAGCTCGCCGACGTCGACCGGCAGCGAACCCACGGCCTGCACGGCGTCGGTGTGGAACAGGGCGCCCTTCTCGTGCGCGATGCGCGCGAGCGCGGCGACCGGCTGCACCGTGCCGACGACGTTGTTGGCGAACATGATCGAGGCCAGCCGCGTGTCCTCGCGGAACGCCTGCTCATAGACGTCGAGGTCGACGACGCCGTCGCCGTCCACCGGCACGAAGTCGACGGCCCATCCCAGCCGGTTGAGGGCGCGGGCGGCCTCCATGACGGCCGGGTGCTCGATGGCGCTCACGATGAAGTGGCCGGGCTCGTAGCGGGCGAGACTGCCGAAGAGGGCGAGGTTGTCCGATTCCGTACCGCCGGCGGTGAAGACGATCTCCTTCTCGCCGGCGCCGAGCACGGCGGCCACCTGAGCGCGCGCCGCGTCGACGGCCGCGCGCGCCTCGCGCCCCAGCCGGTGCAGTTCCGACGGATTGCCGTACTGCTGCGAGAAGTACGGCAGCATGGCCTCGAGCACCTGCGGGTCGACCGGCGTCGTGGCCGCGTGGTCGAAGTAGACCGGCTTCATGGTGACACTGCCTCCCTTGTCAGATCCTCGAGTGTGATGCTGTTGAGGGCGCCGCTGATGGCGCTGTCCAGACGGCGCCACACGATGCGCGAGGCACACGAGTCGGCGCGGGCGCACGCCCCGTCGTCGGGCACGCAGCCGACGAGCGACAGCGGGCCCTCCAGCGCCGTGACGACGTCGCCGACGGCGACGTCGGCGGCGGCCTGGGCGAGCTGGTAGCCGCCGCTCACCCCGCGTGTGGCCTTGACGAGCCCCGCCTCGCGCAGCCGCGCGAGGATGCGCTCCAGGAACGGCGCGGGGATGCTCTCCCCCGCGGCGATCTCCGGCAGGGGGACCGGCCGGCCGCTGTCGTGGCCGGCCAGGTAGACCATGGCTCGCAGTCCGTATTCGCAACGTGACGAGATGCGCACGACGCTCCGTCCGTTCGGTGATGCCGAATCCCAACCAATAGAGTCGGCATTATGCTACCACAGGGTGCGGGGCGGTCAAACAGAAACGGCGCCCCGAGGGGCGCCGTTTGAAGTCACAGGCTGTGTCGGCGGCTAGAGGCCGCGCACCGCGTCGGCGATCTCCTGCTCCATGACCTTGAACCCGATCCAGCCCGTGTACAGGTTGGCCACCTGGCCGTCGCCGCGGATGATGGCGAGGATCGGAGGATCGCTCACGCGCAGCTGCGCGAGCAGGTCGCCGAGCTGCTTGGACTCGCGCGCCTCGAAGGAGAAGAACGAGCTGTCGGCCGCGTAGTTGGCCTTGATGTCGTTGAAGTAGGAGAGCATCTCCATGTCGTCGCTCGCTCCCTTGACGTACACGAGGAGGACGACGCCGCGGTTCTCGTCGAGCCGCTTGGTGATGAACTCGGGGGTGTCCGCCGTCGGCTCCACGGTGAGCGGCGCGTAGCCGGTCATGCCGTAGCTGCTGACGCCGTTGTAGGAGGCGGGCTGGGATGCCGCCGGCACCGGAGTGGCCCCCGACTCGGCCATGACGCGCACGGCGACGACGCCGCCGAAGAGCAGCGCGCCCACCACCACGATCAGGACTGCGCCGACCAAGAACGTCCGGTTGCGCTTGAAGATCCCCATGCCGGCCTCCCCCAACAGAGAGAAAGTGCTCCACCTTGCCGTGCTCGCGTTATTCTCGAACCTGCTCTCGCAGGTGGGTGCTCTCCCAGAACGTCCACGGACGGTCCGGCGATCGAGCTCCCG
>CAVUGS010000008.1:0-37251 GCA_963741075.1 uncultured Thermoleophilia bacterium
ATGTGTTCGTGTTGGCTCGAGAATGTGGCGAGGTCACGAACAAGGTCGAGCCGCGCCATCCTAGCAAACGTCCACTGATTCAACAATCTTGTCGGCAGCCCTGCAAAAAGCTTGAGGAAGAGGCTGAACGTCTATCCGAGCCGGACGCGCAGCTCCTTGAGTTGTTCCGCCGTGACGGCGCCGGGCGCGCCCGTCATCGGGTCGCCGCCCGACGACGTCTTGGGGAACGCGATGACGTCGCGGATCGAGTCGGCGCCGGCGAGCAGCATGATGATGCGGTCGAAGCCGAGGCCGATGCCGCCGTGCGGCGGAGCGCCGTACTCGAGCGCCTCGAGGAACCAGCCGAACGCCTCGTCGATGCGCTCGTCGCTCATGCCGAGGGCGCGCAGGATCGCGCGCTGGACGACGGCGTCGTGGTTGCGCAGGGAACCGGAGCCGAGCTCGACGCCGTTCAGCACCAGGTCGTACTGGGCGCCGCGAACGGCGAGCGGGTCGCTCTCCATGAGCGGCGTGGTGGCCGCGGTCGGCAGGCTGAAGGGGTTGTGCCCGTAGGTGAGCGTGCCCGTCTCCTTGTCGATCTCGAAGAGCGGGAACTCCTCGACCCAGAGAAGCGACCAGCGAGCCGACGGCGCGGGAGCGAGCAGACCGATGAGGGCGAGGCGCAGCGCGCCGAGCACTTCGGCGGCGACGGGCGCCTCGTCGGCGGCGAAGACGATCAGGTCGCCGGGCTCGCCGCCCGCCTTCTCGACCAGCGCGGCCTGCTCGGCCTCGCCGAGGAACTTGACGATGGGGCCGCGCAGCGCGCGGCCCTCCTCCACGTACACGTAGGCCATGCCCTTGGCGCCGTGCTCCTTGGCGAGCTCCGTGAGCCTGTCGATCTGGGCCCGGGAGAGGGAACCGCCACCGGGCGCCCGGATGGCGCGCACGACCCCGCCGCCGTCGACGGCGCCGCGGAAGACCTTGAACTCGCTCGCGGCGAAGGTCTCGCTCAGCTCGACGATCTCGAAGCCGTACCTCAGGTCCGGCTTGTCCGAGCCGTAGCGCAGCATCGCCTCGTCGTAGGAGAGCCTGGGCAGCGGCGTCGCCGGCGGGGTCTCCCCCACGCCCTCGAAGATCGCGGTCATGAGGCCCTCGAGGACCTCGCGGATCTCGGGCACCGAGAGGAACGAGGTCTCGATGTCGATCTGCGTGTGCTCCGGCTGGCGGTCGGCGCGCAGGTCCTCGTCGCGGAAGCAGCGCGCGAACTGGTAGTACCGGTCCAGGCCGGCCACCATGAGGATCTGCTTGAACATCTGGGGCGACTGCGGCAGCGCGTAGAACCGGTGCGGCTGCAGGCGCGAGGGGACGAGAAAGTCCCTCGCGCCCTCCGGCGACGACTTGGTGAGGTCCGGCGTCTCGACCTCGATGAAGCGGTGGTCGTTGAGGTAGGCGCGCGCCGCCTGCGTGGCCGCGTTGCGCAGCTCCAGATTGGCGAGCATGGGGGCGCGGCGCAGGTCGAGATAGCGGTACCTGAGGCGGAGCGTCTCGTCCACGTCGACCTGCTCGGCCGACTCCACCTCGAACGGCGGCGTCTTGGCGCGGTTCAGGATCTCCAGCTCGGCGAGGTGCACCTCGACCTCGCCGGTCGGCAGCTTGGGATTGACGGTCTCGGGCGAGCGCGCGACGACCGTGCCGGTGACCGCGAGCACGAACTCGGGGCGCACCTGCTCGGCCAGCGCGTGCGCGTCGGCCGCGTGCGCGGGGTCGATGACCAGCTGCACCATCCCGCTGCGGTCGCGGAGGTCGATGAAGATCAGGCCACCGTGGTCGCGGCGGCGAGCCACCCAGCCGGCGAGGCGGACCTCGCGGCCGACGTCGGCGGCGCGGAGCTCGCCGGGATACGTGTCGCGGAGCATCAGGAGTCACCCTTCAGACGGCCGGCGACGAGCGCCGGGAGGTCGGCGGCGGCGACGTCCTCTTCCCCGCCGCCGGCAAGGTCCTTGAGCCGCGCGACGCCGTCGGCGAGCTCGTCGAGGCCGAGCAGCACCGCGAAGCGGGCGCCGCTGCGGCCGGCCTGCTTGAACTGGCCCTTGGGGCTGCGCCCGGCGAGGTCCAGCTCGGCCGGCACGCCGGCGCGGCGCAGTCTCTCGGCGACGGCGAACGCCGCCGGGCGGACGTGGTCGTCGAAGGCGACCACGTAGACGCCGGTCGAGGCGGGGACCGCGAGCGGCTCGCGCATCGCCAGGGCGATGCGCTCGAGGCCGCTGCCCCAGCCCACGCCCGGCGTCGGCTGGCCGCCGACCTGCTCGACGAGGCCGTCGTAGCGGCCGCCCCCGCCGACGCCGCTCTGGGCGCCGAGGCGGTCGGAGTTGAACTCGAAGGTCGTGCGCGTGTAGTAGTCCAGACCGCGCACGAGCCGGAAGTCGAGGTTGGGCTCGAGGCCTGCCGCCCGCACGAGCGCGAGCACGGCGTCGAAGTGCTCGCGGCACTCCGGGCACAGGTGGTCGCTGATGCGCGGCGCCTCGTCGAGCACCGCGCGGCAGCTCTCGACCTTGCAGTCGAACGTGCGCAGCGGGTTGATGTCGACGCGCTCCAGGCAGTCGCCGCAGAGCTCGGCCTCGTGGCCGCGCAGGTACTCGCGCAGCTTCTCGACGTAGGCGGGCCGGCACTGCGGGTCGCCCATGCTGTTCATGTTGAGGGTGACGCCCTCGACGCCGACCTCGGCGAAGATGGCCGCCAGCAGGAGGATCACCTCGGCGTCGACCGACGGGTCCGCCGAGCCGATGGCCTCGGCGCCGATCTGGTAGTGCTCGCGGTAGCGCCCCGCCTGCGGCTTCTCGTAGCGGAACATCGGGCAGTAGTACCAGAGCTTCACCGGCTGCGGCAGCTTGTGCATGCCGTGCTCCACGTAGGCGCGGCAGATGGGCGCCGTGCCCTCGGGACGCAGCGTCAGCGAGCGGTCGCCCTTGTCCCGGAAGGTGTACATCTCCTTGCGCACGATATCGGTGGCCTCACCGACGCCGCGCTCGAACAGGCCCGTCTCCTCGAACTCAGGGGTGACGACGTGACGGTAGCCGTAGGCGGTGAACACGCGCGCCGCGGCGGCGACCACGGCGTCGCGCTCGGCGGCCGCGTCCGGAAGCAGGTCGTAGGTGCCCTTGGGGGCGCGCGGCGAGCTCACCAGCGGTGCTCCGGGTCGTGACGGATGGGCGACAGGAACGGGTTGAGCGCGAGCTCGCGGCCGAGCGAGGTGTCCGGGCCGTGGCCGCTGTGCACGGTGGCGTCCGGCGGGAACCGCCGGATCAGCGCGGCGACGGAGTTCAGCAGCTGGTCCATGTTGCCGCCGGGCAGGTCGGTGCGGCCCACGCTGCCCTGGAACAGCAGGTCGCCGACGAACAGCTCCTCCTCGCCGATGGCGAACGTGTAGGAGCCGCGCGAGTGGCCGGGGGTCGGGATGGCGAGCACCTCGATGGGCAGGTCGAGCGTCTGCTCGCCCTCGATGGTGTGCGCCGTCTCGACGGGCTCGATGTCGAAGCCGGCCATGGCGCCGAGGCCGCCGTCGGCCATCTGGCCGGCGTCCTCGGCGCCCACGTACACGGGGATGTCGAAGTGCCTGGCGACGGGAGTCACGCCGCCGAAGTGATCGAAGTGACCGTGCGTGACGAGCACGGCCGCCGGCGCGAACCCGAACTCGGTGAACGCCTGGATGACGACGTTGGCCTCGTCGCCGGGGTCGATGACCAGGCCCTGCTCTCCCTGGACGACGATGAAGCAGTTGGCCTGGAGCGGGCCGAGGGGCACGGCAAAGACTTCGACGGGTTCAGGCATGAGGTACCTCGAGTGGGTCGGCGTTCGGCCCCAGAGCGTATCAGACGGCGGCGAACACGGTCGACCGCGCCGCCCGGCGCGGCGGCGGCGGCGCTCGCCTCAGCCTGCGACGACCCGGTAGGCGTCGTAGACCGTGTGGATGCTGCGGATGTTGGCGAGGATGTTGTCGAGCTGGCGCACGTCGCCGACCTCGAGCGTGAAGCGGTCGCGTACTACTCCGTCGGGCAGCGTCTGCATGCTCCCGCCGATGATGTTCACCCCCGAATCGGACAGCGTGCGCGCGAGGTCCTCGAGCAGGTGGTTGCGGTCCAGCGCCTCGACCATGATCTCGACGCGGAAGGCCATGCCGCCGAGCCCCTGCCAGCCGACCTTGGTGAACCGCTCCGGGTTCTTCATGAGGGCGCGCGCGTTCTTGCAGTCGCGGCGGTGGATGGTGATGCCCTTGCCGAGCGAGATGTAGCCGACGATCTCGTCGCCGGGGATGGGCTTACAGCACTTGGCCATGCGCACCATGATGTCGCTCATGCCCTCGACGGCGATGCCGAACTCGCCGGAGAGCGCCTGCGGCTCCTCCACGTCCTGGACGGGCTTGGACGGCAGCATCTCGGGCGGCGGCGTGGCCTCCTTCATGGTACCGGCGCGCTGCATGACCTTGTTGGCCACGGTCTTGACGGGCAGGCGGCCGGAGCCCAGCGCCACGAACAGGTCGTCGGGCTTGTTGTAGCCGACGTCCTTGCAGATCTGGGCGAACACCTTGGAGCGTCAGGATCTTCTGCGCCGGCAGGCCCTCGCGGCGCAGCGCCTCCTGCAGGAGGTCGCGGCCGGAGTGCTCGCGAGTCCTCGCGCTGCTCGCGGCGGAAGTGCTGGCGGATCTTCTGCCGCGCCCGCGGCGAGTTGACGATGTCGAGCCAGTCGCGGGAGGGCCCGTGGCTCGACTTGCTGGTGATGACCTCGACGATGTCGCCGCTGTTGAGCTTCGTGTGCAGCGGCACGATGCGCCCGTTGACCTTGGCGCCGACGGTGTGGTTGCCGACGTCGGTGTGCACGGCGAAGGCGAAGTCGATGGGCGTGCTCCCGGCAGCCAGGCTCTTGACGTCGCCCTTGGGCGTGAAGACGAACACCTCGTCCTCGAAGAGGTCGACCCGCAGGGTGTCCATGAACTCGCGCGGGTCGCCCGTCTCGGACTGCCACTCCATCATCTGGTGCAGCCAGGCGAGCTTGTCCTGGTCGCGGTCGCCGCGCTCCTTGTAGAGCCAGTGCGCGGCGACCCCGAACTCCGCCGTCTGGTGCATGTCGAAGGTGCGGATCTGGATCTCCAGCGGCTTGCCGCCGGGGCCGATGACCGTGGTGTGCAGCGACTGGTACAGGTTGAACTTGGGCATCGCGATGTAGTCCTTGAAGCGGCCCGGGGATGGGCTTCCAGACCGAGTGGATGATGCCCACGGCGCCGTAGCAGTCCTTGATGGAGTCGACCAGCACGCGCAGCCCGGTGAGGTCGAAGATCTCGTTGAACTCCTTGCCGCCGCGGCTCATCTTCATGTAGATGGAGTAGAAGTGCTTGGCGCGGCCGGTGATGTCGGCCACGATGCCGGCCTTCTCGAGCTCGGCGTTCAGGTAGCCGGCCGCCTCGTCGACGTAGTCCTCGCGGTCGGCGCGGCGCTGCGCGACCCACTTCTGGATCTCCTGGTACTTGCGCGGGTGCAGCGAGGCGAACGAGAGGTCCTCGAGCTGCCACTTGAGGTTGTGGATACCGAGGCGGTGCGCGAGCGGCGCGTAGACCTCGAGCGTCTCCTTGGCCTTCTGGATCTGCTTCTGCTTGCTCAGGTAGCAGAGCGTGTGCATGTTGTGCAGGCGGTCGCAGAGCTTGATCAGGATGACCCGGATGTCGGTGGCCATCGCGATGATCATCTTGCGGTAGTTCTCGGCCTGCTCCTCCTCCTGGGAGGTGAAGTGCATCTTGGTCAGCTTGGTGACGCCGTCGACGAGCATGGCGATCTCCTCGCCGAACTCGTCCTGGATCCAGGACAGCGGGGTGCCCGTGTCCTCGACGACGTCGTGCAGCAGCGCCCCGGCGATGGTGACGGAGTCGAGCTTGAGCTCGGCGGCGTTGAGCGCCGTGCCGACCGGGTGATGGATGTAGGCCTCGCCGCTCTTGCGGCTCTGCTGCCCGTGCAGGATGCAGGCGGCGACGAACGCGCGCGTGATGAGGTCGCGGTCGGGATCCGGGTTGTAGCGCTCGACTGCGGAGAACAGGTCGTCGAGCAGCGGCCCGTACTCGTCGGGGACCTGCCTCAGAGCTGCGCTGTCAGGCAGGTCTGCAGGAAGTCTGGTGTCTGATACCTGTTGTGCCATCGTCTCCACGCGTCTGTCTGGGTGGCGTCGACCTTACTCTGCGGGTCGTTCGAGATGGTAGCCGCCGTCCGGGCCGGCGACGAGCAATCCCGCTTCGCGAAGCGCCTCGAACGCGGCCGCGACGGCGGCGACCGGCGCGAGCACGGCTCCTGTCCCAAGGAGTTCCTGCTCGAGCCCATCGTCAAACCGGCCCGAGCCCGCGGCGAGGGCCTTCCAGACGCGGCGCATGGCCGCGTCCAGATCCAGCTGGCGTCTCGCGGACGCGCGCCGCGAAGCCGGCCTCGGCCGGCGCCCCACAGCGCGTGGAGGTGCGCCTCGGGCGCCGCGGCGGCGAGACCCGCCCACGCCGCGCCCGTCATGGGCGGGTCGAGCAGGACCACGTGCGCGAACGAGCGCGCGAACGCCGGGTCAGCCAGCGCGAGGTCCGGCGTCGTCATGACGACGCCGGCGCCCGCCGCGTCCGCCAGCCGCTGCGTGCAGGCGGCCTGGACGTAGGCGCCGGAGCAGTGCAGACCGGGCGCGAGCACGTCGCGCGTGAGCAGCGGGCGGCGGCGCGCGACGTCGGCGACGAGCACGAGCGTGCGCTCGCCGCCGGCGAGCAGCGCGGCGAGCTGCGAGACCGCCGGGCGGCCGCGAAGGTCGAGGATGCGGCCGGCGGCGCGCGCGGCGTGGAGCGCGGCCGCGGCCTCGGCGGCCGCCCCGGGCGGACCGTCGCCGGCGGCCGGAAGAGCAGCCACGCCGTCGAGCAGCGCCGCCCACAGACGCTCGCCGCGCAGGCGGTCGCGACAGCCGAGGTCGCAGGCGGTGGCGCACAGGTCGGTCTCCGGCGGCTCCAGGCGGTGCAGGCCGCGCACCTGCACCTGCGCGCTGACCGAGCCGTTGTACTCGTTCTTGCTGAGCGCCAGCGCCACGTCGTGCCGCCCGGGCGCGGTGAGCTCGTCGAGGGCGTCGAAGTTGAAGTGGATGGCCTGGCACGAGGCGCCGTCGCAGCGCACGCGGTACTGGGCGTGCCGCTTGTCGCGCGTGAGCCGCGGCGCCACCACCTCGGCGGCGTGCAGCAGCAGCGTGACCTGGCGGTTGCCGAACCCGTGCGGCGCCAGCAGCTCGAGCTCGTCGGCGAGGCCGAGCGTGAGCTCGTCGCCGCCGACGATGGCGTCCACGTCGCGCACCCGCCGCAGGTCGTCGGGGCCGAGCGAGGCCGCCGCCTCGGCGACGAACGCGTCGCGGAAGGCGGGGATGGCGTCGCGCCGCAGCCGCAGCCCGCACGCGGCGCGATGCCCGCCGAACGTCAGCAGATGCTCCGCGGTCCGCTCGACGGCGCCGAGGAGATCGAAGGCGGCGATGCTGCGCCCCGAGCCTTTGGCCTCGTCGTCGCCCTCGCTGAGCAGGATCGCCGGACGGTGGAAGCTTCTCCGCGACGCGCGACGCGACGATGCCGACCACGCCCTCGTGCCAGTCCGGCGAGGAGAGCACGAGCGCCGCCGGCGGCGGGTCCGGGACCATGGCCACCGCCGCCTCGAGGATGCCCGCCTCGATGGTCTGCCGCTCGCGGTTGAGCTCGTTGAGCTTGAGAGCGAGCGGCAGCGCCGCGTCGCGGTCGGAGCGCGCCGAGCAACTCGAGGGCGATCGAGGCGTCCTCCAGGCGGCCGGCGGCGTTGAGCCGCGGCCCGAGACGGAAGCCCACGGCCCCGGCGTCGGCGGCTCCGGGGCGCCCGCCCGCGACCTCGAGCAGCGCCGCCAGCCCCGGCCGCGGCGCGCTGCGCAGGCGGCCGAGGCCGATCGCCGTGAGCACGCGGTTCTCCTCCACCAGCGGGACCACGTCGGCGATGGTGCCCACGGCCACGAGGTCCGTGTACGGGCGGAGCGCCAGCGGCAGGTCGGCGAGCTCGTCGCCCGGGTCTTCGAGAAGGGCGTGCGCCAGCTTGAACGCCACCCCCACGCCCGCCAGGTGCCGGCACGGATACGCGCCGAGCTTGGGCGTGACCACCGTGCAGGCCGGAAGGTCGCCCTCGAGCTCGTGGTGGTCGGTGACGATGACGTCCATGCCGAGCGCCTGCGCCTGGGCGACCTCGGCGCGCGCGTTGATGCCGCAGTCCACGGTGATGAGCAGCTTGACGCCGGCGGCGGCGAGCTCGTCCACGGCCGCGGCCGAGACCCCGTACCCGTCGCTGAAGCGGTTGGGCAACCGCCAGCGCACGTCGGCGCCGAGCTCGCGCGAGCACGCCGACCAGCAGGAAGGTGGCGGTGATGCCGTCGGCGTCGTAGTCGCCGTGGACGGCGATGGGCTCCCCCTTCTGCAGCGCCTGGTCCACACGACGCCGAGCCTCGGCCATGCCGCTCATGAGGTAGGGGTCGTGGACGCGGAAGTCGGGCTGCAGGAACGCGCGCGCCGCGGCCGGGTCGCCGAGCCCGCGGCGCACGAGCACCTGGGCGAGCACCTCGCTCACGCCGAGCTCGTCGGCGAGCAGCCGCACGTCGGCGAAGGGGGCGGGCGCGATGCGCCAGGAGCCTGGGTCGGTCACGAGTGCATCACGCCGCGAGTGTACCGCCCGGGCGCGACGGATGCCCCCGGCGTGAGGAGAGCGGGCGCGTCAGGAGCCGGACGAAGCGGGTCCTTCGTCGTCGGGCTCGGCGGCGCCGGCGCCCGTTGCGCCGTCCGCCGCGGTCTGGACCTCGTCGGCGGCGGCGCCCGCCATGGTGACCGCGGTCTGCTCCCCCGGCTCTGCGGCCGGCTCCTCGGCGACCGTGGCGACCGTCTCGGGCTCGTCGGCGACGGCCCCGGCCGGCTGGTCCACGACGACGGTGGTCTCTTCGCCGGCGACCATGGTGGCGTCCTCGCCGGCGACGACGGTCACGTCTTCGGCCGCCACGACCGTGACCTCGTCCGCCGCCACGACCGCGGGCTCTTCCGCGGCGGCCACGGCCACGGCCGGGACTGCCTCCACGACGACCGGCGCCGGCCGCGCCGCCCGGGCCTCGGCCTCGCGAAGCCGCTCGTAGGTGGACTGCAGCTCGGCCTCGAGCTTGCGCCGCGTGCCGGCCACGGCGGCCTGCGCGAACCACGCCGCCGCGAGACCGACCACGAACACGAGCGCCGCGAGGACGACGGAGACCCAGAAGAGCGACACCGCGCTGACGGTGCCGGCCACGTAGTCGACGTCGAACGCCGTGCCGTTGTTCAGCGCGCCCAACGGCGAGGATGAGCAGGGCGACGACGGCGAGCAGGATGAGAGCGTTCCGCACGGGGACCTCCGGTAGTCTCTGTCGCCGCGGAGTATAGCAACCGCCCCGGCCGGCGACACGAACGGCGTCAGGGACGGGTCACGGTCGCCGCCTCGCGGGCGGCGTCCAGCCAGGCCTCCAGCGCCGCGAAGCGCTTGCGCCTGGTGAGCTCGCTCAGGATCTGCTGCTCGACCTCGGAGAACGGCGCCGTGCCGCCGGGCGTCCGTTCTGCGGCCTTGAGCAGGTACCAGCCGCCCGGCCCCTGCACCGGGCTCGCTCACCTGTCCGTCCGGCGTCGCTTCGACGGCCTTGCGCAGCGGCGCCGGCAGCGACGACAGCGCGACCGACGCCCATGTCCCCGCCCGCCGCCTTGGCCTCGGGGTCGGTCGAGAACTGCCGCGCGACCTCCGCGAACGGGCGGCCGTCGCGCAGGCGCCCGAGCGCGCTCTCCGCGATCCGCTCCGCCGCGACCTGGATGCTCCAGAGGTGGGCGGAGGCGGTCCGGCGGAACGGCTGACGCGGTGGCTGTCGTAGTAGGCCCGGGCCGCCGCGCCGGTGGCCGCGATGTCCTCGTACTTGGCGTCCTGCAGCGCCTCCCGCAGCACGCCGTCGGTGAGGCCACTGCGCAGCTGCTCGTCGGTCATCGGCACGCGCTCGAGCGCCGACAGCAGCGCCTGCTCGCCGCCGAGCTGGTCGACCATGGCGGAGCGGCGCGACGCAACCTCGTCCGGGTCGGCGGCGACGCCCAGTCGCTCCGCCTCCCGGCGGACGAGCTCGCGGCGCACGGCCTCCTTCTCGGCGCGCGCTTCCGCGTCGGGCGTTCCGCCGAGGCGGAACTCGGCGCGCACCGCTTCGACGGCGCTGCGATGAACGGGGTCGCCGTCGACCAGGAGCACCACCGGGTCCGAGGCCGCCGAGGGTGAGGCGGTGGCGCCGCCGCCCGAGCCGCCGCAGGCGGCGAGCACGGCGGCGCCCAGCGCCACTGCGAACGCCAGCGGGACGATCGAGGAGAAGGGTGCGAGACCGGCTCATACTCTCAGGGAGTGACGCGAGCGCGCCGGGGCGCGTTCAGGCCTTGGGCTCGGGCAGCGCGTCGGTGTAGGGCTTGTCCGAGACGACGCGCTTGCCGTCCGACGAACCGCGCCGGGAAGTAGCAGGCCATCTCGTGACGCGGCGCCGGCGTCGCCGGTGGACACCAGCCTGGGCATCGCCGTCGTGCAGATCTCCTGCGCCCGCGGGCACCGCGGATGGAACACGCAGCCGCTGGGCGGGTTGGCCGGGCTGGGCACGTCGCCCTCGAGGACGATGCGGCGGCGCGACCGCTCGGTGTGCGGGTCCGGGATGGGCACCGCCGAGAGCAGCGCCTCGGTGTACGGGTGCTGCGGCATGTCGTACAGGACGGCGCTGTCGCTGATCTCGACGATCTTGCCGAGGTACATCACGGCCACGCGGTCGGAGATGTGCTTGACCACCGAGAGGTCGTGCGAGACGAACAGGTAGGTGAGGCCGAACTCGTCCTGCAGGTCCTCGAGCAGGTTGAGCACCTGCGCGCGGATGGAGACGTCGAGCGCGCTCACCGGCTCGTCGAGCACGATGAGCTTGGGGTTGAGCGACAGGGCGCGGGCGATGCCGATGCGCTGGCGCTGCCCGCCTGAGAACTCGTGCGGGTAGCGCTCGGCGTGCTCCGAGTTGAGGCCCACCGTCTCGAGCAGGTCGGCGACGCGCTTCTTGCGCTCGGCCTCGGTGCCGATGTCGTGGATCTTGAGCGCCTCGCCCACGATGTCGCGGATGCGCATGCGCGGGTTGAGCGAGGCGTAGGGGTCCTGGAAGACGATCTGCATGTCCTTGCGCAGGGTGTTCATGTCGCTGCGCGACGCCTTCATGACGTCGATGCCCTCGAACGTGACGTCGCCGCCGGTCGCCTCGGTGAGGCGCAGCACGGTGCGGCCGACGGTGGACTTGCCGCCGCCGCTCTCCCCGACCAGGCCCATGGTCTCGCCCTTCTCGACGTTGAAGCTGACGCCGTCGACGGCGTACACGTGGCCGGTGGTGCGCTTGAAGACCCCGGTGCGGATGGGGAAGTGCTTCTTGAGGTCGCGGACTTCGAGAAGGCTCATGCCGCCGGCTCCTTGAACTGAGGCAGCTCGGCGCGGATCGCGATGCGCTCTTCCACGGGGATCCAGCAGTGCACGCCGTGGTCGGGACCGACGGTCTCGTGCGCCGGCCAGTTGTCGCGGCACGGTTCGCGCCGGTACGGGCAGCGGGCCGTGAACGGGCAGCCCGCCGGCAGCGTGATGAGGTTCGGCGGCTGGCCCAGGATGGGCGTGAGCCGCGTCTTCGCTGACTCGTCGAGCCGCGGCAGCGACGCCAGCAGGCCCCACGTGTACGGGTGGTGGGCGTTGTAGAAGATCTCGTCCACGGGGCCGTACTCGACGGTGCGGCCGCCGTACATGACCATGACCTTGTCCGAGATCTCGGCGATGACGCCGAGGTCGTGCGTGATGAGGATCACGCCCGACTCGAACTGGGCCTGCATCTCGCGCACGACGTCGATGATCTGCGCCTGGATGGTCACGTCGAGCGCCGTGGTGGGCTCGTCGGCGATCAGGACGTCCGGGTTGCAGCTGATCGCCATGGCGATCATCGCCCGCTGGCGCATGCCGCCGGAGAACTCGAACGGATACTGGTTGACGCGCTTGTCGGCGTCCGGGATGCCCACCCGGGCGAGCAGGTCGGCGGCCATCTGCCACGCCTCGCTCTTGCCCTTGTCCTGGTGGAGCATGATCGCCTCGGCGATCTGCTTGCCGACCTTCATGACCGGGTTCAGGCTCGTCATCGGGTCCTGGAAGATCATCGCGATGTCGTTGCCGCGCACGCCGCGCATCTCGTCGTCGCTGATGGTGCGCAGGTCGCTTGTCGCCGAGCATGAGCGACCCCTCGACCACCTTGCCGGGCGGGTCGGGGATGAGGCGCATGAGCGACATGGCCGCGACGGTCTTGCCGGAGCCGGACTCGCCCACGATGCCGATGGTCTCGCCGCGGTCCAGCGTGAAGCTCACGCCGTTGACGGCCTTGACCACCCCGGCGTGGGTGAAGAAGTGCGTGGAGAGGTCCTTGATGGTGAGAAGGCGTTCGCCCATGCCTATTCCTTGAGCTTGGGGTCGGTGGCGTCACGCAGGCCGTTGCCGAACGAGATGAAGCCGAAGACGGTGGTGACGAGCGCGAGGCTGGGGAACAGCAGCCACCACCAGTTGCCGGCCGGCGAGGTAGTCGACGGAGTCGGAGATCATGAGGCCCCACGACGAGTTCGGGCGGCTGGATGCCGATGCCGAGGTAGCTCAGGGCCGCCTCGGTGGCGATGGCGCCGCCGATGGCCATGGCGACGGCCACGTAGACCGGCGCCATGCTGTTCGGCAGCACGTGGCGGAAGATGATGCGCAGGTCGCCGGCGCCCTGCGCGCGAGCCGCCTCGACGAACTCCATCGACTTGACGCTCAGGATCTGGCCGCGCACGACGCGGGCGAAGGTCGCCCATCCGAGCACGCCGATGGCGATGAACACGTTCTGGAAGCCCTGTCCGAGCACGCTCATGATGAGCAGCACGAACAGGATGTAGGGGAACGCGAAGAAGATGTCGGCGGCGCGCATGATGACCGAGTCGACCGCGCCGCCGTAGTAGCCCGACACCGGCCCGAGCAGCAGGCCCAGCGTGAGCGCGATGGCGACGGCGATGATGCCGACGAGCATGGCGACACGGGTGGCGACGAGGGTGCGCGAGAGCACGTCCCGGCCGAGGTAGTCGGTGCCGAACGGGTGCGACCAGGACGGCGGCGACCCGAGGCCGGCCGGCGAGAGATCGTAGTTGACCGCGTTGGGGTCGTAGGGCGCCAGGTAGCCCGGGCGCGTCGGCGGCCGTCGCCTCCGCGCTGGCGCGGACGTGCCAGTGCATCTGGTAGAAGACGGTCTCGACGGTGCCGATGCTGATGAAGACGATGATGATGCCGAGGCCGACGAGCGCCAGCTTGTTGCGCCTGAGGCGCCGCCAGGTGTCGGCCCACAGGCCGAGCGGCTTGGTCTGCTCCTCGACGAGTCTCGTCGACGACCTCGGCGGTGCGGCGGCGCGTCGACGGAGTCGGCCTCGGTGACCCAGGCCGAGCCGTAGACGTCCCGCTCCTCAGGCGGCTGCTGATCCCAGTCGGGCGCCATTAGTCCGCCTCCCCCAGGGCCTGACGGCCGGTGAGTCGCTCAATACCGCTTCCGTGCATCAGTCCTCCAGCCGGACGCGCGGGTCGACCCAGGCGTAGCCGAGGTCGACGAGCAGGTTGGCGAACACGAAGAAGAACGTCGCGAACAGCACGCCGCCGGCGATGACGGCGATGTCGCGCTGGTTGATGCCGTGGTAGATCATCAGGCCGATGCCCGGCCGGTTGAACACGGTCTCGGTGATGATGGCGCCGCCGATGAGCGCGCCGAGGTCGATGCCGGCGATGGTCATGACGGGGATGACGGCGTTCTTGAAGCCGTGGCCCCAGATGACCTTGCGCTCGGTGAGGCCCTTGGCCCGGGCGGTGCGGATGAAGTCCGAGCGGCTGACCTCGAGCATCGAGGCGCGCTGCATGTACGAGATGTAGGCGACCTCGATCAGGCCCAGCGTGAGCGCCGGCAGGATGAGCGTCTGCCAGCTCTCCCAGCGTGGACGGGATGATGCCGAGCACCGTGGGCCCGACGCCGCCGATGGGTAACCAGTCGAGCTTGAGCCCGAAGATGTACATGGCGAAGTAGCCGAGCACGAACACGGGGATGCCCCACAGGATGAGGGCCGCGGTCGTGAGCGTCGTGTCCCAGAACGAGTACTGGCGCAGCGCGGAGTACACGCCGAGGGGGATGCCGAGCAGCTCGATGAGCACGGCGGCGACGGCGAGCTGGATGGTGACCGGCGCCGCCTCACGGATCATCTGCGCGACCGGGCGCGCCGTGTAGAGAGACTCGCCGAGGTCGCCGTGCACCAGCCGCTCGACGATACCTGACGTACTGGACGTAGAAGGGCCGGTCGAGGCCGCGCTCGTGACGCACGAAGGCGATCTTCTCCGGTGTGGCGCTCTTGCCGGCCAGTGCCACCGCGGGATCGCCGGGCACGAGCTTGAGCATGCCGAACGTGATCAGCGTGACGCCGAACAGCACGACGACGAGCTGGAGCAGGCGCCGGATGATGTACGCGATCAAGAGACTGCTCTCACGTGGAAGGACCCCTTGCGCCCGGCCGCGGACGCGTCGCGTCTTTAGGACGCGAGACGGTCCGCGGCCTGGGCCGCGGACCGTCTCGTATGTATCGCTGGGTGGAGTTTACTCAGGCACCCGTCAGCCGGGCAACCGCCTGCGAGCCTACTTCACCCACACGTCCCACATGTTGATCTGAGCGAACGAGTTGTAGCTGAAGCCACCGATCCGGTTGTTGGACGCGCGGGCGTCGCGGTAGGTGTACACGGGGACGCACGGAGCGTCGGTGAGGATCATCTTCTGGGCCTCGTTGTAGAGGTTGTAGCGCTGCGGTCTCGTCGATCGTGGCGCGTGCCTGCTCGAAGAGCTTGTCGACCTCGGGGTTGCTGTAGAAGCTGTAGCTGCCGTACTTGCCGCCCGAGGTGGTGAACAGGTAGATGAAGTTGTCGATCGACGGGTAGTCGGCGATCCAGCCCATGCGGACCAGCGCCGGCGAGACTTGTTCTCGCCGGCCTGCGTCCAGTAGCTGTTGGTCTCGATGCCGTTCAGCTTGAACTTGAGCGACGGCATGGCCTTCTGCCAGCCGGCGACGAGCGCCTGGGCGATCTTGTCGTGGCCGGCGCCGGAGTTGAACCAGTACGGGATGTCCGACGGGAGCGTGCCGGTGAACTTGTCGAGCTCAGGCCTGCGCCTTGGCCGGATCGTACGGGTACGGGTTCATGCCTGGCGACGTAGCCAGGGATCGTGACCGGCACGATCTCGTCCGACGGGATCGAGATGCCCTCGTTGACGATGTTGCTGACGGCCTCGCGGTCGGCGGCCAGTTGAGAGCGGCGCGGATGGGCAGGTTCGCGTCGCCGCCAAGCGTCGGCTTGTTCATCGCCACGCTGATGAAGTAGACGGACGTGCTCGGATAGGCCTTGACCGTCCAGGTGCCGTCCTGGGTCTTCGGGTCGTTCTGGGCGGCCTTGAAGTTGCCCGGTCGGGAGCGTGGAGTAGTCGATGGTGCCCTTCTGGAACGCGAGCCACTCGGTGCTCACGTCGGTGTAGATGCGGCATGTTGATCGTGTCGACGTAGCCCGGGGTGGCCGAGTTGCCGGACTTGGTCGGTGTTCCAGTAGTCCGGGTTCTTGACCAGGGTGATCGGACTGGTTGTGCTTCCAGTCGTCGACCATGTACGGGCCGGTGCCGACCGGCTTGTCGAAGAACGCCTTGCGGCCGATCTTCTTGGCGTAGTCGACCGGGAACACCTGGGTGATGGGGTGCACCAGCGTCGCCGGGAAGTCGGCGAACGCGTACTGCAGCGTGACCTCGAAGGTGTACTTGTCGATCGCCTTGACGCCGCTGAGCTCGGGGCCGTCGGAGTAGCCGGTGTCCGGGTTGATGCCCTTGATCGGCGCGATGATGTACGTGGTCGCCGACTTGTTCTTGGGGTCGGCGTTGTAGTTCCAGGAGTCGACGAAGTCCTGCGCCGTCACTTCGCGGCTGACCGGCGGCCTGGAACATGACGCCCTTCTTGATGGTGAACGTGAAGACGGTCGCGTCCGCGTTGACCTCGGTCTTCTCGGCGAGGTCGGGTACGGCCTTGGTGTCGTGCCGTCAGGCTGGAGCTGCAGGCAGTAGAGGCCCTGGAAGACCTGATGGTTGACGTGCGCAGCCCTCGGACTCCTGCGTGTTGAGCGGCTCGATGCTGATCGGCTCAGCGCCGAGCGGGAAGTTGTAGGTGCCGCCGGCCTTCGGCGTACCCGCCGAACTGGGGCTGCTGCTGCTGGACGAATTGTTGCTGCCGCATGCGCCCAGCAGCAGCGCTGCGACGATGAGGACCGCGGCCACGATCAACAGGCCGCGCCATCTCCTCACGGGTTTCTTCACGATGACCTCCTTGATGACTGACAGAGCCAGACTCCCCCCGGAGTCTCTTGCGGCCGCCTCCCCCTCGTGCAGCGGCGGCCAGGGATACCTCGTGTGACGCACCTCCCCCTATCTTGCTGGGCACTGTGCCCTTCTCAGCGCCGACTTGTCAACTTTACTCCACTATGCAAACCGCCGTCGCGGCGGCCGTCTACTCGAGCCAGACGGCCCGCATGTCGGTGGTGCCCATCGGGTCGACGGCGAAGCCGTGCACGCGTGGGCCGATGACGCGGTAGTAGCGGTAGAAGTACAGCGGCACGGCCGGCATGTCGGTGAGGATGAGCTTCTCGGCCTGCTCGTACAGGTTGTTGCGCTGCTGGCCGTCCATGGTCGCGCGCGCCTTCTGCAGCAGGTCGTCCACGCCCTGGTTGGAGTAGAACGTGTAGCTGCCCGACGGCGACTGGTCGGACTGGAACAGGGGGTACAGGAACGCGTCCATCGACGGGTAGTCGGCGATCCAGGCGACGCGGAAGAGCTGGCTGCCGCTGCCCTTGTTGCCGCGCGAGAGCTTCTCCAGGAACGTCCCCCACTCGTACTCGCTCGCCTTGACGGTGAGGCCGGCCTGGCTCCAGCCGGTCACCAGGGTGTCGGCGATCCGCGCGTGGTCCGCGTTGATGTCGTACCAGTAGTTGAGCGTCGGCACGCCGACCCATCGTGGTGACCGCGGAGGTGGCGCCCTCGAGGTCGTAGGGGTACGGGTTCTGCGCGTCCTTGTGCCCCGGGATGCCGGCCGGCACGTAGCCGGTGGCGACCTCGGCCACGCCCTGGCTGACGTCGTCGACCACCGTCTGGGCGTCGGCCGACTGGCAGACCGCCTTGCGCAGGTCGAGGCTGGCTCCGAGCGTGGCGTCGGTCATGTTGACGCCGACGAAGTAGAGGGCTGCGGCCGGCCAGGAGCCGGCCGTCCACGTACCGTCGGTGACCTTGGGGCTCGTCGCGACCGTGGAGACCTGCTCGGTGGGGACCTGCGAGCAGTCGAGCTTGCCCTCCTGGAAATCCGCCCACATGGACTCGACGTCGTCGTAGATGGTGAAGTCCACCGCGTCCACCCAGCCGGGCTGCTCCGTGTCCCAGTATGCGGCGTTCGCGGACGAGGCGGATCTCCTTGTCGTGCCGCCACGACGCCACCGCGTAGGGACCGGTGCCCACCGGCTTCCTTGCGTAGGCCTTGTCGCCGACCTGGTCGATGTAGTCCACGGGCGTCACCGCGGCGACCGGATGGCCGAGCGTGGCCGGGAAGTCGGCGAAGGGATAGCGGAGCGTGACCTGCAGCGTCTGGTCGTCGATGGCGCTGACTCCCGTGAGCCCCTGCGATGGGGTCGGTCTGGTACCCGCGGTCGTCGCAGCCCTCGATGGGCGCGAGGATGTAGGCGACGTAGGACTGGTTGTCCGGGTCGGTGACCCGGGTCCACGAGTCCACGAAGTCCTGCGCGGTCACCGGCCGGCTGACCGGCGCCTGGAACGTCACGCCCGGCTTGAGGTGGAACACCCAGGTCTGCGCGTCCGTGGACTCCCAGTTGGCGGCGATGTCCGGCTCGGTGACGAGGACGCCGTCGTCGTTGCGCACCCACTTCGTGAGGCCCTGGAACACCTGATGGGCGACCTGCAGGCCGGCGGCGTCCTGGGCGTTGAGCGGCTCGATGGAGACCGGCTCGCCCGGCAGCGGAAAGGTGAGCGTGCCGCCCGGCTTGGGCGTGCCGCCCTCGTCCTTGACGGGGCCCGCGTCCGGCGGGTGGTCACCGCAGGCCACCAGAGAAGCCGCCGCGACGACGAGCAGCGCGGCGGCCAGCAGGACTGCGACCGTGTTGCGAGGGCGCGCCCGCATCAGAGGGTGAGCGCGGGCACACCTCCGCCCGCCCCGCCGACGTGGCACGACGTGAAGCGTGCGCGGCGGCCGAACGACACCCGGCGGAGCATCCCCGGGCGCGAAGCGCGGCAGGGGCTCGGCGTCAGCCCAGCCTCCAGATGAGGACGAACGTGTTCAGGAACCACAGCACGCCCACGATGATCGTGTAGCGCGTGAGGTTGCGTTCCATGACGCTCGCCGACGAGGCGAACGAGAACCCGGTGACGCTGGCCATGCCGGCGTCCTTGCCCGAGTGCAGCAGGACGAGCACGATCACGAGGATCGCAAGGATGAGCTGGAGTGCGATGAGGACGGCGTTGAGCAAGTCTTCTCCCCCTGAAGGCGGACGTGGACGCGTGCGAGCATATCATTGTCGTGCGCCCCTGCGGCGCGCCCGACGATGAGTGGCCTACGGTGTTCATTCTTGCACCTCGCCGGGCGCCAGCCAAACGCACGTGGCCCCGACGGCCGCCAGCAGGAGGCGCCGCCGCCCGCGGCGGCGTCAGCCGGCAGCGCTCGAGCAGGTCCGCTCCGGTCATCTCCGGCGGCTGCTCGACGCCCAGCAGGGCGAGGATGGTCGGCGCGAGGTCGCAGAGCCTGCCGCCCTCGCGCACGCGGACGTCCGGGACCGTGGCGACGAACGGCACCAGGTTGGTGCTGTGCGCCGTGTTGGGGCTGCCGTCCGGCTCCAGCATGTGGTCCGAGTTGCCGTGGTCGGCGGTGATCAGACAGACGCCGCCCTGGCGCAGCGCGGCGTCGACGACGCGGCCCAGGCAGGCGTCGACGGTCTCGACCGCCCGCACGGCCGCGGAGATGACGCCGGTGTGCCCGACCATGTCGGCGTTGGCGTAGTTGACGACGACGAAGTCGAACGCGCCGGTCTCCAGCCTGCCGACGAGCGCGTCGGTGACGCCGACGGCGCTCATCTCGGGCTTGTGGTCGTAGGTCGGCACTTCGCGGGGGCTGGGCACGAGCACCCGCTCCTCCCCGTCCACCGCCTTCTCCACGCCGCCGTTGAAGAAGAAGGTGACGTGCGCGTACTTCTCGGTCTCGGCGATGTGCAGCTGGCGAAGACCGTGCTCGGCGAGGACGTCGGCCAGCACGTGCTCGGGATGGTCCGGCGGGAAGGCGACCGGCAGCGGGAACTCCTTCTTGTACTGCGTCATGGTCACGAAGTCGACGCGCGGCGGATCGGCACCGCGGTCGAACTCGGCGAAGCCGGGCTCGGTGAAGGCGCGCGTGAGCTCGCGTGCCCTGTCGGGGCGGAAGTTGAAGAAGAGGCACACGTCGCCGTCGCGCACCCTGGGGTCGTGCTCCGGCGCGACGATCGTGGGCCGCACGAACTCGTCGTTCTCGCCGCGCGCGTAGGCGGCGCTCACCGCCGCCTGCGCGTCGGCGGCGAAGAACCCCTCGCCGTGGACCAGGGCGTCGTAGGCGAGCTTGACCCGGTCCCAGCGCGTGTCCCGGTCCATGGCGTAGTAGCGGCCGCTGATGACGCCGTAGCGGCCCAGGCCGATGCGGTCCATGGCCTCCTGGATGGTCGCAAGGTAGCCCTTGGCGCTCCGCGGGGGCGTGTCCCGGCCGTCGAGGAAGGCGTGGACGACGACGTCGCCGACCTTCTCGCGCGCCGCCAGCTCGAGGCAGGCGACGAGGTGGCCCATGTCGCTGTGCACGCCGCCCTCGGAGACCAGGCCCATGAGGTGCAGCCGGCTCCCCCTGCCCGCGGCCTTGGCGCACGCCTGGCGCAGGACGCGGTTCTGGAAGAAGCTGCCGTCCTCGATGGCGAGGTTGATGCGCGTGAGGTCCTGGTAGACGACGCGGCCGGCGCCGATGTTGAGGTGGCCGACCTCGGAGTTGCCCATCTGGCCCGGCGGCAGCCCCACCGCCGGGCCGGAGGCGTCGAGCACGCCGTGCGGATACTCCGCCAGCAGCCGGTCGAAGACCGGCGTGCGGGCGAGGCTCACGGCGTTGTCCGGGCCCGGCGGCGCGACGCCCCAGCCGTCCATGACGATCAGGACGACCGGGCGATACGTCGCCTCGCCGGCACCCGGATGGGTCACGCGGGAGGCTCCGCGAACCGGACGATGCGGCTGAACCCTTGCGGGTCGAGGCTCGCGCCGCCGACCAGCACGCCGTCGATGTCCGGCTGCGCCATGAGCACGTCGATGTTGTCGGGCTTGACGCTGCCGCCGTAGAGGATGCGCACGCCGTCGGCGGCGTCGCCGAAGCGCTCGCGCACCTTGCGGCGGCAGAACGCCACCGTCTCCTGCGCCTGCTCGGGCGTGGCCGTGACGCCGGTGCCGATGGCCCAGATGGGCTCGTAGGCGATGGCGACGTTGGCGAGCTCGGCGGGACCGACCTCGGCCAGGTCGGCCTCGAGCTGGCCGCCGACCTTGCTCTCCGTCCGGCCGCCCTCGCGCTCCTCGAGCGTCTCGCCGCAGCAGAGGATGGGGCGCAGGCCGGCGTCGAGCGCCGCGCGGACCTTCTTGGCAAGGTCGGCGTCGTTCTCGTTGTAGTACTGCCGGCGCTCGGAGTGACCGAGGATCACGAAGGGCACGCCCATCTCGGCCAGCATGGCGGGCGAGGTCTCGCCGGTGTAGGCGCCCTCTGCCGCGTAGTGCATCGTCTGGGCGCCGACCCTGATCGCGGTGTCGACGGCGCAGGCCTTGGCCGTCTGCAGGTCGACGGTGGGCGGGCAGATGAGGACGTCGCGGTCTTCCACGCCGGCGACCAGCGGCCGGAACGCGGTGAAGAAGTCCTTGGTCTGCGCCGGCGTCTTGTACATCTTCCAGTTGCCCGCCATGAGCGGGCGTCGTCCCGCCGTCGTCGCGGCCGTCGTGCGATCCATGAGCGCCTCCACACCGGGCAGAGCCCGGCCCTCCAGGAATTCCATGGAGGCGCCGCCGCCCGTGGACACGTGGGTGAGGCGGCCCTCCAGGCCGAACGTGCGGACGGCCGACACCGTGTCGCCGCCGCCGGCGACCGTCACGGCGACGCCGCCGGCGATCGCTTCGCCGATGGCGCGCGTGCCGGCCGCGAACTCCGCGATCTCGAACAGGCCCATGGGGCCGTTCCAGTAGATGGTCCCGGCGCCGCGCAGCTGGCGCACGAACTCGGCCGTCGTCTGCGGGCCGATGTCGAGCGCCATCTCGTCGGCGGCGATGCCGTCGGCCGGCGCGACCCGCGCCGGCGCGCCGGCGACGGCCTCGCGCGCCACCACGACGTCCGTGGGGATGACGAGACGGCCGTGCGCCGCGTCGGCCTCCGCCAGGATCTCGCCGGCCACCGTGACCTCGTCTCCGGCGCCCTTGGACGCGCCGACCTCGTAGCCCTTGGCGGCGAGGAACGCGTTGGCCATGGCGCCGCCGATGAGCACCGTGTCGGCGATGGTGAGCATGTGCCGGATGAGGCTGATCTTGTCGGAGACCTTGAGGCCGCCCAGCACGACCACGAACGGCCGCGACGGGTCGCGGAGCAGCCGCCCGAGGACCTCGATCTCCTTGGTCATCAGCAGGCCGGCCACCGAGGGCAGGTAGTGCGTGACGCCCTCGGTGGAGGCGTGCGCCCTGTGCGCCGTGCCGAACGCGTCGTTGACGTAGACGTCGCCGAGCGACGCCAGCTGCCGCGCGAACTCGGCGTCGTTGCCCGTCTCCTCCGCGTGGAAGCGGAGGTTCTCCAGCAGGAGCACGTCGCCCGGCCGCAGCGCCCGCGGCCGCCTGCGCGGCCGCGGGGCCGACGCAGTCGTCCGCGGTCGCGACCGGGCGGCCGAGCAGCTCCGAGAGGCGCGCCGCCACCGGGGCCATGCGCAGCTCGTCCACGACCTGCCCCTTGGGGCGGCCGAGGTGCGACATGAGCACCACCGAGCAGCCCTGGTCGAGCAGGTACGAGATGGTCGGCAGGGCGGCGCGGATGCGCGTGTCGTCGACGACGCGCCCGTCCGCGAGCGGCACGTTGAAGTCGACGCGCACGAGCACGCGCTTGCCCGCGAGCGGATAGTCGGTGAGCGACCGCTTCATGGCGTCTTCAGCCTCCCGGGCGTGGCGTGGATTGTCAGAGGACCCGCTGCACGAGGTCGACGAGGCGGCACGAGTAGCCCCACTCGTTGTCGTACCAGGACACGACCTTGACCAGCTTGCCCTTGGCCATGGTGAGCGCCGGGTCGAAGATCGAGGAGTGGCTGTTGCCGACGATGTCGATGCTGACGATGGGGTCTTCCTGGTACTGGAGGATGCCCTTCATGGGACCCTCGGCGGCGGCCTTCATCGCGGCGTTGACCTCTTCCGCGGTGACCTCCGTCTTGAGCTCGGCGACCAGGTCGGTGGCCGAGCCGTCCGGCGTCGGCACGCGCAGGGCGAAGCCGTCCAGCTTGCCCTCGAGCTCGGGGATCACCAGGGCGACGGCGCGCGCGGCGCCGGTCGTCGTCGGGATGATGCTGAGCGCGGCGGCGCGCGCGCGGCGCAGGTCCTTGTGCGGGAAGTCGAGGACCTTCTGGTCGTTGGTGTAGGCGTGGATCGTGGTCATGAAGCCCTTCTCGACGCCGAAGTTGTCGACCAGGACCTTGGCCATCGGCGCGAGGCAGTTGGTGGTGCAGCTGGCGTTGCTGATGACGTCGTGCGCCGTCTTGTCGTAGGTCTCCTCGTTGACGCCGAGCACGATGGTGGCGTCCGGGCCCTTGGCCGGCGCGGAGATGATGACCTTGCTGGCGCCGGCCTCGAGGTGCGCGGCGGCCTTGGCGCGCTCGGTGAAGCGGCCGGTGGACTCGATGACGACCTCGGCGCCGAGCTCGCGCCACGGCAGCTTGGCCGGGTCGGTCTCGGCGGTGACGCGGATGCGCTTGCCGTCGATGACGAGCGCGTCCTCCTCCACCTCCACGGTCCCCGGGTACACGCCGTGGACCGAGTCGTACTTGAACAGGTGACCCAGCGTCCTCGAGTCGGTGAGGTCGTTGATGCCGACGAACTCGACGTCGGCGCCGTGCCGCTGGGCGGCGCGGATGACGAGACGTCCGATACGGCCGAAGCCGTTGATGCCTACACGCACGGTCATTGGTTCCTCCCGGTCGTTTTGTGCGGACAGCTTACCAGAGGGGAGCGTCCGATAAAGGGGTGAATTGTTCACTTTTGCGCGACTTGCAGAACGTTCAGGCGGAGCGACTTGAGGGGCGCACCCTCACGCCGCCTCACGAGCCTCCGGCCTTCCGCCCTCAGCGGGCGGGCGGCAGTGGCGGCTGCGCGGTCGTGGGGATGCGCCCAAGGAAGATATTGCCCGTCCGGCCGTCGATGGACACCCAGTCGCCGACCGCGACGTCGTGGCCGGCCAGGCGCACGATGCCCGCCTTCTCGGCGACCTCCAGGTCGACGCACTCGACGACCGCGGTCTTGCCCAGGCGCTTGGCCGTGACGGCGGCGTGCGACGTGGTGCCGCCGCGGGCCGTGAGGATGCCGTCCACGCGGGTGATCATGCCGATGTCCTCGGGCACGGTGTCCGGGCGGAGGAGGACGATGTGCTCCTCCGGAGCCTCGGCCAGCAGGCGGTCGATCTGCTCGGCGTCGACGGCGACGCGGCCCGAGTAGGCGCCGCCGGCGACGCCCATGCCGACGGCGACCGGCGGGCCGTAGTTGGGCGACGTGGTGTCGAAGTAGGCGGCGTCGCGGGTCTGCTCCTGCACCGCCGAGCGCTTCTGCAGGATGTAGAGGTCCGACGCCGCCGGCGACTCGAAGGTGAACTCGATCTCCTGCGGGTCGAACTCGCGCTCTCCCACGAGGTCGCGGGCGACGGCGAGGAGCTGGTCGTAGATGTCGGGGAAGTCGCGCTCGAGCGAGTGCTCGGTGCCGCGGTACGTGAGGCTGCCCAGGCGCTGGGCCTCCGAGATGGGCCACGGGAACACGAGGCCGCCGACGAGGTCCTCGCCCTGGCTGCGCACGGCGAAGTCGCCGAAGAGGCGGACCTGGCGGCTGTGCGGCTCGAGCGGGTTGTTGGTGAAGGTCACGCCCGAGCCCGACTCGCGGCTGAGGTTGCCGAAGACCATGCGCTGCATGACCACGGCCGTGCCCCACTCCTCGGCCACCCCGATGTACTGGCGGTACACGCGCGCGGGAGCCGAGTCCCACGACTCCAGCACCTTGCGCATGCAGGCGACCACCTGGGCGAACGGCTCGTCGACGAACACCACGCCGTGGTCGCGGGCGCGCGACTTGTAGGCGAACGCGATCTCGCGCATCTGGGCCGCGGTGAAGTCGAGCTTCTGCCCCACGCCGTAGCGCGACTTGAACTCCGTCATGATGGCGTCGAAGAAGTCGCGGTCGATGCCGTAGGACATCGCCCAGGACTGCAGGAAGCGGCGGTAGCTGTCCCAGGCGGCCCACGACGTCTCCGGCCGCCGCGCGAACGCCTCGACGAGCTCGTCGTTGAGGCCGACGTTGACGAACGTGGTCATGAGGCCGGGCATGGAGATCGCCGCGCCGGAGCGGATGGAGAGCAGCAGCAGCCGGCGCGGGTCGCCGAGCCGCAGGCCAATCTGGCGCTCGAGCGCGCTCAGGGCCTCCTGGACGCGACGGATGGTGTCGTCGTAGAGCGGCGGGTACGACATCGCCGGGACGGCGCCGAAGAGCTCGGTGCTGAGCACGAAGCCCTCGGGCACCTTGTGCCCGTAGGCGGCCATCTGCTTGAGGCCGAGCCCCTTGAACCCCAGCGTCGTCTGGTCGTCGGTGCCCCGCTTGGGCCTGTGGATCGGCGAGACCAGACGCTCCGGGTCGTAGTTCATCATGCGCGTGAGACCGCGGCTGTCGAGGCGGCCGTTGAGCATCGAGATCTGGCGGAGCGCCGCCGACATGTAGCGGTCCAGGGCCTGGAGACCGAGGCCGGAGACCAGCACCTCGCGCAGCACCAGCTCGGCGACGGCGTCGACGGAGAGCCCTCGCGCCTCGCACTGGCGGGGGTCGTTGACGAGCACGGCGTGCAGCACCTGCTCGTGGCTGAGGACGGACGTCGAGGAAAGCTCGGTGACGCTGTTGGACAGGAACTGGAACACGTTCTGGTACTGGCGGAAGGTGAAGTTGCGCAGCGAGAAGCTCGCCTCGAGCATGTCGAGGTTGGCGTCGAGCGCGCGCGAGTCGACGCCGTCGACGGCGAGCGCGCGCTCGAAGCGCCGCAGGGCCGTCGCCATGCGGCGCAGGGACGCGCGCGTCACGTACCGCTCGACCCCCTCCGCCACCACGTCGTCGAGCAGCCGGCCCACGAGGTTCTCGACGCGGAACGAGAGCCCCAGCGCGTCGAACCGCTGCTCGCTGTAGTTGCCGTAGATGGACGGGATGCCGGCGGCGATGTGCCGCTTCTGGTAGATGTTCTCGGTGACCACGGCCGCCCCGGGGCCGAGGATGATGGCCTTGAGCTGCTCGAGCACGGTGAGCGCCGCGTCCAGCAGCCCGTCGCGGGTGCGCCGGCCCGGGCGCGCCTGCCAGCGGGCCAGGGCGGCCTCGAAGCGGTGCCGCGTCCTGCCGTCCAGGTGGAGATAGTGGGCGACGGCCGCGCCGACGTCGTCGGCGGCCAGCGAGTACTTGCGCGCCAGCAGCTGGTGTGTCCGCATGAGGAGCGCGACGCGGCGCCGTGCGACGCCGGCGGGCGTGTGCGCGCGGCCGTCGCCGTCCTCTCCGGCGCCCAGGCGCGACACGAACTCGCCCGGCGTGAGCGCGAGCAGTGCGTCGAGCGCCTCCTCGGCGTCGCCGCCGCCGACCCCGGCGGCCAGCGCGGCGAGCACCTCATGGGGTCCCTCGGCCCAGGCGCGCTCGTCGCGGATCGCCGCGAGCGTGTTGGCGGACACGTAGGGCTCGAGGCCGGCCGGGTCCAGGGTGAGCCAGTACCGCAGCACCTCGCGACTGAACGGCACCATGCGGTTGGAGGACTCGGCGTGCACCTGCTTGCGCAGGAAGTGCATGAGCGTGTCGCGCCGGCCGCAGATCTCGTCGATCTGCGTGGACACGGCGCGCAGCTCGCCCTCCGCGCCGACCTCGTTGAAGTACACCGGCAGCGTGCGCAGCAGCTGCTTGGCCACGAAGTAGATGGGCCGGATGTCGGCGCCCAGGAAGCGCGTGACGTCGCGCTGGAAGAGGTCGGTGTCGGCGATGAAGACGCCGCCGAGCTTGAGCTGCACGTTGAGCGCCGCCGCCAGGCGCTCGAAGAGCGCCGGGTTGGACTCGATGATGCGCATCCAGCAGCGGACCTTGGGCAGGTGGTACGGGTTGACCACCGTCTCCCACTCGTCGGTGGCGCCGCGGATGTCCGGGTACTGGAACTTCCAGTACAGGATGTCCTCGATCAGGTGGTCGGCC
The DNA here is from genome assembly GCA_963741075.1 of uncultured Thermoleophilia bacterium. Lineage (GTDB taxonomy): Bacteria > Actinomycetota > Thermoleophilia > UBA2241 > UBA2241 > CAIXSE01. Next base: position 26,683 of record CAVUGS010000008.1, read on the forward strand.
GCCTTGACGTTGCCCGCCTCGCCGATGGCGACCCCGATCGCCTCGTAGCAGGCGAAGCGGGTGAGCAGGAACTCGTTGTCGCGGTCGCGGAAGAACGCGGTGAGCCGGGCGAGGATGCGGATGGCGTCGGTGTGCCTGTCGGGCTGCATCATCTGCTTGACCACGCCCAGGAGGTCGGCCATGACCTCCTTTTGCCGGTAACCCAGGGTCTCGTCCTTGAGGAAGAAGAGGCAGACGGCGAACCGGTCCTCCAGGTTCTCCACCCGGAACAGGGCGTCGATGGCCTCCGCGAGGATCGTGGAGAACACCGGGAAGGTCGGGGCGAGCAGACGGTCGTCGGGCGCCGCGCGCAGCGCGTCCAGCAGCGTCGTCAGGCGGCGCCGGGTGAGGAAGGCGAACTGGCCTGCCACCGCGCCGGGGTCGGTGAGGTGCTCGCCCTGGGAGAGCGCCCAGGCGGGGACGTCGAGCCGGTCGTGCACGCGGCGGTACCCCGCGGCCAGGAGCTCGCGGAAGAGCGCCCGGGACGCCCCGGCGAGCTCCGGGCGCTCGGACGCGCGCTGGGTGAGGTTGCGGACCAGCGTGTCGCGCTCGAGGAACTCGGCCTCGTGCTCGGGCAGCAGGCGCGCGAGCGCGCCGGAGAGGCCGGCGAGCGCCTCGTCGTACTCGCCGGCGTAGCGCCCCGCCAGCGTGTCCGTGGCCCAGGTGAGCAGCGCCCGGAGCAGCAGGGAGAACTGGTCGGGCGTGAGCGACGAGTCAAGCAGGCCGACGGCGAGTTCGGCGAGCAGGCCGAAGAGCTCGGCGCGCCGCGGCGAGCGCTCGAAGTACGACCAGTTGCGCAGCAGCGTGGTCTGCAGGCCGTCGACGAGCAGGGCCGCGTTGCGGAAGGTGTGGAAGTACTCGCCCATGGTCTCCGCGAGCGCGGAACGCACGCCGTGCAGGCCGTCGACCGCCTCCAGCAACGGCAGGTAGCGGTCGGGGATGACCACCTCCTGCGCGGTGTTCGCGAGGTTGGCGCGCAGGGCTTCTGAGTCGAAGGGCACGGATGAGGACTTCACGAGCTCAATGATACCCCGGCGCGCCCGGCACCTTCGGGTAGGATTGCCGCGTCCGCATCAGACGAGCGGCGACGGAGAGGCCCGTCCGACGGGGAGGTCCGCGCCGCGACAGGAGGTACCGCAGGGATGGCCGCACAACGTACCCTGGGCATCAACGGCATCGGTCGTATCGGCAAGCTCACGCTCTGGCACCACCTCGGACGCGACGACTTCGACCGGTTCGTCGTCAACACGGGCCGGCCGGTGGGCACCTCGCTCGAGTCCGTCGTCCAGTACCTCTCCAAGGACAGCACCTACGGGCCGCTGCATCGCTTCCTCTTCGGCCGCTCGGGCACGCGCGACATGACCGTCGTGGACGAGGAGAAGGGCGTCATCAGCGCCTACGGCAAGGAGATCCACTTTCTCCGCGAGGCGCGCAACCCCAAGGACATCCCGTGGCGCGAGAACGGGGTCGCCCTCGTGGTGGACGCAACGGGCACGTTCCGCGACCCGCACCTCGAGGCCGACGCGCCGCGCGGCTCGCTGCGCGGTCACCTGGTGGCCGGCGCCGCGGTCGTCGTCCAGAGCTCGCCGTTCAAGAGCAAGCAGAAGGGCGTCCCCCTGCCGGCGGACGCCGCGATCCTCGTTCACGGCATCAACGACTACCAGTTCGACCCGGCGCAGCACACGCTGATCTCCGCCGCGTCGTGCACGACCACCGCCCTGGCGCACATGATCCGGCCGCTCCTGGAGCGGGAACTCACCAAGGACATGATCACCGCCGGCATGAGCACCATCCACGCCGTGACCAACTCGCAGCCGGTCCTCGACGGGGTGCCCAAGGCCGGCGCGACCGACCTGCGCAAGACGCGCGGCGCCATCGGCAACGTCGTCCTCACCTCGACCAACGCGGCGGCGGCCCTGGAGCAGGTCATGCCGGAGATCGGCACCATCGGGTTCATGGCGGACTCAGTGCGCGTACCCACGCAGAGCGTCAGCCTGATCATCCTCAACGTGACCTTCCAGAGCGAGACGCTCCCGGACGGCACCGTCTCAGTCGAGCGCGAGGCCATCAATGCCATCTACCGCGAGGCCGCCGACGGCGAGGCCAGGGGGCTGCTCAAGTTCAGCGAGGAGCAGAACGTCTCGGTCGACATGCTCGGCGAGGACGCGGCGGTGGTCATCGAGTCGGTGGAGACGCACACGCGCACCGGGTTCATGAACCTCAGGGTGCCGCCGCGCACGCCCGGCGAGGCCGCCGGCGACGTCGTGCGCGTGCCGCTGACCCACGTCAAGGTGTTCGGCTGGTACGACAACGAGATGGGCAGCTACACCTACAGGCTCGGCGAGCTCACCATCCGCGCCGCGCGCAGCATGTGAGTCAGTGAGCGGTGCGCCTGTCGGCGCCCCCCTCGCCGGCTCGGCTACGAGGGCTGGTGGCCGGCTCGAGAGGGGTGCACCTCTGGCGCCCCCCTCGGTAGCTCGCCTGCGGCGGCTACTCCGCGAGGGCCGCCAGCCGGCGCAGGCGGTGGTTGAGCGCCGAGCGGCTGATCGGCGGGTCGGCCGCCGCCGCCAGCTCCGCGAGACTCAGGTAGGGGTACTCGACGCGCAGCTCCGCGACCTCGCGGAGCTGCGCCGGCAGGTCCGCCCACCCGGGTGAGGCCATGAGCGTGCGCATGAGCGCGGCCTGGCGCCTGCCGGCCGCGGCCGCCCGGCGCGCGTTGGCCGCGTCGCAATTGGCGAGCCGGTTGGCGCTCTCACGCACCGTGCCGAACACCGCGTGCTCCTCCCAGCGCAGGCACGAGTCGTGGGCACCGAGCACGGCGAGCAGGTCGGCGGCCGTCTGGCCGCGCTTGGTGTAGCAGGCCACGTTGCGCTCGCGCCGCGTGAGCGAGAAGGGCAGGTCCAGCCGTGCGAGCAGGCGCTGGACCTGCTCGGCGAAGCTCTCGTCCTCCACGGTGAACTCGGCGTGCACCGGCGCCCCCGGCGCCGACATCGAGCCGCAGCCGAGGAAGACCCCGCGCAGGAAGGCGACGAGGCAGCAACGGCGCTCCACCAGCCGCCGCGGCACGTTCATCTGCACGGCGAGCTCGTCCGAGAGCACGCCCAGATCGTTGAGCACCTGGAGGTCGCGCCCCTCGTCCCCGAGCAGGACCTCATAGCGCAGCCCGATCGGAGCGCTGTCCGCGGTCCGGAGCTCGGCATCGACCTCGAGCGGCTTGAGCAGCGCGAGCAGGTGGCGGGCGACCGCCGGCAGCGACACCGAGACGCGCACGCCGAAGTGTCCTCCCGGCATGATGTCGAACACGCCGGCGCCGAACAGCAGGCCGGAGAGCTGCGCCCGCCGGCAGTGCTCCGCGGCGGGCATCACGGTCACCAGTTCGCGTTTGACGTCTGCGGTGAAGCCCACGGCCTACCTCACGAGGCGGACGAGCGCCTGGGAGAGGCGCTCCGAGTCGTGGCGGACCACGCCGCTCTCGGTGGCGGCGACCGGCGCGCGGACGACCTTGACGCCGAGCGCGCGCAGGCGCTCGTCGTCCACCACCACCGGGCGGGCGCCCTGGCGCTCGTAACTGGCGAGCACCTCGTCCGAGACGGGCGCCTCGTTGACGAGGACGGCGTCGATCAGGCCGGCCAGACCGTGGCGGTGCAGTGCGGCGAGGTGGTCCGCGGCCGAGTACCCGTCCGTCTCCCCCGGCTGGGTCATGACGTTGCAGACGTAGACCACCCAGGCGCGCGACTCGGCGACGGCCTCGCGCACCTCCGGCACCAGCGCGTTGGGGATGACGCTCGTGTACAGGCTGCCCGGGCCGAGCACGACGAGGTCGGCCCGCGCGATCGCCGCGATCGCCTGCGGCATGCCGCGCGGCGCCTCGGGCGTGAGCCACACGCGCCGCGGCAGCCGCTCGGCGGCGGTGATGGTGCTCTCGCCGCTCACGTGTCCCCCGTCCTCGAGCTGCGCGTGCAGCACCACGTCGTCGAGCGTGGACGGCAGCACGCGGCCGCGCACCTTGAGCACGTGCGTCGCCTCGCGAACGGCGTGCTCGAAGTCGCCGGTGACCTCCGACAGCGCGGCCATGAAGAGGTTGCCGAAGCTGTGGCCCTGCAGGCCGCCGTCCTCCGGGAACCGGTACTTGAACAGCTGGCTCATCATCGACTCGTCGTCGGCCAGCGCCACCAGACAGTTGCGCAGGTCGCCGGGCGGCGGCATGCCCATGTCGCGGCGCAGCAGCCCGGAGCTCCCGCCGTCGTCCGCCATGGTCACGACGGCGGTGAGGTTGCTGGTGTGCGACTTGAGACCGCGCAGCAGGGCGGCGAGGCCGTTGCCGCCGCCGACGGCCACCACACGCGGCCCCCGCGCCAGCCGGCTGGCCGCGCGGATCTCGCTTGCCGACTCGGGCGTCGTCTTCTGGAACAGCCAGACGCGACGCGCACCGTACAGCAGCGCGAACAGCCCCACGGCCGCGCCGTCGACCGAGAGCAGCAAGCGCCGCCCAGTGCCGGTTCTCCAGCCAGCCCATGCCCAGGCCGCGCATCAGCTGCGGCGACCAGAGCACGCCGATGCCGAAGATGACGGAGTAGACCAGCAGCACGCCGCCGGCGCACGCCAGCAGGATCCAGCGCTTGATCCCCAGGCCCGGGGCGAGCCACTCCAGTGATCGGCGCATCAGCCGCTCAGTCCCGGGTGAGGTCCCGGTGCCGGACCACCGTGTAGTAGCCCTGCTTCTCGTAGCGCTGGCCGATGAGCTGCGCGATGGTCACCGAGCGATGCCGTCCGCCGGTGCACCCGACGCCGATGGTCAGGTGCGCCTTGCCCTCCGCCGCGTAGCGCGGGAACAGGAAGTCGAGCAGTGGAAACAGCCGCTCGAGATACTCGCTGGTCCCCGGCGACTCGAGCACGAAGTCGCGGACCTCCTGGTCCAGCCCGGTGAGCGAGCGCAGGCGCAGGTCGTAGTGCGGGTTGGGCAGGAAGCGCACGTCGAACAGCAGGTCGGCGTCGATGGGGATGCCGTACTTGTAGCCGAACGACACGACGGCGAAGACGATGTTGGTGCGGCGCGTGTGATTGATCAGGTCCTCGTTGAGGCGCGCCTTGAGCTGGTGGATGGAGATGTCGCTCGTGTCGATGATGAGGTGGGCGCGTTCGCGCAGCCCGGCGAGGCGCTGGCGCTCCTTGCGGATGCCGTCGATGACGCTGCCGCCGCCCGCCAGCGGGTGCCGGCGCCGCGTCTCCTTGAAGCGCCGGACCAGCGCCTCGTTGGAGGCCTCGAGGAACACGAGCGTGTACTCCACGCCGCGCTCGTGCAGCTCGTCCAGCAGTTGCTCCAGCGCGCCGAAGTACTCGCCGCCGCGGACGTCGCTGACGACGGCGACGCGGTCGACCTTGCTGCCCTCGCGGCGGAACAGGTCCACGAGCGTGGGCACGAGCTCCGGCGGCAGGTTGTCGACGCAGAACCAGCCGGCGTCCTCGAACGAGTCCATCGCCTGCGACTTGCCGGCCCCCGACAGGCCCGTGATGATCACGAACTGCAGCGCCTCCGTCACTCCACCCTCCCCCCCACCACGCGCACGCCCTCGAGCGCCAGCAGGCGCTCCTTCCAGGCCGGGTCGTCGCCGTAGAAGCCGAGCCGGCCGTCGTTCTTGATGACGCGGTGGCACGGGAGGATCACGGGGAGCGCGTTGCGCGCCATGGCGGAGCCGACGGCGCGGTACGCGTTGGGCCGCCCGGCCGCGGTGGCCAGGTCCCGGTAACTGACCGCCTGGCCGTAGGGGACCTTGGCCAGCGCCCGGTAGACGTCGCGCTCGAAGTCGGTGAAGCCGTGCACGGCCGCGTAGGCGTCGACATCGAGCGCGAAGCTCACCGGCTCGCCGGCGAAGTAGCGCTCGAGGTCGGCCGTCCAGTGGCTCGCGCCCCGGCGCCCCGGCTTGAGCGAGCCCGAAGGCCTCGGCAGCTCCAGCGCGATCGGCAGGTCGCCGCCGAGCAGCAGGTGGCCGACGCCGAGCTCGCAGACGAAGGCTTCTTCGGTGAGCCGGCCGAGGCCGGCCACTTCATCCGGCCTTATGGAGGTGCGCATAGATCTCCCTCGCGACCTTGCGTGGCAGCCCCGGCACGCGCTCCATCTCCTCCCGGCTGGCGCTCAGGAACCGCTCGGGGCTGCCGAAGTGCTCCAGGATGCGCCGCCGGCGCACGGGGCCGACCTGCGGGAGTTCGTCGAAGACCGACGAGCGTCGCAGGTCGGCGTCGCGCCGCTGCCTATGGTACGTCACCGCGAACCGGTGTGCCTCGTCGCGGATGCGCTGCAGGAGGAGCGAGCCGGGGTCGTCGGCCGGGAGCGGCAACGGGTCGCGGCGGCCGGGCACGAACACCTCCTCGCGCTGCTTGGCGAGGCTGACGATGTCCACCTCCGCGCCGGCGTCCTCGAGCGCGGCGACCGCGGCCGAAAGCTGTCCCTTGCCGCCGTCGACGACCACCAGGTCGGGCAGCGTGGCGAAGCTCTCGTCGTAGTTCCCGGCGCCCTCCGAGCGCCGCTCGAAGCGCCGCCGCAGCACCTGGTTCATCATCGCGAAGTCGTCCTGGCCGGTCGCGTCACGCACCGCGAACTTGCGGTAGTGCGCCTTCTTCGGCCGGCCGCCCTCGAAGACGACCATGGAGCCGACGGGGTGCTTCTCGCCGAGGTTGGAGATGTCGTAGCACTCGATGCGCAGCGGCAGGCGCTCGAGCGCGAGCCCGTCGCGCAGGCGCTCGAGCGCCTCGATGCGCGACGCCGACTTCTGCGCGATGCGGTCGACCTCGGTCTGCGCCGCGAGGTCCGCGTTGTGCTGCGCCAGTTCGAGCAGGCGCCGTTTGGGGCCGCGCCTGGCGGCGCGCACGCTGACCTTGGAGCCGCGCCGCTCGCCGAGCACGGCGCCGAGCCCGGCGCCGTCCTCGAGCGGCGCCACGACCTCGGGCGGGATCACCGAGCCCTCCCAGTAGTACTCGAGCAGGAACTCCTCGAGCACGTCCTCGGGCTCGCGGCCCGCCGCGTTCTCGAGGTAGAACGACTGCCGGTCGACGACGGCTCCGTCGCGCACCAGGAACACCTGCACGTTGGCGCCCGGCTCGTCCTGCGAGAGGCCGACCACGTCGAACGCCTCGCGCTCGTCCACCCGCGCCGACTGGTGCTCGTGCACGTGACGCACGGCGACGAGCCGGTCCCGCAGCAGCGCCGCCTTCTCGAACTCCTGGGCCGCCGCGGCGGCCGTCATCTCGCGCTCGATGTCCCTCTCGACCTCGCCGAGCCGGCCGCGCAGGAAGTCGACGGCCTGGTTCACGGTCGCCATGTACTCCTCGTGCGTACAGCGGTCGTCGCACGGGCCGAGCGAGCGCTTGATGAAGTACTGCAGGCACGGAGAGCCGCTCGGCCGCCCGGGCTCCGCGCCGCGGCACTTGCGGTACGGGAAGATGCGGCCGATCAGCTCCAGCGTCTCCCGCACCTTGCGCGCACTCGAGAACGGACCGAAGTACAGATTGCCGGGCACGCGGCGGCCGCGGAAGAAGCGGACCCGCGGCCACTCGTCGTTCAACGTGATCTCGATGGAGGGGTAGCTCTTGTCGTCGCGCAGGCGGAGGTTGTAGGGCGGGCGCTCCTCCTTGATGAAGTTGTCCTCCAGGAGGAGCGCCTCCGACTCGGACGCCGTCACGACCCAGTCGATGCCGGCGGCCTGCGACAGCATCTCCCCGGTGCGCCCGTGCGGCGTCGCCGCCGGGCGCAGGTAGTTGGCGACGCGCTTGCGCAGCGCCTTCGCCTTGCCCACGTAGAGCACGGTTCCTCCGGCGTCGAGGAAGCGGTAGACGCCGGGCTCGTTGGGGATGCGTTTGAGGATCGCGCGAAGGTGGTCGAGATCGCTGGTCTGGCGCGCCGCTGGCGGTCATCGCCCTGATTGTACCCGTCGCGCCCGCGGCGCCGGACGAGCGGAGCTGGCGACCGGTGGGTCGGCGGGCGCAGCCGCCCGCCCGCCGGTCGCCCGCCTCTCAGTTCGCCAGCCTCCTGAACGCCCAGAGCGTCCCCGCCAGCAGGACGATGCCCACGATGGCGTCGGCGAGCAGCGCGCTGCCGATCGCGCTCCAGTCGTAGCCCACCGTCATCAGGGCGCGGATCGCCTCGATCTGGTACGTGACCGGGTTGTAGTCGTTGATGCTCTGCATCCACCCCGGCATCAGCTCGGCGGGCACGAAGGCCGTCGAGATGAAGACCACCGGGAACATCAGCAGCGAGAGCGCGCTCGCCGCCTGCTCGCTCTTGGTGAGCAGCGCGGCGATGAAGCTCACCCCGGCGAAGGCGATGCCGAAGATGCCGGAGAGGACGAGGATCAGCAGGAGCCCTCCCAGGCCGGTCACGAGCGTCGCGCCGAGCAGCACACTCACGCCGAGGAGCACGCCGGCCATGATGGCGGCCTCGAAGAACAGCGGCACCATCTCACCGGCGAGGATGGCGGTCCGCGCGATGGGCGTGGCGCGCAGCTTGTCGAGGTAGCCGCTGCGGTACTCCACCAGCATGCCGTACCCCGCCCAGCCCACGGCGAGGAACGAGGCGAACACGACCTGTCCCGGCGCGAGGTAGGCGAGGTAGCTGTCGGTGGCGAACGCCGGCAACTGGACGATGTCCTTGTAGAGCTGGCTGAAGACGAGCAACTGGATGAGCGGGAAGAAGATGATGCTCACGACGTTGGCCGGCACGCGGAAGAAGCGCCGCGTCGTGCGCAGGCCCAGCCAGTAGGTGTCGTAGGCGAAGGCGGTGATGTCGTTCATCGTCAGAACCCCATGATGATGGGCTGGTCGGCCGCTTCCTCGCGGATGTGGCGGCCGGTGTACTTCAGGAACACGTCGTCCAGGCTCGGCCGGCTCATCTGCAGGCCGGAGATGTCGAGCCCGTTGCCGTCGAGCCGTCGCAGCAGCGCTGGGGATGGCGCGTTCGGCGTCGGGGACGGAGAGCATGACGCCCTCGGGATGGGCGGCCACGGCCTCACACGGCACCATGCCCTCGAGCAGCCGGCAGAACTCGGCCGTCCGCCCGTCGTCGTGCGCCCGTCGCCGTCGTGCCCGGCCGGCGGCGTCGCCGCTCCCGCCCGGCAGCCGGCGAGCCCGCTTCGCGGCCGGCCTGCCCGAGCCGCAGCACCACCGTGTCGGCGCCGACCCCCGCCTTGAGCGCAGCGGGCCGGCCCTCCACCACGACGTGGCCGCCGTCGATGATCGCGAGCCGCGTACAGAGGCGGTCCGCCTCCTCCATGTAGTGGGTCGTCAGCAGCATCGTCGTGCCCTCAGCGTTGATGCGCTCGAGCTCTTCCCACAGCGCGGTCCGGCTCTGCGGGTCCAGGCCCTCCGTGGGCTCGTCGAGGATGAGGACCTCGGGCCGGTGCATGAGCGCGGCCGCGAGGTCCAGACGCCGCTTCATCCCGCCCGAGTACTGTCCGGTGAGCTTCTTGGCGGCGGCCTCCAGGCCCATGAGCTGGAGGAGCTGGTCCGTGCGGCTGCGGATCTCCTGCTTGGGCATACGGTGCAGCCGCCCCGCCAGGTCGAGCGTCTCCCGCCCGGTGGAGAAGGAGTCGAGGGTCGGGGTCTGCATGGCGAGGCCGAGCCGCTTTCGCACCTCACCGGCCTCGCCCACCACGTCGTACCCGGCGACCCGGGCTGCTCCGGACGTCGGCTTGAGCAAGGTGGCGAGGATGCGGATGGTCGTGGTCTTTCCGGCTCCGTTTGGGCCCAGGAAGCCGAAGAGCTCGCCCCGGTCCACATCGAAGCTGACCTGGTCGACGGCACGCGTCTCGCCGCCGTAGATCTTGACGAGGTCCCGGACCTCGATGACTGCCCCTGTCGTGTCGGCCATGTGCGGGTCTCCTGACGTCGGACGGCGCTCCCTGAGCGCGGGCCGAGGCGCCGCTGTCCGTTAACCGTGCCCCGCGATTCCAGGAGAAAACGTGCGAAGACACAGGCGAGGATCGGCGCCCGCACAGCGTGCCGGGCTCGGGCCGCGGTGCGGGATCAGGATGGCCGCGCGAGCGCGGCCGGCCGTCAGGCCGGCGCGGAGTCGGCCGCGGCCGGCGGCGCGGCGGCGGCGAGGTAGGTGACGTCCTCCTCACCGGCGTTCCAGAGCTGGTGCCCGACGCCGGAGGGAACGACGAGCGCGTCCCTGGGACCGAGCACGAAGGTCTCGCCGCCGGCCTCGACACGCAGGCGACCGTCCAGGACGAGGTACAACTCTTCCTGCTCGCGGTGCGCGTGACGCCCCCACGACCAGTCACCCGGCGCGAGCGTCCAGACGTTGGCGCGCAGCTTCTCCGCGCCGCCGAGATCCGCGATCGGCTGGACCGACAGCTGGTCCGTGACCTGCTGTTCCGGCACGCCCGAGATGATCCTCATCATGCTCCTTTGGGGTCGCTGCTCACGCGACGCGGGCCTTGCGGGCGCCGGGCGTCTTCGGAGTGGGTGCGACTGGACGGGACGCCCCGGCGGCGAGCGCCCGCGCCAGGTACTCGCCCGTGTGCGAGAGCTCGGGAA